>NZ_CP188096.1:4800000-6095893 GCF_050916005.1 Pseudomonas sp. WMBT8
CGACGGCTTTGTAGCCTTCGTTGACGATTGCCTGAGCCAGAACGGTGGCGGTGGTGGTGCCGTCGCCTGCGTCATCGTTGGCACGGGAGGCAACGTCTTTGACCAGCTGCGCGCCCATGTTTTCGAAACGGTCTTCCAGTTCGATTTCTTTGGCGACCGAAACGCCGTCCTTGGTGATGGTCGGAGCGCCGAAGCTCTTCTCGATGATCACGTTACGGCCTTTCGGGCCCAGGGTCGCTTTTACTGCGTCAGCCAGGATGTTGACACCGGTGAGCATTTTCTTACGGGCGGAATCGCCGAATTTAACTTCTTTAGCAGCCATGATCGATATTCCTTAAATACTTTGTAGTAACGGGAAAATGAGCGGGAAAATCAGCCTTCCAGTACAGCGAGAATCTCGTTCTCAGCCATCACCAGCAGGTCTTCGCCGTCGATTTTCACAGTGTTGCTGCCGGAGTAAGGACCGAATACAACCTTGTCACCCACTTTCACAGCCAGCTCACGTACTTGACCGTTTTCCAGCGTCTTGCCTGGGCCAACTGCGAGGATCACACCGTGGTTGGCTTTTTCAGCAGCCGAACCTGGCAGAACGATACCGCCAGCGGTTTTCTTTTCTTCTTCGCTGCGACGGATAACGACGCGGTCGTGCAGAGGACGAAGCTTGCTCATTGTCGATCTCTCCTAATTGTAAGTTTCATCGGCCGGTATCAGTACCGGCTGGTGGTAGTCCGGCGGTGCCGGTCGCGGTTCGCCAAGCGAAACGCGGAAGTCTGTCTGGTGTCGCCACCAGAAACCTTGCGGTGACCGTTACATAAGGGCGTATATGCTTATTACAAGGGCCAGCGGTGAAAATTTTTACTCCGGCAAGGCACCCGCAGGGGCCATGCCAGGGAGGGTATTACTTGGAGTCGCGGTGCTCGAACTCGCCTTCGATCACATCACCTTCACGCCCCAGCGGCTGGCGAGGTGCCGGGCCGCCACGGGGTTGCAGGTCGTCGGCAAAGGCACGCTGGCGGATCGCCGCTTCTTCGGCACGCTGGCGCAGCTTGCCCGCCAGCAACCGACGGGTGAATGGCAACAGCAGGATCAAACCGAGCACATCGCTGACAAAACCCGGCACGATCAGCAGGCCACCGGCCAAGGCCATCATCAGGCCTTCGAGCATGGTCTGGGCCGGCAACTCGCCACGGTTCAGGCTTTCACGAGCACGCAGTGCGGTGGCCAGGCCGGCGATCCGCAGCACGAACACGCCGAGCATCGAGCCGAGAATTATCAGCAGCAGCGCCGGGAAAAACCCGATAGCCCCGCTGACCTTGACGAATACGAACAGCTCCAGCACCGGAAACAGCAGAAAGAGCAATAAAAAAGGGCGCATCAAATGGTTCCTCAACGCAAGAATGCCTTGCTACTAGACCTTAGATGACGTCGCCCTTTCGTGAATTCAAGCGTGTGTGACGGCTTTTTTCGGCCAAGCCTCGGCATGGGCCAGGAAAACCAGGGCCTCGCGCACTTGTGTCGGAGTGTTGCAAGTATCCGCAAAAGGCAACCAGTGCAGGCCCTGGCCGATGCGCAAATGCATGCCCTCGCTGTCGATACCGGCCAGTTGCGCCGGCTCGAAGGTCGGCAGGCCGGCCAGTTCGACATAGTGGGCGATGGCCTTGGTGTGATCGCTGTTCATGTGCTCGATCATGCTCAACTCGGCCTTGCCGGCGAACGGGTTGGCCAGGGTCAGTTGATCCACCCAGTGGATCGCCCCGAAACCGCCGATATAGCGATGCCGCACCGGCTTGAGGACCCAGAAATCAAAATCATGGGCCTTGTGGTAGTTCGCCGAATCCGGGAAGTACCGATAGTAACGCTCGGCGGCGGCAGCAATGGCCGCCTCGTCCTCGAGTTTTTCGGCTTCGGCAAGATAGGTGAGGCGCCCGACGGCCTGCACGTCATCCGCCTCACGCTCACCCACCAGCAACGAACATTTAGGGTCTTTTTGCAGGTTATGGGTGTGCTGGGCAATACGGCTGATCAGGATCAGCGGCAGGCCCTCGGCGTCCAGGCAGTAAGGCACCACCGAACCAAAGGGGAAGCCGGGCATGGCTTTGGAGTGTGTGGCGAGCGCCCCACGGTATTCCTTGAGCAGTAGTTCTCGGGCATTCTTGGCGACGTGGACGCTCAACTTATGACTCCTTCGATAAATTCCGTCAAAAAACGGACTTGGGCAACCGCTTAAATCTGCTCACAGGACATGCGAATGCATCTCAACGACAAAGTAATCATTATCACCGGCGGTTGCCAGGGTTTGGGCCGTTCCATGGCCGAGTATTTTGCAAGTAAAGGTGCCCACCTGGCGCTGGTGGACCTCAATCAGGAAAAGCTCGATGCGGCAGTGGCTGCATGCCAGTCCCATGGCGTCACCGCGCGCAGCTATCTATGCAATGTGGCAGACGAAGAACAGGTGACCTACACCGTGGCACGGATCGCCGATGATTTCGGCGCGATCCACGGTCTGATCAACAACGCCGGGATCCTGCGCGATGGCCTGTTGCTCAAGGTCAAGGACGGCGAGATGACCAAGATGAGCCTGGCCCAGTGGCAGGCGGTGATCGACGTCAATCTGACCGGCGTGTTCCTCTGCACCCGCGAAGTGGCGGCGAAGATGGTGGAGCTGAAAAACCAGGGCGCCATTATCAATATCTCGTCGATCTCCCGCGCGGGTAACGTGGGCCAGACCAACTATTCGGCGGCCAAGGCCGGCGTGGCGGCGGCGACGGTGACCTGGGCCAAGGAACTGGCGCGCTATGGCATTCGCGTGGCGGGCATTGCGCCGGGCTTTATCGAGACCGAGATGACCCTGGGCATGAAGCCCGAGGCGCTGGAGAAGATGACGTCGGGGATCCCGCTCAAGCGCATGGGCCGCCCGGAAGAAATCGCCCATTCGGCGGCGTATATCTTCGAGAACGACTATTACACCGGGCGCATCCTGGAGCTGGATGGCGGGTTGCGCCTGTAACAACGCCGAAAAACAACTGTGGGAGCGGGCTTGCTCGCGATAGCAGACTGGTCAGTTAACGAATATGTCGACTGACACATCGCTATCGCGAGCAAGCCCGCTCCCACATTAAAAGTCCGCATTCGTACCGTGGCAGGCTTACCAGGTCACGCCAAAACCTGCGGTGTAACGGGTCTTGCTCAAGTCGCTGTCCGAACCGCCGCTGATGATGTCGCGCTCGGCCTTGAGATTGAGCGAGGCCCATTCGGTGACTTTGTAGCGCAGGCCCATTTCGGCATCGAGGGCGTAGTCGGCAGGACCGGCCAGGGGCTTGCCCACTTCGCCGTTGGTGAAGAACTCCACGGTCTTGCCGATCAGGTAGCGGTTGTAGTCCCACTTCATGGCCAGGGAATAGAAGTTGTCCTTGCCGCCGTCCTGGTATTCATAGTCAGTGCGGTTGAGCAGCGAGCCGAGGGAGAACGCACCCAGTTCATCATCCCAGAACTGATAACCCGGACCGGTACCGACGGTGCGCTGGCGACGCAGGTCTTCAACCCTGTCGTGCTTGTAGGTCAAGCGCCCCTGCCAGAACCACTGGTCGGTAATAAAGCGGTCCAGCGCGTACTCGGCACTCCAGTTGTCGGTAGTGACCACATCGTTCTGGAATTCGCGGTTGTATTCGCCTTCAGCGATATGCCGCCACTTGCCGTGACGGGCGGTGGTCTTGAAGTCGATGTCATAATCGTCGGTGTCTTTTTCCGCACGCTTGTAGTCCAGCGCCACGTCGACGTTGCCCTTCCACACCAGATCCTCGATCACCGGCTTGGGCTTGATGATCTGCTGGATGCTGGCCAACTCCACCGTCTTGGGCGTCTCGCCGTTGGCCAGGACCACCTTGCCATCCTCCGCCGGGTGCAGGGACTTGGCCTTCTCGCCGGTGTAGGCATCCTGCTTGACCAGCAGTTCCTGGTCGCTTTCCAGGGTTTTCACCTGCTTCCAGTCCACCGGGATTGCACCCGCGTATTCAGTCTGGATCAGCAGTTTGCCGCCGTCGAAAACCTTGATCTTGCCAGTCAGGCGATCACCGTTTTTCAACCAGACCGTATCGGCCAGCACAGGGGTAGAAGCAGTAAAGACAGCGAGGCACAACAGGGTTCTGGACAACATAAGCGGTTACGGGGCTCAAGTTTGGCGAAAAAGGAGGCATTATCGGCGTAGCTGAAGTCTTAGCAAGGACTGACTCAAGGTTTTCTATTGAGTTCAATTCTCAACGGCATTTTTACAGACGTTTCTTACATATCGACGACCAATTTCAATCGAGCCGCCAGAACAGTGAACGAGCCCGCCGACACCCCGCAAAACCCGGCCGAAATGCGCCGTACCGCGCTGTACCTGACCTTGGCCCAAGTGCCCGAAGGCTGCGTGGTGAGCTACGGTGAACTGGCGCACCTGGCCGGCCTGGGGCGCGCCGCACGCTTCGTGGGCCGCACCCTGAGCCAGCTTCCCGAGGGTTCCAAGTTGCCCTGGCACCGGGTAGTCGCCGCCGGCGGTCGGATAAGTCTGCCTGTGGGTAGCGCTTCGGGCGATGAACAACGTGCGCGTTTGCGCAGCGAAGGTGTCAGTATCCTGAACAATCGCGTTGATATTCAGCGTCATGGCTGGCGCCCGGTAGAGCACAGCGGTTAGAGTGCGCGCTTTGTTTCCGTAAATCTGAGGCAGACTCCAGCCCATGCCCCGTAAAACCTGGCGCGCCGCGCTCGCTGCCTATGCCAGCCCCTCGACGTTAGTGCTGTTACTGCTCGGCTTCGCCGCCGGTCTGCCTTACATGTTGGTGTTCTCGACGCTCTCGGTCTGGTTGCGTGAAGCCGGTGTGGCGCGCGAAACCATTGGCTATGCGAGCCTGATCGGCCTGGCCTATGCGTTCAAGTGGGTCTGGTCACCACTACTGGACCAATGGCGCCTGCCGCTATTGGGCAAGCTGGGGCGTCGTCGCTCCTGGCTGGTGCTGTCCCAATCCCTGGTAATTCTCGGCTTGATCGGCATGGGCTTCTGCGACCCGCAGAAACACCTGTCCTGGCTGATCGCCATTGCCGTTATCGTGGCATTTGCCTCCGCCACCCAAGACATCGCGGTAGACGCCTATCGCCTGGAAATCGCCGACGACAGCCGCCAGGCCGCACTGGCCGCCAGCTATATGTCCGGCTACCGTATCGCCGCCCTGCTGGCCACCGCCGGCGCGCTGTTCTTTGCCGAGGGCTTTGGCTCCACCGGCTTTAACTACAAACATTCGGCGTGGACCGGCACCTATGTGCTGTTCGGTGTACTGATGATCCCCGCCCTGCTCACCAGCTTTTTCATGCGCGAACCCGATGTGCCGTTGCGCACCCAGTTGCAGGCCGGGCGCTATACCTTTGCCCACCAACTGATGTCGGTATTCGTGTTGATCGTCCTGCTGGTGTCGGTCCCGGCGATGTTCACCCAGCTCTACAACACTGACTTTGCCAGCGTGCTGTTCGAAGGCGTGAGCCTGTTCGACCTGCTGCTCGAAGACCGCGCGTTTCTGCGCGCCATCCTCTATATCACCCTCACCACCCTGTGCCTTTCGGCCATGGGCCGCCGGGGCCTGGCGCCGGTGCTGACGCCGGTCAACGACTTTATCCTGCGCTACCGCTGGCAGGCCCTGCTGCTGCTGGGGTTGATCGCCACCTACCGGATGTCGGACACGGTGATGGGCGTGATGGCCAACGTGTTCTATATCGACCAGGGGTTCACCAAGGACCAGATCGCCAGCGTCAGTAAGATCTTCGGCCTGATCATGACCCTGGTCGGCGCCGGCATGGGCGGCCTGTTGATCGTGCGATTCGGCATCCTGCCGATCCTGTTTATCGGTGGTATCACCTCGGCCGGCACCAACCTGCTGTTCCTGATGCTCGCCGACATGGGCGCCGACCTGCAGATGCTGATCTTCACCATCTCCCTGGACAACTTCAGCTCGGGCCTGGCGACTTCGGCGTTCGTCGCCTACCTGTCGAGCCTGACCAACCTTAAGTTCTCCGCCACCCAGTACGCCCTGCTCAGCTCGATCATGCTGCTGTTGCCACGGTTGATCGGCGGGTACTCGGGGGTCATGGTGGAAAAGTTCGGCTATCACAACTTCTTCCTGATCACCGCGCTGCTCGGCGTGCCGACACTGCTGCTGATTGCCTTGCATTGGTACCAGGAAAGCCGGCGGATCCGTTTGAACCCGCCCGAAGAAGGCTGATACCTGTGGGAGCGGGCTTGCCCGCGATAGCATCACTGCGGTTTGCCTGACACAGCCAGGCGCCGGCATCGCGGCCAAGCCCGCTCCCACAGAAATCCCGTCAGCACCTGATGCCTGTACTCTGGCGGCGACCGCCCGTACAATCCCAGGTCACTTCAAGTCCAAGCAACCGACAACGGCCTACCATGCGTACCAGTCAATATTTGCTCGCCACACAGAAAGAAACGCCTTCCGATGCGGTCGTGATCAGCCACCAGCTGATGCTGCGCGCCGGTATGATCCGCAAACTGGCCTCTGGCCTGTACACCTGGCTGCCCATGGGCTTGAAGGTGATGCGCAAGGTCGAAGCGATCGTTCGCGAAGAAATGAACGCCGCCGGCTCTCTGGAAGTATTGATGCCGAGCACTCAGCCGGCTGAACTGTGGCAGGAATCCGGGCGCTGGGAAGAGTACGGCCCTGAGCTGCTGCGCTTCAAGGATCGTCATGGCCGCGACTTCTGCGCAGGCCCGACCCATGAAGAAGTGATCACCGACCTGATGCGCAACGAGTTGAGCAGCTACAAACAGCTGCCCCTCAACCTGTATCAGATCCAGACCAAGTTCCGTGACGAAATCCGCCCACGCTTCGGCTTGATGCGTGGCCGCGAGTTCATCATGAAGGACGCCTATTCGTTCCATGCCGACCAGCCTTCGCTGCAGGTCACCTATGACCGCATGCACCAGGCCTATTGCAACGTGTTCACCCGCCTGGGCCTGAAATTCCGCCCAGTTGAAGCAGACAACGGCTCCATCGGCGGTGCGGGCTCCCATGAGTTCCACGTGCTGGCAGAGTCCGGCGAAGACGATATCGTCTTCAGCGACGGCTCCGACTACGCGGCCAACATCGAGAAAGCCGAAGCCGTGCCACGGGAAACCTCCCGTGCGGCGCCGGCTGAAGAGCTGCGCCTGGTCGACACCCCAGACACCAAGACCATCGCGGCCCTGGTCGAAAAATTCAATCTGCCGATTGAAAAGACCATCAAGACCCTGATCGTGCATGCCGAGGAAGAAGGCAAGCTGATCGCCCTGGTTATCCGTGGCGACCACGAGCTCAACGAAATCAAGGCTGCCCAGCAACCTGGCGTCGCCAGCCCGCTGGTCATGGCTTCGGACGCCGAACTGCGTGACGCCATTGGCGCCGGCGCTGGCTCCCTGGGCCCGCTGAACCTGCCGCTGCCGATCATCATCGACCGTTCCGTCGAGCTGATGAGCGACTTCGGCATCGGCGCCAATATCGACGACAAGCACTACTTTGGCGTCAACTGGGAGCGTGACCTGCCGGTGCCGACCGTGGCCGACCTGCGCAACGTGGTGGCCGGTGATCCAAGCCCGGACGGCAAGGGCACCCTGGAAATCAAGCGCGGCATCGAAGTGGGGCACATCTTCCAGCTGGGCAACAAGTACAGCAAGGCGATGAAGTGCGAAGTGCTGGGCGAAAACGGCAAGCCGGTGACCCTGGAAATGGGCTGCTATGGCATTGGCGTTTCCCGCGTGGTGGCGGCTGCCATCGAGCAGAACCACGACGACAAAGGCATTATCTGGAGCGACACCCTGGCGCCGTTCCAGATCGCCCTGGTACCGCTGCGCTACGAAACCGAGCAGGTTCGCGAAGCCACCGACAAACTGTATGCCGAACTGACGGCCGCCGGTTTCGAAGTGCTGCTCGATGATCGCGACAAGAAGACCAGCCCGGGCATCAAGTTTGCCGACATGGAACTGATTGGCATCCCTCACCGGATCGTGGTCAGTGACCGCGGCCTGGCCGATGGCAATCTGGAATACAAGAGCCGGACCGAAGCCCAAGCCCAACCGTTGCCGGTGGCTGACGTGCTGCCCTTCCTTCAGGCGCGTATTCGTCGCTGAAAACCAGATCAAGAGAAGTCATGTTCAAGCGAAACACCAAAGCCCTGGGGGGCGCCGCCTTGTGCGGCGCCCTGCTGGTCAGCGGCTGCGCCAATCAGATGTCGCAGCGTAGCGAGCACGAGGAACGGATCGAGCGCAAGTTGCTCGACCACAGCCTGCAGATCGATGTCGGCGAACCCAAGGTGCTCGAACTGCCGCAACGCCGCGTGCGCATTCATGAACAGCGGACTTTCGAAGTCACTGAATTTGAAGTCACGCGCCACTATGATCGCTACACGCCCTACCAACCCTGGCGCGAACTCTACGAGATCCCGCTGGGTGCGGTGGCAGTGGTGGCGGGCGCCGGGGCCAACGTGGCGAACATCTTTGCCCTGGGCAACCTCCCGGACAGCATGACCCATGACTGGATCAGTTACGGCGTGGCCGGGCTCAACCCGTTCATGAACGTGCAGTCCCACGGCCGGGCGCAACAGAACCTGGCGGGTATCGATGAAATCCAGCGTGACCGCCGCCTGGAGTACACCAGCCTGCCGTGGAGTGAGCGACCGGTGCAGGTCAAGGCCGGCAAGCAGACCCACGAGATGACCACCGATCGCAACGGCGTCCTGCGCCTGAACCTGTTGGACAGCCCGTTTGCCGAACAGGATTTGAGCCAGGTCCGCACCTTGCGGATCAGCATTGAAGATGCCCAGGATGATGTGCATTCGGACTCATCCCTGGCCATCAGCACGACCTTGCGCGGCAAGCTGCTGGAAGCCCACGCCTTAATCTACGACGACCTGGAGGATGACGAAGTCAGCCAATGGGTGCATCGGGTCAAGCGCTTGTCGGAACTGGGCCTGGAAGAAGAAGCCAGCGAACTGGAACAGAGCCTGATTGAACTGACCCGCAATGATCCCGAATTGCAGCAGGAATTTCTCAAGGCGCTGACCAAGGATGGCGGCCGGCTGGTGGCTGATCCGGGTACCCGCTGAGGCAGCACTCAATGTAGGAGCGGACTTGTGTGGGAGCGGGCTTGCCCGCGATAGCGGAGTGTCAGGTTAGATACATTCGACTGACCCACTGCCATCGCGGGCAAGCCCGCTCCCACATAAGGCCCACCTCCAGCCATCTACCAGGACAGCTCCAGCTGTTCATTCCCCACGCTCAAGTCGAGCAAGCGCACGCCAATCCCCAGTAACCGCACCGGCTTGCCCCCACGATTGAACGCCTGGGTCAGCAACTGCTGGTAACTCTCCAGGTCCCGCCCCGCCCCCGCCTGCTCCAGGGTGGTCTGGGTAAAGTCATGAAACTTCACTTTGACAAAGGGTTTGCCCGGCCGATAACTGCTGTCGATGCGCTGCATGCGCCCGGCCAGGGTCGCCATCAGTTCCGGGAGTTTTTCCAGGCAACTGGGCAGGTCCGGCAGGTCGACGTCGTAGGTGTTTTCTACACTGATCGATTGCCGGCGGCTGTCGTTGTGTACCGCACGCTCATCAATCCCACGCGCCAAACTCCATAACCGCTCACCGAAACTGCCGAACTCCCGCACCAGCGCCAGCTTGTTCCACTCGCGCAATTGCAGGCAGTCCTCGATCCCCAGGCGTGCCAGCTTGTCGGCAGTGACCTTGCCGACGCCATGCAGCTTGCTTACCGGCAGTTGCGATACGAAATCTTCCACCTGGTCGGGGGTGATTACAAACAGCCCATTGGGCTTTTTCCAGTCGCTGGCGATCTTGGCCAGGAACTTGTTGGGCGCCACCCCCGCCGAAACCGTGATATGCAACTGGTTGGAGACGCGCCGGCGGATATCCTGGGCAATACGCGTGGCACTGCCGCCGAAATGCGCGCAATCGGAAACATCCAGGTAAGCCTCGTCCAGCGACAACGGCTCGATCAGATCGGTGTAGTCGCAAAAAATCGTGTGAATTTCCTTCGATGCTTCTTTATAGGCATCCATGCGCGGCTTGACGATGGTCAGGTCGGGGCACAGCTTCAATGCATGGCGCGATGACATCGCCGAACGCACACCGTAGGCTCGCGCCTCGTAGTTGCAGGTGGCGATCACCCCGCGCCGGTCCGCCGAGCCACCCACCGCCAGGGGCTTTTGCGCCAGGCTCGGGTTATCCCGCATTTCGATGGCAGCGTAGAAGCAATCACAGTCGACATGGATGATTTTGCGCTGCGTCATATAAAGAGAGGCGTGGTCAGGACATAAGTAGACGGATCGCCAGTATCGCATCCACACCTGTATATAGCACCAGTACTTTGAATCATCTGACAAAGTGGTAGGAAAAAACCTGGATGAATACATTTTTTCAATCGAACAACACCCTCCAATAGAGCTGGAAGCCACGGCTAGACTGGCCGCAACCCCATACTGCCCTTGCCTTGGAGAGCTAACCGATTGAAGCACAAGCGCTTTTCTTGGAATCAGCAGTTGACACACTGCCATTCCTCTGTAGAATGCCGACACACAGACGCGGGATGGAGCAGTCTGGTAGCTCGTCGGGCTCATAACCCGAAGGTCGTCGGTTCAAATCCGGCTCCCGCAACCAAACATCAAGAAAGGCTACTCGAAAGAGTGGCCTTTTTTGTGCGTGCAGGTTTTTGCCCTGCTACCCCCGGCGATGCGCCAGGGCAGTGAAAAGTCTTTTTCAATCGAGCACTTAGGCTAATTTGCAGTTATTTTGCGCTTTATGTCATTAACGGTTGACACCTCGTCGTTGCGCTGTAGAATGCCGCCCACAGACGCGGGATGGAGCAGTCTGGTAGCTCGTCGGGCTCATAACCCGAAGGTCGTCGGTTCAAATCCGGCTCCCGCAACCAAACATCAAAAAAGGCTACTCGAAAGAGTGGCCTTTTTTGTATCCGCAGAAAAAGTTCTTTTGAAACAATGGCATGGCATCTTTCATGAAACCGCCCGCGGGTTTCAGAGTCCATCCATTTGCAAGCTATGCTCAAGTGTCGAGCGCGTCCTTGCGCGACCAATGGACGCTGTCGCCGGGACCGGTGATCCGCGTTACTATTTGTAATTATTTTGTACATAGGGATTGGTAACTTGGCTGGATACCCCCATCCTGTCGCGCACAATCCACGAGGTGATTGATGCGCGCCAATTCGTCTGAACCACAAGACACTGTCACAGCCACACAACCGATCGCCCCCACTCGCCTGCGCTGGCTGGATCTGTTGAGCAAGTATCGCCAACCCATTGGGCTGGCGGTCACTCTGCTGCTGTTTGCAATTGCCTTGATCGCCTGCCGCCACCTGCTGCTAGAGCTGGATCTATACGCCCTGCACGACTCGATCCTGGAAGTACCGAAGCCCGCCTTGCTGGGCGCCTTTGCCGCCGCGATCGCAGGTTTCATCATTCTATTGGGCTACGAATTTTCCGGCGCACGCTACGCCGGGGTAAAACTGCCGGCCAAGACCCTGGCCTACGGCGGCTTTACAGCATTCGCCATCGGCAATGCGATTGGCCTGTCGATGCTGTCCGGTGGTTCGGTGCGCTACCGCCTTTATGCACGGCATGGCATCGGGGCTTCGGAAGTGGCCCATATGACCGTGTTTGCCAGCCTGGCCCTGGGTTGCGCCTTGCCGCCGCTCGCCGCCCTGGCCACGTTGAGCAACCTGCCCGCCGCCTCCAACGCCCTGCATCTGCCGGCAGCGCTGCTCGGCGGCATCGCAGGCGCGGTGCTGCTGCTGTCAGCCGTATTGTGTATCGGGATTTATCGTCGGCGCCTGCCAGAGCAGCCCTACCCCGACAACCTGCTGGTCAAGGCCGGCCGCCGCACCTTGCGCCTGCCTGGGCGCCGCCTGACGTTCCTGCAACTGATCATCACCGCGTTGGATGTCGCCGCCGCCGCTACCGTTCTTTATATGTTGCTGCCAGAAGCCCCGCCCTTTGGCCCGTTCCTGCTGGTGTACCTGCTGGCGCTCGCGGCCGGTGTGCTCAGCCATGTGCCTGGCGGTGTCGGCGTATTCGAGGCGATCCTGCTGGCCGCGTTTGCCGACAAGCTCGGCGCCGCACCACTGGCCGCCGCGCTGCTGTTGTACCGGATGATCTACGTGGTGCTGCCATTGCTGATCGCGTGCATCTTCCTGCTGATCAACGAAGCCCAGCGCCTGTTCCAGACCCAGCAAAGCCTGCGGGTGGCCTCGGGCCTCGCGGCACCGGTGTTGGCCGTGCTGGTTTTTTTGTCCGGGGTGGTGCTGCTGTTCTCCGGCGCCACCCCGGAAATCGACTCACGCCTGGAAAACATCGGCTTCCTGATTCCCCACCGCCTGATTGACGCCTCGCACTTTGGCGCCAGCCTGATCGGCGTGTTGTGCCTGTTGCTGGCCCAGGGCCTGCGTCGACGCCTGTCGGCAGCCTGGATGCTGACCATGGTGCTGTTGCTGGTGGGCGCCCTGCTCTCACTGCTCAAAGGCTTCGACTGGGAAGAAGCCAGCCTGATGACCATCACTGCGGTGCTGCTGGCAATCTTCCGGCGCTCGTTCTACCGCGCCAGCCGCCTGACCGAACTCCCGTTTTCCCCGCTGTATCTGGTGGCCAGCGTGTGCGTGCTGGGGGCGTCGATCTGGCTGCTGCTGTTCGCCTATCAGGACGTACCTTACAGCCATCAACTGTGGTGGCAGTTCACCCTCGACGCCAACGCCCCGCGTGGCCTGCGCTCGCTGCTGGGCGCCGCCATCTTGCTGGTGATTGTGTCGCTGACCTGGTTGTTGCGCACCGCCCGCCCGGTGATCCACCTGCCGACCGCCGATGAGCTGGAGCGTGCCACCAAGATCCTGATGGCCTCCTCGCAACCCGACGGCGGCCTGGCACTGACCGGCGACAAGGCCCTGCTGTTTCACCCCAACGACGAAGCGTTCCTGATGTACGCCCGGCGCGGCCGCAGCCTGGTGGCCCTGTACGACCCGATCGGCCCGACCCAGCCACGGGCCGAGATGATCTGGCAGTTTCGCGACCTGTGCGACATCCACCACGCCCGCCCGGTGTTCTACCAGGTACGTGCGGAGAACCTGCCCTTCTATATGGATATCGGCTTGACCGCGATCAAGCTGGGCGAAGAAGCCCGGGTCGATCTCAAGCGCTTTGACCTGGAAGCCAAGGGCAAGGAGATGAAGGACCTGCGCTACACCTGGAACCGCGGGACCCGGGATGGCCTGTCCCTGGAAATCTTCGAGCCGGGCCAGGCGCCGATGGATGCCTTGAAAGTCATCTCCGATGCCTGGTTGACCGGCAAGAACGTGCGCGAGAAGGGCTTCTCCCTGGGCCGTTTCAGCGACGAGTACCTCAAGCATTTTCGCATTGCGGTGATTCGCTTCGAGGGGCAGCCGGTGGCCTTCGCCAACCTGCTTGAGACCTACAGCCATGACCTGGCCAGCCTGGACCTGATGCGTGCGCACCCGGATGCGCCAAAGCTGACCATGGAGTTCATGATGGTCGGCTTGATCCAGCACTATAAGAGCCACAACTATGCACGCTTCAGCCTCGGCATGGTGCCGCTGTCGGGCCTGCAACCGCGCCGTGGCGCACCGCTGACCCAGCGCCTGGGCTCGATGGTGTTCCGCCGTGGCGAGCAACTGTATAACTTCCAAGGTTTGCGCCGCTTCAAAGACAAGTTCCAGCCTGACTGGGAACCTCGTTACATGGCCGTGCCCGCGGGACTTGATCCGCTGGTGGCACTGGCCGATACCGCCGCCCTGATCGCGGGCGGCTTGACTGGATTGGTGAAACGCTGATGATTCGACGCTCCTGGCGGTATGTATTGGCAAGTCTGGTGGTGCTGGCCCTGATCCTGGGTGGCGGCTACTGGTACTGGAATCGCCCCGCCCCCCAACCGACCCTGGAGCAACTGCCCCAGGCCGACGGCTCGACCCTGACCCGTGTGACCCCTGGCACCACCCCCAAGGCTCGCGTAGCCGTCGCCGTGCTGTCCGACGCCAGCCTGAGCGACAGCCAACTGATTGCCCTGAGCCAGGGCGGCAGCGCACAGATCGTGCAAGTGATCCTGCCCAAGGACGACTGCAAGCTGCAGGAGCAGGCCTTGCAAGCAGCCCTGGGCCAGCTCAAGGGCCCGGCCACCCTGGTCAGCGGCATCGGCCCTGGCGCGGCACTCGCCTGGCGCTGGCTGGCGACACAGAACGACGACAAGGCCAATGCCATCTCCGTGGGCTTCGCCCTGGTCCAGGAAGGCTGCAAGGACCCACTGCCCAAGACCGCCGCCCACGGCAACTGGCTGGTCGCCTGGAACGATAACCCTGACGACGAAAGCGCCAGTTTCGTACGCGATACCCCGCGCGCCACCACCAGCATCAGCGACTACGACATCAATTACCCGCAAGTGCTGAACAACGAACTGCGCAAGCAACTGGTGGGTTCGGACAATGGTGGCCTGGCGATCCCGGTGGTGGAAGTGCCGGCCGGCCAGGCCAAGGACACCGTGACCCTGTTCCTTTCCGGTGACGGCGGTTGGCGCGACCTCGACCGCGACGTGGCTGGCGAGATGGCCAAGATCGGCTACCCCGTGGTCGGCATCGATACCCTGCGCTATTACTGGCAGCACAAAAGCCCGGAGCAGAGCGCCAAGGACCTGACCGAGCTGATGCAGCACTATCGGCAGAAATGGGGCACCAAGCGCTTTGTGCTGACGGGTTACTCGTTCGGCGCCGATGTATTGCCGGCCATCTACAACCGCCTGCCGGAAGCCGAACAGCAGCGGGTAGACGCGATAATCCTGCTGGCCTTTGCCCGCACGGGCAGCTTTGAGATCGAAGTGGAAGGCTGGCTCGGCAATGCCGGCAAGGAAGCCGCCACCGGCCCGGAAATGGCCAAGCTGCCGGCGGCCAAGGTGGTGTGCATCTACGGTGAGGAAGAAGTCGACGAGAGCGGCTGCACCGACAAGAGCGCTGTGGGCGAAGCCATGAAGTTACCGGGCGGCCATCACTTCGACGAGAACTACCCGGCACTGGCCAAGCGCCTGGTGGATATCATCGAGAAGCGCCAGGTCAAGGCCGAGTAATACCCCATAACGGTAGGAGCCGGCTTGCCGGCGCCTCAAGGTGATCAGCCAGTTTCCCAAGGCACAAAAAAGCCCCCGCTGCCGCATGGCAACGGGGGCTTTTTGTTGGAGTTACATTTCTACCTGGGTCCCCAACTCAATCACCCGGTTCACCGGCAACTTGAAGAAACGCAGGTTGCCGTTGGCGTTCTTCAGCATGAAAGCAAACAACCCCTCGCGCCAGCGCGCCATGCCTTCGAGCTTGGAGGCGATGACCGTCTCGCGGCTGAGGAAGTAGGTGGTACGCATAGGACTGAAGTCCAGGTCGTCCAAGTGGCACAGTTTCAGGGCTTCGGGCACGTCCGGCTCATCGGTAAAGCCAAAATGCAGAATCACCCGGAAGAAACCGTCGCCATAGGAATCTACTTCGAAGCGGCGCTGGGCCGGGACGCGCGGGATATCCTCATAGACCACCGTCAGCAGCACCACCTGCTCGTGCAGCACCTGGTTGTGCAGCAGGTTATGCAGCAAGGCGTGGGGCACCGCGTCCGGGCGGGCGGTGAGGAACACCGCCGTGCCCTGCACGCGATGAGGCGGCTGGACGCGGATGCTGCTGATAAAGATCGGCAGCGGCAACCCGCCCTCGTCCAGGCGTTCCACCAGCAATTGCTTGCCGCGCTTCCAGGTGGTCATCAGCACAAACAGCACTATCCCCGCCAACACCGGGAACGCACCGCCCTGCACCACTTTCGGCACGTTGGCCGCAAAGAACAGGCCATCCACCAGCAAAAAGCCCAGCAATACGGGCACGGCCAGGACCGGCGGCCATTTCCACAACAGCAGCATCACGGCGGAAACCAGGATGGTGGTCATCAACATGGTCCCGGTCACAGCCACCCCGTAGGCCGAGGCCAGGGCGCCCGAGGACTCGAAGCCCAGCACCAGCAGGATCACGCCGACCATCAGCGACCAGTTCACCGCGCCGATATAGATCTGGCCCTGCTCGGCGCTGGAAGTGTGCTGGATATGCATGCGCGGGATGTAGCCGAGCTGGATCGCCTGGCGCGTCAACGAGAACGCACCGGAAATCACTGCCTGGGAAGCAATCACCGTGGCCAGGGTGGACAAGCCCACCAGCGGCAGCAAGGCCCAGCTTGGCGCCAGCAGGTAGAACGGGTTGCGCGCGGCCTCGGGGTCACCGAGCAACATCGCGCCCTGGCCAAAATAGTTAAGCACCAGCGCCGGCAGCACCAGGATGAACCAGGCCCGGGCAATGGGTTTGCGGCCGAAGTGGCCCATGTCGGCATACAGCGCTTCGGCGCCGGTCAAGGCCAGCACCACGGCGCCGAGGATTGCTACGCCGATGCCCGGATGGACCATGAAGAAACGCACACCCCACATCGGGTTCATCGCGTTGAGCACTTCGGGGTGCTGGACGATGCCATAGACGCCCAGGCCGCCCAGCACCAAAAACCAGGTGACCATCACCGGCCCGAACAGCTTGCCGATGCGGTCGGTGCCATGTTTCTGGATCAGGAACAGCCCTACCAGCACCACCAACGCCACGGGCACGACCCAATGCTCAAGGCCGTCGAACGCCAGTTCCAGGCCCTCGATGGCCGACAACACCGAAATCGCCGGGGTGATCATGCTGTCGCCATAGAACAGCGCCGCGCCACACAGGCCGCACACCACCAGGAAACTGCGCAGCCGCGGATGATTGCCCGCCGCCCGTCGGGCCAGCGCCGTCAGCGCCATGATGCCGCCCTCGCCCTGGTTGTCGGCGCGCAGCACGAACAACATGTACTTGATGGACACCACCCAGATCAACGACCAGAAGATCAGCGCCAGGATCCCCAGCACCCCATCATGATTGACCTGCACCCCATAACTGCCGGAAAACACCTCTTTAAGGGTGTAGAGCGGGCTGGTGCCGATATCGCCATAAACCACCCCGACCGCCGCCACCAACATGCCGATTGGCTTTGCGCTGGAATGCCCGGCACCCGCCGCCTGACTATTTACCTGACCCATCAACCACTCCTGCCCTTTTGACCTGAGGTCTTTTATAAACAGCCCAGCTATACACTTAAGCCCAAAGCTAAGCTATACACAGCATGTGCCGCTGTACTTCTGGTAACAGATTATTTGTTGACTACCAACCTAGCCCCGGTGCAACGGCGCGCAGCATAGCGCAGCACTCGTCGTATTTCCCTGCATAAAGCTGGTCAAGTGCGTTTCCCGTCGCTAGAATTGCGCACTTTTTGATCAGAGGCACATCAAGTGCCCGTCCGCTGCCCTGTCGTGCCCGACTGGCGGCGTCATTCAATACCGAGGTTAGACATGTCCACCACCATCGCAAAAGCCAACCCCAAGGTTGGCTTTGTTTCCCTGGGTTGCCCGAAGGCGCTCGTCGACTCCGAGCGCATCCTCACGCAACTGCGCATGGAAGGCTACGACGTCGTGTCCACTTATCAGGACGCCGATGTGGTGGTGGTCAACACCTGTGGCTTCATTGATTCAGCCAAGGCAGAGTCTCTGGAAGTGATCGGCGAAGCCATCAAGGAAAACGGCAAGGTCATCGTCACCGGCTGCATGGGTGTGGAAGAAGGCAATATCCGCAACGTGCACCCAAGCGTGCTGGCCGTGACCGGTCCGCAGCAGTACGAGCAGGTGGTCAACGCCGTGCACGAGGTAGTGCCGCCGCGCCAGGACCACAACCCGCTGATCGACCTGGTGCCACCCCAGGGCATCAAGCTGACCCCGCGGCATTATGCGTACCTGAAGATTTCCGAAGGCTGCAACCACAGCTGCAGCTTCTGCATCATCCCGTCGATGCGCGGCAAGCTGGTCAGCCGCCCGGTGGGCGATGTACTGGACGAGGCCCAGCGCCTGGTCAAGTCTGGCGTCAAGGAACTGCTGGTGATCTCCCAGGACACCAGCGCCTACGGCGTCGATGTGAAGTACCGCACCGGTTTCTGGAACGGCGCGCCGGTGAAAACCCGCATGACCGAACTGTGCGAAGCCCTGAGCAGCCTGGGTGTGTGGGTGCGCCTGCACTACGTGTACCCTTACCCGCACGTCGACGAATTGATCCCGTTGATGGCCGCCGGCAAGATCCTGCCGTACCTGGACATCCCGTTCCAGCACGCCAGCCCCAAAGTGCTCAAGGCCATGAAACGCCCGGCCTTCGAAGACAAGACCCTGGCGCGCATCAAGAACTGGCGCCAGATATGCCCGGAGCTGATCATCCGCTCGACCTTTATCGTCGGCTTCCCCGGCGAAACCGAAGAAGACTTCCAGTACCTGCTGGACTGGCTGACTGAAGCCCAGTTGGATCGCGTCGGCTGCTTCCAGTACTCGCCGGTGGAAGGTGCCCCGGCCAACCTGCTGGACCTGGCTGTGGTGCCGGATGACGTCAAGCAAGACCGCTGGGAGCGCTTCATGGCCCATCAACAGGCCATCAGCTCGGCCCGCCTGCAACTGCGTATCGGCAAGGAAATCGAAGTGCTGATCGACGAAGTGGACGAGCAAGGCGCGGTCGGCCGTTGCTTCTTCGACGCACCGGAAATCGACGGCAATGTATTTATCGATGACGCCAGCGGCCTCAAGCCAGGCGACAAGGTCTGGTGCACGGTCACCGACGCCGACGAGTACGACCTCTGGGCGCAAAAACGCGACTAAGCTGTAAAAAATTGAAAAAGCCCTGCTTCTGAACAAGATGCGGGGCTTTTTTAGGTCTATCGTTTGCTCCATCAACGCCAACAAGCAGCAAGGAGCAGCGGGCATGGGCCAGCACTCGGTCATCCACACCCCAAAAACCAGCGACTACCCGGAACTGACCCGGATCTGGGAGGCCTCGGTGCGCGCCACCCATGACTTCCTGCCGCAAAGCTACATCGAACGCCTCAGGCACCTGGTGCTGACGCGCTACCTGGATGCCGTGATGTTGATCTGCACCAAGGACGCGCGCCAACGGATCACCGGGTTTGCCGGCGTTGCGGCGGGCAAGGTGGAAATGCTGTTCATCGACCCGCACTACCGGGGCCAGGGCCTGGGCCGGCAGTTGCTGCACTATGCCATTACCTCGATGAATGCCGATGAACTGGACGTCAACGAACAAAACCCCCAGGCCCTGGGCTTCTATATCAAGCAGGGTTTTGAAGTGATCGGGCGCACCGAGCATGACGGCATGGGGCAGCCTTATCCGTTGCTGCATATGCGTTTGCGCCAGGCCCAGCAAACACGCAGTGGCTGACACCTCCCACAAAAAGCAACTGCGGCGAAATGGGGCCGGGATTAACCGGCTCCAGGCAGGTACAATAGCTGCCCCCTTTTGTTACGGCCCTTGTCATGACTGACCCCATACGCCTCTCCAAACGCCTTATCGAACTGGTCGGTTGCTCCCGTCGGGAGGCCGAGCTGTTCATCGAAGGCGGCTGGGTCTCGGTGGATGGCGAAGTGATCGATGAACCGCAGTTCAAGGTCACGACACAAAAAGTCGAACTTGATCCCGAGGCCAAGGCCACCGCTCCAGAGCCGGTGACTATCCTGTTTCATGCGCCGGCCGGCGTGGACGTCGACAGCGCGATGCAGTCCCTCAGCGCCGAGACCCTGTCCGAGGAGCACCGCTTCAGCAAGCGCCCGCTCAAGGGCCACTTCCTGCGCCTGACCGCCAGCGCCGACCTGCAAGCCAAGGCCAGCGGCCTGTTGGTGTTTACCCAGGACTGGAAGATCCTGCGCAAGCTGACGGCCGACGCCGCCAAGATCGAGCAGGAGTATGTGGTTGAAGTCTCAGGCGACGTGGCCGCGCACGGCCTGAACCGCCTCGCCCACGGCCTGATGTACAAAGGCAAGGAGTTGCCTGCAGTCAAAGCCAGCTGGCAGAACGAGAACCGCCTGCGCTTTGCCCTGAAAAACCCGCAGCCCGGCATCATTGCCCTGTTCTGCGAAGCCATTGGCCTGAAGGTTGTGGCCATTCGCCGCATCCGCATTGGCGGCGTGTCCATCGGCAAGGTGCCGGTCGGCCAGTGGCGCTACATGTCCGGCAAAGAAAAGTTCTAAGCCACCCTATCTCTCGACCTCGCCCGCCCGGGCGAGGTCTACAGTCGAATACCAGGATTGCCCACCATGATTCACAACGACGTACTGCGCAGCGTGCGCTACATGCTCGACATCAGCGACAACAAGATGGTCGAGATCATCAAGATCGGCGGCATGGAAGTGTCCAAGGACGACCTGCTGACCTACCTCAAGAAAGACGAGGAAGAAGGCTTCGTGTTCTGCCCTGACGAAGTCATGGCGCACTTCCTCGATGGCCTGGTGATCTTCAAGCGCGGCAAGGACGAAAGCCGTCCACCGCAGCCGATCGAAACCCCGGTGACCAACAACATCATCCTCAAGAAACTGCGCGTGGCCTTCGAACTCAAGGAAGACGACATGCACGCCATCCTCAAGGCAGCCGAGTTCCCGGTGTCCAAGCCGGAACTGAGCGCGCTGTTCCGCAAGTTCGGCCACACCAACTATCGCCCGTGTGGCGACCAGTTGCTGCGTAACTTCCTCAAGGGCCTGACCCTGCGGGTTCGCGCGTAAACCATGAGTTACAACGTCTCGCCCGTCGGCTTCGTACGCTCCTGCTTCAAGGAGAAGTTCGCCATCCCGCGCCAGCCTCAACTGGCGCCCGCCGCCCGCGGCGTGTTGGAGTTGGTCGCGCCGTTCGACCAGGGTGAGGCAGTACAGGGCCTGGAGCAGGTCAGCCATGTGTGGCTGCTGTTCCTGTTTCATCAGGCCCTGGAAGACAAGCCGCGCTTGAAAGTGCGCCCGCCACGCCTGGGCGGCAACACGTCCATGGGCGTATTTGCCACCCGCGCGACCCATCGCCCCAATGGCATTGGCCAGTCAGTGGTCAAGCTGGACAAGGTAGAGCCGGGCCGGCTGTGGATTTCCGGGATCGATCTGCTCGATGGCACGCCGGTCCTGGATATCAAGCCGTATGTGCCCTATGCCGACATCATCGACACCGCCACCAACAGCATCGCCAGCAGCGCACCACCACTGATTCCCGTGCAGTGGCTCAAGACCGCCCTACACCAGGCTCACAGCCACGGCGAGCGCCTGGACGAGCCGCTGGTAGAGCTGATTGAGCAGTGTCTGGCGCAGGATCCACGGCCGGCGTATCAGACGCCAGGGCCGGAGCGCGAATATGGAGTGCGCTTCTGGGATGTGGATGTGCGTTGGCACTATCCTGAGGCTGGGATGATTTGTGTGCTTGAAGTGGTTGCGGCCGAATAAACGCCAAAAACAAATATGGGAGCTGGCCGGTGTAGGAGCTGGCTTGCCTGCGATGGCATCACTGTGGTGTAACTGATACACCGAGGTGCCTATATCGCAGGCAAGCCAGCTCCTACACCGGGCAGCTCCCACATTTTTTGACCGCGTTTATTTCTCGACGAACGCACGTTCGATCAGGTAGTCACCCGGCTCACGCATGCGTGGCGAAACCTTCAGGCCGAAGCTGTTCAGCACTTCGCTGGTCTCGTCGAGCATGCTCGGGCTACCGCACAGCATGGCGCGGTCGTCTTCAGGATTGATCGGCGGCAGGCCGATATCGCTGAACAGCTTGCCGCTGCGCATCAGGTCGGTGAGGCGGCCTTCGTTTTCGAACGGCTCGCGGGTCACGGTCGGGTAGTAGATCAACTTTTCACGCAGCGCTTCGCCGAAGAACTCGTTCTGTGGCAGGTGCTCGGTGATGAATTCGCGGTAAGCGACTTCGTTGACGTAACGCACGCCGTGGCACAGGATCACTTTTTCAAAGCGCTCGTAGGTTTCCGGGTCCTGGATCACGCTCATGAATGGCGCAAGACCAGTACCGGTGCTGAGCAGATACAGGTGTTTGCCCGGCTTCAGATCGTCGAGCACCAGGGTGCCCGTCGGTTTTTTGCTGATGATGATCTCGTCGCCTTCCTTCAAATGCTGCAATTGGGAAGTCAGCGGGCCATCCGGGACCTTGATGCTGAAGAACTCCAGATGCTCTTCCCAGTTCGGGCTGGCAATGGAGTAAGCGCGCATGAGCGGGCGGCCGTTGGGCTGCTGCAGGCCGATCATCACGAACTGACCGTTCTCAAAGCGCAGGCCCGGGTCGCGGGTGCACTTGAAGCTGAACAGAGTGTCGTTCCAGTGATGAACACTGAGGACACGCTCGTGGTTCATGTTGCTCATGTACGGGGAACTCCTGGAAATGGGTCTGCGCCAAAATGATAGGTGCGCAATTGCACAGTATTCTAATGGCGGCGACAATATCTGTTAACTGGATTATTAAGATAAGGGTTATCGGTTATATCGATATGCGATTTACTCTCCGTCAACTGCAAGTCTTCGTCGCCGTCGCCCAGCAGGAAAGTGTGTCACGCGCTGCTGGCCTTCTGGCCTTATCTCAATCCGCCGCCAGCACCTCGATCACCGAGCTGGAGCGCCAATCCAGCTGCCAATTGTTCGACCGCGCCGGTAAACGCCTGAGCCTCAACGCCCTGGGTCATCAGTTGCTGCCCCAGGCGGTGGCGCTGCTGGACCAGGCCAAGGAAATCGAAGACCTGCTCAACGGCAAGTCCGGCTTCGGCTCCCTGGCAGTCGGCGCGACCCTGACCATCGGCAATTACCTGGCCACACTGCTGATCGGCAGTTTCATGCAGCAGCATCCCGAGAGCCAGGTGAAGCTGCATGTACAGAACACTGCGCATATCGTGCATCAGGTTGCACATTACGAAATTGATCTGGGTCTAATCGAAGGTGACTGCAGCCACCCGGACATTGAGGTGCAAACCTGGGTCGAGGATGAACTGGTGGTGTTCTGTGCGCCCCAGCATCCCCTGGCCCTGCGCGGCCAGGCGAGCATGGAGCAGTTGACCCATGAAGCCTGGATCCTGCGGGAGCAGGGCTCCGGGACGCGCCTGACGTTTGATCAGGCCATGCGCCATCATCGCAGCGCACTGAATATCCGCCTGGAGCTGGAGCACACCGAAGCGATCAAGCGCGCTGTGGAGTCGGGATTGGGGATTGGCTGCATTTCCCGCCTGGCACTACGGGATGCGTTCCGGCGCGGCAGCCTGGTGCCCGTCGAGACCCCGGACCTGGACCTGGCCCGGCAGTTCTACTTCATCTGGCATAAACAGAAGTACCAGACCTCGGCCATGCGCGAGTTCCTCGAACTGTGCCGCGCCTTTACCGCCGGGGTCCAGCGCAGCGACGAGATCGTGCTGCCGAATATCGCCTAGATCAGGATCACGGCCCACACCACGGTAATCATGGTCAGCGCGACGAATTGCGCGGCGCTGCCCATGTCCTTGGCGTTTTTCGACAAGGGGTGGCGATCCAGGGAGATCCGGTCGATGGCCGCTTCCACCGCCGAGTTGAGCAACTCGACAATCAACGCAAGCAAGCACACGGCAATCAACAGTGCGCGCTCTACACGGCTGACGCTGAGGAAAAAGCTCAACGGAATCAGGATAACGTTGAGCAACACCAACTGACGAAAAGCCGCCTCGCCGGTGAACGCGGCACGCAGGCCATCGAGGGAATAGCCCCCGGCGTTGAAGATACGTTTGATACCGGTTTGACCCTTGAAAGGCGACATAGGTAGGCAACTGAGCAAAAAAGATGGAAGGAAGCTAGAGCACGCCAAGTCAAAAAAGCGTGAATCGAGCAGGCCTATGAGTGGGAAATTGACTCAAGTTGTTGCAACAGCAGCGCCGCCTGGGTTCGGGTGCGCACGCCCAGCTTACGGAAGATCGCGGTAACGTGTGCCTTGATGGTCGCTTCAGACACGCTCAGCTCATAGGCGATCTGCTTGTTCAGCAAGCCCTCGCAGACCATGGTCAATACACGAAACTGCTGTGGCGTGAGGCTGGCGAGCCCTTCCTGGGCGGCCTTGGCTTCGGCGGACACGTTGATTTCTTCGAATGCCTGCGGCGGCCATGAGACATCACCGTCCAACACCGTGCGCACCGCTGCTTGAATCTGCTCCATGGAGCTGGACTTGGGGATAAAACCACTGGCCCCGAACTCGCGGGAACGCACTACGACGTCTGCCTCTTCCTGGGCCGACACCATCACCACCGGAATCTGCGGGTATTGCCCGCGCAACAGCACCAGGCCGGAAAACCCGTAGGCACCGGGCATGTTCAGGTCCAGCAGCACCAGATCCCAATCGGTCTTGTCAGTCAGGCGGGCTTCCAGCTCAGCGATGCTGCCCACTTCCACCAGGCGGACGTCCGGGCCCAGGCCCAGTGTGACGGCCTGGTGCAGCGCGCTGCGGAAAAGCGGGTGGTCATCGGCAATCAGGATTTCGTATGTGGCCATTTATTAAATGATCCTGTTTTTTATGGGAGCACCGATGGGTTCAGTGCTCGCCAACGTACAAGGTGCCAGCCAGCGGCTGTCACGAACAGTTACGCTTGATGGCATTTTAGCCGGCTCAGGCGATGCAGTGCCATCATGCAAAGGTCATCTGACACCGAAGTCCTACAGATAAGGTGCCAGACGCGTGTGGACACTGTCCGTCGGATCCAGCGCCAACTGGAACTTGGCCGCCAGGTAATGGGTACTGAAAACATCCAGGTAGGCGTCCAGCACTTCGCTGGCCTGCTGGTCCTCGGCCAGTTCCAGGCACAACGCGGCCACTTCGGCGGTGCAGAAGTGGTCATCACGCTTGGAGCGGCGCAATTTGTAGCGCGAAAGCTGCTCCGGCTCCAGGCTCAGTACCGGCAGGTGCTCCAGATACGGGCTCTTGCGAAACATCTTGCGCGCTTCGCTCCAGGTGCCGTCCAGCAGGATAAACAACGGGCGCTTGCCCTGCGCCACCTTCACCTCGCTGACCACCCGCTGCGGCGCCACAAACTCGCCGGGAAAGACGATGTAGGGCTGCCATTGCGGGTCGGCCAGCAGCGCCAGCAACTCAGGTTCGACGGCCGTGCGCGTCCAGGGGAAGGCGCTGGTGTCTTCGATCACATCAGCGATCAGCCAACCGGTATTGCTGGGCTTCATCGGCTCCACATCGTGCATCAACAGGCACATGGCCGACCTGGCCTGGACCTTGGGACGCCAGGCGCACAGGCAGTATTGGGGGATCACTCGGCATCTGGGGCAACGTTCGGCACGCGAGCCGCGTGCGACAAAGGGGCTGACGGCACGGGCCAGGCGCTGGGTACGCAGACGGAACACCGCGTGGCTCATAGCGGGTGCCGTTGTGAAGCGATGAAAATCGACACGGACAAAACTCGGGGGCAGGCAAAAGTGCCAGCAGTTTACCAGAGCCGCCCCGCCAATACGCCTGGCCGTCGCGGCGACAGGTCACCTATAATCCTGCGCCACTGAACGCATAGCGCAGTGATGGGTCTATGGACCAGTAACCGAATCAGGAGAGTTTCATGCTGCGTCTTATGTTGCGTCTTGCCGCCCCGACCGTCGCCCTGGCGCTGGTATTGCCCTTGGGCGCCCAGGCAGCCTCCCTGGTGGAGCTGCAAATGAACAAGAAACTGCAAAGCGTCGCGGCAGAAAGCAACAAAGACCTGCCCAGGGAAATTGATGAACAAACCCTGGAAGTGGCCTACACCGTCGAAGGCATGCAACTGATTGATCACTTGAGCGTGCTGCCCGAGCGCGCCGAGCAAATGCGCGCCAACCCCAAAGCCGTGTATTTCCAACTGGGACAAAGCGTTTGCCTGAACAAAGGCTATCGCGAGTTGATGGCCAAGGGCGCCGTGATGCGCTACGAAATCACCGAAAACAAAACCAACCGGCCAGTGGCCTCGGTCAAGTTCGTCGAGACTGATTGCCCGGCCCCGGCCAAGAAGAAAAAGTAAGCCCCCTCTCCCACGCGCCGTTGGTCAACGGCGCGACAGCTCCCGCCCGCAAAACCTCGATCAATGCCCATTAAGTTATTGCCAGACAAGACTTTAGGGGCTCATGATCGAGCGATCCGGTAACATTTCCAGGGCAAAAAAGGTTGCCCTCGCGTGACTTGCAGTGCAAAGGTTTTTAACCACAAGGAACATACAGAGCCTGTTTCGTCGCCGTCAGCAGCCTGCAAGCAAGACGCCAGGGCTCTGTAACGAAGGAGAAGCTGAATGCCTGATCAACCGAACGACCTGCTGACCCGTCATTTTCCAGAAAACGGGACCGACCTTACACAACAGGTCGAAGCGCAACTCAAGCTGATTGCCCCCAGCAGCCCGAATATCTCTCTGTATCGCGACATGATCCTCACCGTGCTGCGTATGGCCCAGGACGACCGCGACCGCTGGAACGCCAAGATCACATTGAAGGCGATAAATGAACTGGACCATGCGTTTCGCGTGCTCGAACAGTTCAAGGGCCGACGCAAGGTCACCGTCTTCGGCTCGGCCCGCACACCAGTGGAAAGCCCGCTCTATGCCCTGGCCCGGGAAGTGGGCGCAGCCCTGGCCCGCTCGGATCTGATGGTCATCACCGGCGGCGGCGGCGGCATCATGGCCGCGGCCCACGAAGGGGCGGGCCTGGAACACAGCCTGGGGTTCAATATCACCCTGCCCTTTGAGCAGCATGCCAACCCGACCATTGATGGCACGGAAAACCTGCTGTCATTTCACTTCTTCTTTACCCGCAAGCTGTTTTTCGTCAAGGAAGCTGATGGGTTGGTGCTCTGCCCCGGCGGCTTCGGCACCCTGGATGAAGCGCTGGAAGTCCTGACGTTGATCCAGACCGGCAAGAGCCCGTTGGTGCCTGTGGTGCTGCTGGACGAGCCCGGCGGCGGTTTCTGGAAAGGTGCCCTGGAGTTTGTTCGCAACCAACTGGAGGCCAACCGCTACATCTTACCCACCGATCTCAAGCTGGTACGCCTGGTTCACAGCGCTGAAGAGGCGGTGCATGAAATCAACCAGTTCTATGCCAACTTCCATTCCACTCGCTGGTTGAAGCGCCAGTTCGTGGTGCGCATGAACCATCCGCTCAGCGAGCAGGCAATGGCGCATATACAGACGGCCTTCGCTGATCTGCGGCTCAGTGATGACTTCCAGCAACTGCCCTACGGGGGCCAAGAGCACGATGAAGCACGCTTCAGCCACCTGACGCGCCTGGTGTTCAACTTCACCGGGCGGAACCAGGGGCGATTGCGAGAGTTGGTGGATTACATCAACCTGCCGGAGAACTGGGCTGAGGCTCAGGGTAAAGCACAGCAACGGGTAGCGCCGGAACCGGCGTGATGCCGTAAAACACAAAAAAGGCCCGCTATTTTCATAGCGGGCCTTTTTTAGTGCTGTTTTATGTGGGAGCTGTCGAGCCCCTGCGAGGCTGCGATGGCGGCGTGTCAGGCAATACACTATTCGCTGTGAGGCCACCATCGCAGCCTCGCAGGAGTTCGACAGCTCCCACCTTTGATCGTCGCTTGCCGAAGAATCAGTCGTCCAGATCTCGACCGCTCAACAGCCGGCTGATCATCTCCATCGAAAACCCGCGATAACTCAAAAAACGCCCTTGCTTGGCAAGCTCACGGGCATCAATAGGCAGATGGCCAGCAAATTTGCGGCGCCAGGTGTCTTCCAGTTGTGTTTGCCAACTGATGCCACACTCGCGCAGTGCCAGATCAATATCGGCGCGCTGCAAGCCCCGCTGGCTCAGCTCCTCGCGAATCCGCGCAGGCCCGTAGCCCGAGCGTGCCCGGTAGGAAACAAAACTTTCGAGATATCGGGCTTCGGAAAGCAGCCCCTCTTCCGTCAGGCGGTCGAGGGCTGTTTCAATCATTTCAGGAGGGGCGCCACGCTGACGCAATTTACGCGTCAGCTCGACACGACCATGCTCGCGTCGTGCGAGCAGGTCCATTGCCGTACGCCGTACGGCAACCAGCGTATCGAGTACAACTGTCATCGTTGGACTCAGATATCAGCGTCGGCTTCTGCCATGTCATCAACAGGTTCACGGTTAGCCGCAGCCTTGACGTCTGGCGCCGGGGTCAGCAGCTTGTCGCGGATCTGCTTCTCAAGGGTCGCCGCGATATCCGGGTTGTCCTGCAGGAACTTGGCCGAGTTGGCCTTGCCCTGACCGATCTTGCTGCCGTTGTAGGCATACCAGGCACCGGACTTCTCGACAAAACCGTGCAGCACGCCCAGATCGATCATCTCGCCGTTCAGGTAGATACCCTTGCCGTAGAGAATCTGGAACTCAGCCTGACGGAATGGCGGGGCTACCTTGTTCTTCACCACCTTGACGCGGGTTTCGCTACCGACAACCTCGTCACCTTCCTTCACCGCGCCGGTACGGCGGATGTCCAGACGGACCGAAGCGTAGAACTTCAGCGCGTTACCACCGGTGGTGGTTTCCGGGCTGCCGAACATTACGCCGATCTTCATCCGGATCTGGTTGATGAAGATCACCAGGCAGTTGGCGTTCTTAATGTTACCGGTGATTTTACGCAGGGCCTGGGACATCAGACGGGCTTGCAGGCCGACGTGCATGTCGCCCATTTCGCCTTCGATCTCGGCCTTTGGCACCAGGGCCGCCACGGAGTCGACCACGATCACGTCGATGGCGTTGGAGCGCACCAGCATGTCGGTGATTTCCAGGGCTTGTTCGCCAGTGTCCGGCTGCGAAACCAGCAGGTCGTCGACATTGACGCCCAGCTTGCCCGCGTATTCAGGATCCAGGGCGTGCTCGGCATCGACGAACGCGCAGGTGGCGCCCATTTTTTGGGCCTGGGCAATCACCGACAGGGTCAGGGTGGTTTTACCAGAAGACTCTGGACCGTAGATTTCAACGATACGGCCTTTTGGCAGGCCGCCAATGCCGAGCGCGATGTCCAGACCCAGAGAGCCAGTGGAAATAGCCGGGATCGCCTGACGGTCGTGATCGCCCATACGCATTACGGCACCCTTGCCGAATTGACGTTCGATCTGACCCAGGGCCGCAGCCAAGGCTTTCTTCTTGTTGTCGTCCATTAAAGTCCTCACGTAATCAATAAGGCCTGACGGCCAACACCTGTATAAGTAGACAGTATTGTTCCATAAAGATCGGGGATCGCCTACCCCTGATTTTCTATTTCTGCTGCAGCTCGTCGCAACAGCCCCTCTAATGCGGCCTTTACCGTTTGTCGGCGGACCTCGTCGCGGTTGCCGGGGAAGTGCTGGCACTCGGCCGTAACCTCTTCGCCGACGCCCCAGGCCAGCCATACGGTGCCCACCGGTTTGTCCGGCGAGCCGCCATCGGGGCCCGCCACACCACTGACCGCCACGGCAAACCGCGCCAGGCTTTTTTCCTGGGCGCCCCGGGCCATGGCCTCGACCACTTCACGGCTGACCGCGCCGACCTTGGGGAACAAACCCTGCGGCACATTCAGCTGGCGGGTCTTCTGCCGATTGGAATAGGTCACGTACCCGGCCTCGAACCAGGCCGAACTCCCCGGAATACGGGTGATGGCTTCGGCAATACCACCACCGGTGCAGGACTCGGCGGTGGTGACGTGGGCATTGAGCACCTGCAAACGCCGGCCAAGTTCGGCGGCGAGTTGGGTAATTTCCTTCACGGTCGTCTCCAGGAAAGTGCGGGGGTTTGCCTACCCTACAGGAGCCCATCGGCCACGCAAGGTGCAGACGGGTTCATCGACTTACCGGGAGATGGCCTGCACATAGGCCTGGCAGGCCCTCAACGCGATCAATCCGTCATCACCGGCATCGGTGATGCCGATAATTCGTTGAGCATGCGCCGGGTCAAGTCGGCCTCGCGCGGCGCCATGAACCACGCTGCCGGCGGCGGTGGCTGGCATTGCGTGGCTGTTGGCGGGGTCGGCGGCGTCGAGAAGGACTGACAAGCGCACATCAGCAGTGGCCAGCCGGTCGCGCAGATAAACCTGGTGACGCTGTGCATCGTTCAACTCCCGGGTGTGTTGTTGATCGCTGGCCTGAAGCTGTTGCTCCAACGCCTGGCGCCTGTGCTGTTCGGCCCGGTATTGGCCCAGCGCCGCCTGGCTTTGTCGGTTGAGCTCCTCTGAATGCCGCGCCGCCTGGCGCTCAAAGGCAAGGCCATGGCGCCAGGCCTGGACCTGCCAGCTGGCTGCCGCCGAGATAGCCATCAGCAGGGCAACCGCCCCTATGCGCCCGCTCAACGGCATAACACTGCCCTCGCCTTTTCCCACAACTGTTGGCGGTGCTCCAGTCCGTTAAGGCCACCATTGATACGGCGGGTGATGGTGGTGAATTGGTCCTGGTCCGCCAATTCATTCAAGCCGTTGCTGTGCCAGAACCAGGCGGCGGATTCGGCCGCCCATTGCGGCTGCTCCAGCAGTTCGGGGAAATGCAGCAGACGTTCATCGCCAAACAGCGCCCGGCTGCAGGCCAGGTAATTGCGCCGCCCGGTAATCTGGATCAAGCCGCGGCCCCGGTACTTCTGGCCGTCACCGTCGGCGTCGGGAGTGTTGCCCAGGCGTGCAGCCAAGGTGCCCGTGTCGTATTTGCCCAGGTAGTGCTCGCCGCCGAGTTCACGCACGTAACGCAGCTCGCCGGACTCGTGCCCGACCTGGGCGATAAAGGCCGCCATCCGCTTAGGCCCGGTGATGTGTCGATGGAGCATGGCGGCGTTCAGCGCCAAAATAAAAAAGCCCGCTTGGGCGCGGGCGTTAGGCAGGATCTGTTGCAACTGCGTCAGCGTGATCATCCTTGATCTCCAACCATTTAAGAGGCCAATCCACGGGCCATGATCGAACTGCGATACCCCGTCGTGGTGTCGCCTACATGGGTCACCTTGTCAATAGACCAGCGCCCCTGCATATAGCCCGGCCAGGTTTCATCCAGCAACAACAGGCCTTCGGCGGACAGCAACGGGTTACCAGGGCAGTCGATAGTGATGCTCAAACCTTCACGCCCCACCCGGCGCAACTCGCCCTGTGCCACTGAGCGCGCTTCGGTTTCACTCTGGCACCGTTGGCGCAACGTCTTGAACGGTGCGATCCCCACCTCGACCACGCGCTGGCGAGAGGCCGCGGCATCCCACCAACTGACACGGCAACCCTGGTATTTGGCCCGCGCATTTTCATCAACCCGGGCACTGATAAACGCCTGCTCGCCGGGACGGTTGTCATGGGTCACCGACAGCCGCACATCCGGCAGTTGCTGGCCCGAGAGCGACTTGACCTGGCCGCTTTCCGCCAGCACATACAGCTCGTTGACCGGCTTGGTCACCGCGTTGTAACGCCCGGCCAGGCGGGTGATAAAGCCCATGTCGGTCTCGTTGGACTGGTCGATATGATCAATCGCAATCCCATCCAGCGACGGCGCCACCCTGGGCGAAAACCCATGCCGCGTCGCCAGTTGGCGAAACAGCGCACCGAGGGTCGTGGGCCCATGGCTGGCGGAACGGCGCTGGCGGTAGCCACTCTGGTCCATCACGCTGAACGGCGCCGCCGTGGCCACGAGCGCCAGGCGCATGGGAAACAGGTAGGGGGTGCGCTGGGTAATCACAAACTCGCCTTTTTCCACCAGGCCCGACTCGCGGTAACCCACGCGCAAACCGATCTTGGCGCCCAGGCTCGGCAGGCCTTCCAGGCCCTCGATATTGATGGTCAGTTCCAGGCGGTCGGATTCGATCCCGGCCGCATCGGTGTGCTTCCACTGCATCAGCCGCGGGTTGATCAGAGCTGCGTTGGCGCCATAAATCTCCACGACCGGGGTAAATCCCATTGCCATGCTGCCTCCTTAATCCCAGGCCGAAACGGGCTTTGCAACACCCGGTTGCGCGTCCATCTCGGGCACGATCACCCCTACGCCCGCCGGCAACACCGGGCCATGCTCGGCAAGCCCGGGGTTCAAGCGCCAGAGGGTTTCTTCGGCCGCGTCATCGCACCGCCCCAGCTCGCGGTAGAGCAGCAGGTTGACCGAATCACCGGCAATACTTCGTACTCTACGCATTGACGAACTCCTCCAGCACCAGCGACCAATTGATCAACATGGCAGTGCCGTCGTCGATCACATTGGCCTGGTTTTCCGTGAGCCCGGTAATGCGCCACAGGCCCCAGTTGCGGCCGATGCCATCGACCAACGGCAGCGGCGCCCGTGCATCCTGCAAGGCGCGCAATTGGTCCAGGCGCTGCATGCCGACGGCCGCCATAGCGGTGCCGGCGAAGGTCAGCTTTTCCAACTTCTGGCCGTTTTGCCGCGACTGGGGCTTGCTGGCAATAATCTCCAGGTCACCCCAGCCGCCATCACTGCTGCGCTGGAGCGTGGAATAGGCGAACCCTCGGGACAGCCCGAAAATAAAGTCGCCCAGCACCATCTGCTGTCGCATTAATCACCTCCATCGGTCAGTGCCGCGTTGCGCCGAACCGCCAGTGAATCGGTGAGCATCGGCACGCATTCGTTTTGCAGGGTTTGCAGGACCCGGTCGACCACCTGCTGGGCGTCGGCGGGGTTGACGCCGGTGATCTGGATGCTCGGTGCCAGGGTGACCTGGACGTTGTCCGAGCGGGCGCTGTTGAGCTCTTTGCTCACTGCATCGGGCGATGGCAGGCGATTGCTGGAAGGGAAGAGTTTCTCACCCAGCCAGGTGCCCGCTTCGCCGCCCAACAGGCCGCCGATCAGGCCACCGACGGCAGTGCCAACGCCTGGCAAAACCAGGGTACCAAGGGCCGCCCCGGCAGTGGCGCCGGCCCATGCACCGCCGGCAGTGCCGAGGCTACTGCCAACCGCTTGCAGGTCGCCGTTGCGCACACCTTGGACGAGGTTGACGGCGGTGTCGGCGTAGCGCAGCGGCGCAAGGGATCGAGTGCCGACGGACTCCAGTTTGGTCATCGTTGAAACCAGGCTGGAGGGGATAGTCTTGGGCAAAACCAGCGCTGGAGCGCTGAGCAACAGCGGCCCACGAACGGGTGAAACAAGCGCCTTGGATGAACGCTCGCCCAGGCGCGGAGCGGGCCGATCAGCTTGAAACGACGCACCATGAAAACCCACTTTGGGCCCGTCAAACGCCTTGCTGGCCTGTCCAAAAATACGCTGCAGCGTTGCCATTGACCCAACAATGCTGCTGCCGACGCGGGTGGTTTTTTTCGACGACGACCGCTCCGTGAGTCTCTCGCGCAGCGTTTTTTTCGGCAGAAAACGCGCACGTCCCTTCAAGGTTTCGGTCGCCCCTGGGCAGCAGCAATCCTTGCTATCGTCGCGAAACAGTTTCCCCACGCCGGGCAACTTGCCAAGCGTCACATCGACAGCCTTGCCCGTTAACCGGCTCCTGGCCGTCTCGAGATAGCCCTCCCCCAACCACTTTGCCCCCTTGGTGTACCAGGAGTCCGCTGCCGGCTCCTTGTCCTGGGTGGCCTCTGGAGCCACAGGGACGGAGCTTGCAGCGACACCACCGAGCAGGGAGCCGCCCGTGATAAACAGGGTGCCATTAAGGGTTTCCAGGCTCTCGCGCAGGCGCACCTGTTCTTCGGTCAACGCGTGGATATGTAGGCTGGCATTGGCCAGGGCCAGGCTCAGCTCAGACGGCGGCTCTGTTGCGCCGCCCACACTGGAGGCGCCAACCAGACTTTCGTCCTGTGCTTCAAGCAGGCCCGGCAGTTGCAAGGCTCCACTTTCGGCCAGTGCGGGAAAGGTCATCCAGCGCTTGTCTTCGTCGGCGAGCTTGAGCGTATATCGAGGGTCTTGCATCTCGCTCTACTCCTATTTGACGCCAAGGCGACTGATCGCGATGTCGTAGCGGCGCAATGCTTTTGCGGCATTCCATTCAAGAATTTCCGCTTCGTTTACCGAGTAAACCAGCGGTACAACATCGAGGATTACTTCGATATCGCGCTGCGAAAGAAGTCCGCCGGTTTGTTTAAAAAATCGTCGATGCGCTCCTGCATCTCCGTCCAGTCCGGCACGGTCAGGCCGTCCAGGTCGGGGATCATCAGGCCGGTGCAGTGCGAGGTAATGAACTCGGCGCGCTCTTTGTTGGTGGGGAGCTTTTTCATCACCTTGGTGGCGCGCAGGGCGGGCATTTCCAGGGTGACGCTGGTCAACACGCGGCCGGCCACGTCCAGTGGCAGCAGCAGTTGCACCTGCTCGCCGGGCTCGTTGGAACCTCCCAGGAAGAACGAAGCCGGGCGCGTCGACAGGTCGTGCACGTACTGGACGATGCTCACGTAGTCCGGGCGCTTGAGTTGGTCGAGTTCTTTTTCCGAAAGGCCGGTGGCCAGCTTGGCCAGTTCGAAGAATTGATCGTCCTCGTCATCACCCGCACGGGCCAGCGCCTGTTTTTGTGGGGCGTAGAACAAGGGTTTGAGTTGGATCTGCTCGATCGTCGCACCGCTGTCGGCGGTGATGGGCGCCAGCAGGATATGCAGGGGTGGCTTCCAGGCCATGGGCGAAACTCCTTGATGAACAATGTTGAACACGTGGACACGGTAAATGCGGGAGCTGGCTTGCCAGCTCCCACACTGGCCGTGCCTATTTCCGATTCGTGGAAAGGTTTACGGCATCAACACCGCACGCCGGGCATCGCCGAGGATGTCGACGCCGTTGAGCACAAACTTCTGGGTGCGCACGTCGATGTCGATCACCGGCACGCCGTTGTCCAGGCGATGGTAGGTGCGGCAGGACAGATCCAGGGTGGTGGTCGCCTTTTCGCCCATCTTCAGCTTGGCTTCCTCCAGGGATTTGAGCTTGCCGCCGACGGTGTGGTAGGTGAAGTAGGTCTTGCCGTCCTGGTCCTGGCCCGCTTCGCGCACGTTAAGCAGGATGTCTTCGCCCAGGCGCACGCCCAGGGCCAGCATGATTTCGGGACCGGCGCCTTGCAGCACCAGCTTGGCGCTGAGTACCTTGCCACTCTTGGCCATTTCCTCGGCGATAAAGCGCCCGCCGGACATGGGCTCCATGTCGAACTCGATCTTCGGCGGGGTGAATTCCTCGACGGTCGCCGACAGCGGCAGGCCCTGGAGGGTGGCCGCAATGGCCTGTCTTACTCGGTTGGTAAACATTAGAGAACGTCCTCCAGGAATTGCTCGATGATTTCATCGCGGGCATTGAGTTGATAAACCATGTGTTCGTTCGGCGCGTAGCGGCCGTAGTCGATCACGATGAACCAGGTGCCGTTCTTGTACTTCTCGACACTGTTGAGTTCCGGGTGCAGGTACACGCTGCCACCGGGGATGGTTTCGTCGGCCACCAGGGTTTGCAGCCAGTCGTTGATGCGCTTGACCTCCTGGTCCATGAACGACTTGGTCAGGTTGTGCGCCATGGCTTTCTGCCCGGCCTTGACCAGCTTGCGGCTGATGGCGTCTTCCAGGCCGACATAGCTGATGAACTTGCCGGTGACGGAGCGGTTACCCAGCAGCGAGAAGCCGCCGAGGACGGTGCGCGCGTAGTAGCTCACGCCGTAGCGGTTGAGCAGGTCGCCTTCGGTGGAGGTGTCGAGGATGTTGTACTCGACCACGCGGGAAACGTCTTCGGCGAAGGTCACCTGATTGCCCGGGCTTTCCCACTGCTTGACCTTGGCCAATGCGGCGATGGCCAGGGACGACGGCGCGAGGAACACGTTTTTCTTCGCAGCCTTGGAGTACACCGACGGCATGTTGTGCACCAGCAGGCAGCGGTCGAAACCCAGGCCTTCGCCACCCAGCTCGCCGCTGTAGGTCACTTGGTCGGCGACGCTGGCGTCTTTGCCGTCCAGCACCACACGGGCCTTGATGCGCTTGCCGAACGCGGCAAATTCACCGGCAACAGCCTTGGTCCCGGTAAAGCCCGGGGCGCCGATGATGGTCAGGTCTTCGGGCACGCTGCCAAGCGCCGCGAGGCCCAGTTTGCGACCGGTCACCGGCTCATTGCCGCCGATCACGTTGTTGAGGGTATCGGCCGGGGTGGCGCCCTCTTCGACGATCACCACATACACCGGCACCTTGACCACTTTGAGGATCTGGTACACCGCATGAAACAACGTGCCCGACTCGGCGCCGGTCGGGTCCAGCAGCGCCTGGGCGGTGAAGCTATTGATACGGAATGGGGCGTTTTTCGGGATCGACAGGTGCGCATTGGGCGCGGTGCCGACCAGACCGATCACGTTGTCACCCAGGCCACCCATAGCCTCGGGGGATTCGCTGGCATTGACGGTGATGCCGTTATGCTCGAAGTTCAAAACCTCAGCCATGATTATTCAGCCTTCTTGGTGACGGCCTTCTTGGCCGGTGGGGTGTCTTGGGCGGCAGCCAGCACGCTGGTCAGTTCCAGGCGGCCGGCGGTGCGCAGGGCGGTTGCTTCGACGTCCAGCAGGTCCAGTTCCTGGCCGACGGTGGACCAGTGGCCACCTCCGGTGGGGAATGGGATGAGGACGGTGTAGGTTTGGCGGTTGGCCATGGGAGACTCCAGAAACGCGAAAGCCCCAGCGATGGGGCTTTCTTGGATGCGAAAAAAAACCGCTTTCGCGGTGTTTGTGATTGCTGCCGGTTTACTCACCCGGCAGTGGGTAACGAGCCTTGATTTCGGCGACTTTAGCCCGCCATGCTTTCTCCTTGGCCTCGGTCTGATCGTACTGCCACTCCATATAGAGCGGGTCCGCATCTACTCGGTAGGCCTGGCGACGATTGAAAGCCAAATCAGCAGCCTGTTCGATCTGCAAAGCGGTGTCGACTTCGGCTTTAGAAAACCCCATCTCAAGCAACTGCCCTACAGTCACATTGTAGAAAGTCTGATCTTTATTTCTGAATTCTTTAATCATCATCAAACTCCAGCAGCTACGACGTTGCCAACATTACTCAGCAAATTGGACAGACTCCCTCCGGAGTCTTTTACCAAACCAGTCACAAGGTGCGACCAAGTTTTATTTCCTGTAATCGACGAGGCAAATACCGACAACAACATCGTAGCGCCGGCCAACTCAGCAAATTTCGTTGAAAAATCCGCATCCACAACGGAGGACGTAAGCTCCACCTTATAGTTAGCAGAGTACCCTGAGTAAAAAACGTTTACCGCACCCAACGTCAGCTTACTCCCCGAGAAGGTAACCGAGCCCTGCACGGAAGCGGCCGGACCATGTGCGCGATGAAACAGAGATGAAGCGAAGGAATACCAACCAGACGTTCCTGCTTTTAATACAGTCGGCATAACAACATCAACGAATCGAAAGTAGACACTGCCCCCCTCGAGCGACAAGAAGTGAATATTTGAACTACCAGCCATATATTCGCCAACCTTTGGAGAAAAAACCGGATTACTCCCTGAACCATACCTCATGAAAACCAGCTTATTCGCGATTGACCAGTAAGGGGTTTGCTCAGTAGGAGCCGCATACTCATGCGTCTGAGCTGCCTTCAGGTAAATCGTTACATAAGGGGTAATATTAGATCGCCCCATCGCCTCTTTAATAGATTTGAGCGGGGCCTCCACCGATCCCAAGGCCATATCGCTACCACCTACCGCATCGACATAAAATGACCGGGACATTTCAGGAATTGCGCGAACCGCCGCCAAAACAGAAGCATCTATTTCAGCGACCTTCCCATTTATCGCGCTGGTTAACTTATTTGCAGCCGCGACCAAACTAGTGATCGTAGTTTCCATACTCATATTCAACTCCCTATATGACTTATCTTGTTAATCCGCTCGTCACTTGGCTTCCAGAGCCATGACTCGAAATAGCACACCAACATGCCGAGCCATATTGTCAACGCTGGCCGTAGCAAGCTCTGCAATCTCCTCGGTCAACAACACGTTCAAGTTTTCACTCCCCACCACAATCGTCACGCTATCCGCCGGCAACGGCGAAATATCCAAAGTGAACTTCTGCAGCACCCGCGCAGCCGCCGCCTTATACGTCAGCAACTGCCCCGCCACCGAATACACGGCCAACAGCGTCCCGCTGGCGAGATAAAACCCAAACTCGCCAATCTCATATTCGCCATCGCCATCAAACAGCGCGGCCATGCGCAGTTGGCGCTGGCCCAGGTCTTCGTAGTCCACAATGGCTACGCGCTGGCGCTCATTGCGCAGGGCGGTTTCGTTGCCGGTGGGGTTGTAGCGGCCGGTGCCGGCGGCGATGTGGGTGATTTCGCCTTTCAAGCCTTGGTTCTTTGCCTGCAGCACTTCATCCAAACCCTTGGAGGTGAAGCGCACCAGGCGCGTGATGTCATCGGTCATGGCTGCGCCCTGAGGTCGTAGTCGTTAATGGTGTAGTGCTGGGCGATGCCCGCACTGTTTAGCCTTGAACTCAATGCGAGTTCCGGCAGCGCGCCCCACAACGACAACTCGCCGTCGCTCAGTGCACGGTGGGTGGCGCCGGTCATCGGCAGCCCACCGAACACTTCGTGCACCAGGGTGATGGTGGCCAGATCGCGCTCGCTTTTGGCCGCGTTGATGCGGCGGATCAGGCGGTTGTGGTCGCCACTGGACCAACTGCGGCCGATGATCGCCTGCACGTCAAAGGTGTAGGGCTGGGCCTGCGGGCGCTGTTGGTACCAGGCCAGAATATTGGGGGTAAACCCCAGGGATTCGACCGCGTGGCTCAACGCCTTGGGCGTGCCGGCCTGGCGCTGGATTTGCCAGGACAGGGCGACCGTGAGGCGTTTTTCGGTTTCGCTGGCAGACGCATTCCATTCGCTGACGCCACGGTCGGCGGCCAGGTAAGGCAGGAACGGCGCGGGCGTTTGCAGCGGGTTCATCAACGCCGGGAATGGCGGGGCGACCCGTTCGAGCAGTCGGGCAAAGCCCAGGTCCAGCGCCTTCTCCAGCGGTGAGCTGTTGGCGGGCAACAGGCTGGGAGATTGTTCAGTCATAAGCTGCGCACCTCCACCTCGACACCCATGCAATACGGGGCCTGGAATGCCGTGGTGATAATCGGCGCCAGCGGTTCGAGAATCTCCAACTGCGCCGCCCCGGCGGTGTGGATGGTGTAGTCGATCCAGCTCGGGTCCACGCGCCCTTCCAGGCAGTGGCAGGATTCGGCATAGGTTTGCAGTAGCTGCTGGGCCGCCACTTGCGTCAGCCCCGAGTCGGGGCCGGCGTTGATCTTGGCCACCACGCGGATCTTGTACGGCACGATCTGCGCGCCCTGCACCGCCACCCAATCGGTTTCCGGACGTACATCGGGCCGGGCGAAATGACGCCGCACCCCTTCAAGCAAATCTGCCGACGGCGTGCCATTGCCGGTACGAGACAGCACGGTGACCATCACTTGCCCAGGTGCGGTGCGCCGGGCGTTGCCGTCCTTGACCTGGGCGGCATAGCCATCCGGGTCGAAGGTATAGCTGACGGTGACCACCCCCGCCGCAGTACCGTGGACTTTCACCACCGGCCGTTCGCCGAGGGTAAAGACCTCGCGCCGATACTGCATGCGCGAACCAGCGGCCGGCGCGTGGGGTGCCAGGTAGTAGCGCAGCCGGGCATCGTCATCGCTTTCGAGGGTCGGCGGCACCGGCGGGAACGCCGCCGGGTCGCCGGGGTCGAGCACCTGGCGCTCCAGGCCCATATCGGCCAGGCGCGCATCCAGGTTGCTGCCGTTGGCCCACCACGCCAGCATCTGCTGGATGCGCGCGTTGTACTTGCGCTCATGGGTTTGCAGGCGCACACAAAACGCCTCCAGGGCCAGGGTCAGCAACTCGCTTTCGTTGTCCAGGCTGACCTTGAGCTTGGCCGCGCTTTGCGGGGCGCGGGCGGCGACATAGTCGACGACAAACGCCTTGAACTGCGCCAGCAACGGCTCGAATTCGTCGACGGCGATCAGGTCGGGCGGCGCCAATTGGTTCTGCCCGGGGATCAACATGCTCATGTCACCACCTCGAAGGATTGCTTGCGGTTTTTCCAGGTCCCGGCAAACCGCAGCAACAGGCCAGCGCCCTGGCGATTGGCGACGATGACTTGCGGATCAAAATCGGCGATGCCGTTCTGTGGGTTGTAAAAAGCCTGGGCGGCGTGGCTTTGAGCGAGGATCAACAGGTCATCGCCCAGGTTCTGCCCCAACAATTGCGGGATCAGCGAACCGTACAGCGGGCGTTTCTGCCGTGTGCCCAAAGGTGTGGTCAGGGCCCGGGTGGCGCGCTGGACAAATTGCGGCCAGTCGTCCACCACGGCCCCGGTGTTTCTCTCTATTCCGATCATGGCAAATCCTTATGCCGTGCTGATAACTCGGCCCTGGTGGTCCACCACCGGGCCACTCAAGTGCACGCCGGACGCATCCAGCAGCAGGCCAACTGCACCGACCTGCACGCTGATGGTTGCGGCGGTCATGACCAAACGGGCGGCACCCAGGCTCATTTCCACCTGCTCGCGGGAGCCGCTGAATGCCGTGGGCCCATTGTTCCAATCCAGTACATGACCGGCGGCGTCGTAGGCGCTTTGCGTGCCGTCCGGGTAACGCCGGCTCGTCAGGCTGGCCACACTGGACAGCGGCGGGAAGCGATCGCTGTTGAGGCCAAACAACGCCACCGACTGCCCGCCGCCCTCGCCGCCACCGTAGTTGAGCAGCAGGCATTGCTCACCCACCGTGGGGATCCGCGTTTCGGTCTGCGCCCCGGCGCTGGGATTAAAAAAGCGAATCGCCGGGGTCAGCAACTCGCCATGCCTGACCTTGCAGGTATTGCTGGCCGCGTCGACCTCCTGGCACACGCCGATCCGGCAAAAACTCTCGGCGCGCCGATAGAGGTCCTCAAGCTGGGTTTCCATCTGCGCCAGGCGCTCGACGATGGGCGCCAGTTGCAGGCGTAACAGTGCATCGAACATGGGCTACTCCTGCAATGGCCGGTATTGATCGGGGTCGTCGATATTCGACACCTCCCAGGTGCAGGCAAACAGCGGCTTGCCGATAGGGTCGTCAAGCAGCGGCGGGCCGAGATAGAGGGTTTGGTTGAAGGACACGGTCCAACTGTCGTAGTGAGTTTCAGCCCCCACCAGGGTCAACGGCAGCGCAACGATATTGACGGGCACATCGCACTGGGCCGCCGGCAACTGCCAACGATTATCCAGCACCAGGTCCATCAGCCGGCTTGCCAGGTCACAGGCGTCAAAGGGCTGCGCGCCCTGGGCGGACATGACCTTGAGCGAGATCGACAGCACATGGGCCTTGCGCCCTTCAAGGGAACGGACGCCCGGGCCATTACGCTCGACGGTGATTGCCACGCAGGGTTCATCCGCCGCGAGGATGCCCGGCGGGCTGCCCACCCGTAGCTCGGGAAACGCCGCACGCAGGGCCTGGCCGATGGCTATCGGCAGTTGTGAAGGTTTTTCAATGAGGGTCATGGTGTGGCTTCCTTGCAACGATCACTTTGAGTCCGGGGGCTGGTTGACCCCGATGCGCTTGGCGGCCCAGCGCTCATAAAGGCCGATAGCGACATCGGCGCCGGCCATGGCGGTCAAGCAACCCAGGGCACCGGCCGTCCAGATCGACATGCCGGCGGCGTACAACAGCATCAACGCCGATACCCCGCACACCATGCACGCCCCGGAACGCAGGGCCAGGCGGCGCACCAGTGACCAACCGCGGGCGCCCTCCTTGTCGGCGCGCCACATCTCCCCGGATACACCGCCAATCAGGGCCAGAATAATCACCAGCCAGATAGGCATTTCTGCCAACGCTTGCTGCTCGTTTGTCATGTCACGCCTCCTGGAATGCGTAAACCCGGCAGATGGCCGGTGCTTTGTTAAATAGATGGATGGGGGTGTCGGTAGGCATTCCAAAAAGCCCGGTGGCCCGGGCTTTTCAGTAATGCGGTCCTTGGATCTTTCGGCGCTACTGGCGCGGTACGGATCTTTCCTCGATGTTTTTCCGACCACGATCCCTGTCTGCCGGATAACTGCTTGTGGTGCTTTACGCTGCACACCCGGGTCAGTTGCCAACCCTCTGAACCGTCAAGGCCGGTTCATCGCTGCCTGTTGTAAAACCGTGAAACTAAAGAGCGTCGGCATCCTTGCCGGTGTTGCCTGGCGTCCTTGCCATCACTCGGTGGCGTCCATGCCAGTGTTGCGTGCCTTCCTTGTCTTCCTTGGCAGCATCCTTGCCGCCTCCACCAGGCCTTGTTGGCTGGCTTGAGATGGAGAATATGCATGTATGCATATACAGTCAATGCATAAATGCATTTATATCGCCACCAAAAATGCGTTAACGCATAAAACCCTTATATAGCGGGCACTTGCGGTTTTGCACAGACGAAAAAAAGCCCGCTCGTGGGCGGGCTGTTTCTTACGGAGCGAGGTTAACGGGCGTACATGCCCCACCAGAAAACGTGACCGAGGATGCTGATCTGCTCCTCCTGGATATCCTGGAAGCTATAGTCCTCATCCGGATGCTCGTCACGATTGAAACTGCGCAAGCGAATCCCCGATGGCAGGCGATAGAGCTGTTTGACCCGCAATTGACCGTTGTGATTGATGGCATACAAGTCACCATCCACGATATCGCCGATCCCGCTCTTGCCGGCATTCACCCCCACCGTCGCCCCGTCGCGCAACACCGGCAGCATGCTGTTGCCACGCACCGTCACACACTTGGCCTGGTCGAACTGCACACCGTTATGCCGCAGGCTGCGCTTACCAAAACGCAGGCTGGCCTTCTCGCTTTCCTCGATGACGAATCTTCCTGATCCAGCAGCCAATTCAACCTCGCGCAAAAAGGGGATCGACACCTCGTCATCATTAACGGGCGTGTCGTCGTCCCACAGGCTTATATCCTTGAGCTCCGAATGCATCGGATCGCGTTCATCCTGCCACGCCGGCCCCGCGCGCCCGCGCAACTGGTCGGTGCTCACCCGGAAGTAATCGGCAATACGCGAGATGTGCTTGTCCGACGGATCAACGATCTTGCCGCTGAGAATCCGTGACAGAGTGGATTGAGGCACGCCGGTACGCCGGTGAAGCTCCGTGGGGGAGATCCCGTCGCGAGCGAGCAGCTCTCTTAAGACGATAGAAACGTTGCGTTTTTGCATAAATGGGATAGTGACGGGAGTTTTTGGGGTTGGCAAATGCTAATTTGCATATTTTGTGCATGGTGCATGCGGTTGTACCTGGCCGTTTGTGAACTGCGAAGCACTGACCTCACATGTTAACCTTGCCGCCATCGCAAAAAATGCTGGGCCAAGCGCCCCCTTTGCCCCACCACTTTCAACGAATTTGCCTACTACCCAATGAGTAAAAATACGTCCGATCTGTCCTCCCATACCCCGATGATGCAGCAGTACTGGCGCCTGAAAAACCAGCACCCTGATCAGTTGATGTTTTATCGCATGGGCGACTTCTACGAGATCTTCTATGAAGATGCGAAGAAGGCCGCCAAGTTGCTGGATATCACCCTGACCGCGCGCGGGCAGTCGGCTGGGCAGGCGATTCCGATGTGCGGGATTCCCTATCATTCGTTGGAAGGTTACCTGGCCAAGCTGGTCAAGCTGGGTGAGTCGGTGGTGATCTGTGAGCAGATCGGCGACCCGGCGACCAGCAAGGGGCCGGTGGAGCGTCAGGTGGTGCGGATCATTACGCCGGGGACGGTGAGTGATGAGGCGCTGCTGGATGAGCGGCGCGACAATCTGATCGCTGCGGTGCTGGGGGATGAGCGGCTGTTCGGCCTGGCGGTGCTGGATATCACCAGTGGCAATTTCACCGTCCTGGAGATCAAGGGCTGGGAGAACCTGCTGGCGGAGCTGGAGCGCATCAATCCGGTGGAGTTGATGATCCCGGACGATTGGCCCAAGGATCTGCCGGCGGAAAAACGCCGTGGGGCCAAGCGTCGCGCGCCGTGGGATTTTGAGCGCGATTCGGCGCTGAAAAGCCTGTGCCAGCAGTTCTCCGTACAGGATCTGAAAGGTTTTGGTTGCGAGACCCTGACCCTGGCCATCGGCGCTGCCGGTTGCCTGCTCAATTACGCCAAGGAAACCCAGCGTACCGCCCTGCCGCATTTGCGCAGCCTGCGCCATGAGCGCCTGGACGACACGGTGGTGCTCGATGGTGCCAGCCGGCGCAATCTGGAACTGGACACCAACCTGGCCGGCGGGCGCGACAATACCCTGCAGTCGGTCGTCGACCGTTGCCAGACCGCCATGGGCAGCCGTTTGCTGACCCGTTGGCTGAACCGCCCGCTGCGCGACTTGACCGTATTGCAGGCGCGCCAGTCTTCTATTACCTGCCTGCTGGACGGCTACCGCTTTGAAAAGCTGCAACCGCAGCTCAAGGAAATTGGCGATATCGAGCGGATTCTTGCGCGGATCGGCCTGCGTAATGCCCGCCCGCGTGACCTGGCGCGCCTGCGTGACGCGCTGGGTGTGCTGCCCGAGCTGCAACAGGCGATGACCGAGCTGGAAGCGCCGCACCTGCAACAACTTGCTGTCACGGCCGGCACTTACCCGGAACTGGCTGCGCTGCTGGAAAAAGCCATTATCGACAACCCGCCCGCGATCATCCGCGACGGCGGCGTGCTGAAGACCGGTTACGACAGTGAGCTGGATGAGCTGCAGGCCTTGAGCGAAAACGCCGGGCAGTTCCTGATCGACCTGGAAGCCCGCGAAAAAGCCCGCACCGGCCTGGCCAACCTGAAGGTCGGCTACAACCGCGTGCACGGCTACTTTATTGAGTTGCCGAGCAAGCAGGCCGAGCAGGCCCCGATTGATTACCAGCGTCGCCAAACCCTTAAAGGTGCCGAGCGCTTTATCACCCCTGAGCTCAAAGAGTTCGAAGACAAGGCACTGTCGGCCAAGAGCCGCGCCCTGGCCCGGGAAAAAATGCTCTATGAGGCCTTGCTCGAAGACCTGATCGGTCAGCTCGCGCCGTTGCAGGACACCGCTGCGGCCCTGGCCGAGCTGGATGTATTGAGCAACCTTGCCGAGCGCGCGCTGAACCTTGACCTGAACTGCCCGCGTTTTGTCAGCGAGCCGTGCATGCGCATTGTCCAGGGCCGCCATCCGGTGGTGGAGCAAGTGCTGACCACCCCGTTCGTGGCCAACGACCTGTCGCTGGACGACGATACGCGCATGCTGGTGATCACCGGTCCGAACATGGGCGGTAAATCCACCTACATGCGCCAGACCGCATTGATCGTGCTGCTGGCGCATATCGGCAGCTTCGTGCCGGCGGCCAGTTGCGAGTTGTCCCTGGTGGACCGCATCTTCACCCGTATCGGTTCCAGCGATGACCTGGCCGGTGGCCGTTCGACCTTTATGGTGGAAATGAGCGAAACCGCCAATATCCTGCACAACGCCAGCGACCGCAGCCTGGTGCTGATGGATGAAGTGGGGCGCGGCACCAGCACTTTCGACGGCCTGTCGCTGGCCTGGGCGGCCGCCGAGCGCCTGGCACACTTGCGGGCCTATACGCTGTTCGCCACCCACTACTTCGAATTGACCGTGCTGCCGGAAAGCGAGCCATTGGTGGCCAACGTGCATCTCAATGCCACCGAGCACAACGAGCGCATCGTGTTCCTGCACCACGTGCTGCCAGGGCCGGCCAGCCAGAGTTACGGCCTGGCCGTGGCCCAGTTGGCCGGTGTGCCGAACGATGTAATCCTGCGCGCCCGCGAGCACCTCAGCCGCCTGGAAACCACCGCCCTGCCCCACGAAACCGTGGTGGCCAGCCCAGCCAAGGCCGCCAGTAAACCGGGCGTGCCGATGCAGAGTGATATGTTCGCCAGCCTGCCTCACCCGGTGCTGGATGAGTTGGCAAAGCTTGACCTGGACGACTTGACTCCACGAAAAGCGTTGGAATTGCTCTATGCACTGAAGACACGGGTCTAACGCAGACGCTTGCAAGCTGATAGAATCTCGCGCGGTTTGGGATGCTGCGGGCTTTTAGCCTGGCCTGCAGACTATCGCTCCCAAACCTCGCGAGCCCTGCCACAAGGGGTTTCGCTGCCGCCGCCTGAGGAGAAAATTAGAAATGACCTTCGTCGTCACCGACAACTGCATCAAGTGCAAGTACACCGACTGCGTAGAAGTGTGTCCGGTGGACTGCTTTTACGAAGGGCCGAACTTCCTGGTAATCCACCCGGATGAGTGCATTGACTGCGCCCTGTGTGAGCCAGAATGCCCGGCCGTTGCGATTTTCTCCGAGGATGAAGTCCCGGCAGAGATGCAGGAATTTATTCAGTTGAACGTCGAGCTGGCGGAAATCTGGCCCAACATCACTGAGCGCAAAGACCCGATGCCGGATGCGGCAGAGTGGGATGGCAAAAAAGGCAAGATCGCAGACCTCGAGCGCTGATCGCGCCGATGTCCTCTAAAAGGCCCCTTGCGGGCCTTTTTGCATTTCTACGGGGTGGATTTCACTTTTCTACGGGCAAAAAAAAGGGGCGGTTTGACCCGCCCACATTTTTCCCTAGTCCCTGTGTTCCTTTTCATCGTCCTGATGAATCGCATCCTGCGAACTTCCCTGAGTCATCGTTCCTTGATGACTGTGTCAATCCGTGGACACAGGGCTGATATTAGAGACTTCCCGAACAAGTTCAACGGGATCCATTCGCAAGCACAACCTGCCACGGTCCTCAAACAGAAATAAATAAACCTTACTTTTCAAATAGTTATAAATATGCACAGGTAATTCGAGACGTCCCGGCGCGGTTAAAAAACCAAACACTTACTCAAAAGTAAGCGAATGCTTACAACGCCCATTAGGAAAATGCACACCCGACCGCCCAAAAGGTTTACGCCAGGCAAGAAAAAGCCCCGACAGGGTCGAGGCTTTTCTGCCTTCAGGCCGATCAGTCGTCGCTGACAGTGATGGTCGGCATTGCCTGGGTGCTGGCTTCCTGCAAGACAATCCGCGCCCCGACGTGACGGGCCAGTTCCTGGTAGATCATGGCGATCTGTCCATCGGGTTCGGCAACTACCGTCGGCCTGCCGCCATCGGCCTGCTCGCGAATGCCCATCGACAGCGGCAACGACGCCAGCAATTCAACATCATATTGGGTGGCGAGCTTTTCGCCGCCGCCTTCACCGAACAAATGCTCGGCGTGACCGCAGTTGGAGCAGATGTGCACCGCCATGTTTTCCACGACGCCCAGCACCGGGATGTTGACCTTGCGGAACATTTCCACGCCTTTGCGCGCATCCAGTAACGCCAGGTCCTGGGGCGTGGTGACGATCACCGAGCCTGCCACCGGTACTTTCTGCGCCAGGGTCAGCTGGATATCGCCAGTGCCTGGTGGCATATCGATCACTAGGTAGTCCAGGTTGCCCCAGTCGGTCTGCATCACCAACTGCATCAAGGCCCCGGATACCATGGGCCCGCGCCACACCATCGGGGTGTTGTCATCGGTGAGGAAGGCCATCGACATCACTTCCACGCCATGGGCCTGGATCGGCACGAACCACTTCTGGTCCTTGATCTTGGGCCGCGAACCTTCGGCGATGCCAAACATCACACCTTGGCTGGGGCCATAGATATCGGCGTCGAGGATGCCCACCCGCGCGCCCTCACGGGCCAGGGCCAGGGCCAGGTTGGCCGCCGTGGTCGACTTGCCCACGCCGCCCTTGCCGGATGCCACGGCCACCACGTTCTTGACGTTGGCCAGGCCCGGGATCTGCGCCTGGGCCTTGTGCGCAGCGATCACGCATTGGATGTCGACCTTGGCCGAGCGCACGCCATCCAGGCCTTCAATGGCCATTTGCAGCATCTGTGCCCAACCACTCTTGAACAGACCTGCGGCGTAGCCCAGTTCAAGCTGGACCGAAACCTGGTCGCCCTGCACATCAATGGCCCGGACACAGCCGGCGCTGACCGGGTCCTGGTTCAGATAGGGGTCGGTGTACTGGCGAAGAACGGCTTCCACCGCTGCGCGATTGACGGCGCTCATGGGCTACTCCCGGAAAAGACAGACTAAAACAGGCGGCTATCCTAACCGTTCCGAGGCGTGAGGGGCATGCTTTCGCGACATTGGAAAACCCTGAAACAGCCTCACGGGGTGAAATAAATTTCCCGGCGCTTTATAGTGGCCGACCTCCGTTTCATCAAGTAGCCGAGCCCCATGTCCGAGCCACGCAAGATCCTCGTCACCAGCGCCCTGCCCTATGCCAATGGTTCCATCCATCTTGGCCATATGCTTGAGTACATCCAGACCGATATGTGGGTGCGCTTCCAGAAGCATCGCGGCAATCAATGCATTTATGTCTGCGCGGACGACGCCCACGGTTCGGCCATCATGTTGCGCGCCGAAAAGGAAGGCATCACCCCGGAACAACTGATCGCCAACGTCCAGGCTGAACACAGCGCCGACTTTGCCGAGTTCCTGGTGGATTTCGACAACTTCCACTCGACCCACGCCGAAGAAAACCGCGAGCTGTCGAGCCAGATCTACCTCAAGCTGCGTGACGCCGGGCACATTGCCACCCGCTCGATCACCCAGTATTTCGACCCGGAAAAGAAAATGTTCCTGGCCGACCGTTTCATCAAGGGCACCTGCCCCAAGTGCGGCACCGAAGACCAGTACGGCGACAACTGCGAAAAATGCGGCGCCACCTACGCGCCGACCGACCTTAAGGATCCGAAATCGGCGATTTCGGGCGCCACCCCGGTGCTCAAGGATTCCCAGCACTTTTTCTTCAAGCTCCCGGATTTCCAGGAAATGCTGCAAGCCTGGACCCGCAGCGGCACCCTGCAGGACGCCGTAGCCAACAAGATCGCCGAATGGCTGGATGCTGGCCTGCAACAGTGGGACATCTCCCGCGATGCGCCGTATTTCGGCTTCGAGATCCCCGATGAGCCGGGCAAGTACTTCTATGTGTGGCTGGACGCGCCGATCGGCTACATGGCCAGCTTCAAGAACCTCTGCGACCGCACGCCAGAGTTGGATTTCGACGCGTTCTGGGGCAAGGACTCCACCGCCGAGCTGTACCACTTCATCGGCAAGGACATTGTCAATTTCCACGCCCTGTTCTGGCCGGCGATGCTCGAAGGTTCGGGCTACCGCAAGCCGACCGGCATCGCCGTACACGGTTACCTGACGGTCAATGGCCAGAAAATGTCCAAGTCCCGTGGCACCTTTATCAAGGCGCGCACCTACCTGGACCACCTGTCGCCGGAGTACCTGCGCTACTACTACGCGTCCAAGCTGGGCCGCGGCGTCGACGACCTGGACCTGAACCTGGAAGACTTCGTGCAGAAGGTCAACTCGGACCTGGTGGGCAAGGTGGTCAACATCGCCAGCCGTTGCGCCGGGTTTATCCACAAGGGCAATGCTGGCGTGATGGTGCCGGTCAACGCCGCACCGGAGCTGACCGATGCCTTCCTGGCAGCCGCGCCAAGCATTGCCGACGCCTATGAAGCCCGCGACTTTGCCCGCGCCATGCGCGAGATCATGGGCCTGGCCGACCGCGCCAACGCCTGGATCGCCGACAAAGCGCCGTGGTCGCTGAACAAGCAGGAAGGCAAGCAGGATGAAGTCCAGGCCATCTGCGCCACCGGCATCAACCTGTTCCGCCAGTTGGTGATCTTCCTCAAGCCGGTGCTGCCGTTGCTGGCCGCTGACGCCGAGGCCTTCCTCAACGTTGCGCCGTTGACCTGGAATGACCACGCCAGCCTGCTCAACAACCATCAGCTCAACGAGTTCAAGCCGCTGATGACCCGTATCGACCCGGTCAAGGTGCAGGCCATGACGGACGCGTCCAAGGAAGACCTGACCGCTAGCCAGACCGACACCGGCGAAGCCGCCCCGGCCGGCAATGGCGAGCTGGCCAAGGATCCGTTGTCACCGGAAATCGACTTCGACGCCTTTGCCGCCGTGGACCTGCGGGTTGCACTGATCATCAAGGCCGAAGCCGTGGAAGGTGCCGACAAGCTGTTGCGCCTGACCCTGGATATCGGCGACGAGCAACGCAACGTGTTCTCCGGGATCAAGAGTGCCTACCCGGACCCGTCCAAGCTCGATGGTCGACTGACCATGATGATCGCCAACCTCAAGCCACGAAAAATGAAGTTCGGCATCTCCGAGGGCATGGTGATGGCAGCCGGCCCTGGCGGTGAAGAAATCTACCTGCTCAGCCCCGACAGCGGCGCCAAGCCTGGCCAGCGCATCAAGTAACCCGAAGCGCCCTGTCGCGGTGATTGGCCGCGACAGGGCGGTTTGCGCTAGTACCCTCTCCCTGCTTGCCGGATAATCAGGCCCTGTTTGCTTAACCGGCTCGACCATGACCGAACTGCTTGTCGCCCTTCTCTGCGCCGCCCTGATCAGCCATTACCTGCTGCGCCTGGCGCTGCCTGGAGATCCCGGGGTGGAGCGACTGCGGGTACACGCCCTTGGGTTGGCGACCACGCTGTTGATGGTGCTGACGGGTGTTTCGAGCTACCTGCTTGTTCATTTCGTGTTGCAACCCTTGGCGCTGGACGCGTTATGGCTGTTTGCCTATGTGCCCGTGGCGATCCTGTTGAGCCAGCCGTTGCTGAATGGGCTTTCGCGCCACGTGCCCGCCCTGCCCGTCGATGGCTTATGGGTGCCACTGCTGGCTAACGCCGGCGTGCTCAGCGTGGTACTCCTGGGCCCGGGCAACGCCAGCCAACTGATCTATAGCCTGGGCATCGGCCCGGCGTTCTGGCTGACCTTCAGCCTGTTCAGCGATTTGCGCCAGCGAATAGATGAAAACGATATCCCCCAGCCCTTCAAAGGCCTGCCCGTGGACCTGCTCAGTGCCGGGCTGATGGCCGTGGCATTCCTGGGCTTAAACGCAATGATCAAACCATGAGCCTGATTCAACGTATCGACGCCCTGCTGCCCCAGACCCAATGCGGCAAATGCGGGCACCCCGGTTGCAGGCCCTACGCCGAAGGCATCGCCCAGGGCGAGGCCATCAACAAGTGCCCGCCGGGCGGCCCCGAAACCATTGCCGAACTGGCGCAGTTGTTGAACCTGGTACCGCTGGAGCTGGACAGTTCCCGTGGTGAAGCCCCGGCGCAGATCGCCTTTATCCGTGAGGCAGAGTGCATTGGCTGCACCAAATGCATCCAGGCCTGCCCGGTGGATGCGATTGTCGGCGCGGCCAAGCTGATGCATACCGTGATCGTGGATGAATGCACCGGCTGCGACTTGTGTGTGGCTCCCTGCCCGGTGGACTGCATCGACATGCTGCCGCTGCCCCTGGCCGCGGTGCTGCCGATTGTCGCGGGCTACGCGATTACTGCCGAGGAGCGCCAGGCGCGCGGGACCAAGCGTGATCGCGCCCGCCGTCGCTTCGAGCAACGCAACGCAAGGCTGCAACGCGAGGAAGAACACAAGCTGGCGGAGCGCCTGGCCCGCAGCAAACGCCCGGCCCCCATCGTGCAGGCCAATAGCGACCCATTGCAGGCCGCCATCGAACGCATGCGCGCACAAAAAGCCGCAGAGATCGACACAGCGTTAAAAAAAGCCAAGGTCAACCTGGCAATGAGCCGGGCGCAACTGCACAAATCCCTGAAAGCCTTTGGCCATCCGCCGACCTTTGAGCAGCAGTCGCAGTTGATCATCCTGCAGCAGCAGTTTGAGTCCGCCGAACAGGCATTGACCGCCCTCGAAGCGAACGCCCCCACAGTGGCGTCCCCCCAGGCCAGTAAAGACCCTGAGCTCAAGCGCGCAAAAATCCAGCTGGCCATGCGTCGCGCCGAGCTGAAAAAGGCCCAGGACGCACTGGCCGATGCAGAGCAACTGACCACACTCGGCGCAGCCCTGGCCGCCGCCGAACAGGTGTTGCACGCAGCCGAAGAAAAATCCGAGCAGCCCCGGCCGGACCTGCAACGTATCGAGAAACGGCCCATCGACCGTCACCTGCGCCAGTTGAAGACCGCCCTGGCCTATGCCCGCGCCGACCTGAGCAAACTTGAGCGCCAGCCCACCAGCAGTGCCGCCGAGCTGACGGATGCCAGGCTGCGCGTGGATGAAGCCCAACGGCAAGTAGATAGTCATGTCAGCGCCTGAGGTGGTTGATCGCCAGCAACACGCCATGCAGCGATTATTGCTGGCCACAACGCCCGGCGTGCTGGTGCTGTTCTGGCTGTATGGCTGGGGCGTGCTGATCAATCTGTTGCTGGCCGGCAGCTGTGCATGGGCCGTCGAAGCCGGTGTGCGCCAAGTGCGCGGCCATGATTCCCGCGACTTGGGCGGCCTGGTCAGCGCGGTGTTGCTGGCCTTGGCGCTACCACCTTATTGCCCGTGGTGGTTATGCCTGGGCGCTGTCAGCAGTGGCTTGCTGTTGGGCAAACACCTGTATGGCGGCAAGCAAAACCCCTTCAACCCGGCCATGCTCGGTTATGCGTTGATGCTGCTGGCCTTTCCCCAGCCAATGACCCATTGGCCGGCGTCCCACGGCCTGGACCTGCTGGCCGGCCTGCAACAAGTGTTCGGCCTGCACGGCGAGACCGCCGATGCCTGGGCCCGGGCCACTGCGTTGGACGCCTTGCGCATCAATAACAGCCTGACTGTCGACGAGCTGTTTGCCCGCCACCCGGCTTTCGGCCAGCTCGCAGGTAAAGGCACTGAGTGGGTGAACCTGGCATTTCTCGCTGGCGGCCTCTATTTACTGCAGCAACGGGTCTTCAGCTGGCATGGGCCGGTGGGCATGCTCGCCAGCCTGTTTGTCATCAGCCTGCTGTGCTGGAACGGCTCGGGTTCGGACTCCCATGGCTCGCCGCTGTTTCACTTGCTGACCGGAGCCACTATGCTCGGGGCCTTCTTTATCGTCACCGAGCCGGTGTCGGGTGCAAAAAGTGCGCGGGCCCGCTTGTTGTTTGGGGTGGGCGTGGGATTGCTGACCTATCTGGTCCGCACCTGGGGCAGCTACCCGGATGGCGTGGCGTTCGCGGTGCTGATGATGAACCTGGCAGTGCCGGCACTGGAGCGCTGGACGCGGCCGCAGGCGGTGGAAGCATGAAGCGCACCTCGCAAGCCTTGAGCGTGCTTTTGATCGCCGCCGGCGCGGTAGGCCTGACCCTTGGCCTGCAACAGCTGACCGCCAAGCCCATTGCCGCGCAGCAGCGTGAAATGCAAAGCCGGGCGTTGCTGGATGTACTGCCCGCTGGCAGTTATGACAATCAACCGCTGGAACGCCCCTTGGACGTTACTTCGGCAATGCTGGACAACAGCCAACTGCTGGGAGCTTACCTCGCGACCTTGGCCGGCAAACCCAGCTCCGTGGTGCTGCGCTCCCAGGTCGAGGGTTATGGTGGCCGCATCCAATTGCTGATTGCCATCGACCGCAACGCCAAGCTGCTCGGGGTCATGACCCTGGCACACACGGAAACGCCCACGCTGGGCGGGCATATCAGCGAACCCGGCAATCCCTGGCTTGCCTCATTCAAGGGGCTGTCGCAGGAAAATCCACAGGCTTGGGCGCTGAAGAAAGACAGCGGCCAGTTCGACCAAATGGCCGGTGCGACCATCACGTCCCGCGCCGTGATCAACGCGATCCACGATGCCCTGCGGTATTTTGACGAGCACCGCCAGGCCCTGCTGGAGCGCACCGACCATGACTAAGCCATTGGTCCTCGGCAACCTGTTGCTGCTGCCGGCGCTGCTGGGTGTCAGTGACACGCCGGCGAGCGCTGCAACGTTCTGGGTTATGTGGACGCTGATCATGATGCTCCATGGCTGGAGCTGCGGCTGGGTGCGCAATCGCCTCAGTGGCCAGTGGCAGCTGATGGCCAATGTATTACTGGCCACCACCTGGGTCAGTTGCGCCAACCTAGTGGCGCAGGCAGTGGCCTTTGCCCCGTCTACGGGCCTGGGGGCATACCTGGCCTTGATCGGCCTGCAATGCGTGCTGCTTGAGCACGAAGGCCTGTTCGCCGCCCACCAGCGCAGGGCACAACTTAAACTGTTCGCGCTAGTAACCGGGCTACTGGCTGCAATCACCCTCTCGCGCTTGTTACTCGGCAGTAGCATCGCCACCCTCGCCCCCACAGGGTTTATCCTGCTCGGGTTGCTGCTCGCCGGGTGGCAGGCCTGGACCCAACGCCACACACCACATTGAAGGAACCGCTCGCCCAATGAACGCCGCAAAACGCCTGGAGATCTTTCGTCGGTTTCACGAGGACAACCCCGAGCCCAAGACCGAACTGGCCTACTCATCGCCGTTCGAGTTGCTGATTGCCGTGATCCTGTCTGCGCAATCGACGGATGTGGGCGTCAACAAGGCCACGGCCAAGCTGTTTCCCGTGGCCAACACCCCGGCTGCTATCCACGCCCTGGGAGTCGAAGGATTGTCGCAGTACATCAAGACCATTGGCCTGTACAACAGCAAGGCGAAAAACGTCATTGAAACCTGCCGACTACTGGTCGAGTTGCATAACGGTGAAGTGCCAGAGACCCGCGAAGCACTTGAAGCCCTGCCCGGCGTAGGCCGCAAGACGGCCAATGTGGTGCTCAATACGGCGTTTCGCCAATTGACCATGGCGGTGGACACCCATATTTTCCGTGTCAGCAATCGCACGGGAATCGCGCCGGGCAAGAATGTGGTGGAGGTCGAAAAGCAATTGATGAAGTTTGTGCCAAAGCCTTACCTGCTCGACTCCCACCACTGGCTGATCCTGCACGGTCGGTATGTGTGTCAGGCCCGCAAGCCGCGCTGTGGCAGCTGCCGCATCGAAGACTTGTGCGAATACAAGGAAAAGACGTCGGACGATTGAGCAATCATTGGTTTTATTGATCAGTCGATTGAAAAAATCTTTTTTACCCGGTGCACGATTGTCGATATAAGGAGCGCCAACGGCAGTCTTAGCCTGGAGTTAACCTTATGAGCACTGGCAAAGAACAACTGGATGTAGAAGAAGACTTTGTGGCCGCAGACACGGACGAGGCAGCCGAGGCGCCTGTAGAAGTTGCCAAGACCAATTTGAGCAAACGCCGCACCATCGACAACCTTCTGGAAGAGCGACGCTTGCAAAAACAGTTGGCCGATTACGATTTCGATCTCTAGCCAAACGATCACACAGAAGCCTCCGCCATGGAGGCTTTTTTCTGCCTGTTGCTCCCTGCTTCTTAAACCAGGCCGTTACGCTGGGCAAGCTCGATCAGGTCCACCAGGGACCGGGCGTTGAGCTTGAGCAGCAAGCGCGTCTTGTACGTGCTCACAGTCTTGTTGCTGAGGAACATGCCATCAGCGATCTCTTTGTTGGTCTTCCCCTGGGCCAGTTGCTGCAGCACCATCATCTCCCGGCCTGAAAGCCGCTCGACCATGTCGGCTTCGCAGGTATTACCCTGGCTGGAACGCACCGAGTTGAGTGCCTGGTTGGGGAAGTAGCTGTAGCCGGACAGCACCGCCTTGATCGCGCTCAGCAACTCGGTCAGATCCTGTTGCTTGCACACGTAGCCAGCCGCGCCCGCGTGCATGCAGCGCATGGAGAAGTGGCCCGGCGCCTGCGACGTCAACACCAATACCTTGAAGGGTTGCGCCTGCTTGGTGGAAGACAGGCGACAAATAACTTCCAAACCGTCAAGTTTGGGGATTCCAATATCCAGGATGACAATATCCGGCATATGCTCCCGCGCTAGTTGCAACGCGTCGACTCCGTTATCGGTCTCTGCAACGACCTCATAACCATGACGTTCCATTAGCATGCGTACAGCAAGGCGAATGACGGGATGATCATCCACGATCAGCACTTTATTCATGGGCAAGTCCAATTTCGCTGTTCGAATTATTCAGAACCAGCACAATAGCCTAGTCGTTTCCTCCTTGGCATAGCACTCCCCCCCAAGTAACGACAAGCAGAGACCCAACCCACAAAGTTATGAGAATAGGCCTACAAAAAAACGCCTATATGGATGTGTGGGTTATTGTTTGGCCTTTCAGAACTTTCCGTGAGCAAACATATTTTGAGCAAAAAAACGCCTGCCAAACCAGCAAAAGTAAACACGACGCACGCCACTTTCAGGAAATGCCCCTTGCCAGGGTTGTACCGGGAGGGACCAATACAGAAAAACACCTCTCGGAAAAGTTCCATGGAAAAATTCACTACTAACCATGTACCGAACCATCTGACAGATAATTCTTAAGATAAAACCAGATACCTGATCCGTCCTACTAATTAACCGAATGAATTTAAACATAAATACTCATATACGGTTAACCTACCAACTTCCAGATACAAAAATCACAAGCAACCCATAATAAACAGCAACACCCTCAACACCAGAAAAAACATTAAACATGATTAAACAACGACGCCCAAAATTACAGTCAAAAAAAATGGCCCCTCATTCGAGGGACCACTTTTTATCCAGCCTGGACGACATCAGAACAACTTGCGGCCCTTGTTGGCCGCAATGCGCATGCGCAGAGCGTTGAGCTTGATGAAGCCAGCGGCGTCGGCCTGGTTGTAGGCGCCGCCATCTTCTTCAAAGGTCGCGATGTTGGCGTCGAACAGCGACTCATCGGACTTGCGACCGGTGACAATCACGTTGCCCTTGTACAGCTTCAGGCGCACAACGCCGTTCACATGGACCTGGGACGCGTCGATCATCTGTTGCAGCATCAGGCGCTCAGGGCTCCACCAGTAGCCGGTGTAGATCAGGCTGGCGTACTTGGGCATCAGCTCGTCCTTGAGATGAGCTACTTCACGGTCCAAGGTGATGGACTCGATGGCGCGGTGAGCGCGCAGCATGATGGTGCCACCCGGGGTTTCGTAGCAGCCACGGGACTTCATGCCCACGTAGCGGTTTTCGACGATATCCAGACGACCGATACCGTGCTCGCCACCGATACGGTTCAGGGTCGCCAGTACGGTGGCCGGAGTCATTTCGACACCGTCCAGCGCAACGATGTCGCCGTTGCGGTAGGTCAGTTCCAGGTATTGCGGCTTGTCAGGAGCGTTCTCCGGGGAGACGGTCCATTTCCACATGTCTTCTTCGTGCTCGGTCCAGGTGTCTTCCAGTACGCCGCCTTCATAGGAGATGTGCAGGAGGTTGGCATCCATCGAGTACGGGGACTTTTTCTTACCGTGGCGCTCGATCGGGATGGCGTGCTTTTCAGCGTAATCCATCAGCTTTTCACGGGACAGCAGGTCCCACTCACGCCAAGGAGCAATCACTTTCACGCCTGGCTTCAAGGCATAGGCGCCCAGTTCGAAACGCACCTGGTCGTTGCCCTTGCCGGTGGCACCATGGGAAATGGCGTCTGCGCCGGTTTCATTGGCAATTTCGATCAGGCGCTTGGCGATCAGAGGACGTGCGATGGAAGTACCCAGCAGGTACTCGCCTTCGTAGACGGTGTTGGCGCGAAACATCGGGAAAACGAAATCGCGGACGAATTCTTCGCGCAGGTCGTCAATGTAGATCTCTTTGACGCCCATGGCTTGCGCCTTGGCTCGTGCAGGTTCGACCTCTTCGCCCTGACCCAGGTCAGCGGTAAAGGTCACCACTTCACAGTTATAAGTATCCTGCAGCCACTTGAGGATCACCGAAGTGTCCAGGCCGCCGGAATACGCGAGAACGACCTTGTTTACGTCGGCCATGCCATCACTCCACGGGGTTTTACGGAAAGGCGTCGATTCTACCGATCAAAACCGTGAAATTACAGGGGCGCGACAGCAAATGAAGATAAAGCGACAGATTATGTCGGGCGAGCGACGAATGGCCGCACCTAAGAGGTCGCTGCTGCGTTCGCCGGACCCGCAGCCTGAGGCGCCGGCTTTTCTGGGGCGGGCACGCGGTCGAGGTGGATATTCACCCGTCGGTTCTTCGCCCGGTTGGCAGGATTGGTATTGGGTACCAGTGGATAACGTTCACCGTGGAAACGCAGCACGATCTGCGACTCGGGGATGCCGTTGGCCTTGAAGAAGTCCATCACGGCCAAGCCTCGGCGTCGGGACAGGTCACGATTGGTCAGGCGGTTGCCGCTGTTGTCCGAGTGGCCGTCCAGCTCGATATGGTTGACCGTAGGGTCGGCCTTGATGAACTCAAGCATCACCATCAACTTGGCCTTGGCGGCTGGGTCCAGGTCGATGCCGCCGCCCGGAAAGCCGACTTCAGCCTGCTTGACCTGCTCGAAATTCATCGGCAGCAACTTCGCGGTACACAACTGGTAGTCGCTGTAGGCCTTGTTAAAGCGTACCGGCAGCAGGCGGATCTCCGAATAACCACCATCCCGCGAATAGTGGCGCACGGTCGGGCTGCGGCCATCGAGCAAGCCATTGAACAGGCGCCCGGCCTGGGCCTGGGAACTGTTGAACAGCACATCACCACTGCCGGCCCGCACGGCGCCGAGGTTGATATCACCGCGCCCAGGCTGCCACGGCGCGGCCGCCGCCAATAGTGTTGCAGAGCCGACGCCCAACGCACCGTTGTAGGCTTTCAAACGAAATGTCGCCTGCTCGCCGGCCCGGCGCACGAACTCACCCGAACCAAAATCGGCGATAGGTTGGCTCAAGCGGCACTCGAACTTGTCGCCTTCCACCTTCCACTCAATATTTTCCAGGCGCGTCTGGAACGTCAGGGCCATCGCGGGCAGGCTGGCGAACACGCTGAGCAGGGCTAGATATTGCTGGCGCACGGGCGGCTCCACTGGTTTCTACAACACAACAAGGCGTCATACATCGTTAAGGCATACCCAGGGATATCGGTCGCGTCCTGCAAAACTTGATAGCGAGTGCCTGCAAGAGTCTTTTCCGGTAGCATTCCCACCAGATTGACCCGCCTGGAATCCCCAATGTCCGACCGCCTGACCCTGCTGCGTCCCGACGACTGGCATATTCATCTTCGCGATGGTGCTGCGTTGCCCCAAACCGTGGCCGATGTTGCGCGCACGTTTGGCCGCGCCATCATCATGCCTAACCTGGTACCTCCGGTGCGCAATGCCGCAGAAGCCGACGCCTATCGCCAGCGCATCCTCGCTGCGCGGCCGGCCGGCAGCCGCTTCGAACCGTTGATGGTGCTCTACCTGACCGACCGCACCCAGCCCGCCGAAATCCGCGAGGCCAAGGCCAGCGGTTTCGTACACGCTGCCAAGCTGTATCCGGCCGGCGCCACGACCAACTCCGACTCCGGCGTGACCAGTATCGACAAGATCCTGCCCGCCATCGAAGCCATGGCCGAAGTGGGCATGCCGCTGCTGATCCACGGTGAAGTCACCCGTGGCGATGTCGATGTGTTCGATCGCGAGAAGATCTTCATCGACGAACACATGCGCCGTGTGGTCGAGCTGTTCCCGACCCTCAAGGTGGTGTTCGAGCACATCACCACCGCAGACGCCGTGCAGTTCGTCACCGAGGCGTCGGCCAACGTCGGCGCGACCATCACCGCGCATCACCTGCTGTACAACCGCAACCACATGCTGGTGGGCGGGATCCGGCCGCACTTCTATTGCCTGCCGATCCTCAAGCGCAACACCCACCAGGTGGCGTTGCTCGATGCGGCTACCAGTGGCAGTGCGAAGTTCTTCCTCGGCACCGACTCGGCGCCCCACGCCCAGCACGCCAAGGAAGCGGCCTGCGGCTGTGCCGGCTGCTACACCGCTTATGCGGCGATCGAGCTGTACGCCGAGGCCTTCGAGGCGCGTAACGCCCTGGACAAACTCGAGGCTTTCGCCAGCCTCAATGGCCCGCGTTTCTACGGCCTGCCGGCGAATACCGACCGTATTACCCTGGTCCGTGAAGACTGGACCGCCCCCACCAGCCTGCCATTTGGCGAGCTGACCGTTATCCCGCTGCGCGCCGGTGAAACACTGCGCTGGCGCCTGCTGGAGGAACACAAGTGAGTGAAGACCATTACGACGACGAACAAGAACACGGTGGCGGCGGTTCGCGCCATCCGATGGCCGAGCGTTTTCGCGGCTATCTGCCTGTCGTTATCGACGTAGAAACCGGCGGCTTCAATTGCGCTACCGATGCGCTGCTGGAAATTGCAGCAACCACCATCGGCATGGACGAACAGGGCTTTGTGTATCCAGAACACACCCATTTCTTCCGCGTCGAGCCGTTTGAAGGCGCCAACATCGAAGCCGCAGCCCTGGAATTCACCGGGATCAAGCTCGACCATCCGTTGCGCATGGCCGTTAGCGAAGAAGCGGCATTGACCGATATCTTCCGTAGCGTACGCAAGGCCTTGAAGGCCAACGGCTGCAAACGCGCGATCCTGGTCGGCCACAACAGCAGCTTCGACCTGGGCTTCCTCAACGCCGCCGTGGCGCGCCTGGACATGAAGCGCAACCCGTTCCATCCGTTCTCCAGCTTTGACACCGCCACCCTGGCTGGCCTGGCTTATGGCCAGACCGTACTGGCCAAGGCGTGCCAGGCAGCCGGTATCGACTTCGACGGTCGCGAGGCCCACTCAGCTCGCTACGACACCGAGAAGACTGCCGATCTGTTCTGCGGCATCGTCAACCGCTGGAAGCAGATGGGCGGCTGGGAAGATTTCAGCGACTGATTGAATCGCCAAATCCCACGCATAAAAAAACCGGCCCTCTCAGGCCGGTTTTTTTTCACCGCGAACCTGGCTTACAGCTTGCCAGCGTTCTCGGTCAGGTAAGCCGCAACGCCTGCTGGCGAAGCGTTCATGCCTTTGTCGCCTTTTTTCCAGTTGGCTGGGCAGACTTCGCCGTGCTCTTCGTGGAATTGCAGAGCGTCGACCAGGCGGATCAGCTCTTCCATGTTACGGCCCAGCGGCAGGTCGTTGATGATCTGCGAGCGCACAACGCCCTTGTCGTCGATCAGGAACGCGCCACGGAAAGCCACGCCGCCTTCGGACTCAACGTCGTAGGCCTTGGCGATGTCGTGCTTCATGTCGGCAGCCATGGTGTATTTGACTTTGCCGATGCCGCCATCATTGATAGCGGTGTTGCGCCAGGCGTTGTGGGTGAAATGGGAGTCGATGGAAACGGCGACCACTTCAACGTTACGCGCCTTGAAATCGTCCATGCGGTGATCCAGGGCGATCAGCTCGGACGGGCAGACGAAGGTGAAGTCCAGCGGATAGAAGAACACCAGGCCGTATTTGCCTTTGATGGCTTCAGACAGCTTGAAGCTGTCAACGATTTCGCCATTGCCGAGGACGGCTGGGACGTCGAAATCCGGGGCTTGTTTGCCGACGAGTACGCTCATTGGTTATCTCCTGATGGTAATTGAAGTAAATGGACCGCCCTTGAGTCTGCCGCGAATTGACGACAGGCCTGTGACGCGATCACGCTTCGTAAAGACCGACCATCATACCTGAAAAAAGCCGTTCGTCAGTGTGGGGGCCAGGGCGGGCAACGGTTTGAGAAAGCACTTTGACAATCATTCTCGTTAACATTAAGATCCATCGCACTTAAGCCTTAAACCGCGATGGTTCTCCCTTATGTATGTCTGCCTCTGCACTGGCGTCACCGACGGACAAATCCGCGAAGCGATCTATGAAGGTTGCTGCAGCTACAAGGAAGTGCGTGAAACCACCGGCGTTGCCAGCCAATGTGGCAAATGTGCCTGCCTTGCCAAGCAAGTGGTACGGGAAACCCTGACAAAACTGCAGGTAGCCCAGGCGGCGATCCCCTACTCGGCAGAATTTACACACGCCTGAAACAGCCTATTTTAAAGAACCGGACTTAGTGTCCGGTTTTTTTATGCCTGTAATTCAAATAGTTAGGGCCAAGACGCGGAACACAAACATTCTTATTCCGATTAATTTTCATTTATTATTCAATAACTTAGGTTTGACACCAGTAATTGTGCAGCTCAAACTCCGCCCTATATACAACGAACACAGGGCAGGACCCCAATCATGAAAGGCGACATCTCAGTCATCCAGCAACTCAACAAAATCCTTGCCAATGAACTGGTCGCGATCAATCAGTACTTCCTGCATGCACGCATGTATGACGATTGGGGTCTGGAAAAGCTCGGCAAGCGTGAGTACAAGGAATCGATCAAGGCCATGAAGGACGCGGACGCGCTGATCAAGCGCATCCTGTTCCTCGAAGGCCTGCCGAACGTCCAGGACCTGGGCAAGCTGAACATCGGCGAGCACACCCTGGAAATGCTCAACAGCGACCTGGGCTTCGAACGCAAGAGCCATGCCGACCTCAAGGCCGCCATCGCCCATTGCGAAACCAAGGGCGACTTCGGCAGCCGCGAACTGCTGGAAGACATCCTCGAAGACCAGGAAGAACATATCGACTGGCTGGAAACCCAAGTTGGCCTGATCGACAAAGTGACCCTGGAGAACTACCTGCAATCGCAAATGGGTGAATAACCCATCGCCTGCCGGTAAACATCAGGCACAAAAAAGCCCCGCTCTCGAATGAGAAGCGGGGCTTTTTATTGAGCGCCGATTACGCTTCGGTCTTGGCCGCCGCTTTTTCAGCAGCATCCTTGATCAGCGCTTGCAACGAACCATCAGCCGCCATTTCGGTGATGATGTCGCTACCGCCGACCAGCTCACCGGCCACCCACAGTTGTGGGAAAGTAGGCCAGTTGGCGTACTTGGGCAGATTGGCGCGGATTTCCGGGTTTTGCAGGATATCGACGTAAGCGAACTTTTCGCCACACTGCATGACAGCCTGGGAGGCCTTCGCGGAGAAGCCGCACTGCGGGGCATTCGGCGCGCCCTTCATGTAAAGCAGAATGGTGTTGTTAGCAATCTGCTCTTTAATCGTTTCGATGATATCCATGGAACACCTCGGCTGGAACTTTGCGACTCACAGGTCGGCACGGTGGCGCATTGTAACGCAAAATCCCAGCGTGGTGCTCGGGCTCCCCGACAGACTCACTGCGTCACGCCGCCGCGACCTGCACCGGCACGCCATTCAATGCCGCGTTGCCCGACAACTCATCCAACTGCCGCTCATCCGTCAGGTCGTTGGCACTGGCCCCCGGCTGCGCGCTGGCAATGTTCATGTGCACGCCCGGCCGGTCATGACCCCAACCGTGGGGCAGGCTGACCACGCCGGGCATCATCTCCAGGCTGGCCAGCACTTGCACCTCGATCATGCCGATCCGCGAACTGACCCGCACACGCTGCCCGTCACTGAGCTGGCGATTGGCTAAGTCATCCGGGTGCATCAGCAACTGGTGCCGCGGCTTGCCCTTCACCAGCCGGTGATAGTTATGCATCCATGAATTATTGCTGCGTACGTGCCGGCGGCCGATCAACAGCAACTCATCGACCTTGGGCAACGGCAATGCGGCAAACCGCGCCAGGTCCGCGAGGATCACTGCTGGCGCCGCCTGCACCCGACCATTGGCGGTTTTCAAGCGCGCGGCCAGGTTGGCCTTCAGCGGCCCCAGGTCCAGGCCGTGGGGATGCTCGGCCAACATCGCCACTGACAACTTGTGCGTGGAGGCGTCGCCATAGGCTCCCGCCCGCAGGCCCAGGTCAATCATCTGCGCCGGCGCCAGGGTCGGCTTGAGCGGATTGCCGGTGCGGGCCGCAAACGCCTGGGCCAGGCCGACGAAAATCTCCCAGTCGTGCAGTGCACCCTCGGGCTTGGGCAGAATCGCCCGGTTGAAGCGCGTGACATTGCGCACTGCAAACATGTTGAAGGTGGTGTCGTAGTGATCGTTTTCCAGGGCCGAGGTCGATGGCAGGATCAGGTCGGCATAGCGTGTGGTCTCGTTGATATACAGATCGACACTGACCATGAACTCCAGGCCGTCCAGCGCCTGCTCGAGTTGCCGCCCATTGGGCGTGGACAGCACCGGATTGCCAGCCACTGTCACCAGTGCGCGGATTTGTCCTTCGCCCTCGGTGAGCATTTCTTCGGCCAGGGCCGACACCGGCAACTCGCCGCTGTACTCGGGACGCCCGGACACCCGGCTCTGCCAACGATTGAAATGCCCGCCGGACGTGGCCGCCACCAGGTCTACCGCAGGCTCAGTGCACAAGGCACCGCCGACCCGGTCCAGATTGCCGGTAACCAGGTTGATCAACTGCACCAGCCAGTGGCACAAGGTACCGAACGCCTGGGTCGACACCCCCATGCGCCCGTAGCAGACAGCCTTGTCTGCCGCCGCAAAATCCCGCGCCAACTGGCGAATCTGCTCGGCCGGCACCGCGCATTGCGCGCTCATGGCCTCGGCGGTAAAGCCCGCGACAGCGCGGCGCACCTCGTCCAGGCCATCCACCGGCAAGTGGCTGTCGCGGGTCAGGTGCTCGCTGAACAATGTGTTGAGTAACCCAAACAGCAACGCCGCATCGCCACCGGGGCGCACAAACAGATGCTGGTCGGCCATGGCCGCCGTCTCACTGCGCCGGGGGTCGACCACCACTACTTTGCCGCCACGCGCCTGAATGGCCTTCAGGCGTTTCTCCACGTCCGGCACGGTCATGATGCTGCCATTGGAGGCCAGTGGATTGCCGCCAAGGATCAGCATGAAGTCGGTCTGGTCGATATCCGGGATGGGCAGCAACAGGCCATGGCCGTACATCAGGTGGCTGGAAAGGTGATGGGGCAACTGGTCTACCGATGTCGCAGAGAAGCGGTTGCGCGTCTTCAACTGCCCGAGGAAGTAATTGCTGTGCGTCATCAAGCCATAGTTATGCACGCTGGGGTTGCCCTGATACACCGCCACCGCATTGTGCCCATGCCGCGCCTGGATCCCCGCCAGCCGTTCGGCCACCAGGGCGAAGGCCTCGTCCCAGGGGATCGGCTGCCATTCGCTGCCTACCCGCAACATGGGTTGGTGCAGGCGATCGGGATCGTTCTGAATATCCTGTAGGGCCACGGCCTTGGGGCAGATATGGCCGCGGCTGAAGGTGTCCTGTGCATCACCCTTGATCGAGGTGATGGCAATACTGCCATCATCCGAGGTGGTGGTTTCCAGGGTCAGGCCGCAGATGGCTTCGCACAGGTGGCAGGCACGGTGATGGAGAGTCTTGGTCATGGCCAGTCTCTTTATTAGGGCTTTGGCCCGACTATGAGCCGCGCCCATCGGCGGCGCCAGCAACGTTCGCCCCGTGAATCAACGGGCATCAGGCCAGGCCATGGGTAAGCATGAGCAAATGTTTCAGAAACCTCCCACACCGCCCAGGAAACCGACCCAACCTGGCCCGGGGCCGTCATCACACATTGCAAAAGGTCGCGGCGCCAGTGTACAAATGACCCGCTGCTGTCCGTAAACAGGCCTCAAAAGTGCAATTCCCGCCCCTTTGAACACCCCTAAAAAACCGTAGCCTATTGGTAAGACGCGACATTTAGTGTCAATATCGCGCCTTCCCCTATTTCGTCGCCCCGTGCGGCTTTCGCCGCAGGTCTCGCCCGTTGTCACAATAAACAAGGCTTTGAGTATCTGCGGTCTGTTGCAAAAAGGTAGTTAATGATGAGCGCAAGGCACTTTCTCTCCCTGATGGATTGCACGCCCGAAGAGCTGGTCAGCGTGATCCGTCGAGGCATTGAGCTTAAAGACCTGCGTAATCGCGGCGTACTGTTCGAGCCTTTGAAAAACCGCGTACTCGGGATGATTTTCGAGAAATCGTCCACCCGTACCCGCCTGTCCTTCGAAGCCGGCATGATCCAGCTCGGCGGCCAGGCCATTTTCCTGTCGCCACGGGACACCCAACTGGGCCGTGGCGAGCCGATCAGCGATTGCGCCATCGTCATGTCGCGCATGCTCGATGCGGTGATGATCCGTACCTTCGCCCACAGCACCCTCACCGAGTTTGCCGCCAACTCGCGGGTGCCGGTGATCAACGGCCTGTCCGATGACCTGCATCCCTGCCAGTTGCTCGCCGATATGCAGACGTTCCTCGAACATCGCGGCTCGATCCAGGGCAAGACCGTGGCCTGGATCGGCGATGGCAACAACATGTGCAACAGCTATATAGAAGCGGCGATCCAGTTCGACTTCCATCTGCGCATCGCCTGCCCCGAGGGCTATGAGCCGAGCGCCGAATTCCTGGCCAAGGCCGACGCCCGCGTACAAATCGTGCGCGACCCGAAGGACGCGGTGATCGGCGCGCACCTGGTGAGTACCGACGTCTGGACCTCCATGGGCCAGGAAGACGAGACCGCCAAGCGCTTGGCCCTGTTCGCACCTTATCAAGTCACCCGCGAATTGCTCGACCTCGCCGCGCCGGATGTGCTGTTCATGCACTGCCTGCCGGCCCATCGCGGCGAAGAAATCAGCCTCGACCTGTTGGACGACTCGCGCTCCGTCGCCTGGGACCAGGCAGAAAACCGCCTGCACGCCCAGAAGGCCTTGCTGGAGTTCCTGGTCCCACCGGCGTACCACCACGCATGAGCCAGCCACTTCTGCTGAATCTACGCAATCTGGCATGCGGCTATCAGGACCAACGGGTGGTGCAGAACCTCAACCTGCACCTTAACGCCGGCGATATCGGTTGCCTGCTGGGCTCCTCGGGCTGCGGCAAAACCACTACCCTGCGGGCGATTGCCGGGTTCGAACCGGTGCACGAAGGTGAGATCAACCTGGCCGGCGAAGTGATCTCCAGCGCCGGCTTTACCCTGGCACCGGAGAAACGTCGCATTGGCATGGTGTTCCAGGACTACGCGCTGTTTCCGCACCTCTGCGTGGCCGACAACATTGGCTTCGGCATTCGCAAACACCCGCACAAAGAGCGCGTGGTCGCCGAGCTGCTGGAATTGGTCAACCTGAAGAACCTGGGCAAGCGCTTCCCCCACGAACTGTCTGGCGGCCAGCAACAGCGCGTGGCCCTGGCCCGTGCGTTGGCGCCGGAGCCGCAATTGCTGCTGTTGGACGAACCCTTTTCCAACCTTGACGGTGAACTGCGGCGCAAGCTCAGCCATGAAGTGCGCGACATCCTCAAGGCGCGTGGCACCAGTGCGATCCTGGTCACCCATGACCAGGAAGAAGCGTTTGCCGTGAGCGATCACGTCGGCGTGTTCAAGGAAGGCCGGCTGGAGCAGTGGGATACGCCCTACAACCTCTATCACGAACCGCTGACACCCTATGTCGCGAGCTTTATTGGCCAGGGTTATTTCATCCGTGGCCAGTTGAGCACGCCGGAGTCGGTCAGCACCGAGTTGGGCGAGTTGCGCGGTAATCGTGCCTATACCTGGCCGACTGGCTCTGCGGTAGACGTTTTGCTGCGCCCGGATGACATCGTGTATGCACCGGACAGCGCCTTGAAAGCGCAGATTGTCGGCAAGACCTTCCTGGGTGCCTCGACCTTGTACCGCTTACAGTTGCCGACCGGCGCCCAGCTGGAATCGATTTTCCCCAGCCATGCCGATCATCAGGTGGGTGCGCAGGTGGGGATCCGCGTGGCGGCCGAACACCTGGTGCTGTTCCAGGCCTCGGGGAGCACGGCGGCGCAGATTCCGCAGGTGGAGTCCGGCGTGCGGCGCTACAGCACTGCCAGCTGAAGAAACCGAATCCAAAATGTGTACAGGCTTGTGTGGGAGCCTGGCTTGCCCGCGATGCAGGCGCCTCGGGTTGTCAGCTACAGCGAGGTGATGCTATCGCAGGCAAGCCAGCTCCCACAGAGGCTCGCTCCCACATTTGATCCCACCGTTATTGAATTCAAGCCCGGCCAATCGGCGCAAATTTGCCCTGGGTCTGCTCGGCCAACACCGCCGCCGCCAACTCCACTTCCAAGCCCCTCCTACCCGCACTGACAAAAATTGTCGCAAAAGGCTGTGCGCTCTCATCGATGAAGGTGCGCAAGCGTTTCTTCTGCCCCAGCGGGCTGATCCCGCCCAACAAATAGCCGGTAGAACGCTGCGCCGCAGCGGGGTCGGCCATCTCGACTTTCTTCACCCCTGCCGCATGCGCCAGGGCCTTCAAATCCAGACTTCCGACGACCGGCACCACCGCCACCAATAACTCGCTCTTTTCGCTGCTGGCGAGCAGGGTCTTGAACACCCGCGCCGGGTCGAGACTCAACTTCTCCGCGGCCTCCAGGCCATAAGAGGCGGCCTTGGGGTCATGTTCGTAACTGTGGATACGATGTTCGGCGCGAACTTTTTTCAACAAGTCCAATGCGGGTGTCATGGGGGCTCCAGGCTCGGGGGAAACGTGGAAAAGCAGGCCACCGATTCTAGGACAAACCCAGGCAAAACGCTCTAGTGCAGGGCGCTGTGCGACGAATCCGCGCAGATCCTGGCCACGCTCGCCGCCCATTGCGTCGCCTTGTTGCGGCGATCATTCACCGTGTTAATAGTTTGAAAATGACCGACCGTTCACTTTCGACCTTTGACAGCGGTGTTTCTTGTCTATATTTTTTCGTTTCCGAATACTGTAGGAATCTATCCACAGTGTCCGAGCAGTAAGCCGTGACCAGGATGGGGATCCTCGTCACGGTGAAAATCGCGCACCGCCCGTTGTGGCACCGCGCCAGACAAGAAAAAAAATCGAGGTTTTCAATGACAACTGCTCTTCAACAGCCTTCTCTTTCAAGCCAATGCATGGCCGAGTTCCTCGGCACCGCGCTGCTGATCTTCTTCGGCACCGGCTGTGTCGCTGCGCTCAAGGTCGCGGGTGCCAGCTTTGGCTTGTGGGAAATCAGCATCATCTGGGGGATCGGCGTGAGCATGGCGATCTACCTGAGCGCCGGCATTTCCGGGGCTCATCTCAATCCAGCCGTCAGTATCGCGCTGTGCATCTTTGCCGATTTCGACAAGCGCAAACTGCCCTTCTACATCATTGCCCAGGTTGCCGGCGCCTTTTGCTCGGCCGCGCTGGTCTACACGCTCTACAGCAACCTGTTTTTCGATTACGAACAAACTCACCAGATGGTCCGCGGCTCCGCAGCTAGCCTGGAGCTGGCCTCGGTGTTCTCTACCTACCCCCACGCCTTGCTGAATACAGCCCAGGCGTTCCTGGTGGAAATGGTCATCACCGCCATCCTCATGGGCGTGATCATGGCCTTGACCGACGACAACAATGGCTTGCCCCGTGGCCCGCTGGCCCCGCTGCTGATCGGTTTGCTGATCGCGGTGATCGGCAGCGCCATGGGCCCGCTGACCGGGTTTGCGATGAACCCGGCACGGGATTTCGGCCCTAAACTGATGACGTTTTTCGCCGGTTGGGGTGAAATGGCCTTCACCGGCGGGCGCGATATTCCTTATTTCCTGATTCCGATCTTTGCACCGATTGTCGGTGCCTGCCTCGGCGCTGCGGCCTATCGCGGGTTGATTGCCCGCCATCTGCCCAACGCCACAGCGGCTACAACTGATGCAGCCGAAACCGCCGCCAGCGGTAACACCCGAACTTCCTGAAAGCGGTAGCCTGGGCCCTTCTGCCCCTTTGCGGCCCAGGCTACTTACCCATTCCCTTTTTCCGTCCAAGGCAATCGACATGACCGACACACAGAATAAGAACTACATCATTGCCCTCGATCAGGGCACCACCAGTTCCCGGGCGATCATCTTTGATCGTGACGCCAACGTGGTGTGCACCGCCCAACGCGAATTCGTCCAGCACTACCCGCAAGCCGGCTGGGTCGAGCATGATCCGATGGAAATCTTCGCCACCCAAAGTGCCGTGATGGTCGAGGCCCTGGCACAAGCCGGCCTGCATCACGACCAGGTTGCGGCCATCGGCATCACCAACCAGCGTGAAACCACGGTGGTCTGGGACAAGATCACCGGCCGCCCGATCTACAACGCCATCGTCTGGCAGTGCCGGCGCAGCACCGAGATCTGCCAGCAGCTCAAGCGCGACGGCCATGAGCAATACATCAGCGACACCACCGGCCTGGTCACCGACCCGTACTTCTCCGGCACCAAGCTGAAGTGGATCCTCGATAACGTCGAAGGCAGCCGCGAACGCGCGCGCAACGGCGAACTGCTGTTCGGCACCATCGACAGCTGGCTGATCTGGAAATTTACCGGCGGCAAGACCCACGTCACCGACTACACCAACGCCTCGCGCACCATGCTCTTCAACATCCACACCCTGGAGTGGGATGCGAAGATGCTCGAGGTGCTGGACATCCCGCGGGAAATGCTGCCGCAAGTGAAGTCCTCCTCAGAAATCTATGGCCGCACCAAAAGCGGGATTGCCATCGGCGGCATTGCCGGTGACCAGCAAGCTGCTCTGTTCGGCCAGATGTGCGTCGAGCCGGGCCAGGCGAAAAATACCTACGGCACTGGCTGCTTCCTGCTGATGAACACCGGCGACAAGGCCGTCAAGTCCCAGCACGGCATGCTCACCACCATCGCCTGCGGCCCCCGTGGCGAAGTGGCCTACGCGCTCGAAGGCGCGGTGTTCAACGGCGGCTCCACCGTGCAGTGGCTGCGCGACGAACTGAAGATCATCAACGACGCCCACGACACCGAATACTTCGCCAACAAGGTCAAGGACAGCAACGGCGTATACCTGGTGCCGGCGTTCACCGGCCTGGGCGCTCCGTACTGGGACCCCTATGCCCGTGGTGCGCTGTTCGGCCTGACCCGTGGCGTACGCGTGGATCACATTATTCGTGCAGCCCTGGAGTCGATTGCCTACCAGACCCGCGACGTGCTCGACGCCATGCAGCAGGACTCCGGCGAACGCCTCAAATCCCTGCGGGTGGACGGCGGTGCGGTGGCCAATAACTTCTTGATGCAGTTCCAGGCCGATATCCTCGGCACCCAGGTCGAGCGCCCGCAAATGCGCGAGACCACGGCGTTGGGCGCGGCCTACCTGGCCGGCCTGGCCTGTGGTTTCTGGGGCAGCCTGGATGAATTGCGTGGCAAGGCGGTGATCGAGCGCGAATTCGAACCGCAACTGGACGAGGCCGCCAAAGAAAAACTCTACGCCGGCTGGAAAAAAGCGGTCAGCCGCACCCGCGACTGGGAACCCCACGAAGGCGCCGAATAAGCCACGCGCCGGACCCACTTAGGGTTGTAACTGGCAGGGAGCAGATTCCTGCGTCATCATGGGCCACTTTTTTGTACGGCAGCCCAAAGGACGCCCCATGAATCTGCCTCCCCGTCAGCAGCAAATCCTCGAACTGGTCCGCGAACGCGGCTACGTCAGTATCGAGGAAATGGCGCAGCTGTTCGTTGTGACCCCGCAAACCATCCGCCGCGACATCAACCAACTGGCCGAAGCCAACCTGCTGCGTCGCTACCACGGCGGCGCCGCCTATGACTCCAGCGTCGAAAACACCGAGTACGCCATGCGTGCCGACCAGATGCGCGATGAAAAACAGCGTATTGGCGAAGCCATTGCCGCACAGATCCCCGATCATGCCTCGCTGTTCATCAATATCGGCACCACCACCGAATCCATCGCCCGGGCGCTGCTCAACCACAGCCACCTGAAGATCATCACCAACAACCTCAACGTCGCCATGATGCTCAGCGCCAAGGACGACTTCGACGTGCTGCTGACTGGCGGCAATGTGCGCCGTGACGGCGGCGTGGTGGGCCAGGCCAGCGTGGACTTCATCAACCAGTTCAAGGTCGACTTCGCCCTGGTGGGTATCAGCGGCATCGATGAGGACGGCAGCCTGCTCGACTTCGATTACCAGGAAGTGCGGGTTTCCCAGGCGATCATTGCCAATGCACGCAAGGTGATCCTGGCAGCGGACTCGAGCAAATTCGGGCGCAATGCCATGATTCGCCTGGGGCCGATCAGCTTGATTGATTGCCTGGTCACCGATCAGCAGCCGGTGCCGGCGCTGGTCCAGTTGTTGAGCCAGAACAAGATTCGCCTGGAAGTCGTCTGATCTGGCCCTGAGATCTCTGGCGCCTGGACCACCTTCATCGCGGGCAAGCCCACTCCCACAGTTGGAATGCGATCAACCTGTGGGAGCGGGCTTGCCCGCGATGGCAACCTAAAGAGCAACAACGCTCTTGAGCCAGCAGCAGGCTCAATGTTCACAATTTTTCCTTTCCCCGCCCTTCGATGAGTTTTTTCAATCGAAGTCGACTGGCTGTGCCCGCGTTTATAGGCTACCATTTTCGCAAATGAACATTAATGTTCGAATTCAAATATAAATAAAGATCGCGAGGCCAGCCGATGACCCCTTCTACCTTGCCTGCTCCACCCCTTGCCGAAGTCTATGATGTTGCCGTTATCGGTGGTGGGATCAATGGCGTGGGCATCGCGGCAGACGCGGCCGGTCGCGGCTTGTCGGTATTCCTTTGTGAAAAGGACGACCTGGCCAGCCACACCTCGTCCGCCAGCAGCAAGCTGATCCACGGCGGCCTGCGCTATCTTGAACATTACGAATTCCGCCTGGTCCGCGAGGCCCTGGCCGAACGCGAAGTGCTGCTGGCCAAGGCTCCGCACATCGTCAAGCAGATGCGCTTTGTGCTGCCCCATCGCCCGCACCTGCGCCCGGCCTGGATGATTCGTGCCGGCCTGTTCCTGTATGACCACCTCGGCAAGCGCGAAAAACTCGCAGGTTCCAAGAGCCTGAAGTTCGGTGCCGACAGCCCGCTGAAAAGCGAGATCACCAAGGGCTTCGAATACTCCGACTGCTGGGTCGACGACGCACGCCTGGTAGTACTCAACGCCATGGCCGCCCGGGAAAAAGGGGCGCATATCCACACCCAGACCCGTTGCGTCAGCGCCCGTCGCAGCAAGGGCCTGTGGCACCTGCACCTGGAACGCGCCGATGGCAGCCTGTTGTCGATCCGCGCCAAGGCCCTGGTGAATGCGGCCGGCCCGTGGGTCGCCAAATTCATCAAGGATGACTTGAAGCTCGATTCGCCCTACGGCATCCGCCTGATCCAGGGTAGCCACCTGATCGTGCCAAAACTGTATGAAGGCGCCCATGCGCACATCCTGCAGAACGAGGACGGGCGTATCGTCTTCACCATTCCGTACCTCAACCACCTGACCATCATCGGCACCACCGACCGTGAGTACACCGGCGACCCGGCGAAAGTGGCGATCACCGAAGGTGAAACGGACTACATGCTCAAGGTGGTCAATGCCCACTTCAAGCAGCAGTTGAGCCGCGACGATATCGTGCACACCTATTCCGGCGTGCGTCCGCTGTGCAACGACGAGTCGGATAACCCGTCGGCCATCACCCGCGACTACACCCTGGCGCTGTCCGGTACTGGTGAGGAAGCGCCGATCCTGTCGGTGTTCGGCGGCAAGCTGACCACCTACCGCAAGCTTGCCGAGTCGGCCCTGGCGCAACTGGCCCCGTACTTCCCGCATATCAAGCCAAGCTGGACGGCCAAGGCCAGCCTGCCCGGCGGCGAAGACATGAGCACCCCAGAAGCCCTGGCCTCGGACATTCGCAGCAAGTTCGAGTGGATCCCCAGCGAAATCGCCCGCCGCTGGTCGACCACCTATGGCAGCCGCACCTGGCGCCTGCTCGAAGGCGTGCAATCGCTGGCCGACCTGGGCGAGCACCTGGGTGGTGGCCTGTACACCCGGGAAGTCGACTACCTGTGCGCCGAGGAATGGGCGACCCAGGCCTACGACATCCTGTGGCGCCGCACCAAACTGGGGCTGTTCACCACCCCCGAGGAGCAGGAGAACCTGCAGCGCTACCTGGTCAAGGTCGAGCAGAACCGCAGCAAGATCGAAGCGGCCTGAATGACAAAGCCCCTGCACCGAAAGGTCCAGGGGCTTTTTTTGGCTCGCACATCGTAAGCAGACTCCTACAAATTCGGTTTTCCGAACGCGATACCTCCCCCTATTCGGTTTGCCGGACTTAAACACCGGATAAACATCGTCACATAAAGTTAATAACCATATAAATCATATAGTTAGATCTTTATTAGCAGTCTGGCACGACTCATGCTCTACACTTGGGACGTGTTTGCCTGAGATGCTTCAGGAGCCGTCACAGGCATTCGCTGTATCGAAAGAGCCGTCCAGGCTTCATAAAAAAAACAAATGTCGAGGAAGTATTGATGCGTATCGTTCCCCATATTTTGGGCGCAGCCATTGCTGCCGCTCTGATTAGCACTCCAGTCTTCGCCGCCGAACTGACCGGCACGCTGAAGAAAATCAAAGAGTCGGGCACCATCACCCTGGGCCACCGCGACGCCTCCATTCCGTTTTCCTACATTGCGGATGGTTCGGGCAAGCCAGTGGGCTACTCCCACGACATTCAACTGGCCATCGTCAAAGCTGTCGAGAAAGACCTCGGCATGAAGGAAGGCGAGCTGAAGGTCAAATACAACCTGGTCACTTCGCAAACCCGTATCCCGCTGGTGCAGAACGGCACCGTGGACGTTGAGTGTGGTTCCACCACCAACAACGTTGAGCGTCAGCAACAAGTCGACTTCTCCGTCGGCATCTTCGAAATCGGTACCCGTCTGCTGTCCAAAAAGGACTCGACCTACAAGGATTTCGCTGACCTCAAGGGCAAGAACGTCGTGACCACCGCCGGCACCACGTCCGAGCGCATTCTCAAGTCCATGAACGCTGATAAGCAGATGGGCATGAACGTGATCTCCGCCAAGGACCACGGTGAGTCCTTCCAGATGCTGGAAAGCGGCCGCGCCGTTGCCTTCATGATGGACGATGCGCTGCTGGCCGGTGAGATGGCTAAGGCCAAGAAGCCAGACGACTGGGCTGTAACGGGGACTGCACAGTCCTACGAAATCTACGGCTGCATGGTTCGCAAAGGCGATGCACCGTTCAAGAAAGCAGTCGACGATGCAATCGTTGCTACCTACAAGTCGGGCGAGATCAACAAGATCTACGACACCTGGTTCCAAAAGCCGATCCCACCAAAAGGCCTGAACCTGATGTTCCCGATGAGCGACGAACTCAAGGCCCTGATCGCCAATCCGACCGACAAAGCAGCCGACGACAAAACGGCTGAAAAAAAGTCCTGATTCCGAACTAACCTTATCCCCTGGGGGAGCCAACCCTCCCTCAGGTGCCTGTTACTACCTGCTGGCATTATTTGGAACACTCGACCTGGCGGTTTGCGAGCCGATCGTGTGTGTCTGACGTTCACCGTCAGGCGGGAATGGATCTTCCCCAAGCGGGTGCTTGTACATCGATCGATTTCGGGGGAGACCCTAATGAATTACAACTGGGACTGGGGCGTATTCTTCAAGTCCACCGGCGTGGGCAGCGAGACTTATCTCGACTGGTTCATCTCCGGTTTGGGCTGGACCATCGCCATCGCCGTCGTGGCATGGATCGTCGCCTTGCTACTGGGCTCGATGCTGGGTGTGATGCGCACGATGCCTAACCGCCTCGTAGCCGGCATCGCCACCTGCTACGTGGAACTGTTTCGTAATGTGCCGCTGCTGGTTCAGCTGTTCATCTGGTACTTCCTGGTACCTGACCTGCTGCCACAAAACCTGCAGGACTGGTACAAACAAGACTTGAACCCGACCACCTCGGCCTACCTGAGCGTTGTCGTGTGCCTGGGCCTGTTCACCGCCGCCCGCGTATGTGAACAAGTGCGTACCGGTATCCAGGCGCTGCCTCGCGGCCAGGAAGCCGCCGCACGTGCCATGGGTTTCAGCCTGTCACAGATCTACTGGAACGTGCTGCTGCCCCAGGCCTACCGGATCATCATCCCGCCGCTTACCTCGGAATTCCTCAACGTGTTCAAGAACTCCTCCGTGGCGTCCTTGATCGGCCTGATGGAATTGCTGGCACAAACCAAGCAGACCGCCGAATTCTCGGCCAACCTGTTTGAAGCCTTCACCCTGGCCACGCTGATCTACTTCACCCTGAACATGAGCCTGATGCTGCTGATGCGCCTGGTCGAGAAGAAAGTCGCGGTGCCTGGCCTGATTTCCGTGGGGGGCAAATAATGGACTTCGATTTCAGCGGCATTATCCCAGCCATGCCCGGCCTGTGGAACGGCATGGTCATGACCTTGAAGCTGATGGTCATGGGCGTGGTCGGCGGTATCTTCCTCGGTACCATCCTGGCCTTGATGCGCCTGTCCTCCAGCAAACTGCTGTCGCGCGTGGCCGGCGCCTATGTGAACTACTTCCGCTCGATCCCGCTGCTGTTGGTGATCACCTGGTTCTACCTGGCGGTACCATTCGTATTGCGCTGGATCACTGGCGAAGACACGCCAATCGGTGCATTCACCTCCTGCGTCGTGGCCTTCATGATGTTCGAGGCGGCGTACTTCTGCGAAATCGTGCGGGCCGGCGTGCAGTCGATCCCCAAGGGCCAGATGGCTGCGGCACAAGCGATGGGCATGACCTACAGCCAGACCATGCGCCTGATCATCCTGCCCCAGGCGTTTCGCAAGATGACCCCGCTGCTGCTGCAGCAGAGCATCATCCTGTTCCAGGACACCTCGCTGGTCTACACCGTGGGCCTGGTGGACTTCCTCAACTCCGCCCGCTCCAACGGCGACATTATCGGCCGCTCCAATGAGTTCCTGATCTTTGCCGGTGTCGTCTACTTCATCATCAGCTTTGCCGCCTCGCTGCTGGTCAAGCGTCTGCAAAAAAGGTTTGCCGTATGATCTCTATCAAGAACATCAACAAGTGGTATGGCGACTTCCAGGTGCTGACCGATTGCAGCACTGATGTCAAAAAAGGCGAAGTGATCGTGGTGTGCGGGCCATCCGGCTCGGGCAAGTCCACCCTGATCAAGTGCGTCAACGCCCTGGAACCGTTCCAGAAAGGTGACGTTGTGGTCGACGGCACCTCGATTGCCGACCCGAAGACCAACCTGCCGAAACTGCGCTCGCGCGTGGGCATGGTGTTCCAGCACTTCGAACTGTTCCCGCACATGACCATCATCAAGAACCTGACCGTCGCACAGGTGAAGGTGTTGGGCCGCAGCGAAGAAGAGGCCAAGAAGAAAGCCCTGCAATTGCTCGAACGCGTGGGCCTGTCGGCGCACCAGGACAAGCATCCAGGCCAGCTTTCCGGCGGCCAGCAACAGCGCGTGGCGATTGCCCGTGCCCTGGCCATGGACCCGATCGTCATGCTGTTCGACGAACCGACTTCAGCCCTGGACCCGGAGATGGTCAACGAAGTGCTGGACGTGATGGTGCAACTGGCCCAGGAAGGCATGACCATGATGTGCGTGACCCACGAAATGGGCTTCGCCCGCAGAGTGGCCGACCGTGTGATCTTCATGGATGCCGGCAAGATCATCGAAGACTGCCCTAAAGATGAGTTCTTCGGCGATATCAGCGCCCGTTCCGAACGTGCGCAGCACTTCCTCGAGAAAATCCTGCAGCACTAAGCACAACACAGCGTCCACTGTAGAAACCGGGCCCTGTGGGAGCGGGCTTGCCCGCGATTGCGGCGTATCAGTCAACCTGTCTGTGGTTGACCTACCGTCATCGCGGGCAAGCCTGCTCCCACACCGGTCCAGGCAAGCGCTGGTTGACCCAAGGCATCTGTGATGAAATGCGACCCCACCCTCTATCGCGCCGCGCCGCCATCACTTGCCGTGAAGCCTCGTCTGATTCGCCAGTTGTTCCTGCCGCCCCTGATCATCCTGTTGATGATCGGCCTGGGTTTTATCGGCTTCTGGACCAGCGAGCACTACGGCATCCGCACCCTGGGCGAGAACGGCGAGCGTCAGTTGGAGCTGCATGCGCGCACGGTCGAGAGTGAGATCAGCAAATACACCTACCTGCCCAGCCTGCTGGAACTGGAATCCAGCGTCTCCAGGCTGTTGGCCGAGCCAAGCCCGGAACACCGGCAAGCCGTCAACGAATACCTCGAAGGCCTGAACCGGCGTAGCCGCAGTCGGGCGATTTATGTGATGGACACCACCGGCCGTGTGATGGCCACCAGCAACTGGCGCGATGTTGACAGCTACCTGGGTGAAGACCTGTCGTTCCGCGCCTATTTCCAGAATGCCGTGCGTGGCCAGCCCGGCCGTTTCTATGGCATCGGCAGCACCAATGGCGAACCCGGCTACTACCTGGCCCATGGCCTGGAAGAACGCGGCAAGATCATTGGCGTCGCGGTGGTCAAGGTGCGCCTCGAAGCGCTGGAAGAACGCTGGCAGCGCGCGCGCCTGGAAGCCTTTGTCAGCGATGAGAACGGCATCATCATCCTCTCCAGCGACCCGGCGCGCCGGCTCAAGGCCGTGCGCCCGCTGAGCGACGATACCAAGGAGCGCCTGGCTCGCAGCCTGCAATATTACTGGGCGACCCTCAACGAACTGCAACCCCTGGCCCGCGAACAGCTGGATGCTGGTACCGAGAAGCTGACGTTCCCGGCCAACAGTGAAGTGGTGACCGACGACCAGGAAGTCACCTACCTCGCCCAGACCCGACCGCTGAACGACACGCCGTGGAACTTCACCCTGCTCACCCCGCTCAACGACCTGCGCCAGGCGGCGATCAACCAGGGCATCCTCGTCGCCGTGGCCTTTGCCCTGGTGGCGTTCCTGCTGATTGCCTGGAACGAGCGACGCAAGGTGATCGCCACGCGCCTGGCTGCCCGCGAGGCCCTGCAAGAAGCCAACAACCAGCTGGAGCGGCGGATTGCCGAGCGCACCGCCGACCTGCGGGCCAGCAACGAACGGCTCAAGGCGCAGATCCGCGAACGCCGCCAGGCCGAAGAAACCCTGCGCCGCGCCCAGGACGAATTGGTCCAGGCCGGCAAACTGGCGGCCATCGGCCAGATGTCCACCAGCATCGCCCATGAACTGAACCAGCCCCTGGCGGCCCTGCGCACCTTGTCCGGCAACACCGTGCGCTTCCTGGAACGCGGAGCCCTGGATACTGCCAGCACCAATCTCAAGACCATCAACGAACTGATCGACCGCATGGGCCGCATCACCGCCAGCCTGCGCTCGTTTGCCCGACGCGGCGACGACCAGGGCGAAGCCAGCCTGGGCAAGGCCGTGGATGCGGCGTTCCAGGTCCTGGGCAGCCGCCTCGACAGCCTGCCGCTGACCGTCCACCGTGGTTTTAGCCAGGCCCTGTTGCAGATCGACCAGACGCGCCTGGAGCAGATCCTGGTCAACCTGATCGGCAACGCCCTGGATGCGATGCACGCCCAACCCGCCCCCGAGTTGTGGCTGGAAAGCGATATCAGCGACGGAAAATATCGCCTGCGGGTGCGGGACAACGGGCACGGCATAGACCCTGAGACCCGCAAGCATCTGTTCGAACCCTTTTTTACCACCAAACCCGGCGAGCAAGGGCTGGGCCTGGGCCTGACCCTGTCGGCCAGCCTTGCAGCGGCCACCGGCGGCAACCTGGCCGTCGAGCACCCGGCCGTTGGTGGTACGGCCTTTGTCCTGAGCCTGCCCCTGGCAGGCCATCAACCCGGCGAATCGATATGAACAGCCAACCCAATACCGAACTGACCGTGCTGATCGTCGAAGACGATCCCCATGTGTTGCTCGGCTGCCAGCAAGCCCTGGCCCTGGAAGATATTCCCAGCGTCGGCGTGGCCAGCGCCGAAGAGGCTCTCAAATGTGTCGGCGAGAACTTTGCCGGCATTGTGATCAGCGATATCCGCCTGCCCGGTATCGACGGCCTGGAGCTGTTGACCCGCCTCAAGGCCCTGGATAAAAGCCTGCCGGTGGTGCTGATCACCGGCCACGGCGATATTTCCATGGCCGTGGGCGCGATGCGCAACGGTGCCTATGACTTCATGGAAAAACCCTTTTCCCCGGAGCGCCTGGTAGACGTGGTGCGCCGCGCCCTCGAACAGCGCGGCCTGGCTCGGGAGGTCTGGGCGCTACGCCGGCAACTGGCCGAGCGTGACTCCCTGGAAGGCCGGATCATCGGGCGCTCGCCGGCGATGCAGAACCTGCGCGAGCTGATCGCCAACGTCGCCGACACCTCGGCCAACGTGCTGATCGAAGGCGAGACCGGCACCGGCAAGGAGCTGGTCGCCCGCTGCCTGCACGACTTCAGCCGCCGCCACGCCCACCAGTTCGTCGCCCTGAACTGCGGTGGCCTGCCGGAAAACCTGTTCGAAAGCGAGATTTTCGGCCACGAAGCCAACGCCTTTACCGGCGCGGGCAAACGGCGGATCGGCAAGATCGAACATGCCCACGAGGGCACGCTGTTCCTCGACGAAGTGGAAAGCATGCCGATGAACCTGCAGATCAAACTGCTGCGGGTCTTGCAGGAGCGCACCCTGGAACGCCTGGGTTCGAACCAGAGCGTGGCCGTGGATTGCCGGGTGATCGCCGCCACCAAGTCCGACCTCGACGAATTGAGTCGCGCCAACCAGTTCCGCAGCGACCTGTACTACCGCCTGAACGTGGTCACCCTGGAACTGCCGCCGCTGCGCGAGCGTCGTGAAGATATCCTGCAACTGTTCGAACACTTCCTGCAGCAGTCCTCCCTGCGCTTTGACCGCATCGCCCCGGAACTGGACAACCAGACCCTGTCCAGCCTGATGAGCCACGACTGGCCCGGCAACGTGCGAGAACTGCGCAACGTCGCCGAACGTTTTGCCCTGGGCCTGCCGGCCTTCAAGAAAAGCGGCACCAGCCCCGACAACCATGGCCTGGCCTTTACCGAGGCGGTGGAAGCCTTTGAACGCAACCTGCTCAGCGACGCCCTGCAACGCAGCGGCGGCAACCTGACCCAGGCCAGCCTGGAACTGGGAATGGCCAAGACCACCCTGTTCGACAAGGTCAAGAAATACGGCCTGAGCCATTAAGGAGAACTGCGTGGATTTAGTCTTCAAGGCCGCCCTCGGTGCGGCGGTGGTATTGCTCCTGGCGGTGCTGGCCAAAACCAAGAACTATTACATCGCCGGCCTGGTGCCGCTGTTTCCGACCTTTGCCCTGATCGCCCACTACATCGTCGGCAAGGGCCGGTCGGTAGACGATCTGAAGACCACCATCGTGTTCGGCATGTGGTCGATCATTCCGTACTTTGTGTACCTGGCGACGCTGTACGTGATGGTCGATCGCATGCGCCTGGAGGCCTCACTGGCGGTGGCCGCAGTGGCGTGGTTGATGGCGGCGACGGTGCTGGTGAGTGTGTGGATTCGAATCCACGCCTGACACTCCACCGCTCCCCTGTGGGAACTGGACCAACTCGACACCCCCATAAAACCGAGCTGCCTGCATCGCAGCCTCGCTAAAGCTCGACAGCTCCCACACTTGCTCAGTGTCCTTCCCCAATCCCTTGTAGGAGCTGTCGAGCCCCGGCGAGGCTGCGATAGGATCAACTCGGTACACCTGCAAAACCGAGCTGCCTGCATCGCAGCCTCGCTAAAGCTCGACAGCTCCCACATTTGCTCCGTGTCCTTCCCCGATCCCTTGTAGGAGCTGTCGAGCCCCGGCGAGGCTGCGATAGGATCGACTCGGTACACCTGCAAAACCGAGCTGCCTGCATCGCCACCTCGCTAAAGCTCGACAGCTCCTACATTTGCTCCGTGTCCTTCCCCAATCCCTTGTAGGAGCTGTCGAGCCCCGGCGAGGCGGCGATGGGATCGACTCGGTATACCTACAAAACCGAGCTGCCTGCATCGCCACCTCGCTAAAGCTCGACAGCTCCCACACTTGCTCCGTGTGCCTCCCCAATCCCTTGTAGGAGCTGTCGAGCCCCGGGGAGGCTGCGATAGGATCGACTCGGTACACCTGCAAAACCCAGTTGCCCGCATCGCCGCCTCGCTAAAGCTCGACAGCTCCCACACTTGCTCCGTGTGCCTCCCCAATCCCTTGTAGGAGCTGTCGAGCCCCGGCGAGGCGGCGATGGGATCGACTCGGTATACCCGCAAAACCCAGTTGCCCGCATCGCAGCCTCGCTAAAGCTCGACAGCTCCCACATTTGCTCAGTGTGTATCCCCAATCCCTTGTAGGAGCTGTCGAGCCCCGGCGAGGCTGCGATGGGATCGACTCGGTACACCCATAAAACCCAGTTGCCTGCATCGCCGCCTCGCTAAAGCTCGACAGCTCCCACACTTGCTCCGTGTGCCTCCCCAATCCCTTGTAGGAGCTGTCGAGCCCCGGCGAGGCGGCGATGGGATCAACTCGGTATACCTACAAAACCGAGCTGCCCGCATCGCCGCCTCGCTAAAGCTCGACAGCTCCTACATTTGCTCAGTGTGCTTCCCCGATCCCTTGTAGGAGCTGTCGAGCCCCGGCGAGGCTGCGATGGGATCAACTCCGTATACCTACAAAACCGAGCTGCCTGCATCGCCGCCTCGCCGGGGCTGCGATAGGATCAACTCGGTACACCTGCAAAACCTAGTTGCCTGCATCGCCGCCTCGCTAAAGCTCGACAGCTCCTACATTTGCTCAGTGTGCTTCCCCGATCCCTCGTGGGAGCTGTGTGACTCCCAGGGCTCAGCGCACGATCTTGTCAATCTGGATGCCGAGCTTTTTCAAGCGGTACCAGAAGCTGCGCTCGGAGATCCCGATCCTTGACGCCGCAGCCGCCTGCACCCCATTGCTCTCCTGCAACGCCGCCAGGATGTACGCCTTCTCCACTTCTGCCAGCGCCGCATCCAGGTCCCGAGGCACGCCCGGGCCTTCGCTGAGAATCGTCGTCACATCACCCGCCGTCGGCTGGGACGCAAACAGATAGGCCGGCAGGTCAATGTCCTCGATCACCGGGCTGGCCGCCACAATAGTCGCGCGCTCCACGCAGTTTTGCAGCTCACGGATATTGCCCGGCCAGTTGTAGGCGGCCATGGCCTGCAAGGCATCTGCGCTGAAGCCGGTGATGCGTTTGCCGGCGGTGGCGCTCAGGCTGCGGGCAAAGTGCCGGGCCAGGGGGGCGATGTCTTCGACACGCTCGCGCAGGGCGGGCAGCGGGATCGGGAAGACGTTGAGACGGTAGTAGAGATCCTCGCGAAACTCCTTGTTCGCCACCGCATCCAGAAGGTTCTTGTTGGTGGCGGCGATCACCCGCACATCCACCTTGCGTTCACGCGGGTCACCCACCGGCTCGATCACCCGCTCCTGCAAGGCGCGCAGGATCTTGGCCTGCAACGCCAAGGGCATATCGCCTACTTCGTCGAGAAACAGCGTGCCCTTGTCCGCCTGCATGAAGCGCCCTACCCGGTCAGCCACGGCGCCGGTAAACGCGCCTTTGCGATGACCGAACATTTCGCTTTCCAGCAAGCCTTCGGGGATCGCCGCGCAATTGACCGCCACAAAGGGTTTGTCTGCACGGTTGCCATGCTTGTGAATGGCGCGGGCGACCATTTCCTTGCCGGTGCCGCTTTCGCCGGTCAGCAAGATGGTGGCATTGCTCTCGCGCACCGAATCCACCGCCTGTAACACCCGGCGAAACGCCGGGCTGTCACCCACCAGGCTGTCGAACTGGGCGTGCTCATCAAGCTCGGCGCGCAGCCGTGCGTTGTCGCGCATGATGTCGCGAAACTGCAAGGCCTTGGCCACGGTGATGTCCAGCTCGTCGATATCGAAGGGCTTGGCAATGTAGTCGTAGGCACCATTGCGCATCGACTGCACGGCATTTTTCACCGTGCTGTAGGCCGTCATCACGATCACCGGCAACTGCGGGTAGCGCACCTTGATCTCGGCCAGCAGTTGCGGGCCGTCCATGCCGGGCATGCGCCAGTCGCTGATCACCAGGTCGATGTCTTCCTGCTCCAGCACCTTGAGGGCATGCAGGCCGTTGCCGGCGATAAACACCTGGATCTCGTTCTGGCTCAGGGCCGACGCCAGCAAGTCGCAGAGCTTGGGCTCGTCGTCGACCACCAATATGTTATGCGTCATGACTGTCCTCGTCGTCGCCGTCATCTTCACCGTTGGCCGGTATGTACAGGCTGAAGGTAGCACCCGCATCCTTCTCGCTGGTGCACTCGATGCGGCCATCGTGACTTTCCATGATTGAGTAGACTTTCGCCAGGCCCAGGCCGGTGCCCGAGGCCTTGGTGGTGACGAAGGGGGTAAAGATCCGCTCGATCATTTCCGGCGCGACGCCCGGGCCACTGTCGCTGATGCTGATCACCGTGAAGTGTTCGACGCGGCTGATGCCCAACGTCAGGCGCCCACCCTCGGGCATCGCATCGACGGCATTGAGGATCAGGTTCAGGCACGCCTGCTTGATTTGCTTGGCGTCCACATACAGGGTCGCGCCGGGCGCCTGGTCGTCGAGGCGCGCGTCGATGGCATGACTGGCCAGTTCCGGCGCGCAGAAACCGAGGATTTCTTGCGCCAGCGGCCGCGCCAGTTGCTGGCTGCGCAGCGGTTCGCTGGGCTTGGCAAAGTCGAGGAAGTCGGTGATCAGGTCATTGATCCGGCTGACTTCGCTGATCACGTATTCCAGGTGGCGCTTGTCGGTCTCCGGTAGATCGGCGCGGCGGTGCAGCAGTTGGGTCGCCGTCTTGATGATGCCCAGGGGGTTGCGGATTTCATGGGCCAGGCCCATCGCCACTTCGCCCAGGGCATGCAGGCGATCGCGGCGCCGCAGTTGCGCTTCGAGGTGATGCAACTCACCCAGGCGTTCGGTCATGTGGTTGAAAGTGCTGCTCAGTTGCGCCAGCTCGTCACCGCCGGTGACGGCCACGCGGTGCTGGTAGTTGCCGCTGATCACCGCGCTCACGCCCTGGGACAACTCGCGCAGCGGCCGCGTCAGGTGCCGGGAAACCAGCACCCCGGCGCCCAGGGACAAGGCAGAGCTGAGCAGGAAGATCAGCACGAACAGATTGCTCTGGTTCACCAGCCCCACCAGGCTGGTGTGGCGCAGCAGGCCACTGAAGATCACACCCTGCAACTCGCCGGTGTCATTGAAGATCGGCCAGTACAGGCCGCTGTAGTTGCTGGTGAACTGTTCGCTGGGCTGCTTGGTGCTGCGCAGCAGGGTTTCCACGGATTTCGGCACGCGGGTCGGGTGGTCTTCAAAACGCTGGGTAGAGAAGATCTCCGAGAAACCATCGGTATTGGCCAGGTACAGGCGCAAGTCCAGGGAATGCACCTCGGCGACACTGGTCAGGAAGCTGCTGTCCAGGTAGGTGCCGACCAGCAGTTCATAGTCGACGCCATCCTGGCTGGTCTCGAACGACGAAATCACGGCCCCGGTGGCCACGCCGCCGACCTGCACGGTTTGCAGTACGGCATTGGGGGCGAGGCTGATTTGTTTCACCACATCATCGCCCACGGTGCTGAACATCACCTTGCTGTCACTGCTGCGAATCAGCGTCACCACGTCAATATCAGTGGCGCTGGCAATGTCCGCGATCAAACGGTCATGACGCATCGCTTCATGGCTGGAGGGCGGACGCACATACCGCAGGAAGATCTGCGCGACACGGGCGTTGTCGTGCAGGATGTCGCTGACTTCATCCTTGACGATGCGGGTCGATTCCTGCAGCCAGATGCGCACGTTACTGTCGAAAATCTGCGACAGGGTGGTGGCTGCCAGCTCCGCGGCGATCATCGTCGGGATCACCGTCACCAGCCAGAACGCCAACACCAGCTTGCGCTGCAGGCTCCAGCGGGAAATGGCAAACGGGCGGGCTTTCTGGCGGGTTTTGGCAATCATCGGGTTTCGCTTATTGCAGCAGCCATGGCAGGGTCGGATCGGTCCGGGCGAATAAACATTCTTACCAGCTTGAGCAGGGTGTCGAGCAGGCGGTTGCGATGCTGGAAGAACAGCGCATTACCCGCGAACTCGCAGCCCAGGCGTAGCTTACTGGCATACCCGGCCTGCCCGCACTCATACAACGCAATATTGTGCGCGATGCAGTAGTCGACGTTGGTCAGCCAACTGCGAAAGTACAGGTTATGTTCACGGCTGTGGGCCAGGTCGTGGGCAAAGAACTTGTCGATCAGCCGGTGCTGGTCCAGCAGCACCAGGTTGAACGCCACCAGTTGCCCGTCCACCCAGTAAAGTACACAGCGCGCCCGTTGTTCAAGCTGGGCGAGCACCTGGCTGAAATACCCGGCGGGCAGGCGTTCGAATTGCAGGTCAGCGCGGGCCAGCGTGGCCTCGTAGAGGCGCATGATATCCGGCAGCACATCATCGATATTGTCCCGCCACTCCACCTGCGGCCCCGGCGCGCGCATCTTGCGCCGCAAGTCCTTGCGCGTGGATTTGCCCAGGGAGCCCAGGTAGGCATCCACCGAACCGTAGGGCAGCGGCAACAGCCCCGTAGGCAGGCTCGGCATGCTGTGCAGGCCGGCAGCCTTGCAGCTGTCGGCCCAGTCCGGGTCCAGGGTCGGGGCGTCCTTGACGGCCAGCAAGCCGATGCCAAAGGCATCGGCATCCCGGCGCGCGGCGGCCAGCAGGTGTGCCAACAACGCGCCACGGCGTGAAGCGGGCACGTGGCTGGCGACACCGGCATGGCATTGCTCGGCCACCGGCGAGCCGATCGCATACAGGCCCAGGCGCAAAACCCCGGGCCGCCAGCGCTCCAGGCGTTGAGTAAAGCGTTTGGCGATGCCCGACACGGTGGTGTCGAGGCGGTAATGGGTGATGAACGCCGGGGCAACGGCCAGCAGTTGCCCATCCTCATAAAGGGCCAGGTAGCGCCATTGGAAATCCTCGATGGCGGCGTTTTCCACGGCAACGTAGTAGTCCCAATCTTCCAGGGCCTGGGGAAAGCAGTCGTTCCAGGCGCTGCGGTCGATGGCTTGGATAGTTGAATAGGCTTTAGTGCTGATCACAGCGTTTCCTTCATCTAAAAACACCGCGTAAACCGGGCCATATGCGTCATCGTTCACGACCATCGCGGGCAAGCCCGCTCCCACAGGGGGCGGTGTCAAGCCCGGAGATATTCGTCCACAGGGGTGGTGTGTTGTTCAATAAAGTCCGCACTCAGCTCGATCACCCGCCGGTATTGCAGGTCAACGGTGATCATGTGGTAGCAGTTGTCCAACAGGATCTTGGTCACCGGGCCGCCCAGGTGGCGTTCCACGTAGTCGGCGTTCCAGCGGCTGGTGATGTCGTCCTCGATGGAGTGCAGGACCAGCGCCGGGGTCTTGATCGACGGCATGCGTTTTTTCACCACCGCGTTCATCCAGTGCAGCTCGCGTACGGTGACGCCCTCCATGGTCAACAACCCGGCCTCGCTGCTCTCGCCCTCTTTCATCTGCCGCTCGACGATGGCCCGCAAGCGTTCGTTCTTGATGCCGTAGGGCGGCTTCTCGGTAAAACGGAACAGGCGCACGCCGAACGGAATACGGATCAGCAACGGCGTGATGAAGGCAAATTTGTTGATGCTCCAGCCGTCGTACTTGAGGGTCGTGGAGTACATCAGCAACCCGGCGACCTGGCCCGCAAACTCCGAGGCCAGGTACATCGACATCACCGCGCCCATGGACAAGCCACCGACGAACACCTGCGCATGGCGCTGCTGCACGCCGACAAAGGTCTTGCGCACACCCTCGTACCAGTCGCGCCAGCCGGTGGCCTGCAGGTCTTCGTTGCCCCCGCAGTGCCCGGCCAGGGTGGGCACGTACACCGTGCAGTTGCCCGCCTTGGCCAGGCCCTGAGCGACCCGACGCAACTCGGTCGGGGTGCCGGTCAGGCCGTGGATCAACAGGATCCCGACCGGACCGTTGCCGAGAACGAAGCCGGCGTTGCCTTCGCCGAGATCGATATCGGCCAGGCTCACCGCTTCATCGCTCGGGTCAGCAGTTGCTCCAGCAGCTTCAGGCCCAGGTCGATTTCCGGGTAGCTGATTTCCAGGGAGGGCGCCAGGGTGATCACGTTCTTGTAGTAGCCGCCCACATCGAGGATCAACCCGAGTTTCTGGCCGTCGACCAGCATGTCGCCTTTCATGCCCTCGTCAACCATGTAGTCCAGGGTCGCCTTGTCCGGGGTGAAGCCATCGGGGCCGCAGATTTCGCAGCGCAGGGCCAGGCCCAGGCCATCGACGTCGCCGATGATCGGGAAGCGCTTTTGCAACTCTTGCAGGCCTTCAAGGAAGTATTTGCCCTTGGCCATGACCATCGCGCCGTAGTCGACTTCGCTGGTCATCTTGAACATTTCCAGGCCCACCGCCGTACCCAGTGGGTTGGAGGCGAAGGTGGAGTGGGTGGAACCCGGCGGGAAGATTTTCGGGTTGATCAACTCTTCCTTGGCCCAGATGCCGCCCAGGGGGTTGAGGCCGTTGGTCAGGGCTTTACCGAACACGATCACGTCCGGCTGCACATCGAAGTGTTCGATCGACCACAACTTGCCGGTGCGCCAGAAGCCCATCTGGATTTCATCGACCACCATCAGGATGCCGTGCTGGTCGAGCACCTGCTTGAGTTCGCTGTAGAAGTTCATCGGCGGGATTACGTAGCCGCCGGTGCCCTGGATCGGCTCGACGTAGAACGCTGCGTACTCGCTCTGGCCGACTTTCGGGTCCCACACACCGTTGTATTCAGTCTCGAACAGGCGCGCGAACTGCTGCACGCAGTGGCTGCCGTATTCTTCCTTGGTCATACCCTTGGGGCCACGGAAGTGGTACGGGAACGGGATGAAGTTGGCGCGTTCGCCGAAGTGGCCGTAGCGACGACGGTAGCGGTAGCTGGAGGTGATGGACGACGCGCCAAGGGTGCGCCCGTGGTAGCCGCCCTCGAAGGCGAACATCAGGCTCTTGCCGTTGGTGGCGTTACGTACGACCTTGAGCGAATCCTCGATGGACTGCGAACCGCCGACGTTGAAATGCACCCGGCCATCGAGGCCGAATTTTTTCTTGGCGTCCACCGCGATCATTTCCGACAGCTCGATCTTACCCTTGTGCAGGTACTGGCTGGCGATTTGCGGCAGGGTGTCGATCTGCTGTTTCAGCGCATTGTTCAGGCGCGGGTTGGCGTAGCCGAAGTTGACCGCCGAGTACCACATTTGCAGGTCGAGGTAGGCCTGGTCTTCGGTGTCCCACACGTAGGAGCCTTCGCAACGGCTGAAGATACGCGGAGGGTCGATGTAGTGGACGGTGTCGCCGTAGGAGCAGTACTTGGCTTCTTTATCCAGCAGAACCTGGTCTTCGGCGGTAGCGATACGGATATCAGACATGATGAAAGAGTTCCTGATTTTCAAAAGTGAAATGGGTGGCGTTGGCGGCGATGCCCTGGGGCAGCTTGGCCAGCAAGGCCGGCAGTTCGGCAAAGGTGTCGAAGCGCAGATGGGGGATCTCGTGGGCTTGGCAGTACTGCGCCAGGCTGCCCTTGGCGAAGACGAAATCGGCGGTGGTCGACACGCACATATCGGACTTGCCGTCGCCGATCACCAGCACCCGTTTGTTACGCGGGGTGGACTTGCATTTGCAGTTGCCCGAGGCCGCGCGGCAGGCGTCGCTGGCATGGGGGAAGTCGATGCGCCAGCTGTTCTGGTCAACCTGGCGCAGGCGGTTGGCGATGATCGGCAGCAAGGTCACGTAGTTGCGCGAAAGGATCCGCGCGATGCCTTGCTCGATGCCGTCGCTGACCACCTCAAGGGACGCGCCCTGGCCCAGGACATGGTCGACGAAGTCCGGGAAGTCCGGGTCGATCTCGACGGTGTCGAAATACGCCAGCAGTTCGGCCGGGCTCGCCTTGATCAGCGCCAGTTGGCGGCTCAGGCATTCGCGCGAACCGATATGGCCATCCAGCCATTGCTGCTCGATGGTTTCCCATTCGGGGCCGGCGAAGCGTTGGAGAACATTGTCGATGACATCGGTGGGTGTGATGGTCCCATCGAAGTCACACACGATATGCCAGTCATTCATCTGCGTTTACCTTGGATGCTAGCGCGCTGATGCGCCGTTACCAGGGATAGAGCAGGGACTGTGCCAAGTGGGCAAAACCCAGCAGGGCTGGGGCTCGCGGGCATGGATGGGTGATAAAGGCTGCGGCGAAGCTACAAATTTTGTAGGTCGCTACAAACAACATGAGTGCTTGCACAAGCCCCCGCGCCTGCGCGTTCATGCGCGCATGTTTTGCAAGAGGAGCAAGCAATATGTTCAGGGTGACTTCGCTGGTATTCGCCGGCGTCCTGGGGCTGTGGATGGACTCGGCAGCGGCGGCCGGCATCAGCGGCGAGGTGGGCCTGGGCTTGAGCTATCAGCCACGGGAACCCGCCGCCAGCCGTTATCAGACCGTGCCTGTGCCCTACTTCGACCTGGATTGGGGAGATGTCAGCCTCGATACCGATGACGGCCTGACCTGGCGCGCGCTCGACAGCAATGGCTTGAGTGCCGGGCCGTACCTCAATTACTTGCCGGGACGCACGGCCAACGGGCCGCTACAGGGCTTGCGGGATGTGTCGGACATGGCCGAGGTCGGCGGGTTTATCCAGTACGCGCCTGCCGACTTCTGGCGGGTCTATGCGCAACTGGGCCGGGCCGTGGGCGGTGCCCGCGAGCAGAGCGGCGTGCTCGGCAAGTTGGGTGGGGAGTTGGGCTACCCGCTGGGCGGCGCAGTGATTGGCAGCACGGGCCTGGTCGCGCATTTTGCCGACGGCCGCCAGGCCCAGACATTTTTCGGGGTGGATGAGCATGAGGCGACAGACTCCGGGATCCGTCCGTACAGCGCCAGCGGCGGGTTCCAGAACCTGACCCTGACCCAGAGCTTGCAGATCCCCCTGGCACCGAAGTGGACGTTACTGACCAGTGCCAGTTGGGTGCATCTGCTGGGATCGGCGGCCGACAGCAGCATCGTGCGCCAGACCGGCGAGGTCAACCAGGGACAGGTGCAGACGGCGATCAGCTATACCTTCGATTGATTGTCTCAAGGGCGACACCCATCAAAATGTGGGAGCTGGCTTGCCTGCGATAGCCTCACCGCGTTGTAACTGAGACACCGAGGCGCCTGCATCGCAGGCAAGCCAGCTCCCACACAAGCCCGCTCACACATTTAGTCCGTATTTCACAGGGAACTCAGTTTTCTTCGCCCTCGGCCAGCAGTGCAATCCCGCCAATAATCACCACCACGCCCACCCAATGCAGCAAGCTGATGTGCTCGCCCAACCCCAGCCAGGAGCCGAGCAACACCACCACAAACACCAGCGAACTCAAGGGGAAGGCCAGGGACAGGCTGCTGCGTCGCAGGATCAGCATCCACACAAAGAACGCGCCGATATAGCAGGCAATCGCCGCCAGGATCCCCGGGTTGACCGCCACCGCCGCCAACCACTGCCAACTGAAATCCATCTGCCCTATTTGATCGCCGGCCACCTTGGTAAACAGCTGCCCGGCGCTTTCGGTGAGGATCAACAGCGCCCATAACACGACCGTGCCCAGGCGCCCATGCAGCCAGCCTTCCGGACGGATAGTCATCTCTTGCGCACTCATGATTGTGCTCCTGCTACAGCCACCAACATCACGCCGGCGGTAATCACCATCGTGCCCAACCAGCGCCGGCGGCTGACGGTTTCGCCCAGCACCACTTTGCCCGCCAGCACCACCCCGCAATAGGCCAGCGCGGCGGCCGGGAACAGCAGGCTCAACGGCGCACGGGACAAGGCTTCGAGCCAGACGAAAAATTCGATGACATAGGCGCCGATGCCCGCCCACAGCAACGGCGCATTGAACACCTGGCCCCAGAAGGCACTCAGGCGAAACCCGCCGGAAAGCTCCGGCAAGCGGTCCAGGCCCAGTTTGAAACACAACTGGCCGATCACATCGAGCACGATGGAAATGGCCACCAACAACACCACGGTCAGGGTCACGGAAACAGCTCCTCGAACAGGTTGATCAACGCTTCATTGGTGGTCGCGTTACGCAGCAGGTCGTCGTCGCTCCAGCGTTCGGCCGGTGGCTGGTCGGACTTGGCTTCCCAGCGTTTGAACGCGTTGCTGAACGCAGGCCGGGCAAACTCGCCACACACGTCGATGCCAATGATCCGCTTGCTCGCCGCCAACGCACGCAGGGCTTGCAACAGGTGCGTCAGGCGCATGCCGCCCTGGTCCCAATTGGTGGCCGCGTCTTCGCTGGCCAGCACGTCCTTGTCGAGGGTGATCCATACCGCCTCGGTGGGCAGGCTGGCGATCATTTGCTCAAGGAATGCAGGCCAGTCGAGTTCAGCGAGATTGCGCCAGTGCAGGTGGTTTTCCTGCTGTGCATGGCCGGCGCCATCCCCAACCCGGCCCCAGACTTTCGACGGCGCGTGCTGCCAGGGAAACAACTGCAGGTGCCCGCGCTTCAGGGCGCCAAGATTGCCGCCACGCAGTTGCGGGTTGTGCAGGTCATCGCTGCACGGGCCGAGGGTGACGATGCGCTTGATCGCCGGCATCTTCAGGGCCTGGTTGACCCACGAGCCGCAGTGCCGGCGCGGGGCCAGGCGTACCCAGTCGGGGTGGTTGTCGAAGTGGATCAGGCTGATCGGCTGTTGCACTTCGGCGAGAAAGGCCGGGGTCAGGTGGTGGTAGTCGCCGGAGCCGACAAAGAAGATTTCCGGCCGCGCCGTGCTCGGCCGGGGCCGTTGGGCCAGGCGCTGGGCAAAGCGTTTCCAGGTTTTTTCGGTGGACCACAGGCGCAGTTTCGGGCCCAGGTCGAGCAAATCCAGGCGCGTGGCCTGACCACTGGCCAGACGCCGGGCGATGGGTGCCTGGGCTGTGAGGCTGTGGTCGAGATCGAGAATATTCAAGGTAATGTTTCACCCCTTGGCAGTGCCCAACCGCACGCCGGCTGGGCTTTAGGGGGGTAATGCAAGGGATGGGCCAGGAGCCAATGTGGAAACGGGCTTGCTCGCGAAGGCGGTGGGTCAGTTAAGAGATACTTAGCTGATATACCGCTTTCGCGGGCAAGCCCGCTCCCACCTTTGGCCGGTGGTGTTTGTTAGCTTTTGGCTTCGTTGATGATCTGGCGGATCGCCCCCACAAACGCTTCAGCCGGCTGTCCGCCGCTGACCGCGTACTGGTCGTTGAACACGATGGTCGGCACCGAACTCACCCCGCGCGATACCCACAGTTGCTCCTGCTCGCGCACCTTTGCGGCGTACTCGTCCGAAGCCAGAATCTCGGCTGCGCGCTTGAGGTCCAGGCCAACGCTCTGGGCAATGATTGCCAGCGTGGCGTGGTCGGACGGGTCCTGGCCATCGCTGAAGTAAGCCTTGAACAACGCGTGCTTGAGGTTGTACTGCAAGCCCTCAAGCCCAGCCCAATGCAGCAGGCGATGGGCGTCGAAGGTGTTGTAGATACGACTTTGGCCATCGGTACGGAACGCAAAGCCCAACGCGGTGCCCAGGTCGCGGATGCGCGCGCGGTTGGCCTGGGACTCTTCGGCAGTGAAGCCGTATTTCTCGCTGATGTGCTCCACGATATTCTGCCCTTCGGCAGGCATGTTCGGGTTCAGTTCGAACGGCTGGAAGTGGATCTCGGCCTGCACTTCGGCGCCCAGCTGGTCCAGGGCCTCGGTCAGGCCGCGCAGGCCGATGACGCACCAGGGGCAGGACACGTCGCTGACGAAATCGATTTTCAGGGAAGTACTCATTCAGGCAACCTCGCAGGCATTACACGCCATAAATGTCGCACCATACACCCCTACGCGCCGCTCATAAAACCTTGGAAGGCGGCGCGGGATCAACCTGCGCCCAATGCGCCGCCTCTTCGCGGTGGGCTTGCAGGTACGGCAACACCGCCGCCAGCAACGGCGCCTTGAACGCTTCCTGGAACCGATGGGCCAGACCCGGGATCAGCCGCAACTGGCTGCCCTGGATATGCGCCGCCAGGTGCACCCCATGCATCACCGGCAGCAATGGATCGGCCGTGCCATGCACCACCAGGGTCGGCACCCGCAGTTGGTTGAGCAGCGGCACGCGGCTCGGTTCGGCAAGGATCGCCATGATCTGGCGCTTCACACCCTCGGGATTGAACGCCCGGTCATAGGACTGCGCAGCCTGCTGCAACAACGCCTGGCGATCATCCTTGACCTCGGGGCTGCCCAGGGCCGCCAGCAAGTCGGCCTGCTGCTCCAGGGCCACTTCGCGGTTGGGCGCACTGCGCCGTGACAACAGTTGTACCAGCGCGGCATTCGGCGCAGGCAGGCCTTCGGCACCGGAGCTGGTCATGATCAGGGTCAGGCTTTCCACGCGCTGCGGGGCCATGGCCGCCAGGTGCTGGGCGATCATCCCACCCATGCTCGCGCCCAGCACATGGAACTGGCGCACCTGCAACGCATCCATCAATCCCAGGGCGTCGTCGGCCATGTCGGTCAGGGTGTAGGGCGCGGCCACCGGCAGGCCGAGTTTGTAGCGCAACACTTCAAAGGTCAGGTTGGCACTGGCGGGCGGCTGGCGCCAGGTGGACAGGCCGACGTCGCGGTTGTCGTAGCGGATCACCCGAAAACCTTGTTGGCACAAGGCGACCACCACCTCGTCCGGCCAATGGATCAACTGCCCGCCCAAGCCCATCACCAGCAGCAACGCTGGGTCAGAAGCACGGCCAATGCTCTGGTACGCCAGGCTCACCTGGTCCAGGTCGACCCGCTCAGTCGGGACATTGACATCACATCGAGACGCCGCAAAAGACGGCAGGCCGACCAGTAAGGCAGCCAGTAAAAGCAACACGCGCATGAAAAACACCGAAACGCAGAACCCCAGTAGAGCGCGAGTCTGATGAAGTTTGTTCAAGCGCGCTGCCACATTTACGTGACAGTTTGATGAAGAGCGCCCAGCGGTCATGGTCGACAGATTTGCCAACATGAGACAAACTCACGCTATCCGAACTTGTCACAAATTGTCTTCATGGAGAGCCCGTGCTCGAAATCCGTCATCTCAAGACCCTGCACGCCTTGCGCGAAGCCGACAGCCTGGTGGAAGCCGCCGAGCGCCTGCACCTGACCCAGTCGGCGTTGTCCCACCAGTTCAAGGAGCTGGAAGAGCGCATGGGCATGCCGCTGTTTGTGCGCAAGACCAAGCCGGTGCGCTTCACCAGCGCCGGCCTGCGCCTGCTGCAACTGGCGGATGCCACCCTGCCGCTGCTGCGCGGTGCCGAACGGGATATTGCGCGCCTGGCCGGCGGTACTGCCGGGCGCCTGCATATGGCGATCGAATGCCACAGCTGCTTCCAGTGGCTGATGCCGACCATCGACCAGTTCCGCGATGCCTGGCCGGAAGTCGAGCTGGACCTGGCCTCCGGCTTTGCCTTCGCCCCGCTGCCAGCCCTGGCCCGTGGCGACCTGGACCTGGTGGTGACCTCCGACCCGCTAGAGCTGGCGGGCATCACCTATGTGCCGTTGTTCACCTATGAAGCGATGCTCGCCGTGGCCAACCAGCACGCCCTGGCGAACAAGCCATACATCGTGCCCGAGGATTTGCTCAGCGAAACCTTGATTACCTACCCGGTGGAGCGCGACCGCCTGGACATCTTCACTCGCTTCCTGGAACCGGCCGACGTCGAACCCGCCCAGGTGCGCACCTCGGAGCTGACGGTGATGATGATGCAACTGGTGGCCAGCGGACGCGGCGTGTGTGGCATGCCCCACTGGGCGCTGCACGAGTACAGCTCGCGGGGTTATGTGAAGGCCAAGCGGCTGGGGGAGAAGGGTCTGTTCGCCACGCTGTACGCCGGGATCCGCGCAGATATGCTGGATGCGCCGTACATGCGCGACTTTTTGCTGACGGCCAAGGACACGTCGTTTTCGACCCTGGATGGGGTCAGCGCGGTGCGGTGACGGCTCACGCGCTGCGCCGTTGCTCCAGCATCAGGCGCACCGCCAGGGCGGCCAGCACAAACCCCATGAAGTAACGCTGCACCGCCAGCCACGTGGGGTTGTGGATAAACCAGGCGGCGATGCTGGCGGCGCACAGCGAGATCAGCAGGTTGACCACAAAGCTGACGCTGATCTGGGTAAAGCCCAGCATCAGGCTCTGGGTGAAGACCGAGCCGTGCTCCGGGGTGATGAACTGCGGGAATACCGACAGGTAGAACACCGCGATTTTCGGGTTCAGCGCACTGGTCAAAAAGCCCATGGTCACCAGCTTGCGCGGTGAGTCGGCGGGCAGTTGCTGGGCCTCGAACGGCGAACGCGCGCCCGGTTTCACTGCTTGCCAGGCCAGCCACAGCAGGTACAGCGCGCCGGCCCATTTCAGCACTTCATAGGCCACCGGCACCGTAAGAAACACCGCGGTCAAACCGGCAGCGGCGGCAAACAGGTGTACAAAAAAACCCGCGACCACCCCCAGCAACGACGTCACCCCGGCCTTGCGGCCCTGGCAGATCGAACGGGAGATCAAATAGATCATGTTCGGGCCGGGTGTCAGCACCAGTAGCAGCGAGGCGGCGGCAAAAATCAGCAGGTCATTGAGGGGGATCACGGCTCAGTCCTTTGCGCCCGACAGTTCAGGCAGTGGTAGTCAGCGATGCGCGATAGAACGGCAGGATCAGGTCACGTGTCAAGGGCGCCAACTGCAGGCCGCCATCGCCGGCCGGGTCGATCCAGCGCACTTCTTCGATCTCGGCGGCGGGTGTCACCGGCACATCGATCCGTACTTCAAACAACTCGGCCTCCACGGTAAACCCCGGCTCATTGGCCGCTGGCGCCGAGAAGTGGCCAAGGTACTGCGCCGCTGCCGGGTCGATCCGCAGACCAAGTTCTTCGTGCAGCTCACGCGCCAGGGCCTGCGCCGGTTGCTCGCCCGCGTCGATCTTGCCGCCCGGCTGCATGAAGGCCTGGGTGCCGCGCTTGCGCACCAGTAGAGTCTGGCCGTCGCTGCCGATCAACAGGGCGGCGGCGATACGGATGGTCTTGGACATGAAAAAAACGCCTTGGAGTAAAGGGCGCAAAGGATCACACGGCTGCCCTGTTCCTCGCAATGAATGTAGGAACCGGCTTGCCGGTTCCTACAGGGTTTCGGGTTACTCGGCTTCCTTGATGAACACGCTGTACTTGGCGCCCTCCATGGCTTCAAAGGCGATCAACTTGTCCACCAGCGGCAGGTTCAGCACCTTGCCGGCGTTGAGCAGCAGCATGCCGTTGTCGGCATTGAGGTTGCGCGCCAAGACCATGCCTTCGGCCAGCTCGCGAGTGCCGAGCACCTTGACCATCGGGTCGCCCAGGGTCACGTCGCTGAGGAAGGCCGCACAGGCCTGGACGAAGTCTTCGACCATGTCCGGGTCATACAGGCGCCCGGCGTATTTGCGGATGTACAGCAGCGCCTCGTCGCTGTTCATCTGCCGCTCAAGGATCAGGCCGCGCTGCAGTTCGATAAAGTCCACCGCCAGCTTTAGCAGGCGCGAGCCAAAGGGAATTGCCTCGCCCTTGAGATGGTCGGGGAAACCACTGCCGTCCCAGCGTTCCTGGTGATGGCGGATCAGCCGCGCGGCGTCCTTCATCGGCTCAAGGGTCATCAACAGCGACTCGCTCTGTGTGGAGTACTCGCGAAAGCGCTCGCGGTCGGTGCTGTGCAGCAAGTCCGAGGGCGCGACCATCATGCTGTCGCTCCAGCTCAACTTGCCGATGTTGTACAGCGCCGCAGCCATGGTCAGGTCGCGGCTGCTGGCATCGTCCAGGCCATGGAGCACGCACCAGGTGCGGACCAGCTCGATGATCTGCCGATTGGTCTGCTTGCTGCGCGGCAGGCGCAGGTTGGCCAGCAGCGAGAACACCTCGGTGCCGGTGGCGTAGCTGTGCTTGAGTTCTTCGTAGGCCAGGTCGAGCATGTCGGCGGTCTGCTGCAATTCACTGGTGCGCGAAACCACGCGTTTTTCCAAGGATGCATTGAGTTGCTTGAGCTCCTCGTTCTGCTGGCGGATCAGTTGCTCAAGACGCAGGCGCTCCCGTTCGGAATGCTGGTGGGCCAGGGACTGACGCAGGGCCAGCAGCAGTTCTTCATCCTTCCAGGGTTTGCTCAGGTAGCGGTAGATCTGCCCTTCGTTGATCGCCTTGATGATCAGGGTCAGGTCAGTCTCGCCGGTCAACAACAGGCGCACCGTTTGGGGATAGGCGTGATGGATCTGCGCCAGCAGCGTGGCCCCGTCCATATCCGGCAGGCGTGCGGCACTCATCACCAGGTCCACGGGCTGGCGCGCCAGAATGGCCAGGGCCTCGGCCGCCGTGGTGGCGCTGCACAGTTCAAAGGGCTCCAGGCGCAGCAGCTGCGCGAGGCGGTCATGCACGTCCGGGTGGGTGTCGATCAACAGCACCACGGGACGATCGGTTTCAGAAAAGGTAACTGACTCTCCCACGGGACACCTCGGATCTAGTCGCGTCGGTGTGCGCTTCCTACGGTCAAGGTAACAGCCTCCTGGCTATTACCTAGTAGTTTAGTCAGTTTTCAGTCAATAGTGGCTAAATGATGCCATTCGCCACCAGTGTGCCTTAAGCCCCTTAGGCCTCAGCTGCTTTGCCGGACGAACTGAACGAGGCGAAGCGCTTGTTGAAGCCAGCAATCCGTCCTTCGACCTGGGTCTTGCGCTGCTGGCCGGTGTAGATCGGGTGGGATGCGCTGGACACGTCGAGGGCCATATAGGGGTAAGTGTTGCCATCGCTGTGTTGGTAGGTGCGGTCCGTGTCGACTGTGGAGCCGATCAGGAAAAACACATCGGCGGCAGTATCGTGGAACAGCACGGTGCGGTAGTCGGGATGGATACCAGCTTTCATAGGGCCTCCGGGGCGTTTGAGCAGAATCAATATGTTATACAATAACACAAATAATGCACCTAAACGAGAACGTATTGCAATACCGATAGAAGCCCGGGTTCTATGTGGTTGCCCCGGCAAGGACCTCGCCCGTAAGCTGGGACTCCGTGAGAGCACAGGCATCCATAGCCTGGAGATCCTTGCAGGAGCTGGCTTGCCAGCGATAGCGCGATCGAAAACGCCATTGCCGGCCAGCCGGCTCCCGCAGGTTAGAAAGAGTCCGAACCCAAGGAAACCGTATGAGCCTGTCGTTGCTTAGCCGTTATGCATTCTTTGCCGTGTGTGTGATTTTCACCCTCGCCAGCCTCCCCTTTATCCAACACGAATGGCTGTGGCCCTTTACCCTGGTGACCGGCGTGCTCAGCCTGATCGGCGTGTTCGACCTGCTGCAAAGCCCCCACGCGGTGCGCCGCAATTACCCGATCCTGGGCAATATCCGCTACCTGGTGGAAGGCATCCGCCCGGAAATCCGCCAGTACCTACTGGAGTCCGACAGCGATGCCCTGCCCTTCTCCCGGGCCCAGCGTTCGCTGGTGTATTCGCGGGCCAAGAATGAAAGCGCCGACAAACCCTTCGGCACCCTGATCGACGTGTATCAGTCCGGCTTCGAATTTATCGGCCACTCCATGCGCCCGGCCCCGTTGAGCGACCCCAGCGCCTTTCGCGTGGTGGTCGGCGGCCCGCAGTGCACGCAGCCGTATTCGGCGTCGGTGTTCAATATCTCGGCGATGAGTTTCGGCTCGTTGAGCGCCAATGCCATCCGCGCCCTCAACCAGGGGGCCAAGCTCGGCAACTTCGCCCATGACACCGGCGAAGGCAGCATCAGCGCCTACCACCGGGAAAACGGCGGCGACCTGACTTGGGAGCTGGGCAGCGGCTACTTCGGCTGCCGCACCAGCGACGGCCGTTTCGACCCGCAACGCTTTGCCGTGCAGGCGCAAAATCCGCAAGTGCGGATGATCGAAATCAAGATGAGCCAGGGCGCCAAGCCCGGTCACGGGGGGATCCTGCCCAAGCACAAGGTGACCAAGGAAATCGCCGAGACCCGCGGCATTTTGATGGGCGAAGATTGCATCTCGCCATCCCGCCACAGCGCGTTTTCCACGCCGATTGAACTGATGCACTTTATCGCCCAGTTGCGTGAGCTGTCGGGCGGCAAGCCGGTGGGCTTCAAGTTCTGCCTGGGCCACCCGTGGGAGTTCATGGGCATTGCCAAGGCCATGCTGGAAACCGGGATCCTGCCGGACTTTATCGTGGTCGACGGCAAGGAAGGCGGCACTGGCGCTGCGCCCGTGGAATTCACCGACCACATCGGCGTGCCCCTGCGCGAAGGCCTGCTGTTTGTGCACAACACCCTGGTGGGCCTGAACCTGCGCGACAAGATCAAATTGGGCGCCAGCGGCAAGATCGTCAGCGCCTTCGATATCGCCAGCGTGCTGGCCATCGGCGCCGACTGGGCCAACTCGGCCCGGGGCTTTATGTTCGCCATCGGCTGTATCCAGTCGCAGTCTTGCCACACCAACAAATGCCCGACCGGCGTGGCCACCCAGGACCCTTTGCGCCAACGCGCACTGGTGGTGCCGGACAAGGCCCAGCGGGTGTTCAACTTCCACCGCAACACCCTCAAGGCCCTGGCGGAAATGCTCGCGGCGGCCGGCCTTGATCATCCGTCGCAATTGTCGGCCAAGCACCTGGTACGGCGCATGTCGGCCACCGAGATCAAACTGTTTTCGCAGTTGCATGTGTTCTTAAAGCCTGGGGAACTGCTGACCGGCGAAGTGAACGGCGAGTTTTATTCACGTATGTGGCAGATGGCGCGAGCCGACAGTTTCGAGCCCCATGAAGTAGAAGCTGCCTAAGGACCGATCTGATGTTGAAAGTTATTGCTGAAGACTTTATCCAACCCGAACACCTGGACACCGTGCGCCCCTGGTACGCCGAACTGGTGGAAAAAACCCGCCAGGAACCGCTGTGCATTGCCTACGACTTGTTCATCGACCAGAAAGACCCGGGGCACTTTATCTTTATCGAGCAATGGCCCGACCAGGCCGCGCTGGATGCGCACTGCCAGACCGAACACTTCACCCGCCTGGTGCCGCAGATCAATGCGTATCAGGCCAGGCCGTGCCGGGTGTTGTTGATGGATGGGTTTTAAATAATCTCCCGCTGCCGATCATCGATTCGGCAGCGGCTCTAGGGGATGTCATTGTAGTTTTCGGAATCGCGTATTTCTTTCATGACAATGTATCCCCCTTCAGAGGTCACATAAATCGAATAGAACTTACTGTCCACCACAGGCGAACCCACGCCATTTAAAGCAACCAACTTGTTAAAAACATCACGCTTACCGCCAACAACATTATTGATTCCCAACCGAGGAAAAAAGTGAGGATGCAGCAAGACGTTAGCATTACTCAAAATATACCTCAGTGCTGGCATATAGGTCATGGCATCGTGCCCCCGAGGTAGCCAGTTACCCCCCGTTTGTGGACCTACAAAATAAAATACCGGTACCAATCCCAGCTGTTTTTCCGAAACAATGTCTTTTGCAATGTATTGAGCCATCGCCATCTCAAGCTCTTTTTTCGCGATAATTACCTGACCATAGGCATAACAAAAGGCAAACATGAACAACACTGGAACTACCAACACCCATCGAGCGGCTAGCCAAGCTCGCCCCAGCACCTCATAGTTCAAATACAAGACAAGAACCAAGACAGCGGAAAATCCGATGTAATTTCTTGCATCCAGATTTGGCTCCACGAGAAACAGCATGACGCCAGGGATACTTAACAGCAATATTGGAAAACCAAGCAAATACACAGCCAGCACTATAACTCTGCTGAGTACTCCTCCTGGCATATCAACGATATTTTTCATAAATAAAACAAACGCAAACGTCGCGACAAGCAGCAACAAAACAGTAAAATAAATTGCCCCAGGGTTAACCAATAGACCAACCTGTTCCATAGCGAAGATCAGTTTTTGACCCGCTACCTCAAGCCATCTAGCGTCAAAAACACTCAAGTTTCCTCGTCCATCCACAGTCAACTGGTAGGCAGTCAGAGCATAGATCAGGCTTCCTGCAGTCAGTTGCACAAACCTCTGCGTAGCTAATGACAAAGCTTTAACGGTAGAAATCCTATTTTTTACTCCACAGACGAATTCAACAATGCTCAAGCCAACAAACAGCGACAGGGTGGGCTGGTACAAGCTCAATGAAATAGCTATCAATAATGCGGATGCAAAACCCCGATAAACCACATGCTCAATAGTGCAGGTAATTGCATAAATGATCGCAACAACCGCCAACACCATGCCTGGACCATCAAACTGATAAGTCAGATTGCCCAAGAAAAAGGGGTTACATAAAATGGGCAACACCACCAGGCAACTTAAAATACAGGGGTGAGTAAAATACCACAGGGTCAACCGCGTCATGGCCAATGCAAGTGCGAATACAGATATCAACAGCGGCAGAGGAAATATATTGGTTGTACCACCGGTAAACGTCAAGACCCTATGCAACACTTCAAGCAAGATCCGGCCTTGATTTTTCCACGCTTCTTGCGCCTGATGCAAAGCTCGCCAATTATCATCGACATAGGCATAGTCCGCATGAACAAGTGGATAAATATAAGCGAAGGAAAGCACTACAAACACTATCATTATTTCTTTTCGGCTCAACTCCCTTTGATTCCACATCGCACCTACCTCCGAGCCATGTTCCGAACTACTTCTTTCACTACATACCTCGGCCGATGCTTAGCCTCCATATAGATCCGCCCCACATACTCCCCCAATATGCCTATTCCGATCAGTTGCACACCGCCCAGAAAGAGGATCGCCGTCATCAACGACGGATACCCCGGCACCTCATTGCCAAACAGCAACTTGTCGACAATCAGGTACCCCGCATACCCCAGTGCCAATAACGAAATACCGGCACCGATATAACTCCATAACCGCAACGGCAAGGTACTGAACGAAGTGATGCCCTCCAGCGCCAGGTTCCACAACTTCCAGGCATTGAATTTGCTCTGGCCAGCCACCCGTGAGGCCCGGTCATATTCGACAATCGCCACGGTGAACCCTGCCCAGGACAACACGCCCTTCATGAACAGTTGCTGCTCTGGCAGCGCCTTGATCACGTCCACCACCTTGCGATCCATCAGGCGGAAGTCGCCGACGTTTTCTTCGATATGGGTGTAAGCGATGCGATTGAGCAGGTGGTAGAACAGCGAGGCGCTGTGGCGTTTTAGGTAGCCATCGCTGGAGCGGTCGCGGCGTTTGGCCAGGACCACATCGGCGCCCTGCTGCCATTTCTCGATCAGGCAAGCAACCACCTCCACCGGGTCTTGCAGGTCGGCGTCCATCGGCACCACCGCCTCGCCACTGGCGTACTCAAGGCCGGCAAACAACGCCGGCTCCTTGCCGAAGTTGCGCGAAAAGTTGATCAGCACCACGTTGCGATCAAGCAGCGCGATATCCCTGGCGATCTCCAGCGTGCGGTCGGTGCTGCCATCGTTGATAAAGACGATCTCGACCTCATGCTCCAGCAGCGATGGTTCGCGGCGTATGGCCTGGTAGAACGGCTCGATCGCCAGTTCTTCATTGAACAACGGCACGATCAGCGAAAGCCTCATGATTCAGGCCTGCGAAACACCAGGTACTTGGACAGCAGGAAGCCACACAACAGGCTACTGAGGGAAAACACCGCCACCGTGACCAGGCCGGGCAATCGCCAATAGTCACCCATCCAGCCGACCACCAGACTCAAACTGCCCAGGCACAGCATGAATAACAGGTAGCGGCCAAGCGAAGCGGATACCCCAAAGGTGAACGTGGCATTCACAAAAAACGAGAAGCTCGCCGCCACGCAAAACGCCAGGAAATTGCTCACGGCCTGGCTCAGGTCAAGCGCTGCCCGGAGCACGAAAAAAAGCTGCCAGTGGATCACTGTGTTGGCGATGCCAATCACCGTATAGCTGGAGAACCCTATCCATAGTCTGCTCATGCCACCATCACGCCTCGTTGCCTATCGCAGCCGATAGGCAAGCAAGCCATGCTCACAAAAGCCCGTCTACTGTCAGAAATAACAGGTAGCAGCGCTTATACGACCAACGGCATGACCCTTTCGGGCAATTGAGACATTCAGTAATACCCAACCTTTGCAATTGCTTACAAATACCGCCAACCTGCGCCGGCCCGACGTACGGCGCGTACCATTGCCGACCATCCCGGGTCATTACTTAACGACTTGTTCAAGAGCCCGCAGCCATGCTTAACGGACGCGACCCGCGCATCGATTTTTTTCGGGGCCTGGCGTTGATCTTCATTTTCTGGGATCACGTGCCCCACAACCCGCTCGGTCAGATCACCCTGCGCAATTTTGGTTTCAGCGACGCCGCCGAGGTCTTTGTGTTCCTCGCCGGCTACGCCTCGGTGCTGGCCTACAGCAAGGTGTTGCAGCGCGAAGGCTACCCGATGGCCTGCCTGAAAATCCTGCGCCGCGCCTGGGTGTTGTATGTGGTGCATATCTTTTTGCTGGCGATGCTGATGGGCATCGTGTTCTTCGCCAACAGCAAGGTAGAAACCCGCGACCTGGTGCAGGAAATGGGCCTGACCCACTTCATCACCAACCCACAACAAGCCCTGACCGATGAATTGCTGCTGCGCTTCAAGCCCAACCTGATGGACCCGTTGCCGCTGTATATCGTGTTGCTGCTGGGCTTGCCGCTGGTGCTGCCGGTGCTGGTACGCAAGCCCCTGGCGGTGGTAGTGGTGTCGATGGTGGTGTACCTGCTGGCGCCACGGCTGGGCTGGAACCTGGCGGCGATTGCCGATGGCGTGTGGTACTTCAATCCGGTGACCTGGCAGTTCCTGTTCGTCCTCGGCGGTGCGGCGGCGATCCGCGCAGGTATGCCCCGCGCACCGCAAACCCGGCCATTGCACAGGCAGCCGCTGTTTCTTGGCGCGGCGGCCTATACGCTGCTGGCTGGGGTGATCACCCTGTCCTGGCGCTGGCCCGAAATCCACGATGCCGTGATGCCGGCCGTGTTGAGCGAGCTGCTGTACCCCATCAGCAAGACCGACCTGTCGCCGGTACGCCTGCTGCACTTCCTGGCCCTGGCCTATGTCACCGCCAAGCTGCTGCCCGGCCGGGGCTGGACGCAAAACTGGCTGGCGCAACAAAGCTGCCGCATGGGGCGCTACTCCCTGGAGGTGTTCTGCCTGGGGGTGCTGCTGGCGCCGCTGGCTGACATGCTCAACGCCCAGGTCGACGACGCCTGGCCGATGCAGATATTCAGTGCGCTGCTGGGCCTGGTGTTGATGGCCGGGCTGGCGGCGTGGCTGGAGTTCAACAAGCAGTTGAACCAGGCCCAACGCAGTGAGGGCCGCCCGTTAAATAGTTAGGCCCCGGGCGCGCATGCGCAGTGCTTCCATCTGCCTTCCACTTATCGTGAAAGGTAGAGCGCATGCCGACTCATCATTTACTCAACGGCCTGTCTGGCAATCTGCAATCGAGCACCTCCTGGGCCCAGCAACAGGCGCTGGAGCTGATCCAGCGCAATGTGACCCAAGCCCTACAGGGCCTGGACACCGAAGAACAACAGCGTTTCGTGCAACTGCAACGCCAGGCCCACGCGGCACTGGCGGCCGTTGAAAGCGAAAAAGAACGGGTGGTGCGTTCCTTCAAGGCCGATGGCCTGGCGCAGTTGCGCAGCCGGATCGGCGGGCGCGATCCCGAGCAGTACCGCTTCGACACCACCTACATTGAAAAAATCGAGCAACCCTTACCCTGGGATCGCCAGCCCGGCAGCCACATCCGCACGCCGCGCCGCTCCGATATCGATTACCGCGAAATCGAACACGTCAAGAGCATGTCCCTGTGGGAAGCAGCCTGTGTGAACTTCGGCTTCACCTCAGGCCTGCGCCAGGACTCCGGCTACAGCCTCGTCGACGCCAGCAAAGTGGTGGGCCCCGACGGCGATCGCAGTCTCAAGGCTCGGGAGTTTATCGCCATCGCCCGCGAGCTGGACCTGGGCCACCAACTGCAAGTGAAGATCAAGGCCACCCTCGATCAGCAGGGTACGCTGCGCCGCTTGATGGGGGTGGCAGCGCAGGCCCTGTTGCAGTTCGATGCCCTGGACGCCTGGCGCAACCGCGCCCATAACGGCCTGACGCAAACGGTGTACGCAAGCCTCACCGCCTCGCTCGATGGCAGCGGGCCGCCACTGGCGGTCGAGAGCCTGAGCCTGACCTCGGGCGTCACCCCGATTGCCGCCGTGCCCTTCGTGCCCTGGGAGAGCGCCATTCCCGTGCCGCTCCTGCTGATCCGCGTGGCCAGCCTCGGGGTGCTGTCGTATTTCCCTTTCCGCCCCGGCGGTGCGTTTCGCTACCACCCCGACGCGCGCGCGGCAGAAGCCGACTTTCGCCGGCAACTGCGCGACAGCCATCGCCAGGACGACCTCGGCTGGTTTGCCCGGCAACTGCCGCTGGTGGGGCTGTCGGTGTTCAAGCCGTTGCTGACCCTGGAGAAGCGCCCCGAAGGCCTGAACTGGCTGGCCGGCAAGCTGTACGACGGGTTTCACGCAGCCTTCCCCGAACGCACCCTCGACGACATCCGCTTCGCCGCCGATCCACCCAGAGGCCCCGCCGAAACCCTGCTGCAAACCCTGACTTATCGGCAGGTCCAGCGCTGCCAGGCCGATATGGACACCCTGGCCAACACCCGCTCCGAAGCCGATTGGCAAGCACTCAAGGACGCCGCTGCGGCCATCGCCGCCGAAGTCCTGCAACTGCTGCTCACGCCCCTGCCCGGCGGAGTCACGGGAATGAACCGGGTGATGCAACTGGCGGTGCTGGGCAGCATGACCTACAGCGTCAGCGTGGGCCTGAATGAAGCAGCCAAGGGCGATGCCAGCAGCTTTGCCACGACCCTCAGCGATGTCGCCGACCTGGCCATCAGCGGGCGCCTGATCAGCATCGCCGGCAGGGTCCATCGCCAGCGCATGCTCGAACACCTGCAGCGCCTGGGCAACCCGCGCAAGGTGACGCGGCCCGACGGGGTCGATGAACTGTGGAAGCCTGACGCGCACCCCTACGCCCATGACGAGCCTTACCTGCTGGAGGGCAAGACTGCCGATGCCCTGTGCGTATTCGCCGTGCAGGGCAAGCAGTACGTCAAGCTGCACCATGAACAGCAGACCCAGGTCGCCGAAGTCACCCACGACCAGCAAACCCAGCGCTACGTGCTCAAGAACGGGCGCAGCAGCTACAAGCCACCCATCGTGTTCGACCCGGCGCTGCAAGCCTGGACCTTCGACCTGCATAACGCCCAGGCCCTGTCGGATACCCAGTTGCTGCAACAGATGCTGCCCGGCGACTCCTCGAACATCACCCAGCTCGACCTCGAGCAAATGTTGCTCTGCACCGCCACCTCCCGTGCAACCCTCGACAAGGTATGGCACGGCGAGCCGGCGCCGTTGAACCTGATCGAAGGTGTGCGGCGCCTGCAAGCCGACCAACTGATCCAGCACATCATCGGGCGCTTCCATCAAGCCGGTTATCTACCGCCCTATGGCGACAGCGTAGTGTTGTGCCTGCTGACCCAGTTGCCCGAATGGCCGGCCACCGCCCTGCTGAGCATCCGCGATCCGCAGCGCAGCGTGATCGAGACCTTCGGCAAAAGCACCCAGCCACTGCTCGAGCCGACGACCATTACGATCATCCGTAACGAAGACGGCAGCTACCAAAGCGAAGAGGATAGCGGCCAGGTGCCTTACCGCGCCGAACCGCTGTTGGGCCTGGTGATCAGCCTGCAACCCGGCACCTCGCAACTGGGCCTGAGCAACCAACCCGATGCCACACCGGCCCAGCGGATCATGGCGGTGCGCCAGGCCGTGGTCACCCTGGCACGCCAGGAGCGCCTGACGCTGTTTGCCGCGCTGGTCAGTTACGCCGGCTATGAAAAACCCGAGCAACTGCCGCCCGCCGCTGTGCGCCGCTTCCTGCCCGTCAAGGCCTCCGCGCCGCTGGTGGCCGTCACACCGCTGCTGAAAAAACTGCGCGACCTCAACCGCCCCTTGTCTGCAGCCCTGCTGGAACGGCTGCTGGAACAACAGCCGCTGACACCCCGCCAACAACGGGCCTACCTGCAAGGTGGGGAACTGCCCGGCGCCTTTCGTGAATTGCTGGACAACCACCGCACTTGCCTGCGCATCGACGCGGCCATCGATGGCCTGTACCACCCACGGTTATTCAACAACGACGCCGACCAATGGGCCAGGGAGTTCGCCTCGGCCCTGGTACGCCAGCGGCTCCAGCGCGGCTTCGTGATTACCGAGGTGCGCGACGGCGGGATCGCCAAACCCTATCGCTCCAGCGGTCCTGACGATCTCACCGTGGAGCTGCGCCACAGCGGCGACGGCCACTATGAAGCCTATGACATGCGCAACGCGGGCACGATCGCCGTAACACCGGCCGTCGACAGTTTCTACCTGGCCATCGGTTCGGTGTTGCAACCCCATGAGCGGGAACTGCTGGGCATGGCCAGCGTGACCGACGCCCCAGGCCTGCGAAACACCCTGGGCAAGTACATGAGCGACCAGCGCAACCCGCAAGGCTATGTGCGCCTGGCCGACGGTTCGCTGAAGCAATACGAGCACACCCTGTCTCTGCCGGCCAAACTGCTGCCCGATACCCAGGGGCTGTATTCCCATGAGGGCGAGCATTACCTGCCGTTGTTTGGCTCGCTGTACCGCGTCATCTATGACCAGCGGGTTTTCCGGTGGCGGCTCAAGCACCCGGACAAGATTGGCGTCGATACGCCCACCCTGGAACACAACCGTGAAGGGGCCTGGCGTCTGTCCAGCGAGAACCCCATGGAATGGGACGAGCATCGACTGCTGTACCGCCTGGGGGGTGACCACCAACTGGTCGACGAGGGCGAAGCTGCGAAAATCATCGCCCTGACCGACACCCCGGCCCACGTGCTGCGCCAGGTCCACCGCAGCGGCCGGCCGGCCCCGCCGATGCTTGCCGATACCTGTAAGCGCTTCAGGATGGACCAGCAGATCACCCAGTTCATCGTCTCGCTCTATCAGGTGCCCAGCACCTCGGTCGCCAACCCGGACCTGCGCCTGCTGATCCTCACCAGCCTGCCAGGCTGGCCCGCCAGCCACGTGCTGGAGATTGTCGGCAGCGCCAGCCCCCTGCGCTACCCAACAAACCAAGCACCCGGGGCCAAGGTGGTACAAGTCACCGACCAGGACATCAGGAGCCCCGGGCTCCTGGAAAAACTCGTCACCGACGACGACCTTGCCCTGGCCCTGCTCGGCGAGCTGCCGCAAACCCTGGAACAGCGCCTGGTCCAACTGATCAACCGGATGGTCGAATACACTGAGCGCGAGCGTGGGCAAATCCTCGAATCCATGTACCAGCGCAGCGAGGCCGCAACCACCGCCCAGGAGCGCCCCGTCAAGACCCAGTACCCGGCGCTGCCGAACAACGCGGTCAAGGCGATTCTCGGCCATGCCTCGCCGCGGGAACTCAAGCAACTGCATGAAAAAAACCAACTGAGCCTGCGCCTGTCAGAACAGGCGCGCCTGACAACCCATGACTTGCGCCTCAACCGTGCCTTCGAAGGCTTGTATGTGGACGCCTGCGCCAATGCCGACAGCGACCGGATCACGCTGTACCTGCTGCGCCGGCTGCCGACCTGGCCGAAGAACCTGCGCGTCGATATCCGCGAATGGGACGACCAGGGACGCCTGCTGGAAACAGCGGGCCACCTGGCGGGTTCGTCACGCAAGACCGTGGCCAGGACCAACCGTGGATATCAGGCCTATGACGAACACGGCAAGACACTCGGCCAACCGTCGACCCGATTGCTGGCGGTCATTCTCAGCACCTTGTCCGCTGCCGAGCAGGTGCTGCTGGAGGCTGACACCGACAGCGCGATTGCCGAGTTGCGCCGCCAGATCGCCGAGCAGGCCCTGGCCCGCCGCGTGGAGATCAAGGGCCTGCTGGATATCCCGCACTTGCAGCCCTGGATGCAACCGCCCATGGGCCTGGATCGTTCGTTCCTGGTGTACCCGCTGTGGCAGCGCCTCTGGCCGTTTCACGGGCCACGGCCGCCGAACCTGGTAGCCAAGGTCCAGGAGCTGTACCCGCGCTTGGGCAATGCCGATGCACGCAGCTTCCTGAGCGCGTTGAACATGACCGACCCGGAAAAACTGCTCGAACTGGAACGGCTGAAAGCCGAGTACCAGGCCATGGATACGCAACTGACGCGCTGGAGCGAAACCCCTGTGGCGGCCGACAACCCTCTGATCGACCCGTTGGGCACCGGCCGGGGCAGGCGGCGCTATATCGCCTCCCAACTGTGTGCGGCATGGCGCCGGGAAACCTCCACGGTGTACATGGCCGGCCTGTTCAACGTACCGTCACTGGAGTTGCAACTGGACGACGAAGGCTTGCCACCGGCCTCGTTCATAACCGGGACCAGCGGTTTCAATCACATTCAATTCCTGCGGATTTCCGGTAACGCGTTCCCCGCTTCGGGGCCGGACTTTCTGACCAAGCTCACCGGGCTCGCAGTGCTGCGCCTGGATTGTTACCTGACGGAACTGCCCAGCGCGGTCACCGATATGACCACGCTCAACCACCTTGACCTGAACGACAACGACCTTCGCCTGACCGAAGACGCCGTGCAACGCCTGGCCGGCATGGTCAATCTGCAACACCTCGACCTCAACGATAATCCGGACCTGGACCTGACCCCGGATGTCAGCCAAATGAGCCGGCTACGCCGCCTGCGCCTGGCCAACACCGGCATCAGCCAATGGCCGATCGGCGCCGGCGCCCTGCCGGTTTTGGAGGAGTTGCACCTGCAGACCAACTCGATTAGCACCATTCCCGAAGAAGTGTTCACCAACCCGTGGCTGCAAGCCGCCAATCGCAACACCTTTTTGCATGAGAACCCGCTGACCGCCGAGACCCTGGCACGCATCGACCGCTACTACCTCGAGACCGGTATTCGCCTGGGTGGCCAACTGCGCACCCCCGCCCATGCCCCAGCGACGCCCAATGACTTCGACACCTGGCTGACCGACGTCGCCGAGAAGGACGTAACGCCGCGCCGACAATTGTGGGAACAGCTCAAGGCCAATGAAACGGCGAGTGCCGATGATGTATTCCGCGTGCTGCGTGACCTGAAGAATACGCACGCCTACCGCAACAAAAAGTTGAGGCCTGGCCTGACCAAGCGAGTCTGGACCTTGTTGCAGGCCATGGGCGAGTCGACGCAACTGCGCAACGCGGTGTGCCTCAACACCTACGGCTCCGGCAACTGCGGCGACAGTGTGCTGCTGGCCTTTACCAACATGGAACTGCACCACCGGATCCATCAGGCCAAGTTGCAACCGCGCAGTTATCTGGCTGACCGGGCGTTGCTGGAATTGGCCGAGAGTTGCTTCTACCTCAACCAACTGGACCACTTTGCCGACCAGTTCATTCTCGAGCGCGAGCGTGCCGGGCTGCCTGTCGATCCGGCCGAGGTCACGGTGTACCTGCGCAGCCAATTGGCCAGTGAATTCAAATTGCCGTTTTATCCGCTGGAGCTGCTGTACACCGTGGATGACTATGTCACCGATGAGGTGGTGGGCCGGGCTCGCAGCACCCTGCGCAGACTCGGCCAATCACCGGCCGTGCAGGAGGCGATTTTGATGAGTGAGTTCTGGATTGAGTATTTGGCCAACAGTCATCCGGAGCCTTTTATCACGGTCAAGCAAGCCGTGAGCTACAAGGTCAGCCTGTTGAATCGGGAACTCCAGGACAAGCGTTCGCAGGTATTTCTGGAGCGGCGCCAGGCACTGGTTGACCTGGAAACCAGCGAACATAACCGCCTGGTCCGGCAGCTGACGGAGGGCACGCAACGGGCGCTGATGCGCACCTGAACCTGGGCCGGCCTGTCGCAGGTGACAGGCCGGCCAGGGCTCAAGGGTTTACGCCGAACGCTGCGAGCCGACGCCGGCCTGGGTCGGTTGCAGCTTGAACACGTAGAACAGCACGGTCAGGAACAGCAGGAACACCGGCCCGACATACAGCGCGATACGGGTATCGGGGAAGTACGCCATCAGGCCCACCACCAGCACCAGGAACGCCAAGGCCAGGTACGAACTGACCGGGTACAGCCACATGCGGTACTTCAGGGCCTTCTGTTCGGCCGGGCTCAGGCTTTTGCGGAACTTGAGCTGGGCCAGCAGGATCATCACCCAGGTCCAGATCGCGCCGAAGGTGGCGATGGAAGTGACCCAGACGAAGACCTTGTCCGGCACCAGGTAGTTGAGCAGCACGCCCAGCAGCAGGGCGAAGATCGACAGCAGCAGCGCATTGCGTGGTACGCCGTTGCGCGAGGTGGTGCCGAAGGTCGCCGGGGCCTGGCCGTTCTGCGCCAGGCTGTAGAGCATGCGCCCGGTGCTGAAGATCCCGCCGTTGCACGACGACAGCGCGGCGGTGATCACCACGAAGTTGATGATGCCGGCGGCAGTCTTGATGCCCAGGCGCTCGAAGGTCATCACAAACGGGCTGCCCTGGGTGCCGATTTCATTCCATGGGTAGATCGACAGGATCACGAACAACGCACCGACGTAGAACAGCAGGATGCGCCAGAACACCGAGCCAATGGCATTGGGGATGGTTTTTTGCGGGTTCTTCGCTTCACCAGCGGTCAGGCCGATCATTTCCACGCCCAGGTAGGCGAACATCACCATCTGCAAGGACATCAACACACCCTGCACGCCATTGGGCATGAAGCCACCGTGGGCCCACAGGTTGGAAATCCCCAGCGCCACGCCGTCGTTGCCGAAACCAAAGGCAATGATACCGACGCCGCCAATCACCATGGCAATGATGGTGACGATCTTGATCAGGGCGAACCAGAACTCGAACTCACCGAAGGCCTTGACCGCGATCAGGTTGATGGTGCCCATGCTGATCAGGGCGGCCAGGGCCCAGATCCAGCGCGGTGTATCGGGGAACCAGACGCCCATGTACACGGCGACGGCGGTGATTTCTGCAACGCAGGTCACCAGCCACAGGAACCAGTAGTTCCAACCGGTCAAAAAGCCCGCCAACGGGCCGAGGTAGTCCTGGGCGTAACGGCTGAAGGAGCCGGCCACCGGGTTGTGTACGGCCATCTCACCGAGGGCGCGCATGATCACCAGGATCGCCAGGCCGCCGATGATGTACGAAAGCATGATTGCCGGGCCGGCCATTTCAATGGCCTTGGCCGAACCGAGGAACAGACCGACACCGATACAGGCGCCGAGCGCCATCAAGCGAATATGCCGTTCGCCGAGTTCGCGTTTGAGCGGGCCGCCGGAAGCGGTCTCGCCGTGGGGCTGATGGTTGCCAACAGGCATAGGGGTACAACCTCATTTTGTTATTGGATTGAACCACCGAGTCTCGGGCGTACCAGCGGGTGGGCTCGTACGCCTGGGTCACCGGGCCTACCTTGTGGGCAGATCCGTCTGACAGGAAAACCGGCCAGATCAGCGGGCGTGCAGTATAAAAAGCTCCCTATAGAGCTTTTCACTCAATAAACGGCAAAATTCAGCGAGAACTCTCGGCAAAAGCCGATATGACGGCGAGGCATCATCTGCCTGGAACGCCGTTCTCCCTGGAAAACGGCGGCGAGTATTGCACAGCATGGGTGCAGCGTCATGCCCCTACCCTGGTCGCATTTACCAATCGCAAAGGCTCTAGAACGGCACTTCGCCCTCAGGCCAGGGCGGCGCGTCAAAGAACAGCTCGCGCGCCATGCGCAAGTTGATTTCGCCGCGATGAATCGCCAGGGTCTGCGTCACGCGCCCGCTCTGCCCGGCCTGGATGCTGCGAAAGGCCGCGCCCGCTGCCGTCGGTGGTAGTCGGTCATGGCCGGCGCAGACAAATTCCTTGCGTGGACCAATCAGCGACTACGCTTGAAACAAGTCCGATCAATCTGCGTGAATGGATCAATCGACTATGGGTGTTTTATGGCAAACCGATTCGACCCAGGCTGCGGTGCCAACCGACAGTGCGGATGAACCGCCTTTGCCACAAAAAACCCGCCCACGCCGCTTCGGCTGGCGCATGTTCTGGCTGTTGCTGGTGATGCTGCTGATCGGCCTGGCCTATGCCGCGTCCCGGGAAATGCGCACCTCCAAGTGGCAGGCCCGGGAATTCAGCCGGATCGCCGCCACCCTCAGTTACCAGGTGCAGCCCGGCCCGAGCGCGGCGATTGTCTACCCCGGCGCCGGCCCCTTCGACAAACGCCTGGGCTACAGTGCCCTGAGTGATTTTCTGCCACGCCTGCTCAAGCGCAATTACCTGATCCAGAGCCAGGCGCAGTTCTCCCAGGCCTTGCTCGACTACAGCCGCCAGGGGCTGTTTGTGCCCTATGACGAGAAGATCCAGGCAGGCCTGTCGATCAGCGATTGCCGCGCCGAGCCGCTGTACCAGTTCAGCTACCCGCAGCAGTTCTATCCGACCTTTGCCGCGATCCCGCCGGTGGTGGTCAACAGCCTGCTGTTTATCGAGAACCGCGAGCTGCTCGACCCCGCCCAGCCCCAGGCCAACCCCGCCGTGGACTGGCCGCGTTTTGCCAAGGCCGCCTGGTCGCAGGTGGCCCGGCTGCTGCACCTGCCGGGCCAGACTGCAGGCGGCAGCACCCTGGCCACGCAGTTGGAGAAATATCGCCACTCGCCCGACGGGCTGACACTGTCGGGTGGCGAGAAGATCCGCCAGATGATTTCCGCCAGCGTGCGCACCTACCTGGACGGCCCCCAGACGCTGGTAGCGCGCCAGGCGATCGTGCGCGATTACCTCAACAGCGTGCCGCTGTCGGCGGTGCCCGGGCATGGTGAAGTGCATGGTATGGCCGAAGGCTTGCGGGTCTGGTACGGCGCCGACTTCAACCGGACCAACAGCCTGCTGGCCAGTGACGACCCCAAGGATCTTGCGCAAAAAGGCCTGGCCCTGCGTGAAGTGCTGTCGCTGACCATCGCCCAGCGCCGTCCTTCCCACTACCTGTCAAAGGGCCGCGACGAGCTGGCCAGCCTCACCGACAGCCATATCCGCCTGCTGGCGCAGAACGCGGTGATCGATCCGGCCTTGGCCAGCGCCGCACTGGCCAGCCAGGTCACTTACCGCAACTGGCAGCAGCAACCGACCCTGCAGCCCATAGAAACCAACAAGGGCATCAGTGTCGCGCGCAGCCGCCTGGCCGCCCTGCTCGATCGCCCGCTGTACGACCTCGACCGCCTCGACCTGGCCGCCACCAGCACCCTGCAAAGCGATCTGCAAAGCCAGGCCACCGCGTACCTCAAGCAATTGGCCGACCCGGCCTTCGCCGGCCAGCTCGGCCTGCTCGGGCCGCGTCTGCTGACCCCCGCCAGCACGGCCCAGGTGCGCTATAGCTTCACCCTCTACGAAATGACCACCGACGGCGCCCGGGTGCGGGTGCAGACCGACAACACCGACCAGCCCTTCGATATCAATGAAAGCAGCAAGCTGGAACTGGGCTCCACCGCCAAGCTGCGGGTGCTGACCACCTACATGCAAATCATCAGCGAACTGCACCAACGCTATGCCGACCAGAGCCCGGCGGCGCTGAAAAAAGTCGTCATCGACGAGCAGGACCGCCTGACACGCTGGGCCGTGGATTACCTGGCACAGAACAGTGACCGCAACCTGCCGACGATGCTCGCCGCAGCCCTGGACCGGCACTACTCCGCCAGCCCCGGCGAAAGTTTTTTCACAGGGGGCGGCCTGCATCACTTCCATAACTTTCGCAACGAAGACAACGGCCGCAACCCGACCTTGCGCGAGGCGCTACGCGAGTCGATCAACCTGCCATTTATCCGCCTGATGCGCGACCTGGTGCGCTACAGCACCTACCAGGGCGCCAACAACAGCGCCGAACTGCTCAAGGACGACAGCGACCCGCGCCGCCAGGAATACCTGGCCAAATTCGCCGACCGCGAGGGCACCACCTTTTTGCTGCGGTTCTGGAAAAAGTACCGTAACAAGGACACCCAGGCGCGCCTCGACACCTTTCTCGACAGCCTGCACCCCACCGCCATCCGCCTGGCCGCCGTACACCGCTACCTGTTGCCGCAGGCCAGCCAGCAAAGTTTCAACAGTTTTGTGCGCGCCCACCTCAATGACCCCACGGCCCGCGCCAAACTCAGCGACGAACGCCTGGCCAACCTCTACCAGAACTACGGCCCCGGTGCCTACGACTTGCCGGACCAGGGCTATATCGCCAAGGTCCATCCCCTGGACCTGTGGTTGCTCGGCTACCTGCTGCAACACCCCGACGCCACCTTCACCCAGGCGGTGGCGGCCAGCACGCACGAGCGCCAGGAGGTCTACAGCTGGCTGTTCAAGAGCCGACACAAGAGCGCGCGGGACAGCCGCATCCGCACCATGCTGGAGATCGAGGCCTTCCTGGATATCCACCAGCGCTGGCAACAGGTGGGCTACCCGTTCGACCATCTGGTACCGTCCCTCGCCACCGCCATCGGCAGTTCCGGCGATCGCCCGGCCGCGCTCGCCGAACTGGTGGGGATTATTCTCAACGACGGTATCCGCCAGCCGACACTGCGCATCGACAGCCTGCACTTTGCCGCCCGCACGCCTTATGACACACGCCTGGTCAACGACCCCGAACGCGGCAAGCGGGTGATGCCCAGCGCCGTGGCCACGGCCCTGCGCGAGGCGCTGTCGCAAGTGGTGGATGCCGGTACCGCCAAGCGCGTGGCCGGCAGTTTCAAGCTGGCCGACGGCACACCACTGGCCATGGGTGGCAAGACTGGCACCGGCGACAACCGCATCGAAGCCATCGGGGCCGGCGGGCGCGTGCTCAGCTCCAAGGCCATCAACCGCACGGCGACGTTTGTGTTCTATATCGGCGAGCACCATTTCGGCACCTTGACCGCCTTCGTCCCCGGCGCCACGGCCCAGGGCTTCAGTTTCACCTCGGCCTTGCCGGTGCAGGTGCTCAAGGGCATGGCGCCGATCCTCACGCCTTATCTGCAACCGGGCAGCCACACCTTGTGTGCCCCCGCCTCAATGGCGCTGAACCAGGGCGGTAGCCGGCTGTTTTCAAGGTGATGAATTTTGAACGGTTCGCCTGTGTAAGCGGCCTGTTGGACCCAGTATTCAAACTTATTCTCGGCCCCAGCCCAAAATAGACTGAAGCGCTTTCATGGCTCTTTTCAGGATCTGTTGCATGGCTGACTTACTCCCTTCCCCGCGCCCGGCCACGTTTCAAGGCCGGCACTACCCATTGCTTGAAAGTGCCCTGCCGCCGTGGCTGAAAACCACCGCCCCGCACCGCCTGGATGCCTTGCAGGCCGTCGGGCTCCAGGACCCGGCGCCCTACCCGAACGCCGCGCCGGCGCAGCACGCCAACCTGCGGCAGGCTATCGCCGGCCACTGGCAAGCCCTCAACACCCTGGATAAGCGCCTCCAGCCCCTCAATGATCTGTATGCCTACGCCGAGCGCATCCTGGGCGGCGCGCTAAGCGCCGACTATGGTCCGATTGATGTGCGCAACACCTATGTGCGCCTGTATGTCAAAGCGTCGACAGCCTGGTGGGTACATGACTTCAAGTCAGGCGTCACCAGCCATACGCTGTCGCTGCTGGATGCGGCGCTGCATAACTTTGCCGCCACCGACAGCTTTGTCGACTATGCCTTCCTGTCTGGCGCCGATGCCCGTGGGCAGCAGCGCAGCCTGACCTTCAAGCACAAGACCCGCGGCACGCCCCTGACCGCCGAGGGTTTCAAGCAACTGTGCCGCGCACTGAACATCGGCGGGCACTACCGTGAACATCTGAAGATTGTCATGGGTGTCTACAACCCCACGGTGGCCCGCGACCTGCGCCGCCAGGTGATCGCCCAGCACCAAGCCGCGTTGAAGGCCGCCGCCCACCTGGCCCTGGTCAAGGGCGACCTGGCCCAGGATGCCTGTGACGAAGTGCTCGCGCTGATCGCTGGCAACACCGCCCTGCGCCTGGATGGCCAGGTGCTTGCCGGCCACACCCTGGACCTGATGAACACGCGCCTGACCGGCATCCTGCTGTTCTGCGCCACGCCCCACTCGGCGGCGCGGGTGATTGCCTATGTGCCGGACGACCCCGCGCACCCCCTCAAGCAATACCCCACGCCCCTGTCCTTCATCCACGAACTGACCCGCCAGTTGCGTGACAGCGAACGCTATCAGGTGTTCTTCAGCCGCTTTGTCGACCATGATCAGCGCGGCTTTTTTTTCGCCAACCTCAATACCCGCCTGAGCCGGGTGCAGTGGCGCGCCAAAGCCGCGACCGATAGCCAACCGACCTGGCAAGACACGCCCCTGGACCATCCCCACCTGCAATTCCATGTGCAGCCCATTGCCGACGACTACCAGAACCGCGCGCATTCAAGCGGCAACAATGACCTGTGGCACTACCGTTACCGGGTGCACCTGAACAAGGTGCTCAATGACGCCCAGGACATTGCCGTCTCGACCAGCCGCGTCGACCGCCTGGCCCGCCAGGCCTGGTGGGACAACCTGGGGCGAATCCTCGGCGATATCCTCAACGCTGCCTTGCAAGTGCTCACCCCGTTTGTGCCGGGGCTGGGGGAAGTGATGCTCGCCTACACCGCCTATCAGCTCACCGATCAGGTGTTCGAGGGGGTGGTCGACTGGGCCCAGGGCCGAGGCACAGAGGCGGCGCAGCATTTGATCGGGGTGGCCCAGGACCTGGTGCAGTTCGGCCTGTTCGCCGCCGGCATCCAGGTGGCGGCGCCGCTGCGCCTCAAGCTGTCGGCGTTTGTCGAAGGGCTCACGCCAGTGACGCTCGCCGACGGCCGCCGGCGCCTGTGGAACCCGGACCTGGCGCCCTATGTCGCCGACCCGGGCGCACCCGCAGATCAACCGTTAATGCGCCACGAGGGTGCGCAGTATCAGGTGCAACACGGGCGCATCGTCCACCCGCGCCGCGCGGATGCCTACCGGCCCCACGTGCATCGGCGCGGCAATGGCATCGTGGTGCATGAAGCCGAGCAGCCGCAAACCTGGGACAGCTCCACCCTGATGCGCCGCCTCGGGCCCAGGGCCGAGGCTTTCAGCGCCGCGCAACTGGAGCAGATCCGCCGCACCAGTGGCTGCGATGACGACCAGTTGCGCAGCCTGTACCTGCATGAGCAGCCTCTGCCGCCGTTGCTGGCCGACACCCTGAACCGCTTCGAGGCCTACGCCAGCGCACAACAGGCCAGCGCGCAGATCCGCGCAGGCATGCCCCTGGCCCCAGACTCCGCCTGGTTCGAGCAAACCGTCACCGAACTGGAGGGCTGGCCCCAGGACAAGGCCCTGCAAGTGTTCCTCAGCGCCAGCCTGAGCGGCGATTCGCACCGCTACGGCAACCTCGCTGCGGCGCCTGCCGACACCCTGCGCCTGAGTGTGGCGCAAGTCATGTCCGGCCAGTTGCCGGAACAGGTACTGGGTTTTCTCGATGAGCCGCAAACCCGTGCCCTGCTCGGCGCCCAGGTGCCCAAGGCCCAGCAAGTGCAACACCTGCGCGAGCAACTGGCGGCCTACGTCACCCGCCAGGCGCCAGAGATCGGCCAGTACGCCCATCATCTGCGCGAGCTGTCCGATGAGCCGGGTGTCCGCCTGCTGCGCGAGCATTTCGCGCAGATGGATTCGAGCGTGGCGCGGGCCTTGCTCGCCACTGCCGATGAAGCCGAGCGCAACCTGATGGCGACCCAGGGGCGCCTGCCGCTGCGCTTGAAAAACCTCGCCCGCGAATTGCACTTCAGCGCCGGCACCAGCCACGCCTATGAAGGTTTCTACTTCCCCTGGCGCCAGAGTATCGACAGCGAACGCATGCTGCTCGGCACCCTCAAACGCCACAGCGATTGGTTTGCCGACCTGCACCTGCAAATCCGCGAGCACAGCGCAGATGGCCGGCTGCGCTGCGAGGCAGGGCCGGCCAACGCCAGTACCCGGCGCATCCTGGTCAGGAAAGACCACCTGGGCTACGAAGTGCGCGATGCCGAGCACCGCAAGCTGCATGACCTCGACACCCTGTACGAAGCCCTGCTGCACGCCGCCCCCCTCGACAGCCGCCGGGCCCTGGGCGTTGGCCCCGGCCAGGGCGAAGGTCTGCGGCATTGGCTGCTGACCACCCTGGAGCCTCTGGCCGAACGCCGCGCCGCCCTGGCCCAACCGCCGGTCCCACGCCACGCCGACCCGCAAACGCTGAAGCTGCTCGGCAAACCCATGCCCGTGCGCACTGCGGTACTCAGAAGTGCAGACGCGTTGATCCTGAACGCCTTGAAGACAGTCTTTGCGCACCAGAGCGAAGCGCGCATCCTGGCCTTTATGGACAAGGTCGGCCACGAGCAGATCGGCCCCCGGGTCAACCAGTTAATCGTTGAGCATTACCGTCTGGACGGCGATCTGGCGCACTGGTCGCGCCAGCCGGGGCATCATCCGCCCGCCATGGAACGGGAGTTGCGCAGTTTCATTCAGGGGCAAGTTCTCGAATGCTGGCAGGACCAGATCCGCGCCGCCACCGAGCCCCTCGGCTCGCGCCTGGACCTCAGCGGAGTGACACTGCCCGATACGCTGCCGCCGTTGCGCGCCGACTTCAGCCATGTCACGGAGCTGAACCTGATCCGCAGTCAGTTCGGCCCGGCCCACGGCCAGTTCCTGCAGCACTTCCCGCAACTGTCGGCCCTGTATCTGGCAGAGAACCCGCTGACCCGCCTGCCTGAGGCAATCCGCGAGCTGCGCCACCTGGAAGACCTCGACCTGGCCGGGTGCCCGCTGACTTTGCCGGTCGAAGACATCACCCGCCTGAAAAACCTGCGCTACCTGCGGCGCCTCAAGCTCAACAACACCCGCGCCCAGCAAGCGCCGGACATCGGGCGCATGCGCGACCTGATACACCTGGACCTCAGCCACAGCCCAATCAAACGCTGGCCCGAAGGACTGTTCGAGGTGCCGCGACCGGCGCCGTTCTTCTTGAACCTGCAAGGCACCGCGATCACCCGCCTGCCCGCGGTGGCCCTGGGCAGTCGCGAAGCCGCGCTGGTGGCCCGCACCTACCTCAACCGCTCGGCGCTGGACGCCCTGCAACGCGAACAGTTCAAAGCCTACCGCGCGTCGGTCGGCCTGGACCCGGAGCGCACCTATGAACCTCGCGGCGATTGCACGCCGTGGCTGAACTACCTGTCGCCGGCCGCCCGGGAAGAAGCCCGGCAAGTCTGGGACGCGCTGGAGCACGAACATGGCTCCCAGGGTTTGTTCGAGGTGCTCAAGGCCCTGGAGCAGCCGGAGGTGTTCCAGACCCCGCAAGATCAACAACGCTACGCCGCCAACCACCGCCAGTTGACGCAGCAGGTGTGGCTCTTGCTGCAAGCGGCGGTGGTCGACACGCCGCTGCGCAAACGGTTGTTCGAGATGGCCAGCTTCCCCAGCAACTGCCCGGATGCGGGGACGCAGATTTTCAATGAACTGGGGGTCGAGGTGCTGCTCTACCAGATCGAGCACCAGGCGCAGACGCCAGAGGCGCATGAACTGCAACTGGCCACCCTGATCAGGGGCCGGGCGCGCCTGCAACAGCTCAACGATGTGATCCGCACCGATGTGCAACAACGCCTGGCGCCGGTCGCCGAGGGCGGCCAGGGCCTGCGGTTTCTCACCGAAGTGGTCGACGGCGTGGCCGGCCAGGTCGATGAGGTAGAAATCTACCTGGCCTACCAGACCGCACTTGCCGTGCGCCTGGACCTGCCGTGGATCGCCGAGCATATGCTGTACCGCAGCACCGCCCGGGTCAGCGCCGCACAGATTGACGCGGCCTATGCGCGGGTGCAGGAGCTGGGAAACGGTGACGGCCTGGTCAACCGCATGCTGCTGGACCCGCACTGGCGCGCCTGGCTGCAAAAACGCTATGCCGGCCAATACGCCGAACAGCAGCAGTGGCTCAGGACCCAGCATGAGCAGTTGCTTGATCTGCAAGAGATGTGGGAACAGGTGCCGCAGAAAGTACCGTTACCCGCACAGATCGCTGCCCTGGCCAAGGCGCAGGGCATGATCGAGTCGAACCTGGCAGACCCGCTGAAATTCCAAGCTGCCTGCGAAAAACGTGAGGAGGAACTGGGCTACAACGCCGAGGAGTGGATGCGCCAGCGCACCCGCACCGCCTTGATGGCGGCGCGAGAGCTGCGTAATCGCCGGGCTAGCCGCTGATTTCAATCACCCTTTCGGCCGCGCCTTCCACCAGGAAAAACCGATAGATCCGCCCGGCCTGTTTGTCGAAGCTGAACACCCGGCCAGGGAAGATGTGGTTCTTGGTCACGGGCGCGCAGTCCAGGCGATCGGCCACGGCGCAGTCCTTGAACTCGTCTACCACCACCACGGTGTTACCGGCGTTGCGCAAGGTGTAGCGCTGGCCACCGTTCTCGACACGGGTGTCGAAGCGGCTCTGGCTGGGGCGTACGAAGAACACCGTGCCGTAGCCGGACATCACCCGCACCCCGCCCGCCAGCGAGGCCTCATAGGCGGCGCGGTCTTCGTCGCTGACACCGAATTCGTCGTCCTTCTCCGGCGCCACCGGCAGGTAGCGCACGCGGAAGTAACGCTCGCGGTCGCGCTCGCCCATAAACAGCAGGCGCGTGCTCTGCATGGCGTTGGCCGGCACGATCAGGCGCGCCGGGCTGGCCATCAGGCCATCGCGTACCAGGCCAGTGCCGGCCTGGTCCTTGAGCGGCACTTCGTCATAGCTGCCGTCGGGTTTGTAGAGCATTTCGGTGATGTCGACCTTGACGAACGCGGTGCTGGTGCCGCCATTGAACACGCGCTTGAGGTAAGTGTTCTTGTCGCCGTTCATGTAGTCGTAGAAGTCACCGACATTGATCGCCGGTCCCGCCTGGGCATTCAGCGACCACAGGCACATTCCCAGTGCTGCAAACAGGTATTTCATAAGCACCTCATTGATTACGGGCGCAGCGCGTCGAAGATCAGATGCACACTGCCAAAATAGTCGCCGGCCACATAACCGTCCTCGGGCTCGACGGCGGAAATTTCCAGCTGCACACGTTTGCCGGCCCGCGCTTGCTCGGCAGAGACCACTTGGGTATCGGTCAAATCCAGCAACTGGCCGTTGAACTCGACATTGAGCAGGATCAGGCGCCGGCCATTGGACAGGGTCGGCAACTGGCCCAGGCGCGCGACAATGCCGCCGCCGCTGTTCTTCACGTCGAACTGTTCGCGCAGCGGCTTGAGCGTGCGGGTCACCAGGTTCCAGGTCATTTCCTGCTGGCGCTCAAGGAACGCGGGGCGGATCGGCAACACATAAAAGTCTGCGGTGGGAATGCTCACCGTGACGTCAAACACCTGTTCTTCGCGAATCGCCAGGGCCTGGGTACTGAGCAGGGCCACGGCGAGCAGCAGCAGGGTTGCCGTCAGCACCTTGCACAATTTGCCCGAGCGGCGCGGGGGTTCGGGGGCGCGTTGAATGATCATCAGCCTTTGACCTCGTAGTGTTTTTTCGCGCGGCCCTCGACCAGCGTAAAGCGGTAGGTACGCCCGGCCTCTTTGGCAAAGCTGAAGCTGCGCCCCGGCAGGATGTGGTTCTTGGTCACGGGCAGGCACTCCTGGGTCTGGCCAGTGGGGCAGTCCTTGAACTGATCCACCACCACCACGCTGTTGCCGTCGTTGTGCAGGCCATAGGCGTCGTTGCGCTCATCGACACGGGTGGCGAAGCGGCTGTGTTTGGGCCGCACGAAAAACACCGTGCCAAACCCGGCCAGTACTGTGACCCCGGCCGACAGGCTATTTTTGTAGGTCTCGCGCTCTTCACTGGACACCACAAAGCCGTCTTCGGGCTCTGGCATCACCGGCACAAAACGCAGGCGGAAATAACGCTCCTTGTCGCGCTGGCCGAGGTACAGCAGGCGCGTGCCCTGCATGCCGTTGGCCGGTACGATCAGCCGCGCCGGGGTCGCCACCAAGCCGTCACGGGCGGTGTTTTCGGGGTTGCTTTTAAGTTCGACTTCTTCGGAAGTGCCGTCGGCGTTGTAGACAATCTCCATCACCGACACCTTGATAAACGCCGTGCTGTCGCCGCTGTTGAACACCCGCTTGAGGTAGGTGCTCTTGTCCTCAGCCAGGTAGTCGTAGAACACGCCGACATTGATGTTCGGCGCGCCCATCGACAGCGGCAGCCAGCAGAGCGTGCACAGCGCCAACAGATATTTCATACCCATACACCTCATTTAAAGCTCCGAATCCCAGACCACCGTGACCTGGCCCGCATAGGTGGTGCCGCCACGCTCCAGCATCTGGTCGGCGTACTCTTTCTTGACCTCGAAGTGCAACGTGCCGGGCCGGCGGTTGACGTAGAAAGTCGGTTGCAACATCTCGGTGCCGACGCCACTGAGCAACAGCGGTTGGCGGATCACCCCGGCGCCATCCTCACGGTTGAGGCCATGGGGCAGGCTGACGGCGACATCCACCGGCACCTCGTGACCGTCGCTGGTGTTGCGCAAGGCACAGGTGTCGCCAATCACCCGCTCGCAGGTCATCTGCATTTTGAAGCGTGACGAGGCAGAGATATTGAAGGTCTGGTCGCGAAACAGCCGCGCCGGCTTGCGGCCCTGGTTGACCCAGGCTTGCCAGCCGCCCTGGGGCACCAACTCGACGCGGTTGCCGCCCGGCGGGACCTCCACCTGGAGTTGGTGCTGCACTTCTAGGTTGAAGTTGAAGGTCAATTGGTTGTCGGTGGGGATCAGCACATCACCAAAGTCATAGTCACCCCGTGGCCCCAGGGTGTAGGTCAGGCTGCCGGTGTACTCGCCACTGGACATACCCAAGGGGTTGGGCGTGCGGATCTCATAGGCGTACTCCATTTGGTAGATACGCATGTAGTCAAGGTCCTGGGACGGCTTGCGGCTGCACACCCCGGCGCCTTCCGGGACGATCCAGAAGTAGGTCGCCGTTTGCCGACCCGCCGCAAGGTGGCCAGTACTGACGCAAGGGCTTGGGGCCCTGAGCCATTGAGTCGTCCAAAACACCCCCGGTTGGGCCCAGCCCGACACGCCCGGCGGATAGGAAACCTGCCACAGCCCACCGAAGCCGGCGATGCGCATCTGCACGGTCTCCACTTCCCCGGTGCGGGTGTGGGTGACTTGTGCATCACGCCAACTGGAGGGCACCTGCACCATAAAACCCTGGCGCTCATCTTCGTGGTTGGCCTGGATCGGCGCGTTGCTCAGGGCGTCGAACGCCGGGATCCGCAGGCTGAACAAGTTCAGCGCCTTGCACTGGCTGGGAATGTGCGACTGACAGATAGAACTGACCGGCGTGGTATTGCGAAACGTGTTCACAAAAGGGTTGCCAGGGTCCGGGGTAAATACCGCCGTGATGTCCTGGGTCAGGGCCAGCGCCGTGGAGCTGCACAACAGTGCCGCGCCCGCGACCCCAAGCTGGGTGATCAAGGTGCTGATACGTCTCATGGTGCTAGGCAATCTCGTCATGACCCTCAACCTGCGGTCTGAGTGGTAAAAGTGGAATCGGCCAGGGTGTCCGGCGTGCAGCGCAGGTCGCCGATCATCAGCACGTCGTCGGCCTCCCGCGCGCCGCTGGTGTCGAGGCGGAACTGGCAGAGCAGGCGGTTATCGCGGCGCACTTCGAGGGTGGGCGAGCTGGCGTTCATTTCCAGGGAGAAGAACCCGTCGACCTCGCTCACCCCACGGCTGGCGTGGTTGATGATGTGATGGCCCTTGAGCGGCTTGCCCTCGGGGTCCACCAGGCGCCCGAGCACCGTGACACTGCGCATCACGCTGACCTTGCGGTAGTCCACGCCCCCCTTGTTCAGGTGGTAGGCAGCGCGCGGCGGCTGGATACTGGCCGCAGGCGCGTGGTTGCCGTCGAAGTCGAAGCTGACCGAGCTGCCCTTGTAGGCGGTGATCGGAATAAAGTTGCGCCCCGGACGCAGGACCGTGCTGCCACCGCTCAAGTCATCGGCGCGCAGGACGATGTCATCGACATCGGTTTCTACGTCGACAATCATTCCCGAGCCCGCGCCGGAGTATTGGCTGGTCAGCACCATCCGGTTGCCGCCTAAGGCGAAGGTGCTGTCCAGGTTCAGGCCACCGGTGAGGTCGTTGTTAAACGATGAGCGCTGGACAAAACCATCACCATTGACGCTGTCGGTCTGGAAGCTGGCCATGCCCGACAGGCCCACGCCATAGGTGTCGGCCAGCACCGTGCCCGAGACGCTTTGCAGCACGTGGTCTTGCAGGTCGCGGCGGTAGCTCAGCGAGGCATTGTTGTCACGTTCGCCCTCGCGGGAGGTGCGCGTGCCGATACTCGCCGCCCACTGCTCGCCTGGGCCGCCCAGGGCCAGGCTGACGCTCAGGTCGACCCCACGGTTACGCTTGTCGCCAGTGCTGGCACTGGCCGGGCGGTCGAACAGCGACAAGCGCCAGTTGGCGTCGCTGCCAAACAGATGGCTGCGTTCGTTCCAGCCCAGGTCCAGGCCGGTACCTTGCACATTGCCTTCGCTGTAGGACAGCCGCGCGCTGATGGAGCGCAGGTTGCTCAAGCGATGGCTGAGAGAGACCGACGACAGGCTGGTCTGGCCGACAAACACATCGCGCTGGCGAATGCGCGTACCGTCGGGCAGGGTTTCGTAGGTGTTGCGGGTATCCAGCCAACTGCGGGTGTGGCTGAACACCACGCTGCCCAGGCCGTAGTTATAGAGGCTGTTGAGGTCCACGCCGGTGCCGTAGTCATCGGTCTGGTAGACGTTGGCGTAGAGGCTGAAGTTATTGGCCAGGCTCCAGTCGATGGACGTGCCGTACTGCATGCTGTCCTTGACCTGGCGCCCGGACAGCCCAAGCACCACCCGTGGGTGCGCCAGGTAGTTGACCGAGGCTCCGGCGGTCAGGTCGCCGCTGGACTGGTTGTCCCAGTTGCTCAGCAGCTTGCTTTCCTGGCCGGCAAACACGTTATAGCGCCAGCGGTTGTCGAGGTTGCGCCAGTTGTTGGGCTTGTACACCAACTCCTGGGTGGTGTTGGTGACCTGGCCGTCTTCGAGCAGGCGCACTTCCACTTCATAGATCCCGCCGGGCAACGGCCGCGTATCCAGGCTTTGCAGGCCAGTGCCGACCGCCTGGGTGTTGATCAGCAGGCCGTTGCGGTAGATCTCCACCGAACCCTGGCGGTTGGCGGTGACGTAGATGGGGTAGATGCTCGGCTTGGGGTTGCTGATCATCAGGCTGTCGGAGCTGCCATACATCACGCCTACGGCGGTGTCGGGGCTGGCGCCGAAGGTTCGCAGTTGGCGGGTCAGGCCTTCGGCGTTGGGCGTGAAGTAACCCAGGCGCAGGAATTGCCCGTGCAATTCACGCTGGCCGTAGAGCGAGTACACCGCGTGGTTGAGGTCGTCATCATCCGGCCCGCCCAGGCGCGAGAACTGCATGTTCAAGACCTGGTTCCAGTTACCCAGGCTGCCGCTGGCATCCAGGCCCAGGCGCCCGCCGAGGTCCTGGCCCTGGCCGCCGCTGATATTGAGTTGGTTACGCACGATCAAGCCGCTGCTGCCTGCGGTGGGCAGGGTGTAGTACTGGGATTGGAGGCCATCGCGCTCGGCGTTCTCGGTCAGCAAGGTGACCAGGGACTTTTCCAGGTTGTAGTGCACTGCCAGCAATTGCTCCGGGCAATCAGTGGCGCAGGTGCCCAGGGACACGCCCTGCTTGAGGTAGTCACCCCAGCGGTCGCGGTCGATGTCCTTGATCACACTGCCTTCGTGGTCAGTGAAATCCAGCAGGGTCAGGCGGTCATCGCGGGTCAGGACGATCATCGCCTCGGACACAAACTCCTGGTCCAGTTCGACCCGTACCGCCAATGGCACATCAAAAAAATGTTCTTCAAAGTCCGCCGGTAAACCCTTGGCCTGGGACAGCAAACTTCTTGGGGTTGTGCCAGTTGCCGCGTCAGCTGCAAACGCCCCCGTACAAAACAACAAGGCAAGCGCTGCCGCGATGAGAATCATCGGGAACATGAACGGATACTCTGATTACGCTCAGGGGAAGACTTGAATACCGATCAACCGACAGCGGCTGCCTGTCGATCGGTAGAGGTCAAGCAACAAGCCAGGACTTATTGATCAACGCGCCGCGCTCAAGGGTTGGAGACGCGTGGCACGTGGTCGAACACCACGGTGAAGTCGGTGGTGAACAGGCCCGCATCGGTGTCGGCTGGCTTGGCAGCGGCGACCACCATGTCGGCCTGGGTGCCTGGGGTCGAGCTGGCGTCATCGACAACTTGCTGCGGGTTAGCGGTCAGAGTCACGCCGTTGAAGGTGGTGGTCAGGGGAATGGAGGAAGTGCCGTTAGTCAGGGACGCCGGGCCACCCTGGATGTAGGCGTTGATCGAACCGTCGGTGTTTTTTACCGCATAAGTGGCCCGCAGCGAGCTCAACTGACCGGTGACGGTGTTGTAGGTCATGGTTTCGTCCTTACCGAAGTCCGGATCCAGCGGCTGGGCGTGGAACTGCTTGGTAGGAATCGAGGCCTTGATGTTGATCACGCTGGTGGCTTCACCGGCAGCAAACACGCTGGAGGAAGCGACGGCCAGCAAGGCCAGTGGCAGGGCGAGAGCAGTTTTTTTCAGCATCGTTAAATACCTGTTGGTGCTTTTTAAGTAAGTTAAAGATTCGAGTCGATCGAAACTTCACGCCGCGCAAAAAACCTAACTTTCAATGAAGAGGTCGAGTCCTAAGACGCAAGTAAATGATCAACCGAATTCAACTTCAGGTAAGCCAGCAAATTCCGTGTAACACGTAGTTTCCAGCCCTTATACACAGGCAGAAAAAAACCTTATTTCTCAATAAATCACGGACTAACTGTCATACATGGAAGACAACTGAAACCTGTTTAACTTACATACTGAAAACATCATTCCGTCAGAAATGTATTACATGCACCAGCACAACTAATCATCACTCGATTTAGAGCAAAGACTCCACGCCTTATTTAAGCCGAGAACTCGTTAGTTTGTAGTGGATATTGCAATTATTTGACGTGGCAGACCGGGTACCGCAGGCAGTAGTGCCAGCCTACCGTTCGTCAGAACACATTGCTTGAGCAATAAGATATATCTTACGTTATGTCTTAGATAACCACAGAGAGCAGCACAATGAGAGACCATCATTCCCACCGTGAACCCGGTGACGGCCGCGACGGCTTCGAGAAACGCCCAGGCCGCGAGCGCGGTGGCCGAGGCCCGCGGGTCTTTGCCCCCGGCGACCTGAAAATCCTCCTGCCAGCGCTGATCGCCCAGCAGCCGTGCCACGGCTACGACCTGATCCGCCAGATCGAAGGGCTGTTCGACGGTGCCTACAGCCCCAGCCCCGGAGTGATCTACCCCACCCTGACCTTTCTCGAAGAGAGCGAATTGATCAGCGGCGACGCCGAGGGCGGGAAAAAACGCTACACAATCACCGACGCCGGACGTCTCTTCTTGAGCGAACAGAAAATTGCCCTGGACGGTGTGCGCATGCGCATCGACGTGAGCAAGCGTTCGCTGCGCGGCCATGACCGGCCACCGGAGATCCACGAGGCGGTGCATAACCTGCGCCATGCCTTGCAACTGCACCACGGGCGCTGGAGCCCGGCAGAAATCACGCGTGTCGCGGAGCTGCTCAACAGCACCGCCCAAGCCATTGTGGATGGTCCCGCCGTCCAACCTGTACAGGGGAAAAGTGAATGAACAAGCCCGTCATCCACCGCGTCACCCACGAGATTAAACGCCGCTGCCTGGACGTACTGCGGGTGGTCGATATCACCCCGCGCATGCGCCGCATCACCCTGGGTGGCGAGCAACTGGCCGGGTTTGTCAGCCTGGGCAGCGATGACCATATCAAGCTGCTGTTCCCGCAGAACGCCGCTGAATTGGCTGCGCTGCAAAGCCCGACCTTCGCCATCAAGGGCGAAGGCCCACAACCGGCGATGCGCGACTACACGCCACGGCGTTTCGACCTGACCATTGGCGAGCTGGATATCGACTTTGTACTGCATGGCGACGGCCCGGCGTCGACCTGGGCCGAACAGGCTGCCGTCGGCCAACACCTGTACATCGGCGGGCCACGGGGCTCGATGATCGTGCCGGATATCTTCGACAGCTACCTGCTGGTGGGCGACGAAACCGCGATCCCGGCCATTGCCCGGCGCCTGGAAGAACTGCCGGCCGGGCGCACGGTGCTGGCGGTGATTGAAATTGCCGATGTGCATGAAAAGCAGGCGCTTGGCAGTGCGGCAAATGTCGAGGTGATCTGGGTGGTGCGCGGGGTCGATGACCTGCTGAGCACCGTGGAGAACCTGCAGCTACCGGGTGGATCGCTGTATGCCTGGGTCGCCACCGAGACCAAGCTGTCGCGCCAGGTTCGGCGGGTGCTGCTGGATAAACATCAGCTTAACGACGAGTTCGTCAAGGCGGTAGGCTACTGGCGGGCCGAGGGCAGCAGCGAAGAATAGGACTTACTCGGTCAAAATGTGGGAGCGGGCTTGCCCGCGATTGCGCTGTATCAGTCGGCACATTTGCTACTGATCCACTGCAATCGCGGGCAAGCCCGCTCCCACATTAGTTCTTGGTTGCCCTGGGGAGCTTGTCCAGCCCTACTATCGCCAACGCCACCGCCACAAACCCCAGCAATATCCCCCCTGCATTCATAAACACCTGTGGATAACCCAAGGTGCCTACATCAATAAACGGGTACTGATACTGCCCCAGCACATGCCCGCGCAGCAGCACATAAACGAAATACACCAGCGGGTAAATCACCCAGTAGCCGATGTGCCCGAGGCGCAACGTGCCCTTGGGCACGCACCACCACCAATAGCCGAGGAACAGCAGCGGCATCACGTCGTGGAGCAGTTCGTCGGCGATGAACTGCCAGCCCTCGGGGCTCCACAAATGCCGCAGCAGCACACTATAGGCCAGCCCTACGACCACGATGCTCACGGTTACGCCGCTGCTGACCGCAGGCTGTAGGAAGAAACTGCGCCCGGCCGAAGGCCGACTCACCAGTGCATAACTCAGCACCACCGCCGCCAGGGTGTTGCTCAGCACCGTGAAGAAACTGAAGAAATTCACCAACCCGCCCAACAGGCTGGCATCGACCAGCCAGCGTGAGTAGAGGATCAAGTATTGCTGGATCGCCAGGCCTGCCCAACCGGCCAGCGCCGCTGCCGCCACATACCGCTTCATGGGATCAGTCCAGCGGGCGTTTGGTGCGCATCAGCTTGACGTACAGGCCTTCGACCTTCTCCCGCGCCCACGGGGTCTTGCGCAAGAAGGTGAGGCTGGACTTGATGCTCGGGTCGTTTTTGAAGCAGCGGATATCGATGCGCTCGGCCAGGCCTTCCCATTCGTAATGCGCCACCAGTGCGGTGAGCACCTGTTCCAGGGTAACGCCGTGCAGGGGGTTGTTGTTCGATGCGGTCATGCCGGGCCTTTGCCAAGTAAATAAAGAGGAAGCCGCGCACCTTAGCCGAGAGGCCAGGCAGGTGGAAGCATTGCCATGATTGTAGGCCCACTCCCGAACCAATGTAGGAGCAAGCTTGCTCGCGAAAAACGTAGGAGCACTGCGCGTATTCAGGCTGCCCGCGTCATCGTTGACGATCTTCGCGAGCAAGCTCGCTCCTACAGAGGTTTATGAAAAGTTCCGCTTCCCGGAGGAAAAAGAGATGTTATATTGTAACTATTCATATCCAACCTCTCTGCTTTGCCAAGGAACCCCCGATGTCCCTCTCCCCTCTCTGGCGCCTGACCCCGCTGGCCGCTGCCCTGCTGATCAGTACCCAGGCCCACGCCCTGGAGCTGCAACCCCAAGTCATCACCGGCAACCCGCTGGGCAGCCAACAACTGGCCTCGCCAAGCACCGTGCTGGAAGGCGATGACCTGACCCTGCAACAAAAAGGCAGCCTGGGCGAAACCCTGAACAAGCAGCCTGGGGTGTCGTCGTCGTACTTCGGCCCCGGTGCCAGCCGCCCGATCATCCGTGGCCAGGATGGCGACCGCATTCGCATCCTGCGCAATGGTGTCGGCGCGCTGGATGCCTCGTCGTTGTCGTATGACCATGCGGTGCCGCTGGACCCGGTCAACGTCGAGCGCATCGAGATCGTCCGTGGCCCGGCCGCCCTGCTCTACGGCGGCAGCGCCATCGGCGGGGTGGTCAATACCTTCGACAACCGCATCCCCACCGAAGCCATCGAAGGCATCCATGGCGCGGGCGAACTGCGCTACGGCGGCGCCGATACCACCCGCAGCAGCGCGGGCAAACTGGAGGCCGGCAACGGCACCTTCGCCCTGCACCTGGATGCCAGCGCACGGCAATTCAACGACCTGAAAATCCCAGGTTACGCCCGCAGCCGCCACGCTGCGGAAAGCGAAAACGGCCCCGGAAAAAACGGCCGCCTGGGCAACAGCGACGGGCGTCAGGACAGTGGTGCAGTGGGCGGTTCCTACACGTGGGACGACGGTTACGCCGGGCTGTCCTACAGCAACTCCGACAGCAACTACGGCTCGCCCGCCGAACAGGACGTGCGCATCCGCATGCAGCAGGAGCACTACGCCTTCGCGTCCGAGATCCGCAACCTGCAAGGCCCGTTTACCTCGGTCAAACTCGACGCCGGCTACACCGACTACGAACACCGGGAAATCGAAGGCGGCGAAACCGGCACCACCTTCAAGAACAAGGGCTATGAAGCGCGCATCGAGGCACGGCACCAGCCCTTGGGGCCGTTCGATGGCATCGTCGGTGCCCAGGTCAGCCGTAGCGAATTTTCCGCACTGGGCGAGGAAGCTTTCGTACCGCAAACCGATACCAATGCCGGCGCGCTGTTTATCCTTGAAGAAATGCAGGCCACCGAACGCCTGAAACTGAGCCTGGGCGGGCGCCTGGAACACACCACCGTCGACCCGGATGGCAAAGGCAACGAGCGGTTTGCCAATGCCAACAGCTCCAGCAGCTTCACTGCCGGCAGCCTGTCGTCGGGTGCGGTCTACACCCTGACCCCGATCTGGTCGCTGGCCGCGACCCTGGGCTATACCGAACGCGCGCCGACCTTCTACGAGCTGTATGCCAATGGCGCCCACGTCGCCACCGGCACCTATGAAGTGGGCGATGCCAAGCTGTCCAAGGAAAAAGCCGTGGCCAGCGACCTGGCGCTGCGCTTTGACAATGGCACGCACAAGGGCAGTGTTGGCGTGTTCTACAGCCACTTTTCCAACTACATCGGCCTGCTGAACAGCGGTCGCACCTTGAATGACGAGGGCGAAGAGGCTGCCGATGGCATCCCGGAATACACCTACTCGGGTGTGCGCGCACGTTTCGTCGGCTTCGAAGCCCAGGACCATTGGAAACTTGGCGAAAGTGCCTACGGTAAATTTGCCCTGGAACTGTCGGGCGACTACACCCGCGCCACCAACCTGGATACTGGCGAAGCCCTGCCAAGGATTGCTCCACTGCGTCTGAACAGCGGCTTGCTGTGGGAACTGGATCGCTGGCAAGCGCGCATTGATGTTGAGCATGCTGCTGGCCAGGGCCGGGTGCCTAGCAACGAAAGCGGCACCGATGGCTACACCACGTTGGGCGCCAGTGCCGGCTATCGCTTCAACCTGGGCGGCAGCCAGTGGCTGGCGTTCGTCAACGGCGAGAACCTGACCAACCAGACCGTACGCTATGCCAGCTCGATCCTGCGCGATATCGCGCCGGCGCCAGGCCGTAGTGTGCAGGTGGGCCTGCGCACGACCTTCTAACAGACAGTGATGTTCAGCCTGTGGGAGCTATGTGCTGTCTAGCCAAACCCGTGCTGCAAACGAGCCCCCTGTGGGAGAGGGCTTGCCCGCGATGGCGGTGGGTCAGCCAGCTTATCCGGTGCCGACACAACGCTATCGCTGGCAAGCCAGCTCCCACATTAAATTCTGTTGTCTAGCCAAACTCGTGCTGTAAACGAGCCCCCTGTGGGAGCGGGCTTGCCCGCGATGGCGGTGGGTCAGCCAGCTTATCCGGTGCTGACACAACGCTATCGCTGGCAAGCCAGCTCCCACATTAAATTGTGTTGTCTAGCCAAACTCGTGCTGCAAACGAGATCCCCTGTGGGAGTGGGCTTGCCCGCGATGGCGGTGGGTCAGCCAGCTTATCCGGTGCTGACACAACGCTATCGCAGGCAAGCCAGCTCCCACATTAAATTCTGTTGTCTAGCCAAACTCGTGCTGTAAACGAGATCCCCTGTGGGAGTGGGCAAGCCTGCTCCCACATCGCTCTGCGGTATCTGCGCCGACTGTTACCAAATCCGAAATAATCCATCTTGCGATTAGCCCTTTCTCTCCCCGAGCCGGCGCTTTATCCTTGTCTGCAACAAACTGAAACGTTTCATCATTCAGCCAGACCTGACGAGCGTCCATCCCCCGGCCGCCGTTTGCGTACTAAAACCAAAAACTATTAAGACCTGCCCTTGCCTATGCCTGCTTTCCCAACACTGCGCCTGTGCGCTGCGCTGCTGCCTTTGTGCCTGATCGACTGCGCCCAGGCCGTCCCTGCCTTTGACCATGAGTCCTCGTGGATGCTGGGTGATCTTGGCGGTTCCCGGACAGCGCTGTCTGAGCAAGGCTACGACTTCAAGATCGACTACACAGGCGAGATGGGCAGCAACCTGCACGGCGGCTCGGACCATGACCGCACCGCTCGCTATAGCGACCAGTGGGCCTTCGGCAGTCACCTGGATCTGCAGAAGATCCTCGGCTGGCACGACGCCGAGTTCCAACTGACGATCACCGAGCGCAGTGGCAATAACATCAGCAACGACCGCATCAACGACCCGCGGGTCGGCGGCTTTACCTCGTCCCAGGAAGTCTGGGGCCGTGGCCAGACCTGGCGCCTGACGCAGATGTGGTACCAGCAGAAATTCTTCGACCAAAAACTGGATATCAAAGCTGGGCGTTTTGGCGAAGGCGAAGACTTCAACAGCTTCCCCTGCGACTTCCAGAACCTGGCGTTCTGCGGCTCCCAGGTGGGCAATTGGGTCGGTGGCATCTGGTACAACTGGCCGGTGAGCCAATGGGCGCTGCGGGTCAAATACCACCTGACACCCGAGCTGTACGCGCAAATCGGCGCCTTTGAGCAGAACCCGTCCAACCTCGATCGCGGCAATGGCTTCAAGCTCAGCGGCAGCGGCACCCAGGGCGCCCTGTTGCCGGTGGAGCTGGTGTGGACGCCAACGTTCCACGACCTGCCGGGCGAATACCGCGCCGGCTACTACTACAGTAGCGCCAAGGCCAGCGATGTGTACAAGGACCGCCACAACCAACCCGCCGCCGTCAGTGGCGAGGCCTATCGCAGCGCCTCCAGCAAGCATGGCGTGTGGCTGGGTGTGCAGCAGCAAGTCACCAGCCTGGCCAGTGACCACTCCCGTGGCTTGAGCGTGTTCGCCAACGCGACGATGCACGATAAGAAAACCAACGCTGTGGATAACTATGTGCAGGCAGGTGTGGTCTACAAAGGCCCCTTCGATGCCCGCGCCCGCGACGATATCGGCTTTGCCGTGGCCCGCGTGCACGTCAACCCGGCCTATCGCAAGAACGCCAAGGCCCGCAACCAGGCCCGTGCGCTCTACGATTTTGACGACGGCGCGTACCTGCCGGTGCAAGACACCGAATACAGCGCCGAGCTCTATTACGGCGTGCACGTCAGCAACTGGCTGACCGTGCGCCCGAACCTGCAATACATCCGTCATCCGGGGGCCGTCGCCCAGGTGGATGACGCGCTGGTCGGCGGGATCAAGCTGCAAGCGTCCTTTTGAATCGCAATAAACGCAATTAGCCCTGAACCAAGCCTGTGCGCAAACGTCATCTACAGTGAACAAGCGCGGGACTACCTTAAACGTCACGGAGAATCACACTATGAGCACTGATGGTGCTTCAAGTCCAAGCCGCCTGCTGCCCAGGTTGCTGGGGATCTTGCTGCTGATCATGGGCCTGGCCTTGTTGGCCGGGGGCATCAAGCTGAGCATGCTCGGCGGGTCGCTGTACTACCTGCTGGCCGGTATCGGCATCACCCTGACCGGCCTCCTGCTGCTGGCCACGCGCCGCGCGGCGCTGGGCCTGTACGCGGTGGTGCTGTTCGCCAGTACGGTGTGGGCCCTGTGGGAAGTCGGCCTGGACTGGTGGCAACTGGTGCCGCGCCTGGCCCTGCTGTTCGCCTTGGGCATCGTCATGCTGCTGCCGTGGTTGCGCCGTCCCCTGCTGCGTGGCCAACCCGCCCCGCTGGGCACCGGCGCGCTGAGCGTGGCCGTGGTGCTGGCCGGCGCAACCGCCATCGCCAGCCAGTTCACCAACCCCGGTGAAATCAAGGGCCAACTGGACCGCGACGCGGTACCGGGCATGACCAATGCCGCGCCGGCCCAGGCCGATGGCGACTGGAATTCCTATGGCCGCTCGGCCTTCGGTGACCGTTACTCGCCGCTGGCGCAGATCACCCCGCAAAATGCCCACAAGCTGGTACCGGCCTGGACTTATCGCACCGGCGACCTGCCTGGCCCGGGCGACCCCGGCGAAACCACTGCGGAGAACACCCCGCTGAAAGTCAACGGCATGCTCTACGTGTGCACCCCGCACAGCCAGGTGATTGCCCTTGACCCGGATACCGGCAAGGAAATCTGGCGTTTCGACCCCAAGCTCTCGACGCAAAAAGCCGCGAACTTCAAGGGTTGGGCACACATGACCTGCCGTGGCGTGTCGTATCACGATGACGCAGCCTATGCCGCCACCGAGCAAAGCCCGGCCACCGGCGCCGCTGCGCCAGCCGCCAATGCCTGCCCGCGCCGCATCTTCCTGCCGACTGCCGACACCCGCCTGATCGCCCTGAACGCCGACACCGGCAAGATGTGTGAAGACTTCGGCGACAAAGGCCAGGTCGACCTGGGCGCCAACATCGGCACGTTCGCCCCCGGTGGCTACTACTCCACCTCGCCGCCAGCCGTCACCAAGAACCTGGTGGTGATTGGCGGTCACGTCACCGATAACGTCTCCACCGACGAGCCGAGCGGCGTGATCCGCGCGTTCGACGTGCACACCGGCAAGCTGGTGTGGAACTGGGACAGCGGCAACCCGGACGACACCACGCCGATTGCCGAAGGCAAGACCTACACCCGCAACTCGCCCAACATGTGGTCGATGTTCGCGGTCGATGAAAAACTCGGCATGCTCTACCTGCCGATGGGCAACCAGACCCCGGACCAGTTCGGTGGCTACCGTACCCCGGCTTCCGAGCTGCATGCTGCCGGCCTGACTGCCCTGGATATCGACAGCGGTAAAGTGCGCTGGCATTTCCAGTTCACTCACCATGACCTGTGGGACATGGACGTGGGCGGCCAGCCAAGCCTGATCGACATCAAGACCGCCGCCGGCGTGAAGCAAGCCGTAATGGCCTCGACCAAGCAAGGCAGCATCTACGTGCTCGACCGCGCAACGGGCGAGCCGGTGGTGCCGATCAACGAAATCCCGGTACCGCAAGGTGCGGTCGCGGGCGATCACACCTCGCCAACCCAGCCCAAGTCCGACCTCAACTTCATGCCACCGCCCCTCAAGGAACGTGACATGTGGGGCGTGACCCCGTTCGACCAACTGCTGTGCCGGATCGACTTCAAGTCCCTGCGCTACGACGGCCCGTTCACCCCGCCCTCGCTGCAAGGCTCGATCGTCTACCCAGGCAACTTCGGCGTGTTCGACTGGGGCGGCATCTCGGTTGACCCGGTACGCCAGATCGCGTTCGTCAACCCAAGCTACATGGCGTTCAAGTCGACCATGATCCCGGCGGAAAAAATCGCCGCCATGGGCCCGCGTGTCAGCGAGACCGAAGGCGTGCAGCCGAACAAAGGCACGCCTTATGGCGTGGTCCTGGAAGCGATGCTCTCGCCCATGGGCCTGCCGTGCCAGGCGCCGGCCTGGGGTTATGTGGCCGCTGTGGACTTGACCAACAACAAGACCATCTGGATGCACAAGAACGGCACCGTGCGTGACAGCTCGCCAGTGCCCATCCCCCTGAGCATGGGCGTGCCAAGCCTGGGCGGGACCTTCACCACGGCCGGTGGCGTGTCCTTCCTCAGCGGTACCCTCGACCAGTACCTGCGTGCCTATGACGTGAAAAACGGCAAGCAACTGTGGGAAGGCCGCCTGCCTGCGGGCGCGCAAACCACCCCGATGACCTACACCGGCAAGGACGGCAAGCAATACGTGCTGGTCGTGGCGGGCGGTCATGGTTCCCTGGGGACCAAGCAGGGTGACTATGTGATGGCGTTCAAGCTGGCGGATTAAGCGACAGCTGCAACAAAAAACCCCGGGATTCCGGGGTTTTTTATTTGAAATACCGCTCAAATGTGGGAGCTGGCTTGCCTGCGATAGCGGTGGGTCAGTGCAACATATGCCAACTGATCCACCGCTATCGCAGGCAAGCCAGCTCCCACACAAGCCCTCTCCCACATGTTGACCGCGCCGGGCCCGTCACACCGTGCTGCGATCGCGGCGCATCCACATCTCAAAGGCCATGGCATTCAATGGCCGGCTGATCAGGTAGCCCTGGGCGGTGTCGCAATTCCATTGTTTGAGCAGCCTCAGGCTGGGTTCGAACTCCACCCCTTCGGCCACCACCTTGAGCCCCAGGTTGTGGCTCATCTCGATGGTCGAACGCACGATCACCGCGTCGCCGCTGGTGCTGTCGAGGTTGCGCACGAACGACTGGTCGATCTTCAGTTCCTGCACCGGCAAGCGCTGCAATTGGGCCAGGGACGAGTAGCCGGTACCGAAATCGTCCACCGACAGGCTGATGCCACAGCCGCGCAATTGCTCGAGAATGCGCAACGCCTGTTCCGGGTTGTGCATGATCGCGCTTTCGGTGATTTCGAAAATCAACTGCCCGGCCAGCACCCCGTGCAGTTCCAGCAGCTCGGTGACCCGTGGTGCCAGCCCTTCATCGCCCAGGTCGTCCACCGAAATATTCAGCGACAGCTGCACTTCCAGCCCACGCACGCTCCACTCTGCCAACTGGCGGATCGCCTCTTCGATCACCCAGTGCGTCAGGCTGGCCATGCTGCCGGAGCGTTCGGCCAGCGGGATGAATTCGGCGGGGGACACCAGGCCCAGGGTCGGGTGCTGCCAGCGCAACAGCGCCTCGGCCTGGCGCACATAGCCGTGGCGCAGGTCGAGCTTGGGTTGATAGCACAGGAACAGTTCGTCTTCGATGGCGGCGCGGCGCAGGTCGCGGATCAGACTGATCTGGCGTTGATGGGCGAGGTCGCGGTCCTGTTGATAAATCTGTAAATAGCCAGGCAGCGCGGCCGCGTCGTGACGGGCAATGGCGGCGCGGCTGATCAGCTCTTCGACCTGCTGGCCATCCTCGGGGTAGGCGGCAATGCCCATGCTCACTTCGTGGCGCAGTTCGTCGCCACCGACCCGCTGCGGCTCGGTCAACAGGCTGTACAGGCGGTCGGCGCGGGCCACGGCGCTGTCGAGCTTGGTGTTTTCCAGCAATACGAGGAATTCGCTGCCGGTAATGCGCGCCGCCGAATCCCCCGCCGCCAGGCTCGACAGCAGGCAGCGGCTGGCCTCACGCAGCATTTCCTCGACGCCCTGGGGGCCAAAGCCTTCGTTGATCACCCGGTAGTTTTCAATCCCCAGGTACAGCACCACCACCGGCCGCCGCGCACTGATCGCACTGCCCAGGCGTTCCATGGCCAGGGCGCGGTTGGGCAGGCCGGTCAGCGCATCGTGCAGGGCGTTGTGCGCCAACTGCCGCTCACGTACGGCAATGCCGCTTTGCATCGCGTTGAAGGCCCGGGCCAGCAGGCCGAACTCATCTTTGCCGCGCACCGCCACTGGGGTGCGGTAATCCCCGCCGCCAATACGCTCGGCCGCCTGCACCAGGGCATCGAGAGGGCGGGACACGCGGCGCGCCATCAACAGCGCGCCCACCAGCGAGACCAGCAGGGCTGCCAGGGCGATGCCGAGAAACTGCTGGTCCAGCGGCGCAAAGGATTGCAGGGCATGGTCCAGCGGGCTTTGCAGCAAGGCCATGACTTGCCCGCCATCACCGGTGTTGGCCAGGGGCAGGACCTGGCTGAGAAAACGCTGGCCGTGCAATTCGCTCATCTGCGCCAGCTCGGCGGTGCTCGATTCCTGCAGCGCCTGGATGATGGCCGGGCGGTCGGCCGAGGGCTGGGTGCTGAACAGGGTGCCCGGCTGCCCCTGGTCCATGCTCATGAACGACACCTCCAGATTGCTCAGGGAGCGCAATTCGGCGGCAAACACCTCATCCATGGAAAAGCCCATGACCACCCGCGCAATGGGCAGCGGGTCCAGCACCTCTTCCTGCACCAGCAAAAACGGCTGGCCGGCCAGGGCGACGATCAACATTTGCAGGGAGTTGCGCCGGGCATGGCGCAGTGCATCGGCATAGGGGAAGGCTTGCTGCGCCGGCACGCCAGCCAGAGTGCTGACGATGACCTGGCCATCGAGCCCCAGCACAAACACCTCGCTGGAACGGATCCCGCTGCCATGCCGGCGCAGGGCAGCGAGGATCGGTGCCGGCTGGCCCTCGGCGACCGCGCGGCGAAATTGCTCGTCCACCGTCAGCCAGTCCAGGCCGTATTGCAGGCGCCGTCCGCGCAGGTCCAGCAGGCGCTCGAACACCCGGCTGCCGGTCTCCAGTTGCACCTGGGCCTGGTTTTCCACGGCGCGGGTGGTGGCAACCTTCACGGCGAAGTACACCGCGCCCACCACCACTAGCAGCAATAACCCCAACACCCCGACCAGCCGCGTCTGGAAGGCGTGGCGCCACTTCATTCGCTTGCCTCCTGGCAGCGTGCCCGCGCCCCAGCTCAAGCGTCCTTTTGTCATACGCATCCCTCGCGACTGCAGACCCGGTGTCAAATAAATGCCCGTTCTCTCGGGGCATTTGGAAAACCCAGATTAGCCGCAGCCGGGCAGAAGTAAACCTAATAAATGCGGGCGCCTGGCTGACATTATTTTGACGACAGATCACCGTCTAAACCCCGCAGGCAGGCCTCAAATCGCCGTGTTTTTTTGCGCAAGAGAGTGCCGGTGCGCGGTGACTTGCCCGTTCCCGCAGCGGCACCGCGCTGACGTCGAAATATCATGCAATTTGTTGCTAACCACCCGCCGCCATTGAAACCACCGCTCACCTGCCCCATCTAACCTCCATACTTCACTATGCAGGTGCCCCATGAGCGACCAGCAAGAATTCCCCGATATCGACCTCAACGACTACGCCGACCCCGAAAACGCACAAACCCCGTCGTCCAACACCGGCCTGGCCCTGCCTGGGCAAAACCTGCCGGACAAGGTCTATATCATCCCGATCCACAACCGCCCGTTCTTCCCGGCGCAAGTGTTGCCGGTGATCGTCAATGAAGAACCCTGGGCCGAGACCCTGGAGCTGGTGAGCAAATCCGACCATCACTCCCTCGCGCTGTTCTTCATGGACACGCCACCCGAAGACCCACGGCATTTCGACACCTCCGCCCTGCCGCTGTACGGCACCCTGGTCAAGGTGCATCACGCCAGCCGCGAAAACGGCAAGCTGCAGTTCGTTGCCCAGGGCCTGACCCGCGTGCGCATCAAGACCTGGCTCAAGCATCACCGCCCACCGTACCTGGTAGAAGTCGAATACCCGCACCAGCCCAGCGAGCCGACCGATGAGGTCAAGGCCTACGGCATGGCGCTGATCAATGCGATCAAGGAACTGCTGCCGCTCAACCCGCTGTACAGCGAAGAGCTGAAGAACTACCTCAACCGCTTCAGCCCCAACGACCCGTCGCCCCTGACCGACTTCGCCGCCGCACTGACCTCGGCCACCGGCAACGAGTTGCAGGAAGTGCTGGACTGCGTGCCGATGCTCAAGCGCATGGAAAAAGTCTTGCCGATGCTGCGCAAAGAGGTGGAAGTTGCGCGCCTGCAAAAGGAAATCTCCGCCGAGGTGAACCGCAAGATCGGCGAGCACCAGCGCGAGTTCTTCCTCAAGGAACAGCTCAAGGTGATCCAGCAGGAGCTGGGGCTGACCAAGGACGACCGCAGTGCCGACGTCGAGCAGTTCGAGCAACGCCTGGAAGGCAAGGTGCTGCCGGCCCAGGCGCAGAAACGCATCGATGAAGAGCTGAACAAGCTGTCGATCCTCGAGACCGGGTCGCCGGAGTACGCGGTGACGCGCAATTACCTGGACTGGGCCACCTCGGTGCCGTGGGGCGTGTATGGCGAGGACAAGCTCGACCTCAAGCACGCACGCAAAGTCCTGGATAAACACCATGCGGGGCTGGACGACATCAAGAGTCGCATCCTCGAGTTCCTTGCCGTGGGCGCCTATAAAGGCGAAGTCGCCGGCTCCATCGTGCTGCTGGTGGGACCGCCGGGCGTGGGCAAGACCAGCGTCGGCAAATCGATTGCCGAGTCCCTGGGGCGGCCGTTCTACCGCTTCAGCGTCGGCGGCATGCGCGACGAGGCCGAGATCAAGGGCCATCGCCGCACCTACATCGGCGCCCTGCCGGGCAAGCTGGTGCAGGCGCTCAAAGATGTAGAAGTGATGAACCCGGTGATCATGCTCGACGAGATCGACAAGATGGGCCAGAGCTACCAGGGCGACCCGGCGTCGGCCCTGCTGGAAACCCTCGACCCGGAACAGAACGTGGAATTCCTCGACCACTACCTGGACCTGCGCCTGGACCTGTCCAAAGTGCTGTTCGTGTGCACCGCCAACACCCTGGACTCGATCCCCGGCCCGTTGCTGGACCGCATGGAAGTGATTCGCCTGTCGGGCTACATCACCGAAGAAAAAGTCGCCATCGCCAAGCGCCACCTGTGGCCCAAGCAGCTGGAAAAAGCCGGTGTGGCAAAAACCAGCCTGAGCATCACCGACGGCGCCCTGCGCGCGCTGATCGACGGCTATGCCCGCGAAGCCGGGGTGCGCCAGCTGGAGAAGCAACTGGGCAAGCTGGTACGCAAGGCGGTGGTCAAGCTGCTGGATGAGCCGGACTCGGTGATCAAGATCGGCAACAAGGACCTGGAAAGCTCCCTGGGCATGCCGGTGTTCCGTAACGAGCAGGTACTGTCGGGCACGGGTGTCATCACCGGCCTGGCCTGGACCAGCATGGGCGGCGCCACCTTGCCGATCGAGGCGACGCGCATCCACACGCTCAATCGCGGCTTCAAACTCACCGGGCAGTTGGGTGAAGTGATGAAGGAATCCGCCGAAATCGCCTACAGCTACATCAGTTCCAACCTGAAGTCGTTTGGCGGTGACCCGAAGTTCTTCGACGAAGCCTTCGTGCACCTGCACGTGCCGGAAGGCGCCACGCCCAAGGACGGCCCAAGTGCCGGGGTGACCATGGCCAGTGCGTTGCTCTCGCTGGCACGCAACCAGCCGCCGAAAAAAGGCGTGGCCATGACCGGCGAACTGACCCTGACCGGGCATGTACTGCCGATTGGCGGTGTGCGCGAGAAGGTAATTGCGGCGCGGCGGCAGAAGATTCACGAGTTGATCCTGCCAGAGCCTAACCGTGGCAGCTTCGAGGAATTGCCGGAGTACCTCAAAGAGGGCATGACGGTGCACTTTGCCAAGCGGTTTGCGGATGTGGCGAAGGTGTTGTTCTGATAGTTCTGTAGCGCCTGCACTGGCCTCATCGCGGGCAAGCCCGCTCCTACAGTTGGAATGCGTACTCTGTAGGAGCGGGCTTGCCCGCGATAGGGCCAGCACGGCCAACATCACCCCCCTGCTGTAACACCTTGTCTCATCTTCGGTTATGCTCGCCCTTCGTCGCCAATAAACGGAGCCTTCATGACCGCTGCCCGCCTGCTTCTTGCGCTAAGCCTCGCCCTGCTCGGGGCTTGCGCCAGTGCACCGAAGCAAAACGTCACCGTCGAAAAACAGAGCGCCTGCCCGCTCAAGCTCAAGGCCGGGCAAAACCTGACCCTGACCTTGCCGAGCAACCCCACCACCGGTTATCGCTGGGCGATCCAGGATTCGGCAGGCGGCGTGCTGCGCAGCCTCGGCCCCGAGGTCTACAGCAACCCGGAGGACGCCGGCGTGGTGGGTGCCGCCGGGCAATCCACCTGGCGCTTCCAGGCCTTTACCGCAGGTAGTGGCCGCCTGCGCCTGACTTCCCAACAACCCTGGGCCCCGGAAGTGAATCCGGTGGACACCTTTGACTGCGCCATTACGGTGAACTGATATGCCATGGATGATTCTTGCGTTGATGGGTGCCGGTACCTTTATCTACGGTCTGAGCACGCATGCCACCTTGCTTTGCCTGTTGGTCAAGCCGCTACCGGTGCTGGCGATGCTGGGCTGGCTGCATGATGCGCCGCCCAGCGACTATCGACGCTGGATCAGCCTGGGATTGATTTTCTCCGTAGTGGGCGATGTGTTGCTGGCCTGGCCCGGCGACCTGTTTATCTTCGGCCTGGGCGCGTTTTTGTTCGCGCACCTGGCGTACCTCAAGGCCTACTTCAGCGACTGCCGCCGCCCGGCGCTGTTGCCACTGGCCCTGGCGCTGGGGGTTGGGGCAATTTTGTTGAGCATCCTGATTTCCCACGGCCTGGGCGATTTGCTGATTCCGGTGGTGGTGTACGCGTTGGTGATCAGCGCCATGCTCTGGCGTGCGCTGGCTCGCCTGGGTAGTGACGTGCCCAAGCGCTCGGCACAGCTGGCGGCCATCGGCGCGGCGTTGTTTGTGTTTTCCGACACGCTGATCGGCATCAACCGCTTTGTGGTGACCTTCGATGCGGCGCCGTATCTGTTGATCATCACCTACTGGTTGGGGCAATGGGGCATCACCGCATCGGCTTTCCATCAGACAACCCGCGCATCGCCTCGCCAACCTGGCTAAAATGCCGGCCTTTTCCACTTCGTCGCCGGAACAGCCGTGAGCAAAGAACCCGATCGCCTATTCGCCCAGCCCTTGCCCCAGGTGCCGGACTTCGCCTTTAACGAGGACGTGGTGCGGGTGTTCCCGGACATGATCAAGCGTTCGGTGCCCGGTTACCCGACCATTGTCGAGAACCTCGGCGTACTGGCAGCGCAGTTCGCCCAGCCGGGCAGTGTGCTGTATGACCTGGGTTCGTCCCTGGGCGCGGTGACCCAGGCCCTGCGGCGCCATGTGCGCACCGACGGCTGCCGGGTGATCGCTGTGGATAACTCGGCGGCGATGGTCGAGCGCTGCCGCGAATACCTCAACGGCCAGGACTCGATGTTCCAGGAGCTGCTGCCGGTGGAGGTAATCGAAGGCGATATCCTCGCCCTGCAGTTCCAGCCGGCCTCGGTGGTGGCGCTGAATTTCACCCTGCAATTTATCGCCCCCGAGGAGCGCCTGGCGCTGCTTGGGCGGATTCGCCAGGCGCTGCTGCCCGGTGGCGCGCTGATTCTCTCGGAAAAACTGCGTTTCAATGATCCCGAAGAACATGCATTGCTCACCGATCTGCACGTGGCGTTCAAGCGCGCCAACGGCTACAGCGAACTGGAAATCGCCCAGAAGCGCAGCGCCATCGAAAACGTCATGAAGCCCGACAGCCTCGAGGAACACCGTGAACGCCTGCTGGCGGCCGGGTTCTCGAAAGTCGTGCCGTGGTTCCAGTGTCTTAACTTTGCCTCGTTGATTGCCTTGCCATGATTGATCTGTCTCCCCTCGCCCGCCATCTGGTCGGCACTCCCCTGGCCGTATGGGCCCAGGGCCTGCAAGCACAACTCGATGCAAAGATGGAAAAGGGCCATGGCGACCTGGCCCGCTGGCAAAGTGCGCTGGACGCCTTGCCCAAGATCCAGCCAAGCAAAATCGACCTGCTGAACGGCCTGACCCTGGACACCGATTGCGATGACGCAACCCGTGAGCAGATGCATGCCGCGCTGATGGGCCTGAGCCCGTGGCGCAAGGGGCCGTTCAACCTGTTCGGGGTGCATGTGGACACCGAATGGCGCTCGGACTGGAAATGGTCGCGGGTCGCGCCGCACCTGAACCTCAAAGGCAAGCGCATCCTCGATGTGGGCTGTGGCAACGGTTATTACATGTGGCGCATGCTCGGCGCCGGCGCCGACAGTGTGATTGGCGTGGATCCCAACTGGCTGTTCTTCTGCCAGTTCCAGGCGGTGCAGCGCTACCTGTCGGCCCCCAACGCCTGGCACCTGCCGTTCCCGTTCGAGGACCTGCCGCCGAACATGGAAGGTTTCGACACAGTGTTCTCCATGGGCGTGTTCTACCACCGCCGTTCGCCGATCGAGCATTTGCTGGCGCTCAAGGATTGCCTGGTCAAGGGAGGCGAACTGGTGCTGGAGACGTTGGTGATCGAGGGTGATCAACAACAGGTACTGGTGCCAGAAGACCGTTACGCACAGATGCGTAATGTGTGGTTCCTGCCTTCGGTGCCGGCGTTGATGCTCTGGCTGCGGCGTGCCGGGTTCAGCGAAGTGCGTTGCGTGGATGTGAGCGTGACCACGGTCGAGGAACAGCGTGGGACAGAGTGGATGAAGTATCAGTCCTTGAGTGACTTCCTCGACCCTGAAGATCACAGCAAGACGATTGAAGGGCTGCCGGCGCCGATGCGCGCGGTGATTATCGCCAAGAAGTAACCCCCAATCGCCCTGAGAAAATGCAGATCAAGAATGTGGGAGCTGGCTTGCCTGCGATAGCGGTGGGTCAGCTACACATTTGGCAACTGGCAGACCGCTATCGCAGGCAAGCCAGCTCCCACAGTGATTGGGTTTTCACATTGAGATCAGGTGCTGGGCTTGGCCCTTCTGGCCTTGAAGAACTCACTCAACACCGTCCCACACTCCTCGGCCAGTACCCCGCCTTCATACAACACCCGGTGATTGAGAAAGCCCTGGCTGAAGAACTGCCCCTGGCTCTGCACAATCCCGGCCTTGGGCTCCAGCGCGCCGTACACCACCCGGGCGATGCGCGAGTGGACGATCAGCCCGGCGCACATGCTGCACGGCTCAAGGGTCACGTACAGCGTGCTGCCCGGCAGGCGGTAGTTGCTGACGGCCTGGGCCGCCGCGCGGATGGCGACCATCTCGGCATGGGCGCTGGGGTCGCTGCCGCTGATCGGGCAGTTGAAGCCGCGCCCGATGATTTCGCCGTCCTGCACCAACACCGCGCCTACCGGTACTTCACCCAGGGCCGCGCCCTGGGCGGCAAGAGCCAGGGCTTCACGCATGAAGTCCTGGTCACGGCTGCGGTCGATGATCGCCGTGGGGCGAATCTGGCGCATCACGCCACCTCGATGGCGGCCATCAGGCCGGTTTCCATGTGGTCGATCACATGGCAGTGGAACATCCACACCCCGGGGTTATCCGCCACCAACGCCACGCGGGCGCGCTCGTTCTTGCCCAGCAGGTAGGTGTCGGTGAAGTACGGCGTCACTTTATGGCGGTTCGAGGCGATGACCTTGAAGCTCATGCCATGCAGGTGGATCGGGTGCTGGTACTGGGTCATGTTTTTCAATTCAAAGATGTAGCTCTTGCCCAACTCGAGCTTGGCAATCGGCCGGTCGGCGCAGGTCTTGTCGGTGATATCCCAGGCCTGGCCGTTGATCTGCCACAGGCTCGGCGGCCTGTTTTCGACGTTGACCGAGACCGAGCCGACCCATTCGAAATTGAAGTTGAGTTTCTCGGCATTGGCCAGGTCCGGCTCGGCAATCGGGTTGGCCGGCAACGCGGGCGGCCACTCGCCCGGCGCATCAGTATTAGCCACCGAGCGGAAGGTACCCAGGCGCACCGGGCCATTACGGATCGACAGCTCTTCGCCGGCCGGCGGAGCCTTGATTGCCAGGCAAATGCGCATGCCCGGGCCCAGCCAGTATTCCTTGCCCAAAGGCCGTGGCTCGATGGGGTTACCGTCCAGCGCGTAGATCTGCGCCTGGGCGTTGGGAATGTTCAGGCGATAGGTCAGGGTGTTGTCGAGGTTGAGCAAGCGCACCCGGGTGATTTGCCCGGCAGGCAGGTCGATGACCGCCTGCGGCACACCGTTGATGGTCGACAGGCGCCCGGCCGTACCGCCACGGGCTGCTTCGCGGGGGATGCTGAACTCGACAAAATCACCCTGCTCGTCGATATGCCAGTTTTTCAGGCTCAGGGTGCGTTCGTGCTGGAAGCCGGTGGGCTCGCGCTCCTCGACAATCAATGGGCCGACCAGGCCACGGCCCAGTTCTTCGCTGCTGCTGACATGGGGGTGATACCAGTAGCTGCCGGCGTCGGGCACGCGGAACTGGTAGTCGAAATACTCGCCAGGCAGTACCGGCAATTGCGAGACGTACGGCACGCCGTCCATTTCCAGGGGCAGGCGGATGCCGTGCCAGTGGATGGTGGTGGCAACGGGCAGGTGGTTGATAAAGCGCACCCGCAGCCATTCGCCCTGGCGTACACGCAACTCGGTGCCCGGCGCCGAGGGGCCAAAGGCCCAGGCTTGGGTCTTGTGTCCCGGCACCAGTTCCACGTCCAACGGTGCGGCAATCAACTCGTAATCACGCCCGGCGCTGGCGTCCGCGACTTTCCCCAGCCAGTAGCGATAGGCGCCACCGGCACCGACACCCACCACTGCCAGGCCGGCGAGGCCACCAAGGATTTGTCGACGGGAAAAGGATCGGGACACAACAACCTCACGGATCTGCGCGGGCCCAGGGCCCGCAAAGGGCAAATACGATACACCCCTGCCGGCTAAACAGTAAGGCTTCGCATTGCCGCATGTGGGAAAGGGCCCGCTCCTACACAAGCCCGTCCCACGTTGGATCTTCAGCGTTGCTCAGGGCTTGGCGGCGGCCAGGATCAGCGCTTTCATCTCAGCGACCGCGCCCTTGAAGCCGACGAACAGCGCATGGGCGACCAGGGCGTGGCCGATGTTCAGTTCGTTGATGCCCTTGATCGCCGCCACGGCTTCGACGTTGTGGTAGTGCAGGCCATGGCCGGCGTTGACCACCAGGCCCTCACGCAGGCCGCAGGCCACGCCGTCGATGATGCGTTGCAGTTCGTCGGCGACTTCGGTCGGGGTTGTGGCATCGGCGTAGCGCCCGGTGTGCAACTCAATGGCCGGGGCGCCCACACGGCGCGAGGCTTCGATCTGCCGTTCGTCGGCGTCGATAAACAGCGAGACTTCACTGCCGATCTGCGACAGGCGCTCGACGGCGGCTTTGATCCGCGCTTCCTGGCCGGCCACATCCAGGCCGCCTTCGGTGGTCAGTTCCTGGCGGGTTTCCGGGACCAGGCAGATATGTGCCGGGCGGATACGCTCGGCGAAGGCCATCATTTCTTCGGTGATGCCCATTTCGAAGTTCATGCGGGTTTGCAGCACGTCCTTGAGCACCAGTACGTCGCGCTCCTGGATGTGCCGGCGGTCTTCGCGCAGGTGCACGGTGATCCCGTCGGCGCCTGCTTCTTCGGCATCCAGCGCAGCCTTCACCGGATCAGGGTAGCGAGTGCCCCGGGCCTGGCGCAGGGTGGCAACGTGGTCGATGTTGACGCCAAGAAGAATGCGATTGCTGGTGGTCACGGAAGCGCTCCTGAAAAGGGAAAGAATCGGTGCACAGCATACACGGGGATGTCAGGGCTTTCGAAACAACTCGCGACTGACCAATGGCCGACCGCCCAGATGCACGGCCAGGGCCTGGCGCATCAGGCGCTTGGCGGCAGACAGGGCGCCAGGCGCTGTCCAGTCGGCCTCGCTCATGGCCAGCAGCTCGGTGCCCTGGAACAGGCCCGGTTGCAGCAGATAGACGCGCTCCAGCCCGGCGTCCACTTGCAGGCGGTACATGCCGTCGCTGGCGATGGGCTCGCCGTGCAGGTCGTTGCTCAGTTCAAAACCGTAGCCCAGGTCGTCGAGCAGGCGCCATTCGAAGGCACGCAACAGCGGCTCCAGGGGACGGCCTTCGGCCAGGGCCAGCAAGGTGGCGGCGTAGTGATCGAACACCGCTGGGTGCGGGTCTTCGGCGGGCAAAAGACGGATCAGCAATTCGTTGAGGTACAGGCCACTGAACAGCGCCTCGCCATTGAGCCAGGCCGAGGTGCCGATGCTTTCCAGGCGGCCGACGTTTTTCAGCTCGCCCTTGCCGCGAAACTCCACCTCCAGGGCCACGAATGGCCGCGCCAACGTGCCCGCCTTGCCCCGCGCGCTGCGCAGTACCGCGCGTAGCCGGCCTTGGGGCGTGAGGAAGTCCACCAGGGCGCTGGTCTCGCGGTAGGCGCGGCTGTGCAGGACGTAGGCGGGTTGGCTGGGGGGTGGGGTTGGGGACATGAATGTCTCTTCGCAGAACTTAAGAACAGCGATAAACCAATGTGGGACCTGTCTTGTGTGGGAGCTGGCTTGCCTGCGATGCAGACGCCTCGATGTGTCACGTAGACCGAGGCGATGCTATCGCAGGCAAGCCAGCTCCCACACAAGCCCGCTCCCACATTTTGTCCTGCGGTGTTACTGGTGACTGATTACAGGTCGCCGTAGCCCAGGGAGCGCAGTGCGCGCTCATCATCAGACCAGCCGCCCTTAACCTTCACCCACAGGTTAAGCATGATCTTGGAATCGAACAGCAATTCCATGTCCTTGCGCGCCTCGGTGCCGATGCGCTTGATGCGCTCGCCCTTGTCGCCAATGATGATTTTTTTCTGGCCGTCACGTTCGACGAGGATCAGCGCGTGGATATGCAGGGTCTTGCCCTGCTGCTTGAACTCTTCGATTTCCACGGTGATCTGGTACGGCAGCTCGGCGCCCATCTGGCGCATGATTTTCTCGCGTACCAGTTCGGCGGCAAGGAAACGGCTGCTGCGGTCGGTGATCTGGTCTTCCGGGAAGAAGTGCTCGTTCTCCGGCAGGTAGCCGGCGATCACCCGCTCCAGGGCTTCAAGGTTGTGCCCGTGCTGGGCCGAGATCGGCATGATCTGGGCGTTCGGCAGTTGTTCCTGCAACCAGCTCAGGTGCGGCATCAACTCGGCTTTGTCTTCGATACGGTCGGTCTTGTTCAGCGCGACGATCAACGGGCCGGTGACATACTGCACACGCTCCAGCACCATCTGGTCCTCATCGGTCCACTTGGTGCGGTCAACCACGAAGATCACCACGTCGACGTCTTTCAACGCCGCTGAAGCGGTCTTGTTCATGTAGCGATTCAGGGCTTTCTCGCCGCCTTTGTGCATGCCCGGGGTGTCGACATAGACCGCTTGCACGTTGCCTTCGGTCTTGATGCCCAGCATGTTGTGGCGGGTGGTCTGCGGCTTGCGCGAGGTGATCGCCAGCTTCTGCCCCAGGATATGGTTGAGCAGCGTGGACTTGCCCACGTTGGGACGGCCGACGATGGCAACATAGCCACAGCGTGTTGCGGTTGAATCAGTCATGGCCATTCTCCACGCCCAGGGCAATCAGTGCTGCAGCGGCCGCTACCTGTTCGGCAATACGACGGCTCACACCCTGACCTCGGCTTTTTTCGTTCAATAAGGTGACTTCGCATTCGACGAAGAACACACGGCAATGCGGCTCACCCTGGATATCCACCACTTCGTAGCGTGGCAGTTCGCAGCCGCGCGACTGCAAAAATTCCTGCAGGCGGGTCTTGGGATCCTTGTTGGTATCCACCAGGGTCAGGCTGTCGATTTCCGACGCCAGCCAGGCCATGACCCGCTCCTTGGCCACTTCCATCCCGGCATCGAGATAGATCGCGCCGATCAGGGCTTCCAGGGCATCGGCCAGGATCGACTCACGGCGGAAACCGCCGCTTTTCAACTCGCCGGAACCCAGGCGCAGGTATTCGCCCAAGTCAAAACCACGGGCCAGGACGGCCAGGGTCTCGCCTTTCACCAGGCGCGCGCGCAGGCGCGACAACTGGCCTTCACGGGCCAGGGGGAAGCGGTTGAACAGGGCTTCGCCAGCGGCGAAGTTGAGAATGGCATCACCGAGGAATTCCAGGCGTTCGTTGTTGCGCCCGGCAAAACTGCGGTGTGTGAGGGCAAGGACCATCAATTCCTGGTCCTTGAAGGTGTAACCGAGCTGACGCTCAAGACGACTCAAAGAAACGCTCACGGTTTACCTACTTTCAGTACGTGGCGGCAAAGGCCATCGACGATTAACGCTGTGTTCAAATTCAAATCCTGGCAATGCTGTGTGTTGCTCGAGGCCGGACCAATGTCCAAGCCCCAGAAAAGCATTCGGCGCTGTGTTCACAGCGCCGCATGGATTACTTGATCAGCCCCACCCGCGAGAAGTTCGGCAGGTGGCTGAGCTTGGGTTCGGGCCAGCTCATCCAGACCGCGAAGGCCTTGCCGACGATATTCTGGTCGGGAACCATGCCCAGCAGCTCCTTGGGAATGCTTGGATCATCCCAGTAGCGGCTGTCATTGGAGTTGTCGCGGTTGTCGCCCATCATGAAGTAGTGCCCGGCAGGCACGGTCCACTGGTTGTCGGGCGGCGAACGGTAGCGGCTCATTTCCTTGCGGATCTGGTGCTCTACCGCCCCGAGTTTTTCCTCGTACAGCTCGGCGCTGCCCAGGGTGTTCGGCTCGGAACCGATGAGTTTCTCGGCCACCGATTCGCCATTGACGAACAGGCGCTTGTCGCTGGTGTAGCGGATCACGTCACCCGGCAGGCCGACCACACGCTTGATGTAGTTGACGTTCGGGTCGCTTGGGTAGCGGAACACCATCACATCACCGCGCTGCGGATCACCCACCTCGATGATTTTCTTGTCGATCACCGGCAAGCGGATCCCGTAGGAAAATTTGTTCACCAGGATGAAGTCGCCCACATCCAGGGTTGGTTTCATCGAGCCCGAAGGAATCTGGAACGGCTCTACCAGAAACGAGCGCAGCACCAGCACGATGAACAACACCGGGAAGAACGACTTGCCGTATTCAACCAGCAAAGGCTCTTTATTCAGCTTCTCGATCACTACGCCATCGGGCTGGCTGACGCTGCCCTGATAGGACGCGATGGCCGCCCGACGACGCGGGGCGAAGAACAGCAGATCGAGCAGCGCCAGGAGACCACAGACGGCAACGGCGATGACCAGCAACAGCGGGAAATTTAGTGACATAGGACCTAACTATCCAACCTGAGCACCGCAAGGAAGGCTTCTTGTGGAATTTCCACGTTGCCCACTTGCTTCATGCGTTTTTTACCGGCCTTTTGCTTCTCGAGCAGCTTGCGCTTACGGCTCACGTCGCCGCCATAGCATTTGGCCAGTACGTTCTTTCTGAGTGCCTTGACGGAAGTCCGCGCAATGATCTGCCCGCCAATGGCGGCCTGGATCGCGACGTCGAACATCTGGCGCGGAATCAGTTCTTTCATCTTCTCGGTCAGTTGGCGACCTTTGTAGTGCGCATTGTCCTTGTGGACGATGAGCGCCAGGGCATCAACCTTGTCACCGTTGATCAATACATCGAGCTTCACCAGATTGGCCGATTGATAACGGTCGAAATGGTAATCCAGCGAAGCATAGCCGCGACTGGTGGATTTGAGACGGTCAAAGAAGTCCAGGACCACTTCGTTCATCGGCAAATCGTAGGTCACTTGGACCTGGGTACCGAGGAACAGCATGTCGTGCTGCACGCCACGCTTTTCGATACACAGGGTAATGACGTTGCCCAGGTGTTCCTGCGGCACAAGAATATTGGCGCGCACGATCGGTTCGCGCATGTCTTCGATGGACGACAGATCCGGCAACTTGGACGGGTTGTCGACGTAAATCGTTTCACCAGTTTTCAGCGCCAGCTCAAAAATAACGGTTGGCGCGGTGGTGATCAGGTCCAGGTCGTACTCGCGCTCCAGGCGCTCCTGGATGATCTCCATGTGCAGCATGCCCAGGAACCCGCAGCGGAAGCCGAAGCCCAGGGCGTCGGAGCTTTCCGGGGTGTACTGCAACGAAGAGTCGTTGAGGGTCAGCTTTTGCAGGGCTTCGCGAAAATCCTCGAAGTCGTCCGAGCTGACCGGGAACAGACCGGCATAAACCTGTGGCTGGATGCGCTTGAAACCTGGCAGCACATCGACATCAGGCGTCGAGCTCAAGGTCAGGGTGTCACCGACCGGCGCACCGTGGATGTCCTTGATACCGGCGATGATGAAGCCTACTTCACCGGCTTTCAGATCAGTGGTAGCGGTGTGCTTGGGGTTGAATACACCGACGCTGTCCACCAGGTGGATCTTGCCGGTGGACTTGACCAGGATCTTGTCGCCCTTCTTCACCCGGCCATGGCGCACGCGTACCAGGGACACAACGCCCAGGTAGTTGTCGAACCAGGAGTCGATGATCAACGCTTGCAGCGGATCTTCGTAGTTGCCGGTTGGCGCGGGAATGGTCTTGACCAGGCGCTCGAGCACTTCGTCGACACCCAGGCCAGTCTTGGCGCTGCACTCGACGGCGTCGGTGGCGTCAATGCCGATGATTTTTTCGATTTCTTCCTTCACGCGGTCCGGATCGGCCTGTGGCAGGTCGATCTTGTTCAGCACCGGCATGACTTCCAGGCCCTGCTCGATGGCGGTGTAGCAGTTGGCCACGGACTGGGCTTCTACGCCCTGGCCCGCATCCACTACCAGCAACGCGCCTTCACAGGCCGCCAGGGAACGGCTGACTTCATAGGTAAAGTCGACGTGGCCCGGGGTGTCAATGAAGTTCAGCTGGTACTTGATACCGTCTTTGGCGGTGTAGTACAGGGTAACGCTGTGGGCCTTGATGGTGATCCCGCGCTCGCGTTCGAGGTCCATGGAGTCCAGGACCTGGGCTTCCATTTCACGCTCGGCAAGGCCGCCGCACATCTGGATGAATCGATCGGCCAGCGTCGACTTACCATGGTCAATGTGGGCGATGATGGAGAAATTGCGGATATGACTCAAATCACTCACGGATCAACACTCAAAAAGGCTGCAGGCAGATTGCCCGCTGAAAAATAGCCGGGAATTGTACCTGATGCTCGGGCCAGACGTCATCTTTGGCGACCAATAACAAAAATGCCCCGTTCTTGCGAATGGGGCATTTTTTGTTCAACAAGCGCGGATCAACCGGCCCGGCGCAGCAGCCAGAACCCGGCCAGGGCACAGATGGCGGTCGGCACCAGCACCGCAAACAGCGGCGAGAAGCCGAATACCAGGCTCGACGGCCCCAGCAGGTCCTGGGCAATGCGGAAGGTGAACCCTACCAAGACCCCGGTAAATACCCGCTGGCCCAGGGTTACCGAGCGCAACGGGCCGAAAATAAACGAAATCGCCATCAACACCAGTGCAGCGGTCACCACCGGCTGCAACACCTTGACCCAAAATGCCAGCCAGTAGCGGCCGTTGTTCAGGCCCTGGTCCTTGAGGTAGTGGATATAGCTCCACAAACCGGAGATCGGCAGGCTTTCCGGGATCATCACCACGGTATTGAGCAGTTCCGGCTTGAGCGCGATGTCCCAGGCCTGTGTCGGCTCGTTGATCACCTCGGTGCTGGCCTCGGTGCCTTTGCCGGGGTTGCGGAAATGAGTGGTGGTGACATCGCTCAACACCCACTGGTTGTCATTGAACTGTGCCCGTTTGGCAAAGCTCGACGACAGCATGTGGCGCTCTTCATCAAAGCGATAACGGGTGACACCCACCAACAGGCCACCGGGTTGCACCGCGTTGATGTGGATGAATTCATCGCCCTGGCGGTGCCACAGGCCTCGCTTGGAGCTCTGGGCATCGCCCGAACCCTGGGCCAGCGCACGGTTGGCCTGGGCGGTGGTTTCTGCCGGTGGCGCCACGTATTCGCCGATCAGCACGCTGGCGGCCATCAACAGCAGCATGGGTTTCATCACGGCCCAGACGATACGGGCGATGGACACCCCCGCCGCGCGCATGATGGTCAGCTCGCTGTTGCTGGCCAGGCTGCCCAGGCCGATCAGGCAGCCGATCAGCGCGGCCATTGGCATCATGTCGTAGAGGCGGCGCGGTGCGGTCAGCGCCACGTAGCTCAGTACGTCAGTGACCGTGTAGGTATCGGTGACGTTGCCCACTTCATCAATGAAGGCAAACAACGACGCCAACCCGAGGATGATGCCCAATACCGCCAGGATGGCGACCAGTACGCTGCTACCGATGTAGCGATCCAACTTACCCACGAGCCATCTCCTTCATGCCGCGACGGCTCTGCATTTTCAAGCGAATCGGTTCCCAATACAGCAGGCCCAGGCCAATCACCAGGAAGATGCCGTGGACCCACCACAGCCCCAGGGTCGGCGACAGCTTGCCCTTCTCCAGGGAGCCACGGGCGGAAATCAGGATGGTCAGGTAGGCCATGTACAGCAGGATCGCCGGCAGCAGCTTGAGGAAGCGGCCCTGGCGCGGGTTGACCCGGGACAGCGGCACCGCCATCAGCGTGACGATAAACACCAGCAGTGGCAGGGAAATACGCCATTGCAGTTCGGCAATCGAGCGCAACTCCTTGCTGCCGATCAGGGCCGGGGTCGGGATCGCGTCGCGGTCGGTGACCTCGTTGCTCACATCCGGCCGGGCCAGCATCACCCCGTAGGTGTCGTACTTGATGGCGCGGTAGTCGGCCTGGCCGGGGCTGCCGTCGTAGCGATAGCCGTTCTCCAGGATCAGGTAGCGGCTGCCATCCGGACGCACTTCCTGGCGCCCGCTATCGGCCACCAGTACGGAAATTCCACGGTCTTTCTTGTCCTGGCCCAGGCGCTTCTCGGAGATGAACACGCCGCCGAGGTTGGCCCGATCGTCGGTCATGCGCTCGGTGTAGGTCACGCGGGTGCCGTCGTTGAGCGCCTGGAAACGGCCCGGCTCGAGGGTGTCGAACTCGGTCATCGCGTCCTGTTTGTTGAGCACCAGCTGGAACTGCATGGCGCCCTGGGGGGCCAGGCTCAGGCTCAACCAGGCCACCACCAGCGCCACGCCAGTGGCCGGGACCATGGTCATGGCCAGCAGGCGCTGCTGGCTCATGCCGGTGGCCGAGAGCACGGTCATCTCGCTTTCGAGGTAGAGCCGGCCATAGGCCAGCAGGATCCCGAGAAACAGGCCCAGGGGCAGGATCAGTTGCAGGAACCCCGGCAGGCGAAAGCCCATGATCAGGAACAGCGAACCCGGATCCAGGGCCCCCGAGGCAGCCTGGGCCAGGTATTTGACGAAACGACCACTCATGATGATGACCAACAACACCGCACTCACGGCACTCAGGGTCAGCAGGACTTCGCGGGACAGATAACGGAAGACAATCAAACCAGACACTCCAGGGTTGTCAGGCTAAGGCGGCCAAACAAGCAAGCATATCAAGTCGCCCCGTTGACACGGGCCGGCGAAAAAGATGGCGCATTATCCTGTGATTGTCGGCGCCTGTCACGGAGCTTGCTCACAGCCGTGCACAAAGCTGGCGTCAAGGGTTGTCAGGCTCGGGCGGCGCGGTACAAACTGCGGGCCTTGTCGGGCTCGCCTACAGGCGGCCCAGCCTACAGGCCGGAGTACAGACTCCAGGCTCTTTGACCTTATATAAGGGACCCGAACATGGAATTGGTTGTAAAAAGCGTTAGCCCCGAAACGTTGAAGACCGCCACCCTCGTGGTCGCCATCGGCGAAGGCCGCAAGCTCGGCGCGGCCGCCAAACAAGTCGATGAACTGAGCGGTGGCGCCATCAGCGCCGTGCTCAAGCGTGGCGACCTGGCCGGCAAGGTCGGCCAAAGCCTGCTGCTGCAAAGCCTGCCCAACCTCAAGGCCGACCGCGTATTGCTGGTGGGCGTGGGCAAGGACGCCGAACTGGGCGACCGCCCGTTCCGCAAGATCATCAGCGCCATCCTCAACACCCTCAAGGGCCTGGGCGGCAGCGATGCGGCACTGGCGCTGGACGAAATCGTGGTCAAGGGCCGCGACAGCTATGGCAAGACCCGCCTGCTGGCCGAAACCCTGCTGGATGGCGGCTACACCTTCGACCAGTTCAAGAGCCAGAAAGCCGAACCCCGCGCCCTGAAGAAAATCACCCTGCTGACCATCAAGGCCGCCCAGGCTGAAGTACAGCGCGCCACCACCCACGCCCAGGCCATCGCCGCCGGCATGGCGTTCACCCGCGACCTGGGCAATATGCCACCCAACATCTGCCACCCGACCTACCTCGGCGAGCAGGCCAAGGCCTTGGGTAAAGAGTTCAAGGGCCTGAAAGTCGAAGTGCTCGACGAGAAGAAGATCAAGGAACTGGGCATGGGCTCGTTCTATGCCGTGGGCCAGGGCAGCGACCAGCCACCCCGCCTGATCGTCATGCAATACAACGGCGGCAAGAAGGCCGACAAGCCGTTCGCCCTGGTCGGTAAAGGCATCACCTTCGACACTGGCGGCATCAGCCTCAAGCCGGGCGCCGGCATGGACGAGATGAAGTACGACATGGGCGGCGCCGCCAGTGTCTTCGGCACCCTGCGTGCCGTGCTCGAACTCAAGCTGCCGATCAACCTGGTGTGCATCCTGGCCTGTGCCGAGAACATGCCGAGCGGCGGGGCTGCGCGCCCAGGTGACATCGTCACCACTATGAGCGGCCAGACCGTGGAAATCCTCAACACCGACGCCGAAGGTCGCCTGGTGCTGTGCGATGCCCTGACCTACGCCGAGCGCTTCAAGCCACAGGCGGTGATCGATATCGCGACCCTGACTGGTGCCTGCATCGTCGCCCTCGGTTCCCATACCTCGGGCCTGCTGGGCAACAGCGACGAGCTGGTCGAGCAACTGCTCAGCGCCGGCAAGGCCGCCGACGACCGTGCGTGGCAACTGCCGTTGTTCGATGAGTACCAGGAGCAACTGGACAGCCCGTTCGCCGACATCGCCAACATCGGCGGGCCAAAGGCCGGCACCATCACCGCCGCCTGCTTCCTGTCGCGCTTTGCCAAGAACTTCAACTGGGCCCACCTGGACATCGCCGGCACCGCCTGGACCAGCGGTGGCAAAGACAAGGGCGCTACCGGTCGTCCGGTGCCGCTGCTGACCCAATACCTGCTGGATCGCGCCAAGGCCTAAACATCACGGCCCCTGCTTGACCCTGTAGGAGCGAGCTTGCTCGCGAAAAACCTGAGGACAACGCGTTCATTCAGAATGAACGCGTCATCGTTAACGATTTTCGCGAGCAAGCTCGCTCCTACAGGTAAAGCATGCAGGCCGCTGCAGGACATGTAATGACCCAAGTCGACTTCTATATATTGCCCAGCGCCGATCCGTCGGCGCGCCTGGACTTTGCCTGCAAGCTCACGGAAAAAGCCTGGCGCATGGGCCATCGCATCTACCTGCATTGCAGCGACAGCGCCCAGCGTGACGACCTCGATGCCCGCCTGTGGCGCTTCAAGGGCGAGAGCTTCGTGCCCCACGGCCCCGCAGAATCGGAGCCTGAGAGCCTGGTGGTACTGGGTGTGGGCGACAGTTGTGGTGATCACCATGACCTGTTGGTCAACCTGGACCTGAAAGTGCCGGCGTTCGCCAAGGGTTTCGCCCGCGTGGCGGAAGTGGTGGTGGAAGATCCGGCTATTCGTCAGGCCGCGCGGGAGAGTTTCCGTTTCTACCGCGAACAGGGCTATTCTCTGCAAGATCACCGATTACAGCGACTCTGAGCACATGATGGACACTTCAAACCCGCTAAAACCGTCTGACCACCTGCTGGACGACCTTGAGTCGATCCGCCAGTTGCTGGGTGATGACAACCTGCAACCACCGCTGCTGACCGATACTGTCGCAGAAGAGGTACAGATCCCTCTGCTGTTCGACCAGGTCGGCGCCAAGCCTGGCGTAGCCGAGCCTGTCGAGCCGCCCGTCGTACAAGCGGCGCCCGCGCAACCTGCCGCCGAAAAAGCCCCCGACGCCTTGCTGCTGCACCTGGACAACGAACTGCGCGCCGCTGCGCAATTGATCATGCAGGACGTGATCGACGACTTTGCCCCGCACATCGAAACCGAGATCAAGCGCCGGATGGATGCGCGCATGGAGCGGTTGCTCAGCCAGTACCAGTCCTGAGATCCCCTGTAGGAGCGGGCAAGCCCGCTCCCACATTTGACCCGCGCCAGCCGTAGCCCTTCTCTTCGTCTCGCCCTCTCCCCTATCCCTCGTTATACTTGTCGGCTTTCCTGAATAAATGCCAACTAGGGTCCCGCCGCGCATGGATAAGACCTACCAGCCGCACGCTATTGAAACTTCCTGGTACCAGACCTGGGAGTCCGAGAACTATTTCGCTCCGCAAGGTGCGGGCGAGTCCTACACCATCATGATCCCGCCGCCGAACGTCACCGGTAGCCTGCACATGGGTCACGGTTTCAACAACGCGATCATGGACGCCCTGATCCGTTTCCGCCGCATGCAGGGTCGCAACACCCTGTGGCAGCCGGGCACCGACCATGCCGGCATCGCCACCCAGATGCTGGTGGAACGCCAACTGGAAGCCACCGGCCAGAGCCGTCACGACCTGGGCCGCGAGAAATTCCTGGAAAAAATCTGGGAATGGAAGGACCAGTCCGGCGGTAATATCAGCCGTCAGATCCGTCGCCTCGGCTCGTCCGTAGACTGGAGCCGCGAGCGCTTCACCATGGACGACGGCCTGTCGGAAGCGGTCAAGGAAGCTTTCGTGCGCCTGCACGAAGATGGCCTGATCTACCGCGGCAAGCGCCTGGTGAACTGGGATACCAAGCTGCACACGGCGATTTCCGACCTTGAAGTGGAAAACCACGACGAGAAAGGTTTCCTGTGGAACCTCAGGTACCCGCTGGCCGATGGCGCCAAGACCGCCGAAGGCAACGACTACCTGATCGTCGCCACCACCCGTCCGGAAACCATGCTCGGCGACGCCGCCGTGGCCGTTAACCCTCAAGACGAACGCTACCAGGCCCTGATCGGCAAATTTGTCGAGCTGCCATTGGTCGGCCGCCGCATCCCGATCATCGCCGATGATTACTGCGACCCTGAATTCGGCACCGGCTGCGTGAAAATCACCCCGGCCCACGATTTCAACGACTACGAAGTCGGCAAGCGCCATAACCTGCCGCTGCTGAACATCTTCGACAAGAACGCCGCCGTTCTGCCGGCCTGCCAGGTGTTCAACCTCGACGGCACGCTGAACGACAGCATCGACGGCAAGATCCCGGCCGAATACGCCGGCCTCGACCGCTTTGAAGCGCGCAAGCAGATCGTTGCTGCGTTCGATGCCGCCGGCCTGTTGGTCAGCGTGGATGACCACGCCCTGAAAGTACCGAAAGGCGACCGCTCCGGCACGGTGATCGAGCCGTGGCTGACCGACCAGTGGTACGTCTCCACCAAGCCGTTGGCAGAACCTGCGATTGCTGCCGTGGAAGATGGCCGTATCCAGTTCGTGCCCAAACAGTACGAAAACATGTACTTCTCGTGGATGCGCGATATCCAGGATTGGTGCATCAGCCGTCAGTTGTGGTGGGGCCACCGCATTCCGGCCTGGTACGACGAGTCGGGCAAGGTCTACGTCGGCCGCGATGAAGCCGAAGTGCGCGACAAGCACAACCTCGGTGCGGACGTGGCGCTGCAACAGGACAACGACGTACTGGACACCTGGTTCAGTTCGGGCCTGTGGACCTTCTCGACCCTGGGCTGGCCGCAGCAGACCGAGTTCCTGAAGAAATTCCACTCCACCGACGTGCTGGTCACCGGTTTCGACATCATTTTCTTCTGGGTTGCCCGGATGATCATGCTCACCATGCATTTGGTGAAGAACGAGGATGGCACCCCGCAGGTGCCGTTCAAGACCGTGTACGTACACGGCCTGGTGCGTGATGGCCAGGGCCAGAAGATGTCCAAGTCCAAGGGCAACGTGCTGGACCCGCTGGACATCATCGACGGCATCGACCTGGAAACCCTGGTGCAAAAGCGCACCTCGGGCCTGATGCAGCCGAAACTGGCGAAAAAGATCGAGAAGCAGACCCGCGACGAGTTCGCCGACGGCATCGCCAGCTACGGCACCGATGCCCTGCGCTTCACCTTCTGCTCGCTGGCGTCCACCGGTCGCGACATTAAGTTCGACATGGGCCGCGTCGAAGGCTATCGCAACTTCTGCAACAAAATCTGGAACGCGGCGCGCTACGTGCTGGACAAGGGCGAAGACTGCGGCCAGAACGGCGAAGCCTTTGAGCTGTCCCTGGCTGATCGCTGGATCATCTCGCAGTTGCAGCGCACCGAAGCCGAAGTGACCCGCCAACTCGACCAGTTCCGTTTCGACCTGGCCGCACAAGCGCTGTACGAGTTCATCTGGAACCAGTATTGCGACTGGTACCTGGAACTGTCCAAGCCGGTGCTGTGGGACGAGAACGCACCGATCGAGCGCCAGCGCGGCACCCGTCGCACCCTGGTGCGCGTGCTGGAAGTGGCGTTGCGCCTGGCGCATCCGTTCATGCCGTTCATCACCGAAGAAATCTGGCAGCGCCTGGCGCCGCTGGCCGGTATCGAAGGCAAGACCATCATGCTGCAACCTTGGCCGGTGGCCAATGAAGCCCGCATCGACGAGGCCGCCGAAAGCGATATCGAATGGCTCAAGGCCCTGATGCTCGGCACGCGCAACATCCGCGCCGAGATGAACATCGGCCCGGGCAAGCCTTTGGCAGTGTTCGTGAAGAACGCCAGTGCCGAAGACCTGCGCCGTCTCACCGAGAACGACGCCTTGCTCAAGAAGCTGGCGAAGCTGGAGTCGATCACCGTATTGGCTGATGGCGCCGAAGCACCGCTGTCTGCCACCGCACTGGTTGGCGAGATGGAAGTGCTGGTGCCGATGGCCGGCCTGATCGACAAAGGCGCCGAACTGGCACGCCTGGACAAGGAAATCCTGCGTTTGCAGGGCGAAGTGCAGCGCGTCGGCGGCAAGCTGTCCAATGCGGCGTTCGTGGACAAGGCCCCGGCCGAAGTCATCGACAAGGAACGCGCCAAGCTGGCCGAGGCCGAACAGGCGTTGGGCAAGCTGGCGGAGCAACATGCGCGGATTTCCAGCCTGTAAGGGCCGGCCTGCGTAAAAAAGAGACCTTCGGGTCTCTTTTTTTTGGCCCTGCAAACCCAATCAATGTAGGAGCCGGCTTGCCGGCAATAGCATCACCTCGGTCTGCCCGATACACCGAGTCACCCGCATCGCCGGCAAGCCGGCTCCTACAGTTGAACGGGTTGGGCTCAGGATGTGTGACAATGGCCGCCACTTTGAGCCAACACCAGAATCATCATGACCGCCCCCAGCACACCCAAACCGCCCCGCAAGAAGCCGAAAACCGCCGCCACGGCCAAGCCCGTCGCGCCGCGCAAGGAAGCGACCCTGCACCCGCGCAACCGCCACCAGGGCCGTTACGACTTCCCCGCGCTGATCAAGACCACGCCAGAACTGGCCCAGTATGTGATCCTCAACCCCTACGGCAAGGAAAGCATCGACTTCGCCAGCCCGGACGCGGTGCGGGTGTTCAACCGGGCGCTGCTCAAGGCGTTCTATGGCGTGCAGCACTGGGATATCCCGGCTGACTACCTGTGCCCACCGGTGCCGGGCCGTGCCGATTACGTGCACTTCCTCGCCGACCTGCTGGCCAGCGTCAATGACGGCAAAATTCCCCGTGGCTCGATCGTCAAGGTGCTGGACATCGGCATGGGCGCCAACTGCGTCTATCCGCTGATCGGCTACATGGACTACCGCTGGAACTTCCTCGGCTCCGAGATCGACCCGACCGCCGTGGCCGCCGCCAAGGCCATTGTGCAGTCCAATGACCTGAGCAAGGTCATCCAACTGCGCCAGCAAACCAATCCCAAGCATATTCTGCTGGGGCTGCTGGAGCCGGGTGAGCGTTTTGACCTGACCATGTGCAACCCGCCCTTCCATGCCTCCATGGATGAAGCGACCAAAGGCAGCGAGCGCAAGTGGCGTGCCCTGGGCAAGGCCGATCCCAAGCGCAAATTGCCGGTATTGAACTTCGGCGGCCAATCGGCAGAGCTGTGGTGCGAGGGCGGTGAGGCGCGGTTTGTCACGCAATTGATCGCCGAAAGCGCGCATTTTGCGCATAAAGTGCTGTGGTTCAGCACTCTGGTGTCAAAAGCGTCCAACCTGCCTGCCATCGAGACCGCGCTGAAAAAGGCCGGGGTCCTGGAAAGCCAGGTGGTGGAGATGTCCCAGGGCCAGAAACAGAGCCGTTTTGTGGCATGGACCTTCCAGACCAAGAACGAGCAACAGATCTGGCGCCAGCGCTGGGTGCGCTAGAGGCAAATCGCAGGCAACAAAAAACCGTGCCCGGATCGCTCCGATGCACGGTTTTTTTGCTGCGTATTACTTGTTGATCGAGTCGGTCAGGCCTTTGGCCACAACCAGCTTGATCACTTTCTTCGCAGCGATTTCGATGGCAGCGCCAGTCGAAGGGTTACGGCCGGTACGGGCTGGACGCTCGGCCACTTTCAGCTTGCCAACACCTGGCAGAGTGATTTCGCCGCCGTTGTCCAGCTGGTCACCAACGATCTGAGCCAGTTGCTCCAGTACTGCACGTACTTGAACCTTGGTGGTGTCAGTGGATTCGGCGATATCAGCGATCAGTTGGTCTTTAGTCAAAGCCATTGTGGTGTTCCTTCCCTATCAAATTCATTTGGATTGCAGAGTGCAGTGTCAGCCATCGAGCCCGACCGTCAAGGCCTGGCACCCCTGGCCATAACCGCGAGAGATCGGGGTTATAGATGCTTGAAACGGGGTTTGGTTCGACCTGACAAATGCTGAATGCACGCTTAACGCCGATACATCGCGTAAGACGGGGCAAAACTAGCACAGAGACGGGGAAATATCCGCTTCTACCTACCCATTTGGTCAGCTTTATCGCTCTAAACCGTGAAAAAAAGGCATATGGGCCGTCAGAGGCCTGCCAAAACCGCTGCAAACGACGCCGCGACCAACGGGTGCGGTACACTGGCGACTTTTTCCGGGAGGCCAACCGCTCCCGCCCAACCAGCCGAGAAGCCCATGCCGATCCGTCACTGCATCGTCCACCTGATCGACAAAAAACCCGACGGCACGCCCGCAGTTCTCCACGCCCGTGACTCCGAACTGGCCGAGTCCGCCGCCATCGAGAACATGCTCGCCGACCTCAACGAGAGCTATAACGCCAAGCAAGGCAAGGCCTGGGGTTTGTTCCATGCCGAGTCCGGCGCGCACCCGTTCAGCGGCTGGTTGAAGGAATATTTCGACGGCGCCAAGGATTTCACCGCCTTCAGCCGGATTGCCGTGGAACACCTGCAGAAGCTGATGGAGGAATCCAACCTCTCTGTCGGCGGCCACGTGCTGTTTGCCCACTATCAACAGGGCATGACCGACTACCTGGCCATCGCCCTGCTGCACCACAGCGAAGGCGTGGCGGTGACCGACGAGCTGGACGTGACGCCCTCGCGCCACCTGGACCTGGGCCAGTTGCACCTGGCGGCACGGATCAACGTGTCCGAATGGCAGAACAACAAGCAGTCCAAGCAGTACATCTCGTTTATCAAGGGTAAGAACGGCAAGAAGGTCTCGGAGTACTTCCGCGACTTTATCGGCTGCCAGGAAGGCGTCGACGGCCCGGGCGAGACCCGCACCCTGCTCAAGGCCTTCAGCGACTTCGTCGAGAGCGAAGACCTGCCGGACGAGTCCGCCCGCGAGAAAACCAAGACCCTGGTGGACTACGCCAGCAGCCAGGCCAAGCTCGGCGAGCCGATGGGCCTGGAAGAACTGTCGGGCTTGATCGATGAAGATCGGCCAAAGGCGTTCTACGACCATATCCGCAACAAGGACTACGGCCTGTCACCGGAAATCCCCGCCGATAAGCGCACCCTCAACCAGTTCCGCCGCTTCACCGGGCGCGCCGAAGGCTTGTCCATCAGCTTTGAAGCGCACCTGCTGGGCGACAAGATCGAGTATGACGAAGCTGCCGGCACCCTGATCATCAAGGGCTTGCCGACCCAACTGACCGACCAGCTCAAGCGCCGTAACTGATGCTCGGCGGGGTCCTGAAGAAAGTCCTGCTGGTGCTGCTGGTGGTGGTGGCGATCCAGAACTGGGGCAAGATCGAGCGGTTGTTCAACCCCTCGCAGGTGGTGCCGGAGCAGGTGCGGGCCACCGCCCGGGTGACGCTGTACACCACCGAGTGGTGCGGGTACTGCAAGCAGACCCAGCGGTTCCTCGATCAGAAAGGCATTCCCTACAAGAGCGTGGATATCGAAAAGGATACCCAGGGCCGCAAGGCCTATGAGGCCCTGGGAGGCGGCGGGATTCCATTTGTGGACGTGAATGGCACGCAGATTCGCGACTACAACCCGGATGCCATCCTGTCCGCCCTGAACCTGTAGGCGCGAGCAAGCCCTAATGCCGATCAGTTAAGCGCAGATCAAATGTGGGAGCGGGCTTGCCCGCTATGGCGGTGTGTCAGTCAGAGTTGCATTAACTGACCCACCGCTATCGCGGGCAAGCCCGCTCCCACAGGCGATCTGCGCATTAGAGCAAACCCACGCCTATAGCGGTTTGATTAACGGATTAAGAAGCCCAGGCGCGGAAAGTGCACATGCACAGTGCCGCCGCGCTCATCCTCGCGACGCAGGATCAGTTCTTCACGGCCGGCAAACATCAACTCCCCCGCCACCGGGTCGACGCCGTAGTCGGTCGCGGCGATGGTCACTTGCTGGCCGACCTTGAACCCGTTGGGCTCTGCAAACACTTCATCCGGCAACGCTGCAGGAGCGCTATCGCGGGCGATTTCCAGGGCCTGCCCGGCACTCATCTCGCTGGCAGTGCCATGCCCAAAGCCCAGGACCCGCGCCAGCCAGGCGCTGGCAGCCGGATAGTTATCCACCAGCGGCGAGGTCACCGACGAGCCTTTGAGGAACCACAACGGATGGGCCATGGCAAAGTCGGCAATCGATGGCTCGCCAAACAGGAAATCCCCCGACTGGCGCTGCAATTGCTGCTCAAGGCGCGCAATGATTGCCGGCCACTGGTGCCGCGCCACGTCCAGTTGCACGCGGCTGGCGCTGCCGTCGCCGAACATCTTGCTGCGGTCGGCCACCAGCACCTGCAGCAACTGCGGCGGCACCTTGGCAAATTTCACGGCCAGGGATTCGGGCTGGAACACCAAGGCCACGGCATGGGAAAACACCACCGAATCGGCCCAGGCGGCAAAGCTCTGGCTGACCAGTTCCTGGCCTTCGGGAAACAGCGGCGGCGTGGCCTTTTCCTGTTCCAGGCGGCGTGCGATCAGCGCGGTGTCGCAGTAAATATCTGCACCCACTTGCAGCACCGGGGTTTTACGGTAGCCGCCGGTCAGGGCCGTCAGGTCGGGCTTGGGCATCACCGGGGGAATGGTCACCGAATGCCAGGACAGTCCTTTGTAGCCCAGGAGCAGGCGGGCTTTTTCCGCGAAAGGGGATTGGGGGTAGTGGTGCAGGATCAACTCAGACATGCCGGACTCCGCCAGATGAAGGAGCGGCCAGATTATCGTGCAAAAACCCTGCGGCCTAGCCATTGGCCTGATGGGAACTGATCAGTCAGATTGATAAGCCCGGGCCAGACACTCCTTGGCGCTTTTCTTGAGCTTTTTTATCAGGCGTTCCTGGCGCAGCGCCTCGCCCTTGCTCGCGCAGGCCTCGGTATACACCAGCGCGACCGCCGGGCTGGACAGGAAAAACCGCGCGCCCTTGCCGCTCTGATGCATCGCAAAGCGGCGCAGCGGATCGTTGCTGATCCCGCAATAGAGCGAGCCATTGGCCGCCCGCACCAGGTAGACAAACCAGGGCTTGGGCGCGATGGGTTCAGGTGGATTGTTCACAAAAGGTTCTGGCAAACGAAAAGAGCGCCAATCTTATCAACGACTGGCCTGGAACGCCTTCAACCCTTTCAACGCCTGGGCGCGCACCGCGTTGCGCACCAGCGGCGTCCAGCCCAGCAGCAGGCCCTTCGCACCCAGGGCCTGGCGCGACCAACGCCACAGGTCGAAGTGGTCGTGGTGCTCGCAGATCTTGCCGTCGCGAAACACAAAACGGGCCTGGATATCGTTGACCACGGTGTTGCCGGTCTGGCTGAACAGATACGTCGCCACCCAATGGGCGCTGCCGAGGGTGTCGTCGCTGCGCACTTGGTCGAAGGTCAGGGAAAAGTCCTTGGCCCGGGTGGTGAGCATGCGCCACATGTCGCCGGCATCGCGCCCGCGCAGTTCACCGAACGCCGGGTCGCTGAACCGCACATCCTCGGTGTAGCAGGCACTCATGGCCTCGGCATCCAGGCGCTGGAAGGCGCTGTAGAACTCGCTGATCAGGGCGTTGTGGGCGTCGCTCATGGGTTGCATCCGGCAAAGGTGGGAAGTCAGTCACGATAGTGTGCAATGGCCTGCAACGCCATCGGCATCAATCCCGGGAATGCCAGGGGTAAACCCCTAAGGCACCATGCCGCAGCTACGGGCATAGGCGAACAGATCCACGTCGGTGGAAATACACAGGCGGTTCATGGCCGTGCTTTTCTGTTTGCTGATGGTGGAAATACTGCGATTGACCCGAGCAGCGATCTGGCTGACCGTCATGCCGCTGGCGAGCATGCGCACCACTTCCCGTTCCTTGCCGGACAATTGCGGTTGTTGCGACTGATCGCCGGTGCCCGCCTCCACCAGTTGCACCCGCAGGCATTCACTGACAAAGGTCTGGCCGGCGCTCACCGTCTTGATCGCCTGGGGCAACTCCTTGGCCGAAGCACTCTTGGCGACAATGGCCTGGGCGCCATGGGCAAAAGAAGCCCGTAGGGTGGCGACGTTGGCAAACATGGTCACCAGGATCACCGGCAACTGTGGATACTGGCGGTGCAACAGGCTGAGCAAGCCGTAGCCATCGGCCTGCTGCCCGCCGGGCATGGCGAAGTCGGTCACCAGCACATCGCACGCAGTGGTTTGCAGTAACCGCAGCAGCTCATCGGGCCCGTCAGCCTCCCCCACCACTTTGCACCGACCGTTCGCCTCGATCACCACTCTCTGCCCGATACGCACAATGGGATGATCGTCAGCAATAATTACGCGAAGCATAAATCCCCACGGATGATGGCAACTGAGCCCGCAAAATACCCTCGCCGGCGGCCCTCAACAACCGTCCATACCCCAGGCTTTTGCGTGGCGATCAGTGTTTTGTAGTGATTTTTTTAAAGCCTACAAAGTAAACAGAAATTACCTACATACATAACCTGCAGTACAGATTGGCAATGACCTACAAGCCCCCCTGATCACAACGCCCCCAAGTAACGAAGGTACGCCCGCAAGTCCTCCTGGAAGGCGTCCAACTGCTGTTTGCTCAGCACTATGCCATGGGTGTGGATGCGCTCGATCAGGCTCATCCCGCGCAGCTCCAGTTCGGCGACGCCGAGGAACGCCAGGCTGCCCACCAGGCGGTGCAGGCGCTCGGCGGTCAACGGCGCATCCAGGGCTTGGCGCGCGTGAGCCAGGGCGGCGCTGTCTTCCCGGGCTTCGCACAGCAGGCTGGTGAGCATCTGGTCCACTACGCGGGCATCGCCAAAGGTCTCGATCAGGCCGGCACGGGTCGGCCAGGGCACCGGCGCGATGGCACTCGGGGCGATGGTGGCCGGGCCGGGTAGCCATAGCGCCAGCACGCCATGCAGTTGCTCGAGGCTCAGCGGCTTGAGCAACCAGGCGTCCATGCCGGCATCACGACAGCGTTGGGGATCGTCGTGGACCAGGTTGCCGGTCAAGGCAATGATCGGTACACGCCGCTGTGCGTTGGCGTGTTCGCGCAGGCGGATCGCCCGGCTCATGGTGTAGCCGTCCATCAGTGGCATCTGGCAATCGCTGATCACCAGATCGAACGGACGTTCGGCCAGGGCAGCCAGGCCGTGTTGCCCGTCGCCAACCAAGTGATGGCCCAGCCCCAGTTTTTTCAGGAACCAGCCCATCAGCGCGCGGTAGGTGGAGTGGTCCTCCACCACCAATACGGTCAGGTGCTGCCAATGCAATGGGGGGGCGCTCGAGGGTGTCAATTCACGGGAAAGCACTGCGCTCAACGATACGTCAGTCTCCATGTTCACCTCATTGTGACGATCCGTCCTGCAGCGCACGACGGCGCTGACGCAACAGCCAAACCCTCATGACTGCTATCGCCGCCTGAAAATAGCCTTATGGATGGCGGCATGACGATGCAACAACTACGAAAAACCTAACTTTCCTACATATCCAGCAACCTATTCCGACACAAACAAAACTGATTTCCGCCTCCCGGTGATTGTCGTAATAGTTGTATTTCCCCCGCTCCCCCCCGTCGCTAAATTGCGCTCCACCCCAATCAGAGGGAACGGGCAGGCCGCACTGCGGCCACCCCGAAACAGATACGCCAAGCCGCCTTGCAACCCGCCCCCTCCAAGGGACAGGCACTGCCGGCTGCACGCATCAATCGCCGAACTTGCACTGGAACAACCTGAAATGAACAAGTCGCTAAACCTGGTGGGCACCGCCCTGTTGCTCGCCAGCGCTACCTCCGCCTTCGCCGCCAGCAGCGTGGACCTGGCCGTCAAAGGCCTGATCACCCCGAATGCCTGTACCCCCGCGCTCTCCGCCGGGGGCGTGGTGGACCACGGAAAAATAGCCGCCAAAGACCTGCTCCAGAACAATCCCACCTCATTGCCCCGGGTGACGCTGCAATTGACCATCGATTGCGACGCAACCATTCCCTTCGCCCTCAACCCCATCGACAACCGCAGTGGCACCTCCACCAGCGGCAGCGACTTCGGCCTGGGCCTGGTCAATGGCGACAAGCGGTTGGGCCGGTTTTACCTGACCCCGCTGAACATGCTCGCCGACGGCGTGAGTGTGCAACCTATCGCCTCCGGTGACGGTGGCCGCACCTGGTACAACGAGCGCAACTGGGAACTGCAGACCCTATGGGGCGCCGGCGCCCTGGACGACGCCACCACCCTGCTGCCGGTCAAGAGCCTGGTGATGGACCTGGAAGTCGGCGCCAGCATCGCCCGTGCCGACCAGTTCGACTTCAGTCAAGAGACGCCCATCGACGGCTCCGCGACCCTGGAAGTGCTGTACCTGTAACTAAAACCCCGTCCACACGGAAGGTTCCAATCATGCATTTTTCCACCGCTATTCCATTGGCCGTGTTGTGGCTTGCCGCCTCGCCACTGGCCCTGGCCGCCAGCAGCACCGACCTCGCCGTCAAAGGCACCATTACCCCCAGCGCCTGTGCGCCGCTGATCTCCGGCGGTGGCATGGTCGACTACGGAAAAATGGCCGCCAGGGATCTCCAGGCCGAGCAGTACACCGCACTGCCCAGCCAATCCATGCAGTTGAGCGTGCGCTGCGAGGCGCCGACGTTCTTCACCCTGACCACGGTCGACAACCGCGCCGGTTCCTCGGCCAACCATGCCAGCTGGCATGGCCTGGGCATGACGGCAGAAGGGGAAAAACTCGGCGGTGCCGCGTTCCATCTGTATGCCCCCGTGGCCGATGGTGTGGCGGTGCGCACCATCACTTCCGTGGATGGCGGCGTGACCTGGCTACCCACCAGCCTGCTCACCCACAACATGCTGACGGCCGTCGCCCTGGGCAACCAACTGGTGCCGATTGCGGTACGGGACTTCGACGCACAGATCCGCCTGTACACCCACATCGCCCCCGCCGATGGCCTGACCCTGACCGACGAAGTCCCCGTCGATGGGCACGCCACGGTCCAAGTCACCTATCTATAAACCTAATCGAAAGGAATTCGTCCCCATGAAGCCGCTGTTTACCGCCCTCGCCACCAGCCTGATGCTGCTCGGTTGCGCCACCACCTACGCCGCATCGACCGTCGACCTCACCGTCAAGGGCTTGATTGTGCCTAGCGCCTGCACCCCCAACCTGTCCGGCGGCGGGGTGATCGACCACGGCAAGATTTCCGCCAAGGACTTGCGCCCCGACAACCCGACGCATATCGGCAGCCACGTCATCACCCTGGCTGTGCTGTGCGATGCGCCGATTCAGTTTGCCCTGCACTCCATCGATAACCGTGCCGGATCCTCCACCGTGGCCTCCGACTACGGCCTGGGCCTGATCAACGGCACCCAGAAGCTGGGCTGGTATCAACTGACCTTGCGCAATCCCGTGGCCGATGGCGTGGCGATGCAACCGATTGCTTCCGGGGACGGCGGCAACACCTGGTACAGCGAGAAGTTCTGGGACGCGGGCTTGTACATGGCAGTCGCCGCCCTGGACGACGCCACCCAGCCCGCCTCCGTCAAGGAAATGGTCACCGAGCTGCTGGTCGTCACCAGCATCGCCCGTACCGATAGCCTGGACCTGAGCAACGAGGTCACCCTCGACGGCTCGGCAACCCTTGAAGTGAAATACCTGTAACGCCATGGGCGCCCATGCCTGGCAACCCCTCTGCGGCATGGGCGTTGTTTTTGTATCGCCCGCATTCACCCCGACCCGTGGCGCCCACTGATGAACACGCTCCCTCGCCTCCTGACAGTATTGCTTTTGTTGACGACCACTGCGGCGACCTTAGCCGCTTCCTTTGTCGACCTTGTAGTGACCGGCCGCCTGACACCGGATGCCTGCCACGTCACGCTGTCTGACGACGGCACGGTCGATCACGGGAAGATTCCTGCCCATACATTGATCTCCAACGAGTTCACCGTGCTGCCCAGCCAATTGCTGGAGCTCAACGTGCAGTGCAACAGGCCGATGCTGTTTGCCCTGGTGGGGCTGGACAACCGCGCCGAGTCCTCACTGGCGCCCGGTTTTTTCTACGGCCTGGGCCGCAACATTCACGTCCCGGCCGAGCGCCTGGGATCGGTGGCGCTGTCTTACCGCAACCCGGTGGGTGACGCGCAACCCATGCAAACCCTGGCCTCCAGCGACAACGGTGAAACCTGGTCGCCGGAACCCAATGCCTACCCCAAATCCTATGTCGGCTTTGCCCCGCCCGGTGACCGCCAACCCGACTTTATCGGCCAGTTGAGCGCCCAGTTGCGCATCGACACGTCCATCAACTTCGCCCAGTACCTGACCCTCAATCAGGAAGTGCCGCTCGATGGCTCCATCGTGCTGGACTTGCGCTACCTCTGACCTCTTCACGCAGCCCCCATGGAAAACCCCGTCATGACGACGACATTGTTCAACACCAGGGCCTGCATCGTGGCCCTGACACTGCTGTTTGGCGCCCCTGCACAGGCCGACGGCATGGTCCCGGATACCTCCGTGGTCATCGTCTACGAAGCCGAAGGTGAGGCCGCTGTTTCGGTCACCAACACCGACAGCCAACTGGCCCTGCTGCACGTCACCTTGCAAGACATTCCCGAAGACAGCGAACCGCTGCTGGTGGTCACGCCGCCGCTGTCGCGGGTGGAGGCGGGCAAATCGCAACTGGTGCGGTTTATCCTGCAAAGCCCGCAACCGCTGCTGACCCAACGGCTGAAGCGGGCGATCTTCGAAGGTATGCCCCAGGGCCGCCCGGCCACCGAAGCGGGGCATGCCCGTGTGGGGGTGACGGTCCGCCAGAACCTGCCGGTGATCATTCATCCAAAAGGCCTGGCGCCCAATCGCACGCCCTGGACCGGCCTCACCTGGTCGCAGCACGGCAACACCCTGCAGGTGCGCAACGACAGCCCGTATGTAGTGCGCCTGGCCCAGGAACTGCGCCTGCTGCCCGGCGATGGCAAGGCCATGCTGCCACGCACCTACGTGTTGCCGGGGGAAACCCTGAGTGTGCCGGCCACCGGCGGCCCTGCCAGCAAAGTGCGGCTGCAACCGGCCACCGTCTATGGCTTTGCCGTGGCCGCCTACGAAGCCCCTATCACCTGACGAAAAAACCAAGAGCCAGGCGTCCTGCCCCCCTGTAGGCGCCGGCTTGCCGGCGAAAAAACCGAGAGCAACGCGAGGCACCAGGCCCCCCGCGCAATCGTCGACGGCTTTCGCTGGTCAGCCGGCGCCCACAGTGGGCCTGCTCGAAGACCGTCGCCAGGGCGCACAGACGCCCATCACTCGAGTGCCTTTCGTGAAAACAGTATTGAGCTGCCGTGCCGGCAACGCCGTGCCCACACGGTTCACCTTCCCCACCCTGCTGCTGGCGGGAGTCCTATTGCCCGCCACGGGCTGGGCCCAGGAGCAGCCGGGCTTCGACGCCACCACCCTGCACCAGCGCGGTATCGACCCGCAGTTGGCCAGCCTGCTACTGGACGCCCCGCGTTTTACCGCAGGCCAGCACGCCGTGACCTTGCGGGTCAATGGCCAGCACCGCGGGCGCCTGGAAGTGCGCTTCGATGCACAGGGCCGCCTGTGCTTTGACCAGGCCTTGCTGGACGCCGCCAACCTGGTGGTGCCCGATGACAGCGGCCCCTGTCACGATGTGCTCGCGCAGTATCCGCAAAGCCTGGTAGAACCCGATCCGGCCAACCTCAGCGTATCGCTGGTGGTGCCGACCGAGGCGCTGCGGCCGTTGCAACAGGACGTCTCGGGCTATCGGACCGGGGGATTTGCCGGCCTGCTCAATTACGATCTCACCGGGTTCTACAACCGCTTCGGTGACGACGACAGCCGGTTCGGCTCGGCCAACACCGAAGTGGGTTTCAACGCCGGTGACTGGATCGTGCGCAGCCGCCAGGTACAGACCTGGCAGGATGGCCTGTCGCGCAGCACCCACCTGGAAGCCTACGCCCAACGCACCTTTGCCAACCATCAGGCAGTGCTGCAGACGGGGCAGATCAACCTCTACAACCCGGTACTGGCCGGCGCGCAGATCACCGGGGTGCAAGTGCTCACCGAACAGGCCCTGCAGGAGCAAGGCCAGGGCGCAACCATCGAAGGCATCGCCAACAGTCCGGCCCAGGTCGAGGTGCGGCAGAACGGCGCGTTGATTCACTCCACAGTGGTGCCAGCCGGGCCGTTTTCCCTGACCGATGTGCGCCGTCTGAACTCACGCTCGGACGTCGAAGTCACGGTCAAGGAAAGCAGCGGTGGCGAACGCCGCTTTACGGTCCCCGCCGCCATGCTCGGCCTTGGGTTGCCCGCGCCGGGGTACTCGGTGGCGGCAGGCCGCGTGCGCAATATCGGCGATGCCCAGGGCGACGATCCGTGGGTGGTCAGCGCGGGCTGGACCGGCGCTGTACATCCGCAGCTGTCCCTGGGCAGTGGCGTGCTGGCGTCCAGCGAATACCGGGCGGCGGGGCTGAGCCTGGGGTGGCTGCCGTGGCTCGACAGCCAGGTGCAATTGGCCACCCAAGTGGCCGACACCCAGGCCCCGGACAAAGTCCGGGGGGTGCAGACCGACCTGTCATGGTCCCAGCGCCTGAATGAACAATGGGCCTTCAGCGTGGCCAACTCCTGGCGCACACCGGGCTACCGGGAACTGGAAGAAGCCACCTATGAACCGCAATCCACCCAGCAGCGCCGCTCCCGTTATCGCGATCAACAGAGCGCCACGGTGGGCTGGTCCCACCCGTGGCTGGGGGCATTCAGTGCCGGGGTGTCGCGCTCCAGCAGCTTTGATGGCGACAGCAGCAGCCGCGGCCTGGCGTCCTGGGGCACCAGCGTCGGTAGCGTGTCGTTGTCGGCCAGTGCCGAGTGGCAGATGGGCGGCCACCAGCAGCAGGACAACGCGGTGTACCTGAATGTCAGCCTGCCGTTGGGTGAGAACCGTCGGGTGCGGGGCTGGGTCCGCAATTCGGGCGGCGAACATCGCACGGGGCTGGGACTGAACGAACAGATCGACGATCAACTGAGTTATCGCGTCAGCGCCGAACACGACACCCGTGACCAACAAGTGGAAACCACCCTCGGCGTCTCCGCCCTGCCCCGCTACAGCCAGCTGGACTTCAGTTACAGCCGCTCCGACGCCGAGCGTTCAAGCTACCAGGGCAGCGCCCGCGGCGGCGTGGTGGTGCACGACGGTGGCGTGACGTTTTCCCCTTATCCGGTGCGCGACACCTTTGCCGTGGTCGCGGTGGGCGACATGGGCGGGATCAAGCTGAGCACCCCCAGCGGCCCGGTATGGACCGACTGGCAAGGCCAGGCCGTCGTCCCCCAGGTGAGCGCCTATGGCCGCAGCCCGGTGGAAGTGCAGACCCGCTCGCTGCCGCGCAATGCCGATATCAACAATGGCCTGACGATGATCTCGGCCGGGCGCGGGGCGGTGGATCGGGTGGAATTCGCAGTGACGTTGACCCGCCGGGTGTTGCTCACCGCACGCACCGAACAGGGCGTGCTGTTGCCCCGCGGGGCCTCGGTCAGTACCGCCAGCGGCGAGTTCGTGACCCTGGTCCAGGACAGCGGCCAGGTGTTTCTGCCCAACGTGCTGGAGCCATCGGGATTGTGGGTCAGCGCGCCAGGTCTGGCGCGTTGCCGGCTGCAGTTCGAACTGCCGGCCAAGGGCGATCCCCAGGTGTATTTCGAAACCGCGCCCGCGCGCTGCAACCCCTTATGAGGAAGATCACCATGCCCCTTCTGCGCGCCCTGCGGCGACTGACCGCTGCAGTGCTGAGCGTCGGCCTCGCCGGCAACGCCCTGGCCAATGACGAGTGCCAGTTGAATATCAGCGAGTCGCTGCTGGACTTCGGCCAGATGAGCCGTCTTGCACAAAACGACAGTGCCCCCCAGCGTCTGCTCGGCGAACGCCGCTTGAGCCTGAACCTCAATTGCCCGCAACCGTCGGACATGAGCGTGTTCTATAGCGCCCTGGCTGCAAATGCACACCGCCTGCAATTTACCGAGCACGGCACCTATGCCCTGCATGTCAGCGATGGCGTGCTGGATGGCCAGGCCGTGGAGCTGGGGTTGTTGCCTGGCGCCGGCCAGCCACCGGCCAGCGTCGCTAGCGCATTGAGCTGGCGGCCAGGCCATGGCGTCGCACCGGTACAAGGTGCCAGCGTGGTCCAGGGCCGGCAGTTTTCCCTGCAACTGAGCCTCAGCGCCTGGGCCGATGTGGCCGCCACCCACGTGCGTGAGGCAACCACCTGGGAAGTGTCCGGGACATTCGACGCACGCCAGAGCGGGCGCTACCGGGAACTGACGCTGCACGCCCACTTCGCCCCAGCCGCCTGCACCCCATTGCTGTCCAATGGCGGCCTGGTGGACTACGGCACGTTGCTGGCCAAGGACCTGAGCGCCACCCAAGAAAACCCACTGCCCACCCGCACCTTGCAGTTTTCCGTGAGCTGCGATGCGCCCGCACGCTTTGCCTTGCTGATGCATGACAACCGCTTCGGCTCGGCTACCGGCGGCACCGATGAAACCGCCTACGGCCTGGACCTGGACGCCAGCCGGAACAAGATCGGACGCTACTACCTGAACATCGACCCCGCAGACTTCAGCGCCGATAGTTTCGGCACGCTGTATCGCACCGACTCCACCAGCAATGGCCGGGCGTGGAGCAGCTCCAGTGCCCGGCAAATCCCAATCGCCGCCAACAGCCTGATGGGCTTCACCAACAGCGTCGGCAACACCCAGGGCCCGATTGCCATCCAGCACCTGGCCGGCACGGTACGCGTCAAGGCCTACCTGGCTCGGATCCAGTCCCTGGACCTGCGCAACGTGGTGCATATCAACGGCTCCGGCACCCTCGAAATCATCTACCTCTGACCTCTGGAACCTGTCTTATGAACAACTTGAGCCTGGCTGTTTCTTCCCTGCTGCTGTGGGCCGCCCTCCCTGCGACAGCAGCCTCGACCGTCGACCTGAGCGTCACGGGCCGGATCACGCCCACCGCCTGCACCCCACTGCTGTCCAGTGGCGGGCTGATCGACTACGGCAAGATTTCCCAGCAGGACCTGAACCTCGAACGCGGCACGCGCCTGCCAATCAAGCAACTGCAAGTCAGTATCGGCTGCAACGCCCCGAGTCGCTTTGCCTTGCGCATGCGCGACAATCGCGATGGCACAGCCACGGTCAACAGCGAGATTTACTACGGGCTGGGGCTGGACCACAGCGGCAATCGCATCGGCCTCTACTCCATGAGTTTCGACCCGCGCCACACCCTGGTGGACAGCACCGCAACGGTCTTTGGCACCGAGTCCACCACAGGCGGCCTGGCCTGGCGCACGGCCAACCTCAACCCCATCGATATCGGCGCCAACAGCTACTTGGGGTTCACCGACATTTAGGGCAGCACCGCCGGGCCGTCGGCGATCCAGGAGCTGGTCAGCACGGTCAAGGTCGAAGCGGTGATCAATGCCCGGCAGAACCTGGACCTGAGCCGCGACACCCCGCTCGACGGCTCGGCGACTCTGGAAGTGCTGTACCTCTAGAGTTTTTCGCTGCTGACCTGCACATACAGCGCACGCCCGGCGCCGAGCCCGGCGGCGATTGCGCCAAGGCCGATCAGCGCGAAAATCCAGCCGATGGCAGTCCAGCCGCCGGTCCAGTCGTGTACCAGGCCGACCGCGAACGGGCCGAGGGAAGCCAGGGTGTAGCCGATGCCCTGGGCCATGCTCGACAGGTTGGCGGCCACGTGGGAGTCGCGCGAGCGCAGCACGATCAGGGTCAGCGCCAGGCTGAACGTGCCACCCTGGCCCAGGCCCAGCAGGATCGCCCAGCCCCACAAACCGTCCAGCGGTGCGTACAGGCACCCGAACAAACCGCCGAGCGTCAGCAGCATGACCACCACGATTGCCAGGCGCTGGTCCTTGCCACGGGTGGCCAACCAGGGTGCCGCCAGGGAACTGGCCAACTGCACGATGATCGAGCCGGACAGGGCCAACCCGGCTTCGGTGGCACTCAGGCCACGGCCGATGAGGATCGACGGCAACCAGCCGAACACGATGTAGGCCAGGGAGGATTGCAGGCCCATATACAAGGTCACCTGCCAGGCCAGCGGATCACGCAACAGCCCCTTGACCCGATAAGCCACCTGGTGCGCACCGTGTTTGTGCCCCACTTGCGGCAACCAGAACAGCGCCGCCACCAGTGCCGGCAGCATCCAGAAGCCCAGGCCGATGTTCCAGCTGTCGGCGAAATAGTGGCTCAACGGCACGCTGGCACCGGCCGCCAACGCCGCGCCCAGGCACAGGGCCATGGTGTAGACACCGGTCATGGCCCCGGCCTGCCTGGCAAAGTCACGCTTGACGATACCCGGCAACAACACCCCGATGATGCCGATACTGGCCCCGGCCAGCAGGCTGCCGGCGAACAGCCCGACCTCACCGAACGAGCTGCGCAGAATGATCCCGGCGGCCAGGGTCAATAAAATCCCCAGCACCACCCGCTCGGCGCCAAAACGGCGGGCCAGGATCGGCGCCATGGGCGCAAACAGGCCCAGGCACAGCACCGGCAAGGTAGTCAGCAGCCCTGCCTGGGCCGCCGACAGCCCCAGGCTGCTGGACACTTCGCTGAGCAACGGCGCCATGCTCGACAGCGCCGGACGCAGGTTCAACGCCACCAGGATCAGGCCCAGCAACAACAGCCACGGGCGATGCACCTGCACCGGGCTGTGCTGGACCACCGCATCATCGGCTTCGGCGTCGATCAGCAATTCTTCAAGGGCGTTATCTGCACGGGGCATGGCGTTCTCGGGTTCAAGGTTCATTGATCAACTGCCGGGACAGCGCCTTGGCACGCTCCGGGTCCTGCTGTTCCACGGCCTCGAGCAGTTCGACATGCAGGTCGAATACCGCCTGGCGGCGCGGCTTGATATTCAGGGTTTGGCGCAACTGGGCGCCGACAATGCTCGAAAAGTACTGGTACAGCTCACTCAGGGCCGGGTTGTGGGCCGCATCCACCAGGCGCTTGTGGAACACCAGGTCGCACTGGATGTAGTGCTCCAGGTCGCCGTGGTAGTGCTCGCCACTGGCCTGCAGCGCCTGGCGCAGCTGTAGCAAATCCTCCGGCGTACGGCGCAAGGCCGCCAGGCCAATGGCCTCGACTTCGAGAATCTGCCGCGTCTCCTGGGCCTGGACCAGGGTGCAATGGGACATGGCATTCATCACCCCCAGCGGGTCGGTCATCGAGCGTAGGTAGCTGCCGTCCCCTTGGCGGATCTCGATCAACCCGGAAAACGCCAGCACCCGCATCGCCTCGCGCACGGTGTTGCGGCTGATGCCCAGCTCGGCAGACAGCTCCGGCTCGGTGGGCAGGCGTTCACCAATGGCCCACTTGCCCTGGGTGATGCGCTGGCGCAGTTGATCGAGGGCCAGATCGACCAGAGAGCGTTTGATAAGCGGGGCGATGTTTGGCATGGGCCTGGTGCTTTCGTCCAATCATAGGATGAATTTTCGTACAGCCTATTCGGAGTTGCCTACGGAAGCAACGCACTAGGGTTTTCAGGCGGGCAAAAGAACGGAATTTTCGATTAGTAAAATTACCCTCTGAGGGTAATTATTGAACGCAGGTGTCTTATGGAAAAGTACACACCTCATTACGATTTGGCGGTGATAAAGGCGGATGTCAGGCGGCTTGGGAGGAACGCATTTACCAAGACAGCACAGCAATGTGCCTGGAACCTGCGCTTGAGCATCGAGGAAATGCAGGAAGTGATCTATGCGTTGGAAAACTGGATGTTGTACAAGTCGATGACCACTTATGGAGACCATCGAGTCTGGCAGGACGTGTACCACACTCACTCAAAAGACCGGGAGATTTACATCAAGGTCACTTACCGCACAGACGGAAGGCCTCCGGTAATCTCCTTCAAGGAGAAAAATCCATGAAAAAAACCGAGCTGTGCTACATCTGTGGCGCCCCTGATGCCTTGAGCTATTTCGAGGGCCGCAGCGAAACCATCAGTGTCCACGGCATGGAGCGTCGGGTCGACAATCTTTCAGGCTGGGAATGCAAAGCCTGCGGCGACGGCTTTTGGGACCCCGAGGCCGATAGTGCCGATCGCTATGGAGAAGCAGGTGACGAGTTAGTTCTGGCAGCTCGGAAAATGATCGGCACCGAGATGAAACGCATCCGTCGAAAACTTCACCTTACACAAAAGGAAGCGGTGCAATGGTTGTCCGGGGGCGGCCACAACGCGTTCTCTCGGTATGAGCGCGGTGAGCTTATGGCGCCCAAACCCTTGGTGCTGTTGATGCGGTTGTTGGACCGTCACCCGCACTTGCTGGCGGAGGCAAAAGTCCTCGCCGAAGGTGCTGATTTGCGCGCAGCCTTCACGTATGCCGTAAACAACGACGCAGAAACACTCAAAGCTTCCTAGCCCGCAAAAACAAACCCGGCGCCAGGCCGGGTTTGCTTTTGAACATCACATCGCAATCAATGCAAAATCTGACTCAAGAACAACTGGGTCCGCTCATTCTGCGGGTTGTCGAAGAAGTCATTGGGCGCCGCCTGCTCCACGATCTCGCCTTTGTCCATAAAGATCACGCGGTTGGCCACGGTGCGCGCAAAGCCCATTTCGTGGGTTACGCACAACATGGTCATGCCGTCCTCAGCCAAGCCGATCATGGTGTCCAGCACCTCCTTGACCATCTCCGGGTCGAGGGCCGAGGTTGGCTCGTCGAACAGCATGATTTTCGGCTTCATGCACAAGGCACGGGCAATGGCAACGCGCTGTTGCTGGCCGCCGGACAATTGCCCCGGAAATTTGTGGGCCTGCTCCGGGATGCGCACGCGCTCCAGGTAGTGCATGGCAATTTCCTCAGCCTTGCGCTTGGGCATCTTGCGCACCCACATCGGCGCCAGCGTGCAGTTCTGCAGGATGGTCAGGTGCGGGAACAGGTTGAAGTGCTGGAACACCATGCCCACTTCGCGGCGCACGCTTTCGATCTGCTTGAGGTCGTTGGTCAGCTCCACGCCATCGACCACGATGCGCCCCTGCTGGTGTTCTTCCAGGCGGTTGAGGCAGCGGATGGTGGTGGATTTGCCCGAGCCCGACGGGCCGCACAGCACGATACGCTCGCCCTGCTTGACGTTGAGGTTGATGTCTTTCAACACATGGAACTGGCCGTACCACTTGTTGACGCCCTGCATCTGGATAATGCCTTCAGGGCTCACAGGCTGTTTGATTGCTTCGCTCATCAAAAGAACTCCTAACGCTTGTGGCCAGTGTCGAGCTTGTGTTCCAAATGAATGGAATAGCGCGACATACCAAAACAGAAAATCCAGAACACCAGGGCCGCGAACACATAGCCCTCAGTGGCCATGCCCAGCCATTTCGGGTCGGAGGCGGCTTGCTTGACGCTGTTGAGCAGGTCGAACAGACCGATGATGATCACCAGGCTCGTGTCCTTGAACAGCGCGATAAAAGTGTTGACGATGCCGGGGATCACCAGCTTCAACGCTTGCGGCAGGATCACCAGGCCCATGCTGCGCCAGTAGCCCAGGCCCATCGCGGCGGCGGCTTCGTATTGCCCCTTGGGAATCGCCTGTAGGCCACCGCGCACCACTTCCGCCACGTAGGCCGACTGGAACAGGATTACGCCGATCAACGCCCGCAGCAGCTTGTCGAAGTTCATGCCTTCTGGCAGGAACAGCGGCAGCATCACAGACGCCATGAACAGCACCGTGATCAACGGCACGCCGCGCCAGAACTCGATAAAGGTCACACAGATCACGCGAATCGCCGGCATATTGGAGCGCCGCCCCAACGCCAGCACGATGCCCAGCGGCAAGGCGCCAGCGATACCGACGGTGGCGATCACCAGGGTCAGCATCAGCCCGCCCCATTGGCTGGTCGCGACGTTGGCCAGGCCAAGGATTCCGCCGTGCAGCAGGAAGAAGGCGATGATCGGGTACACCACCAGAAAGCCCAGGCCGTAGATCGCCTTGGGTTTAAAACGCGAGATGAACAACGGCGCCACGCCGACGATGGCCAACCACACGGTCAGGTCCACGCGCCAGCGCAGGTCGCCGGGGTAATAGCCGTACATGAATTGCCCGAAGCGCTGCTGGATAAACACCCAGCAAGCACCCTCCTTGGTGCAATCGGCCTGGGTAGTGCCGACCCAGTTCGCGTCGAGGATCGCCCACTGCACGATCGGCGGCACCACCAAGTAGACCAGGTAGATCGCCAGCAACGTCAGCAGGGTGTTGAACCCACTGGAGAACAGGTTGGCGCGCATCCATGCCATCGGCCCGAACACTTTGTTCGGTGGTGGCATGTCAGGTTTGAAAGTATGGGAAGTCATGCTGGTTTCCTCACCGCTCGATCAGCGCAATGCGCTTGTTGTACCAGTTCATCAGCAGGGAAATGCTGATGCTGATCGCCAGGTACACGCTCATGGTGATGGCAATGACCTCGATGGCCTGGCCGGTCTGGTTGAGCACCGTGCCGGCAAACAGCGACACCATCTCCGGGTAGCCGATGCCGGCGGCCAGGGATGAGTTTTTCGCCAGGTTCAGGTATTGGCTGGTCAAAGGCGGAATGATCACCCGCAGGGCTTGCGGGATAATGACCTTGCGCAGCGTAGGCCCCGGGCGCAGGCCCAGGGAGCGCGCAGCTTCGGTCTGGCCGTGGCTCACCGACTCAATGCCCGAGCGCACGATTTCGGCGATAAACGCGGCGGTGTAGACGGTCAGTGCCAAGGTCAGCGCCAGCAGTTCGGGGATCAATACCCAGCCGCCGACAAAGTTGAAACCCGCAAGCCTGGGTATTTCCCAGTGCAGCGGCACACCGAAGATCAAGGTGCACAACGTCGGAATCACGATGAACAGCGCCAGGCCCGCCCAGAATTTATGGAACGGTACGCCGGTGGCTTCAAAGCGCTTGTTGGCCCAACGCGCCATCAGCACGACTGCCACGATGGCCACCACCACACTGGCCACAAACGGCCAAAAACCGTCGGCCGCCAGCGCCGCCGGCATATTCAGGCCCCGGGCGCTCATAAAGAAGGTGTCGCCCAGGTTATGGCTGTTGCGCGGCAACGGCATGGTCAGGAACACCGCGAAATACCAGAACAGGATCTGCAACAACGGCGGAATGTTGCGGAACACTTCCACATACACGGTCGCCAGTTTGTTGATCATCCAGTTCGGTGACAGCCGCGCCACCCCAATGACGAACCCGAGCAGCGTCGCCAGGACCACACCGATCACGGTCACCAGCAAGGTGTTGAGCAGGCCGATCACAAAGACCCGGGCATAACTGTCCGATTCGGTGTAGTCGATCAAATGCTGAGCGATGCCAAACCCGGCACTGCGCTCCAGGAAGTCGAAACCGGAGGTAATGCCCCGGTGCTGAAGATTGGTTTGCGTGTTGTTAAACAGGTACCAGCCCAACGAGACCACCGCCACGATGGTGATGATCTGGAACAGCCACCCACGCACTTTTGGATCACTGAAGCTGAGCTTCTGTTTTGGTGCGCCGATTTGAGTTTGCATTAAGTGCCCCAGGAATAATGGAACAGAACATCACCCGGCGGTTGGCCCACCGGGTGATAGAACCATCAGCTATCAGCGCACTGGTGGTGCGTATTGAATGCCACCGTTGTTCCACAGCGCGTTCAGGCCACGGTCGATTTCCAGTGGGGTGCTCTTGCCCAGGTTGCGCTCGAACACTTCGCCGTAGTTGCCGACCTGCTTGACGATCTGTACCACCCAGTCCTTCTTCACTTTCAGGTCTTTGCCGTATTCGCCGTCAGCCCCCAGCAGACGCGCAACGTCCGGGTTCTTGGTGGACTTGGCTTGGTCCTCGACGTTTTTCGAGGTGACGCCGGCTTCTTCAGCATTGAGCATGGCGTAGCCTACCCAACGCACGATGGCCAGCCACTCGTCGTCGCCGTTGCGCACGACCGGGCCCAGGGGCTCCTTGGAAATGGTTTCCGGCAATACCACGTAGTCTTTCGGCGCGGCCAGCTTGCTGCGCTGGGCGAACAGTTGCGACTTGTCGGAGGTCAGCACGTCGCAGCGCCCGGACTCCAGGGACTTGGCGCTTTCGTCGGAGGTATCGAAGGTGATCGGGGTGTACTTGAGGTTATTGCCACGGAAGTAGTCGGAAACGTTCAGCTCAGTGGTAGTACCGGCCTGGATGCAGATGGTTGCACCGTCCAGTTCCTTGGCACTTTTTACCCCCAGCTTGCTGTTGACCAAAAAGCCGATGCCGTCGTAGTAGGTGATGAACCCTGGGAATTTCAGGCCCATGCCCGCATCACGGGAGCTGGTCATGGTGGTGTTGCGCGAGAGGATGTCGACTTCGCCAGACTGCAGCGCGGTGAAACGCTCCTTGGCATTCAACTGGCTGAACTTGACCTTGGTCGCGTCACCGAACACGGCAGCGGCCACGGCGCGGCAGTAGTCAGCGTCGATCCCGAGGATCTTGCCGCTGGCATCCGGCACCGAGAACCCCGGTAAACCATCACTGACGCCACATTGCACAAAACCTTTCTTCTGTACCGCATCCAGGGTGGCACCGGCCTGGGCCAGGCCACTGATGCCCAGGACGGTCGCCGCGGTCACGATGGCCAGGGTAGACTTCAATACCTTCATTCAAACCTCCAGTTGCTCTTGTTGTGTCGGAGCTCCAACCTCTGCGCACCCTTATGAGGCGATATCGACCCGTGTTGGCTTTTTTTTGGGTCAAGCGACAGAGACTTTCGCTGTAATTGCAGCGGCTATCCCAGAGGCGGCAGTCACTGATAGTGTTACCGTCCTCAGATAGTTCTGACATCGACCTACACATAGCAAGCGGCGTACCAGAGTGTCTGCTGAGCCGTTTCAGCCCAGGATCAATCGCAAAACAGTCAGCCATGCGACATCTTGTTAACTGAGCCACCGTCCACGCACCGCCCCGACGCCCCCCATCGGCGCGCACGCACATTTTTGGAGCAAACATGACCGAACCCTTGATTCTTCAGCCCGCCAAGCCCGCAGACGCCTGCGTAATCTGGTTGCATGGCCTGGGTGCCGATCGCTACGACTTCCTGCCAGTGGCCGAAGCGTTGCAGGAAACCTTGCTGTCGACGCGCTTTGTGTTGCCCCAGGCGCCGACCCGTGCGGTGACCATCAATGGTGGCTACGAGATGCCAAGCTGGTACGACATATTGGCCATGAGTCCGGCACGGGCCATCAGCCGCGAACAGCTGGATGAGTCGGCAGACATGGTCATCGATTTGATCGAACAACAAAAATCCAGCGGGATAGACGCCTCGCGAATTTTCCTTGCCGGCTTTTCCCAGGGTGGCGCCGTGGTCCTGCACGCCGCGTTTGTGAAATGGCAGGGTGCCTTGGGTGGCGTGCTTGCCCTCTCCACTTATGCGCCGACTTTCAGCGATGAGCTGGAACTGTCCGCCAGCCAGCAGCGAATTCCAGCCCTGTGCCTGCATGGCCAGTACGATGAGGTGGTGCAGAACGCCATGGGCCGCAGCGCCTACGAGCATTTAAAGCTGCGTGGTGTCACCGTGACATGGCAGGAATACCCAATGGGTCACGAGGTGTTACCCGAAGAAATCCGCGACATCGGCACCTGGTTGTCCGGCCGCCTGGGCTCAAAGCCCGCCATTATGTAGCCGCATGACCAACGCACTACGCCGCGCCCGATTCTTGCATTACACTGGCCGGCGTACATTCCTTAACCAATTGATGAGATGACCGTGCTCAAAGCACTCAAGAAGATGTTCGGTAAAAGCGAGGCTGAACCACTCGCCCCTGTTCCCAGCGCCCCTGTCCAAACGTCCGGCAGCCGCAATGATGGTAAACAGCCTGGCCGAACCGCGCCTGTTGCCTCGCCAAAACCGCCGCCCGCCACGCCTGCTGTCCCGGCCCCTGTCGCCGCCCAGCGCGCAGAAAAACCGCGCCGCGAACGCGCGCCAAAACCTGTGGTAAAGCCGTGGAAGCTGGAAGACTTCGTGGTCGAGCCCCAAGAGGGCAAGACTCGCTTTCATGACTTCAAGCTGGCTCCGGAACTGATGCACGCCATCCAGGACCTGGGGTTTCCGTATTGCACACCGATCCAGGCCCAGGTCCTGGGCTTTACCCTGGCCGGCAAAGACGCCATCGGCCGCGCCCAGACCGGCACCGGCAAGACCGCTGCGTTCCTGATCTCGATCATTACCCAGTTGCTGCAGACCCCACCGCCCAAAGAGCGCTACATGGGTGAGCCACGGGCGCTGATCATCGCCCCGACCCGCGAACTGGTGGTGCAGATCGCCAAGGACGCCGCCGACCTGACCAAGTACACCGGCCTCAACGTCATGACGTTCGTCGGTGGCATGGACTTCGACAAACAGCTCAAGCACCTGGAAGCGCGGCACTGCGACATCCTGGTCGCCACCCCGGGCCGTTTGCTGGACTTCAACCAGCGCGGCGACGTGCATCTGGACATGGTCGAGGTGATGGTGCTGGACGAAGCCGACCGGATGCTCGATATGGGTTTTATCCCACAAGTGCGCCAGATCATTCGCCAGACCCCACCGAAAAACGAGCGCCAGACCCTGCTGTTCTCCGCGACCTTCACCGAAGACGTGATGAACCTTGCCAAGCAATGGACCACCGACCCGTCCATCGTCGAGATCGAGGCACTGAACGTTGCCAGCGAGAACGTCGAGCAGCATATCTATGCCGTGGCCGGTGCCGACAAATACAAGCTGCTCTACAACCTGGTCAACGACAACGGTTGGGAGCGGGTCATGGTGTTTGCCAACCGCAAGGACGAAGTACGGCGCATCGAAGAACGCCTGGTACGCGATGGCGTCAACGCCGCGCAGTTGTCGGGCGATGTGCCGCAGCACAAGCGCATCAAGACCCTGGAAGGCTTTCGCGAGGGCAAGATCCGCGTGCTGGTGGCCACCGATGTGGCGGGCCGCGGGATTCATATCGATGGCATCAGCCACGTGATCAACTTTACCCTGCCGGAAGTGCCGGACGACTACGTACACCGCATCGGCCGTACCGGCCGGGCGGGCGCTGCGGGTGTATCGATCAGCTTTGCCGGGGAAGACGATTCGTATCAATTGCCGTCGATTGAAACCCTGCTGGGCCGCAAGATCAGCTGCGAGACGCCGCCGACGCACTTGCTGCGCCCCGTAGAGCGTAAACGCCCTTAAGCTGGAATGCGGTAAACCATGTGGGAGCGGGCTTGCTCGCGAATGCGGTGGATCAGTCAATATATCCAGAGACTGACACCCCGCATTCGCGAGCAAGCCCGCTCCCACATTGGCTTTCAGCGCTTTTATATTCAAGGAGGAACCCATGAACCAGGCCGACTACCTCATCATCGGCGGCGGCATCGCCGGTGCCAGCGCCGGTTACTGGCTGTCTCGACACGCCCGCGTCATCGTGCTGGAGCGTGAGTCCATGCCGGGCTATCACGCAACCGGCCGCTCCGCCGCCCTGTACATCGCGGCCTACGGCACGCCGCAAGTGCGCGCCCTGACCCTGGGCAGCCGCGACTTCTTCGATCACCCGCCCGCAGGTTTCAGCGAACACCCCTTGCTCACGCCCCGTGGCGAACTGCTGGTGGACCTGGCGGGCGATCCTGACGAGTTGCAGCGCCAATACCTGAGCGCCAAGGCGCTGGTGCCCGAGACGCGGCTGCTGAGTGCCGAGCAGGCGCTGCGTATGCTGCCGATCCTGCGCGCGGAAAAAGTCCACGGCGCGATCTACGACCCGACGGTCTGCGATATCGACACCGATGCGCTGTACCAGGGCTACTTGCGTGGCATTCGGCGCAATGGCGGGCAAATCCACACCGACAACGAGGTGCAGAAACTGGCCCGTGACGATCAAGGCCAGTGGCAAGTGCGCACCGCGCAACAGCGCTTCAGTGCCCCAGTGATCATCAACGCCGCCGGGGCCTGGGCCGACCAAGTCGCGGAACTGGCCGGCGCCGAAAAAATCGGCCTGCAACCCAAGCGCCGCAGTGCCTTTATCTTCGCCCCGCCGGCAGACGTGAATATCCATGCCTGGCCGGAGCTGGCCGCCCTCGACGGCTCGTTCTACATGAAGCCCGACGCCGGCATGTTCCTCGGCTCCCCGGCCAATGCCGACCCGGTCGAGCCCCACGACGTGCAGCCCGAAGAACTGGACATCGCCACGGGGATTTATCACATCGAACAGGCCACCACCCTGAGCATCCGCCGCCCCACGCGCACCTGGGCCGGGCTGCGCAGTTTTGTCAGCGATGGCGACCTGGTGTGTGGCTTTGATCCGCAGGTAGAGGGCTTGTTCTGGGTCGCGGCCCAGGGTGGCTACGGCATCCAGACCTCACCGGCGATGGGCCAGGCCAGCGCGGCGCTGGTGCGTGGGCTGGCGTTACCCGAAGCGTTGGTGGGAGCGGGGTTGACCGAGGCGATGTTGTCGCCCCGGCGTCTGGGTTAATGCGGCGTTTGCCAAGACTACCCTCGATACAATTCCCCCAGGATGGGCTGGCGAATGCGCGAGGCTTCCTCTCTGAATGACTGGTAGAAGCCGGCGCTGCTGCCGGGCATATCGACCACTCGACTGGCAGTGGGTTGTGACTGGGGTTGGGCTGGAGCAGGGCCGCCGCCTTCCGGTCGAGGTGTGGCCGGTGAGCCGACTCTCGCTTGAATCGAGCGCCCCAGATTGGTAAATCTCAATACAGCCCGTGTAGCCCCAAAAAGCTGGCTGTATGGGGTGATGCCCCATTTATCGGTGAATTTGTAAGATAAGCCCAACATGCGTTTGCCCCCCGCGATTAACCCCAAGGCGGCGGGACTTTCCAGCAGTTTTCCGGTTCCGGCCGCCTTTGAGGCCGCAGAGGTGTAGGTCATGTGCCACGAGGTATAAGCCCCCCCAATACCCACTACCAACGAGGCAATTGAAAACCCGAGGGAGGCCCACCCCAGCCTACGGATGATGTGCGAACGGTCCCACCCCATGGCTTTATCGACCTCGGCAGTAGCCAGCCCCGCGACACTCAACGTCCCGCCGACAACACCGAGCCCCGCTCCGACGGTGATCGCTGCCTTGGAGGCGATAACCCACCCTGTGGCGGCAGCGGCGGCAGCGGCAATCGTAGCGCCAGCCGCAGTCGCAGTGGCTGCCGCGCCCGCAAAAACCCCCGCAACGACCGGCGCCCCCACAGCGGTCATCGCCACTGTTGCCGCAGCTAACCCCGCAGCAACTGACGTTGCCGAAGCTGCAGCAGCTGATACCGTGGCCGCAAGACCGACAGCCCCAAACCCAAGCGTTACCACCGACAACGCCAGTGCTACCCCGGTCAATACCCACTTCACCCAGCCAGGCCACATCCCACTAGGATCGCGCATGTTGATCGGGTTGCCGGCACAGTAGGCATAGCAATTGATCCCCCCCTCATCAAATGGGCCCAACAGATCAGGCTGCAAGAACATCCTCAGGCTAGGACTGTAGGCCCGCAGACCATTACCGAGGAAATACAGGTTGGTCGGCACATCCAGACGCTCGCCATTGAACGCCGGCAGTTGCAGGTCGGCCATGCTGCGGACCTTGCCATCATCCAGGGGGATATATGCATCACCATAGGGCGTATAGTGCCGGCGGACATGGGGCTGACCGGGAGTTGACAGGCCGCGCACACTACCGCTGGCATCGTTCATATGCAGTTGTGGGCCGTCCACGCCACCACTGCGCGCCATCACCTCATCCCCACCGTCAGCGAAACGGATCTTTTTACTGCCTTCAACCAGCAGATCCAGACGCCTACCGGCGTATGCCAGCATCACGGGCGGTTCAGCGCCCCGGGATGCATGCACCTGGCGCGCCTCGGCATCGTACTTATAGCTGTAGTTGAGAGGGCCGGCCTTCACCGCCGTCAGTTGTTCAAAGCCATTGTACGTATAGGCGTGGCCCTCTGGGCTCGCCTGCAAATTGCCCGCTGCATCATATGTCAGGGTGACATCCTGCACCGGGCGGGTATGGGTCAGGCGGGTCAACTGCGTGGGGTCGGTACCGGTAAAATAACGTTGGCAGGTGTCTTGTGTGCCATCGGCAAATGCAGTGACGACCCGCGTGATGTTATTGAGGCTGTCGAAGGTGTAATCCTCCCCGACAATGCCCCGGCCCAGGTGATCCTTGGGATGTTCAGGCCCCTCACAGCGATAGGTCTTGAGCCGCAGGTAGGCGTCGTAGGTGAAGGTCTCGCCAATGACCACCTGTGAACTCGCATTGCGAAGAAACCGAGTCGCCAACATACCGTTGACGTAATACGTACTGGCCAACACCTGGAACAATGCACCGTTTTGCTCAAAGCGGCGCTCAGCTTCCCGACCCAGCGAGTCGTAGGTCACGCGTGTGAGAATCTTCGTGCTTTCATAGGTGGTGGTCAGGTTCTGCGGCCGGCCCAGGGTGTCGTAAGTCTGTTCGATCACCAGGGGGCCGGTGGTCATCTTGGAAAATCGCCCGAGGGTATCGTATGCAAGCGCACTGCGCTGGCCATCGGCTGAGGTCTGATGCAGCAGGCGCCCTGCGGGGGAGTAGCCATACTGGGAAGTCAGCGACGTACCGCTGGCGGTTTGAATGTCCTTCTCGGGATGGCCGATGGCATCCTGGAAAAGCTCATGGATCAGGCCATTGGCCTCCGAACGCGTCAATGCTCCGCCCACCGGATCATACCGGTAGGTGCTCACCGGCAGTCCTGTCATCTCAATCCGAGTCGGCACATCGAGTTGCTTGTCATAGGTCATGACCTGGCGCCCACCCCGGGGGGAAACCATGGCAATAGGTTCAAACCAACCGGCCTCGTACTCCCAGGTCGTAGCCTGTCCCGTCCCACGCACCTGGCTGGTCATCCGGCCCAGGCTGTCGTAAGTACGGGCCCCCAACCGCTTGCCGTCGACGGTGATGGCACTGGCCAACTCACTGCTGGTTCCTGGGACGTAGTCAGTTTTACTCAGCCGCTGCGGGGTACCGTCGACCGGTTTCTGCAGGGTCGTCACCAGCCGGTCAAACCCGTCGTAAGTCAACTCAGTGAGCGTTTTATTGATATCCAATACCGTCAGGCATCGCCCCAGGCCATCGTAGGTGTACGACTCCACTTCAACTTTATTGTTGCTGGCATCCAGGCGCTCGACCTTGATCGGCTGGTTGTAGGCATTGAAATAGGTGATACGGCGTTCCCCGCCCACAACGCCCTCTTCCGTGAGATTGAGCAGCGGGTCGTACTCATTGATCACTACGCGGCCATCGGCGTGGGTGACACGGCTCGCGTTGCCCCAGCGGTTGTAGGTGTGGGTGCTTTTCAACAAGCGTTGCCCTTCGGTCACGTAATCCATATCGACCACTTCGACGGTTTGCCCGAGCGCGTCATAACGCCAGGTACAAGTGGGTCGCTCCTGATTCGAGCCGATCACCTGTGCTTCGGCCACCTGGCGGCCAGCACCATCATAGTAAGTAATGGCCTTGATCCCTTGCGCATCCGTGGTGATCAAATGGGCACGCGTCACCCCCTGCGCAAAATGGTAGGCGTATTGCCGCGTGGCTTTTTGCGGTGTGCCGGGAGCAACCGTTTCCACCGTCAACCGGCCACTGACGTCGTAAGCCAGATCCAGAGTGCTTTCGCCGTCTCGCGTCATCGACAACAGGCGTCGATTGACCAGCGAAAGCGTGCGCTTGGCCTCAAGCCATTGCCCCTCGCGCCCCTTCAGCCGCCGGGTTTCGAGCACATTATCGCCTTGAATCACGTAACTGAACTCACTGGTCAGCGCCTGCCCGCCGACCGTACTGGTGGCGCTCTTCAACCGGCCAGCCAGCTCGACAGGGGTTTGGTAATAAGTCTGCTGCATGGCCAGCACACCAGCCTGGTTGATGGATTGCTGCAGCACAAAATAGCTACTGCCCGTCTGCGGGACACGTGTATGGGTATATTCCGTGAGCCGCGCGGCAGGCGCGCCTCCTACGGGCACGAGTCGCTCTTCTTTGAGGTAGCGCTGGAACAAACCGTGGGGGTCGGCAGGGCACTTGCCGCTTTCTCCCGCAATCGGGTAATAGCTGTATTCGGTACGGATACCGGAAGGCTCAGTGCGACTGAGTTCGTTGCCGTAGTCGTCAGTTTCTATCTGCTGGATCTCTTCCCTCGGGGTACCACCAGCCACTAGCTCATAGCGTTTGGTGATGGTTTTGGCAAGGTGGAGATTGGCTGGCTGGGCGGGAAACAGGCCGGGGACCGTGTTGTACGTGATGTTCATTTGGGTCCGCGTCCCCTCACGCGTAACCCGTTCTTCGGTCAACAGGTGAAACTTGTTATAGGTGGTGCGGCTGACGCTCAGCACCGCATTATTAGCACTGCGGCTGGTCTCTTCGGTCCAGTAGTCATAAGCGCTGCCTACCAAGTACAGGTTGTCTTCGCCTTCGCGAAAACCGCCGGAGAACGGGTAACCGGTAAAATTCTTGCCCTGACTGTAGGCATAGGTCCGGATCATGTCCGGCTGACTGGCCCCTGGTGTCTGCACCCAACGGACGACCCGTGGAATGTATTGGTTGTTGGCATATTGGTGCCCGTTCTCCTCATAACTAATCAGTTCCTCCCCACCCATCGGCGAATAAACTCGCTTAAGAGGGACCAGGCCGTTGCGAAACTCCGGCCAGTATTCAAACGCATAAGCCGCAGCGCCGGGCGGTTCATTACGATCATAGGGGGCCGTCACTCTCGTCAAAAGATTATTGATCTGTGTAAATTGAATGCGGGCATAACGCCCTCCTTCGACCCGAGCATCTACGTACGACAAACGCCCGGTGGAGTAGGTCAGAATAAGTAGATCTTCTTGCTTATGGTTGAGGATCCGCTCCAAAAAACCTGTAGTGCCGTACCGGAAAGTCAAGCGCTCGCCATTCTCGAACAATATAGCGTCTATCCGGTACGGCACAGTACTGCTTGTGCGACGTAAAACTTCTACAGATCCATCTTTGTAAATTACATGCAGCGTATTGGTATCCGGCCGTTTGACGACTAGATCTTTTAACTTGTAATCCTTGAATATCATCGTGCCGCCTACCGAAGGCAGACCACTGGTTTGATATCTTCCGCCATTGAGCAAGGTAAAATTCAGGCTGACCAAATCAAATGAAGTATTACTGAGCTGCCATCCGATACCGTAAGGGCTATTAATTGAATTAAGCATAGAAAACGACAGCATAATATCCCGACTCACCTCTTGTGGGCCTTCAGGATACAAAGTGGCCAAGCGAATTTGCCCACCATACTGCCCCGTGCGCGGATCAACTGAACCGTTGAGATACGAACTGAAATTAAAAGCATTAGAATAGACATTCATTTTTAACTCCTCAACTGTACAGACAACCAGCAAAATAGTTAAATCCAAACGCACACTACATACCCGAACTCGCCATCAGAAATCGCACACTCACGCATCTCTCAGTTCTAAACTACGTCCACTGTCCGCCTTCTCTATAAAAAATCTATGCTCACATCCAAAATTATCCCAGACACGCAATGTACTTTTTGTATCACCTTCAACAATTGGATTTTTTGTCCAAATTTTCACTACACGAAAAATAGTAGACACAACATTGTATTCAATATAAGGATTAAGAAAGTTAGCATTTCTCTGAACATCATGAGTCCGCAGCTTCAAGCCTGGCACATCTTTTTGCAAGACAACACCGGCCTTACAATACCGATATCCATCTCTGTTGATTTTTTGCGAAAATGACGTTTGAAAGTAATCACCCTCATCATTGACTTGCAAAGGGTTGTCAAGCCCCATCGTGGAGACAATCCTCAGTCCCGCCGGTGGATTATAATAAAAAACATCTGCGTCACTATTAGCATCATGCTGCGCATCAAAATCATGATAAACTGTCAAATCGCGCACGCTTAGACGGTATGGTCTAATCGGAAGAATATCAATTGAACTACCACCTGGAGTAGATATCGGATTAGTTGTATAAACAACCCCATCTATTATGATTCTGGCCATGAATTTTTGAGTTTCGATCGGAGTGGTCGAGTCGAAACGCATATACCGATCAATTATTTCTGAAAACGGTACCGAACCATTATCATCCGGGCCTATGTTGCGTTGCTCATCTTCCATGATGCCATCTCTCACCCAGCGTCCCGTGTCAAACATATTTTTTTCAACATCACACGACCATCCAGGCGGCAATACTTCGTGTACATTTGTTGAGTAACGTGTAATCGTCACACTAGCACGCTGCTCTGCAGTCAGTGGAACAGGACCTGTATCCTCGCGCTCCAATATCACCTCGACCTGGACCTTGCACTGATGACGACCGTTGCTATAAAGAGCATCCGTCCAAGTTTGATTATTAGGAAGTTTTATCTTGAAATAGGTCAACTTCAGGTCTGGCCCCTTATCTTTTATACGCAATCCTTCATAGTTAGCACCGGCCGACTCCAATACAAACTGATGTAAGTTTCCAAAATTATCTATTAAACTCCATGTGCTATTCGAGTCGTGCGTAACATCAACTTTCAAAGCAAGAGATCGTGCCGTTATTGCCCTCATGATTGTCGGCCGCATATCAGTCCGCACATAATAATTGTAAACCGGAATACCGTAAGGCTTGAATATATCCGACCGCATAACGGGAGAGTTCCCCTTATTAACAACTACACCCCCCTTATGGGGAGTGTTATTGCCCTGTTTTGCATAAGCGTAACCAGTCTGAAAATGGTCACCCTCGTAGTCCATATCCAACGGCCGGTCAAGACCTTCTTGCGCAACGAACACCACCCCAGCAGGAGGAGTCCAATAATATACCGTCGCATAGAACGTTGTATCCGAAACTGCTGCATGTTTATACTCAACCAAATCTTTCACAGAGAGTCTAAATGGAACCACTGGCTGGAGGGTAACCGACGAATCAAAACCGCTATCTTCCGCCAACGACTTGGTTTTATAAACCTGACCGTTCAAAACCATACATGCTACAAGTCTGACTGACTCCATAGAGCCTTGCGAACTGAAACGCAAGTAACGAGAAACCCTCTGAACCAGGGGACCCGGATTATAATCAGTTGGTTTCAGTTCTACTTTTTTATCACCTTCCCAAAGCCCTTCACTGTAAATATTTTTTCTCTCATCACAACTCCAACCACTAGGTAAAAATCCTCCATCTTCTGAAAAAAACGAAACAACTCTGATACTTTCAATTTCTTCATCAGTTAATTCAGTACGCTCCCATACCCCAATTCTATTTTGGCACTCTTTTATTACTTCAACAACAACCTCACATTGATGGCGCCCGTTGGCATAAAGATTATCCGTAAAGTTCGAGCCATCCGGGCATGTAACCCTGAAATGGGAAAGCCTGGACAGTTTATTTTCCTCAGTCATTTTTTTCTCCCTGAAACTTTCATCTTCGATGAAGTACAATCGGAGGCATAACTACTTAATACAGCCTGGTTATCTCTAAAGGAAAACCCAATGCCCGTGAGTGTAATTAAGTATTAAAGGAGAATGACGAACAACTGTCAGAATTGACAGTTGTGCAGAACCTTTTGGCCTAAACCAAAGGTTTTATAGGTCAAATAGAGCTAGTAGTGGGTGCTGCTCGCCACTACCAGCGATCCGCCGCCGCATGATCACTGTCGCGCCCCTCCACCCAGCGCGGCCCCTCACTGGTGTTTTCCTTCTTCCAGAACGGCGCGCGGGTCTTGAGGTAGTCCATCACAAACGCACAGGCATCAAACGCCGCCTGGCGATGGGCACTGGCAGCCGCCACGAACACGATGGGCTCGCCAGGCTCCAGGGCGCCGATGCGGTGCAGCACTTCCAGCTTGAGCAGCGGCCAGCGCTGCTCAGCCTCGACAGCGATCTTGGCCAGGGCCTTTTCGGTCATGCCGGGGTAGTGTTCGAGGAACATCCCCGCCACATCGAGGCCGTCGTTGAAATCGCGTACATAGCCGACAAAGCTCACCACTGCGCCCACGCCTACATTGGCGGCGTGCATGGCGTTGACTTCGGCGCCGGGGTCAAAGGGTTGGGCTTGCACACGAATGGCCATGGTCAGCCTCCGGTCACGGGCGGGAAGAAGGCCACTTCATCGCCGGCCTGCAAAGGCTCGTCGAGGGCGCACAGTTCCTGGTTGCGCGCGCACATCAGGCTGGCCTCATTGAGCACCTCGAAGCCAGGATCTGCGGCCAGTGCCTGGCGCACGGCATCGACGGTGGCGAAGTCGCCTTCGACCTCCAGGGAGTCCAGGCCTACCGCCTCGCTGTAGCGTGCAAAAAACAGTACGTGGATGCTCATGCCTGGTCCGCCTTGAAATGCCCGCTTTTGCCGCCGAGTTTTTCCAGCAGGCGGATGTTCTCGATGGTCATGCCACGGTCCACCGCCTTGCACATGTCGTAGATGGTCAGCGCGGCGACACTGGCGGCCGTCAGCGCTTCCATTTCCACGCCGGTCTGCCCGGACAGTTTGCAGCGGGCGATGATGTGTACGGTATTTTCCCCTTCGGCGGCCAGCTCAACCTTGACGCCCGTCAACATCAGCGGATGGCACAGGGGGATCAGGTCGCTGGTTTTCTTCGCCGCCTGGATCCCGGCGATGCGGGCCACGGCGAACACATCGCCCTTGGGGTGGGCGCCGTCGACGATCATTTGCAGGGTCTGGGGCAGCATGCGCACCCGCGCTTCGGCCACGGCTTCACGGAACGTCACGGTTTTGTCGGTGACGTCGACCATATGGGCACGGCCCTGGGAATCGAGATGAGTCAGCACGGGGATACTCCTGATCAGAAGCCCCCGATTGTAAACCCAACGCAGATCAAAAGGTGGGAGCTGGCTTACCTGCGATAGGAGCGCGTCAGTCAACTTATCATCGACTGACCCACCGCTATCGCGGGCAACCCCGCTCCCACACTGGGCGGTTACAGGTGGGATTCGGCGTATTCGGCCAGAATCGAGCGAGGGACGCCCTGCAAGGCGATGTGCACGCCGTTCGGGAAATCCTTGAAGCGTTCCGTCAGGTAGGTCAGCCCGGAGCTGGTCGCGGACAGGTAAGGGGTGTCGATCTGCGCCAGGTTGCCCAGGCACACCACTTTGGAACCGGCGCCGGCACGGGTGATGATGGTTTTCATCTGGTGCGGGGTGAGGTTCTGGCATTCATCGATCAAAATCAGGCTCTGCTGGAAGCTGCGACCTCGAATGTAGTTGAGGGATTTGAACTGCAACGGCACTTTGCTGAGGATGTAGTCGACGCTGCCATGGGTGTTTTCGTCATCCATGTGCAAGGCTTCGAGGTTGTCGGTGATCGCCCCCAGCCACGGTTCCATTTTTTCCGCTTCGGTGCCGGGCAAAAAGCCGATCTCCTGGTCCAGGCCCTGCACACTGCGAGTGGCGATGATGCGGCGATAACGCTTGGTGACCATGGTCTGCTCGATGGCCGCCGCCAGGGCGAGGATGGTCTTGCCCGAACCCGCCGCGCCGGTCAGGTTGACCAGGTGGATGTCCGGGTCGAGCAACGCGTACAGCGCCAGGCTCTGGTAGATATCACGCGGTTTCAGGCCCCAGGCTTCCTGGTGCAACAGGGGTTCCTGATGCAGGTCGAGGATCAGCAGCTTGTCGACCTGGATCTCTTTGATCCAGCCTACAAAACCCTGTTCGTCGATGATGAATTCATTGATATGCACCGCCGGCAAGTTGTCGGTCAGCTGCACCTGGTGCCAGGTGCGGCCATGGTCCTGGCGGGTCTCGACCTTGCTGACGCGGTCCCAGAACGAGCCGGTCATGGTGTGATAACCACGGGACAGCATCGATACGTCGTCGACCAGTTGGTCGGTACTGTAGTCCTCGGCGGCGATCCCACACGCTCGTGCCTTGAGGCGCATATTGATGTCTTTGGTCACCAGCACCAGGCGCAGGTCCTTGTCGCGTGCGTGCAGGTCGATCAGTTGGTTGATGATCTTGTTGTCGTTGAGGTTTTCCGGCAGCAGGCTGTTGGGTTCGCTGCGCTTGCTCATCAGGATCGACAGCAAGCCCTTGGGCCCGCTCTTGCCACGCTGGATCGGTACGCCGACTTCCACATCCTCGGGCGAGGCTTCGCCCAGGGTCTTGTCGATCAGGCGGATCGCCTGGCGACATTCGGCGGCAACGCTGTGGTGCCCGCTTTTGAGTTTGTCGAGTTCCTCGAGCACGATCATTGGGATGGCGACGTGGTGTTCTTCGAAATTGAGCAACGCGTTTGGATCGTGGATCAATACATTGGTATCAAGCACATAAAGGATTGGCTGGTCGGAAGAAGGGTTACGTCCATGATCATCCATACTCGGTCACCTTTGTGGGAGCCAGTCGACGCAATACCACAACAGTGCTGCGCCTCGATTCGACCGCCGAACACACCGCAAAGGGAGTCTGGGAAGACGCCACCTGTGGTGCAGGTTTCGGCGATCTGCCTTCGTAATACCGCAAAACCCATGACAGGAAAAAGCACTTTGACGCTTTTTTGAAGTTTATTTTTCAGGATGACGAATAGCACTGGCGGGCCGCCACACACACCGCTAAAGTCGGAAGTCCGCCTGCATCGAAATGTCGCAGCAAATCACCCCGAAACGCCATCATCCCCAACAGGGCCGGGCCTTTGCGCTTTTCAGCGAAACGCCTCCCGACAGTCCTGCCAGCCCAGCCCACTTTGCGCCGTTGCCTGGAGCAACAGCGGCAATGCGACCCGCGCCTTGTCCTGGGTGTCGTGGAACACAATCACCCCTTTGCGCCACAACAGCATCAGCGTCAGCACCCGCTGGGCCGACTCGTCGGCCTTGAGCTGGCCGGGCTCGTCCTGGGAGTCGATATCCCATAGCGCCACTTGCAGGCCCTGGCCCTGGAAGAAGCCCTGGCTGTCAGCCCGCCGCTGGCCGTAGGGCGGGCGAAACAGCGGCACGTAGTTTTCCGGCAACAGGTTCTGGGTCAGTGATGCCGTGCGGGTGATCGAACTTTGCCAGTCGACCCAATGGCTATGGGAGCGGTACTGCCAGCCCTGGATGCCCACGCACTGGCCCTGGTACAACGCCTGCATATCGGCGGGCGAGGTCTTTTCCAGGCGGGTTTGCAGGCTATTGCCGAGGGCAAAAAAGGTCGCGGTCATTTTTTGCTTGCGCAGGTAGTCGGCCAGCCAGTCGGTATTACCGCTGATCGGTGACGGGCCGCCATCGAAGGTCAGTAAAAACAGGCGGTCATTGAGTTCATCACCGTTGCGCTCGAAATCGCCAAAACGTGCGACTTCGCTGCTGATCTGTGGAAACAGGGCGGCCTTGCGCAACAGCTCGTCCAGGTAGCGCTGGTGAAACACGCGGCTGGGGCCGGCCCAGCCTATATAGAAGGACTGCTCGCCCACCGCGAACTTGCCGGCCTGCTCGCGCAGGTCGTCCATGTTGTCCACCAGGTAGCAGAACGAGGCGTCCTGCTCGCAGCTTTGCTGGGCAAATCCGTAGTTTTCCAGCAACCGTTGCCAGAGGTGGCGACGCAGGTCGTCGATGGCCCCCTGATTGATGATCTTCAGCCCCAGGCGCTGCTTGAGGGCCGGCTCATCCAGGGCCTCGCGGGCCAGCAGCGCGTTGGCGAACATGAGGATTTCAGCGCGTGACGCCACATCGAACAGCGCCGGGCTGCTGAGTTTTTCCGGCCAGGTGCCGCGGTCCAGGCTCGCGACATCCACACTGGCCGCCTGGGCACCCAGGCAGGTCAGCCAGGCGCACAACAAAAGCGCAATTCGCACAACGGGTCTCCCCCTCCAGAGTCGTCGGCCACTATAGCCGATCGCAATCCTCCCACAGGGATAACCGTATGGCAGCTATTGCCGTGATAGGTGGAGTCGAAGGCCCCAACCCCCTAGAATCCCCCGACGATTACAGGAGACGACTTCATGCTGATGGTGATTTCCCCAGCCAAAACCCTCGATTTCGAGAGCCCGCCTGCGACCCAGCGCTTTACCCAGCCGCAATACCTGGACCACTCCCAAGAGTTGATCGAGCAGTTGCGCGAGCTGAGCCCGGCGCAGATCAGTGAACTGATGCATGTTTCCGACAAGATCGGCGGCCTCAACGCCGCGCGTTTCGGCAGTTGGACCCCCGCCTTCACCCCGGCCAATGCCAAGCAGGCGCTGCTGGCCTTCAAGGGCGACGTCTATACCGGCCTCAACGCCCAGACCTTCAACGACGCCGACTTCGCCTACGCCCAGGATCACCTGCGCATGCTCTCGGGCCTGTACGGCCTGCTGCGCCCGCTGGACCTGATGATGCCGTACCGCCTGGAGATGGGCACCAAACTGGCCAATGCCCGTGGCAAGGACCTGTACGCCTTCTGGGGCACACGCATCAGCGAATGGCTCAACGAAGCCCTGGCCGAGCAAGGCGATGACGTGCTGCTAAACCTGGCCTCCAACGAATACTTCTCGGCGGTCAAGCGCCCGGCCCTCAACGCGCGGATCATCAACACCGAGTTCAAGGACCTGAAGAACGGCCAGTACAAGATCATCAGCTTCTACGCCAAGAAAGCCCGGGGCATGATGAGCCGCTTCGTCATCGAAGAACGCATCAACGACCCGGCGCAGCTCAAGCAGTTCGATGTACAGGGCTATCGCTTCAGTGCCGAACAGTCCAAGCCGGACAACCTGGTGTTTTTGCGCGACCACGCACCGCAATAGGTCACCAATACAGCGCAAATCCAATGTGGGAGCTGGCTTGCCTGCTCCCACATTTTTATCTGCATTTCCCCAATGAAATCGTCATTAACTTGACGTCAAAAATATTTCTTCAGAATTCCTAACGTTTCTTTCACTCGACATTCGTCAGTTTTTTTCGTAGTGGCACCACTTTTTTAAAACAGTAGTGGCATAAAACTATATCCCCGCGCCAACTCCCTATAACCACTAGCCCAATCCGCAAGTGCTATCAATATAGTACCAGTGCCATCTTTCCTAATATTTCAAGAAATTTCGAGAAACAGGATGAGCGGCCCGGAACTATGTCTTCCAGGGCCGCTCATACCACCGGTAACGATTATCTCTGTTCTTGTGCGATATGACTTACACAGCGACCAAAAGAAGTAGTGAAGTTGTCACATACAACTATGACTCTTCGGTCTAATTACCAACTGTTTAGTTGAGGGCGGGCGATAAGGTTGCATGACCATCCCCTACAAGGCCAAGGCTAAGCCTACTCAAATGGGTCAGTGAGACAACCCAAGGCATTGATAGATAAGGGCTTCACGTCCATATCAAGGCATTGCGGCACTGACGCCAGACCCTTCTCACCGAAGGCTGGCTGCATTTCAGGGCAAGCCCCAACAACAAGGCCAAGTTGCGCACAACTTGAGTGCATTAGTTAGTCACTCGACTTTTAACATGCCTGTACATGGCAATGCAGTGTCTATTCACGGCATTACCTAGTGCATGAGTGACGCTTGAAAACATGAACTCCGGCCATCTAATGGCGTGATAAAGATAGAGGTAAATGCGATGCGCATCAGCATATTTGGTTTGGGTTACGTGGGTGCAGTATGTGCCGGTTGCCTGTCTGCACGGGGCCACGAAGTGGTCGGCGTGGATATTTCCAAGGATAAGATCGACCTGATCAACGCGGGTAAATCCCCCATCGTTGAACCCGGCCTGGGCGAACTGTTGAGCCAGGGCATTGCCACCGGCCGGTTGCGCGGTACCACCAACTTCGCCGACGCCATCCGCGATACCGACCTGTCGATGATCTGTGTGGGCACGCCGAGCAAGAAAAACGGCGACCTGGAACTCAACTACATCGAAGCGGTATGCCGCGAGATTGGTTTTGTCCTGCGTGACAAGACCACCCGCCACACCATCGTGGTGCGCAGCACCGTGTTGCCCGGCACCGTGGCCAACGTCGTGATCCCGATCCTCGAAGACTGCTCGGGCAAAAAAGCCGGGGTCGACTTCGGTGTCGCGGTCAACCCCGAGTTCCTGCGCGAATCCACCGCCATCGCCGACTACGACCAGCCGCCGATGACCGTGATCGGCGAACTGGACAAAGCCTCGGGCGACGTCCTGCAGTCGCTGTACGAAGAACTCGACGCACCGATCATCCGCAAGGACATCGCCGTTGCCGAGATGATCAAGTACACCTGCAACGTGTGGCACGCCACCAAGGTCACCTTCGCCAACGAGATCGGCAACATCGCCAAGGCGGTCGGCGTGGATGGTCGCGAAGTGATGGAAGTGGTCTGCCAGGACAAGACCCTCAACCTGTCCCAGTACTACATGCGCCCAGGCTTTGCGTTCGGCGGCTCGTGCCTGCCAAAAGACGTGCGCGCCCTGACCTACCGCGCCAGCACCCTGGACGTGGAGGCGCCGCTGCTCAACTCGCTGATGCGCAGCAACGAATCCCAGGTGCAGAACGCTTTCGACATCGTCTCCAGCCACGACAAGCGCAAGGTCGCCCTGCTGGGCCTGAGCTTCAAGGCCGGCACCGATGACCTGCGCGAAAGCCCACTGGTGGAACTGGCGGAAATGCTGATTGGCAAGGGCTTTGACCTGAGCATCTACGACAGCAACGTCGAATACGCCCGTGTGCATGGGGCCAACAAGGACTACATCGAAGGCAAGATCCCCCACGTGTCGTCCCTGCTCAACTCGGACTTCGACGATGTGATCAACAACAGCGACGTGATCATTCTCGGCAACCGCGACGAGAAATTCCGCGCCCTGGCCCAACAAGCCCCGCACGGTAAGCAAGTGATCGACCTGGTGGGCTTCATGTCCCAGGCCACCAGCGTCAATGGGCGTACCGAAGGCATTTGCTGGTAAGCGCGCTGATCGCCGGCAAGCCGGCTCCTACAGGTCGCGCATGTCATGTAGGAGCCGGCTCGCCGGCGATGGCGCCCCACTGTAAGCCTGCCACAACCCCATCGGGCCACCCCACAGGCTCGCCCGAGACTCCAGACGGATGCAGATTATGCACAGGCTAAAGCACGGCCTCCTTCAGGCCGCCGGTTGGCTGTTGTTTTTAAGCGTGTTGATGTGCCTGGCCCTGGCGTTGCCGGCGAGCACATTCGACTCGCAGTCGAAGAATTTCATTTTCCTGATTGGCGCCGTTGGCATCTGGCGCTACTCCATGGGCGCTACGCACTTTGTGCGCGGCATGCTGTTCCTGTACGTGGTCTACCCGCACCTGCGGCGCAAAGTGCGCAAGCTGGGCAAGGCGGCGGACCCCTCCCACGTGTTCCTGATGGTCACCAGCTTTCGCATCGACGCATTGACCACGGCCCAGGTCTACAGCTCGGTGATCCGCGAGGCCATCGAGTGCGGCTTCCCCACCACCGTAGTCTGCTCGCTGGTGGAAATGTCCGATGAGCTGCTGGTCAAGAGCCTCTGGGAAAAGATGAACCCACCGGATCACGTCAAGCTCGACTTCGTGCGCATCGCCGGCACCGGCAAGCGCGATGGCCTGGCCTTTGGTTTCCGCGCCATCTCCCGCCACCTGCCGGACGACCGCGCCGTGGTGGCGGTGATCGATGGAGACACCGTGCTCGCCGAAGGCGTGGTACGCAAGACCGTGCCGTGGTTCCAGCTGTTCGGCAATGTCGGCGGCCTGACCACCAACGAGTTCTGCGAAGTGCGCGGCGGCTACATCATGAGCGAGTGGCACAAACTGCGCTTCGCCCAGCGCCACATCAACATGTGTTCCATGGCCCTGTCCAAGCGCGTGCTGACCATGACCGGACGCATGTCGGTGTTCCGTGCCAGCGTGGTCACCGACCCCGGTTTTATCGCCGACGTGGAAAGCGACTCGCTGCAACACTGGCGCCTGGGCCGCTTCAAGTTCCTCACCGGCGATGACAAGTCCAGCTGGTTCAGCCTGATGCGCCTGGGCTACGACACTTTCTACGTGCCCGACGCAGCGATCAACACCGTCGAGCATCCACCGGAAAAAAGCTTTATCAAGGCCAGCCGCAAGCTGATGTTCCGCTGGTACGGCAACAACCTGCGCCAGAACTCCCGGGCCCTGGGCCTGGGTATGGGCCGACTGGGCCTGTTCACCAGCGTGGTGCTGTTCGACCAGCGCGTGTCGATGTGGACCTCCCTGCTCGGCCTGACCGTGGCGATCATCGCCACCTTCAAGTACGGCGGCGCGTTCATCCTTGCTTACCTTTTGTGGATTGGTATCACGCGCCTGATCCTGACCCTGCTGCTGTCGTGCTCGGGCCACAAGATCGGCCCCGCCTACCCGGTGATTCTCTATTACAACCAGATCATGGGCGCGCTGGTGAAGATCTACGTGTTCTTCCGCCTCGATCAACAATCCTGGACCCGCCAGGACACCAAACTGACCCGTGATTTGGAAAGCGCACAGCGTTGGTTCAACACCTGGTCGTCTCGGACCATGACCTTCTCCGCCGGCAGCATTTTCGTCGCCGTGTTGCTGATGATGGTCTGACCCTGCCAAGCCTGAATTAACTTAAGGAAATGCCCTGATGAACAGTCAAGTAAACGCCAATGTTGTCCACGAATCCGAAGCCCAGCGCCAACACGCCCGGGTCAAAATCCCGGCCAAGCTGCGCTTCTTCGGCGCCGACCGCACCCCCATGGAAGTACGGGTCATCGACCTGTCCGCCGGCGGCCTGGCCTTCAATGCCGCCCAGCAACCGCTGAAGGTTGGCGATGTGCATAAGGCGCGCCTGCAATTTGTCATCGACAACCTCGGCCTGGCGATGGACGTGGAGCTGTTGATCCGCTCCCACGACCGCCAGACCGGCCGCACCGGCTGCCAGTTCCAGAACCTGGATGCCCAGGATATTTCCACCCTGCGCCACCTGATCACTTCGCACCTGTCCGGCGATATCGTGACCATGGGCGATGTACTGGCGACCTTGCAGCGCGACAACTTCACCAAGGCACGCAAGGTCAAGGACAGCGGCAGCGGCATGACCGCCTTTGGCCGCCTGCGCGCCGTGACCTTCAGCCTGGCGATCTTCCTGGTGGGCCTGGCGGCGTTCGGTTTTGTGTTCAAGTCGGTGTATGGCATGTACTTCGTCAGCCACGCCCAGGCCGGCCTGGTCAGCGTGCCGGGCATGAACGTGACCATGCCCCGCGACGGCACCGTGCAAAGCCTGATCAAGGACAACGGGGTTGCCGCCAAAGGCGCGCCATTGGCGACCTTCAGCACCAGCATGCTGGATGTGCTCAAGGGCCACCTGGACGAAGACCAGCTGCAACCGGCCAAGGTCGAAGAGCTGTTCGGCAAGCAAATGACCGGCACCCTGACCTCGCCCTGCGATTGCATCGTCGCCCAGCAACTGGTGGCCGACGGTCAATACGCGAGCAAGGGTGATGTGATCTTCCAACTGGTGCCGCGCGGCAGCCAGGCGAATGTCGAGGCGCGTTTCTCCTATCGCCAGTTCGGTGATGTGCGCCCAGGCACCCCGGTGAGCTTCCAGGTCGCCGATGAGGAACAGACCCGCACCGGCACCATCGTCAGCAGCACCAGCCTCAACAGCGCCGACCTGTCCTCGGATATCCGCGTGCAGATCAAGCCCGATGCCCCGCTGGACAGCGCCTATGCCGGCCGCCCGGTAGAAGTGACGAGCGACCGTGGCCCGTCCCTGAACTGGCTGATTGATAAAGCCATGGCTGCTGGTTTGTAAGCGAGGATTTGCCTGTGAACCCTATTTCAAGAACAACACAACCCTTGTGGGAGCCCACTTCTGTGGGAGCCGGGCTTGCCCGCGATAGCATCGACTCGGTGCAGCAGGCAAACCGAGTCGCGCGCATCGCAGGCAAGCCAGCTCCTACAAAAGCTCGCTCCCCCATGCGACCTGTGGCGCTGCTGGCATTGGCCGTCACACTGGCCGGTTGCGCCGGCCTGCCCGACCAGCGCCTGGCCAATGAAGCCCTCAAGCGTGGCGACACCGCCACCGCCGCGCACAATTACCAGCAACTGGCAGAACTGGGCTACAGCGAGGCCCAGGTCGGCCTGGCAGATATCCAGGTCGGCAGCCGCGACCCGGCGCAGATCAAGCAAGCCGAAGCCACCTACCGCGCGGCCGCCGATATCTCGCCCCGCGCCCAGGCCCGTCTCGGCCGCCTGCTGGTGGCCAAGCCCGACGCCACCGAAGCCGAGCACCGTGAAGCCGAAGGCCTGTTGAAAAAAGCCTTTGCCAATGGCGAAGGCAACACCCTGATCCCCCTGGCCATGCTGTACCTGCAATACCCCCACGATTTCCCCAGCGTCAACGCGCAGCAGCAGATCGATACCTGGCGCACCGCCGGCTATCCGGAAGCCGGCCTGGCGCAGGTGCTGCTGTACCGCACCCAGGGCACCTACGACCAGCACCTGGATGACATCGAAAAAATCTGCAAGGCCGCGCTCAGCAGCACCGATATCTGCTACGTCGAACTGGCCACCGTCTACCAGAAGCGCGAGCAGCCGCAGCCACAGGCCGAACTGCTCAAGCAGATGCAAGCCGGCTACAGCCGTGGCACCGTCAGCGCCCAGCGGGTCGACAGTGTGGCCCGTGTGTTGGGTGATGCCTCACTCGGCAAGACGGACGAAAAGACCGCCCAGGCCCTGCTGGAAAAAATCGCCCCCGGCTACCCGGCGTCCTGGGTCAGCCTCGCGCAGCTGCTCTACGACTTCCCGGAACTGGGCGACGTCGAGCAAATGATGAAGTACCTCGACAACGGCCGCGCCGCCGACCAGCCCCGCGCCGAACTGCTGCTGGGCAAGCTCTACTACGAAGGCAAGTGGGTGCCGGCCGATGCCAAGGCCGCGCAAGCGCACTTTCAGAAAGCCCAGGGCCGGGAAGTGGCCGCCGATTACTACCTCGGCCAGATCTACCGCCGTGGCTACCTGGGCCAGGTCTACCCGCAAAAAGCCCTGGACCATTTGCTGACCGCCGCGCGCAACGGCCAGAACAGCGCCGACTTTGCTATCGCCCAACTGTTTTCCCAAGGCAAGGGCACCCAGCCCGACCCGCTCAACGCCTATGTGTTCAGCCAACTGGCCAAAGCCCAAAACACGCCGCAAGCCAATGAACTGGCCGCGCAACTCGAACAACAACTGCCGCCTGCCCAGCGCGCCGAGGGCCAGCGCCTGCTGCAACAAGAGCTGGCCGCCCGTGGCGCCTTGAGCCAAAGCGCGCTGCAACTGCACGCCCTGCAAGAAGAAGACGGCGAGGAAACCCTATGAAACTCAATCCATTCGTCAAGGCCGGTATTGGCCTGACCTTCGCCCTGCTGTGGTCGTGCCCGACCCTGGCCGCGCTGACCGAAGACAAGAACTTCGGCCTGGAAGTGAAAGTCACCGGCCAGTCCGAAGATGACCGCGACCTGGGTACGCAAAAAGGCGGCGACGTCAACGGCATCGGTCTGGATGTACGCCCGTGGATCTATGGTGAGCGCGGCGCGTGGAGCGCTTACGCCATGGGCCAGGCGGTGGCGTCCAGCGACATCATCGAGACCGACACCCTGCAACAGTCCGATGGCGACACCACCGAGCAATCGAGCAACAACGACCGCAAGACCAAGAAAAACTACCTGGCCCTGCGCGAGTTCTGGGTCGGCTACAGCGGCTTCACCCCCTACCCTGGCGAGATCCTCAAGCTGGGCCGCCAACGCCTGCGCAATGACGACGGGCAATGGCGCGACACCAATATCGAAGCGCTGAACTGGACCTTCGACACCACCCTGCTCAAGGCCAATGTCGGCGCCGCCGAGCGCTTCAGCGAGTACCGCACCGACCTCAAGGAACTGTCCCCCGAAGACAAGGACCGCCAGCACTTCTACGCCGACGCGGCCTACCAGTGGACCCCGGGCCACTGGGTTGGCGTGCGCGGCCATCACAGCCATGACGACGGCAAGCTCGACTACCCGCAACCGGGCGTGGCCGCCGACTCATTGGACAAGCGCCAGAACGGCGACCTGACCTGGCTCGGCCTGGAGGCCAACAGCGACGCCTATAACTGGCGCAACACCAACAGCGTCAACTACTGGGCCAGCGTCACCGGCATGCAGGGCGAGCGCAGCAACGTCAACGCGTTGAACGCCGACGGCAGCCGCCCGGCCAACGCCAAGCGCAATACCGATGTGGATGGCTGGGCCACTGACCTCGGTGTGCGCCTGCGCCTCGACCCGCAGTGGCAAGTGGGTGCGGCCTATGCCCGCGCCAGCGCCGACTACGAACAGAACGGCCTGCAAAGCAACCGCTCGAACTTCACCGGCACGCAATCGCGGGTGCATCGTTTTGGCGAGGCGTTTCGCGGCGAGATGAACAACATGCAGTCCATGAGCCTGTTCGGTTCCTGGCAGTTGCGCGACGACTACGACGCCAGCCTGGTCTACCACAAGTTCTGGCGTGTCGACGGTAACAAGCCGGTGGGCAGCAATGGCATCGACGCGGTGCAGAACAACTACGACGACGTCACCGGCGCCGTGCTGTCCAGCGCCTCCCTGCCTTTGGAAGACGGCAAGAAAGACCTCGGCCAGGAGATGGACCTGGTGGTCACCAAGTACTTCAAGAAGGGCCTGCTGCCCGCCGCCCTCAGCCAGTCGATCGACGAACCGTCGGCCCTGGTGCGCTTTCGTGGCGGCGTGTTCAAACCGGGCGACGCCTATGGCAAGCAAGTCGACTCGTACATGCACCGCGCCTTTGTCGATGTGATCTGGCGTTTCTGATGGGAGCCTGCGCAATGAATCCTCACGCCCTCAAAGGCTCGGCCCTGCTCGCTGCGGCAATGCTGCTGGCGTGCGCCCCGGCCTTTGCCAATGTCGAGCCGCAGGTCAAGGCGCCCACCATCGCCAAGGAACTGCAACAGGCCAAGACCTACACCATCACCAGCCCGCCCACCGCGCCGCTGGAGCTGGCCAAGCCGACGCTGCCGGACCTCTCGGGCTACACCGCACAAGCCGTGGCGAAGAAAATCGTGCGCAGCAAGGCCGGCAAGGTCAGCGTGCGCCGGATGATGCAGGAAAACGCCCTCAAGGACTTTATCGGCGGCGACAACAAGATGGCCGAATGGGTGGTGCGCCAGCACGGCATTCCCCAGGCGATCTTTATCGACGACGGCTACATGAACCTCAAGGACCTGCTCCAGAAAGTGCCCAAGCAATACCTGAGCGAAACCTCGCCCGGCGTGTTCCTGGCCAGGCTACCGATTGTGGTCGGCGAAAAAGGCATCCTCGAAATCGATCAACAGACCCAGGAACTGCGCCTGTCCCAGGAGGCCGGCGCGTTCCTGGTCAACGACGGCCAGCTGTTTGTGCGCGACACCAAGATCACCGGCTGGCGCGAGAAAACCAACGGCCCGGCGACCTTCCGCTCGCCCAAGGAATTCCGCCCGTTCCTGCTGGCCTGGGGCGGCACCCAGACCTACATCGTCAACAGCAAGATGGCCAGCTTCGGCTATGCCAACAGCAAGTCCTATGGCGTGAGTATTTCCCAGTACACGCCGAACATGGCCAAGGTCCTCAAGCGCCCGGAGCCCACCGGCTGGATCGTCGATTCCGAGTTCTCGGACATGTGGTACGGCTTCTACTGCTACGAAACCACCGGCTTTGTGATCAAGGGCAGCACCTACAAAGACAACATCGTCTACGGCATCGACCCCCACGACCGTTCCCACGGCCTGATCATTGCCGACAACACCGTGTACGGCACCAAGAAGAAGCACGGCATCATCATTTCCCGTGAGGTCAACGACAGCTTCATCTTCAACAACCGCAGCTACGACAACAAGCTTTCGGGCCTGGTGATCGACCGTAACAGCGTGAACAACCTGATCGCCGACAACGAGATCTACCGCAACCACACCGACGGCATCACCCTCTATGAGAGCGGCGACAACCTGCTGTGGGGCAACAAGGTGATCAGCAACCGCCGCCACGGTATTCGTATCCGTAACAGCGTGAACATCCGCCTGTACGAGAACCTCGCCATGGCCAACGGCCTGACCGGCGTCTACGGCCATATCAAGGACCTGACCGACACCGACCGCGACATCGAGCTCGACCCGTTCGACACCAAGGTCTCGCTGATCGTGGTCGGCGGCGAGCTGGCGGCCAATGGCAGCGGGCCGCTGTCCATCGACTCGCCGCTGAGCATCGAGCTGTACCGCGTGTCGATGCTCGCGCCGACCAAATCCAGTGGCATCAGCTTCTCCGGCGTTCTGGGCGAGCGCCAGGAAGAGATTCTCGACTTGCTGGTACGCCAGAAAAAAGCCGTGCTGATCGACCCTGTCGAACGCCAGACCCCATTGCAGGACTGAGGATGACCTTTATGCACCCACACATGATCAAGCTGCTCAGCCTCTCGGGTTTGACCCTCGGCATCCTGGCCGCCAGCAGCGGCGTGCGCGCCGATGAAGCCAAGGCGCCGAGCTTTACCGCCGAGCCGTGCTGCAACCTGTGCCCCGAGGCTCACGACGCAAAGAACTACACCACCCGCTACCAGCAGAATTTCACCACCCTGGTACAGGCCCAGGGCGACTGGCTGTTCCGTACCCAGGAAGACCTGCGCACCGAATTCGACACCACCCCGGCCGGCTACAAACGCATGCAGCAACTGCACGACGCGTTCAAGAGCAAGGGCGTGGAACTGGTGGTGGTCTACCAGCCGACCCGTGGCCTGGTGAACCGCAACAAGCTCAACCCGGCAGAGAAAGCGCGCTTTGACTTCGACAAAGCCCTGGGCAACTACAAGAGCATGCTCGGGCGTTTTGCCAAGATGGGCTATGTGGTGCCGGACCTGTCGCCGCTGACCAACGAGCAATTGCCGGACGAACTGCCGGCCCACGACTTCTACTTCCGTGGCGACCAGCACTGGACCCCCTATGGCGCCCAGCGCACTGCGAAAATCGTCGGCGCCAAAGTGCGCGCCATGCCTGAATTCGCCGGGATCCCCCAGCGTGAATTCGAGACCAAGAAATCCGGGCGCATGGGCAAGACCGGCACCCTGCACAACATGGCAGGGCAACTGTGCGGCACCAGCTACGCGATCCAGTACATGGACCAGTTCAGCACCGAGCCCAAGGGCGAAGCGGCGGACGGCGACCTGTTCGGCGACTCCGGCAACCCGCAGATCACCCTGGTGGGCACCAGCCACAGTGGCAAGAACTACAACTTCGCCGGTTTCCTGGAACAGGAAATCGGTGCCGACATCCTTAACGTCGCCTTCCCCGGCGGCGGCCTGGAAGGCTCGATGATCCAGTACCTGGGCAGCGAAGAGTTCCAGAAAAGCCCACCGAAGATTCTGATCTGGGAATTCTCGCCGCTGTATCGCCTGGACCAGGAAACCATCTACCGCCAGATGATGGCCCTGCTCGACAACGGCTGCGAAGGCAAGCCGGCGCAGATGAGCGCCAGCACCACCCTCAAGCCGGGCAAGAACGAATTGATGGTCAACAGCAAGAACATGGACCTGCGCAACAGCCGTCACCAGGTCGACATTCGCTTCGCCGATCCCTCGGTGAAAACCCTGCAAGCCACCCTCTGGTACATGAACGGGCGCCACGAGGACATCAAGATCGACAAACCCGAGACATCCGAGACAGACGGGCGTTTCGCCTTTGAACTGCGCACCGATGAAGACTGGGCCTCGCAGAACCTGCTGGCCGTGGAAGTGCAGGGCCCCGAAGCGGGTGCTGCGGCGCAGAAAGTCGAAGCGAAAATTTGCACACGCAACGTATTCCCAGCGGGTGGTCAACAGACTGCCTCTGCCGGGCAATGAGGTTACCTATGCAGAAGTTATTGATTCCAACGTTGCTCGGCCTGGCGATGTTTGCCGGCCACGTCAACGCCGCCGCACCGCTGCGTCCGCCCCAGGGCTACTTCGCGCCGATTGAAGCGTTCAAGACCGGCGACTTCAAGAACGACTGCGACGCCATGCCCACGCCCTACACCGGCTCGCTGCAGTTTCGCAGCAAATACGAAGGCTCCGACAAAGCCCGTTCGACCCTGAATGTGCAGTCGGAAAAAGCCTTTCGCGACAGCACCGCCGATATCACCAAGCTGGAAAAAGACACCAGCAAGCGGGTGATGCAGTTCATGCGCGACGGTCGCCCGGAGCAATTGCAATGCACGTTGAACTGGCTGGTGAGCTGGGCCAAGGCCGATGCGTTGATGTCCAAGGACTTCAACCACACCGGCAAGTCGATGCGCAAATGGGCGCTGGGCAGCATGGCGTCGGCCTATGTGCGCCTGAAGTTTTCCGAGTCGCAACCGCTGGCCAAGTACCCGCAGCAATCGCAGCTGATCGAAGCCTGGTTCAACAAACTGGCCGAGCAAGTGGTCAGCGACTGGGACAACCTGCCCCTGGAAAAAACCAACAACCACTCGTACTGGGCCGCCTGGTCGGTGATGGCCACGTCCGTCGCCACCAACCGTCGCGACCTGTTCGATTGGGCAGTGAAGGAATACAAGGTCGGCGCCAACCAGGTTGACGCCCAGGGCTACCTGCCCAATGAACTCAAGCGCCAGCAACGGGCCTTGGCCTACCACAACTATGCGCTGCCGCCACTGGCGATGATCGCCAGTTTCGCCTTGGTCAACGGCGTGGACGTACGCCCGGAAAACAACGGCGCGCTCAAGCGCCTGGGCGACAAGGTGCTGGCCGGGGTCAAGGATCCGCAGCTGTTCGAGCAGAAGAACGGCAAGGAACAGGACATGCAGGATCTGGAGCAGGACTCGAAATTCGCCTGGCTCGAGCCCTTCTGCACCCTCTACACCTGCGCCCCGGAGGTACTGGAGCGCAAGCACAAGATGCAGCCGTTCAAGACCTTCCGCCTGGGTGGCGACCTGACCAAGGTCTACGACCCGGCGCATGAAAAAGGCAACAAAGGTTCCTGACCGTACTCGGTCCAAATGTGGGAGCGGGCTTGCTCGCGAAAGCGCAGTGTCAGACGACATCAATGCTGAATGTCAGACCGCAATCGCGAGCAAGCCCGCTCCCACACTGACCCGGTTCCTTCAAGGAAATTGCAATACAGCCCTCCCCGGTTTTTCGTGGGGGGTTTGGGGGGGCCGTTGGCCCTTGACTGTTGGTTAAACATGGAGAGATCGGGATGGTTTTCTCGTCCAATGTGTTCCTGTTTCTGTTCTTGCCGATCTTTCTCGGCTTGTACTATTTGAGCGGGCAACGCTATCGCAATCTGCTGCTGCTGATTGCCAGCTACGTGTTCTACGCCTGGTGGCGAGTGGACTTCCTGGCGCTGTTCGCCGCCGTGACCCTGTGGAACTACTGGATCGGCCTCAAGGTCGGTGCCGCGGGCGTGCGCACCAAACCGGCCCAGCGCTGGCTGCTGCTCGGCGTGGCGGTCGACCTGTGCATCCTCGGCTACTTCAAGTACGCCAACTTTGGTGTCGACAGCATCAACCTGATGATGAAATCGGCGGGCCTGGAGCCGTTTATCCTGACCCATGTGCTGTTGCCGATCGGGATTTCGTTCTACATCTTCGAGTCCATCAGCTACATCATCGACGTGTACCGCGGCGATACCCCGGCCACCCGCAATCTCATCGACTTTGCGGCGTTCGTGGCGATCTTCCCGCACCTGATTGCCGGCCCCGTGCTGCGTTTTCGCGACCTGGCCGACCAGTTCAACAACCGTACCCACACCCTGGATAAATTCTCCGAGGGCTGCACGCGGTTCATGCAGGGTTTTATCAAGAAGGTGTTTATCGCCGACACCCTGGCGGTGGTGGCCGATCATTGCTTTGCCCTGCAAAACCCCACCACCGGTGACGCCTGGCTCGGCGCGCTGGCGTACACCGCACAGCTGTATTTCGACTTCTCCGGCTACAGCGACATGGCCATCGGCCTGGGCTTGATGATGGGCTTCCGCTTTATGGAGAACTTCAAGCAGCCGTATATCAGCCAGTCGATCACCGAGTTCTGGCGGCGCTGGCATATCAGCCTGTCCACCTGGCTGCGTGATTACCTGTACATCACCCTGGGCGGCAACCGCAAAGGCACCCTGACCACCTATCGCAACCTGTTCCTGACCATGCTGCTGGGTGGCCTGTGGCACGGCGCGAACATCACCTACATCGTCTGGGGCGCCTGGCACGGCATGTGGCTGGCGATTGAAAAAGCCATCGGCCTCAACACCTCGCCACGCAGTTTCAACCCGGTGCGCTGGGCCTTCACCTTCCTGCTGGTGGTGATGGGCTGGGTGATCTTCCGTGCCGAAAACCTGCACGTCGCCGGGCGCATGTACGGCGCGATGTTCAGCTTTGGCGAGTGGTCGCTGTCGGAACTCAACCGCGCCAACCTGACGGGCCTGCAAGTGGCGACCATGGTGGTGGCCTACGCCACGCTGGCGTTCTTCGGCCTGCGCGACTTCTACAGCAATCGCCCGGCCGACAAGGCCAAGCCGGCTGATCCGAGCCTGATCAAGGCAGTGCCTGGGGATAACCCCGGCAGCATCCAGGAGCCCGGTTTCAGCGTCGGCAGCAACGCCGCCGTGCAACCGGCCTACTGGACCGCCGACTGGCCACGCTACGCCATGCGCGCCCTGATCCTGCTGCTGTTCGTGGCGTCGATTCTCAAACTCTCGGCGCAAAGCTTCTCGCCGTTCCTTTACTTCCAATTCTGAGGGAGCCGACCATGACCCGTTCATTCCGCATCCTCTACGCCGCGCTGTTCATGGCCCTGCTCATGGCCCTGGGCGCGTGGTCGGTGCGCAGTTTCTTCGGTTTCAATACCAACGCCGACGCCACCGTGCTCAACGGGCGCTGGGCCAAGGCGGTCGAAACCCATTACGACGATGAGTTCCCGATCAAGCGCCTGGGCACCAACCTCTGGGCGGCGCTGGACTACAAGCTGTTCAACGAAGGCCGCCCCGGCGTGGTGCTGGGTCGCGATCACTGGCTGTACAGCGACGAAGAGTTCAACCCCGCCGTCAACGAAGAGCAGAACCTGCAAGACAACTACGCCCTGGTCGAAGGCGTGCGCCAGACCCTCAAGGCCAAGGGCGTGCAGTTGGTGATGGCGATTGTCCCGGCCAAGGTGCGCCTGTACCCCGAGCACCTGGGTGAAGTGCAGCCGGCGAGCATTCATGCCGGGCTCTACCAGGACTTCCATGCCAGGGTGGCCGCCGACAAGATCCTCGCTCCCGACCTGCTGGGCCCGCTGCAACAGGCCAAGCTCCATGGCCAGCAAGTTTTCCTGCGCACCGACACCCACTGGACCCCGGATGGCGCCGAAGTTGCCGCCAAGCAATTGGCCCGTGTGATCAACGCCAAGACCCTGCTCAGCGGCGAACCCCAGCGTTTTGTCACCGACGCCGAGGGCATCGCCCCCCACAGCGGTGACCTGCGCCTGTTCCTGCCCCTGGACCCGTTGTTCGAAAACCTGATGCCGCCCAAGGAGCCCCTGCAAAAACGCGTGACCCACGCGGTGCAGGCCCAGGCCGCAGGCGACGACGCGCTGTTTGCCGACAGCGAAATGCCGGTGGCCCTGGTGGGCACCAGCTACAGCGCCAACCCCAACTGGAACTTCGTCGGCGCCCTGAAGCAAGCCCTGGGCAGCGAAGTGGTGAACTACTCCGAAGACGGCCACGGCCCGATCCTGCCGATGCTCAGCTACCTGAAAAGCGCTGACTTCAAGAACAGCCCGCCGCAAGTGCTGATCTGGGAGTTTCCTGAACGCTATCTACCGGTGAACAACGAAATCGGCGAGGCCGACCCCAAGTGGGTCGCGCAGCTCAAACACGCCGGTACGCGCCAACAGAACATGGCAAGCAACACCCCTGTTAAAACCGAAAAATCCGAGACGCCCGACCGGGCGCAAAACTGAAAGAGAGGTAACTCACATGACTTTCACTACTAATCCGCGTCGTCTCGCCAAGACCCTGGCCCTGGCTGCCGGCATGAGCTTCGTATCCATGTCCGTCTTCGCCGGTGACGCCGCCCTCTACGGCCCCGTTGCGCCAAAGGGCTCCAGCTTCGTGCGCCTGTTCAACGCCAGCAACCAGGAAGTCAGCGCCAGCGTCGGCAACACCGCGCTGAGCGATGTGGCACCGCTGGCCAGCAGCGACTTCAGCTTCCTGCCGGGCGGCGACTACAGCGCCAAGGTCGGTAGCCAGAACGTCACGGTCAAGCTGGCCGCCGATCACTACTACACCCTGGTCAACAGCAGCACTGGCCAGCCGCAACTGATCGAAGAACCGCCGTTCAAGAACAAGCAGAAATCCCTGGTGCGCGTGCAAAACCTCAGCGACAAGGCCCTGACCCTCAAGACCGCCGACGGCAAGACCGACGTGGTCAAGGCCGTGGCCGCCAAGAGCCGTGGCGAGCGCGAGATCAACCCGGTGAAGGTCAGCCTGGCGCTGTACGACGGCGACAAGAAGGTTGGCGACGTGAAGCCGGTGGCCCTGGAACGTGGTGAGGCGGCGGTGCTGTATGTCACCGGCTCCGGCAGCAACCTGTCGCCAGTGTGGGTCAAGCGCCCCGTGTCGACCCGTTGATGATTTCCCTGAGTTGAGACGCCCCCTTGTGGGAGCTGGCTTGCCAGCGATGGCGGTCTTGAAGGCGCTATCGCAGGCAAGCCAGCTCCCACACTGTCCGCGTGTCGACTCAGGACCGAGACAAAAACAAGAGTGAAACGACAAACCTTCGTAGCTCTGACCCAAATCGATTCAAGGAGAAACACATGATCCCAGTAATCCTTTCCGGTGGTAGCGGCTCACGTCTTTGGCCGCTTTCCCGTAAACAGTTCCCTAAACAGTTCCTCGCCCTGACCGGCGAGCACACGCTGTTCCAGCAAACCCTGGAGCGCCTGGTGTTCGAAGGCATGGACGCACCGATCATCGTCTGCAACAAAGACCACCGCTTTATCGTCAACGAGCAACTGAGCACTCGCAAGCTCGACAGCCAGCGCATCCTGATGGAACCGTTCGGGCGCAACACCGCGCCGGCCGTGGCCCTGACCGCGATGATGCTGGTCAACGAAGGCCGCGACGAGCTGATGCTGGTCCTGCCTGCCGACCACGTACTGGACGATCAAAAAGCCCTGCAACGCGCCCTGGCCCTGGCCACCGTGGCCGCCGAGCGTGGCGAGATGGTGCTGTTCGGCGTGCCGGCCACCCGCCCGGAAACCGGTTACGGCTACATCAAGTCCACCAACGATTCACTGCTGCCCGAAGGTGTCAGCCGCGTGCAGCAGTTCGTCGAAAAACCCGATGAAAAACGCGCCGTCGAGTTCGTCAAGAGCGGCGGTTACTTCTGGAACAGCGGCATGTTCCTGTTTCGCGCCAGCCGCTTCCTCGAAGAGCTGAAAAAGCACGACCCGGACATCTACGACACCTGCGTGCTGACCCTGGAGCGCAGCGAACACACCACCGACACCGTGACCTTCGACGAAGCCACCTTCGCCTGCTGCCCGGACAACTCCATCGACTACGCGGTGATGGAAAAAACCCAACGCGCCTGCGTGGTGCCGCTAAGTGCCGGCTGGAGCGACGTGGGTTGCTGGGCTTCGCTGTGGGCGGTCAACGACAAGGACGCCAACGGCAACGTGACCAAGGGCGACGTGGTGATCCAGGACAGCAAGAACTGCATGATCCACGGCAACGGCAAGCTGGTGTCGGTGATTGGCCTGGAAAACATCGTGGTGGTGGAAACCAAGGACGCGATGATGATTGCCCACAAGGACAAGGTCCAGGGCGTCAAGCAGATGGTCAACACCCTCAACGAACAGGGGCGCAGCGAGACCCAGAACCACTGCGAGGTGTACCGCCCGTGGGGCTCCTACGACTCGGTGGACATGGGCGGGCGTTTCCAGGTCAAGCACATCTCGGTCAAGCCCGGCGCGTGCCTGTCGCTACAGATGCACCACCACCGCGCCGAACACTGGATCGTGGTCAGCGGCACCGCCGAAGTGACCTGCGACGAAAACGTGTTCCTGCTCTGCGAGAACCAGTCCACCTACATCCCGATTGCCTCGGTGCATCGCTTGCGCAACCCGGGCAAGATCCCGTTGGAGATCATCGAAGTGCAATCGGGCAGTTACCTGGGCGAGGACGATATCGAGCGGTTTGAAGATATCTACGGGCGCTCGACCCCGATCGAGCGTGGCGTTTCGGTAAAAACCATCGCGCAGTAATACCGCAGAACAAAAAGCCCTCGCCCGGCCCATTGCGTCCCCTATCCGCAGTGGGTTGAGTGGGGGCTTTTTCTGAGTGCGGCATTGATCACCCTCCCAGGGTGGCAGCCTTCATTGGAAATAGTCCTTGAACGTGTTCGTCCCCAGATACAGGAAGTTCGACGGCGTCAGCTTGATTTCCTTGGGCATTTTAAGCTCAACAAACGGACTGCCCGCGGTGACCGGGCCTAGATCCGTGGGCGCCTGCTCAGAGCTGAATATCACCATGTAGTCGCCACTGCCCACGTAGCGTTCATTGCCTAGGAACAGCAGGTTCTCAACGTTTTCACTGTTGAATTGCTGGCCTGGAGGGTTAACGTACACCCCGCCCTTGGAACCCGCGCGCCGTTCACCACGCGCCAGATCGTTGATACTGTGCTCGCGGGCGATGGCTTCTGAACCTGCCTTGCTGGTGTAGTGAATGTAAACGGGCTTGCCGTTGTAGGTGCCCGAGTCGACGATCGATTGCCAATCCTGATGATTGACCAATGCTTGATTCGCCGCTGAGCTTGATGCCAGCGGGCCGGACCCGGCCGGGCGTTCTCGGGAAGCGTTGACACCCTTGGCTTGTTTGTTCCCCCCAAGCATCCTGCTCGAACGCCATTCGCCATTCGCCCCCGCTTCGACGGTCAGTACGGGTTTACCCGTCAGAGGGTCAACAATCTGGACGTAACCGTCACTGAGTTTGAAATCACTTTTGATCTCATACGTATTGGCAATACCTGACTGATCGGTGTAACGGATAAACCACCGATCGGCTCCCGCCTCGTCCTTGAATTGATAAATCCCTTTGCTATTGAGGGTGCTCCTGGCGAGCAATGCCTCGCCATCCGCGACGACATAGGCGCTCAGATTGCCCGCTTGTGACGGTCGCAACAGATTCGGCACATCGACACCCGCGTTGGCGAGTTCAAGGACTGCCGGCTCTTCAGTGGGCAGTGCAAAGGGGTCTTCGGCTGCCGAGCCGGTACCCACGGAAGAGAACAAGGTGTTGAGCATTCCGTCGAACGTCTTCGACGCCCCATCACGGCGCTCGGCCTGGGTGTCGCCCGACGCCTCCTTTTCGCTGCCCAGTACAATTTCCGTGAGGCCTGTGACCACGGCGGCAGCGGCGACCGGTGCGCCCAACGGCGCCAGTTTGAGCAGCAATTGTGCTCCGACCGAGATGTCGTTGAGCCAGGTGTCACGCGTGACTTGGCTGTTGGATTTGATCGCGGTGTCTGCATCGTTGTTCATGCGCTGCTGGCTCAGGTCCGCCATGTGGCTGAACACATCGCCCTTGATCGCGAAGTTGCCGCGGTCAATGACGCTGCCCTCCTGATCGCTGACACTTGCCGTACCGAGGTACTCCAACGTGGTATCCAGGCCATCTTTGGGACGGATATCAGGCACCAGGGAGCTCAGCGGTACTATTGCGTTGAGCAAGGTGCTGCCAAATCCCCCGGTATCGCTGTTCTGCCGATCAGCCAGGGAAAAGTGCGACTCCAGGGCGGTGCGCGACTGGGGCGTCCTGGCCTGCTCGCTGACCCATTGATCCATTTTTTCCAGCGAGGCGAACTTGAGAAAAGCCGGCTGGGCATCAGGGATATAGAGAATCTGCACGCCATCCAGCCGACCGTTGACATATTTTGGGGAGCCCTCCCCGGGCAGGGTAAAACGCACAATGTCACTGGATTGAAAACCATTGATATCGAAGGTATGGACCTGGACGTCGCCACTTACCGGGGACTTCGCCTGCAATTTGTCGACGGTCAGGGGCTGGTCTTCAGCCAATGCCTCACCGGTAACAGCCTTCATCAGCCGTTGATAGTCGCTGTGGGTGAACTCATGCTCGGCCGGCTGCAGCGCTCGCTCAGCCGGTAGCCTGGCCTCCTGGGCCTTGAGTTGCTCGCCGGCCTTATAGATGAATATGCCTTTCTGAACGGTGCGGTAGTCGTCGGCGTGGTCTTTCCAGAAGCTGTGGATTTTTTCGGACATGCTTGTCTGGAAATCGGACTTCCACAGGGCCTTCATGAAGTCCGAAGGCTTCAGGGGGATTTGGTTATGAGCACCGTAGCCGGCTTTTTGGCTTTGCCCGGGGCCGTCTTTATACAAACCTGCTTCCGAGTCCAGAGTGCCGGGAATCCCGTCGTGCTCGGAAAAGTTCTTCAATACCGCGTCGGTCAACGTGATGGATGAAGTGGGCTCTTCCTTCAAGTGTTCCCAACCGGTAACGGTGGCCGCAGATTGTGATGCGTCAAACCGATTCAAATAGGTCTTGTCGGCGTCCACATGGGTTCCGGTCAACTGGAACACAATAGCTTGCGCCAGCTTTTTGGCTTCTTGGCGCACATCGGGAAATGCCACCGCGGTATCCAGCGCAATGGACTTGAACTTGGCTTTCTCCAGATTGGCCCTGGCCACCTGCTCGGTAATGACTGCGTAGGCATTGGAGATGGCTGTGGGCTCTAGGGACGATACGGTCTGCCTGAGTTGGGTGAGCTCTTCGCGGTTTTGCGGAACGCTCCAGCCATTGGCGGTGATGTATTGCGCAAGGCTGATGTGTAGGGTCGGGCCTGAGTGTGGCGCATCCGGCGCCAGGTGGATCTTGGCCGTCTGCAAGGCTGGAAAAATCCGCTCATTGGATATACGGCCCGTGGTAATGCCTTGCTCCAGGCCGGCCAGTGTCAGGATCAGCGAATTACGGTGGTCCAGGTCACTGCTGCCAGAGGGTGATTGGGTATTGGATACAGGTTTTGTCGGACTGCTCTCTTGGGCAGCATCGACGAGGTGGTAAGTGGGAAGAGAAAAGTTTCGTATGGGAAAGCTCATGGGGTGTGTGCTCCGCACGTCTATAGAAGACCGCAGATCAACGGTTGTCGCTCTGTGGCTGTATATATTTAAGTGAGGCGAACGCCGCCCATGATTCCAGCGCCAAGGTATCGGGGCGTGTCCGTGTGCGGGCAACCGCAACCCGATAGGCAACCGCCTGCTGTCAACGGTACGATGGTTCACCTATCCGCGAGGCTGCCCCCATGTTCTTCGGTGTTCTACTGATCATCACCTGGCTGATCCTGCTGCTGCGCTACCCGGCCAGGGCGTTGCCGGTATCCCTCGCCGCCGCTGTGGGCCTGGGCTGCGTGGCGATGTGGGTGGTCTGGCTGGACAATCGCGAAGCCGCGCAACTGGCGCGCCTGGAGCTGCGCATCAGCTACGCCCCCGAGCAGTGCCCCGCCGACCGCCCCTTGCAGCTCAAGCTGAACAACGGCAACGACGTCCCCCTGACCGAACTGCGCTGGCGCGTCGGCGCCTATGCGCCGGGTGATACGGTGAACCTGGCTGATAACGTCTATGCTGCCCCGCGCTATCGCGGCCCCGGCGAGCTGCAGGCCGGCGCCACCTGGGAAGATTGCCTGCCGGTGCCGCCACTGCGCCCCGGCTACCGCCCGCAAACCCTGGAGTTTCGCGCCGAACACCTGCAAGGCAGCTTCTCCGACTAACAACCGCACAGGATTGATCCATGCCCAACGTGCTTATCACCGGTTGCTCCAGCGGCATTGGCCGGGCCCTGGCCGATGCCTTCAAAACCGCCGGCTACAACGTATGGGCCAGCGCCCGCCGCCCCGAAGACGTCGCCGCACTCGCAACTGCCGGCTTGCAGGCCGTGCAACTGGACGTCAACGATGGCGCGGCCCTGGCGCAACTGGCTGGACAGGTAGGCGAGCTGGATGTGTTGATCAACAACGCCGGCTACGGCGCCATGGGCCCGCTGCTCGACGGTGGCACCGAGGCCATGCAGCGCCAGTTCGAGACCAACGTGTTCGCCATCGTCGGCGTGACCCAGGCGCTGTTCCCCGCCCTGCGCGCACGCAAAGGGCTGGTGGTGAATATCGGCAGTGTGTCCGGGGTGCTGGTCACGCCATTTGCCGGCGCCTACTGCGCTTCCAAGGCCGCCGTGCATGCCTTGAGCGACGCGTTGCGCATGGAGCTCGCACCGTTTGGCGTGCGGGTCATGGAAGTGCAGCCAGGGGCGATCAACACCCACTTTGCCAAGAACGCCGGCACCCAGGCCGAATTGCTGATCAATGAACAATCGCCATGGTGGCCACTGCGCGAAAACATCCGCGCCCGCTCCCAGGCCTCCCAGGACAAACCGACCCCGGCCAGCGTGCTTGCAGCGGATGTGCTCAAGGCCGTGCAACAGGGTCAACCACCCCGCCTGCTGCGCTCGGGCAATGGCAGCCGGGCATTGCCCTTGATGGCGGCGCTGCTGCCCAAAGGGTTGTTGGAGAAGGTGTTGAAGAAGCGCTTCGGGCTCAGTGGAGCGCTTTGATCATTGTGGCGAGCGGGCTTGCCCTCTGCACAGGGGCTTCGCTATTTCATGAAATCAATAAACGCCCGCACCTTCAGCGGTAAATGCCGCGTGTCCGGATACAGCGCATACACCCCCTGGGGCGCGAAGCGATGATCCGGCAACAGGCGCACCAGCCGCCCCGCGTCCAGATCCGCCTGCACCAGCCACTGCGGCAGGACCGCCACGCCATGGCCGCGCACGGCAAATGCCTGCAGCACGGCAGCACTGTCAACCACCAGCGCACTGGGGCCCGAGCGATATTGATGCTCGCCACCTGCCGGGTCGGTCACGCTCAACTCGGTCAAGCGGCCATGCCCCAGCTTGGGCAGTTGTTCTAGTTCATCCAGCGTTTGGGCGGTACCCAAACCAGGCGCCGCGACGGCAAATACCTGGTAAGTGGATAACTGCACCGCACGATGATTGGAGTCCACCAGGCGCCCCAGCCGGATCGCCACGTCAAACCTTTCGGAGATCAGGTCGGCATGGGTCGAGGATGTGGATAAGTGAATGTTGAGGTCCGGGTGCAGGCGGCGAAAACCTTCCACTGCGGGCGCGACCACCGCCAGCGCATATTCAACAGTCGTGGTGATGCGCAACGTGCCCTTGAGCTGGGCGTGTTCAGAGCGTGCCTCTTCCACCGCCAGCCGTGCTTCTTCGAGCATGCGTGTACAACGCAGGTAGAAACGCTCACCGGCATCGGTGAGCGCCAGTTGGCGGGTACTGCGGGTGAGCAGGGTGACGCCCAGTTCGGCTTCCAAACGTTTGAGATTGAAGCTGACCACCGCGCGGGTCTGGCCCAGCAGATCGGCGGCGGCCGTCAGCGAGCCGGCCTCGACCACGGCCTTGAAAGTGTCGAATCGGTCCAGGCTAACCATGGCCACCGCCCCCTTTGTCAAAATATTTTTGACAAACTAACAGGCAAACCCGTGTATCCCAAGCTCTGCGACCGGCCTACCCTGCCAGCCTCAAACGCTGGATCACCCCTATGACCTACCGCTCGAAAGTCGCCTGGATCTTTTTACTGGGGTTCGCCCTGGACCTGGTGAACATGTTTGTCGCCACCGTCGCCTACCCGGATATCGCCCACGAACTGCAGGCCTCGGTCACGCAATTGGCGTGGATCAGCAACGCGTACCTGCTCGGCCTGACCCTGATTATCCCGCTGAGCGTCTGGCTCGCCGCAGTGCTGGGCGAGCGGCGGTTGATCGCCGCGAGCCTGGGGCTGTTTGGCATGGCATCGGTGCTGGTGGGCCAGGCCGAATCGATCCAGGCCTTGATCGGCTGGCGGCTGTTGCAAGGCTTGGGGGGCGGATTGCTGATACCGGTGGGCCAGGCCTTGGCGTACCGACACTTTGCCCCTGGGCAGCGTCACCAACTGACGGCCCGAGTGATGTCGGTGGCGCTGCTGGTGCCGGCGCTCTCCCCGGCGCTGGGCGGCTTGCTGGTGGACACGGTGTCGTGGCGCTGGATTTTCTACGCCAACCTGCCATTGGCCCTCCTGACCCTGCTGCTGGCACTGCTGTGGATAAAACCCGATGTGCCCGCCACCACGCGACCGGCCCTGGCTTTGGGGAGTCTGTTCAACCAGATCCGCCACCCGATGCTGCGAGTGGCGATGCTGGTGTATCTGTTCATCCCCGGCGTATTTATCGGCACCAGCCTGGTCGCCATCCTCTACCTGCGAGACCTTGGATACGACGCGACACGCACCGGGGCCTTGATGCTGCCGTGGGCCCTGGCTTCGGCCCTGGCCATCTACCTGAGCAAGCAGTGGTTCAGCCGGTGCGGGCCCAAGCCATTGCTGCTGGCCGGCATGGCCTTGCAATGCGCCGGCATCCTGCTGCTCAATGCGGCCCAACCCGCCCTGCTGGTGGGCGCCTATGCCCTGATGGGCCTGGGTGGCAGCCTGTGCAGTAGCACCGCGCAGACCCTGGCCTTTCTGGATATTCCTGCCGAACGCATGGGCCACGCCAGCGCGCTGTGGAATATCAATCGGCAAGTGAGCTTTTGCCTCGGTGCAGCGGCACTCAGCGCCGTGCTATCGGCCTCGGATTCCTTCACCATGACCTTCTTGATTGCGGCAGCCCTGACACTGCTGCCGCTCTTGGCAGTGCCAAGCCTGGATACCTCCAGGGTTCGCGCACTGCTTCACCCTGCCTGCGAGCCTCAATGATGATTGATTACAGCGACTTTTTTGAAGAAGTGATCCAGACCCACATCGAGATCGAGCAATGGTTTGCCGGCACAGCCCCCGAAGCTACCTTGCACACGCTACTGGCGCGCTTCTCCCCAGCCTTCAGCATGATCGCCCCCGCCACCGGCGCACGGGTCAATACCGCCGGGGTCAAGGCCCTGTTCACGCGCCTGGGTGGTATGCGGCCCGGCTTGAAAATCACCTTGAGTGAACTGGCGGGCATCGACCGCCATGCACGCGGGGCCACGGTGACCTACCGCGAACACCAGATCGATGCCAGCGGCACGCAAACGGACCGCCGCGCCACCGTGGTGTTCGAGAAACAGGCCAGTGGCGCGCTGCTGTGGCGGCACCTGCACGAGACCTATATCCAGGGCCAATAACCCTCCCCTGTAGGAGCCGGCTTGCCGGCGATAACGGTGTGTCAGTCAACTGGTGGATGGCTGACAGGCCGCTATCGCCGGCAAGCCAACGCCTACAAGTTTAGTGTTGTGCCTGGTTGACGATCACCGTGCAGGTGATCCCCGCCGCCAACAACACACCCTGCGGCACTTCATCAATATGAATGCGCACCGGCACTCGCTGGGCCAGGCGTACCCAGTTGAAGGTCGGGTTCACGTCGGCGATCAGTTCGCGGCTCTCGGGGTTGTCGCGATCGTAGATGCCACGGGAGATGCTTTCTACGTGGCCCTTGAGGGTCTCGCCGCTCATCAGTTGCATGTCGGCTTTATCACCGACCTTCACATGGGGCAGCTTGGTTTCTTCGAAGAAGCCGTAGACCCAGAACGAGTTCATATCGACTACGGCCATCTTGGCTTCGCCAATGCGCGCGTAGTCGCCGCGATGCACGTTGAGGTTGGTGACATAGCCGTCTACGGCCGCCAGCACTTGCGTGCGTTTCAAATTCAGCTCTGCCGCTTCCAGTTGCGCCAGGGCATGTTGGTAGTCGGCCAGGGCCGAGTCGGCGATGTTGCTGGCGTCGTCGCGGTTCTCTTTGGAGATCACCAGGGCGTCGAGGTCGGCGCGGCGGTGGGCGTTGACCTTGCGCATCTCCCAGGTGGCTTTGCGTGAGGCAACCAAAGATTGCGCCTGCTTGACCGCGATGCGGTAGTGCTCGGGGTCGATCTGCATCAGTAGGTCGCCCTTTTTCACCAACTGGTTGTCACGCACCGGCACGTCCACCACTTCGCCGGTGACATCCGCGGCCACGTTGATGATATCGGCGCGCACCCGGCCATCGCGGGTCCATGGGGTCTGCATGTAATGGACCCATAGGGTACGGCCAATCCAGATCGCCAGGGCCAACACCAGCAGGGTTGCGAGCAGGCTGAAAAACTTTTTCATCGGGGCATTCTCAACGGTAGACGGTCAGCGCCATGGCGCCGAAAAGACAGGTGAACAGGCTCAGGCGCAGCAGCGCCGGGTGCCAGAAAAAACGGTACAGGTCAAAGCCCGCCAGGAACCGATCCAGGGCCCAGGCCAGTCCCGCGGCGATGAAGAACATCAGGGTCATGGTCGGCATGTAGATGCCGTGGAACGCGATTTCACGAGGCATGGGCGACTCCGGAAGGCTTGAAGGCAGCCAGGGGCGATTGCGGGTCCAGCAGGGAGGTGCGGATAAAGTGCAGGTAGCTTTTCACCCGGCGCAGGGCCGAGGTATCGAAGTGGGGGGCGAAGGGTTCGTCGGTGGCCTGCACGCGGCTGATGGCGTGATCGACCGCCACCAGCGCGCGCTCCAGGTTGCTCTGGCTCGGTTGCAAAAACAGCCGCACCAGCGAGCGCCCCATCACCCGGATTGCCTGGCGCCAGGGCTGGGATTGGGCATAGGCCGGGTGCACCGGCAGGATTGCCTGTTCCTTGCGCAACTCAATGATCGCGTGGCCGACCTCCAGCACCACGAACATCCAGCGCAACAGGTTGCGTTGCACCTGCGGCTGGCCGGCGGCCAGGCCGTACGCCTGGTGCAGCAGGTCGCGGGTGCGGCTTTCAAAACCCGAGGCCAGGCCCTTGAGCTTGCCGCTGATGGCATATACCACTTGCTCGCGCAGGTCGCGCTCCAGGCGGCGCCACAGCCACGGGCTGTTGGGCGGCAGGATGATCGCCCCGGCCGCTGCACACACCAGCATGCCGATGATCATGGCGATGTAGTCGTTGATAAAGGTGTAGGGGTTGTAGATCGTCAGGTTATCCGGCACCGAACCGGTGCTGAAGAAAATCAACAAGCCAAGGCCAACCCCGGCGTATTGCGGGCGCGACGAGAGGAACGCGCCGAGCACAATTACCGGGGCGAGCATCACGCAGAGCAAGGGAAAGCCGTCGATCCAGGGAAACACGAAGAACATTTCGACAAACCCCACCAGCGCGCCGATCAAGGTCCCACAGGCCATCTGGAAGGCCATGCGCTTGGGGTTTGGCGTGGCGGCCGACAGGCCCACGGTGGCCGCGGCAATCAAGGTCATGGTCGCGCCGCTGGGCCAGGCCGTGGCCACCCAGTAACTGCCCAGTACCAGCAGAATGAATGACGCGCGAATCCCCGAGGCAGCGCAGGCCAGCCAGTTGGTTTTCGGGGTGTAGGGCTCGTCCCAATGCTCGCGTTCGTGGCTGTGCTCGGCCAGGGAGGCGTGGGTCTGCGCGTAGTTGTGCAGGTCATCGACAAAGCGGTACAGCAGCTCATAAGCGGTGTGGAAATCCAACTGCTCGGCATCGCTGGGGCTGCTCTCCTGGAACATCGCCCGCAGGCTGCGGACCTTGGCCGGCAGGCTCTCCTTGTAGGCCGTCAGTTGGCTCACCAGGCGCGCAGCATCGGGGCTGGTCAAGGCGCGCCCGCTGAAGCCATCGAGCAACTCGGCCAGGTCCTGCAGGCCGGGCTTGATCGCGGCCACCACATGGTCGGCGGCATCGCTGCGCAGGCGCTCAAGCAACTGGTGCAGGGCGTTGAACCGGGTGGTGATGCCCATGAATTCGCTGTTCAAGCGGCTGAGCCGGCCATTGCGCCGACGCATATGCGGGTCTTCGAATACGGTGACGCTGCGCAGCCCTTCCAGGCCCACGGCTTCGGCGATAAAGCGCACGTTGCTGCTTTCAAAACCTTCACGCTGGCTGCGCCCGCGCAGGCCATCGGTGACAAACAACGCAAAGGTGCCGAAGCGCTGGTACAAGGCGTTGCGCATCGCCGCGCTGCTGGTTTGCGGCAGGATCGCGGCACTGACCAGGGTCGCACACAAAATCCCCAGGGAGATTTCCAGCACCCGCCAGACCGCCGCCATAAAGGCGCCGTCGGGGTGGGCGAGCGCCGGCAGGCCGACCATCGCCGCCGTATACCCGGCCAGCACAAAACCATAGGCGCGAAAGTTACGGTTACGGGTGGCACCGGCCGTACACACGCCAACCCAGATCGCCAGCGCGCCAAGGAACAGCTCGGTGTTTTGCGCAAACAGGGCGATCAGCAACACCATCACCGCCGACCCCGCCAGGGTGCCGAGGAAGCGGTAGAAACTCTTGGCAAACACCTGGCCGCTTTGCGGTTGCATCACGATAAACACGGTGATCATCGCGGTACGCGGTTGCGGCAGTTCCAGGCGCATGGCCAGCCACAGGGTGAGGAACGCGGCGATCAGTACTTTGAAGATATACACCCAGGTCACGCCGTCACTGCGCGCCCAGTCGAAAAAGCCACGGCGCCATTCCAGGGAATGCAGCCAACGCAGCGGTGCAGGCAAGGGAGTCATGGGCAACCTGATCAGTGATCGAACACGGCCAAGGCCGCCGGGGTCTTGCTCGGGAGTGTCTTATCGGGTGCCGGCCCATCGTTGCCCGCGCCAAGGCCGCCGCCCAGGGCGGTCACCAGTTCGGCATGGGCGCTCAAGCGCGCGGCCTGGACCTGTTGCTCGACCTGTTGCTGGCGAAACAGCAGGGTCTGGGCATTGAGCACATTGAGGTAATCGGTCAGCCCGCGCTGGTAGGCGATCATGGCGATGTCATAGGTTTTCTGCGCCGAGGCCACCGACTCGGCGGCGAAGGTTTGCTGCTTGGCCATGGATTCACGGCGGATCAGTTGGTCGCTGATGCCCTTGAGCGCATTGACCAGGGTCTGGTTGTAGCGGGCCACGGCAATGTCGTAGCCGGCGCTGGCCGCGCCCAATTGCGCACGCAGGCGGCCACCGTCGAAGATCGGCAGGGTGATCGCCGGGCCGACGCTGTAGTTGAGCTTCTTGCCGGCGAGAAACTCCAGCATGCCGCCGCCGGTGGCGACGTAGCCGAGGCTGCCCACCAGGTCGACATTGGGATAGAAGCCGGCGTGGGCCACGTCGATGCCCCGGGCCTGGGCCGCGACTTGCCAGCGGCTGGCAACCACGTCCGGGCGCTGGCCGAGCAATTGCGCGGGCAGTGCCGAGGGCAATTTCAATGGTGCGCCGAGAGCCAGGGTTGGCCGCTGCAATCTCGCACCCTCCCCCGGGCCCTTGCCGGCCAGGGCGGCCAGCTGGTTGCGGGTCAGGGCGATTTCTTCGTCGAGGGCGTCCAGTTGCCGATGGGTTTCGGGCAACGGCGTCTGGGCCTGGCTGACTTCAAAGTGCGTGCCGATCCCACCCTCCAGGCGCTTTTGCGCCAGGTCGAGGATCTGCTGTTGCTGGGCCAGGGTGGCGGCGACGATATCGCGCTGGGCGTAATGCAGCGACAGCTGGATATAGGCGCGCACCACGTTGTTCTGCAGCTCCAACTGGGCCTGGCGCGCCTGGGCGACACTCCGATGCGCCAGGTCGAGGGCGCGCTCGCTGGCATTGCGCTCGCGGCCCCACAGGTCGAGGGCGTAGCTCAGGCCCAGGGCAGCGTTGTTGTCCCAAGTGGTGGAATTGTCCAGTTTACCGGGGCCGTAGAACTGATCGCTGGGCCAGTTGTGGCGCTTGAGGGTGGCGTCGCCGTTGATCTGCACGGCCTCGGCCGACTCGGCCAACCCCGCCATGGCCCGCGCTTCACGCACCCGGGCGGCGGCTTCGGCGATGCTTGGGCTGCCTTGTACGGCAAGATCGATCCAACGGTCGAGTTGCGGGTCGCCATAGGCCTGCCACCACTGGCTGGTCGGCCAGTGGGCATCCCGGGCGGCGCTCTGGATCGCGTCGTCGGTGGCCAGGGTATTGGCGGCGAGGTGCTTGCCTTGGGGGGCAATCCCTCCGGTTCCGATGCAGCCGCTGATTGCTAACGATAAAGCCCAAACACTGAGAGTCTTCAGCTCTCTGCTGATGCGACGCGGCACTGCTGCGAATTCCTGAGGTGGTGGTGCGGGGACGGTGCGGCAATTCTAGGGGGCGCGGGGAATGGCGATAAGGTGGGATTCCTGTGAATCTTTGTTACCGTTCAGGCGATAATCCATTGGTAGGGATCACTGGTAGTCGTAACTTTCTGTCACAATTTGTCATCTCCCTTGAGAGCACCCCATGGACACTTTGCAAAACATGCGCGCCTTCAGTTGTGTCGCCGAGGCCGGCAGCTTCACCGCCGCCGCCGTACAACTGGACACCACCACGGCCAACGTCTCGCGCGCGGTCTCCAATCTGGAGGCCCATCTGCAAACCCGCTTGCTCAACCGCACCACCCGCCGCATCGCCTTGACCGAGGCCGGCAAGCGCTATTTATTACGCTGCGAGCAAATCCTCGCCTATGTCGAGGAAGCCGAGGCCGAGGCCAGCGACGCCCACGCGCGCCCCGCCGGGCAGCTCAAAGTGCATACCATGACCGGCATCGGCCAGCATTTCGTGATTGATGCGATTGCCCGCTATCGCCGCACCCACCCCGACGTGACCTTCGACCTGACCCTGGCCAACCGCGTGCCAGACCTGCTGGACGAGGGTTATGACGTGTCCATCGTGCTCGCCAGCGAGCTGCCGGACTCGGGGTTTGTCTCCCAGCGCCTGGGGATCACCTACAGCATCGTCTGTGCCTCGCCGGCCTACGTTAAAGCCAATGGTTGCGCGCAGCGGCCCAGTGACCTGCTCAACCATGCCTGCCTGCGCCTGGTCAGCCCGGTGATCCAGTTGGACAAATGGGCCTTCAACGGCCCGGACGGCCAGGAAAGCGTGAGCATCAACAGCTCGCCGTTCCTGGTGAACTCCGCCGATGCGATGAAGACCGCGATCATCAGCGGCATGGGCGTCGGCCTGCTGCCGGTGTACGCGGCCATCGAGGGCCTGCGCAACGGCACCCTGGTGCGGATGATGCCGACGTATCGCTCCCAGGAGCTGAACCTGTACGCCATCTACCCGTCGCGCCAGTACCTGGATGCGAAGATCAAGACCTGGGTGGAGTACCTGCGCGGCTCGCTGCCGGAGATCCTGGCGGCGCACCAGGCGGAACTCGCGGCGTATGAGTTGAGCGGCAGTTTGGGTGGGGTGCGGCTGGGTAGCTGATTTAGAAAACGGACTCCCAACTATTGGAGATCCCCTGTGGGAGCGGGCTTGTCGGGTCGCCGCATCGCCGCGATAGCGGTATATCAGTGCCAGATGTAGTGCCTGACACACCGCTATCGCGGCGATGCGGCGACCCGACAAGCCCGCTCCCACATTGGTGATGCGGTGTCCTGACAAGTGTGGGCAGGAATGTTAGCGTGCTTGGCATTCTTCCCCGTCGATGAGCCTCACTTGCGATGAAAAAGACTGTCCTCGCCTTCAGCCGTGTCACCCCCCAGATGATCGAACGCCTGCAACAGGACTTCGAGGTCATCGTCCCCAACCCCAAGCAGGGCGATATCAACGCGCAGTTCAATGAAGCCCTGCCCCACGCCCACGGCCTGATCGGCGTCGGCCGCAAGCTGGGCCGGGCGCAGCTCGAAGGGGCGAACAAGCTGCAAGTGGTGTCCAGCGTCTCTGTGGGTTACGACAACTACGACGTGGACTACTTCAACGAACGCGGGATCATGCTCACCAACACCCCCGATGTGTTGACCGAAAGCACCGCCGACCTGGCCTTTGCCCTGCTGATGAGCAGCGCCCGCCGTGTGGCCGAGCTGGACGCCTGGACCAAGGCCGGGCAGTGGAAAGCCAGCGTCGGCGCGCCGTTGTTTGGCTGTGATGTACATGGCAAGACCCTGGGCATCGTCGGCATGGGCAATATCGGCGCAGCCATCGCCCGCCGTGGGCGCCTGGGCTTCAACATGCCGATTATCTACAGCGGCAACAGCCGCAAGACCGCGCTGGAACAAGAGCTGGGCGCGCAGTTGCGCAGCCTGGACCAGTTGCTGGCCGAGGCAGATTTCGTGTGCCTGGTGGTGCCGTTGAGTGAAAAGACCAAGCACCTGATCAGCCATCGCGAATTGGCCCTGATGAAATCCAGTGCAATCCTGGTGAACATCTCCCGTGGCCCGGTGGTAGACGAACCCGCGCTGATCGAAGCCCTGCAAACCCAGCGCATTCGCGGCGCCGGGCTGGATGTGTATGAGCGCGAGCCCCTGGCCGAGTCGCCGCTGTTCCAACTGAGCAATGCGGTGACCTTGCCGCATATCGGTTCGGCCACCCATGAAACCCGTGAAGCCATGGCCAACCGTGCCCTGGACAACCTGCGCAGCGCACTGCTGGGCCAGCGCCCGCAGGACCTGGTGAACCCGCAGGTGTGGAAAGGCTGATCGGCATTGTAGGAGCCGGCCAGCCAGCCCCTACAGTTTTTGGCGCGAACGTCGATAACCCGCTATAGATTGTTATCGCTGATCCACAGAAGGTTTTTATGTCCACCACCAAAGCCCGCGCAGATTCACTCTCGCTTCTGCTCTTTACCTTGCGCAGCGGCAAGCTGATGGCCATCAACCTGCTGAAAGTCAGCGAAATCATTCCCTGCCCGCCGCTGACCAAGCTGCCGGAGTCCCACCCGCACGTCAAAGGCATCGCCACCCTGCGTGGCGCGGCCTTGTCGGTGATCGACCTCAGCCGCGCGCTGGGCGAGATGCCCCTGCAAGACCCCGACGGCGGTTGCCTGATTGTCACCGATGTCAGCCGTTCCAAGCAGGGCCTGCATGTGCAGGCGGTGAGCCGGATCGTGCATTGCCTGACCACCGATATCCGTCCGCCGCCCTTTGGCTCTGGCGGCACGCGCTCGTTTATCACCGGCGTGACCCAGGTGGATGGGGTGCTGGTGCAGGTGCTGGACATCGAAAAAGTCATCCACGCCATCGCCCCCGCGCAGATTGAAGTGGCGCCGACTGACCTGACCATGGAAGAAGCCGAAGTGCTCGGCCATGCACGCATCCTGGTGGTGGACGACAGCCAGGTGGCCCTGCAGCAATCGGTGCACACCCTGCGCAACCTCGGCCTGACCTGCCACACCGCACGTAGCGCCAAAGAGGCCATCGACGTGCTGCTGGAACTGCAAGGCAGCGCCGGGCAGATCAATGTGGTGGTGTCTGACATCGAAATGTCGGAAATGGACGGCTACGCCCTCACCCGCACCCTGCGCGAAACCCCGGACTTCCAGGATCTCTACGTGCTGTTGCACACTTCCCTGGACAGCGCGATGAACAGCGAAAAAGCCCGCCTGGCGGGTGCCGACTCGGTACTGACGAAGTTCTCGTCACCCGAGCTGACCAAATGCCTGGTGGTCGCCGCCCAGACCGTGGCGCAAAAAGGCCTGTAAATAGTGACAGCGTATTACCAACTGCTACGCCGCGACCTCACCGGCAGCCTGCCTGCACCGCAGTGGCCAGCCGGCACCCACCTGGATCATTACCGCCCTGCACTGGCCCCGGCGATCCATGCGGTATTGCGCATGACCCAGGAACAGGGCGGTGGCCGCGTGGCCAACCTGGAGGCCTGGCAGCAGCAATTTCTCAGCGACGCAGAGTTCGACCCCACGCTGTGCCTGGTAGCAAGTAACGCCGAGGGCATTCTTGGCGTGGCCCAATGCTGGACCAGTGCCTTTATCCATCACCTCAGCGTCCACCCCTGCGCCCAGGGCCAGGGGCTGGGTCGCGCCTTGTTGCTGCACAGCTTCCAGGTGTTCAAGCAGCGCGGCGAACCCTATGTGGACCTCAAGGTGCTGGAGAGCAATCTGCGCGCACGCCAGTTGTATGAAAGTGCCGGCATGGTGTTTGTGCTGCGCGACGTGGTCAGCGAGGGCTGAGCGGCACTGGCGCATAACTTGCTTCCAGAGTCTCTGAACGGCGGATAGAGGTAAAAACCCGTCACCGTTCAAGAGAGCCCTCTGACCTGGCCTGGTAGCAGATCCTCCATGAATACCCATTTTTCCTGCGTTGGTTGCGGTAAATGCTGCACCGACCATCATGTACCCCTGACCCTCGACGAAGCCCGCCAGTGGGCGGCGGACGGCGGCAATGTCATCGTGCTGGTGGAAGGTTTCCTGGGCAATGGCCTGGGCCTGCCTGTGCAACAACGCGAGCATGCCGAACGGCGTTCGGTGGTGGTGCCCAGCGGCAATACCCAGGCGTTCGTGGCGATCACCTTTGCCGCCTACAACGCCGGGCGCTGCCGGAATCTTGACGAAGACAACCGCTGCGGCATCTATGAACGGCGGCCGCTGGTCTGTCGTATCTACCCGATGGAGATCAATCCGCATATCCCGCTGAACCCGGCCGCCAAGGATTGCCCGCCGCAATCCTGGGAACAGGGCCCGGCGCTGATCGTCGGCGGCGAGCTGATGGACCGGGAACTGGCCGAGCTGATCCACCGCTCACGCCAGGCCGACCGTGACGATGTACAGACCAAGGAGGCGGTGTGCGCCCTGCTGGGGATTCGCACCACGGCGCTCAAGGGCGATGGTTTTACCGCGTACCTGCCGGACATGGGCGCCTTTGCCCAGGCCATAGCGCTGGCGGTGGAGCAACCGACCATGGCCAATGAGTGGGTGTTTCATGTGTCCGGGATGGACATTGCCGAACAGTTGCTGGATGCCGGGGCGCAGATCGCCACCGAAGTGCCGGCCAACTATGCGTTTATCTCGCTGCGCGCTGCCTGAACCTTTTGGGAGCCGGCTTGCCGGCGATGGCGTGCGCGAAATCGCCATTGCCGGCAAGTCGGTTGCGAAGATTAGCGGCGTTTGCCCCAGAACTCTTCAGCCAGCCGCCGCAGGTCCTCCGCCAGGGCCGCTACGTCGCCCGAGCTGAGCTGGCTCTGTTGGCCGGCGCTGACGGTGGCCTCGCCAGCATCGCGAATGCCGACAATATTGCGATTGATGTCCTCGCTCACCGCGCTCTGTTCCTCCACCGCCGTGGCAATCTGCACGCTCATAGCGGTGATCTGGTTGACCCGCTGGCTGATGCCATCCAGGGCCGACGCCGCGCGCTGGGCATGCTCGACGCTGACTTCGACGTGCTGGCTGCTTTGCTCCATCGCCATCACCGCATCGCGGGCGCCGCCCTGCAGGGTACTGATCATGCGCTGGATTTCATTGGTCGATTGCTGGGTGCGCTGGGCCAGGCCGCGGACTTCATCTGCCACCACCGCAAAGCCACGGCCCTGCTCGCCCGCCCGCGCCGCCTCGATGGCCGCGTTGAGGGCCAGCAGGTTGGTCTGCTCGGCAATCGCCCGGATCACCTCCAGTACGCTGGAGATATCCCCGCTGTGGCTTTCCAATTGATGGATCACACTGGTGGCCCTGGCCAGCTCCTGGGACAGGCGCAGCACCGCATCACGGCTTTCGTCCACCCGCTGATGGCCTTCGCGGGTCTCGCTGCCGGCCTGGTCGGCCGCTTTCGAGGCTTGCTGGGCATGGTTGGCGACTTGCGCCACGCTGGCCGCCATCTCCTGGATCGCGGTGGCCACCTGGTCGGTCTGGGTCTGCTGGCCCAGGGTGCTGGCGTGACTGCTGTCCAGTTGCTGGACCAGGGCGGCGGCGTGCCCGGATAAACGCTGCGACGCATCGCCAATCCGGCCGACCACCGCGCCCACCTGGGCTTCGAGCATCTGCATGGCAAATTCGATTTGCCCCAGCTCATCGGCACGCCCGGTGTAGATCGCCTGGCTGACGGGGTTATCGGCAATCTGCCGGGCCCGCTCGCTCAATTGCCTCAAGGGGCGCAACAACAGGTTGATACCCAATACCCCCGCTGCGCCCACCGCAGCCAGGCCCAGCACCTGCAAGGCCCACGAGTAGCTCGCCAACCCGGCCCCCACTCCCCAGGTCAGGGCGCAGGTTGCACCGGTGACCAGCGACAACTTCATGGGCATCTCCAGCACTGGCCGCAAGCGCCGACTACCCGCGCGCAGGCGGGCGTAAGCGCGCTCCGCCGCCATCATCCGCCGCGCATCGGGCTTGGTGCGTACCGACTGGTATTCCACCGCGACACCGTCGCGCGTGACCGGCGAGGCATAGGCGCTGACCCAATAGTGATCGCCGTTCTTGCAGCGATTTTTCACCATGCCCATCCACGACCGGCCGCTTTTGAGGGTCTGCCACATATGGGCAAAGGCCGCCGACGGCATGTCCGGGTGACGCAGCAGGTTATGTGGCGCGCCCAGCAATTCCTCGCGGTTGTAGCCGCTGACGTCGATAAAGTCCTGGTTGGCGTAGGTAATCGAACTGCCTAAGTCAGTGGTCGAAAGGATGTTGGCGTCTGGGGCAATGTCCACACTTCGACCCGTGACCGGGAGATTGATCTTCATGGAAAGCGCGCTCGGGGGTTATTGAGGGAGTCGGCAGGGGCACCGACTCTAAGCGCACCGGTTGAGCAAATACTGATCCAGCTCATGTTCCACGCATTTAGTTGGGCACCGCTGCCTCCGGCTCGCGGTACTCCTCGATCAGGGCCACGCACTCCAGCGCCACCCGCGCGCTGCGCGGTAAGCGGCGCACCGCCAGTACGCTGCGGGCGGGCAACCGGCTACGGTCGAAGTAGCCCAGGTACACCTCGTTGACCAGGGCCAGGTCATCCAGGTCGGCCAGCATCAAGGTGCACTTGACCACCCGGTCCAACGAGGAATGATGACGCTCCAACAGGTCGTGCAGGGTCTTCATCACCTGCTTCATCTGCGCGCCAGTGCCACCCTTCACCGGGTTGCCGCGAACATCCAGCCCCGCAATATTGGAAATGTACAGCGTGTTGCCAACCCGTACTGCCTCGGAAAAAGGCAGCGCAATTTCAGTGGGGTAAAAGTGTGGTCCGTCGCCCTCCGGCGCCGCTGCCGTCTCGGGCTCCTCCTGCAGATAGCGCTGGAGAATGCGCTGGTGCTCGCCGCTCTGCTTGAGCTGCTCCAGCGCCCGGTTGAGGTCACCGCGCAATTGCGGGTCGGACTTGCGCACACCGATGGCCACGGCGGTGCCCATCTGTTGGCCGGTGACCGGCCGGCCGACAAAATCAAATGGCTGCCCCTGCTCGGTGTCGAGCAGCTCCTGGCGGATTTCGGCGGTGCCTTGCAGCGTCGCGTCGATATCACCGGCCACCAGGCTGCGGATCAACTGATCGTTGAGCCAGAAACTCTTGATGATCACGCCCGCCGGCGCCCATTGCGCCAGGGCAAACGCTTCGCGATTGCTGCCGGTAAGTACTCCCACGCGCTTGCCCTTGAGGGCACGCACCGTGGGCAGCAGGCCGGAATACTTGCGGGCTACCAGGTGTGTGGTGAGGGGGTACAGGTCGTCGGTAAAGTCGATCAACTGCCGGCGCTGAGGGGTTGAAGCCATGCCCATGATTGCATCGAAACGCCGGCTTTCCAGGGCGTCGATGCTAAGGGTGAAAATCTGGTCGACCCAGGTGCAACGGGCGTCGAGCTGGGCGCACAGGGCATTGCCCAACTCGATGTTCAGGCCTACCAACTGGCCTTGGGCATCGCGGCTTTCATAGGGGGGAAACAGTGGGGAGATTGCGAAGCGGATTTCGCTGCGCGCTGCAGCAGCTGTCGCTGCGCCTATAAACAAACCACCCGACAGCAGCGACCCAACGGATAAAACGAAGATCTTTGCCAAAGCCATGAAGAAGTCCCTTTCTTGAAAGACCCGCTCCCTCAACCGGTACTTCTGCCAGCCAGACGCGGCGAAGGGGAATCGAGAAAGCTTTCAAGAAAAGGTCATGGGCCGACAAGGCGAAAAGTCAGCAAGAGCTGTAGGCAGTCAGCGTTTGCCCATCGAACGACGAGTGCCCGGCGGCGCCATGCCGGGGGTCTTGGTGTGGCCGTTCTTCGCGCCGTTTTTGTACCACGGCTGATTGCTGTCTTTCGCCCCGGCCAGTTCACCCGGTTTGAAAGGGAACTTGAAGGCCGGGATCACCGGTTTGGCTTCACTGTCGAGGCAGTCTGGATCAGCGAGTTCGGCGCTTTCAACAGGCGGTTGTGTCGGGGAATTCATGGAAGCTCCGGGGCGTGCAAAAAATGACGCGGGCCCGACTTGCGGGCCACACTGGCGCGCAGTATACCTGCGCGCCCTGGATCTTTAACCACCGCCTGTACGAATGGTCGACCTTTGCTGACAGCGCTGTCAGTTAACGGTCACTTTGCTGACCGGGTTTGCAGGCTATAAAGAACCTCCACTCTTCCCATTCTCTGTCCGGACGCCGCGAGCCCATGCACATTCAACGCAAAACCACCTTGATTGTGCTCGCCGTCGTGGCCCTGGCGGTCGTGGCCTGGGTCTCGACCCGGCCGGCCAAGACTAAGCTGTCTGCCTCGACTGCGATCCCGGTGCGGGTGGTCAGCGTCACGCAGCAGGACATCCCGCGATTTGTCAGCGGCATCGGCTCGGTGCTGTCGCTGCACAGTGTGGTAATTCGCCCGCAGGTCGACGGCATCCTCACCAAACTGCTGGTAAAGGAAGGGCAATTGGTAAAAACCGGTGACCTGCTGGCAAGCATCGATGACCGGGCGATCCGCGCCAGCCTCGACCAGGCCAAGGCCCAACTGAGCGAAAGCCAGGCGCAGCTGCAGGTGGCGCAGGTCAATCTCAAGCGCTACAAGGAGTTGAGCATCGACGACGGCGTGTCGAAGCAGACTTACGACCAGCAGCAAGCCCTGGTCAACCAGCTCAAGGCCACCGCCCAGGGCAACCAGGCGGCGATTGATGCAGCTCAGGTCCAGCTTTCCTACACGCAGATTCGCTCCCCCGTCAGCGGTCGGGTGGGGATTCGCAATGTGGATGAAGGCAACTTCCTGCGTACCAGCGATGCCCAAGGCCTGTTCTCGGTGACGCAGATCGACCCGATCGCCGTGGAGTTTTCCCTGCCGCAACAGATGCTGCCGACCCTGCAAGGCCTGATCGCCGCGCAGCACCCGGCCAGTGTCGATGCCTTCCTCGGCGCCGACACCGATAGCCCGGCGGCGGTGCTGCTCGGTGAAGGCCGCCTGAGCCTGATCGATAACCAGATCAGCGCCACCACCGGTACCATCCGCGCCAAGGCCGAGTTCAGCAATGCCACGCAAACGCTGTGGCCGGGGCAACTGGTCACGGTGAAGATTCAGACCGCCCTCGACAAGGCCGCCCTGGTGGTGCCGCCGACCGTGGTCCAGCGCGGCATGGACTCGCATTTCGTGTACCGCCTCAATGGCGACAAGGTGGACGTGGTACCGGTGCACGTGGCCTATCAGAACAGCGCATTGACGATTGTCACCGGCGTGCAGGCCGGTGATGTGCTGGTCAGCGACGGCCAGTCACGCCTCAAGGCCGGCGCCCAGGTGGAGGTGCTCAAGGAGCCGCCGCAAGTGATCCAGACCGCCCAAGCGCAGGCCCAGCCATGAAGGGCCGTGGCTCGGTATCGGCGTGGTGCGTCGACCATCCGGTCGCGACCCTGCTGCTGACCTTTGCCCTGGTGCTGCTGGGCTTGATCGCCTTTCCGCGCCTGCCCGTCGCGCCCTTGCCGGAGGCGGAGTTCCCGACAATCCAGGTCACCGCCCAACTGCCCGGCGCCAGTCCCGATACCATGGCGTCCTCGGTGGCAACGCCCCTGGAAGTGCAATTCAGCGCCATCCCCGGCATGACCCAGATGACCTCAAGCAGCGCCCTGGGCTCCAGCCTCCTGACCCTGCAATTTACTCTCGACAAGAGCATCGATACCGCCGCCCAGGAAGTACAGGCGGCGATCAACACCGCAGCCGGCAAGTTGCCCAGCGATATGCCCAACCTGCCGACGTGGCGCAAGGTCAACCCGGCGGACAGCCCGGTGCTGATCCTCAGTATCAGCTCCAACAATATGCCCGGCACCGAACTGAGCGACTACGTGGAAACCCTGCTGGCCCGGCAGATCAGCCAGATCGACGGGGTCGGCCAGATCAGCATCACCGGCCAGCAACGCCCGGCGATTCGCGTGCAGGCCTCGCCGGACAAACTCGCCGCCATCGGTCTGACCCTGGCCGACATCCGCCTGGTCCTCCAGCAATCGAGCCTGAACCTGGCCAAGGGCGCGCTGTATGGGCGCGATAGCGTGTCGACGCTGTCGACCAACGACCAACTGTTCCACCCCGAGGAATACGGCGACCTGATTGTTTCCTACAAGGACGGCGCGCCGGTGCAGTTGCGCGACGTGGCACGGGTGATCAACGGTTCGGAAAACGCCTACGTGCAAGCCTGGTCCGGTGATACGCCGGGGGTCAACCTGGTGATTTTCCGTCAGCCGGGGGCCAATATCGTCGACACCGTGGACCGCATCCAGGCCGAGCTGCCGCGCTTGCAGGCGATGCTGCCGGCGTCGGTGGACGTCAGCTCGTTGTCGGATCGCACCAAGACCATTCGTGCCTCGCTGCATGAAGTGGAAATCACCTTGTTGATCGCGGTGTTGCTGGTGGTGGCGGTGATGGCGCTGTTCCTGCGCCAGTGGTCGGCGACCCTGATTGTCTCCAGTGTGCTCGGGGTTTCGCTGGTCGCCAGTTTTGCCTTGATGTACGTGATGGGTTTCAGCTTGAACAACCTGACCCTGGTGGCCATCGTGATTGCCGTGGGGTTTGTGGTGGACGACGCGATTGTGGTGGTGGAGAACATCCACCGTCACCTTGAGGCCGGCCTGGACAAGCGTGAAGCAGCGATCAAGGGCGCCGGCGAGATCGGTTTTACCGTGGTGTCCATCAGCTTCTCGCTGGTGGCGGCGTTTATCCCGTTGCTGTTCATGGGCGGCGTGGTCGGGCGCCTGTTCAAGGAATTTGCCTTGACCGCGACCTCGACCATCCTGATTTCGGTGGTGGTGTCCCTGACCCTGGCGCCGATGCTGGCCGGGCAGTTTATGCGCGCCCCGACCCACCACCCCCATGACAAGCCAGGGTTTGGCGAACGCCTGCTGGCCGGGTACGCGAGGAACCTGCGCCGGGCGCTGGCCCATCCACGCACGATGCTCGGTATCTTCGTCGTGACCCTGGGCCTGGCCGTGGCCGGCTACGTGTTTATCCCCAAGGGGTTTTTCCCGGTACAAGACACCGGTTTCATTCTTGGCACCAGCGAGGCGGCAGCCGATGTGTCCTACCCGGATATGGTGGCCAAGCACCAGGCCCTGGCCGAGATCATCAAGGCTGACCCGGCGGTGGAAAACTTTTCTCACTCGGTGGGCGTGACTGGCAGCAACCAGACCATTGCCAACGGCCGCTTCTGGATTGCCTTGAAAGATCGCGGTGATCGCGACGTGTCCGCCAGCCAGTTTATCGACCGGATCCGCGCCAAACTGGCCCAGGTCCCGGGGATCGTGCTGTACCTGCGCGCCGGCCAGGACATCAACCTCAGCTCCGGACCCAGCCGCAGCCAGTACCAGTACGTGCTCAAGAGCAACGATGGTGCGACCCTGAACACCTGGACCCAGCGCATCACCGAAAAACTGCGCGCCAACCCGGCCTTTCGCGACCTGTCCAACGACCTGCAACTGGGCGGCAGCATCACCCACATCAGCATCGACCGCCAAGCCGCCGCGCGTTTCGGCCTGACCGCCACCGATGTCGACCAGGCGCTGTACGATGCGTTCGGCCAACGCCAGGTCAATGAGTTCCAGACCGAGACCAACCAGTACCAGGTGGTGCTGGAACTGGACAGCCAGCAACGGGGCAAGGCCGAGAGCCTGAACTACTTCTACCTGCGCTCGCCCCTGAGCGGCGAGATGGTGCCGCTGTCGGCGCTGGCCAAGGTCGATCCGCCGACGGTCGGGCCGTTGTCCATCAGCCATGACGGCATGTTCCCGGCGGCCAACCTGTCGTTCAACCTGGCGCCGGGCGTGGCCCTGGGTGACGCGGTGATCATGCTTGACCAGGCGAAGAACGAGATCGGCATGCCGAGCACCATCATCGGCAATTTCCAGGGCGCGGCCCAGGCGTTCCAGAGTTCATTGGCCAGCCAGCCGTGGCTGATCCTCGCGGCGCTGGTGGCGGTCTATATCATCCTCGGCGTGCTGTATGAGAGTTTCGTGCACCCGCTGACCATCATCTCGACCCTGCCCTCTGCCGGCCTGGGTGCGTTGATCATGCTGTGGCTGCTGGGCCAGGACTTTTCGATCATGGCGTTGATCGGGTTGGTGCTGTTGATCGGCATCGTCAAGAAAAACGGCATCCTGATGATCGACTTTGCCCTGGAGGCGCAGCGCGTTCGCGGGCTGGCGCCTGGCGATGCGATTTACGAGGCCTGTATCACGCGCTTTCGGCCGATCATCATGACCACCCTCGCCGCCCTGCTGGGCGCGGTGCCGCTGATGCTCGGCGCAGGTCCCGGCGCGGAATTGCGCCAGCCGTTGGGGATCGCGGTGGTCGGCGGGTTGCTGGTGAGCCAGGCGCTGACCCTGTTCACCACGCCGGTCATATACTTGTACCTTGAGAAACTTTTCCATAGACCCACACCGGCCCCTGGGCTGGCGACCACACATTGAGGCGGGGTCATGCGCGTCCTGATTATTGAAGACGAAGAAAAAACCGCCGACTACCTGCATCGCGGGCTGACGGAACAAGGCTACACCGTGGACGTGGCCCGCGACGGCATCGAGGGCCTGCACCTGGCCCTGGAGAGCGACTACGCGGTGATCGTGCTCGATGTGATGCTGCCCGGCCTCGACGGTTTTGGCGTGCTGCGCGCACTGCGGGCACGCAAGCAGACCCCGGTGATCATGCTCACCGCCCGCGAGCGTGTGGAAGACCGCATTCGTGGCCTGCGCGAAGGGGCCGACGATTACCTGGGCAAGCCGTTTTCCTTCCTCGAACTGGTGGCACGCCTGCAAGCCCTGACCCGCCGCAGCGGCGGGCATGAACCGGTGCAGGTGACCATCGCCGACCTGTGGATCGACCTGATCAGCCGCAAGGCCAGCCGCGCCGGCCTGCGCCTGGACCTGACCGCCAAGGAGTTCTCGCTGCTCAGCGTCCTGGCCCGGCGCCAGGGCGAGATCCTGTCCAAGACGGCGATTGCAGAAATGGTCTGGGACATCAATTTCGACAGCGATGCCAATGTGGTCGAAGTGGCGATCAAGCGCCTGCGGGCCAAGCTCGATGGGCCCTTCGAACACAAGCTGCTGCACACTATTCGTGGCATGGGCTATGTGCTGGAGAACCGCAGTGTCGAGTAACTCGATTGCCCTGCGCCTGAGCGGCATGTTCACCCTGGTCGCGCTGGTGATTTTCCTGCTGATCGGCGGCGCGCTGTACCAGCAGGTGGACCGTGGCCTGGGCTTGTTGCCGGGGGCCGAGCTGGATGCGCGCTACAGTGTGCTGGAGTCGTCGATCACGCGTTTCGGCACGCCGGATCACTGGGTGAAGATGACCAGCAAACTCAAGCTGCTGGGGGAAGAGGACACACGGATTCGTTTCTGGGTGGTGAGCAGTGACCCGACCTACGAATACGGCAACCCGGACGCACGCATCCGCGAATTCGCCGCCGGCCCCACGGGCAAGCGTGATTTGTACCTGCCGGGGCATGCGTATCCGTTCAAGGTGCTGGTCAGCCAGTTCCCGGCCAAAGACCAGCGCCCGCCGCTGCGCTTTATGATCGCCATCGACACCGCCAACTTCCGCGCCACCCAGCACCATCTGCTGATGGCGTTGATCAGCCTGGCGTTTGTCGGCGTGGTGCTGGCTTCGCTGCTGGGCTTTTGGGTCGCGCGCATCGGTCTCAAGCCTTTGATCAAACTCTCGGACGAAGCGCAAAAACTGGCACCGCCAAAACTGTCCGGGCGCTTGCAGTTGTCACCGTTGCCGCCGGAGCTCAAGCAGTTCGTCAACTCCTTCAACTCGACCCTGGAGCGCGTGGAAACCGCGTACTCGCGCCTGGAATCCTTTAATGCCGACGTAGCCCACGAACTGCGCTCGCCGCTGACCAACCTGATCGGCCAGACCCAGGTTGCGCTGACCCGTGGCCGCTCGGCCGAACATTACTTCGAAGTGCTGCAATCGAACCTGGAAGAGTTGGAGCGCCTGCGCTCGATCATCAATGACATGCTGTTCCTGGCCAGCGCCGACCAGGGCAGCAAGGCCACCAAGCTGATCGAAAGCTCCCTGGCCGATGAGGTGGCGACCACCCTCGACTACCTGGATTTCATCCTCGAAGACGCCCAGGTGCAGGTCACGGTGGACGGCGATGCCTTGGTCCGGATCGAAAAAGCCCATTTGCGCCGGGCCCTGATCAACCTGCTGAACAATGCCGTGCAGCACACCTCGCCGGGGCAGGTGATCGAGGTGCGGATTGAAGCGCAGGAGCAACAGGTGCTGATTGGCGTGACCAATCCAGGTGAGCTGATTGCCAACGAGCACCTGCCCCGCTTGTTCGAGCGCTTCTACCGCGTCGACGCCTCGCGCAGCAACAGCGGGGCCAATCATGGGTTGGGGCTGGCGATCGTCAAGGCAATTGCGTTGATGCATGGCGGGGATGTGTTTGTGCGCAGTGAGCACGGGGGCAATACGTTTGGCATCAGCCTGCCCGTATAAACACCTCGGCCTACTGTAGGAGCCGGCTTGCCGGCGATGGCGGCCAGTCAGTCGACTTATTCATCACTAATCCACTGCTATCGCCGGCAAGCCGGCTCCTACAGTTGATCTTCGCTGTCTTGACTGTTGCGGTTTGGGCAACAGTCATTATCTTGTTACACTCTGTACCGTACCGCTCGCCTGCGCCAATATGTCGCATCGACGAGCGAGACGGCAAAGACAGCCGACCCGCCCTGCCATTTCCCTCGACTTATTTCCAGGGCTCTACACTGGGAATCTGTCTTAAAGCCGCTGACTTCAGCGGCTTTTTTTTGCCGTAAAAAAGGCCAGGAACACCCCACGACATTGGCCGTTCAGACTTACCCAAAGGAGCTCCCCCGGTGAAACCCGCGCTGACATTCACCCCGTTATTCCTCGCGATTGCAGCAACTATCTCCCCGCTCGCCCTTGCAGCAGATGCCCCTCCCGCCGACGGATTCGTCGAAGGCTCAAGCCTCACCATCAACACCCGCAACTACTACATGAATCGCGACCGCCGCGACATTCACATCAACGACAGCAAAGAGTGGGGCCAAGGCTTCCTCGGCATCTTCGAATCCGGCTACACCCAGGGCACCGTGGGTTTGGGCCTGGATTTGCATGGCATGCTCGGCCTGAAGCTGGACGGCGGTGGCGGTACCGACGGCTCCAGCATCCTGCCGTACGGCAGCGGCAGCGGCAAAGCGCCGGGCTCGTTTTCTACCGGTGGCGGCACCCTGAAAATCCGCGCCTTGGATACCGAGCTGAAGGCCGGCGACCTGTTCCTCAACAACCCGGTGATTGCTGGCGGCATGACGCGCATGCTGCCCGAGACCTTTCGTGGCGTCAGCCTGACCAACCACAGCCTTGACGGCTGGATGTTCGAAGGCGGCCAGGCCAGTTTTGCCAAGCTCTACAACCAGAGTGGCCATGGGCGCATCGGCACCAGCTATGGCGCACTGCCCAAGGGCCAGGACAGCCAGCACATGAACTGGGCCGGCGTGGCGTGGAGCGGTCTGCCAGGGCTGACCAGCAACCTGTACGCCTCCGAACTCAAGGACGTGTGGAACCAGTACTACTACGACCTGGACTACACCTACGCGCTCAATGACCTGGTCAGCCTCAACCCGGGCCTGCACTTCTACCACACCCAAGACACCGGCAATGCCCTGCTGGGGGATATCGACAACAACACCTACAGCCTGCATTTCACCGTGGGCGTGGGCAATCACAGCGTCACGGCCGCGTACCAGCGGGTCAATGGCAACACGCCGTTCGACTACATCGCCCAGGGCGACAGCGTGTACCTGGACAACTCGCAGCAATACTCGGACTTCAACGGCCCCAACGAGCGCTCGTGGAAACTCAAGTACGCCTATGACTTCGCTGGTCTTGGCGTACCCGGCCTGACCTCGGCGGTGTCCTACATCAGCGGCAAGACCGACCTCACCAAAGTCGACCCCAACAGCCGCGGCTACTCGGCCTGGTACAGCGCCGATGGCAAGAACGCCAAGCACTGGGAGCGCGATATCGACCTCAAGTACGTGGTGCAGGGCGGCAAGGCCAAGGACCTGGCGGTGCGCCTGCAATGGGCTACCAACCGAGGCAGCAATGGCTACTCGGCGGTGGACCGCGATGTGGATGAGTATCGGGTGATCATCGACTACCCGATCAATGTGTTCTGACGGCCAATTATCTTTTTCGCCAATGACTTAATTTAAGGCGCGCGGAACTAAACTGCCATCATCGTCACCGCCGAAGTCAGTCCGATGAGTCAACGCCGCGCCCTTAACCTGCCTGCACGCCCGGAGCTTTTGCTGATTCTGGGCAGTGGTCTCACAGTTACCCTGATCCTGATCATCGTTGCCGTGCTGCTGATCCGCGAACATGCCAGCACACTGCAGACCGCCCAGCGCTCCACCAGCAATATCACCCAGTTGATCAATGCCGATGTGCTGCGCAACGTCGAGCTCTATGACCTGGCGTTGCAAGGCCTGATTGCGGCAGCCGGCAAGGACATGTCAGGGCTGCCGGGCGATGTGCGGCACCAACTGCAATTCGACCAGTCCACTGCGGCGCCGTACAAAGGCGAAGTCTTGCTGCTGGACGCCCAGGGCGCGGTGCTTGCCGACTCATCCACACTGGCACCCACGCGGCGCAACTTCGCCAACCGCGACTATTTCCAGGTCCATCAACAGAACCCCGACGCCGGGCTGTTTATCAGCCGCCCGTTCAAGATCCGCTGTGATTGCGAGCAGATCTGGCGCATCGCCTTCAGCCGCCGCGTGACCGGGCCCGACGGTGAGTTTGCCGGGGTGGCCGTGGCGACCATGCGCCTGGCATATTTCGACCAATTGTTCAGCAGCCTGACCATCGGCAGCGGTAACACCATCAATCTGCTGAACAACCAGGGCATCCTGCTGGCCCAGCAACCCCTGCTCGAGAGGGACATGATCGACAAGGATCTGAGCTCACGCCCCAACTTCAAGCGCATGCTGCAAGAAGGCAGCGGCAGCTTCCGGGCCATCTCTGCGATCAGTGGCACCCCACGGCTCTACACCTTTACCAATGTGGGCCGGTTGCCATTGATCGTGGTAGTGGCCTTGGCCAGCGACGATGTATTCGCCGCCTGGCAACGCGCCGCGTGGCTGACGGCGGGGGCCACCGGGGTGTTGTGTGTGGGCCTGCTGTGGCTGAGCTGGATGTTGCGCCTGGAACTGCGGCGTCGCTACCGGGCCGAGAAAGTACTGTCAGAACTGGCAGCCACCGACGGCCTGACCGGCCTGGCCAACCGCCGCATCCTCGACCAGCGCCTGACACTGGAATGGGAGCGCGCGCGCCGCTCGACCGAGCCCTTGGCCCTGTTGATGATCGACGTCGACCACTTCAAGGCCTTCAACGACCGCCACGGCCACCAGGGCGGCGACGAAGCGTTGCGCAGCGTGGCACAGGTGATTGGCAGCCACATCCGCCGCCCGGCCGACCTCGCGGCGCGCTATGGCGGTGAAGAGTTTGCGGTGATCCTGCCGCATACCGACGCCAGCGGTGCCTGGGCGATTGCTGAGCGTATCCGCCAGGGGATCCAGCACTTGCCGCCGGTTGCGGGTGATAGTGAGCCAGTTACGGTGAGTATCGGCTTGAGCACCTGGGACAAACGCAGCAGCGCGTCATTGGAGCAGTTGCTGCTCAGTGCTGACCGGGCGTTGTATGAGGCGAAAAATAGTGGGCGCAACCGCGTGGTCGATGCGGCCACACTGCTGGCTCCTACAGCGGGATGTTTGCCAATAAAAAAAGGCCACCCGAAGGCAGCCTTTAAAAACTAAAGAAAGAGAGTTGTTACTTACACCGCCGCAACGGGACGCATGTAAGAGATCGGTGCGGTGCTGGCATCTTCGAAGGTCACGACTTCCCAAGCGTCTTTCTGCTCAATCAACTTGCGCAGGAGCTGGTTGTTCAGTGCATGGCCCGACTTGAAGCCTTTGAACTCGCCTATCAGGCTATTGCCCAGCAGGTAGAGGTCACCAATTGCATCGAGGATCTTGTGCTTCACGAATTCGTCTTCATAGCGAAGGCCGTCTTCGTTCAGTACACCATCCGCGTCGACCACGATGGCGTTTTCCACGCTGCCGCCGAGTGCGAGGTTGTGCTTGCGCAGGTACTCGATGTCACTCATGAAACCAAAGGTACGGGCGCGGCTGACTTCTTTTACAAACGAAGTGCTGGAAAAATCCACGCTTGCACTTTGGGTGCGGTCACGGAATACCGGGTGATCGAAATCGATCTCAAAGCTCACTTTAAAGCCTTCGAACGGGACGAAGGTGGCGCGCTTGTCGCCGTCTTCTACTGTCACTTCCCGCAGAATGCGAATGAACTTCTTGGCTGCGTCCTGTTCTTCCAGGCCGGCAGATTGAATCAGGAATACGAAAGGTCCAGCGCTACCATCCATGATCGGGACTTCAGACGCGGAGAGCTCGACGTAGGCGTTATCGATGCCCAGGCCAGCCATGGCCGAGAGCAAGTGCTCCACCGTGTCCACTTTGACGTCACCGTTGACCAATGTGGTCGACATGGTGGTTTCGCCAACGTTTTCCGCGCGAGCAGGAATCTGCACCACAGGGTCCAGGTCGGCACGAACAAACACGATGCCGGTGTCGACAGGTGCGGGCTTGAGAGTCAGGTATACCTTCTCCCCGGAGTGCAGACCTACACCTGTGGCACGGATAATATTCTTCAGGGTGCGTTGTTTAATCATGGCTTGGACCGCTTCAGCGCAAATTGCGAACTGGTATCAACAAAGGCTGGCGATAATAGCAGACCAGACCTTTGCTGAACACCAATCACCTTCATAGCCCTGATACATTCCATTAATCGGCCTGACGACGCAGGAAAGCCGGGATGTCCAGGTAGTCCAGATCATCTTGCGGATTCGGGCTACGGGACGCCGCAGCACCGGCCTGGGCCTGGTTGCGCATCACGGTCGGACGATCCAGATCACGGTAGTTCACCGACGGCAGTTCCTGGCGAGCAGGTGCTGGAGCGGCGGCCGAGGCCTGGCTGGTGTGCACGGTATTGTCGATAACCTTCACAGGTTTCTCGATTTTTGCGCCCAGACCTGTGGCAACCACGGTCACATGCAGTTCGTCGCGCATGTCCGGATCGATAACGGTACCGACCTTGACCATCGCGTGCTCGGAAGCGAAGGCTTCGATGATGCTACCCACGTCGGAGTACTCGCCCAGGGACAGGTCGGGACCGGCGGTGATGTTCACCAGGATGCCGCGTGCGCCTTGCAGGTTCACGTCTTCCAGCAGCGGGTTGCGGATGGCCGCTTCGGTCGCTTCACGTGCACGGTTAGGACCGCTGGCGCAGCCAGTGCCCATCATCGCCATGCCCATTTCGCTCATGACCGTACGTACGTCGGCAAAGTCGACGTTGATCATGCCCGGACGCTTGATGATGTCGGAGATACCGCGAACGGCACCGGCCAGTACGTCGTCAGCCTTGGCGAAAGCCGACAGCAGGCTTGCGTCTTTACCGAGGATGGTCAGCAGTTTCTCGTTGGGGATGGTGATCAACGAGTCAACGCTTTCAGACAGCAGACGGATACCTTCGTCGGCGATCTGCATGCGCTTGCGGCCTTCGAACGGGAACGGACGGGTCACGACTGCGACGGTCAGGATCCCCATTTCCTTGGCCACTTCGGCAATGATTGGCGCCGCACCGGTACCGGTACCGCCGCCCATGCCGGTGGTGATGAACACCATGTTGGTGCCTTGCAGCACTTCGGCAATACGCTCGCGGTCTTCCAGGGCGGCTTGACGGCCGACTTCCGGATTGGCGCCAGCGCCCAGGCCCTTGGTCACGGCTGTGCCCAATTGCAGGATGGTCCGCGCGCCGATGCTTTTGAGCGCCTGGGCATCAGTGTTGGCGCAGATGAATTCAACGCCTTCAATGTTGCTCTTGACCATATGGTTGACAGCGTTGCCGCCGCCACCGCCGACACCGATTACTTTAATAACCGGGCTTGCGGGGATGTTGTCTACGAGTTCGAACATTTTCCCTCTCCTTCATTTCTCTAGTTTTTTCGCCTACTACTTGAAACGGTGTTGCGGTAAATCTTTAGAAATTGCCCTTCACCCAAGCCTGCAGGCGCTCCAGCAACGGCGCTTTGGGCTCGTCACTGCTATAGCTTTCGCGGCTGCCAATGCCCGACAGGGAAATGCCGTCGGTCTGCTTTTGCAGGCCATACAACAGCAAGCCCACACCGGTGGAATAAATCGGGTTGCGCACCACGTCGCCCAGGCCCTTGACGCCATGGGGCACGCCCAGGCGGACCGGCATGTGGAAGATTTCCTCGGCCAGTTCGACCGCGCCTTCCATCTTCGAGGTGCCACCGGTCAGCACGATGCCGGCCGGGATCAAATCTTCGTAGCCACTGCGGCGCAGTTCAGCCTGGATCAGGGTGAACAGTTCGTCGTAGCGCGGCTCGACCACTTCGGCCAGGGCCTGGCGCGACAGTTCGCGCGGTGGGCGGTCGCCCACGCTCGGCACCTTGATGGTTTCACCGGCACCGGCCAGCTTGGCCAGGGCGCAGGCGTAGCGGATCTTGATTTCTTCGGCGTACTGGGTCGGTGTGCGCAGCGCCATGGCGATGTCGTTGGTCACCTGGTCGCCGGCAATCGGGATCACCGCGGTGTGACGGATCGCACCTTCGGTGAAGATCGCGATATCGGTGGTGCCGCCGCCGATGTCCACCAGGCACACGCCCAGCTCTTTTTCGTCGTCGGTCAGGACCGAGTAGGCCGAAGCCAGTTGCTCGAGAATGATGTCGTCGATTTCCAGGCCGCAGCGGCGCACGCATTTTTCAATGTTCTGTGCCGCATTCACCGCGCAAGTCACGACGTGGACCTTGGCTTCCAGGCGTACGCCCGACATGCCCAGGGGCTCACGCACGCCTTCCTGGTTATCGATCACGTAGTCCTGCGGCAGGGTGTGCAGCACACGCTGGTCAGCCGGGATCGCCACAGCCTGGGCGGCGTCGAGGACGCGCTCAAGGTCGGCCGAGCTGACTTCACGGTCGCGAATCGCCACGATGCCGTGGGAGTTCAGGCTGCGGATGTGATTGCCCGCCACACCGACGAACGCCGAGTGAATCCGGCAGCCGGCCATCAGTTGCGCTTCTTCGATGGCGCGCTGGATCGATTGCACGGTGGATTCAATGTTGACCACCACGCCCTTCTTCAGGCCCCGGGACGGATGCGTGCCGATTCCGACGATTTCCAGCGTGCCGTCGTCCGCGACCTCGCCTACCAGCGCCACCACCTTGGAGGTGCCGATATCGAGACCGACGATCATTTTGCCGCTTTGCACGTTTGCCATGGGTCCTGCCTCTTCTTAATTCTTCGCGACAGCGGGCTGCGCTGTCGTGGGCGCAGCCGGTTCGCGCCAGCTAACGGCAAGGCCGTTGGCGTAACGCAGGTCGATGCTCGCAATGTTCGTAATCTGTTCTTTCAAGGTTTTGTCGTAGATGGCGATAAAGCGGCGCATCTTCTCCACCAAGTGGTCGCGTCCCAGCAACAACTCGATGCCCGGGCCGGAACTGCCTGCCCCGGTGGTCAAAAACCAGCTGCCCCGTTCGCGCAATTCCAGGCGCGCAATGGAGAAGCCCAGTGGCCGCAGCATCTGGCTCAACGCCTGGTACTGCTGCATCACTTGCTGCTGTGCCCGTTGTGGTCCGAACAACTGCGGCAAATGCTCGTAGTTGGCCAGCTCACGCGGGTTGAACGCCTGGCCCTGGTTGTTCAACAGCGCTTCGTCGCCCCAACGGGCCACGGGCAGTTGTTCTTCCAGGCGGATCGTCACTTGATCCGGCCACACGCGCCGTACTTCGGCGTGGGCAATCCACGGCATCTGTTCCAGTTCGGCACGCATGCCGGCCAGGTCGATGGTGAAGAAGCTCGCCGCAACAAAAGGCGCGATCCGCTGCTGCACCGCTTGCTGGCTGATGTAGCTCAAGTCGCCCTGCACGCTGATCTTGGTGATCGGGCGGTCGGCATACGGCAACAGGCGCTGTGCACCTTCATAGGTGCCAAAGCCCAACGCCACCAACAGCACCGGCCAGAACAGGGCCTTGAGAAAACCAAAGTTGGCTTTCGGCAGGCGCGCCGACATCGGCTCTTTAGCCACCATTCGACTGGCACCACGCGGCACCGGCTTGCGGCCGGGAGCGGGTTGCTGATGACGAAGCGATGCGCCTTGCATGGTCTTAACCTCGTGCCTCTTCATTACCGGCCACATAACTGGCCGCCAGGATCGCCAGCACCAATTGCTGGAAGTCCAAGCCGGCCGCACGTGCAGCCATGGGCACCAGGCTGTGGTCGGTCATACCCGGCGCGGTATTGACTTCCAGGAACCAGAAGTTCCCCTGGTCATCCTGCATCACGTCTGCCCGCGCCCAACCGGCGATACCCAACGCCTCACAGGCTTTCGCCGTGAGGTCCATCAATTCCTGCTCTTTGGTTGCATCGAGCCCGCACGGGATCCGGTACTGGGTATCGGAGGCCAGGTACTTGGCGTCGTAGTCGTAAAAGGTGTGGGGCGTGCCCAATGCGATGGGCGGCAATACCTGGCCACGCAGGGTGGCGATGGTGTACTCGGGACCCTGGATCCACTGTTCCACCAACACTTGCGAATCGTAGGTACTTGCCGCTTTCCATGCGTCGATCAATTCGGCGGCCGAGTTCACTTTAGCCATGCCGATACTGGAGCCTTCATGGGCTGGTTTGACGATCAAAGGCAGGCCCAGTTCCTTGGCTGCAGAAATACAATCGTCTTCATTGCACAGAACGCTGTGACGCGGCGTCGGAATGCCCAGGCTGTGCCACACCTGCTTGGTGCGCAACTTGTCCATGGCCAGGGCCGAAGCGAGGATGCCACTGCCTGTGTAGGGAATGCCGGCGCACTCCAGCAGGCCCTGCATGCTGCCGTCTTCACCGCCACGGCCGTGCAGGATGATGAAGGCGCGGTCGATCTTCTCGGCCTGCAGGCGGGCGAGGAAGTCATCGCCCACGTCGATACCAAAGGCATTCACACCGGCACTTTGCAGCGCCTGGAGCACGGCATTGCCGGACTTGAGCGAGACTTCACGCTCAGCACTCTTGCCGCCGAACAACACGGCCACGCGACCGAAGTCGGCAGGTGCGATGGTGGAGAACAGGGAGGCGTAATTCGCAGTCATTTCGACTTCCCCTGTACAGCGACGGCAGCAAACAGCGGGCTCGCCAGCAATTTAGGGGCAAGGCCGCCGATATCACCGGCACCCTGGCACAGCAGGATGTCGCCGGCGCGCAGCAGCGGCTTGACGATCGGCGCCAGGTCCACGCCTCGCTCGATATAGATCGGGTCCAGTTGCCCGCGCTGGCGGATGCTGTTGCACAGCTTGCGACTATCGGCACCGGGGATCGGTTCTTCACCGGCCGGGTAGACTTCCATCAGCAGCAATACGTTGGCATCGGCCAATACATTTACGAAGTCGTCGTACAGGTCGCGGGTACGGCTGTAGCGGTGCGGCTGGTAGACCATCACCAGGCGACGCTCTGGCCAGCCACCACGCACAGCCTTGATCACGGCCGCGACTTCGGTCGGGTGGTGACCGTAGTCGTCCACCAGCATCACGTCGCCGCCGTCTACCGGCAACTGGCCGTAGACCTGGAAGCGTCGGCCCACGCCGGCAAAGCCCGACAGGCCTTCGACAATGGCTTCATCGCTGACGCCTTCGTCGGTGGCGATGCAGATGGTCGCCAGGGAATTGAGCACATTGTGGTTGCCCGGCATGTTCACCGACACATCCAAGGGCTCGCGATCCGGACGCAGCACGGTAAAGAACGTCTGCATGCCTTGCTGGCGAACATTGATCGCGCGCACGTCAGCGTCTTCGCTGAAGCCGTAGGTCACGGTCGGACGCTTGACCAGCGGCAGGATTTCGCGCACTACCGGATCGTCCAGGCACACCACGGCCAGACCGTAGAACGGCAGGTTATGCAGGAACTCGACGAAGGTTTTCTTCAACTTGTTGAAGTCGCCGTCGTAGGTCGCCATATGGTCGGCGTCGATGTTGGTGACCACGGCCACCAGCGGCTGCAGGTGCAGGAAGCTGGCATCGCTTTCATCGGCTTCGGCAATCAGATAACGGCTGGTGCCCAGTTGTGCATTGGTACCTGCTGCATTCAGCCGGCCACCGATCACGAAGGTCGGGTCCAGGCCGCCGGAGGCGAACACCGAGGCGATCAGGCTGGTGGTGGTGGTCTTGCCGTGGGTACCGGCGACGGCGATGCCGTGGCGATAGCGCATCAGCTCGGCCAGCATCTCGGCGCGGGGCACCACGGGAATGCGCCGCTCAAGGGCAGTGGCCACTTCCGGGTTGGAGGTGTTCACAGCGCTGGAGACCACCAATACATCAGCCTGCGCGGCGTTCTCGGCACGGTGGCCGATAAAGATCTGCGCGCCGAAGGATTCCAGGCGCTCGGTGACCGGCGAAGTCTTGAGGTCGGAGCCGGAGACCTGGTAACCCAGGTTCAGCAACACCTCGGCAATCCCGCACATGCCCACGCCGCCGATACCGACGAAGTGGATGCGACGGATGCGGCGCATTTCCGGTTGCGGCATGGCTTTTTGATTCTCAACCATGGGCCACCTCCAGGCAGATATCGACCACGCTGCGGGTGGCGTCGGGTTTGGCCAGGCGGCTTGCGGTGCTCGCCATGCTGTTCAGTCGTTCGGGTTGCATCAAAACCTCAGTCAGGCGTGCGGCCAGATCGGCGGCGCCAGTCGTTCTTTGCGGCAGCAGGAAGGCAGCGCCCTCCCCGGCCAAATATTCGGCGTTGCGGGTCTGGTGATCGTCGATCGCATGGGGCAAGGGCACCAGCAAGGACGGCAGACCGGCGGCGGCCAGTTCACTGACGGTCAACGCACCTGCGCGACAGACCACCAGGTCGGCCCAGCCATAGGCATGGGCCATGTCTTTGATGAAGGGCTCTACGGTCGCCTCGACACCGGCCTCGCGATAGCGGGCGGCAGTCACTTCATCGTGATTCTTGCCTGCCTGATGGAAGATCTCGGGACGCAGGTCCACAGGCAGCTGCGCCAATGCCTGCGGCAGCAGTTTGTTCAGCGGCTCGGCGCCCAGGCTTCCACCGAGGATCAGCAGATGCGCCTTGCGCCCGGCCAGGGCCTGGCGGGCAATGTCCATGAACAGTTCGGTACGCACCGGGTTGCCGGTGGTGCGGCGCTTGTCCATGGCCGCAAACGTATTCGGGAACGCCTCGCAGACCCGTGCCGCCAACGGCGCCAACAGCCTGTTGGCGGTACCGGCCACAGCGTTTTGCTCGTGAACGATCACCGGCACACCGGCCAAGCGCGCGGCCACACCGCCGGGACCGGTGACATAGCCACCAAAGCCCAGCACGCAGACCGGCTTCAATTCGCGAATGACCTTGCGCGCCTGCCACACAGCCTTGAGCAACACGAACGGCGCCTTGAGCAGGGACAATTTGCTCTTGCCGCGCAGGCCGCTGACGTTGATCAGATGCAGGCGCAAACCGGCCGCCGGGACCAGTTCATTTTCAATGCCACGGGGCGTCCCCAGCCAATGCACGGTGTAGCCACGGGCCTGGAACTCACGGGCACAGGCCAGCGCCGGGAACACGTGGCCGCCGGTGCCGCCGGCCATGATCAGCACGTTAGCGCCCATGGGTCGGCTCCTCGGCAAAATCGCTCTCGCTGAATTCCATCTCTTCGCTGCCCAAATGGGTTCGACTCTCCCACTCGATACGCAGTAACAAGCCGAGACAGGCACAGCAGATCACCAACGAGCTGCCACCGTAGCTGAGGAACGGCAAGGTCAGGCCCTTGGTCGGCAGCAAGCCAACGTTCACGCCAATGTTGATCAAGAACTGGCCGATCCACAGGAAGGCCAGGCCGTACGCCACATAGGCGGCAAAGAATTGTTTGGCTTTCTCGGCCCACAGGCCGATGTACATGGCCCGCACACAGACGAACACGAACAGCCCGACGGTGACCAGGGAGCCAACCACGCCCAGCTCTTCGGCCAGTACCGAGAACACGAAGTCGGTATGGGCTTCCGGCAGGTAGAACTGCTTCTGCACACTGTTGCCCAGGCCCACGCCCAGCCACTCGCCGCGACCGAAGGCAATCAGCGCCTGGGTCAACTGGTAGCCGGAACCGAACTGGTCGGACCAGGGGTCGGTAAAGGTGATCAGACGCGCCATCCGATAGGGTTGCGCCTGCACCAGGATCGTTACGGCCGCCACGGCGAGCCCAACCATCAGGGCAAAGCGGAACAAGCCCACCCCACCGAGGAACAGCATCGCGGCGGCGGCGCCCATCATCACCACGGTGGCGCCGAAGTCCGGTTCCATCAGCAACAGGCCAGCCATGGGCAGCAGCACGATGAAGGGCTTGAAGAAGCCCATCCAGCTTTCCCGCACTTCTTTCTGGCGGCGCACCAGGTAGCCCGCCAGGTAAATCACCACGAAGACCTTGGCGATTTCCGACGGCTGCACGTTGAACGCGCCGAAGCCGATCCAGCGCATCGACCCATTCACCTCGCGACCGATGCCGGGGACGATCACCATCACCAGCAGGCCGAAGGCGCCAATCAGCATCAGCCAACCCAGGCGCTGCCAGGTGGCGATGGGAATCATCATGGTGACGATGCACGCACCGAGGCCGATCACCAGGTAAATCAGGTGGCGGATCATGTGGTACAGGGTGTTGCCCGACTGTACGGCGGCCACTTCCGAGGACGCCGAGGTGATCATCACCAGGCCCAGGCCCAGCAGCGCCAGGCAACCGGCGAGCATTGGGAAGTCGAGGTCGATCCCGCGCCCAGTGATGATCGGCGATGGGTACGGCTTGATAATGTTCTTCAGGTCCAGACTCATGCCAAGCCCTCCACGGCGCGGGCGAACAACTGGCCGCGCTCTTCGTAGTTCTTGAACATGTCGAAACTGGCGCAGGCCGGCGACAGCAGCACGGCATCGCCGGGCTGGGCCAAGGCGCGGCACTGAGCGATGGCATCGTCCAGGGAGGTTGCGCGCACTTGCGGCACCGTGTCGCCCAGGGCGGCGGCGATCAAGTCGCTGTCACGACCCATCAGCACCACGGCACGGCAATGAGCAGCCACCGGGCCCTTGAGGTCCTTGAAGTCGGCACCCTTGCCATCGCCACCGGCGATTAGCAGCAGTTTGCCGTCGATATCGGCACCCAGGCCTTCGATGGCGGCCAGCGCGGCGCCGACATTGGTGGCCTTGGAATCGTTGTAGTAGCTCACGCCATCCAGGTCGCGCACCCACTGGCAGCGGTGTTCGAGGCCGGCGAAGGTGCGCAGGCTCGACAGCATCGCGTCGAACGGCAAGCCGACCGCATGCCCCAACGCCAACGCCGCGAGGGCATTGGACTGGTTGTGGGCGCCACGGATTTTCAGTTCACGCACCGGCATCAGGTTCTGGAATTCGAAGGCCAGGTATTTCTCGCCATTCTCTTCACGGATACCAAAGGCCTTGAAATCGGGTTTGCTCAGGCCGAAGGTCCAGCATGGCAGGCCCTCGCCCATCAACGGACGGCTCAGGGCATCCTGGCGGTTGACCACTACCTGGCGCGCACCACGGAAGATCCGGTGCTTGGCCAGGTGATAAGCCGGCAGGCCACTGTAGCGGTCCATATGGTCTTCGCTGACGTTCAACACGGTGGCCACTTCGGCGCCGAGTTGATCGGTGGTCTCCAGTTGGAAGCTCGACAACTCCATGACGTACAGCTCGATATCGTCGCTGAGCAAATCCAGCGCCGGCGTACCGAGGTTACCGCCCACGGCCACGCGCTTGCCGGCCGCAGCCGCCATTTCGCCAACCAGGGTGGTGACGGTGCTCTTGGCGTTGGAACCGCTGATCGCCACGATGGGCGCCTTGGCGTTACGCGCAAACAGCTCGATATCGCCGGACAACTTCACGCCGCGCGCCGCTGCCGCTTGCAGGGCCGGGGTCGCCAGGGCCAGGCCGGGGCTCACGTAGAGCTCGTCGGCACGGCACAGAAACTCGATATCCAACTCGCCACAACGCACTTCCACGTGCGGGTAGTCACGGCGCAGCGTGACCAGCTCCGGTGGATTTTCCCGCGTATCGGCCACGGCAAACGACGTGCCCCGGTTCGCCAGGAAGCGAACCAGGGACATGCCGCTCTTGCCGAGGCCGACAACGATGCGGAAGTGGTCTGAAGCGATCAGGGACACTCGTTTCTACCTCAGTTTCAGGGTGGCAAGGCCAACCAGCACAAGAATCACGGTGATGATCCAGAAACGGACGATCACCCGTGGCTCCGGCCAGCCCTTGAGTTCAAAGTGGTGATGAATCGGCGCCATGCGAAACACGCGGCGGCCGGTCAACTTGAAGGACGCAACCTGGATCACCACCGACAGGGTCTCCATCACGAACACGCCGCCCATGATGAACAGGACGATTTCCTGGCGCACGATCACGGCAATGGTGCCCAGGGCCGCACCCAGCGCCAGGGCGCCGACGTCGCCCATGAACACCTGGGCCGGATAGGTGTTGAACCACAGGAAGCCCAGCCCGGCACCGATCAGCGCGCCGCAGAACACAATCAATTCACCCGCGCCCGGTACATACGGGATCAGCAGGTATTCAGCGAATTTCACGTTACCCGACAGGTAGCAGAAGATGCCCAGGGCGCCGCCCACCATGACGGTCGGCATGATCGCCAGGCCATCAAGGCCATCGGTCAGGTTGACCGCGTTGCTGGAGCCGACGATCACAAAGTAGGTCAGCACCACGAAGCCAATGCCCAGCGGGATACTGGCGTCCTTGAGCATCGGGAAAATCAGGGTGGTTTCCACCGCGCTTGGCGCAGTCATATAAAGGAAGATCGCCGCGCCCAGGCCGAACACCGACTGCCAGAAGTACTTCCAGCGGCTTGGCAGGCCCTTGGAGTTCTTCTCGATCACCTTGCGGTAATCATCGACCCAGCCGATGGCGCCGAACAGCAGGGTCACCAGCAACACCACCCAGACGTAGCGGTTGGCCAGGTCGGCCCAGAGCAAGGTGCTGATGCCGATGGACGACAGGATCAACGCACCGCCCATGGTCGGTGTGCCGGACTTGGACAGGTGCGACTGCGGGCCGTCATTGCGCACGGACTGGCCGATCTGCAGGTTTTGCAGGGTACGGATCATCCATGGCCCGAGAAACAGCGACAAACACAGCGCGGTCAGCACACCCAGGATCCCGCGCAGGGTCAGGTACTGAAAGACCGCGAAGCCTTTGTGGAACTGTTGCAGATACTCAGCCAGCAGCAGCAGCATTAATGTTTCTCCGTACTTGAGCCACACAAAGCCGCGACGACGTTTTCCATCACCGCGCTGCGCGATCCCTTGATCAAAATAGTTGTGTGTTTGTCTTGTTCGACCACGCCCAGCGCCTGGATCAACTCGGCCTGGGTCGCGAAGTGCCGCGCGCCCAAACCGAAAGCGGCGACGGCATGGGCCATGTTCGGGCCGACGGCGTAGAGGGCGTCGACTTTGCCACTGGCGTAGGCACCGACTTCACGGTGGGACTGTTCGGCCCATTCGCCCAGCTCGGCGATATCCCCCAGCACCAGCACCTTGCGCCCGTCGAAGCCTTTGAGCAGGTCAATGGCAGCACAGATCGAGGACTGGTTGGCGTTGTAAGTGTCGTCAATCACGCGCATGCCGTTGCTCGCCAATTGCGCCACGGTACGGCCCTTGACCGGTTGCACTGCGCCAAGGCCGGTGGCAATGCCGAACAGCGACACGCCCAGGGCGTAAGCAGCGGCGGCGGCGGCCAGGGCATTGGCAACGTTATGGTTGCCCAGCAGGTTCAGTTGCACGTGCTCATCACCTTGCGGACTGTGCAGGGTGAAGGCCGGGCAGCCACGGGCGTCGAGCGTGATGTTCGATGCATGGAAATCGGCCGCGGCGTTGTGCACGGCGAAGCTCAGGACCTTGCGCCCGGCGGCACGTACACGCCAGGTTTCGAAGGCCTTGTCATCGAGGTTCAATACGGCGATGCCGGAAGCGTCCAGCCCCTCAAGGATTTCACCCTTGGCCTGGACGATCTTCTCGGGGCCGCCAAACTCGCCAACGTGGGCGGTACCGGCGTTGTTGATAATCGCAACGTGTGGCCGGGTCATGGCCACGGTGTAGGCAATTTCGCCAATGCGCGACGCGCCCAGCTCGATCACGGCGGCGGTATGTTCCGGGGCCAGTTCCAGCAGGGTCAGCGGTGCGCCAAAATCATTGTTGAGGTTGCCACGGGTCGCCAGCACCGGCCCGCGCGTGCGCAGGATACCGGCGAGCAGTTCCTTGACCGTGGTCTTGCCGCTGGAACCGGTGATCGCCGCCACCGGGTTGGTGAACGCTGCGCGGTTCAGTGCACCCAGCTGGCCAAGGGCCAGGCGGGTGTCGGCCACCAGCAACTGCGGCAGTGTCGAGTCAGTGACTTCACGCTGCACCAGGGCGCCGACCGCGCCTTTGGCGGCCACCTCATTCAAATAGTCATGCCCGTCGAAGCGCGGGCCGGCCAGGGCGACGAACAGTTGCCCCGGCTTGATGTTGCGACTGTCGATACTGACGCCGTCGAAGCTGCAATCACTCGACAACACACGGGCCGACAAAGCCTGGGTCAGTTCGCTGAACTGCATGGCCTTAAGCATGGGCCACCTCCCATGCGGTCAAGGCGCGATCGGCCTCGACCAGGTCGGAGAAGGCATGGCGCTCGCCGTTGATTTCCTGGTAGTCCTCATGGCCTTTACCGGCCAGGACCACCACGTCGTCAGCGCTGGCGCTGGCAATCAACTGCGCAATGGCGGCGGCGCGGCCGGCAACAAAAGTCACTTGGGAGGCGTCTTTGAAGCCTTCGCGGATATCGTCGAAAATCTGGCTCGGCGCTTCGCTGCGCGGGTTGTCATCGGTGACCAGCACGCCGTCGGCCAAGCGCTCGACGATCTCGGCCATCAGCGGGCGTTTGCCGCGATCGCGGTCGCCGCCGCAGCCGAACAGGCACAGCAACTTGCCCTTGGCATGAGGACGCAGGGCTTCGAGGACTTTTTCCAGGGCATCCGGGGTGTGGGCGTAATCGACCACCACCAGCGGTTGCGTCCCGCCACCCAGGCGCTGCATGCGCCCGGCCGGGCCTTCGAGCTTGGGCAATACGCGCAGGATTTCATCCAGGGCATAATCCAGGCCCAGCAAGGCGCCGATGGCTGCGAGCACGTTGCTCAGGTTGAAGCGACCGAGCAAGGTGCTGCGCAGATGGTGTTCGCCCTGGGGCGTAACCAGCGTTGCGAGTACGCCTTCATCGTTGAACTGGGCTTCGCGGCAATACAGGTAGGCGCTGGAATCTTCCAGGCTGTAGCTGATCAGGCGCGCTTCGCTTTTTTCGGCGGCCAGTTGGCGACCGAATGCATCATCGAGGTTCACGACGCGGCACTTCAGGTCAGTCCAGCCGAACAGCTTGGCCTTGGCGGCGGCGTACGCCTCCATGCTGCCGTGGTAGTCCAGGTGGTCGCGGGACAGGTTGGTCATCACCGCCACGTCGAACGCCAGCGCAGTCACCCGGCCCTGGTCCAGGCCGTGGGACGACACTTCCATGGCGACGGCCTTGGCCCCGGCCTTTTTCAGGTCGGCCAGGGTCGCCTGCACGGCGATCGGGTTCGGCGTGGTATGCAGGCCGCTTTGCAGCGCGCCGTAGAAACCGGTGCCCAGGGTGCCGACGATGCCGCAGTGCTGGCCTAGCAAGTCCAGCGCCTGGGCCACCAGTTGGGTGACGCTGGTCTTGCCGTTGGTGCCGGTGACGCCGATCAGGTTGAGTTGACGGCTCGGGTCGCCATAAAAACGCCCGGCGATATCCGACAACTGCGCCGCCAGGCCCTTGACCGGAATCAACGGCACATCGGTAATCGGCAATACGGTGGCGCCTTCTACTTCATAGGCCACGGCCGCCGCGCCGCGCTGCAAGGCGTCGGCGATATGCGCACGGCCATCGAACTTGCCGCCCGGCACAGCCAGGAACAGATCGCCGGCGCGTACGTTACGGCTGTCCAGGCTCAGTTCACGAATCAATAGGTCGCGACCAGCGTGGGCGAAAATCTTGTTCAGGCTAAGAGACATCAGCCGCGCCCTCCATTGGCTTTTACAGCAGCGGCCGGTGGTCCGGCGTTGGCTTGTTGGGTCGGCGGCAGGTTGTCCGGCGTGATGTTCATCAAGCGCAGGGTGCCGGACATGACTTTGCTGAATACGGGAGCCGAGACCAGGCCACCGAAGTAACCGGCCTTGCTCGGTTCGTCGATGACCACCACGATGGCGTAGCGCGGATCGCTCATCGGGCCGAAGCCGGCGAACAGCGAACGGTAGGAGTTTTCGGCATAGCCCTTGGTGCCCACCGAAGTCTTACGCGCCGTACCGGACTTGCCGGCCACGTGATAGGCCGGCACCTGGGCACGGAACACGCCGCGCGGCGCCTCGATCACTTGTTGCAGCATGGTCTGCATGGTCTTGGCGACGTTTTCCGGGATGACCTGTTCGGATTTCGGCGCTTCGTCAACGTGGATCAGGCTCAATGGCGTCATGCGGCCATTGTTGGCCAGCACGGAAAAGGCATGGGCCAGCTGGATCGCGGTCACCGACAGGCCATAGCCGTAGGACAGGGTCGCGGTCTCGGCCTTGCGCCACTCACGGTAGTTGGGCAGGTTGCCGACGCGCTCGCCCGGGAAGTCCAGGCCCGTGGGCTGGCCGAGGCCGATCTTCTGCGCCAGGTGGTAGATGGTCTCGCCGCCGATATCAAAGGCGACTTTACTCATGCCCACGTTACTGGAGTTGATCAGGATGCCGGTCAGGTCCAGCACCGGGCCTTCGCTACGGGATACGTCGCGGATGGTGTATTTGCCCAGTTGCAGGGTGCCGGGATAGACCTCGACCTTGTCGGTCGGCTTCCAGCGCCCGGACTCCAGGGCCGCACTCATGGAGATGGCTTTCATGGTCGAACCCGGCTCGAACACGTCGATCATCGCGCGGTTGCGCATCATCGCCGGTTGCAGGTTGCGACGGTTATTCGGGTTGTAGGTCGGCTGGTTGACCATGGCGAGGATCTCACCGGTCTTCACGTCCATGATCACCAGGCTGCCGGCCTTGGCGCCGTTCTCAATGATGGCGTTACGCAGCTCACGGTTGGCCAGGTATTGCAGGCGCAGGTCAATCGACAACGCCAAGGGCTTACCGGCCTTGGCGTTTTTGGTGACCTGGACATCCTTGATCAGTCTGCCGCGTCGATCCTTGATGACCTGCCGTTTGCCGGGAACCCCGGCCAGCCATTCGTCGTAGGCAAGTTCCACCCCTTCGCGGCCATGGTCATCAATGTCGGTGAAGCCGACCATATGGGCAGTGGTCTCGCCGGCCGGGTAGAAACGCCGGAATTCCTCGATGCCGTAGACACCGGGGATTTTCAGGTCGAGCACGCCTTGCCCCTGTTCAGGGGTGAGGCCGCGAACCAGATAGATGAATTCTTTATTGGCCTGGGCTTCAAGGCGCTCTTTAAGGGCCTTGGGATCCTGGCCAAGGGCGTGGGCCAGTTCGGTCCACTTGTCCTTGGCCACTTGCAGCTCCTTGGCGTTGGCCCACAGGGTGGTCACCGGGGTACTGACAGCCAGGGGCTCGCCATTACGGTCGGTGATCAGGCCGCGGTGCGCAGGAATGGGGATATGACGCAGGCTACGGGCATCGCCCTGGCCGATCAGGAAGTCGCGGTCCACCACCTGCAGGTCGACGATGCGCCAGGCAATCGCGCCCACCATCAGTGCGAGCAAGCCCAGCACGACACGGAAGCGCCATGGGTAGAGTGCGCCTTCGAGTTTCATCATGGCGCCACCATGCGGACTTCAGCCGCGCCAGGAATGTGCATCTTCAGCTGTTCGGCGGCCAGCACTTCGATGCGGCTGTGGGCCGTCCAGGTGCTTTGTTCCAGGATCAACCGGCCCCACTCCGCCTGCGCCTTGTCGCGCACGCTCAACTCGCCGTACAGGCTATTGAGCAACTGGCGATTCCAGTGGGCGCTGTAGGACACCGCAATCGCGGACACCAGCACGCCGACAAACAGCAGCAACATAAAGAAGCTGCCGCCCGGCAGGGGCTTGGCGAAAAGCTTGCTCACCGCAGCTTCTCCGCAACGCGCATGACGGCGCTGCGAGCACGTGGGTTGGCCTTGAGTTCGGCTTCGGAGGCGAACTGCGCTTTGCCATGGATTTTGATTTTCGGCACAAAGGCTTCGAAACGTACCGGCAGGTTGCGCGGCAGGTTATCGCTCTCGCCCTTGACCAGGCGACGCATGAACAATTTGACGATGCGGTCTTCCAGGGAGTGGAAGCTGATCACCACCAGGCGACCGCCCACTTCCAGGGACTCCAGGGCAGCCTCGAGGCCGGCCTCCAGGTCACCCAATTCGTTGTTGACGTGAATGCGCAGGCCCTGGAACGCACGGGTTGCCGGGTTCTTGCCCTTTTCCCACGCCGGGTTGGCGACTTTCAGCACTTCGGCCAGGTCGGCAGTGCGTTCGAACGGCTGGATTTCCCGGCGCTCGACCACGGCACGCGCCATGCGGCCGGCGAATCGCTCTTCGCCGTATTCCTTGAACACACGGGTGATTTCTTCGTGAGGTGCGGTGGCGATGAACTGCGCGGCGCTGATGCCACGGCTCGGGTCCATGCGCATGTCCAGCGGGCCATCATTCATGAAACTGAAGCCGCGCTCAGGGTCGTCCAACTGCGGCGACGACACGCCCAGGTCCAGCAAGACCCCGGCCACCTTGCCCGCCATGCCCCGCTCGGCGACTTCAGCGCCCAGTTCGGCAAAGCTGCGCTGCACAACGACAAAGCGGCCGTCTTCGGCCGCTAGCGCTTGCCCGGTGGCAATCGCCTGGGGATCCTTGTCGAACCCGAGGAGCTTGCCCTGCGGGCCGAGCTGGCTGAGGATCAACCGACTGTGCCCGCCGCGCCCGAACGTGCCATCCAGATAGCAGCCATCAGGGCGCACGGCGAGAGCCTCGACGGCTTCGTCAAGCAGCACGGTGATGTGGTTAAAGCCGCTATCAATAGTCACAGGATCAAATCACGCAGTTCATCAGGCATGGCGCCCGGTTGTTGAATAGCAGCCAGGTCAGCTGCAGACACAGCATCCCAGGCATCTTCGTCCCACAATTGGAACTTGTTCAGTTGGCCTACCAGCATCGCGCGCTTATCGAGCTTGGCGTATTCGCGCAGACGCGGTGGAACCAGGAAACGACCACTGCCATCGAGTTCGAGATCGACGGCATTACCAATCAGCAAACGTTGCAGGCGACGGTTTTCTTCACGCAACGAAGGCAGAGCGCGCAACTTGGTTTCAATCAACTCCCACTCATCGAGGGGATAAACACACAAACAGGGATCAACGGCATCAATCGTGATGATTAATTGCCCGGAACTTCGCGAAATGAGCTCGTCACGATACCGGCTCGGCATGGCGAGACGGCCTTTTGCATCGAGACTTATAGCGTTAGCTCCGCGAAACACAGATGCGTTTCTCCAAATTTTAGCGTTTTACGTTCAAAAAACCCACTTTGTGCCACTTTCCGCCACTTGCGCACACTATAGGAATGCGCCCACCACACCGTCAAGGCGCGGATTAAAGGAAAAGCCTTACAGAACGGAGATTTAGGAGCGCAAAAGGAGGAGAAACGAGAGTTCGGCGATGTTTTTGACTCAACAACCCCAAATAGCTCAAAGAGCTAGAGCTTGAACTTAAAGTAATTTATTAAGAGTAAGATTTTTTCGGTATTACGAAGACGCATCTGCCAATGATTTGGCAGGGAGGGATTCTTGCGTTACTACCTGGTTTCTGCCCGAGACTCGTGCAGAAGGAAAAAAGGTGGAGAGTCGATCTATAAGCCGGGTTCTGTCTTGAACAGTCATTCGTCTACGATGGCCATCACTGGACATCTTTAGCAACCTACCCGGTTCCAGCGCGGGCCACGCCTTGGAACCCTATTTGGTCTTGCTCCAAGTGGGGTTTACCTAGCCACGAACTGTTGCCAGTCGCGCGGTGCGCTCTTACCGCACCTTTTCACCCTTACCGGCACCGAAGTGCTTAGGCGGTTATTTTCTGTGGCACTTTCCGTAGGCTCACGCCCCCCAGGCATTACCTGGCACTTCGCCCTATGGAGCCCGGACTTTCCTCCCCCCCCTAATTTTCATAGAGGGCAGCGACTGTCCAATCGACTCTCCGCCGCGAAGGTTAACGGCACGGACGTCTTAGAACAAGTATTAAAAGACAGCATTGCCATCATGTTCCGACGTCGTGCACGTTAAACCCAGGAACTATTCGCTCTTTTGTTTATCAAGTGCGGCCTGATACAACACGTTCTTGCGCACACCGGTGATTTCTGCGGCCAGGGCTGCGGCACGCTTGAGCGGCATTTCCTTGAGCAACAGGTCCAGCACGCGCATGGCCTCGCTACCCACGGCATCTTCACTTTCCGGCGCCGTCCAGCCCGCAACCAGCACCACGCACTCGCCACGCTGCTGATTGCTGTCGCCCTCGACAAACCCACGCAGCTCTTCCAGCGGCAGGCCCTTGAGGGTTTCAAAGGTCTTGGTCAGCTCCCGCGCCAGCAAGGCCAGGCGTTCGCCACCGAAGACCAGCTCCATGTCTTGCAGGCACTCAAGGATACGGTGCGGCGCCTCATAGAAGATCAGGGTGCGCGGCTCTTCCTTTAACAACTCCAGGCGCGCCCGGCGCCCTACGGCCTTGGCCGGCAGGAAACCTTCGAAGATAAAACGATCCGACGGTAAGCCCGCCGCCGAAAGGGCTGCAATCAACGCGCACGCCCCGGGAACCGGGACTACATTGATACCTGCGGCCCGCGCCTGGCGGACCAGGTGATAACCAGGATCGGAGATCAGCGGGGTACCGGCATCGGAGATCAACGCCACGTCATCGCCCGCGAGCAGGCGGGTAATAAAGCGGCTGCCTTCGTCACGTTCGTTGTGCTCATGGCAGGCCGCCAGGGGCGTGGCGATACCGAAGTGCTGCATCAGGCGCAGCGAGTGCCGGGTGTCTTCGGCCGCAATCAACTTGGCTTCACGCAACACTTTCAGCGCCCGCGCACTGATGTCGTCCAGGTTGCCAATGGGCGTCGCCACCACAAAAAGCGAGCCAGCAGTGGAATTCAAAGGACCTGGAGCAGTCAAAGCGCACACCTCGATGATTGGCAAAAGCCATATTGTAGCGCGTAGACGTCAAGAAAATGCGCCGACGGGGTCGCGTCCAGACGGTCTGTTTGCGGCGGTTACTGACGCCCTGCAACATTTAAACGATCTAAATAGACGGTTTCACGCCAGTAACATCGCGCCCCGGCCAGTGCTTGGGTACAATTCCACGCTAATTTGATCGGTATCAGGAACACTTACATGATCGCTTGCCTGCGGCTGTTCTCTGCCCTTTGCCTGGCTGCCCTGTTGGCGGCTTGCGCAAGCTCGCCCTCGTCAAGCCTTGGCGAACTCCCACGGACCCCGGATGCCACCATCGAGCAACTGCTCGAACAGGCGACCTCGGCCAAGACCCCGGAAAAAGCTGCACTGCTGCGCCTGAGCGCGGCAGACATGGCCTTCCACCAGAACAATCCAGGACGCTCCGCGCAGATCCTCGCGCAAGTGCCACTGGACAGCCTCAAGCCTGCCGCCCAGGTTTTTGCCAGCACCCTGTCGGCAGAACTGGCCATGACCCGCAACCAGCCCAAGGCTGCGTTGACGGCGCTAAGCCATCCGAGCCTGCAAAGCCTCAAGGAGTTGCCGCCCGAGCAGCAGGTCCGCACCGGCACCGTGCATGCCCGCGCCTATGAAGCCGACGGCCAGACCCTGGCCGCCGCCCGCGAACGCGTGGCCATGGCCCCGTTGCTCACGGGCGATGCCGCCACCAGCAACCATGAAGCCATCTGGAGCCTGATTGCCGCCGTGCCTGGCGAGCAGTTGCAGGCCAGCGGCAACCCGGTCCTCGACGGCTGGATCAGCCTGGCCCAGGCCGTGAAGAACGCCGGCACCCTGGAGCAGCAGCAAGCCGCCATCGACACCTGGCGTGCGCAGAACCCTGCGCACCCGGCGGCAGTGCAACTGCCGATGCCGCTGACCCGGCTCAAGGAACTGGCCAGCCAGCCATTGAACAAGATCGCCCTGCTGTTGCCGCAACAAGGCCCGCTGGCCAGCGTGGCCAAGGCCCTGCGTGAAGGCTTCATGGCCGCGCACTACCAGGCGCAACAGGCCGGGCAGAAGCCGCCAGTCATCGAGTTCTATGACAGCTCGCGCGTCAGCTCCATCGATGAGTTCTACAAAAAGGCCCAGGCTGACGGCGTGCAATTGGTCATCGGCCCGTTGGAGAAGCCGCTGGTCAAACAACTCAGCGCCCGCCCGCAACTGCCCATCACCACCCTGGCCCTGAACTACAGCGAAGGCGACCAAGCCCCCGCGCAACTGTTCCAGTTCGGCCTGGCTGCCGAGGACGAAGCCCGCGAAGTGTCGCGTCGCGCCCGCGCCGACGGCCTGCACCGCGCGGCGGCCATGGTGCCGAAAGGCGAATGGGGCGACCGCGTGCTCAAGGCCTTCCGCCAGGACTGGGAAGCCAATGGCGGCACCCTGATTGGGGTCGAACATGTCGACCAGCCTGTGGCCTTGGCCCAGCAAATCGCCGACCTGTTCAAGCTGCGCCAGAGCGAAGGTCGCGCCAAGAGCCTGCAAAGCACGGTTGGCGCGGATGTCGCGGCACAGCCATCGCGTCGCCAGGACATCGAGTTCATCTTCCTCGCCGTGACGCCGCAACAGGCCCAGCAGATCAAGCCAACGCTGAACTTCCAGTACGCAGGCGATGTGCCGGTGTATGCCACTTCCCACGTGTTCAGTGCCAGCGGCGACAAGAACCAGTACAACGACATGAACGGCATCATGTTCTGTGAAACGCCGTGGCTGCTCAACACCACCGATCCACTGCGCAACCAGGTCACTGCCCAATGGCCACAAGCCAATGGCAGCCTGGGCCGCCTGTACGCGATGGGCGTGGATGCCTACCGCCTGGCGCCGCGCCTGGGTCAGCTCAAGGCACTGCCTGATACCCGTATCGATGGTCTTTCCGGCAACCTGGGCATGAGCCCGAGCCAGCGGATCGAACGCCAGATGCCGTGGGCCAAGTTTGTCAGTGGCCAGGTCGAACGCCTGCCCGATACCCCGCGCTGATGCCCCCACGCTCCAGCGCCCAAAGCGGCAAGGATGCCGAACAACAAGCTCTTGAACACTTGCAGCAACAGGGTCTGCGCCTGCTGGCGCAGAACTGGTTATGTAAACGCGGCGAGCTTGATCTGGTCATGCTTGACGGCGATACAGTAGTATTTGTCGAAGTCCGCTACAGAAAATACGCACAATGGGGTGGTGCGCTCGCCAGTATCGACGAGCGCAAACGTCAAAAGCTGATACTCGCCGCGCAGTTTTTCCTGCTCAGTGAGTGTCGCTGGGCTGACTCCCCCTGCCGTTTCGATGTGGTTGCCATACAAAGCACCCCCCACGGAACCGCTGATCTGCACTGGCTGCGCAACGCCTTCGACGGCTGAGTGTTACCGGTACCGATCAGACATCTTCACCGCACACTTTTGCTCTTTGCTTTGCGGGCTGCACATTCGTGTGCCATACAGCCGCGCTACTTAAGGTCACACAGATGGACATGCAATCCCGAATTCGCCAGCTTTTCCAGGCCAGTATCGATACCAAGCAACAGGCGATGGACGTACTTGCACCGCACATCGAGCAAGCCAGCCAGGTCATGGTCAACGCCCTGCTCAACGAAGGCAAAATGCTTTCGTGCGGCAACGGTGGTTCGGCCGGCGACGCCCAGCACTTTTCCTCCGAACTGCTCAACCGCTTTGAGCGCGAGCGGCCGAGCCTGCCGGCTATCGCCTTGACCACCGATTCGTCGACGATCACCTCGATCGCCAACGACTACAGCTACAACGAAATTTTTTCCAAACAAATCCGCGCCCTCGGCCAACCGGGCGATGTGTTGCTGGCCATTTCCACCAGCGGCAACTCGGCGAACATTATTCAGGCGATCCAGGCCGCACATGATCGCGAAATGATTGTCGTAGCATTGACCGGGCGCGACGGCGGCGGCATGGCCTCGCTGCTGCTACCCGAGGATGTGGAGATCCGCGTCCCGGCCAATGTCACTGCACGTATTCAGGAAGTCCATCTGCTGACGATCCACTGCCTGTGCGATCTGATCGACAGCCAACTGTTCGGGAGTGAAGAATGACCGTTAACCGCCTCAGCCTTATAGCCATCACGCTGTGCCTCGCTATCAGCGGCTGCACCTCGGCCATCACTGCGACCCGCGACACCCCTATCCAGGACGACCGTGGCACACGCACTTTTGGCAGCAAGATAGATGACTCGCTGATCGAGACCAAGGTCGGCGTCAACGTTGCCAAGGCCGCCCCCGACCTGGGCAACGGCGCATCGCGTATCGTCGTGACCAGCTTCAACGGCATCGTGCTGCTCGCCGGGCAAACCCCGCGCGCCGACCTCAAGACCCAAGCCGAACAGGCAGCCTCAACCGTGCAACGGGTGAAAAAGGTCCACAACGAACTGCAGGTCGCGCAGCCCATCACCCTGCTGGCAATCAGCAATGACGCCGTGCTGACCACCAAGATCAAGGCCCAGATGCTCACCGACAGCGCAATTCCCGGCTCGCGGATCAAGGTTGTGACGGACAACGGCATCGTCTACCTCATGGGCCTGCTGACCCAGCAGGAAGCCACCCGCGCCACCAACCTGGTACAGGGTGTGTCCGGGGTACAGAAAATTGTGAAACTGTTCGAATACATCGACTGACGTAATCGCCAGCCACAAAAAAGGGCGCCGTGCATTGACTGCACGGCGCCCTTTTTATTGGCTGACGGTTACTGGTACTGCTGGTACGGATTGCCTTGGAACTGGTTGTTCTGCTGCTGTTGCTGCGCAGGCTGGCCATACTGCTGGCCGGGGATCGGGCCGAGGTTGACCTCCACGCGACGGTTCTGCGCACGACCGTTGACGTCGGCGTTGCTGGCAATCGGGTTATCCGGGCCGGCACCACGGGTGGTCAGGTTGGTCGGGCTGACACCTTGGGACGTCAGGTAATTGGCCACGCTTTGCGCACGACGCTGGGACAGGTCCATGTTCAGTTGGCGGCTGCCGGTGCTGTCGGTGTAGCCGACGATCTGGATGGTGTTCTGGTTGAACTGCTTGAGTGACCCAGCCAGGTTGTTCAGCGGGGTGTAGAAGCTGCTGGCGATAGCATCGGAGTTGGTCGCAAACGTGATGTTGCCCGGCATGATCAACTTGATCTGGTCACCCTGGCGCTGCACCTCGACGCCGGTGTTGGCCATGCTTTCACGCAGTTTCTTTTCCTGCTGGTCAGCGTAATAGCCATAACCCGCAGCGCCGATACCGGCTACCGCTGCGCCGATCAGCGCGCCTTTGCCACGGTTGTTATGGTCAATGGCTGCACCGGCCAACGCACCCGCCAGCGCGCCGAGGCCGCCGTATTTGGCGGTTTTGCTCATGCCTTGCGAACCGTTGTCCGCCTGTCCCTGGCTGCCATCGTAAGGGTTAGGGGAAGCACAGCCCGACAATAGGGCTACCGCGGTAGCAACAACAAGCAGACGACGCGAAGTGAACATGAAGGAAGCTCCTACTTTTGCATTCTGTGATGCAGAGGACATTGGCAATGGACCTGTGCCGAGTTTGGAACGCGACAAACGGTAAAAATTCCGTACTCCGCCGCGCACCTGTGACAAAAGATAAACGCCGGCACGCTCACCTAAACCCTAGCAGAGCCTCGCGCTGTCAGGCCCTGACAAACGGATTTTCGCGCATTTCATCCCCCAGGCGCGTATCCGGGCCATGCCCGGTCACCACGGTCGCCCCTTCGTCCAGGGTATAAAGCCGCTGCTTGATCGACCGCACGATGGTCGCCTGGTCGCCGCCCCACAAATCCGTGCGCCCTACCCCGCGCCGGAACAAGGTATCGCCGGCGATCAGCAGCTTGGCATCGGCAAACCAGAAACTCATCGAGCCCGGCGTATGCCCAGGCGTGTGCAAGGCGACGCCGCAGCCACAGGCCAGCTCTTCATCATCGGCCAGCCAGCGATCCGGCGACGGCACCGGGGTGTAGGGCACACCGAACATCTGGCACTGCATTTCGAGGTTATCCCACAGGAACTGATCCTCCTTGTGCAGGTGCAGCGTGGCGCCGGTCTTTTCTTTCAACTGGCCGGAGGCCAGGAAGTGATCCAGGTGCGCATGGGTGTGGATGATGCTCACCACCTTCAAGCCCAGTGCGTCGAGGCGTGCCAGGATCAGCTCATGGTTGCCGCCCGGATCGACCACGATGGCCTTCTTGCTGATCGGGTCGCCGATGATCGTGCAGTTGCACTGCAACGGGCCGACGGGGAAGGTTTCGCGGATCAGTCCAGGGGTTGCGATTTGCATAAGGAATCCCTTCTAGCTGTTGGCCCGTGCCGCGTGCAGTTTTTTGTAGCTGTCGATCAACCGCAGGTGCCGGTCCAGCCCTTCCAGCTTCATACTGGTTGGGGTCAGGCCATAAAAGCGCACGCTGCCATCCACCGAACCAATGGCGGCGTCCATGCGCTCGTTGCCAAACATCCGGCGGAAATTGGCCTCGTAGTCTTCCAGTTCCAAATCCTCGTCCAACTGCATCTCCAGCACTGCATTCACCGCCTGGTAGAACAGGCCGCGTTCGACGGTGTTGTCGTTGTATTGCAGGAACATCTCCACCGCTTCCTTCGCCTCTTCAAACTGCTGCAAGGCGAGATAGATCAGCAGCTTCAGCTCCAGGATCGTCAACTGGCCCCAGGCGGTGTTGTCGTCGAACTCGATGCCGATCAGGGTGGTGATATCGGTGTAGTCATCCAGTTCGCTTTCCACCAGGCGCTCGACCAGCGCTTGGAGGCCCTCTTCATCCAGGCTGTGCAGGTTCAAGATATCGGCGCGGAAGAACAGCGCCTTGTTGGTGTTATCCCAGATCAGGTCGTCCACCGGATAGATTTCCGAATAGTCCGGTACCAGGATCCGGCAAGCCTTGGCGCCGATATGCTCGTACACTGCCATGTAGACCTGCTTGCCCATGCCTTCGAGAATGCCGAACAGGGTGGCAGCCTCCTCGGCGTTGGAGTCTTCGCCCTGGCCGGAGAAATCCCACTCCACGAACGCGTAATCGGATTTTGCACTGAAGAAACGCCACGACACCACGCCGCTGGAGTCGATGAAGTGTTCGACAAAGTTGTTCGGCTCGGTCACCGCATGCCCCTCAAAGGTCGGCTGCGGCAAGTCGTTCAAACCTTCGAAACTACGGCCCTGGAGCAACTCGGTCAGGCTGCGCTCCAGCGCCACTTCCAGGCTTGGGTGGGCACCAAACGAGGCAAATACGCCGCCGGTGCGCGGGTTCATCAGGGTCACGCACATCACCGGGAACTCGCCGCCCAGGGACGCATCCTTGACCAGCACTGGGAAGCCCTGCTCTTCGAGGGCCTGGATACCGGCGAGGATGCTTGGGTATTTGGCCAGCACGTCGGCCGGTACATCCGGCAGGGCAAATTCACCTTCGATGATTTCGCGCTTTACCGCGCGCTCGAAGATCTCCGACAGGCACTGCACCTGCGCCTCGGCCAGGGTATTACCGGCACTCATGCCGTTGCTCAGGTACAGGTTTTCGATCAGGTTGGAGGGGAAATACACCACCTCGCCGTCAGACTGGCGCACAAACGGCAGTGAGACGATGCCACGCTCTTCATTGCCGGAGTTGGTGTCGATCAGGTGCGAACCGCGCAACTCGCCATCGCGGTTGTAGATCTTCAGGCAGTACTCATCGAGAATTTCAGTCGGCAGCGCGTCTTTGCGGCCCGGCTTGAACCAGCGCTCGTCCGGGTAGTGCACAAACGCCGCGTTGGCGATGTCTTCGCCCCAGAATTGATCGTTGTAGAAGAAGTTGCAGTTCAGGCGCTCGATAAACTCGCCCAACGCCGACGCCAGTGCGCCTTCCTTGGTCGCGCCCTTGCCGTTGGTAAAGCACATCGGCGAATGGGCATCGCGGATATGCAGCGACCAGACATTGGGCACGATATTGCGCCACGAAGCGATTTCAATCTTCATGCCCAGGCCCGCCAGAATGGCCGACATGTTGGCGATGGTCTGCTCCAGCGGCAGGTCCTTGCCCGCAATATAGGTACCCGCGTCTGACGCAGAAGCCGGCATCAGCAACGCCTGGGCGTCGGCGTCGAGGTTTTCTACCTCTTCGATGACAAACTCAGGCCCGGCCTGTACCACTTTCTTTACCGTACAGCGGTCGATGGAGCGCAGGATGCCCTGGCGATCCTTATCGGAAATATCGGCAGGCAACTCGACTTGAATCTTGAAGATCTGGTTGTAGCGGTTTTCCGGGTCGACAATATTGTTCTGCGACAGGCGGATATTGTCCGTGGGGATATTGCGCGTGCTGCAGTACAACTTCACAAAGTAAGCCGCACACAACGCCGACGAAGCCAGGAAGTAGTCGAACGGACCGGGGGCCGAGCCATCGCCCTTGTAGCGAATCGGCTGGTCGGCCACCACGGTGAAGTCGTCGAACTTGGCTTCAAGCCGGAGGTTGTCGAGAAAATTGACCTTGATTTCCATGCGGGATTACCAGAATAGCGGAGCAAACGAATTGGCCGCCATTATCCGGCTTTTGCGGCGCAAGTCTCCCCCTTACCCCAACAACCCCATCTCCTGCGCCCGCGCGACGGCCTGGGTACGGCGTTCCACTCCCAGTTTGCTGTTGATATGGCTGGCGTGGGTCTTGACGGTGTGCAGCGAGATAAACAGCTGGTTGCTGATTTCCTGGTTGGAACACCCTTGGGCGATCAACTGCAGCACCGCCAGCTCACGGGCGCTCAAGGTTTCGCCGGTGTGGGTGATTTCGATCGGCTCGCGCAGGGCAACTACCGGCAGCAAGGCCCACAAGCTTTGCCGCAGCAGGTCATTCGGCGCGTGGCCCAGTTGCTCACGCATCCAGTCCGGATAACGTTCCAGCAAACGTTGGAAGGGTTGCAACGCACCGCCGCTCGCCACTTGCAGGGCGCGGGCAAAAACCGGGCGGGCCGATGCAGCCTGACCGTCATCCAGCAACAACAGCACGTACTGGTTCAGGGCCATCACTGCGATCATCTGCTGGCCTTTGCCTTCAGCTTGCCGGGCGAGTGCATCGAGCCGGCGCAGGGCGTTTTCGGCGTGGCCACGAATGGCATCCAGGGCCGCCTGCTGCAATTCGATATGTTGCGGCAGATGTGGATGAAACTCCGGGGCGGCGGCAGCCTGGTCGCCGTTGTAGGTTTGCCCCAGCCGCGCCAGCCAGGCATCGGCCAGGTCCGTACGGCCCTGGGCCAGCCACAACTCGCATTTGATCAATGTGATCATGGCCAGGTAGTAAATCGGCGGCACATCCCAGATATGCATCAGCCGCTCGGCTTCGGCCAGCTCGGCAAAGGCCTTGGGGAAATCGCCACGGCGCCCCTCGAGGTTGGCGATGACACAGTGGCCGATCAACACGCTGATATCCCGGCAGGCGCGAGCCTCGGCTAACCCGGCACGCAGGCGCAACAGCCCGGCTTCGGGCTGGCAACGCATTAGCAGCAGGAACCCTTCGTACAGCGACAGGCGCGCACGCACCGCATACAGGCGCTGGGGCGCCAGGCCCTGCAAGCGTTGCAGGCCCTCGCGCACCTCGTCCAGGGAGCGCAGGATTTCCCCGCGCGCCTGCAGCACCCGCGCCCGATCGTAATGGGCCAGGGCCTCGAACAGCGGGTTGCCGACACGTTGCGCCAGCTCTAGGGAGTCGCGATTCAAGCCGCGTGCGCGCCACAGGTCGGCGTCGACGATGGCCAGGTTCGACAGGGTCGAAAGGCACATCAAGCGCTGGCCGTAACGCTTGAGCGGCAGGCTTTCCAGGGCTTCGCTGCAATACAGCTGGGTCAGCTCGCGATTGCCGCGCCCACGGGCAATGATGCCACTGAGGGCCAGCCACTGGGCGAGCATCGACTTCTGCGCCGTGGCCGACGGTGCCGGTAGGAAGCGGCTGAGATGGCTGGACAGTTCTTCTGCGGCGTCCAACTGACAGGCCAGCCCCAGCGCCCAGCTGTAGAGCACGATCAAGCGGGGCGTGCTGATCAACAGACTGTCAGGCAAGTCCATCTTCCAGCGTAGGAGCATGCCGACATTCTGTTCAGCCAGCAGTTGCTCTTCAGACAGGTTCTGCACCAGGTTCGCCGCTACATCCAGATGCCCGGCGCGCAGGGCCTGCTCCACGGCCTCATCGAGCAAGCCCTGGGCATTGAACCAGCGACAGGCGCGCAAGTGCAGGCTGGCGGCCGGCAGCATCGCATTCGGCGAGCGCCGGGTGCGCAGCAAATCGGAAAACAAGTGGTGATAGCGGTACCAGTGACCCTGTTCGTCCAGCGGCACCAAGAATACCTGATGAGCTTGCAGGTAACGCAGGATTTCCGCGCTGTCATGAGCCTCGCGCACCGCATCGCAGAGCTCGCTGCAAAAACGCTCCTGGGAGGCGGTGTCGTATAAGAACGCCTGGACTTCCGGTGGCAGGCAATCGATCACCTCTTCCAGCAGATAGTCACGGATCAGCCCTTCGCCACCATGCAGGCCTTGGGGCAGGTTGGCCTCGCTGCCGGCTTCGGCGGCCGCCAGCAACCAGAAGCGCAGGCCGGCCACCCAGCCTTCGCTGCGGCGGATCAGGTTGTCCAGTGCCTCACCGCGCAACGAACTGCTGTGGCGGTCAAGCAAGGCCAGGGATTCGTCGTTGGTCAGGCGCAGGTCTTGCTCATGCAACTCCAGCAGATGCCGGGACAAACGCAACCGCGCCAAATGCCAGTCGGGACGCTGGCGGCTGGTAACCAGCACCAACAAGCCATCAGGCAAATGATTGAGGAAAAATTGCAGGCAGCGATCCAGCACCGGCCCCTGGGCCAGGTGGTAGTCATCCAGCACCAGTAATAACGGCGTGCGTGTGGATAGATGGACGGTCAATTCGTCGAGCAAGCCATCGAGCCATTCTTCAAAGGCAAACGGCTGGTGGCGCTGACGCATTTTCAGCAGGCCCAGGGCCTGGCTGCCTACCTGCGGGAAATACTGTTGCAGACCCTCCAGCAGGCGTTCAAGGAAACGCCCCGGATCACTATCCCGCGCACTGAGGCCCAGCCACAGGCTTTGCCAGTGATCCGGCAGGCTTTGGCAGAACTCCACCGCCAGCGAGCTCTTGCCGAACCCGGCCGGCGCGCTGACCAGCAATAAACGGCCCTCCAGGCCCGCGCTCAGGCGCTCGCAAAGGCGTGGGCGCAGCACATAGCCATCAGGCAGTGGGGGTCGATAGAAGCGCCCTTCCAGCGTGGGGATTACCGCACTGGCAGGCCCTTGGATTGGGGACAGATCAGTCATCGCCGGGCTCTTGTAGTAGGCTGTGGTCGGCATTGCAGATGTCCGCAGACTAGCGTTAAAACCCGTCGCTTTGTAGATCTTTGCAACATTTGTCTGAAAAAGACTACAACAAGAAATAACCAGCGATGTTCAGCCCCCCCAAACAAATGTAGGAGCTGGCTTGCCTGCGATGGCATCGCCTCGGTATGTCAGATAGACCGAGGTGATGCCATCGCTGGCAAGCCAGCTCCTACAGAGGCCAACGTGTTTACTGCACGTTAGCGAACACCGTCCTGGCGCAGGGCCGCCGGGGTGAAGTCTTTGGTGGTGGCGGTGAAGCCGAAGTCATAGGCCTTTTTCTCTTCGTTCTTCATGCCCAGTGCCAGGTAGCGGCCGGACTGCAGGTCGTAGAGGGTTTCCAGGGCGTACCACGGCACTTGCTTGTCGTAGTAGTTCTCGCCATGGGCTTCAGCCACGCGCCACAGCTGGCCACGACCGTCGTAGTGGTCGATCACAGCCGCTTGCCAGGTGTCTTCATCGATGTAGAAGTCACGTTTGGCGTAGATATGGCGCTGGCCCTCCTTCAGGGTTGCGACCACGTGCCAGACGCGGCGCAGTTCATAGCGTGCCAGGTCCTGGTTGATGTGCCCGGCCTTGATGATGTCGGAGTACTTGAGCTTCGGATCGTCGAGCTTGTAGCTGTTGGACGCGATGTAGATTTCCTTCTTGCCTTCCAGCTTCCAGTCGTAGCGATCCGGCGCACCGTTGTACATGTCGAGGTTGTCGGAGGTACGCAGGCCATCGGCAGCGGTACCCGGCCCGTCATAGGACACTTGCGGCGCCCGGCGTACACGGCGCTGGCCGGCGTTGTAGACCCACGCCGCGCGCGGTTCCTTCACCTGGTCCAGGGTCTCGTGCACCAGCAATACACCACCGGCCAGGCGCGCCGGGGCGGTCACTTGCTGCTTGAAGTAGAACAGGATGTTGCCCGGGTTTTTCGGGTCATAGTCCTTCATCTTGTCGCGGAACACGAACTGATCCTGGAAGTACACCAGGCTGTACGAGCCGTTGGCCTGTGGCGTGGCCTGGGTCACCAGGCGCGTGACGCTGCCGCCGCGATAACGGGTGATGTGGTTCCAGATCACCTCGACCCCGCTTTTCGGGATCGGGAACGGAATCGCGGTCTCGAAGTTTTCCAGGCCGTTACCGCCACCTACCAGGTTGGTGCTGGTGGCGTTTTTCTTGATGGCGGCGAACACTTCCGGCGGCACGGTGGCGCCGCGATGGGTGGTGTACACCGGCATCTTGAAGGTTTCGGGGTAGCGCTTGAACATCGCGTACTGCCCAGGGGCCAGCTTGTCTTTGTACTGCTCGACGTTTTGCGCGGTGATGGTGAACTGCGGCTGCTCGCTGGCATACGGGTTGGCCAGGAAGCCCTTGGCATCCACGGCGCCGGCGTTGGTCGGCAGGGCTTTCCAGGCCGGGATGGTGCCGGCAGCGTTGCCGGCCATTTCCGCGCCCATCGGGGTCAATGTGGTGCCCAGCTTGGCGGCTTCATCCGCCGAGACCGCCGCCATGACGCTGCTGGCCATGATCGACAGTCCCAGCACACCCACGTGCAACAGACTTTTGGTTATTTTCATGTTCTGGTCTTCCTGAAAATACTGACTGCTTAAAGAGTGTGCTTAGAAGTTCACGCCGGCGCTCAAGGCGACAAAATCGCGGTCATCCACCGTGCTGAAGTCGCCACCAAAGAAGTTGGTGTAGTTCAGGCTGACGGTGTAGGTGTTCTGGTATTCAGCATCCACACCCAGGCTGACGGCCTTGCGGCCCTCTTCAAAGTTGCCGCCAGGGCCTGGCGAGTAACCTTTGACGTCATGGGACCAGGCCACGCTTGGCTTGAGGTTGACACCGGCGAAGACGTCCGGGTATTCCCAGATCGCACGGGCGCGGTAACCCCAGGAAGTGGCGGTGGTGTAGCCGTCCTGGTTGCAATTGGTGTTCAAGCCGGCAGTACTGCCACCCAACCCGGCACCAGCGGAGGTCGAAGCATTGAGACGGTTACAGAAACCGCCGGGCAAGCTGCCTGGCCCAAACACCGGGTCACGCCCATAACGCGCGTCAGACTTACTCTCAAGCCCCCCGACATGCGTCACACCAATCTCACCCACGGTCGTCAGGCGGCTTGCCCCCATGACCTGATCGAAGAAGTGCGTAAAGGTAGTTTGGAATTGGCTGACTTCTTTGCGGCGATAGCCATGCAAGTCCTGCCCAGGCTGCCCCTTGAGTACCGAGGCGTTGTTATACCCATTAACCCCAGTAACACCTGCAAACAGGATATCCGTGGTGTTGAGTTGTACAGGCGCATTCGGACGGTAGCTCAACTCACCACTCCACGCCGTGCCCGTAGGCAAGGTGGTGGAGAAACTCAAACCGTAGAGGCGAATGTCTTCCGGGTATTCAACAAAATAGTTGGAATTACCCGCGACAATAACCGGCGCCAGGCCGGCCAACGGGGCTGGAAGGTTATTGGCAAGGTTGAACACGCGCTGGGAGGCGCCCTGGCCACTGAAAATCGGCGCACGGCTGTGATAGTTCATGAAGTACGCACCGAACTCGGTATCCAGCGGTTCAAAGTTGTAGTGAAACGCAAAACCGAACTGCCCACTGTCACGTGCATCGCGGTCAGGTCCACGGGCGACTTTCACACCCTCTTCGTTCATGTCGACCCCTTGGGACGTCAGGAACGGGATCGCTGTTGCCGGGAATTGCGAACGCTTGTTCAGCACCCGCAGGTTGTCGTTGCAACCATCGGAAATAACATCCGGTTGCGAGAAAAAAGTCCCACAGTTGTCGGTAACCGTCTGGTCCCACTCCAACTGATAGAACGCTTCCGCCGACAGGTTATCGGTCAACGATTGCGACACGTAGAACATGTTGACCGGAATCAGGCCTTCCTTGATCTCGGCACCCGGACGACGGAACGCAGACACGTCGATCGGGTTGATGGAGTTGATACCGCCACCGATAAAGGTACTTTCACCCCAGCTCACGACTTGCTTGCCAAAACGCACCGAACCCGGGGCATCGGCAATGGAGTAGTTGTGGTAGATGAACGCATCGAGGATCTGCCCGCCAGAAGACTTGGCGCCCTCTTTGCGATTGTGGTCGCTGATGTCCTTGAACTCGCGGCTTTCGTCCTTGAGTTCAAAGTCATACCAATACTTGCCACGCACAAACACACCGGTATCGCCGTACTTCAGTTCCAGGTCATGGATACCCTTGAAGATCTTCGAGAACGTCTCCCCACGCTTGAAGTTCAAGTGGCCGTCATCGGAGGTCTGCGACAGCCCCCTGCCGCCGTTGTTGGCACCGATCAGGTCCTTGTTGGGCTTGGACGTGCCCCAACTGGCCCCCACCGACAGGGACGAGTCGAAGCTGCCTTCGACCTCACCAATGTTGAAACTGACGCCGAATGCGGGCCCGGCGAGGGTCGAGGCAAGACTGACCGCCAGGGGCAATCTCGCCCGGCGCCAGAACTGATTTACTGAGGTCATCGACGCTACTCCATGTGCATTTTATTGTTATGGCAGTGAGCCTTTTCAAACACGCTTGTAACGGCCGGAATACAACGATTCCAATGCCAGACTGCCGCCGGACCACCCAGGACCGCAGCGCCGCATCCTTGAAAAACTCTGGGAGGGACTATAGCCAGCAGGGGGTAGCGCTTGATCCCTCTAAAGTGTGATTTGCATCACCAACCCGTCTGCGACAGCCCTTTCGCCATGTCAGCGAGGGCTGACGCGAAAGAGAATGGCTCAAATTACGCAAATAACAAGGCGAAGGCCTGTAATAGAGCATTGCCGTGCCCGAACGGGCACGGCAGGAGGGGTCAGAGCGTGGAGAGGAAGGTGCTGTTATTGGCCTGCCATTCGATGATGTCGATCCGGATACGCTTCTTGTCCAGCTTGCCGACGCTGGTCTTGGGAATTTCCGTAACAATGGCAATCTGACTTGGAATCGCCCACTTGCTCAGGTGGCCCTGCTCGACATACGGCTTGAGGTGCTCCTTGAGTTCGCGCGCGCCAATCCCGTGGCCTTCGCGCACCACCAGCAGGGCAAACGGGCGCTCGCCCCACTGCGGGTCGGCAATCCCGACCACCGCTACTTCGCGTACCGCCGGGTGACGGCTGACCAGATCTTCCAGCGCCAGGGAGGAGATCCACTCGCCGCCGGTCTTGATCACGTCCTTGATACGGTCGCGAATATCGATCACGCCAAAGGCATCGAGGGTGGCCACGTCGCCGGTGTGCATCCAGCCGCCCTCCCAAAGCTCGGCGCCTTTGTGCGGCTCGTTGAAATAGCCTTCGCTGAGCCATGGCGCGCGCAGCACTAGTTCGCCCTGGGACTCGCCATCGGCCGGCAGAAAGTTACCGTTGCCGTCGATGATCGCGGCTTCCACCAACGGCCCCGGCACACCGGCCTTGATCCGGTAGGTGGTGCGTTCGTCTTCGCTGCCGGCCATCAGTTCTTCATTGAGGTGGGCACAGGACACCAGCGGTCCGGTCTCGGACATGCCGTAGGCCGCCGTCAGCTGGATGCCACGGGCCTTGGCCGCTTCGTACAGCGAACGGTTGAGGGCACTGCCGCCGATGACGATCTTCCAGCCGCCAAAATCCACACCCTGGGCGGCCTTGGCGTTGAGCAGCATCTGCAGGATGGTCGGCACGCAATGGGAGAACGTGACCTTTTCCTTGCGCCACAACTCCACCAGGTATTCCGGATCGTAGCGGCCGGGATAGACCTGCTTCAGCCCGAGCATGGTCGCCACATACGGCAAGCCCCAGGCATGCACGTGGAACATCGGCGTGATCGGCATGTACACATCGTTGGTGCCGAGCAGGCGCACACTGTCGACGCTGCCCATGATGGTCGCCACGCCGATGGTGTGCAGCACCAGTTGGCGGTGGGTGAAATACACACCCTTGGGGTTACCGGTGGTGCCAGTGGTATAGAAAGTGGTGGCCACCGAGTGCTCGTCGAAGTCCTCGAAGGTGTACTGGGTACTGGCAGCGGCCAGCAGGGTTTCGTACTCGCCTACCAGATTGGGCAGGTCAGCAGTTTTTTCGTCGCCATCGGTCAGCAACAGGGTCTTGTCGACGGTGGTCAACTGCCCGGCAATGGCCTGGTACAGGCCGACGAACTCGCTGTTGACCAGCACAAAGCGGTCTTCGGCGTGGTTCATCGTGTACAGGATCTGCTCTGGCGACAGGCGCACGTTGATGGTGTGAATCACCGCGCCAATCATCGGGATGGCGAACATGCACTCCAGGTAACGGTGGCTGTCCCAGTCCATCACGGCCACGGTATCACCGGCCTTGACTCCCGCTGCGGTCAGCACATTGGCCAGGCGGGCGACACGTTCGGTCAGGGTTGGGTAGGTGTAGCGCAGTTTGTCGCGGTAGACGATTTCCCGGGTTTTCTCGTAGCGGGCGCCCGACATCAACAGGCGTTTGATCAACAGCGGGTATTGGTACGCGCCTTCGGCGGGCGGGATAACACGAGTCTGCAACATACGAATCCCTTTTTATGACTGCACGGTCTTGGCTAAAGGATTTGCACTGTAGAGACCTTGCACGCCGGCCAAATCAGCCGAAGGAATGATTTGCAGAACCGGATGAATGCTAGCTTTGCGCCAGCATTCATTCACGCATGACGCACTCAGCGGTCGGTGAAAGCCACTTTCACACCGATGGCAATCAGCACCACGCCCATGCTCCGATCAAACCAGTGGCCCATGCGCGCAAAGCCTGCGCGCACGCGCTGCTGGCTGAACAACATGGCCACCATGCAGAACCACAGGGCGGTGGCCACGGCCAGGTACAGGCCATAACCGGCCTGGATCGCCAGCGGCGTGTGGGGGTTGATCACCACGGTGAACAGCGACAGGAAAAACAGCGTGGCCTTGGGGTTCAGGCCATTGGTCACAAAGCCCGAGGTAAAGGCGCCGCGAGCGCTGCGCTCGCCCACTTCACGGTGCAGCTCTTCTGCACCGGCAGGCTTGGCCGGCTGCGCCCGCAGGGCTTTGAAGCCGATGTACAACAGGTAGGCCGCCGCCGCCCATTTCAAGGCGTTGAACAGCACGATGGACTGGGACACGATCAAGCCGATACCAAGCAGCGAGTAGCCAACGTGAAGAAAAATCGCCGAGCCGACGCCCAGCGCCGTCCAGGTACCGGCGCGCCGGCCATGGGTCACGCTCTCGCGTACCACCACGGCAAAGTCAGGCCCGGGACTGGCCACGGCCAGCAGGTGAATCAACGCCACGGTCAAAAACTCGGTGAGGTACATGCACACTCCAAGAAGTAACTGATTATTTCATCTGGTAGGCTCGGCAGATTACGCCTTCGAACTCTGTCGCAAAAGGTACAGTTGATGACGAACAATCGCCGCGCCGTCTTCCTTGATCACCCTTCCCTGGACCAGGGAGACCTCGACCTCAGCGAATTGCGCGAGACGTTCAGCGAATTGCAGCTGTGTGAGCAGACCTCGGCCGATCAGGTGGTCGAACGCCTGCAAGGTGCCCAGGTAGCGATCAGTAACAAGATCCTGCTCAACGCCCAGACTCTGGCCGCCTGCCCCGAGCTGAAGCTGATCCTGATCGCTGCTACCGGCACCAACAACGTCGACCTGGCCGCTGCCCGCGCCCAGGGCATTACCGTTAGTAACTGCCAGGGTTACGGCACGCCATCGGTGGCGCAACACACGATCATGCTGCTGCTCAACCTCGCCACACGCCTGAAGGACTATCAAAAAGACGTCGACGCCGGCCTGTGGCAGCAAGCCAAGCAGTTCTGCCTGCTGGATTACCCGATTGTCGAGCTGGAAGGCAAAACCCTGGGCTTGCTGGGCCATGGCGAGTTGGGCGGCGCCGTCGCGCGCCTGGCCCAAGCGTTTGGCATGCGCGTGCTACTGGGCGCTATCCCCGGCCGCCCGGCCCGTGCAGACCGGGTGCCGCTGGACGAACTGCTGCCGCAGATCGATGCGCTGACCCTGCATTGCCCACTCAACGAACACACGCGCCACTTTATCGGGGCCCGTGAGTTGGCGCTGCTCAAGCCGGGCGCGTTCGTGGTCAACACTGCGCGCGGCGGCCTGATCGATGAACAGGCCCTGGCAGACGCCTTGCGCGGCGGTCATCTGGGGGGGGCGGCCAGCGATGTGCTGAGCGTCGAACCGCCGACCACCGGCAACCCGCTACTGGCCAGCGACATTCCACGGCTGATCATCACGCCACACAGTGCCTGGGGCAGCCGCGAAGCACGGCAACGGATCGTCGGCCAATTGACTGAAAACGCCCGGGGCTTTTTCAGCGGAGCACCGCAGCGCGTCGTCAGTTGATAAACTGCGCTCCTTTTTCAGGGAGCAGACCATGGATCCGCGCAGTGAAGTACTGCTTCGTCAGGCCGAACTTTTTCAAGGCAACGTGTTGCTGGCCGGCCTGCCCGCCGATGACCTGCTGGGCCGCCTGCCCAATGCCCATGGCTGGTGCTGGCATGCGGGCGACCAGGCAGCGCTGGATGCGCGGTTTGCCGAACGCAGCCATTTCGGGGTCGATGTGCCGCAACGCGCATTCGACACGGCGGTGGTGTTCCTGCCCAAGTCCAAGGATCTGGCCGACTACATCCTCAAGGCCGTCGCGGCACGGCTGCCGGGCGCCGAGCTGTACCTGGTGGGTGAAAAACGCGGCGGCATCGAAAGCGCCGCCAAGCAACTGAACGCCTTCGGCAAGCCACGCAAGCTCGACAACGCACGGCACTGCCAGCTGTGGCTGGCCACCGTGGCCGATGCTCCGGCGGCGCCGGAACTGGCGAGCCTGGCCCAGGTGTTTGAAGTGCCACTGGCCGACGGACCGCTCAAGGTCGTCAGTCTGCCGGGCGTGTTCAGCCATGGCCGCCTGGATCGCGGTACCGCGCTGTTGCTGGAACACCTGGACAAACTGCCCAGCGGTCATCTGCTGGACTTCGGCTGTGGCGCCGGCGTGTTGGGCGCGGCGGTCAAGCGGCGCTACCCGCACAACACCGTGACCCTGCTTGATGTGGACGCCTTTGCTACCGCCAGCAGTCGCCTGACGCTGGAGGCCAATGGCCTGGAAGGCGAAGTGCTGACCGCTGATGGCATCGACGCCGCGCCCATGGGCCTGGATGCGATTCTGAGTAACCCGCCGTTCCATGTCGGGGTACACACGGATTATTTCGCTACGGAAAACCTGTTGCGAAAAGCACGCCAACATCTGAAAAACGGCGGCGAACTTCGGCTAGTCGCCAATAGCTTCCTGAAGTATCAACCGCTGATCGAAGAGCACCTGGGCGTGTGCGCAGTCAAGGCCGAGGGCCAGGGTTTTCGCATCTATCGGGCCAAACGCGGCTGACGGGCGTTTGAAAAAGAAGGCTTGCCGAATGGATTTTGCCAAGGCAGAATCCGCTCCGTCCTAGGGGAGTAGTCTCCCACGAGCAACATGCTCGTCCGGCATACGTCAACATACTTGGTCAGCAGACCATGGCGTATGCGACCCAGGAGTCCGCACAGACGTACCGGGGTTTGACAAGACCTATGACACGCACACCTTACCCGGGGCGGGAAGGCTGTACGTGTCATAGCCGTGTCGACCCGCCCCTGGAAACCTACCTGATGCTGGATTCACTTCTCGTTCCTACCGCAATCGTTGCCTTGGCCGAAATCGGCGACAAGACGCAATTGCTCGCGCTCATCCTCGCCGCACGCTTTCGCAAACCCTGGCCAATCATCGCCGGCATCATCGCCGCGACCCTGGCCAACCACGCCGCTGCCGGTGCCGTGGGTGCCTGGTTTGGCAGTTTCTTCTCGGATGCAGTGCTGCACTGGATCCTCGCCGCGAGCTTCTGCGCCACGGCCCTGTGGACCCTGGTGCCAGACAAGCTCGACGATGATGAAGCCAGCACCTCGCGCAAGTTCGGGCCGTTCCTGACCACCCTGATTGCGTTCTTTATCGCTGAAATCGGTGACAAGACGCAGATCGCCACGGTGATGCTGGCGGCGCAATACCCCGAGTTGTGGCTGGTAATCATCGGCACCACCCTGGGCATGTTGATTGCCAACGTACCGGTGGTTCTGGCGGGGAATTTCGCGGCGGAGAAACTGCCGTTGACCTTGATTCGGCGCCTGGCGGCTTCGGCGTTCTTCATCCTGGCGTTGGTGGCGGTGTACAAGGCCATGCAAAGCAGCGGCTGGTTGTAACCCTTTACAAATGTGGGAGCTGGCTTGCCTGCGATAGCGCTGTATCAGTCACGTATTAATTAACTGAACCACCGCTATCGCGAGCAAGCCCGCTCCCACTTTTGGACCTTCACAAGGCCTGGATTATCAGGACTTCTTGGCCTGCTGGTACAGCGGCATCACCTTGGGAATCGCCGCCTGCAACGAGGCGATCCGGCTGCTGGAGGCCGGGTGGGTGCTCATGAATTCAGGCGGTGCGCCTTCGGAAGCCTTGGCCATTTTGTTCCACAGCGTGATCGCCGCGTTCGGGTCGTAACCGGCGCGGGCCGAGAGCTCCAGGCCGATCAGGTCGGCTTCGTTCTCATTGCTGCGGCTGTTAGGCAAGGTCATGCCGTAGTTGGCCACGGTGTCGGCCAGCGCCATGCTGTCCTGGCCCAGGCCCAACAATGCGCCAGCGCCCTGCTTGGCCATTTCGATGCCGTAAGCCTTGGACATGGCTTCGCGGCCATGCTCACGCAGGGCGTGGGCAATTTCATGGCCCATGACCGCCGCCAGCTCGTCATCGGTCAACTTGAGCGTGTCGATCAAGCCACTGTAGACAAAGATCTTGCCGCCAGGCCCACAGTTGGCGTTCATCTCGTCGCTCTTGATCAGGTTCACTTCCCACTTCCACTGCGCCGCATCCGGACGGAAGGTGGGGGCCTGGGCGATCAGGCGCTTGGCAATGGCCTGCACACGCTTGGCGTTGGCACTGGTCTTGTCTACCAGGCCCTTGCCACTGGCTTCGCCCAGGGTCTGCTGGTACGACTGCGCGTACATCTGGTCGACTTCCTGGCTCGACAGCATGCTGAACATGTACTGCTTGCGTTCCACACCCACGGCACCGCCGCTGGTGGTGTTGACCGACTGGCAACCGGCGAGCAGCAAGGCTGCGCTCAATGCCGTTACCGCCAATGATTTTTTCATGCACATTCTCCCTGAAAACATGGCGCGTATCGTAGGCCCTCTCATGTATCGGCGCCAGATACACCTGACGCTTAACCGCTAATTTCAGAGACCACCGACGCCCACGACCATTCTATAAACGACATGCCTGGTTCTTTTGCAGGGCAGCGCCTCATGTCTGCGTGGCCTGTGGCCGATACACAAAGGCAGATCATGCCCACCAAGCGCCCGGAGCCTTCATGAAATTCAAGTCGATTCAGTTTTCTGTCGCGGCGTTGGCCGGGGCCATTGTCCTGAGTGTCGTGGCGGCCCTGGTGCTATACGCGCTGTTCGCCGGCGCCCGGACCCAAGAGATGGTGCAGGACCGCACCCAGGCGCAATTCGAGCAAATCATCGAGCAACGCCTTACGGCGTTGGCGCAAACCCAGGCCACGCTGATCCAGCGCGAGCTGGAAGCGCCGCTGGTGACCGCCAAAGGCCTGGCCACCACCAATGCGCTGATGGGCATGAAGGACGCAAACGGCGCGGCCCCGCTGCAGGTCAGCCGTGAACAACTGATCAACCTGCTGCACGAAACGGTGGTACGCAACCCGAAAATCCTCGGTTCCTATATCGCCTGGGAACCCAATGCCATCGACCACAATGATGCCAACTACCTGAACACCGCCGTCGTCGGCGTAGAACCTGCCAACGGGCGCTTCATGCCCTGGTGGTTCCGCAATCAGGATGGCAGCCTGGGCCTGGAAAAACTCGCCGACCTGACCGACCAGAAAATCCTCGCCACCGGCATTCGCGCCAGCGAGTACTACCTCTGCTCCAAGGAAACCCAGAAGCCCTGCGCCATCGACCCGGCGCCCTATCGCGTGGGCAACACCACGGTGATGCTGGCCTCGTTTATCGAACCGATCATGATCGACGGCGCGTTTCAGGGCATTGTCGGCGCCGACCTGTCGGTCAATTTCATCCAGGAAATGCTCACCGCCGCCGACCAGAAGCTTTACAACGGCGCTGGCGAAATGGCGCTGATTTCCAGCAACGGCCGCCTGGTGGCCTACACCAAGGACCCCAGCAAACTGGGGGAAAAGGCCAGCGACCTGCTCGACCAGAATGAACTGGAGAACCTCGGCCAGTTGAAGGTCGGCGACGTGCGTTACGACATCGACCAGGCAAACGGGCATATCGAGTTGTTCCTGCCCTTCAATATCGGCCAGACCGATGCGCGCTGGACTTTGATGCTGCAACTGCCCCTGGGCGCGGTAATGGCCGACCTGCACACCCTGCAAGGCGACCTGGACGCCCAGCGCAAGACCGATATCTTCGGCATGACCATGGTCGGCCTGCTGATTGCCGGCATCGGCCTGCTGGTGATCTGGCTGGTGGGCCACGGCATTGCCCGCCCACTCAAGCAAATGGTGGCGATGCTCAATGACATCGCCCAGGGCGAAGGCGACCTGACGCGTCGCCTGACCAGTGACCGCGCCGATGAACTGGGCGCGATTGCCGCCGGCTTCAATACCTTCCTGATCAAGCTGCAGGGCATGATTAGCCAGGTGGTGAGCTCGGTACAGAAGGTCAGCGACTCGTCGGAACACACCGCCGACATTGCCATCCGCACCAACCAGGGCGTGCACAAGCAAATGGTCGAGATCGACCAGGTCGCCACGGCCGTGCACGAAATGACCGCCACCGCCCAGGACGTGGCGCGTAATGCCACCCAGGCAGCCCAGGCCGCCACCCATGCCGACCAGGCTGCAAGCCAGGGCATGCAGATCGTGCGCGACACCTCCACTTCCATCGGCGCCCTGGCCCTGGAGATCGGCAAGGCGGTGACGGTAGTCCAGGCCCTGGCCAAGGACAGCGAGAACATCAACGCGATCCTGATTGCCATTCGCGGCATTGCCGAGCAAACCAACTTGCTGGCCCTGAACGCCGCCATCGAAGCCGCCCGGGCCGGCGAACAGGGCCGAGGTTTTGCGGTGGTGGCCGACGAAGTACGCAACCTGGCGCAGAAAACCCAGAAGGCCACCGAAGAAATCCAGGCCATGATCCAGCAATTGCAGCAAGGCACGCGGGATGTGGTGCGGGTCATGGAAGACAGCCAGCAGCGCACCGATGAAAGCGTGCAACACGCCGCCAAGGCCGCGCAGGCCCTGGAGACCATCACCCAGGCCGTGTCGGTGATCAATGACATGAATACGCAGATTGCCAGTGCGGCGGAGGAACAGAGCGCGGTGGCCGAGGACATCAACCGCAATGTGATCAATATCGGCCAGGTGGCCAATGAGGTGGCGGGCGGGGCGGATGAGTCCAGTGCCGCCAGTGCGGGGCTGACCCAGTTGGCGGAGCAGCAGCGGCGGCTGATCAATCAGTTCAAGGTCTGAAGGTTTCAGTGGCGTTTGGGGCCGTATCGCAGGCAAGCCAGCTCCCACATTTGAAGGTATTCACAAATCAAAATGTGGGGGCTGGATTGCCTGCGATGGCGCCAGCGAATCCCCCACACAACTCCCAGTCTCAACCCGGGGTCAGACACTCCGGCCCATTGAGCTTCGGATCATTGACCATGTTAGCCAGCACCCGCTCACGCAACGCCGCCGGCTCGCTGGCCAGCAAGCCCTGCAACACATGCAACGGCGTCTCGGGATCCAGCCAGGCCGCTTGCCCCGCCGCGTCCAGAATCAACGGCCGGCGCTGGCTCTGCGCCGCCTGGGTCACCACCGCCGCGCTCAGCCACACTTGCTCCTGCACCGGGTAGGCCTCCCAGATCGCTGCGAAAAACAGGGTCGAGCCCTCCCCCGGCGTGAGCCAGTACGGCCGCTTGCGCTGGGTGCCGCGCCATTCATAAAAGCCATTGGCTGGCAGCAGGCACCGGCGCAGGCGAAAGGCCTCGCGAAACATCGGCTGTTCGGCCAGGGTTTCGGCGCGGGCGTGGGCCGGCGTGCGGGACAGATCGGTCAGCCACGGCGGCGTCAGTCCCCAACGTGCCCGCGCCAGGGTGCGCTGGCCATCGGTGGCGCGCTGGATCAGCACTGAATCATTGGGGGAGATATTCCACTGGGCCTGTTGATCCGCCGGGAACCCCGGCAAGGCAGCAAAGGCGGGATTCCAGCGAAACAGGGCATAACGTCCACACATGGGGCAACACGACTCTTGGGTAAACCGGCCGACAGCCTAACAGACCAGCACGTCGGGGTAGCTGTCGGGTTCATCGCCGGGCAGCGGTTGCGCACCGATATAGGCGGTGATCAACTCGCGGGCGTAGGTGGCCTGGTCGTTCTCCACCTCCAGGCCCAACAGGCCGAAAATCGGCAGTTCACCCGTTCCACCGAGCAGATGGCGCCCCACCAGATGGGCGTCGATGCCTTCGCTGGCGAGCATTTGTTGCAGCAACTCGCCTTCCATCAGGTTTTCCGGCTCGTAGATTCGTTGCATGGCCGCCCCCCCTTTATTCATTCTCGCTGCGCACTTCGAGCATCCATTCATCGCCGTGGACCTGCAGGTCGAAAATGATCGGCCGACAGCACACCTGGCAGTCTTCTATATAGTTCTGGTCGCCACCGGACAAATCCACGCTTGTCTCGATCCGTTCACCACAATAAGGACAATCGTACAGCGCACTTTCGAGCATCGCGGTCTCCCAGGTGACTTGTGCGTATAATCGCCGGTCTATTTGCAGGGCTTTTTCGTTTGATGCCATTTGTTCAGACCTCGCCCTGTCACTTATCGATCCAAACCTTTACTTACCCTAGCCGTTTCTAACAAGAGAGCATGATGGGCGAATTCGATACCATCCGACCTTACAACGACAGCGAAGTCCCGGCAGTGCTGGCCCGGCTGTTCAGTGACAAGGCCTTTCTGGACATCCTGACCCACTTTCGCTTCCCGCGCTTTGCCGGCGCCTTTGGCTGGCTGCTCAAGCCGCTGATCGCCCAGAAGCTGCGCCGTGAGTTCGCCGGTGTCACCACCGTCGCCACCTTGCAGGACAAAGTCGAGTTTTACGTCGACCACACCATTGATCGGGCGACCGACGGCGTCACCTATACCGGGGTCGAGCAGCTCAAGTCCGGCACGGCCTATGTTTTCCTGGCCAACCACCGCGATATCGTGATGGACCCGGCCTTCGTCAACTACGCGGTGTACCACGCCGGCCTGCCAACACCGCGGATAGCCATCGGTGACAACCTGCTGCAAAAGCCGTTTGTCAGCGACCTGATGCGCCTGAACAAAAGTTTTATCGTGCATCGCTCCATCACCGGGCGACGCGAGAAGATGGCGGCGTATCAGCTGCTGTCGGCCTACATCAACCATTCGATCCGCAATGACTGCCAGTCGATCTGGATCGCCCAGGCCGAAGGCCGCGCCAAGGATGGGGATGATCGCACCGAGTCGGCGATCCTCAAGATGTTCCATATGAGCCGCAAGGAAGAGCCGTTCGCCGACGTCATCCTGTCGCTGAACCTGACGCCGGTGTCCATCAGCTACGAATACGACCCGTGCGACGCGGCCAAGGCTCGCGAGCTGTATATCCGCGCCACCACCGGCACCTACACCAAGGCGCCCGGTGAAGATGACGTGAGCATTGCCCTGGGCATCACCGGTTACAAGGGCCGGGTCCATATCAACTTTGCGCCACCGATTACCGAACGTTTTGAAGACACCAAGCTGTTGGCCACCGAGATGGACCGGCAGATTCTCGGCGGGTATCGGTTGTTCCCGGTGCATTACCTGGCATACGCACAGTGGAGCGACGCCGACCCGCAATTGCAGGTGCCGACGGCTGCCGAGGTGTTCCCGGCGGATGAGTTGGCCAAGGCGAAAGCGGAGTGGGAGCGACGACTGAATGCCTGCCCGGCGGAGCACCGACCGTACCTGGTGCTGCAATATGCGACGCCGGTGCGTAATCAGTATCGGGTCAAGGCCGGGATCCCCCTGTAACCCACCAGCTTGAATAACACACAACACAACGTGGGAGCGGGCTTGCCCGCGATAGCGGTGGGTCAGTTGATAACTATTTGACTGCCCCACTGCTATCGCGGGCAAGCCCGCTCCCACATTGGTTTTGGGTATTTTTACAATTGAGTGCTGAGCCAAGAGACGACAAGCGCCAGCCCGATACAGGCAAACCCTAGGCGGTAGCCAAGGCGATGACTGCGCTCGGTACGCACATCCAGGAACAACATCGGTTGATCAATCGCTCGATCTTCACTTTGCGCGGTGAGTCGAGCCATCGCCCGCTGCTCGCGCAGGCGGGTCACAAACAACAGCCCGGCGCCTGGGCAGGCGATCAACAAGGCAGCGGTATTTAGCAATAATGCCGGCAGCGACATCAAAAACCTCGGTGTAACAGTGACCAGGTATCCATTCAGATACAAACCTGAACGAATTGCGCCCTCCTGCGCCTCACAGCTCCCTCCCCCATTGACGACTAATGTATCGAGTAATTTACAGCGTCACCTGAACGTCACCTTAACAAGCCACTCTGTTGCCCTTCGCACACCCGGGAGCTTGTCATGTTGCACGCGCAGAACCAGGATCGGCTGTACCTGATCGCCCCTACCGATGAGCAAGAGGCGCTGGTCGGCGGCCTGGCGTTCAATGTCCAGGACCGGCACTGGCTGGTGTATTGCGCCCTCGGCGGGCATCAGCATGCCGACCTGCCGGAGCTGGATCTGTTGACGGGAGTGAGTGTGCTGGACTTTTATGTCGAAACGGCGGCATGACCGCAGCAGACACAAAAAAGCCGGGCCCTTGGCGGGGCCCGGCTTTTTTACAACCGATTACTGCGAGCTGAGGATCTGGCCGATGCTTGGATCCTTGAACAGACGCGTCAGGGCATCACTCAATACGTCGCTGACCAGCTTGGTGTTGGTTTCCTGGTTCGGCGCCATACCAAAGCGCTGGTCCAGGGACGCAGCGTAACGGCCGTTGTAGCGGCGGTTGCCGGCCGACACATCAGAGCGGAAGGTCGCGCCGATGGTGGCTTCGGTCACGTACAGGCCTTCCTTGGGCGACTGATACTTCAGCTCGGCCAGGGTCACCGTCAGTTGCGGTGCGCCTGGCGAGTTGCTGGTCGGGGTAAAGCCCAGCAGGCGCACAGCCGCTTCGGCCTGGGCTTGCAGCTTGGGCAGCACGTCGGCACCGGTCACCGTGATGGCGCTGGTTTCCGGGTACAGGCCACCGCGGGTGCCCAGGGTCGGCGACGGACGGCCATCAACCACACGCACCGAGACCGGCTGGCCATGGCCCACAGGCGCCAACTGGGTGGTGAGCTTGGGTTGCGGGCTGAGTTGCTGCGGGCTGTGGGCGCAGCCAACCAGGGTCAAGCTGGTCACAGTGATCAAACCGAACAACAGGCGTTGCAACATGCTTTTCTCTCCAGAATTCAGGTACCGACAGTGCGCCAGTATAGCGGCGCGTCACCGCCTGGAACTAGCGCCAGTTACAACCTCAGGTCCAGGCCTGCGTGCAGCGACTCAGTGTCACCCAGATGTCATTCTTGACAGATATGCTTGGCGTCATTCTCAGGAGGCCCGCCATGCTCAATTTTCTCTGGCGCTTTTTCGCGCGCACGCCCGCCCATCGCAACTTTGCCCTGCTCGACTCGCAAGGTCGCTGCCAGGCCTTCAAGCAGTGCAGCCAGCCGCCCGTGGGCGAAGGCTGGGTCGAAGTCCAGGAGATCCGCCTGAGCTGGATGCACCATCCTCTGCCCGCCCGCGCCCGTGTCAGCCCGCGCCGCGCACGGTCATCACACCGCCTGCCGTTGACCGCCTGACCGAAGCGCTAATAAAAGTCATAAAACACGTCCATTTCCCGCCAGTTCTTCGCTACAATCTCCCCCCGATTATAAGGACGTCTCCTGATCGGGCCTCGCAGCATCGCTAATGCCCTGGTATTAGCTCCCCCGCACCGCCCACAGAGAGCCGCCCACACAGATCGAGTGAAGCTGGCGAGCTGGCTGTTTTGTCTGCAAACCTGCGCCTTTACCGAATCTGCCAGAGCTGCCATTGCGCTCGGCCACTTGAGTTGTTTGCCCGTTATGCCGCGTGTCGGCAGTGATTTCGGGCCAGGTGCCAGGCTGGGGCAGCCCTTTTTTGAGGTTCACGTCTTCAAAAGAGCGTGAAAAAAACGGGTTTTCACAACTTCACAAGAGTGTGGCGAGCAAATGAATAGTTTTGCGTTTGTACAAGCACCATCAACGTCTGGCACTGCCCAACCACACAGGACCGAGTACTCCTCAAAAACCGGAGCTTGAAGCCTGTCCGCTACGGATTTGGTTGCACGATCGGACGTACTTGACCATAAGTCGAATTGCCACAGGGCCCCTTAAATGCGTTCATATGCAGATAAGGCCTGGTCGGCAGCGTCCGCTGAAGTTGCAAAAAAATTGCGAAGAATCGGACATGGCGATCCTGGCCATGGGTAACCTGGGGCATCACGTGAACCGCCCCGTCACTCCTGGCAGCCATGCCGTCAATTTGGTGCTGCAGATTTTGGAGACGCGTTAAATGGCGCATAACGAAGCAGTCGACGTAGTACTGGTAGGTGCGGGCATCATGAGTGCCACCCTTGCCGTGCTGCTCAAGGAGCTCGACCCCGGCCTCAAGCTGGAAGTCGTTGAGCTGATGGATTCGGGTGCCGCGGAGAGTTCCAACCCGTGGAACAACGCCGGTACCGGCCACGCCGGCCTGTGCGAGCTGAACTACACCCCGCAGGCGGGTGATGGCTCCATCGACATCAAAAAAGCCGTGCACATCAACACCCAGTTCGAGGTGTCGAAGCAGTTCTGGGCGTACCTGACCAAAAAAGGCACCTTTGGCTCGTCCAAGTCCTTTATCAGCCCAGTGCCGCACCTGAGCTTCGTGCAGGGCGAAAAAGGCGTGTCGTTCCTCAAGAAGCGCTTTGAAACCCTCAGCCAGCACCACGCGTTCTCGGATATGCACTACACCGAAGACCGTGCCGAAATGGCCGAATGGATGCCGCTGATGATGCCGGGCCGCCCGGCTGACGAAAAAATCGCCGCGACCCGCGTGATGAACGGCACCGACGTCAACTTCGGCGCCCTGACCAACCAATTGCTCGCGCACCTGAGCAGTTCGGCCGATGCCCAGGTCAAGTACAGCAAGCGCGTCACCGGCCTCAAGCGCAATGGTGCTGGCTGGACCGTGAGCATCAAGGACGTCAACAGCGGCAACACGCGCCATGTCGACGCCAAGTTCGTGTTCCTCGGCGCCGGCGGCGCGGCCCTGCCGCTGCTGCAAGCCTCAGGTATCGAAGAGAGCAAGGGCTTTGGCGGTTTCCCGGTCAGCGGCCAGTGGCTGCGTTGCGACAACCCGCAAGTAGTCAAGCAGCACCAGGCCAAGGTCTACAGCCAGGCCGCCGTGGGTTCGCCGCCGATGTCGGTGCCGCACCTGGACACCCGCGTGGTGGATGGCAAGAAATCCCTGCTGTTCGGGCCATATGCCGGCTTCACCACCAAGTTCCTCAAGTTCGGTTCGTTCCTTGACCTGCCCATGTCGATTCGCCTGGGCAACATCGGCCCGATGCTGGCCGTGGCCCGGGACAACATGGACCTGACCAAGTACCTGGTCAGCGAAGTGATGCAGTCCATGGAGCAGCGCCTGGAATCCCTGCGCCGCTTCTACCCCGAAGCCAAAGCCGAGGACTGGCGCCTGGAAGTGGCCGGCCAACGGGTGCAGATCATCAAGAAAGACCCGAAGAAAGGCGGCGTGCTGCAATTCGGCACCGAGCTGGTCGCGGCCAAGGACGGTTCGCTGGCGGCACTGCTGGGCGCCTCTCCAGGGGCTTCGGTGACTGTTTCGATCATGCTGGATCTGATCGAACGATGCTTCCCGACCCAGGCGGCCGGCGAGTGGGCGGCCAAGCTGCAGGAGATCTTCCCGGCCCGGGAAAAAGTCCTGGAAACCGATGCCGAGCTGTATCGCAAGATCAGCGTGCAGAACAACATCAGCCTGGAGCTGGTTGAGCAAGGTAGCGAGGCCGCAAGCTACGCCTGACGCCTACAAAAAGGCAAAAAAACGCCCCGCTCTCGTGATGAGAACGGGGCGTTTTTGTATGTCTTGGAAATCAGCCGCGGGCTTGTTCGATCAGCTCGAGGTACTCGTCCGCGTTGCGCTGGTCCTTGATCAGATCGACGAAGGTCTGGCCATGCTCATCCTTGCCGTCGAGGTCCAGCCCGGCCTCTTTGAAAAAGGTCAGGAAACGTCCGAAGTCATCGATGCGCAGGCCGCGATAGGCTTTGATCAGTTTGTGCAGGGACGGTGAAGTGGCGTCGACCGGTTCAAAATCCAGGAACAGCTTGATCTGATCGTCGCCGATCTCGTCACCAATCACTTGTTTCTTATCTTTACGCATTGCCGACTCCAGCCTGCAGACATTTACACGGGAGTGGAAGTCTACCTGCGGGACACAAGGTTCGGAAGCCACGAGGCTCTATGTGAGAGCGGGCTTGTCGGGTCGCCGCATCGCCGCGATGGCGGTGGGTCAGTCGAATATATCTAACCTGACACTCCGCTATCGCGGCGATGCGGCGACCCGACAAGCCCGCTCCCACACAAACCCACCTGTTTTTTTGCTGCCAGGTTCAATCGAACTGGGCCAGCATCCAGCGATGATACTCAGCCATGCCAGCCTCGCCTTCCCGGGGCGCCCAGGTGGCCAGTTCGCCCTCGCCCACCGGGCGATAGGGGCCAGCCTTGCACTCGAACATCATCGTGTCGGGCTCAAGCACCACCAGGCCATGGAAAACACCGGGCGATAGGTCGACACCCAGGCAATCTCCACCCGCCTGCAAGACGCGCCGCTCCAGGACCTCGCCTGACTCGCTGAAGATCAGAATGCCCAGGCGCCCCTTGAGTACCAGCAGGGTCTCGGCTTTGTCAGCGGTGAGATGACGATGGGGCTGCACATAAGTGTGTGGCTGCAACCCAACAGCCATGCGATGGCAAGGCTCTTCCATCTGGTGGAAGTTGACGTTCTGCCGGCCACGGGGGTTGAGGGCGGCTTTCTCGGCCAATTCGGCAAACAGCGACTGATCAAGAAAACGCGCCATGGCTTACATCCCCTTCACGGCAAAGATGCCATTGGCGTTGCGCCAGTAGCCCTTGTAGTCCATGCCATAACCGAAAATGTAACGGTCGATGCACGGCAGGCCAACATAATCAGCCTTCAGGTCTGGCCGGGCCTTGCGGTCGTGGTCTTTGTCGATCAGCACGGCGGTGTGCACTTTGCGCGCGCCGGCGTGTTTGCAGAAGTCGATGATCGCGCCCAGGGTATGACCTTCGTCGAGGATGTCATCGATGATCAGCACGTCACGGTCGATGAACGACACTTCCGGCTTGGCCTTCCAGAACAGGTCGCCGCCGCTGGTTTCGTTGCGATAGCGCGTGGCGTGCAAGTAGGACGCTTCCAGCGGGAATTGCAGATGAGTCAGCAATTTGCCGGCGAAAATCAGACCACCGTTCATCACACAGAACACCACCGGGTTGGTATCGGCCATTTCACGGGTGATGTGCGCGCCGACCTTGGCGATAGCCTCTTCGACTTGCGCTTCGGTGTACAGGCAGTCAGCCTCGTGCATGATTTGACGGATATGCTCGAGATCAGCGGACATGGCGCTCTCCAGGGGTACTGTGGCAAGAAAAGCGGGCGAAGGTACGCCTCTGGGACGCAACGTTCAAGCCTTTATGGACTAACGTACTGGTTGTCTATAGGACAACACCCTCGGATAGATTAATCTAGGCCGGTTTTTTTGCCCGCCGCCGGAGCCTTTCCCCATGCCCATCCGTGAGATCCGCCACCCGCTGATCCGACACAAGCTCGGCCTTATGCGCCGCGCCGACATTAGCACGAAGAACTTCCGTGAGCTTGCTCAGGAAGTCGGAGCGTTGCTCACCTACGAAGCCACCAAAGATTTGCCCCTGGAAAACTACGAGATCCCCGGTTGGTGCGGTCCCGTCCAGGTCGAGAAAATCGCCGGCAAGAAAATTACCGTGGTGCCGATCCTGCGCGCCGGTATCGGCATGCTTGAAGGCGTGCTGAGCCTGATCCCGGGCGCCAAGGTCAGCGCTGTGGGCGTCGCCCGCAACGAAGAGACCCTGCAGGCCCACACCTACCTGGAAAAACTCGTACCGGAAATCGACGAGCGCCTGGCGATGATCATCGACCCGATGCTGGCCACCGGTAGCTCCATGGTTGCCACCATCGATCTGCTGAAGAAAGCCGGCTGCAAGGACATCCGCGCCATGGTGCTGGTCGCTGCTCCCGAAGGTATTGCCGCCGTCGAAAAAGCGCACCCGGATGTAGTGATCTATACCGCGTCCATCGATGAGCGCCTGAACGAGCACGGCTACATCATTCCGGGCCTGGGCGATGCTGGCGACAAGATCTTCGGCACCAAGCAGAAGGACGCGTGAGCATGCAGGATGAATTCAACGACCCGCTTTGGCGCCAGATCCTGTCTGGCGCACAAATGCTCTTCGTAGCATTTGGCGCGCTGGTGTTGATGCCACTGATCACAGGTCTTGATCCAAACGTTGCGCTGTTTACCGCAGGCCTGGGCACATTGCTGTTCCAGGTCGTCACGGGGCGCCAAGTGCCGGTGTTCCTGGCCTCGAGCTTTGCCTTTATCACCCCGATCATTCTCGCCAAGGGCCAGTTCGGCCTTGCGGCGACCATGGGCGGGGTGATGGCGGCGGGTTTCGTCTACACCTTCCTCGGCCTGGCCGTGAAGATCAAAGGCACCGGTTTTATCGACCGGCTGCTGCCGCCCGTGGTGATCGGACCGGTGATCATCTCCATCGGCCTGGCCATGGCGCCGATTGCCGCGAACATGGCAATGGGCAAGTCGGGCGACGGTGCCGAGCTGATCCACTACCAGACGGCAATGCTGATCTCGATGCCGGCGCTGCTGACCACGCTGATCGTGGCCGTATTCGGCAAGGGCATTTTCCGCCTGGTGCCGATCATTGCCGGGGTGCTGGTGGGTTTTGGCATGTCGTTCTACTTTGGCGTGGTCGACACCGCGAAGATCGCCGCCGCCCCGTGGTTCGCCCTGCCCCACTTCACCGCGCCGGAATTCAACTGGCAGGCGATTCTGTTCATCGTCCCGGTAGCCCTGGCACCAGCCATTGAACACATCGGCGGCGTGATTGCCGTGGGTAGCGTGACCGGTCGCGATTACCTGAAAAAGCCCGGCCTGCATCGCACGCTATTGGGCGACGGCATCGCCACCACCACGGCTGGCCTGTTCGGCGGCCCGCCCAACACTACCTACGCCGAAGTGACCGGCGCGGTAATGCTGACCAAGAACTACAACCCGAAAATCATGACCTGGGCGGCGGTATTTGCCATCACCCTGGCCTTTGTCGGCAAGTTCGGCGCGCTGCTGCAGAGCATTCCGGTGCCGGTGATGGGCGGGATTCTGTGCCTGCTGTTCGGTTCGATTGCGGCGGTGGGGATGAACACCTTGATCCGTCACAAGATCGACCTGGGGGAGGCGCGCAATCTGGTGATTGTGTCGGTGACCCTGGTGTTCGGGATAGGTGGTGTGCTGATCGGCACCGGCACTGGCCCGGACGATTTCGGCCTCAAGGGCATCGCCCTGTGCGCGGTGGTAGCGATTGGCCTGAACCTGCTGCTGCCGGGCAATGATGGCTGGAAGCACAAGAAGCCGGACGAGCCGTTGCTCTGAAGGTTAGGGACTGTCGGTGTTGCTGATGGCCTCATCGCGGGCAAGCCCGGCTCCCACATGGGAACGCATTCCAATGTGGGAGCCGGGCTTGCCCGCGATGAGGCCAGTCCAGCCAATATAGATCTAAGGCTTAAAGATCGCCCAAGCCATCGATCAACGCCTGGTTCTGCTCAGGCGTACCGATGCTGATCCGCAGGAACTGGGCAATCCGCTCCTGCTTGAAGTGCCGCACGATCACCCCTTGCTCACGCAGCTTGGCCGCCAGGCTGGCCGCTTCGTGCCGTGGGTGGCGGGCGAAGATGAAGTTGGCAGCCGACGGCAGCACTTCAAAGCCTTTGTCCTGCAACTGCGCAACCACCTTCTCGCGGCTGTCGATCACCAATTGGCAGGTCTTCTCGAAGTATTCACGATCTTCAAAGGCCGCCGCCGCGCCGACAATCGCCAGGCGATCCAGCGGATAGGAGTTGAAGCTGTTCTTGACCCGCTCCAGCGCCTCGATCAGGTCCGGATGCCCCACCGCCAGGCCTACCCGCAAACCGGCCAGTGAGCGCGATTTGGAGAGGGTCTGGGTGACCAGCAGGTTGGGGTAGCGATCCACCAGGCTGATGGCGGTTTCGCCGCCGAAGTCGATATAGGCTTCATCGACCACCACCACCGAATCCGGGCTGGCCTTGAGCAGCTGCTCCACCGCGTCCAGCGCCAGCACGCAGCCGGTCGGCGCGTTCGGGTTGGGGAAGATGATCCCGCCGTTGGGCTTGGCGTAGTCCGCCACGCGGATCTGGAACTGCTCGTCCAGCGGCACCGGGGCCGAGGTGATGCCATACAGGCCGCAGTACACCGGGTAGAAGCTGTAGCTGATATCCGGGAACAACAGTGGCAGGTCGTGCTGGAACAGACCGTGGAAGATATGCGCCAGGACTTCGTCGGAACCGTTACCGAGGAAGACCTTGCTTCCATCCACCCCGTAGTACTTGGCCACGGCCTGCTTGAGCAGGTCGCTGTTGGGGTCCGGGTACAAACGCAGGTTGTCGTTCAACTCGGCATGCATCGCCGCCAGGGCCTTGGGCGACGGGCCATAGGGGTTTTCGTTGGTGTTGAGCTTGACCAGCTTGGTCAGCTTCGGCTGCTCGCCGGGCACGTAAGGCACGAGGTCCTTGACGAAAGGGCTCCAGAATTTGCTCATGTCTTACTCCCCCTTGACGATGCGGTATTCGGCGCTGCGGGCGTGCGCGCTCAACGATTCACCACGGGCCAGCACCGAGGCGGTCTTGCCTAGCTCGGAAGCCCCTTGTGGCGAGCAAAAGATGATCGACGAGCGCTTCTGGAAGTCATACACCCCCAGCGGCGACGAAAATCGCGCAGTGCCCGAGGTCGGCAACACATGGTTGGGGCCGGCGCAGTAGTCACCCAGGGCTTCGCTGGTGTGGCGGCCCATGAAGATCGCACCGGCGTGGCGAATCGATGGCAGCCAGGCCTGTGGGTCGGCCACCGACAGCTCCAAGTGCTCAGGGGCAATGCGGTTGGCCACTTCGATAGCCTGTTCCATGTCCCGCACCTGGATCAGCGCACCCCGGCCATTGATCGACTTCTCGATAATCTCGGCGCGGTCCATGGTCGGCAGCAACTTGTTGATGCTCGCCGCCACCTTGCCGAGGAACTCGGCGTCGGGGCTGACCAGGATCGCCTGGGCGTCTTCGTCGTGCTCGGCCTGGGAGAACAGGTCCATGGCGATCCAGTCCGGATCGGTCTGGCCGTCGCACACCACGAGGATTTCCGAAGGGCCGGCGATCATGTCGATCCCGACTTGGCCAAACACATGGCGCTTGGCGGTGGCGACATAGATGTTGCCGGGGCCGACCACCTTGTCTACTTTCGGCACGCTTTCGGTGCCATAGGCCAACGCGGCGACGGCCTGGGCGCCACCGATGGTAAACACGCGGTCAACGCCTGCGATGCAAGCGGCAGCCAGCACCAGTTCGTTGATTTCACCGCGCGGGGTCGGGACCACCATGACCACTTCGGTCACGCCCGCAACTTTGGCGGGAATGGCATTCATCAGCACCGACGAAGGGTATGAAGCCTTGCCGCCTGGCACGTACAGGCCGGCGCGGTCCAGGGGCGTGACTTTCTGCCCCAGCACCGTGCCATCAGCCTCGGTGTAGCTCCAGGAATCCTGCTTCTGTTTTTCGTGGTAGCTGCGCACCCGCGCGGCCGCGACTTCCAGGGCTTCACGCTGGGGCGCGGTGATGCGCGTCAGGGCCAACTCCAGGCGTTCGCGGGGCAGGATCAGGTCGGCCATGGACTTGACGTCCAGGCCGTCGAACTGGCGGGTAAAGTCCACCAGCGCCGCATCGCCGCGCTCACGCACGGCCTTGATGATGTCGAGCACCCGCTGGTTGACCGAGTCGTCGGACACACTTTCCCAGCTCAGCAGATGATCCAGATGATGGGCGAAATCCGGGTCGGCAGCGTTGAGTCGGGCAATTGCAGTGGACGTGGTCATAGCGAGGGCCTCAATAGTATTGGCAAAAACTCAGGCGCCCTAAACTAGCAGTCGTTTCCGCTTGGGCACCTGAGAATTCTGGCTATGAGGCGGATAGACGGGCGCGACCTAGGGCCGCGCAGGTGAGTCAACCGCGGTGTCGAGACTCCACTGCCTTGCGCAGGGTGTCGATCAACGCCTGGATCCGGGCGTGCTGCATTTTCATCGAAGCTTTGTTGACGATCAGGCGGGAGCTGATGTCAGCGATAAAGTCCTGGGGTTCCAGGCCGTTGGCGCGCAGGGTGTTGCCGGTGTCGACCACGTCGATGATCTTGTCGGCCAGGCCGATCAGCGGTGCCAGTTCCATCGAGCCATAGAGCTTGATGATATCGACCTGGCGGCCTTGCTCGGCGTAATAACGCTTGGCGACGTTGACGAACTTGGTGGCCACCCGCAGGCGGCCTTTTGGCTCGACGTCACCGACACGACCGGCAGTCATCAGCTTGCACAGGGCGATACGCAGGTCCAGCGGCTCGTACAGGCCCTGGCCGCCGTATTCCATCAACACGTCTTTACCGGCGACACCAAGGTCGGCGGCGCCATGTTCCACGTAGGTCGGCACGTCGGTAGCCCGCACGATCAACAGGCGAACGTCGTCCTGGGTCGTGGGGATGATCAGCTTGCGGCTCTTGTCCGGATTCTCGGTCGGCACGATGCCCGCTTCAGCCAGAAGCGGCAAAGTATCGTCAAGGATGCGGCCCTTGGACAGTGCGATGGTCAACATGGGAAACGTCAGTCCTTCATCAGGCTATTGCTGTCCGGTCGCAAACGGCGCCAGACACAGATCGAGGCCATTACAGCCTCGATTTGAAACAAATTCAGCCAAGGCGTGCCTGTGCACACCTCGGGCGGGCGCTTCCCTGCGCCCGAGCAGTGGGGACTAGCCCGGTACGCGGCGAATTTTTGCGCCGAGCATCTGCAGTTTTTCTTCGATGCACTCGTAGCCACGGTCTATGTGGTAGATGCGATCGATCAGGGTGTCGCCGTCAGCGCACAGCGCCGAGATCACCAGGCTGGCCGAAGCCCGCAGGTCGGTGGCCATTACTGGCGCGCCCTTGAGCTGCTCGATACCGGTGACGATGGCTGTGTTGCCTTCGACCTGGATCTTGGCGCCCATGCGGTGCAGTTCGTACACGTGCATGAAGCGGTTCTCGAAGATGGTCTCGATCACAGCACCGGTGCCTTCGGCAATCGCGTTCAGGGAGATGAACTGCGCCTGCATGTCGGTCGGGAACGCCGGGTACGGAGCGGTACGCACGTTGACGGCTTTTGGCCGCTTGCCGTGCATGTTGAGCTCGATCCAGTCTTCGCCGGTGGTGATTTCGGCACCCGCTTCGCGCAGTTTTTCCAGGACCGCTTCCAGGATGGTCGGATCGGTATCCTTGACCTTGACGCGACCACCGGTGACGGCAGCAGCAACCAGGTAGGTACCGGTCTCGATACGGTCCGGCATGACCTTATAGGTAGCCGAGTGCAGGCGCTTCACACCGTCGATGGTGATGGTGTCGGTGCCGGCGCCAGTGATGTTGGCACCCATGGCGATCAGGAAGTTGGCCAGGTCGACCACTTCCGGCTCGCGCGCGGCGTTTTGCAGGACGCTGCGGCCGTTCGCCAGGGCAGCGGCCATCATGATGTTCTCGGTACCGGTCACGCTGACGGTATCAAAGAAGAAGTTCGCGCCACGCAGGCCGCCTTCCGGCGCCTTGGCCTTGATGTAGCCGCCTTCGACGTCGATGGTCGCACCCATGGCTTCAAGGCCACGGATGTGCAGGTCCACCGGCCGCGAGCCAATGGCGCAACCGCCAGGCAGTGCCACTTCGGCTTCGCCGAAACGGGCAACCATCGGGCCCAGTACCAGGATCGAGGCACGCATGGTTTTCACCAGTTCGTACGGGGCGATCAGGGTCTTGATGGTGCGCGGGTCGATTTCGACCGACAGCTTCTCGTCGATCACCGGCTCAATGCCCATGCGACCGAACAGCTCGATCATGGTGGTGATGTCGTGCAGGTGCGGCAGGTTGGCTACGGTAACCGGGCCATCACACAGCAAGGTAGCAGCCAGGATCGGCAAGGCCGAGTTTTTAGCCCCGGAGATACGGATTTCGCCATCAAGACGGGCACCGCCGGTAATAATCAATTTATCCATAAGAATCTCGACGCCTTGGGGGCTCAGGTGCGCTCGGCCCAGGCCGCGCGGCTGAAAAATTTCATAGTGACCGCATGGATGCTGCCATCGGTGATCCACGGGTTCAAATGGGCATAGATCTGCTGCTGACGCTTGACCGGGCTCAATGCCGCCAGTTCATCGCTAATCACGTTCAGCTGGAAATTGCAGCCTTCGCCTTCAACTGCAACCTCAGTATTCGGCAGCTTTCCTTCAAGGAAGCTTTTAACTTCTAGGGCCTGCATGCTCAACCTCTATCGGCGCCCAGTGCGCGCGGGTCGCACATCATACAAAAAAGCCCCGCGCCTGCGAACCCCGCATAGCAGGACTCTGACGGGGGGCTTCTTCAATAATGTGTATTAAGGATGCGCCAACAGCTCGGCCAGACCGCAAACCTGGGCAATTTCCCGCATATCCTCGGGTAATGCACGAATACTGGCAGGTTTGTTGACCGCCGCGGCGTCGCGTAGGAAACACAGGAGCAATGACAAGCCAACACTGCTGGACTTCACCACCGCCGAGCAGTCGATAACCACTGCCGACGCAGTGCTGGCATTGATCAGCGCCTGGCCCTGCTTGCGCAGGGCCGGCCCGGTGCTGTAGTCGAGCACGCCACTTAAGAGCAGCTCGCCGGCCTGGCCTTGACGAACAGCCGACTCAGTCATGGGGCCTGCTTCTCTGCGGCTTCTTCGGTCACTTCCTTGGCCTTGGCCACTTCGCCGGCCCAACCATCGATGGTCTTGTCCAGGTCGTTGCCATTGCGCTGCATGGCATCGGCGAACTGGTCACGGAACAGCTTGCCGATGTTGATGCCGTTGATGATCACGTTGCGCACTTTCCATTCACCGTTGATTTTCTCGAGGGTGTAGGAAACCGGGTAGATCGAGCCATTGTTGCCCTTGACCTGCATATCCACGCTGGTACGGTTGCCGGACTCATCCTTGGCCGGAGATACGACGATACCCTGGTTGTTGTATTCCAGCAGGGCGTTGCCGTAGAACTGCATCAGGCTGCGCTTGAAGTTTTCCTGGAAGCGCTGCATCTGCGCAGGCGTGGCCTTGCGCGAGTACTTGACGGTCATGATGCTGCGGGAGATGCCATCAGCATCGACCACCGGGCCCACGATACCGTTGAGGGCATCGTAGAACGCGCTTGGGCTCTGCTTGTACTGCTCTTTGTTTGCGGCAAGGTCAGCCAGCAGCTCTTTGGTGGTTCTATCAATTATGTCGTGCGCCGAAGGCGCTGCCACGGCGTTAGCCATCAATGGCAAGGCTGCCAACAGCACCAACAGGCCACGTCGCAAGGTTGAGATCATGAACAAACTCCTCATTTGGCGTCTTTACTAACCGTATTAAGCAGGAATTTACCGATCAGGTCCTCCAGCACCAACGACGACTGTGTGTCATGAATGGTCGAACCATCCTTGAGCAAGGCTTCTTCCCCGCCCACGCTGATACCGATGTACTTCTCGCCCAGCAGACCCGCCGTGAGGATAGACGCCGTGGAGTCAGTCGGCAGGTTATCTACCTTCTTGTCCAGTTGCAGGGTCACTCGGCCGGTGAAGCTGTCGCGGTCCAGATCGATTGCCGTGACCTTGCCGATGGTCACACCGGCCATGGTCACTTTGGATCTGACCGTCAAACCGGCGATATTGTCGAAGTAGGCGTAAAGTTTATAGGTGTCGGCGCTGGAGCTGGCCGACAAGCCGCTGACTCGCAGGGCAAGCAACAGTAAAGCCAGGATGCCAGCCAGCAAGAAAAGGCCGACACCGATTTCCACAGTGCGGTTTTGCATCAGAAATCTCCAAACATCAAGGCGGTCAAAATGAAGTCAAGACCCAGTACCGCCAGCGAGGCGTACACAACGGTCTTGGTGGTGGCACGACTGATCCCTTCTGAAGTGGGCTCACAGTCATAGCCTTGGAATACGGCGATCCAAGTCACGACGAAAGCGAAGACGATGCTCTTGATAATGCCATTGAGCACGTCACCGCTGAACGTCACGCTGTTTTGCATGTTGGCCCAGTAGGAGCCGTCGTAGACCCCCAGCCAGTCCACTGCCACCCATGAGCCACCCCAGATCCCGACCACGCTGAAAATCATCGCCAGCAGAGGCAGGGAAATGAAGCCGGCCCACAGGCGCGGGGCAACGATGTACTTGAGCGGGTCCACGCCGATCATTTCCAGGCTGGACAACTGCTCGGTGGCCTTCATGTTGCCGATCTCGGCAGTCAACGCAGAACCGGCGCGCCCGGCAAACAGCAACGCGGTGACCACCGGTCCCAGTTCACGCAGCAGCGTTAGCGCAACCATCTGCCCCACCGCCTGCTCGGAACCGTAGCTGGACAGGATATTGAAGCCCTGCAACGCCAGCACCATGCCGATGAAAACCCCGGAGACCACGATGATCACCAGGGACATCACGCCCACCGAGTGCAACTGCTTGAGCAGCAAGCCAAAACCGCCGCCGATACTGCCGCGGCCCAGCAAGGCGTGAAACAGGAAAATCGTCGAACGCCCGAGCACTTCGACAATGTCGATGCCGGAACGACCGAAAAGGCGAACCTTCTCGATTAAAGATGTCTTGCGCATCAGCGCTTCCCCAGGAGATCTGCGCGGTAATCCGCTGCCGGAAAATGAAAAGGCACCGGGCCATCAGGATCGCCGGTCATGAATTGGCGAATGCGCGGGTTATCAGCGTTCATCAGCTCTTCAGGCGTGCCCTGGCCCAATACCTGGCCATCGCCGACCACATAGAGGTAGTCGGCAATGCTCGCGGTTTCGGCCAGGTCGTGGGAAACCACGATACTGGTGATGCCCAGCGCATCGTTGAGCAGGCGGATCAGGCGCACCAGGACGCCCATGGCGATAGGGTCCTGGCCGACGAACGGCTCGTCATACATGAGGATCTGCGGATCGAGCGCAATCGCCCGCGCCAGGGCGACACGCCGCTTCATACCGCCGGAGAGTTCATCTGGCATCAGGTCGATGGCACCGCGAAGGCCGACGGCCTGCAACTTCAACAAAACAATGTCACGAATCATTTCTTCGGACAGCTGGGTGTGCACCCGCAGCGGAAACGCGACGTTTTCGAAAACATCGAGGTCGGTGAACAGAGCGCCGCTCTGGAACAGCACCCCCATGTGCTTGCGCGCATCGAACAAGTCGCTGCGCGACAGGGTCGGCAGGTTCTGGCCATTGACCCAGACCTCCCCGGCAGTCGGACGCAACTGCATGCCCATCAGGCGCAGCAGGGTCGTCTTGCCGCAACCGGAAGGGCCCATGATACCCGTCACCTTGCCGCGGGGAATGCGAATATCGACATTATTGAAGATGCTGCGCGTACCGCGCTTGAAGGAAAGGCCCTTCAGCTCGACCGCGTAGGCGTTATCGGCACTCATCTAAACTCCTTGGGATGCAGCTTCTCACTCAGACACCATGCTTGGGACAACTGCTTGCGACAGTTAGACACATGTGCGCTGCGCGGACCGAACTGGCGGCGAACTATATCACTGCTGACGTAGAGCGCCCAAGGCCGCAGCAGCGCTTGTTCAGAAACAGGACAGGTAAAAAGCGCATTTGGGACTGATCTCACTCTCTAGAAGAACAACAGCTGACGAACTTGCGTGAGGGAATTGCTCAATCCCGCTATAATCGCCGACTTTTCGTCAGGCTATACGATTTCAGACATGAGCCAATCCAACGACCTTATTCAATCCGCACAACGCACCATCCGCCTCGAGCTTGAAGCCGTAGAAGGCTTGCTGGCCCATATCGACGCAGATTTCGTACGCGCCTGCGAGATGATCCTGGCCAGTAAAGGCCGGGTTGTCGTGGTCGGCATGGGCAAGTCAGGCCATGTCGGCAACAAGATTGCCGCCACCCTGGCGAGCACCGGCACCACGGCTTTTTTCGTGCACCCGGCCGAAGCCAGCCACGGTGACATGGGCATGATTACCCGCGACGACGTGATCGTCGCCCTGTCCAACTCCGGCACCACCAACGAAATCGTGACCCTGCTGCCCCTGATCAAGCGCCTGGGCATCAAGCTGATCAGCATGACCGGTAACCCGGACTCGACGCTGGCCAAGGCCGCCGAAGTGAACCTGAACGTGCATGTGACCCATGAAGCCTGCCCACTGAACCTGGCGCCGACCTCCTCCACCACCGCCGCCCTGGTCATGGGCGACGCGCTAGCCGTAGCCTTGCTGGAAGCCCGTGGTTTTACCGCCGAAGACTTCGCCTTTTCCCACCCGGGTGGCGCCCTTGGCCGTCGCCTGCTGCTGAAAGTGGAAAACGTCATGCATGCTGGCGATGAGCTGCCACAGGTACAGCGTGGCACCCTGCTCAAGGACGCGCTGATGGAAATGACCCGCAAGGGCCTGGGCATGACCGTGATCCTCGAGGCCGACGGGCGCCTGGCCGGGGTGTTCACCGACGGCGACCTGCGTCGCACTCTGGACCGCACCATCGATATCCATACCGCGACTATCGATCAAGTCATGACCCCCCACGGCAAGACCGCCCGCGCCGAAATGCTCGCGGCGGAAGCCCTGAAGATCATGGAAGATCATAAAATCGGCGCCCTGGTGGTGGTCGATGATGCCGATCATCCGATTGGCGCCCTGAACATGCACGATTTGCTGCGCGCAGGAGTGATGTAAATGAGCAACGACCTGTTGCAACGGGGCAAGGCCATCAAACTGGCAATTTTCGATGTGGACGGCGTGCTGACCGATGGCCGCCTGTACTTCCTCGAAGACGGCAGTGAATTCAAGACGTTCAACACGCTGGACGGCCAGGGCATCAAGATGCTGATGGCCTCTGGCGTGCAAACCGCGATTATCAGTGGTCGCAAGACCCCGGTCGTGGAACGCCGCGCACAAAACCTGGGGATTCCTTACCTGTATCAGGGCCGCGAGGATAAACTGGTGGTCCTGGATGAGCTTCTTGGGAAACTCAACCTAAGCTATGAGCAGGTCGCCTATCTGGGTGACGACTTACCTGACTTGCCGGTGATTCGCCGCGTCGGCCTGGGCATGGCGGTGGCCAATGCCGCGTCATTTGTTCGCGAACACGCCCACGGCATTACCCAGGCCCGTGGCGGCGAAGGTGCCGCGCGCGAGTTCTGCGAGCTGATCCTGCGCGCCCAGGGCAGCCTTGAAGCGGCCCACGCCGCCTACCTATAGAGCCTTCTATGCTGAGCAAAAAGATTCGCAACTTCCTGATATTCGGAGCCATCGCCGCGCTGTTCCTCGCGGTGGGCTACTGGAATATCAGCCCGGAGCGCTTCCTCGACCAGCCTGTCGCGCAGGTCGACCAGGGCGCCATCGACTATTACGCCACCAACGCCTACAGCGTGCAGTTCCTGCCAGACGGCAAGGTGCAGTACGAAATGACGTCGGACAAGGTCGAACACCTGAAGGCTTCGGAGGTCACACTGCTGACCAATCCGGACCTGAACCTGTATCGCGGCACCGAATTTCCGTGGCACGTCACCAGCAAGCGTGGCGAGGTCAACCCGGACGGTACCGAAGTGGAGCTGATCGACTCGGTGCGTGTTGCCCGCACTGACGCCCAGAACCGCGACACCATTATTACCAGCAGTCGCATGACCGTATTCCCACAGAAGCAATATGCGCAGACCGAGCAAGACGTTAGAATCGACGGCGCTGGCGGTGTATCGACTGGCAAGGGAATGAAAGCGTATTTGAAAGAAAGCAGGATACACCTGCTATCGAACGTAAGAGGACAGTATGAGGCTCGTTAAAACCCTCCCTATTTTGCTCGGTCTGGGCGCAGCACTGGGAAGCGTGAGCGCCTGGGCTCTGCCGAACGATAGCCAGCAACCGATCCACATTCAGGCTGACGATGCGCAGTTGGATGACAAACAAGGTATCGCGACCTACAAGGGCGACGTAATCATCACTCAAGGCTCGATGAAGATTACCGGCAATACCGTAACCCTTACCCGCACCCCGGCTGGCGACATCGACGTCGTGACCTCGGTGGGCAACCTGGCCTATTTCGAGCAGCAACAGGCGGCGACCGACCCAGCTCCGATCAAGGGCTACGGCGTGACCATCCAGTACCATGCCCCGCAGAATCGCATCGTACTGACCGACCGCGCCAAAGTGATCAGCAGTGACGGCAACTCGACCGAAGGCGAGAAAATCGTCTACGACACCGTCAAGCAGGTCGCCACTGCCGGCCGCGCCAATGGCACCAAGGTCACTGCGCCACGTCCGCGAATCGACATGGTTATCCAGCCGAAGAAGAAGGCCCAGTAATGGCAACCCTGAAAGCCCAGCATCTGGCCAAGGCCTATAAAAGCCGTCAGGTCGTGCGCGACGTCAGCCTGTCGATCGACAGCGGCCAGATCGTCGGCCTGCTTGGCCCCAACGGTGCCGGCAAGACCACCTGCTTCTACATGATTGTCGGCCTGGTCCAGGCGGACCAGGGTCGCGTATTGATCGACGACCTGGACGTCAGCCACCAGCCCATGCACGGTCGTGCACGGGCCGGGATCGGCTATCTCCCCCAGGAGGCGTCGATCTTCCGCAAACTGTCGGTGTCCGACAACATCATGGCGATCCTTGAAACCCGCAAGGAACTGGATCGCGACGGACGCCGCCAGGAGCTGGAAAGCCTGCTGCAGGAGTTCCACATCAACCACATTCGCGACAACCTCGGCATGAGCCTGTCCGGCGGCGAGCGCCGTCGCGTGGAAATCGCCCGCGCCCTGGCCACTGCACCGAAGTTCATCCTGCTGGATGAACCCTTCGCCGGTGTCGACCCGATTTCGGTAGGCGACATCAAGCAGATCATCCATCACCTCAAGGCCAAGGGGATCGGCGTACTGATCACCGACCACAACGTGCGTGAGACCCTGGATATCTGCGAAACCGCCTACATCGTCAACGACGGCCAACTGATTGCCGAAGGCGACTCCGCCACCATCCTGGCCAACGAACTGGTCAAGGAAGTGTACCTGGGGCACGAGTTCCGCCTGTAAGCGCTGGGGTGTCAGGACATTCGCCATCAGGCGCGGGAGTCAATAAAAACCTCATTATTTTTATTGTTACCGCGCTCTAGGCAAAGCCCCCGATATCAGGCATATAATTTGCTTATGTTTGGCGCTCACGCGCCCTGTCGTGGATGGCGCATTGCGCCGGCGAATAAGGTGTTAAGCCCCTGCCATGAAACCATCGCTAGTCCTGAGAATGGGCCAGCAGCTGACGATGACACCGCAGCTGCAACAGGCCATCCGCCTGCTCCAATTGTCGACCCTGGACCTGCAACAGGAAATCCAGGAGGCCCTGGAGTCCAACCCGATGCTCGAACGCCAGGAAGAAGGCGACGACTTCGATAATGCCGACCCGCTGGCCGACAACATAGAGCAAAAACCCAACACTGACGTCCAGGAACCGTCCTACCAGGAAACCGCACCCACGGTGGATAACCTGGAAGAAGGCGAATGGAACGAACGCATCCCCAATGAACTGCCGGTGGATACGGCCTGGGAAGATGTCTACCAGACCAGCGCCAGCAGCCTGCCCAGCAACGATGATGACGAGTGGGACTTCACCACCCGCACCTCCGTCGGCGAAAGCCTGCAGAGCCACTTGCTGTGGCAACTGAACCTTGCCCCGATGTCCGACACCGATCGCCTGATCGCCGTGACCCTGATCGACTGCATCAACAATCAGGGCTACCTGGACGAAACCCTTGAAGAAATCCTCGAGGCCTTCGACCCGGAGCTGGATATCGAGCTGGACGAAATCGAAGCCGTCCTGCACCGCATCCAGCAGTTCGAGCCTGCCGGCATTGGCGCGCGCAACCTCAGCGAGTGCCTGTTGCTGCAATTGCGCCAACTGCCCGCCAAGACACCGTGGCTGACCGAGGCCCAACGCCTGGTCACCGATTACATCGACCTGTTGGGCAGCCGCGACTACAGCCAGCTGATGCGCCGGATGAAGCTCAAGGAAGATGACCTGCGCCAGATCATCGAACTGGTACAGAGCCTCAACCCGCGCCCAGGCTCGCAGATCGAGTCCAGCGAAGCCGAATATGTCGTACCTGACGTAATTGTGCGCAAGGACAACGAGCGCTGGCTGGTGGAACTGAACCAGGAATCGGTGCCACGCCTGCGGGTCAACCCGCAGTACGCAGGCTTCGTGCGCCGGGCCGATACCAGTGCCGACAACACGTTCATGCGCAACCAGTTGCAGGAAGCACGCTGGTTCATCAAGAGCCTGCAAAGCCGCAACGAGACCCTGATGAAAGTGGCCACCCAGATCGTCGAGCATCAGCGCGGCTTCCTGGAGTACGGCGACGAAGCGATGAAGCCTTTGGTGCTGCATGACATTGCCGAGGCTGTCGGCATGCATGAATCGACTATCTCCCGGGTCACTACGCAGAAATTCATGCATACCCCACGGGGTATATATGAGCTGAAATACTTTTTCTCCAGCCACGTCAGCACCTCCGAGGGCGGCGAATGCTCGTCCACGGCGATCCGCGCGATCATCAAAAAACTGGTTGCGGCGGAAAATCAGAAAAAGCCGTTGAGTGACAGCAAGATCGCTGGTTTACTGGAAGCACAAGGCATTCAGGTCGCCCGTCGAACCGTCGCCAAGTACCGCGAGTCCCTTGGGATCGCGCCTTCCAGCGAGCGTAAGCGGTTGATGTGACGGGCAGGCCACAGCGTTCCAGTGGCGGGTATCCCTACCCGCCGCTTTATGCACTGGCAACGAAGGAGAAGCTGTATGCAAGTCAACATCAGTGGACACCAACTGGAAGTGACCGAACCGCTGCGCGCCTACATCAGCGAAAAACTCAAACGAATTGAGGGGCATTTCGACAAGATCACCAATGTGCAAGTCATCATGTCTGTCGAAAAGCTGAAGCAGAAAATCGAAGCCACCTTGCGTATACCCGGCGGGGAAGTAGTCGCCAATGCAGAGCATTCAGACATGTATGCCGCCATTGACGACCTGACCGACAAGCTGGATCGCCAAATCAAAAAGCATAAGGAAAAGCAGCAGAGCCTTCTTCAAGGCACAGGCCGCTAACACTCCCCACCCATGATTCGACTTGAAACCATCCTGACCCCCGGCCGTTCCCTCGTGAACGCGCCGGGCGGCAGTAAAAAGAAAGCCCTCGAACAGATTGCCAACCTGATCAGCCGCGAAGTGCCTGAACTGGTGATGCAAGACGTGTATGAGGCCCTGATCGCCCGTGAAAAACTTGGCTCGACCGGTTTTGGCAACGGCATCGCTATTCCTCATTGCCGCCTCAAAGGCTGTGAAACACCGGTAAGCGCCCTGCTGCACCTGGACGCCCCCACTGATTTCGACGCCATCGATGGCGCTCCGGTTGACCTGCTGTTCGTCCTTCTGGTCCCGGAAGCGGCCACCGATGCACACCTGGAGCTGCTCCGGCAGATCGCCAGCATGCTCGACCGTGAAGAAGTACGTAAGAAACTGCGTAGCGCCAGCACCAATGAAGCGCTGTATCAGGTTGTCCTAGATGAGCAAAGCGGGCAGTAATCATGCGTTTGATCATCGTCAGCGGGCGTTCCGGCTCAGGTAAAAGTACGGCCCTCAATGTGTTAGAGGACAACGGCTTCTATTGCATCGACAACTTGCCGGCTGGCCTCCTGCCCGAGCTGGCTGAGCGCGCGCTGATCCATACCGAACTGGCGCAACCGTTGGTGGCCGTTTCGATCGATGCACGCAACCTACCCAGCCACCTCACGCGATTCCCGGAATTGCTTGAAGAGGTACGTGCCAAGCATATTCATTGCGACGTGCTGTACCTGGACGCCGACGAAGAAACGCTGCTCAAGCGCTTCTCGGAGACCCGTCGCCGCCACCCGCTGAGCAGCCCACACCGCTCGCTGGCCGAAGCCATCGAAGACGAGACCAAGCTGTTGGGGCCGATCATCGATTTGGCCGACCTCAAGATCAATACCACTAGCCTGAACCTTTACCAGCTGCGTGACGCCATCAAGCTGCGCCTGCTGAACCAACCGGAACCGGGCACGGCCTTCCTGGTTGAATCCTTTGGTTTCAAGCGGGGCATGCCGGTAGACGCCGACCTGGTATTTGACGTGCGTTGCCTGCCCAACCCTTATTGGAAGCCGGAACTGCGCGATCAGTCCGGGCTGGACCTACCGGTTGCCGAGTACCTGGCGGCGCAACCGGATGTGGAAGAGATGTTCCAGGACATCTCCAGCTACCTGCTCAAGTGGCTACCGCGCTTTGCCGCCAGCAACCGGGCCTACGTCACCATCGCTATCGGCTGTACCGGCGGGCATCACCGCTCCGTCTACCTGACCGAGCGGCTGGGCCAGGTCTTGCAGAAAACCCTCAAGAATGTCCAGGTTCGCCACCGCGACCTCAGCTGAAAGGAACACCTTCGCGATGCCCGCTCTGGAAATTGAAATCATCAACAAACTGGGCCTGCATGCCCGCGCGTCGGCTAAATTTGTCGGGGTAGCGGGCCAGTTTCCTTGCCAGGTGCGTGCCGGGCGTACACCGGAGTCCATGGTCGATGGTAAAAGCATCATGGCCATGATGATGCTCGCCGCAGGCAAGGGCACCAAGATTCATCTGAAGACCGAAGGTGAGCAGGAGCAGGAAGCGCTGGATGCGCTGGTGAAGTTGATCAACAATTACTTCGATGAAGGCGAATAGCCCCTGTACGGGCTTGCGTGGGAGCTGGCTTGCCTGCGATAGCATCACCTCGGTCTAGACGAAAAACCGGGGTGCCTGCATCGCAGGCAAGCCAGCTCCTACATTGGATTTGCGCTAGGCATCAGCCCAGCGCTGTATCCATTGCCATCATCAGGCAAAACCCAATGCACAACCCCAGGCTGGCGAGCTTGTCATGACCATTGCGGCGCGACTCGGGGATCACTTCATGAGTCACCACCAATAGCATCGCCCCCGCCGCCAGGGCCAGGCCCAAAGGCAGCAGCATCTCGGCCAGGCTGACCAACCAGGCACACAACACGGCAAACACCGGCTCCACCAGCCCGGATGCCGCGCCGATCAAGAAGGCCTTGACCCGCGACATCCCCGCCCCAGCCAACACCAACGCGATCACCAACCCTTCCGGTACATCCTGCAAGGCGATGCCCATGGCCAGGCTGTCGGCATCGGGCATGCCGCCCCCCGCCGAGACGCCCACCGCCATGCCTTCGGGGATGTTGTGGGCAATGATGGCAAATACAAACAGCCAGATGCGTGGTGGAATTACCGGTTTGTCAGGGGTGCCAACCAGCAGCTCCGGACTGGCACCGGAGACCTTGCGGTCCACCAGGAACAGGCCGAAGGCGCCCAGCATGATGCCGAAGCTGATCAGGCCGCTGGACGCCCAGGGGCTGAGCCCCAGGTTTTCAGCGGCGGCAATCCCCGGCACGACCAGCGAAAACGCGGTCGCCGCCAACATCACGCCAGCGCCAAACCCCAGCAGTGTGTCGCTGACCGCCAACGGCATCCGCCGGATCACCAGTACCGGCACCGCGCCCAATGCAGTGCCCAGGGCACAGATTGCGCCACCTTGCAGGGCACGCAGGATCCGCGGCTCGAGGTTCAGCCAGGCCAGCCCGTGGGCCACCAGCAATGCAGTTCCAGCCAATAGCAGCAGCGAGCCAAACGCATAGCGGAACATTCGTACGCTGCTGATCGCCAGTGTTTCAGTGCCCATAGTCGGCCTTAGGTCTTGTTATGAGAGGGCATTAAGCCAGTGCAGCCTGGTAGCGCTCAGCGACTTCCGGCCAGTTGATAACACTGTAGAAAGCGTTGATGTATTCAGGACGGCGGTTCTGATACAGCAGGTAGTAGGCGTGCTCCCAGACGTCCAGACCGAGGATCGGCGTATTGCCGTTCATCAACGGGCTGTCCTGGTTACCACTGCTCTCGACCACCAGGGTCTTTTGCGGGGTCACGCTCAGCCAGGCCCAACCACTGCCGAAGCGGGTCAGCGCAGCTTTGGTGAAGGCCTCCTTGAAGGCATCAAAGCCACCCAACTGTGCATCAATCGCCTGGCCCAGGGCACCTTCGGGCTTGCCGCCGCCCTTGGGCGACATGACCGCCCAGAACAACGAGTGGTTGGCATGCCCGCCCCCCTGGTTGATCACCGCTGCGCGCAGTTTTTCCGGCAGTTGCTGGACGCTGGAGACCAGTTTCTCGATGGGCCAGCCGGCGAACTCGGTGCCTTCGACGGCGGCATTGAGGTTGTTGATGTAGGTCTGGTGGTGCTTGGTGTAGTGGATTTCCATGGTTTGCGCATCGATATGCGGTTCCAGGGCGTCGTAGGCGTAAGGCAAGGCAGGCAAGGTGTAGGACATATCAATGTGCTCCATAGAAAGGGCTGTTGCGGGTCGGCGCATCCGTCTGCGCCGTATTGCTGCCCAGCAAGCGATGGGTACGGGGGTACTCGCCGTGATCGCTGATGAAATTCAACAGTTCGACGTAGGTCTTGCTGCTCTGGCGCAAGGCTGCCTCGCGCAATGCTTGAGGCAGCCGGGTGTCCTGCATGGTCTGCAGCAAGCGCTGGTGAATGGCGCAGAGGTATTCGGCGCTTTCTTCAGGCTGGTTCAGGCGCAGATGCAGGTCCGCCAGGTTGTGATGGGAAATGACGCAGGCCGCCACCGCCTCGTCGGCATCACCCCAGCGCTCGAACAACACTTGGGCCAGGGCCAGGGCTTGCAGGTAATGCTCGCGGGCATCCACCAGTTCGCCTTGCATAAAGCAGCGATTGGCCCGTTCGATCGTGCGTTTCCAGTGCTCCATGGTGAGCCTCCAAAGCAGGGTCGGTAATTACACGCCACCCGCCGTGAGCTTTTCCGGATCCAGGAGGACTTCCAGTTGGCTGCGGGGCAGGTCGGTGTGCTCGAGCGCCACATCAATCACCGGCCGGCCTTGTTGATAGGCTTTCTTGGCGATTTCAGCGGCCTTTTGGTACCCAATGATCGGGTTGAGTGCGGTGACCAGGATCGGGTTGCGCGACAGCGCTTCCTTGAGCTTGGGTTCGTTGACCTTGAAGCTGGCGATGGCCTTGTCTGCCAGCAGACGACTGGAGTTGGCCAACAGCTCCAGGCTGCTGAGCAGGTTCTGGGCGATGATCGGCAGCATCACGTTGAGTTCGAAGTTGCCGGACTGACCGGCGATGGTGATTACGCTGTCATTGCCGATCACCTGTGCCGCAACCATTGCGGTGGCCTCTGGAATCACCGGATTGACCTTGCCCGGCATGATCGACGAGCCTGGTTGCAGGCCTTCGAGCTCGATTTCACCGAGACCGGCGAGTGGGCCGGAGTTCATCCAGCGCAGGTCGTTGGCGATTTTCATCAGCGACACGGCAATGGCCTTCAGTTGGCCGGAGACGGCGACGGCGGTGTCCTGGGAGCCAATCAGAGCAAACAGGTTCGTACCCGGTGTGAACTGCACCTGGGTCAGGCTGCTCAACTGCTGGCTGAAACGCGCCGCAAACTCAGGGTGCGCATTGATCCCGGTACCTACCGCAGTACCGCCCTGGGCCAGGGCCTGCAGGCTTGGCAACAAGCCCTGCAAGTGAGCGATATTGGCCTTGAGTTGCTGCGCCCACCCTTCGAGAACCTGGCTCATGCGTACAGGCATGGCGTCCATCAGGTGAGTGCGCCCGGTCTTGATGAACGGATGAACCTCTACCGCCTTGCGCTCGATCACCTCAACCAGGTGCAGCAATGCCGGCAACGTCTGTTCATGCAACACCAGCGCGGCGCTGACGTGAATGGTGGTCGGGATGATGTCGTTGCTGCTTTGCCCACAATTGACGTGGTCATTAGGGTTGACCGGTTCGCCCAACAGGCGGCTGGCCAGGGTCGCAAGCACTTCGTTGGCATTCATGTTGGAGCTGGTGCCGGAGCCGGTCTGGAAGATATCCACAGGGAAGTGCTGCATGAAGTCACCTTCCAGCAAACCCTGGGCGGCGTCGACGATGGCTTTGCCCTGGCTTGCACTGATCTGCTTGAGATCGACGTTGGCCTTGGCGGCCGCGGCCTTGGCCAGGATCAGGGCACGGATGAACTGGGTCGGCATGCGCTGGTGGCTGATCGGAAAGTTATCCACCGCACGCTGGGTTTGTGCGCCATACAACGCGTCGGCCGGCACTCGCAGTTCGCCCATGCTGTCGCGTTCGATACGGGTATTACTCATCGGAAGATCCTTGCACCAAGTCGGAGTGAGAAATCGAAGGTTGCAGTTCGCAAGTCGCCAATTGCCAGGCAAAGGTCTGCCAGCGCTTGAGGCGACAGGCGCAGTGAGAGAGGTTTTCCAGGTCGCGCAGCGGGCGCCAGGCCTGGTCCAGGCACGTGGAGCGCCAATGCCAGGGCAAGGCGATATCGGTGGCGGTATCGATCAGCAGGCGGAACGAGGTCTCGGCGATGGTCCACGGGTGCGTAGCCGTGCAGCAGGCCAGGTAGCGCCCCTCGTTCAGATAATGCTCGATCAGGCGCGGCTCGTCAGGGTTGAGCCCACAGCGAATCTGGCGACTCATCCAGCGCCAGCTTTCCAGGTAGGGATCCTCGTGCAGGACAGAACTCATGATCCACGCTCACTCGATAATGATATTTATTATTAAATGATATTGAGAATCAAAACAAGCTCTTGAACCTATACCTTTGTCGGCCTTGGGATATTCCAGGCAAAAAAAAGCGCCACCCTTGGGGTGGCGCTGTTGTGTAACCGGTTGGTACTTAGCTGCCGGCGACGGTCATGCGTTCGATCAGCACCGAGCCAGTGCGGATATTGCTGCGCAGTTCCAGATCGTTACCCACGGCGACGATCTGTTTGAACATATCGCGCATGTTGCCGGCGATGGTCACTTCCTGGACTGCGAACTGAATTTCGCCATTCTCCACCCAGAACCCTGCCGCACCTCGGGAATAATCCCCCGTCACCATGTTCAAGCCATGGCCCATCAATTCGGTCACCAACAAGCCACGGCCCATGCGCCGCAGCAGCGCCGCCTGGTCTTCGTCGCCATGGGTCACGAACAGGTTGTGCACGCCACCGGAGTTGGCGGTGCTGGGCAAACCGAGCTTGCGCCCGGCGTAGGTACCGAGCACGTAGGACACCAGCTCACCGTTCTCGACAAACGGCTTGGCGTAGGTTGCCAGGCCATCGCCATCAAAGGCCGAGCTGCCCATGGCGCGCATCAGGTGCGGGCGCTCATCCAGGGTCAGCCACTCGGGAAACAACTTCTGCCCCAGCGCGCCCTCAAGGAACGACGACTTGCGGTACAGGTTGCCCCCGGAAATCGCCCCCAGGAAACTGCCGAACAGGCCACCCGCCAACTCCGCCGAAAACAGCACCGGCACTTCGCACGTCGGCACCGGTCGTGCGCCCAGTCGGCTCGCGGCCCGTTGCGCGGCGCGCTGGCCAATGCTCACCGGGTCCGCCAACAGCTCACCCTGGCGACTTACGTCATACCAGTAGTCACGCTGCATCTGGCCATCGGCCTCGGCAATCATCACGCAGCTCAAGCTATGGCGTGTCGACGCGTAGCCGCCGATAAACCCGTGGCTGTTGCCATACACACGGCAACCTTGATGGGTACTCAGGGTAGTGCCATCGGCATTCTTGATCCGGCTGTCGGTGTCGAACGCCGCGGCTTCGCAGGCCAGGGCCTTTTCGATGGCCTGCTCGGGGGTGATATCCCAGGCGTGATACAGATCGAAATCTTTCAGGTCCCGCGCCATCAGGGCCGCATCCGCCAAGCCCGAGGCCTCGTCTTCGGAAGTGTGCTTGGCAATCGCCAGGGCGGCGGCGACGGTTTCGCGAATGGCTTCCGGGCCACTGGCCGAGGTGCTGGCCGAGCCTTTGCGCTGCCCCACATACAAGGTGATGCCAAAACCCTGGTCGCGGTTGAACTCAACGGTTTCCACCTCCCGCTGGCGTACCGAAGTCGATAGGCCCTGCTCCAGGGATACCGCCACTTCACAGGCACTGGCACCCTGGCGCTTGGCCTCCGCGATGATCTGTTCAACTTGTTCCTGCAGTGCCGGTAACGCTTGTGGACCGACGCTTTGGGCTGCACTCATGGTGTTCTCCACTCAAATTCTGCTTTCGGTTAAGGCCATCGAGCGACCGGGCCGGACAAGCGGCCCCCGACTGGTTATCATGGCGGCGTTTCTTTGCGGACTGCCACCATGGTTGATTCTTACGACGACTCCCTCGATGGGGAGAAAAGCAAAACCCAGGTCAAACGCGAGCTGCATGCTCTGGTTGATCTCGGCGAGCGCCTTACAACACTCAAGCCGGACTTGATTGCCAAACTGCCTCTGACCGACGAAATGCGCCGGGCCCTGGCAGATGCACCCAAGCACACGGCGAATATCGCGCGTAAACGGCACATCATGTTTATCGGCAAGCTGATGCGCGACCAGGACACTGACGCCATTCTGACTTTGCTCGACCAACTCGATGCTTCCACACGCCAGTACAACGAACGTTTCCATAACCTGGAGCGTTGGCGCGACCGCCTGATCGGCGGTGACGACGCTGTACTGGAGAAGTTCGTCCTGGACTATCCGGATGCCGACCGCCAGCAACTGCGCTCCCTGATCCGTCAGGCCCAGCACGAACTGGCACAGAACAAGGCGCCGGCCACCAGCCGTAAAATCTTCAAGTACATCCGTGAGCTGGACGAGACTCAACGCGGCCTGCGCTGATCCTCTTCCCCGGGTGGCGGTCTTCGCCACCCGAAGCTCCACGCCTTACGACCCCGTGCCACCCACGGTGATCGCATCAATTTTCAGGGTTGGCTGGCCGACACCGACCGGCACCGACTGCCCATCCTTGCCACACATCCCCACCCCGCTGTCCAGCGCCAGGTCGTTACCGACCATCGACACCTTGCTCATGGCTTCCGGGCCGTTGCCAATCAGGGTTGCCCCCTTGACCGGCGCGGTAATCTTGCCGTCCTCGATCAAATAGGCTTCGCTGGTGGAGAACACGAACTTGCCGCTGGTGATGTCCACCTGACCGCCACCAAGGTTGGCGCAATAGATCCCGCGCTTCACCGAGGCAATGATCTCTGCCGGATCGCTTTCGCCTGCGAGCATGTAGGTATTGGTCATGCGGGGCATCGGCAAATGCGCGTAGGACTCGCGACGACCGTTGCCGGTGCGCGCCACACCCATCAGGCGCGCGTTGAGCTTGTCTTGCATGTAGCCCTTGAGCACACCGTTTTCGATCAGCGTGGTGCACTCGGTCGGCGTCCCTTCGTCGTCGACGCTCAGGGAACCACGGCGACCAGCCAACGTGCCGTCATCGACGATGGTGCAGAGTTTGGAGGCGACCATTTCGCCCATGCGCCCGCTGTAGGCGGAACTGCCCTTGCGGTTGAAGTCGCCTTCCAGGCCATGCCCTACCGCTTCGTGGAGCAATACACCGGACCAGCCCGAACCCAGCACCACCGGCAACGTACCGGCCGGTGCCGGGATGGCTTCCAGATTGACCAGCGCCTGGCGCAACGCCTCGCGGGCATAGCCCATGGCGCGGTCTTCGGCGAGGAAATAGCGATAATCCGTACGCCCACCGCCGCCATGGCCGCCGCGCTCGCGACGCCCGTTCTGCTCGACGATCACACTGACATTGAAACGCACCAGCGGCCGCACATCCGCAGCCAGGCTGCCATCGGTGGATGCCACCAGGATCCGCTCCCAGACCCCGGCCATGCTCACGCTCACCTGCTGGATGCGCGGGTCAAGGGCACGGGTTGCAGCATCCACGCGTTTGAGCAGCTCGACCTTTTCGGCTCGGGTCATGACTTCCAACGGGTTATCCGGGCCGTACAACTGGGTCACGTCCTGGGTGCTGAACGCTTGCACGGTGCCATTCTGCCCAGCGCGGGAAATCGAGCGCGCCGCGCGGGCGGCCAGGCCCAGGGCTTCCAGGGTGATGGCATTGCTGTAGGCGAAGCCGGTCTTTTCACCGGATTGCGCACGCACGCCAACCCCTTGGTCCATGTTGAAGCTGCCATCCTTGACGATCCCGTCTTCCAGGGACCATGACTCGGAGATCTGGCCCTGGAAATACAGGTCTGCGGCATCGATGCCCGGCCCGGCCAGGTCGCCCAGTACGGTTTGCAGATTTTCGATGGTCACGCCACCGGGCGCCAGGAGGTGTTCACTGACTGAGGACAACAACTCGCTCATAGGTTCGGCCTTAAATTCATCGTTCTGAAGCAGGTCGCTGCGCGCCCTGCGAGAAAAAGCGCCGGTGGCCTGCCACCGGCATGCGCGCCCGTATCGACGCTTGTTCGCTGCTATCGCGTTCGGCCAACAACACCGCTTCGCCTTGATTCTGTTGTGCCAGCACTCGCCCCCATGGGTCGACAATCGCCCCATGGCCATAGGTTTCCCGCGGCCCCGGATGTACTCCGCCCTGGGCGGCCGCCAGCAGGTAACACTGGGTTTCGATTGCCCGCGCACGGATCAGCACATCCCAGTGCGCCGCGCCGGTTACCGCCGTAAAGGCCGAAGGCGCGGTAATCAATTCGGCGCCCGCCGCGCGCAATTCGCTGTACAGCTCCGGGAAGCGCAAGTCGTAACAGACCGTGAGCCCCAGACGCCCTACCGGCGTATCGGCCACCACCACTTGGTTGCCGTAAGCATAGTCGTCGGATTCACGATAACGACCGCGCGTGTCAGCCACATCCACGTCAAACAGGTGCAGCTTGTCGTAACGGGCCGCGATCTGCCCCTGCGCGTCGATCAACAGCGAGCAGGCGTTGGACTTGGCGTCGGGCTGCCCGAGGGGAGGCAATGGCAAGGTACCGGCCACTATCCATAAGTTGAGGTCGCGGGCGGCCAGTTTCAACCAGGGCAGGATCGGCCCCTCGCCCACCGCTTCGGCGCGGCCGATAGCCGCCACGTCGCGGCGACCCATGGCGGCGAAGTTTTCCGGCAGGACCGCCAGTTGCGCGCCCCCTGCCGCCGCCCGCTCCAGCAAGCTCCGGGCCTGGGCTAGGTTGGCCAGGACGTCGCTCTGGCTGACCATCTGGATTACCGCAAAGCACATGGGCCGACACTCCAAAAAAAGCATGGGGCCATGCTACTCCACAGGCGCTTACTGTGGTTTTTCAAATGGCTTGTCAAAGGTGATTTTGGGATCTTTCCAGGGCCCTTCCACCTTGTACTGGACGCTGGCGAAACGCGACACCCGATCACCGATCAGCTTGTCGATCAGGAACAACGCGCCACCAATGGCCGGCGCACCCACAATCAACGCAGCAATCGGCAGGTTGTTGGTCACCGGCAAAGTCACCAGCAACTTGGCATCCACACGATCGGCTACCAGGTCCAGGGTGCCGTTAAGCTCCAGGTTGCTCGACGGCCCGGTGAGGATGATCGGCTCGCGGGTCACAAACACACCATTGCTGGCGGCCAGCAGGCCCTTGACCCGGTCGTAGCTCAGGCCCTTGCCAAGCAAATCCGAGAAGTCCAGGCGCAAACGCCGGCCAATCGAGTTGAAGTTCAGCAGGCCAAATACCCGCAACGCCTGGGCACCGCCCTCGACCTCGACGAACTGGCCCTTGCGGAACGAAGCATCCAGGCTGCCGGAAAAACGCTTGGGCCCAACCCACGCGGGCGAACCCGGCCAGCGCCCGTCAACATCCAGATGGAAGTCCTGGCTGGTGACCGTGGGCGCAAAACCCCAGCCCTTGAGCACATCGGCGATGTTCTTGCCGTCCAGGCGCCCCTTGTACCAACTGCTGCTGGCGCCCGGCGCACCCTCCCAGCCACCGGCCCCCTTGAGCTGCATGCCCTTGAGGCCCAGGTCGAGGTTGTTGAACGCCATGCCCTTGGCTGTCGGACGCACCTTCAACGACCAGGCGCCGATCAAGTCAGGCCCCTGGAACAACTGGGCAATGGCGATATCCAGCGCGGGAATGTCCTTGGGATCGATGCTCGCCAGGGGATCAGGCGCGTTTTCATCGGCCTGCACCGTAGGATCGACCGCCGGCAACTTCACGTACTGCAGGTTGATGGCAATGGGTGCGCCCTTCGCATCCGGCAGGCCAACAGTGCCCTTGACCTGCTGGCTGTCGAGCTGCAAGCCCCAGGCGGCGGGCTTGCGGTCCAGTTTCAGGGCGACCTGGTCGAGTTGGGTACCAAACCCTGTCAGCTTGCCGATCTTGAAGTCGGCACTGCTCAACAGTTGCTTGGCATTGCCGCCTGGGTCATTGCCGGCGTAACGGTCGACCAACTTCTTCCAGGGATCGATATCCAGCTCCGACAATACCCCGCGAATCCGCAGGCCCTTGCCACCGGGCAGCAAGGCATCGCCATCCCCCAGAAACAGCTCGCCACGGCCCTGGGCAAAATTGTTCGCCGGAGCGGCAAAGGTAAAGTTTGCCAACTCGCCGTAATCAAACCAGTAGCGCCGCTCCGCGCCCTGCAACGTCATGCGCAACACACTGTCACGGCCCTGGCTGGCGGGCATGCCAAATGGCGCAGGCAAATCCACCGCCACGCCCTTGAGGTTGGAGCTGACCCGCAACTGGCTGTCGGCACCGTCCAGGTCCAGTTGCAGTTGATAAGGGATATCTCCGGATACGGGCAGCGGCTGGCTGACTTTCAGCCAGTCGGTGAGCCGCTTGACCGTCACCTGGCCCTTGGCCGTGACCCGCGTGCTGAGATTGCCCGGTCTGCCACCGGCCGCAATCTGCGCCGTGATCGGCCGGTCGAAGGCTTGGGCGCTGATGTTCTGCCCACTCAGGCCCTTGGCACTGTCGAAGCGGAACTCACCCTTGAGCTGGTTCAGGTCCAGAGTCGGCTCGGCCAGTTGCAGGCGCGCCTTGTCGGTCTTGAAGTCCACCACGATCTTCGGCTCGGTGCCCTTGGCCAGGGGAATATCCAGGTCCAGGGAACCTTGCAGGTCGCCCTCGCCCTTCCAGCCGGCAAACGTCGATGCCGTACCGATGGGCGCGTCCTGGAGGATCTTCAGGCCGTCCCCCAGCCCACCGGCAAACCCGCCCGTCAGCAGCAGATGGCTGTCATGGCCGGGCAACGCATGGGGAATGTTGACGTAGATCCCCTTGACCTTGGTATCGAGCAATTGCCCCTTGCTGGCCAGGATGCGCACGCCGGTCTCTTCGACAAACACTTCACCGGCCACCTTGCTCACATGAGGCCAGCCCGGCTGGAACGCCAACTCGGCATCATGCACCTTGAAGAACAGGCTGATATTGCGTGCCGCCGTCACCGCATCGTGGTTCAGCGAGCCTTGATACTGGAAGAAGCCTTCATCGACCGCGCCCTTGAGAATTGCCGTACGCAGCCATTCATCCAGGGCCGGGCTCAGGACCGCCGGCAAGTATTTGGGGGTAAAGCGCCCATCGCCATCGACCATGCCGACCCGCAGGTCCATGTAGTCTTCCTGGCTATGATCGAAATGCAGGCGAATCAGGAAATCCGCTGCGATCTTGCCCTCTTCCCCCAGCACCTTGATATACGGCGCGATCAGCGTGAAACCTTGCTTATCCAGCTTCCACGTCAGGCGCGCGTTGGCCTGGAGGTACTGCCAGGGCTTGGCGAAAATCGGGTCCAGGTGCAGGACGAAATCCTTGCTGTCCATGCGCAGTTCGCCCTGGCCCAGGTCACCGCTGATGCTGCCGGAGACGTTGCGGGCTGCCGGCGCGCCGAAATAGGCGTCAAAGCCCACGCGCTCGAGGTTGGCAGCAAAGCTCACGCGCTGATCGCCCGCGTCCTGGGGACGATAATCCACCAGCACATTGCGCAGCACGCCCGTGGCCTTCAACGCTTCGACGGTCTTGGCAAAACCTTCCGGCAATGGCGCGAGGGCGTTGAGCAGAGGGGTAATCGGTGTCAGGTCCAGGCGGTCGGCCTGCAGCCTCCAGGTTTCCTGCGCCTTATCAGTGGCCAGGGTTTGCTGCAATTGCAGGTGCGACTCCCAACGGGTGTCGCCCAGGTTCATGGCCAACGAATCGAAGATCACCTTCAGGCCGCTGTCGCTGCGCTGCAGGTAAGCCGTCAGGCCCAGGTTCTGGATGCTCGTGGGCTTGCGCTGGGCATAACGGACCTTCACCTGTGGCGCATTGAGCCGGGCGGCGGCGCTTTGCAGCGTGCCATTGGCCCAGGTCAGCCAGAATTCACCGCCGGCTTTCAACTCGCTGAGTTTCCAGTCCCGAGTCAACTTCGCCGGAATCCACTGCGCCCAATTGCTCTGGGGCAGGCTCAGGTAGGCCTGCACTTCACCGTCGCGCCACTGGCTGGCACGGATCCGCGTGCGCAGGCTGAGGGCCAGCGGTTGCCCATCGGGCAAGGTCAGGCGCGCATCCAGGCGCTGGCGGGTGGTACCGGTTTGCAGGCTCAGCCCCACATAGGTCAAGGTCAGCGGCGCTTGCTCGAACGGCTGCAAGGTGACCTGGCTGTCCAGCAGCGAGACCTTGGCCACCGCCTGCATGCGCTTGAGCAGTTGCTCGGGGTCCAGGGGCTGGTCGTCCTGCACCGGCAGGCCTTGCAACGCCCAGCGGCCGTCCTGGTCTTCCTTGACGCTGAGCTGCAAGCCGCTGACTTCCAGATGGGCAATGCGCACATCCCACGCCAGCAGGCTGGCCCACAGGTCGGGCACCACTTGCACCTGGTCCAGGCACAAGGCACTGCTGCCTTCACCGACCATCACGTCATGGGCCAGCAATACCGGGGCAAAACCGCTCCAGCGCCCCTCCAGGCTGCCAATACTCAGGGGCATAGCAACCGCCGCCTGGGCCTTGGCCTCGACTTCGCCACGGTACTCCGCCACCAATGGCGTCAATTCACGACCCAGGCTGACGTAGACCGCCGCCAGTACCAACAGCAATGCACACAGGCCAAGGCCCCAACGGGTCAGTGCGGCAAAAAAGCGTTGCAGACGCTCCATGTCAGGCGACCCTCAAGGTAATAGTCGGACGGCAGATCAAGGTCTGGCGGTCTCGTTGAAAAAGACTGATGCGGATCAGAGCAGCACCACGTCGTATTGTTCCTGGGAATACATGGTTTCGACCTGGAAACGGATGGTGCGGCCAATAAAGCCCTCCAATTCCGCAACGTTGCCCGACTCTTCGTCCAGCAACCGGTCCACCACCTTCTGGTTGGCCAGGACTCTATAACCCTCGGCCTGGTAAGCGCGTGCCTCCCGCAGGATTTCCCGGAAAATCTCGTAGCAAACCGTTTCCGGGGTCTTCAACTTGCCGCGCCCCTGGCAACTGCTGCACGGCTCACACAGCACCTGCTCAAGGCTCTCGCGGGTGCGTTTGCGGGTCATCTGCACCAGGCCCAACTCGGTGATCCCGATAATGTTGGTCTTGGCGTGATCGCGCTCTAGTTGCTTTTCAAGGGTGCGCAATACCTGGCGCTGATGCTCTTCATCTTCCATGTCGATGAAGTCGATGATGATGATCCCGCCCAGGTTGCGCAGGCGCAGTTGGCGGGCAATGGCGGTGGCGGCCTCGAGGTTGGTCTTGAAGATGGTTTCTTCAAGGTTGCGATGGCCGACGAAAGCACCGGTGTTCACATCAATGGTGCTCATGGCTTCTGCCGGGTCGACCACCAGGTAGCCACCAGACTTGAGTGGCACCTTGCGCTCCAGGGCCTTCTGGATTTCGTCCTCGACGCCATATAGGTCGAAAATCGGCCGTTCACCGGGGTAGTGCTCCAGGCGGTCGGCGATTTCCGGCATCAGTTCGGCAACAAATTGCGTGGTGCGCTGGAAGGTTTCCCGCGAATCGATGCGAATTTTCTCGATCTTGGGGCTGACCAGGTCGCGCAAGGTCCGCAGGGCCAGGCCCAGGTCTTCATAGATGACGCTCGGCGCGCCGACGGTCTTGATCTGGGCACCGATCTGGTCCCACAGCCGCCGCAGGTAGCGGATGTCCATGAGGATTTCATCGGCACCGGCACCTTCGGCGGCGGTACGCAGGATAAAGCCGCCGGCCTCCTTGATGCCTTCGGCCGCCACGCAATCGCTGACGACCTTTTTCAGGCGCTCACGCTCACCTTCGTCTTCGATTTTCAGGGAAATACCGACATGGGCAGTGCGCGGCATGTACACCAGGTAACGCGAAGGAATCGACAACTGTGTGGTCAGGCGCGCGCCCTTGGAGCCGATCGGGTCCTTGGTGACTTGCACCACCAGGCTCTGCCCTTCATGCACCAGGGCGCTGATGCTTTCGACCGCCGGGCCTTCGCGCAGGGAAATTTCCGAGGCATGGATAAACGCCGCGCGGTCCAGGCCGATATCGACAAAGGCCGCCTGCATGCCCGGCAATACCCTTACAACCTTGCCTTTATAGATATTGCCGACAATCCCGCGCTTCTGGGTGCGCTCGACGTGCACTTCTTGCAAAACACCGTTTTCTACCACCGCCACGCGCGATTCCATCGGCGTGATATTGATCAGAATCTCTTCACTCATGGCTGGGTCTCGTTCAGGCGTTTTCACAATAGTGGCCGATCGCTTAAATATGGCGCTGGAGTTAGGCGTTCAGCGCACGGAAAGGTGTTGCCAACAGGGTATGCCGAAATGGCCCAGCAGTTCTGCTGTTTCGCAGACCGGCAAGCCAACGACCGCGGAGTAACTGCCATTTAGCCCGGCGACAAATACCGCCGCCAAGCCTTGGATAGCATAGCCGCCCGCCTTGTCCTGAGGCTCCCCGCTGTGCCAGTAAGTCGTTGCCTCGTGTGTGCAAACCTGGCGAAAGCGCACGCGGCTGCTGACCAGGCGCGTTTCGCAGCGCAGGTCACTGAGCACGGCAATGGCGGTGAGGACTTCGTGTTCACGATCAGAAAGGGCCAGCAACATGGCCAGGGCATCGGCCTGGTCCAGGGGCTTGCCCAGGATCCGGCCATCCAGGATGACGGCGGTATCGGCGCCCAGCACGCAGGCATTGGCGGTATCGGCCAGTGTCGCCAGGCCTGCGGCGGCTTTGCCACGGGCCAGGCGTTCGACGTAGGACGCCGGCGACTCGTCGCCCAGGGGTGTTTCATCGATAGCCGCGCTGACCACAGTGAACGGCACGCCGATCTGGGTCAGCAATTCACGCCGCCGAGGAGAGCCGGAGGCCAGATAAAGTGCATGCATTGCAGACTCTCCCTGTGGGTTCGATAACCAGGCAGAGCCTCGCGACCCACTCAATTGATTTTATAGCGACGACGCAACCCACGCAGCCCGAAACTGACCCATGGCCACAGCAGCGCGCTGACCAGGGCCGGCAAGACCAGCGCCAGGGTCGGTTGGCGGTTGCCGGTCAGGGCACTGAGCCACAGCTGCACCAATTGGGCCAAGCCGAAGATCACCAGGATCACCAGGCACTGCTGCCACATCGGGAACATCCGCAGGCGTTGCTGCAACGACAGCACCAGGAAGGTAATCAGCGTAAGAATCAAGGCGTTCTGGCCGAGCAACGTGCCATACATCACATCTTCAGCCAGCCCCAGGCACATGGCCGTGACCATGCCGACCTTGTGCGGCAGGGCCAGCGCCCAGAAGGCCAGGAGCAACGCCAGCCACAGCGGGCGCAGGATTTCCATGAATTGCGGCATCGGCGAAACGCTGAGCAGCATGCCGATGGCAAAGGTCAACCAGACCATCCAGCCATTGCGCGAATGAGTGCCGGCCATTATTGCGCCCCTTGTCGAGTGGTTGCCGGTGCAGGTGCCGCCGCTGGCGCAGTCGCCGCTGGCTTGACCGGCCGAGCCGGTTGGGTCACCGGTTTGGCTGGTGTCGCCACAGCAGGCGCGGCAGGTGCAACCGGTGTCGCCACGGGTGCCGCCGGTTTGGGTACGGTTGCCGGAATAACCGGCGTCGTGGTGCCGTCTTGCTTGTCCTGCGCTTCCTGGGCCTGGGCGGCTTCGTTGGCGCGCTCTTCCGGCGTACGCGTGTCGCTGAACACCAGCAACAGGTAGCGGCTACGGTTCAGCGCGGCCGTCGGCACGGCGCGGACAATCGCAAACGGCTGGCCGGAATCGTGGATCACTTCCTTGACCGTCGCCACCGGATAGCCTGCCGGGAAGCGCTGGCCAAGGCCGGAGCTGACCAGCAGGTCGCCTTCCTTGATGTCGGCGGTGTCCGCCACATGCCGCAACTCCAGGCGTTCCGGGTTACCGGTGCCGCTGGCAATCGCCCGCAGGCCATTGCGGTTGACCTGCACCGGAATGCTGTGGGTGGTGTCGGTCAGCAGCAGCACGCGGGAGGTATAGGGCATCAACTCCACCACCTGGCCCATCAGGCCACGGGCATCGAGCACCGGCTGGCCAAGGACCACACCATCGCGCTCGCCCTTGTTGATGATGATGCGATGGGTGAAGGGGTTGGGGTCCATGCCGATCAACTCGGCCACTTCGACCTTTTCATTGACCAGCGCGGAAGAGTTGAGCAACTCGCGCAGCCGAACGTTCTGCTCGGTCAGGGCCGCCAGCTTTTGCATGCGCCCCTGCAACAGCAGGTTTTCAGTCTTGAGTTTTTCGTTTTCGGCCACAAGCTCGGTGCGGCTGCCAAACTGGCTGGCCACGCCTTGCCATAGCCGTTGCGGCAGGTCGGTGATCCAGTAGGACTGCATCAATACCAGCGACATTTGGCTACGCACTGGCTTGAGCAGTGTGAAGCGGGCATCGACCACCATCAGCGCGACCGATAGCACGACCAGCACCAACAAGCGCACGCCCAATGAGGGGCCTTTAGTGAAGAGCGGTTTAATAGGCCGCTCCTCCCGGGCAGATATTCTCTTTATTCATACGGCATCAAACCGGCCTGGATGCAGATTGAAGAAGATAAACGCCAACAGGCAGCACTGCAAAGTGCTGCCTGTTGGCGAAACATGGTGCAACCAACGATCTTATTCGCTGGAGAGCAGGTCCATGGTGTGTTTATCCATCATTTCCAGTGCACGACCACCGCCACGGGCAACGCAGGTCAGCGGGTCTTCGGCGACGATCACCGGCAGACCGGTTTCCTGGGCCAGCAGCTTGTCGAGGTCACGCAGCAAGGCGCCACCACCGGTCAGCACCAGGCCACGCTCGGCGATATCGGAAGCCAGCTCCGGCGGCGATTGCTCCAGCGCGCTTTTTACTGCCTGAACGATGGTGGCCAGGGACTCTTGCAGAGCTTCCAGCACTTCATTGGAGTTCAGGGTAAAGGCACGTGGTACGCCTTCGGCCAGGTTGCGACCGCGAACATCTACTTCGCGCACTTCGCCGCCCGGGTAAGCGGTACCGATTTCCTGCTTGATGCGCTCGGCGGTGGATTCGCCGATCAGGCTGCCGTAGTTACGACGCACATAAGTGATGATCGCTTCGTCGAAGCGGTCGCCGCCAACCCGCACGGATTCGGCATACACCACGCCATTGAGGGAAATCAGGGCGATTTCTGTGGTACCGCCACCGATATCCACCACCATCGAACCGCGCGCCTCTTCAACCGGCAGGCCGGCACCGATGGCAGCAGCCATTGGCTCTTCGATCAGGAACACTTCGCGGGCACCGGCACCAAGGGCCGATTCACGGATGGCCCGACGCTCCACCTGGGTGGATTTGCACGGTACGCAGATCAGCACACGAGGGCTGGGCTGCAGGAAACTGTTTTCGTGAACCTTGTTGATGAAGTACTGCAGCATCTTCTCGCAGACGCTGAAGTCGGCGATCACGCCGTCTTTCATCGGACGAATGGCGGCAATGTTGCCAGGTGTGCGGCCGAGCATGCGCTTGGCCTCGGTGCCCACGGCAACGACACTTTTCTGATTACCATGGGTCCGAATGGCCACAACCGATGGCTCATTCAGGACGATACCGCGCTCGCGCACGTAAATAAGGGTGTTGGCAGTGCCCAGGTCGATGGAAAGATCGCTGGAAAACATGCCACGCAGTTTCTTGAACATGGGAAAGGGACCCTAGGCAACGCGTGGGTAAAAAAGTGCGGCAAACTCTAACAACGACAGGGATTTTGGGCAAGGCGCCAATGTGCTAAATTGGCCGACTTTCTGTGCACCTAACCCCACAATCGCGGCCTTATGACCGTAGAAATGCGGTAGTGTTCCGACAATCTAACACACGGATAGCTTCCGTTCTGTTTTCCACTGGAGAATCCCATGGCGCTTGAACGCTCCGACGTGGAAAAAATCGCTCATTTGGCCTGCCTGGGCCTCAATGAAGCCGATCTTCCACAGACCACCGCAGCCCTGAACAGCATTCTCGGGCTGGTCGACCAGATGCAGGCGGTGAATACCGACGGCATCGAACCCCTGGCCCACCCACTGGAAGCCAGCCAGCGCCTGCGCGCAGACGTCGTGACCGAACGCAATAATCGCGAGGCCTACCAGTCCATCGCACCAGCGGTCGAAAACGGCCTGTACCTGGTTCCGAAAGTCATCGACTAAAGGGAAAGAGCCTGCAATGCATCAATTGACTCTGGCCGAGATCGCCCGCGGTCTCGCCGACAAAAAGTTTTCTTCCGAAGAGCTGACCAAGACCCTGCTGGCGCGCATCGCCGCGCTGGATCCGAAGGTCAACAGCTTTATCAGCCTCACCGAGGAACTGGCACTAGGCCAGGCCAAGGCCGCCGACGCCCGTCGCGCCAACGGTGAAAGCGGCGCGCTGCTGGGTGCGCCAATCGGTCACAAGGACCTGTTCTGCACCCAGGGTATCCGCACCAGCTGCGGCTCGAAGATGCTCGACAACTTCAAGGCGCCCTACGACGCGACCGTGGTCGCCAAGCTGGCCGAAGCCGGGGCCGTGACCCTGGGCAAGACCAACATGGACGAATTCGCCATGGGTTCGGCCAACGAATCGAGCTACTACGGCGCAGTGAAAAACCCGTGGAATCTGGAACACGTGCCCGGCGGCTCGTCCGGTGGCTCGGCTGCAGCCGTGGCCGCCCGCCTGCTGCCGGCCGCTACAGCCACCGATACCGGCGGCTCGATCCGCCAGCCAGCCGCATTCACCAACCTCACCGGCCTGAAACCGACCTACGGGCGTGTTTCCCGCTGGGGCATGATTGCCTACGCCTCCAGTCTCGACCAGGGCGGCCCCCTGGCCCGCAGCGCCGAAGACTGCGCAATATTGTTACAAGGCATGGCTGGCTTCGATGGGAAGGACTCCACCAGCATCGATGAACCCGTGCCGGACTACAGCGCGAGCCTCAATACCTCGCTCAAAGGCCTGCGTATCGGCGTGCCGAAAGAGTATTTCAGCGCCGGCCTCGACCCACGTATCGCCGAACTGGTGCACAACAGCATCAAGGAGCTGGAAAAGCTCGGCGCGGTGATCAAGGAAATCAGCCTGCCGAACAACCAGCACGCGATTGCGGCGTACTACGTGATCGCCCCGGCAGAGGCCTCGTCGAACCTGTCGCGCTTTGACGGCGTGCGTTTCGGCTACCGCTGTGAAGCCCCGAAAGACCTCACCGACCTGTACAAACGCTCCCGTGGCGAAGGCTTCGGCGTGGAAGTGCAGCGCCGGATCATGGTCGGTGCCTACGCCCTGTCGGCCGGCTACTACGACGCGTACTACCTCAAGGCGCAAAAAATCCGACGCCTGATCAAAAATGACTTCATGGCTGCCTTTAATGAAGTCGACGTGATCATCGGTCCGACTACACCGAACCCGGCCTGGAAGATCGGCGCCAAGACCGGTGACCCGATCGCCGAGTATCTTGAAGACCTCTACACCATCACCGCCAACCTCGCGGGCTTGCCGGGCTTGTCCATGCCTGCAGGTTTCGTCGATGGCCTGCCGGTGGGCGTGCAGTTGCTCGCCCCGTATTTCCAGGAAGGCCGCTTGCTCAATGTGGCGCACCAGTACCAGTTGAACACTGACTGGCACACTCGCACCCCAACCGGCTTCTGAGGAGAACACTATGCAATGGGAAGTTGTGATCGGGCTGGAGATTCATACCCAGCTCGCCACCCAATCGAAGATTTTCTCCGGTAGCGCCACCACGTTCGGTGCAGAACCCAACACCCAGGCCAGCCTGGTAGACCTGGGCATGCCTGGCGTATTGCCGGTACTGAACCAGGAAGCGGTACGCATGGCGGTGATGTTCGGCCTGGCGATTGACGCCCAGATCGGCCAGCACAACGTGTTTGCGCGCAAGAACTACTTCTACCCGGACCTGCCCAAGGGCTACCAGATCAGCCAGATGGAGCTGCCGATCGTCGGCAAGGGCTACCTGGACATCCCCCTGGAAGACGGCACCATCAAACGTGTCGGCGTGACCCGTGCGCACCTGGAAGAAGATGCTGGCAAGAGCCTGCATGAAGAATTCAATGGCGCCACCGGCATCGACCTGAACCGCGCCGGCACGCCACTGCTGGAAATCGTGTCCGAGCCGGACATGCGCAGCGCCAAGGAAGCCGTGGCCTACGTCAAGACCATCCACGCGCTGGTGCGCTATCTGGGCATCTGCGACGGCAACATGGCCGAAGGCTCCCTGCGTTGCGACTGCAACGTGTCGGTGCGGCCAAAAGGCCAGGTCGAGTACGGCACTCGCTGCGAGATCAAGAACGTCAACTCGTTCCGTTTCATCGAGAAGGCGATCAACACCGAAGTCCGTCGCCAGATCGAGCTGATCGAAGACGGCGGCAAGGTGATCCAGCAGACGCGCCTGTACGACCCGAACAAAGACGAAACCCGCGCCATGCGCAGCAAAGAGGAAGCCAACGACTACCGTTACTTCCCCGATCCGGACCTGTTGCCGGTGGTGATCGAGGATTCGTTCCTCAATGACGTGCGCGCCACCCTGCCGGAATTGCCACCGCAAAAACGCGAGCGCTTCCAGGCGCAGTTCGGTCTTTCGGTGTATGACGCCAGCGTTCTGGCGTCGAGCCGCGAGCAAGCCGACTACTTTGAAAAAGTCGTGAGCATTGCCGGTGACGCCAAGCTGGCCGCCAACTGGGTCATGGTTGAACTGGGCAGCCTGTTGAACAAACAGGGCCTGGAAATCGACGAAGCCCCGGTAACGGCCGAACAGTTGGGCGGCATGTTGCTGCGCATCAAGGACAACACCATCTCCGGCAAGATCGCCAAGACCGTGTTTGAAGCCATGGCCAGCGGTGAAGGCAGCGCCGACGAGATCATCGAGAAACGCGGCCTCAAGCAAGTCACCGACAGCGGCGCGATCTCGGCCGTGCTAGATGAAATGCTGGCGGCCAACGCCGAGCAGGTCGAGCAGTACCGTGCAGCGGACGAAGCCAAACGCGGCAAGATGTTCGGCTTCTTTGTGGGCCAGGCGATGAAGGCCTCCAAAGGCAAGGCCAACCCGCAACAGGTGAACGAATTGCTCAAGAGCAAGCTCGAAGGCTGATAACGGTTGCCGCCCTGTGGGAGCCGGCTTGTGAAGGAACTGGCTTGCCTGCGATAGCATCACCTCGGTGCATCTGAAAAACCGAGGCGCCCGCATCGCAGGCAAGCCAGCTTCTACAAAGGTCGGTTCCCATATCAATTTTGGGGACACCTTGAAAATGAAGCGTCTACTCGGCCTCTGCGCCCTGTTTTCACTGCTCACCGGCTGCGCCAGTGGCCTGATCGATCCCAACGGTTATGACGAAACCGGCACAGCGTCCTACTACGGCGCCAAGCACCACGGCAAAAAAACCGCCAGCGGTGAACCCTTCAACCAACACGCCATGACCGCCGCCCACCGGCGCCTGCCATTCGGCACGCGGGTGCAGGTCACCAACCTGGCCAACGACAAATCCGTGGTGGTGCGCATCAATGATCGCGGCCCACACACCCGTGGCCGGCTGATCGATCTTTCACGCCAGGCCGCCGAGCAGTTGGGTATGCTGCGCAGCGGAACCGCGCGCGTGCGCGTGCAAGCCCTGAACAACTGACTGACGGAGCCCTGGCCATTTTCGGATTAAGCGCCCTCTCGCCCCTGAGCCTGATTGAACTGATCAGCGGCCTATTGCTGCTGATTGCCGGCGCCGAGATGCTGGTACGCGCCGCCGTGCGCCTGGCCGCCAGCCTCAAGGTCAGGCCGCTGATCATTGGCTTGAGCATCGTCGCCTTTGGCAGCAGCGCGCCGCAAATCGCCGTCAGCCTGCAGGCCACCCTGGCCGGCAATAGCGATATCGCCGTGGGCAGCGTGATTGGCAGCAGCATCTTCAATATCCTCGTGACCCTGGGCCTTTCAGCGCTGATCATTCCCCTGCGCGTGTCGCGGCAACTGGTGCGCCTGGATATCCCGGTGATGATCGGCGCCAGCCTGCTGCTGTTCATCCTCGCCAGCGATGAGGCCCTGACTCCGCTCGACGGCCTGACCTTACTGGCAGCCCTGCTCGCCTACCTCGCGCTGTTGCTGTACCAGACCCGCCATTCGCGCCGCCCGCGGACCCGCGACACGGTAGTGCAAGCGCCGTGGCTGAGCAGTTTGCTGTGGATGATCGCCGGGCTCGCGCTGCTGGTATTCGCCGGGCATCTGCTGCTGGGGGCGGCCGTGGAAGTGGCCAGCGACCTGGGCCTGTCCGAACGGGTGATCGGCCTGACCATCGTTGCCGTCAGCACCTCTCTGCCGTGTCTCGCCACGTCCCTGATCGCCGCCCTGCGCGGCGAACGGGAGATTGCGGTGGGTAACGTGATCGGCAGCAACCTGTTCAACCTGTTGGGGGTACTGGGCTTTACCGCGCTGGTGGCGCCGTCGCCCTTGTCGGTATCGCCCAATGCCCTGGATTTCGACCTGCCGGTGATGCTCGGCGTGGTGGTGTTGTGCTTGCCAGTGTTTTACACCGGCTACCGCATTACCCGCGCCGAAGGCTTGCTGCTGCTGGGGCTGTACCTGGCGTATGGGCTGCACGTGGTGTCGTTCACCACCGGCATGCCGCTGGCCAATAAACTCGAACAACTGATGCTGTACTACGTCCTGCCAGCGCTGGTGGCTTTCCTGTTGTTCACTTCGCTGCGGGCCTGGCGCCGCCAACACCACAAGAGGGAGTCGCAATGACCGATCAACCGAAATCCGGCGAGCAAATGCGTCGCCAGGTCATGGGCGACGTATTTGTCGACCGCGCCTTGGGCAATGCCACCGAGTTCACCCAGCCGTTGCAGGACTTCGTCAACGAACATGCCTGGGGCGGGGTGTGGAACCGTGAAGGCCTGCCGCTGAAGACCCGCAGCCTGATCACCCTCGCGGCATTGACCGCCTTGAAGTGCCCGCAGGAGCTCAAGGGCCATGTGCGCGGCGCGCTGAACAATGGCTGTACTGTCGAAGAAATTCGCGAGGCGTTGCTGCATTGCGCGGTGTATGCCGGTGTGCCGGCGGCGATTGATGCGTTTCGCGCGGCGCAGGAAGTGATTGAGACGTATCAGCCAGCTCCCACAATTAGTGGTGAACCCCCTCAAGTGTAGGAGCGGGCTTGCCCGCGATAGGCCCTAAAAAACACCACTCATTTCAGATCCAGCCACCGGCCTGCAACACAAAGATCCCGATATTGGTGGTCACTGCCGCCATCAGGGTGGTGATCACAATGATCGCCGCCGCCAACTCATGGTTGCCCTGGGCCGCACGGGCCATGACAAAGCTGGCGGCGGCCGTCGGCGCGCCAAAATACAAAAACAGAATCCCCAGCTCCGGTCCCCGGAAGCCATACAGCCAGGCCCCGACGGTGGCCACGAGCGGCAAACCGATCATTTTCACCAGGCTGGCACTCAACGCCATGTTGCCACTTTGGCGCAAGGCCGCCAGGGACAGAGTGCCCCCAATGCAGATCAATGCCAGGGGCAGGGTCATGTCGGCCAGGTACCTCCCGGAGGTTTCCAGCCAACTGGGCAGGCCGATCTGGAAATAGGCGAATGGCGTGGCGGCAATCACACTGAGGATCAGCGGGTTGGCCAGTACGCTCTTGCAGATGCTCCACGGGTCCGACTTGATCACCGGGCTGTACACCGCCAGCACAATGGTCGACAGGGTGTTGTAGAACAGGATCACCAGCCCCGCGAGGATCGCCCCCAGGGAAATCCCGTAGTCGCCGTACATGCTGGCCGCCAGTGCCAGGCCGATCACCCCGTTGTTCCCGCGAAACGCGCCCTGGGCATAAATGCCCCGGTCTTCCCGCGGGCAACGGAAAATCGCCCAGCCCCAGGCCAGGGCGAAGCTGGCGACCGTGGCCACGGCAAAATAGATCAGCAGTTCTGGCTTGAGCGCCGAATGCAGGTCGGCGTGCAAGATCCCCAGAAACAGCAACGCCGGCATGGTGACGTTGAACACCAGGGCTGACGCGGTGTGGATAAAATTGTCGTTGATCCAGTTGATGCGCTTGAGCAGCACCCCCAGGAACAGCATGGCAAACACCGGCGCAGTGATGGTGAGCGTCGCAAGGAAAATGGCGAGCATGCTAAGTCCTGTTTTCAGGGAATCGTCATGATAAAGCAGTGGGCTGCACTGTTGATATTGGATTTCGAAACATAAACACGAACTAAAAAAGTCCAGAATTGGGAACTGTGGCTACTTCGTAGGAGGTAATCCCACTATCCCGGCCGGGGTTCACCCGTCCCACAAAGCACTGCACAAGCTCCCACGCACTAACGAGAATCCACACCTCCGCTTCAGTAACGCCGCCCCTGAAAATCCCCCTCCTGTAACAACTGAATAACTCCAGGGGGGCCCCATGCGTAGATCCGTCAACCATTTACACAATGTGCATATCAGAAGCTGGGACGATGAGGACATTGCGGGTTACACCGAACTACTCAGTGACCCCGAGGCGATGAAATTCATTTCCGCCGGCACCACCCGGGACATGACCGCCGCCGCCAACGAAATCGCCACCTTCAAAAAAGAAATGACCGACCAAAACTGGTCACGCTGGGCGGTGAGCATTGGCCTGCAAGGCCCTTTTATCGGTTATGCCGGGTTCGCGCAAAAAGAATACGGCATCAATTTCGGCAACCGTTTCCTCAAGAAATACTGGGGAACGCCCTACCCCTTTATTGCCATCCACCTGGCGCTTGAATACGGCTTTGAGCACCTGGGGTTCGAGCAGATCTACACCCTGACCAATATCCGGCACCACCGCGCACTGGAAATGAACCGGGCGTTTTTGCACGCGCCACAACTGGCCGGGCAAGTGATTGAAACCCCTTACGGCCCCCACGTGAAGATTGATCTTACCCGCGAACGGTTCAGGGAAATCAGCCCTGCCAACCTGGCGCGCATCGACCGGTTTTCGCGCCGGATGAAAACCGCCGAGCACAGCAAGCTGGCCTGACCAAAACCATCACTGAGCAACATCCCCGTGAAAAACATTCTGCCTCCACCCGACCCCCTTCACTCAGTAGCGGGCCTGTGCACCCGGGAAACCTGGGCCTACCGCTGCTTGCGACGCCAGGTCTACCTGCCGTTTGGTTGCGTATTGGCGGGCCTGCGCCTGCTGTCGATGGTCGTGGTGAGCCTGCTCGCCTGGCCGCTTCCGTTGGCTGCCAGGCCCGTGATGTATCGAGGGCTCCTGTGGATAATGGGCATTCGCATCCGTTGCAGCCATTCATCGCGGCAAATCGCCCTGATCACCGACGGCTGCGTAGTGGCCGCCAATCACGTCAGCGTGATTGATCCATTCGCCATCCTCGCGATGCCAGGCGCAACACTGGTGGCGGCCAGTGGCTACAACCGCTTTATCGCCTTCACCGCCTTCCTGTTGCTCAAATGCTCGGGCGGACAGTTCTGGAACGGTGCCGATAAGAAGGCATTCTCCCGTAACCTGCATAAACTGCGCATCAACCCGCAAGGCACCGCCCTCTACACCACCCCCGAAGCGACCATTAACAACGGCCGGGGTTTGTATCGCTTTCGCGCGGGGCTGCTGAGCCGCGGCTTGCCCGTCGTGCCCCTGGCCGGGCGCCTGATTCTGCCCTTCGGCCTGGTCGCCAGCCCACTGCATGCCTCTGGCCTGGCAAGTTTCCTGCGCTTGCTGACGATGCCCTGGATGATCTGTGAAATGAGCTACCTGGAACGCTGCGAACGCCAGGAGCAGCAAAGCGGCCAGGCCTTTGCAGACCAAATCCAGGCCCGCATCGCCCAACACCTGGGCATTGCGACCACCCCGTGGACCCGCGAAGACAAACACCGCTATCGCCAGCTCGATGCGCAGGCACGCCCATGACCGCAACCGGCACTACCCATGTGATTTTCGACTTTGACCAGACCCTGGTGAACCACGAAAGCACCCTTGCGATCATCCAGTCGGCGATTGGCGACAGCCCCGCTGGGCAAGCCATGCTGGAGCAACTGCAACTGATCGCGCCCAAGGCGTTGGCCGGTCGCGCCAGTGCCTGGGAACTGCTGTCCTTGGTCAAGGTGATCCCGCGCATCCGCCGCCAGCATATCCAGCGCTACGTCGACACGGTCATTGGCAGCCTCGACCCGGCCCTGATGCTGACCCTGCACAACCTACAGCGCGAGGGCGTGCAGGTGCATATCCTGTCTGGCGGCTACACCGAATGGATCGCCCCGATTGCCCGCTCGCTGGATATCGACACCCGCAACGTGCTCGCCAACCGCCTGTTCTGGGCCGGTTCGCGGGCCCTGTGCCCCCGGCCTTCGCCGCTGATCAACCCCGGTACCGGCAAAAGCCGGATCGTGCGACGGTGGCGCGAAAGCGGCAGGCTCAAGGGCCGGGCGCTGATCGTCGGCGATGCCCGCTCAGACCACCAGGTGTATGTCGATGGCTGGGTCGACGGTTTTGTGTGTGCGGACTACTACACCCGCCAACCCATGCCCGAGATGAGCGGACACATCCTTCGCGCGGCCAGCCCGCAGCAGGTCTACCCCCATCTGCAGGCCTTGATCGGCGCCCTGTCCTGACCTGGGCTAGGTGATCGGCGCCGGATTGAACAAGGTGATGTCATTGTGCAGCTTATGTTGCTCGGCCCAGGTCTGCTTTTTGCCGCTGGCCACATCCAGGTAGAAATGGAACAACTCCCAGCCCAGTTCCTCGATGGTCGCACGCCCGGTGGCGATCCGTCCGGCATCGATATCGATCAGGTCCGGCCAGCGCTGGGCCAATTCCGTACGGGTCGAAACCTTCACCACTGGCGCCATCGCCAACCCGTAGGGCGTGCCGCGGCCGGTGGTGAATACATGCAGGTTCATCCCCGCCGCCAGTTGCAAGGTGCCGCAGACAAAATCACTGGCCGGGGTCGCACAAAAGATCAGGCCTTTGCCCTTGAAGCGCTCGCCCGGCCCAAGCACGCCATTGATCGCGCTGCTGCCGGACTTGACGATAGACCCCAGGGACTTCTCGACAATGTTCGACAGGCCGCCCTTCTTGTTGCCCGGCGTGGTGTTGGCGCTGCGGTCGGCCTCGCCCTTGGCCAGGTAGCGGTCGTACCAGTCCATTTCCCGCACCAGTTCCCGCGCGACCTCCTGGTTTTCGGCGCGGGAGGTCAGCAGGTAAATGGCATCGCGCACTTCAGTCACTTCGGAAAACATCACCGTCGCCCCGGCCCGCAGCAACAGGTCTGACGCGTAGCCCAGCGCCGGGTTGGCGGTGATCCCGGAAAACGCGTCGCTGCCGCCGCATTGCATGCCCAGGATCAGCTCCGAGGCCGGTACGGTTTCCCGCCGGCGCAGGTCGAGTTTCTTCAACCGGGTTTCGGCCAGCTCCATGATTTGCTCGATCATTTCGCTGAACCCGTGGCTTGCGTCCTGCAAGCGGTACAGCCACGGCTCGCTGAGGTCCACCGAGCTGTCGTTGTCGTGCATCACCTGCCCGGCTTGCAGCTTTTCGCAGCCCAGGCTGATCACCAGGGCTTCGCCCCCCAGGTTCGGGTTGCGCGCCAGGTTGCGCACGGTGCGGATCGGAATATAGGCGTCGGTGGCGGTAATGGCCACGCCGCAACCATAGCTGTGGGTCAGTGCCACCACGTCATCGACATTCGGGTATTTGGGCAGCAACTCGTCCTTGATGCGCTTGACCGCATGGTCCAGCACGCCGGTCACGCACTGCACGGTCGTGGTGATGCCGAGGATGTTGCGCGTGCCCACAGTGCCATCGGCATTGCGATAGCCCTCGAAGGTGAAACCTTCCAATGGCGCCTGGGCCTCGGGCACTTCGGTGGACAGCGGCAGGCTGTCCAGCGGCGGTGCAGTGGGCATGCGCAGTTGATCCTCCTGGACCCAACTGCCGCGTGGTATCGGTTGCAAGGCGTAACCGATGGTCTGGCCATAGCGAATGATCTGACCACCTTGTGGGATATCTTCCAGGGTCACCTTATGGCTCTGGGGGATGAACTCCACGGTCACCAGGCCGTCCGGGAACTCGGTGCCGGCTGGCACACCCTGATCATTGACCACGATTACTACGTTGTCGCGCTCGTGCAACCGAATGGAGCGCGGCGAGTCGGCATGTTCAATCAACTGCATCACACGGCCCCTTCAGGATTGCGCTTGGGAAAGGTTAGTCAATTCAGGGCCTTTGCTCGGTGGCTCGTTGAGCACCACGCGCTTGATCGGGCCGACGATCACCAGGTAGCTGAATACCGCCACCAGCGCATTGGCGCCGACGAACACCAGGGCCCACTTGAACGAACCGGTGGTGCTGATGATGTAGCCGATCACGATAGGCGTGGTGATGGAAGCCAGGTTGCCGAAGGTATTGAACAAGCCGCCGCTGAGGCCAGCGATTTGTTTGGGCGAGGTGTCAGACACCACCGCCCAACCCAGTGCGCCAACGCCTTTACCGAAGAAGGCCAGGGCCATGAAGCCCACGATCATCCACTCCACATCCACATAGTTGCAGGCAATGATGCTGCTGGAGACCAGCAAGCCAGCAATGATCGGCGCCTTGCGCGCGAAGGTCAGGGAGTGGCCCTTGCGCAGCAGGTAGTCGGAAATAACCCCGCCCAGCACGCCGCCGATAAAACCGCAGATCGCCGGCAGCGAAGCGATGAAGCCGGCCTTGAGGATGGTCATGCCGCGGTCCTGCACCAGGTACACCGGGAACCAGGTGAGAAAGAAGTAGGTAATGCCGTTAATGCAGTACTGGCCCAGGTACACGCCAAGCATCATGCGGTTGGTCAGTAACTGGCGGATGTAATCCCACTTCGGCCCGTCGGTTTTCTTACCCTTGGCCTTGTCCTGGTCCATATCGACCATCGCCCCATTGGCGGCAATGTGCTTGAACTCAGCCTCATTGATCAGCGGGTGCTCGCGCGGGCTGTAGATCACTTTCAGCCAGATCAGCGAGAACACGATGCCAATCACGCCCATCACGATAAATACGTGCTGCCAGCCGAAGCTGTAGACGATCCACCCCATCAACGGGGCAAACAACACAGTGGCGAAGTACTGCGCCGAGTTGAAGATCGCCGAAGCCGTGCCGCGCTCGGCGGTTGGGAACCAGGCAGCGACTATGCGCGCATTGCCGGGAAAGGATGGCGCTTCGGCCAGGCCGACCAGAAAGCGCAGCATAAACAGCGCAACCACGGCGGTGGAGACGCCGAACTCACCGACATAGCCTTGCAGCACGGTGAACAGCGACCAGGTGAAGATGCTCAGGGCATAGACTTTTTTCGAGCCGAAACGATCGAGCAGCCAGCCGCCGGGAATTTGCCCGGCCACGTAGGCCCAACCGAAAGCAGAGAAGATGTAACCGAGGGTGACGGCGTCGATGCCGAGGTCTTTTTGCAGGCTGGAACCTGCGATGGCGATGGTGGCACGGTCGGCGTAGTTGATCGTGGTCACCAGGAACAGCATGAGCAAGATCAAATAACGGACGTGCGTCGGCTTGGTCGCTTGCATGTAGATGTACTCCCACTAATTATTTTTTTTGCGGGTAATTGTCGTGTTGGTGCTGCGCACTGCTTTTTTGCGGGAGCAGGCAAGCCTGCTCCCACATTTATTGCGTTTACGAACCGATGTAGCTGGTTTTCACCACGGTGTAGAACTCCTGCGCATAGCGACCTTGCTCACGCGACCCGTAGGATGAACCCTTGCGACCCCCGAAGGGAACGTGATAATCCACGCCCGCCGTCGGCAGGTTGACCATCACCATCCCGGCCTGGGAGTGGCGCTTGAAGTGGTTGGCGTACTTGAGCGAGGTGGTGGCAATGCCCGCCGACAGCCCGAACTCGGTGTCGTTGGCCATGGCCAGTGCTGCCTCGTAGTCCGCCACGCGCACCACATTGGCCACCGGGCCGAAGATTTCTTCACGGCTGATGCGCATAGCGGCTTCGCTGTCGGCAAACAAGGTCGGCGCGAGGAAGTAGCCTTGGGTGTCACACATCACCAGGCCACCACCGCTGACCAGCCGCGCGCCTTCGCCCAGGCCGATGTCGATGTACTTCAGGTCCTGGTCCAATTGGGCCTGGGACACCACCGGGCCAATGTCGGTCCCGGCATGCAGGGCATGGCCAACCTTGATCGACTGCATGCGCTCAGCCACTGCGGCGACGAATTGGTCATGAATCCCGGCGGTCACGATAAAGCGACTGGATGCCGTGCAGCGCTGGCCGGTGGAGTAGAACGCGCTCTGTACCGACAACTCGACAGCCTGCTTGAGGTCGGCATCGTCGAGAATGATCTGCGGGTTCTTGCCGCCCATTTCCAACTGCACCTTGGCCTGGCGCGACACGCAACTGACCGCGATCTGCCGGCCCACGCCCACGGAACCGGTGAAGCTGATGCCGTCGACCTTCGGGCTATGGACCAGCGCATCGCCCACTACCCGGCCGCTGCCCATCACCAGGTTGAACACACCACTGGGAAAGCCTGCACGGGAGATGATTTCGGCCAGGGCCCAGGCGCAGCCGGGCACCAGGTCTGCCGGCTTGAGCACCACGCAGTTGCCGTAGGCCAGGGCCGGGGCGATTTTCCAGGCGGGGATCGCAATCGGAAAGTTCCACGGGGTGATCAGGCCCACCACGCCCAGGGCTTCGCGCGTGACCTCGACGTTGACCCCCGGGCGTACAGACGGCAGGTAGTCACCGGACAGGCGCAGGCACTCGCCGGCAAAGAATTTGAAGATATTACCGGCACGGGTCACTTCGCCGATGGCTTCCGGCAGGGTCTTGCCCTCTTCGCGGGCCAGCAGCGTACCGAGCTCTTCGCGGCGCGCGAGGATCTCGCTGCCGACTTTATCCAGGGCGTCATGCCGGGCCTGGATGCCGGAGGTCGACCATGCCGGGAACGCCGCGCGGGCGGCGTCGATAGCGGCGTGGACCTGAGCCACGTCGGCCTTGGCAAAATCGCCGATGACATCCGACAGATCCGACGGGTTGATATTGCTTGAGTAGTCAGCACCGGCCACCCACTGGCCACCGATGTAGTTGTCAAAACGCTTGGCTTGGGACACGCATCTTCTCCTTACGCAAAAAGCCGCTGATCACTCAGCGGCTTTATTAATGGGTTACTGCGCGCCTTGCTTGTCGATCAGCGCGGCCAGGGCTTCGTATTCTTCTGGCAACAGATCGGTGAGCGGGGTGCGCACCGGGCCTGCGTCATAGCCGGCGATTTTTGCGCCCGCCTTGACGATGCTTACGGCGTAGCCGGCCTTGCGGTTACGGATGTCCAGGTAAGGCAGGAAGAAGTCGTCGATGATCTTGTCGACGGTGGCGTGATCCTCCCGGGCAATCGCGTGGTAGAAGTCCATTGCGGTCTTAGGAATGAAGTTGAAGACCGCCGAGGAGTACACCGGCACGCCGAGGGCCTTGTAGGCAGCGGCGTAAACCTCTGCGGTCGGCAACCCGCCCAGGTAGCTGAAACGATCACCGAGGCGACGGCGGATCGACACCATCAGCTCGATATCGCCCAGGCCATCCTTATAGCCAATCAGGTTCGGGCAACGTTCGGCCAGGCGCTCAAGCAGCGGCGCGGTCAGGCGGCAGACGTTGCGGTTGTAGACCACCACGCCGATTTTTACCGACTTGCACACGGCTTCGACGTGGGCGGCAACCCCGTCCTGGCTGGCTTCGGTCAGGTAGTGCGGTAACAGCAGCAGACCCTTGGCCCCCAAGCGCTCGGCTTCCTGGGCGTACTCGATGGCCTGGCGAGTAGAGCCGCCAACACCGGCGAGGATCGGCACGCTGGTGGCGCAGGTATCCACTGCGGTTTTCACCACTTGGGAATATTCACTGGCCGCCAGGGAGAAAAACTCACCGGTGCCGCCCGCTGCGAACAAGGCTGTGGCGCCGTAAGGGGCCAGCCACTCCAGGCGTTTGATATAGCCTGCCTGGTTGAAATCGCCCTGGGCATTGAAATCGGTCACCGGAAAAGACAGCAGACCGTGGGAGAGGATGGACTTCAGTTCTTGTGGATTCATTATTCGAACACCCTGGGTAAAGACTATCGATGAACAGTTGTTGTTAATGTTGTACGTCATCGTACAACTATAAAATCATCCGTCAATGTTATTTCGTCGGCTTGCCAGGGTTTTGCGGTCGGTTATTGAGAGCGCCTTGACGTAGGAAATTATTCCTCTATGCTTGCGACAGCTGTATATACATACAGCTATCAAGGAAGATTCATACGACATAGCAAGGAGCTAACATGTCAGAACTAAAGTCGATCAACACCGAAAACCCTATCCCCGCCCTACGCTTCGAAGGCGGCGAGCACACCGCCATTGGCGACGAGACCCTGCTGCGTTTTGTCCCGGGCAAGCCAGCAATTGCTGGGGCAAAAGTCCAACTGCACCTGCCCAACGGCCTGGCCCTGACCTATGGCCAGATCATTGCCCTGGGCGGCGATTTCTACGGGATTCCCGGCCAGCCCATCAGTGACGGTGCGTCACCCACCGAGCGTGTGCAGCGTTTCATCGCCGCGTTTAACTCGCTGGCAACTTTGCCGGCGTCACGGGAGGAAGCGGGCAAAATCCTCGCAGTCATGCAAAAAGAGATCAACGCAGTGAAGCAGGCCATACAGGATGGCAAGCAACCCCATGAGGCCTACGACGCGCTAGGAGATACGTTGTCCGAAGAGTGGAACCGCATCACTGGCGGTGGCAGCGTGGTTTCAGCCATGGTTCCCCTGGGGCGCTACCTGAAGCTGGCGGCCGATAATGCCGACCATTTCGGCGAATGGGCGCTGTCTGCCTACCTAGCTGGGCATACCGCCGCCCTGCAACAAGCGGTCGTGGCCCACCAAAGCGGCAGTGGCCAGCAATTGGAACTGGCTTACGCCATGAACAGCTTTGCTGATCACTTCTTGACCGACCTGTTTTCCGCAGGGCACCTGCGCGTCCCACGCAAACAACTGGCGGCCGTGGTGACACCGGGTGAACTGGGGTCGTTGATCAGCCGCTTTATGCACGATGAAGACAGCAAGTTCGGGCTCAATGTACGCAATGCCCTGGGCGATGAGTGGCATGCCTATGGCGACAAACGCTATTTCGATAGCAATGACGCCGCCAACCGCACCCAGGTCAAGCGTGCGGTGCAGTCTTCGGCCGATGAGATCTTCGACGCGTACATCAGCGGTATCGCGCCCTCCCCGGCCACGTTCAAGGCACCGCTGCACGTGCCGGACCTGAATGCGGCGAACAACCCGGCGAACAACTTTTCGCCACTGTTCAAGGCTGAGGGCGACAAGGTGTTGCGACGCAAGGACGTCAACAACCTGAACGACAAGCAATGGACCAATGATTGGTGGGGGTGGAGTACGTATCTGTTGCTTAAGGATTACAAGCCGAACAAGCCGCAGCCTTGAGGTAGCCATAGTTCCCCTGTGGGCGGATGACTCGTACACAGGGGACCGTTCGTCGTCACTGTGAATTCTGACAGTATCGGCGACCGGCTCGCTGCCCCTAGATTGGGTGCGACCGCCGGGTTACCTCAGCACATGCAGCAGGTGCAGTCACCTTGGAGGCCCTTTACTCATCCACAACCAGTGAGGCACACCATGGCTACCGAAAAAAAATGCACATTTAAATCCAAATCCAATAATTCCAAGGCATCGACGCAGAACATCGATCCTGTGGACCTACCCAATATTGGTGACACCATTCAACTTGATGGTGACCCGCCGGCCCTGGTCCTGGGCAAGAACTTCCATATCAACAATGGTGAAGTTACCCAAATCGACTTTTTCTTGGCGTGACATGCCTTCCTGGCAGGCATCGAATTATCCGCGCTGCGCCTGCGCCTCTTCATGAGCCTGGCGCAGCCGCTCTCGACTATTAGTCAAATGCAATCTCATCGCCGCCCGCGCCGCATCCGAATCCTGGCGGGCAATCGCCTCATAAATCTCTTCGTGCTCACGGCTCAGGCGGCTCATGTAGTGCTGCTGGTCGTCATGGGCCAGGCGCGCTGAGTTCAGGCGGGTGCGCGGGATAATGCTGGTGCCCAGGTGGGTCATGATGTCGGTGAAGTAGCGGTTGCCGGTGGACAAGGCAATCTGCAGATGGAACTGGAAGTCCGAGGCCACTGCATCGCTGGCGTGCGCCGCACTTTCATTCAACGCATCGAGGGCTGCGCGCATTGCTGCCAGCTGTTCGTCATTGCGACGCTGGGCCGCGAGGCCGGCGGACTCTACTTCCAGGCTGATGCGCAACTCGAGGATCGCCAGTACATCACGCAGCGTGACCACGGTCGCCGGATCAATGCGAAACCCGCTGGGGCTCGGCGTATCCAGCACAAAGGTGCCGATGCCATGCCGGGTTTCCACCTGCCCAGCTGCCTGCAGCCGCGAGATTGCCTCGCGCACCACCGTGCGGCTGACCCCATGGGCTTCCATGATCGCTGACTCGGTGGGCAGCTTGTCGCCACGCTTGAGCTGACCATCGCGGATCTGCTCGGACAACACCGTGACCAGTTCCTGGGCAAGGCTACGGCGCTTGCGGGGAAGACGCGGGGCTGTGCTGGGGTTTTCCATGGGCAGGCAACTATCTCGATGATTCAAAGGGGCATCATAGCCCAAGCGGGTTGTACGATCACCGCTCTGGATGATTTGCCCAAAGCTTATCGCGCGCAAAAAAATGCCCCAGCCTAAGCCGGGGCACTTTCAACACATACCCGCAGGCGCATGTTTTGTCACTTCACCACTTTCAAGCTCGGCCGGCCGCTAGGGCGCGGTGGCTCGGAATCTGGTGGCGGCAGATCATCTTCAATTTCAATCGCTTCGTCGTCTTCAAGGGACGACTCCAGATCAAACACCATGCCCTGGCCATTTTCCCGGGCATAAATCCCCAGGATCGCGCCGATGGGCACATAGAGCGTATGGGGTACCCCACCAAAACGCCCTTCAAAGCTGACCGCTTCATTGTCCATGTGCAGTTGGCGTACGGCACTGGGCGAAACGTTCAGGACAATCTGTCCGTCACTGGCAAAACCTTGTGGTACCTGCACCGCAGGAAACTCGGAATTGACCAGCATGTGCGGGGTGCAATCGTTGTCCACAATCCACTCGTAGAGCGCGCGGACCAGGTAAGGTCGACTGGAGTTCATCAACGGCTCCTTAAGCCTTAGCGCATATCACGTTCGACGCCAGACAGACTTGCCTGGAAAGCCTCACGCGCAAACTGGCGCTCCATGTAATCAAGCAGCGGCTTGGCAGGCCGCGGCAGTTCAATGCCCAGAATCGGCAAACGCCAGAGTATGGGTAATAGGCAGCAATCCACCAGGCTTTGTTCCTCACTGAGGAAAAAAGGTTTGTCGGCGAACAGCGGCGAAACCCCGGTCAGGCTCTCGCGCAATTCCTTGCGCGCCTGCACACGGGCAGCTTCTTTGCTGCGTGTATCCAGAATCAGATCCACCAGCCCGCACCAGTCACGCTGGATCCGATGGATCAGCAGGCGGCTGTTGGCACGCGCCACCGGATACACCGGCAGCAAAGGTGGATGGGGGTAACGCTCATCCAGATATTCCATCACCACGGTTGACTCCCACAACGCCAGGTCACGATCGACCAGGGTGGGCAAGCTGCCGTAAGGGTTCACTTCGATCAGTTTCGGCGGATGACGACCCACCTCCACACTGATGATCTCGGCGCTGACACCCTTCTCTGCGAGTACGATGCGTACTCGGTGGGAATAGTGGTCGGCGGGGTCGGAGTAACAGGCCAACCGGTTGGTCACGCCCATGGCGGTCCTCCTCGCTTGTTGAAATTATCGAAAGCTCAAAAACGAGCGCGCCCAGAAAGCATCTCTCGTAACACCTGGATCAACCAGAGCGTTACCCGTTCAGAGACGTCGCTGGGCGCGCAAGATTAACAGCAATTGCCTAAGGTTGGATCAATGCACATCCTTCCAGTATTCACGCTTGAGCAAATAAGCGAATACGAAGAAGAAAGCCAGGTACAGCAACACATAGGTACCGATGCGTTGATGCTCCAGTTTGACCGGGTTGGCGGAGTACGCCAGGAAGGTCACCAGGTTCTTGACCTTCTCGTCGAACTGCTCCTCGTTCAGCGCACCGCTCTTGGGCACGATGGTCAGTTGATCACAGGCCTCATGGGTCAACGGCGTGCCGGTCAGCGGGTCATATTGCTTCTTGCCGTTTTCCACGACTTGAACCTGCTTGCATCCTACCACCTGGCGCCCTTGCAGGCCGACCAGCACGTTAGGCATACCGACGTTCGGGAAGACCTTGTTGTTCACGCCCCAGGGACGTGTAGGGTCTTCGTAGAACGATTTCAGGTAGCCGTACAGCCAGTCGGTGCCACGTACGCGCGCTACCAGGGTCAGGTCGGGCGGCGCAGCCCCGAACCAGGCCTTGGCGTCGGCCGGTTGCATGCCGATGTTCATGTGGTCGCCAATCTTGGCACCGGTGAACACCAGGTTCTTGAGCATCAGCTCATGGGGGATACCCAGGTCATCGGCAACCCGCTCGTAACGCTGGAACTTGGCACTGTGGCAGCCCATGCAGTAGTTGGCGAACGTACGGGCGCCGTCTTGCATGGCGGCCTTGTCAGAAACGTCGATGTCGACTTTTTCCAGCTCTGCGCCGTGCTCGGCCGCGAAGGCCAATACCGGCAGGGCAGCAAGAATCAATGCAGCAAATAATTTTTTCATCAGCCAGTCACCCTTTCCGGAACCGGTTTTGTCTTCTCGAGCCGGGTGTAGAACGGCATCAGAATGAAGTAGGCGAAGTACAGGAAGGTGCAGACCTGCGACAGCAACGTGCGCTCTGGGGTCGGCGCCAGTACGCCCAACACACCCAGGATCACGAACGAAATGCAGAACACCCACAGCCAGATCTTGCTCAGCCAACCCTTGTAGCGCATGGACTTGACCGGGCTACGGTCGAGCCATGGCAACACGAACAGCACGGCGATGGCCGCACCCATGGCGATCACGCCCATGAGCTTGTCGGGGATTGCCCGCAAAATGGCGTAGAACGGCGTGAAGTACCAGACCGGGGCAATGTGTTCCGGGGTCTTGAATGCGTTGGCCTGTTCGAAGTTCGGCTTTTCGAGGAAATAGCCGCCCATTTCCGGGAAGAAGAACACAATCGAGCAGAACACGAACAGGAACACCACTACGCCGACGATATCTTTCACGGTGTAGTAAGGGTGGAATGGAATGCCGTCCAGCGGAATGCCGTTCTCGTCCTTGTGCTTCTTGATATCCACGCCGTCCGGGTTGTTCGAACCCACTTCGTGCAGCGCCAGGATGTGCAGCACCACCAGGCCGAGAATCACGATCGGCAAGGCCACCACATGCAGGGCAAAGAAGCGGTTCAGGGTAATCCCGGAGATCAGGTAGTCACCACGGATCCACTGGGTCAGGTCGTTACCGATGACCGGGATCGCACCAAACAGCGAGATGATCACCTGGGCGCCCCAGTAGGACATCTGGCCCCACGGCAGCAGGTAGCCCATGAAGGCCTCTGCCATCAGCGCCAGGTAGATCAGCATGCCGAACACCCATACCAGCTCACGCGGCTTCTGGTACGAGCCGTAGAGCAAGCCACGGAACATGTGCAGATAGACCACGATAAAGAACGCCGAAGCGCCGGTGGAGTGCAGCAGGCGCAGGATCGAGCCGTACTCGACGTCGCGCATGATGTATTCGACGGAGGCAAACGCTTCTTCCGCCGACGGGGTGTAGCTCATGGTCAGCCAGACACCGGTAACGATCTGGTTGACCAGTACCAGCAATGCCAGGGAACCAAAGAAGTAGAAGAAGTTGAAGTTCTTCGGCGCGTAATACTTGCTGAGATGGTCTTCCCACATTTTGGTGGCGGGGAAGCGCGCATCCACCCAATCCATGAACTTGCTCATTACGCGCTCTCCTTATCGACACCAATGACAATAACGTCGTCAGATTCGTAGTTGTGCGGCGGAACCGGCAGGTTCAACGGAGCAGGCTGGGACTTGTAGACGCGACCGGCCAGGTCGTAGTGGGAACCGTGGCAAGGGCAGAAATAGCCACCGACCCAGTCCTTGCCCAGGTCCACTGGCGCGACTTCCGGGCGGAAGGTCGGCGAGCAACCCAGGTGCGTGCAAAGACCGACCAGCAACAGAATCTCTGGCTTGATCGAACGCACTTCGTTTTGGGCGTAGGCGGGTTGGTCGGAATTCTTGGACTCGGGGTCAGACAACTGGCCCTCGATCTTCTTCAGATTCCCCAGGATTTCCTCGGTACGACGAACGATGAATACTGGCTGGCCGCGCCATTCAGCAATCATCTGCTGGCCTGGCTCGATCTTGCTGACATTCACCTTCACCGGTGCACCTGCGGCTTTCGCCTTGGCACTGGGAAACCATGACCCCACGAACGGGACCGCAGCCCCCACCGCTCCTGCAGCACCCACCACGGATGTGGCTGCTACCAAGAAGCGACGCCGGCCTGCATTCACGCCGTCATTGCTCATTCAGTCCTCTCCCATCAGCTTTTTGGCCTGTTAAATCAGGCGTCTACTAAGTATTAAATCTGAACTTATAAAAATTTTGCCGAATGGTAATGAAAAGCCCCACCTCTGACAAGGTAATTACCCGAAGCCTAAGCCCCAAGCCTTGTAGTATAGGGGGTCTACGGATGTGGCAAGTTGTCACACAGAAAAAACCCGCATAAAACGCGGGCAATAAAAAACGCCCAGCTCCGTGAGGAGGCTGGGCGTTTTTGTGGAACGTAAAGCGAATTAACGCTTCGAGTACTGCGGACGCTTACGCGCTTTACGCAGACCGACTTTCTTACGTTCAACTTCACGGGCATCGCGAGTCACGAAGCCAGCTTTGCGCAGAGCGCCGCGCAGGGTTTCGTCGTACTGCATCAGAGCGCGAGTGATACCGTGGCGGATTGCGCCAGCTTGACCACTTACACCGCCACCGATAACGGTGACGTAGATGTCGAACTTTTCAACGGTCTCGGTCAGTTCCAGCGGCTGACGAACTACCATGCGGGCAGTTTCGCGGCCGAAGAAGTTGTCCAGAGTGCGGTTGTTGATCGAGATGTTACCAGTGCCCGGACGCAGGAAAACGCGTGCGGTTGCGGTTTTGCGACGGCCAGTGCCGTAATTTTGAGTCGCCGACATAATGAACTATTCCGTTAAAACTTCAGTTCTTGGGGCTGCTGAGCAGCATGAGGGTGAGCAGCGCCCGCATAGACTTTCAGCTTGCGATACATGTCGCGACCCAGTGGGCCCTTCGGCAGCATACCTTTAACCGCGATCTCGATCGGGGCTTCAGGCTTCTTGGCAATCAGGCCTTCGAAGTTCGAAGACTTGATACCGCCTGGGAAACCGGAGTGACGGTAGTACATTTTGTCGCTTGCTTTGTTGCCGGTTACACGAACCTGCTCAGCGTTGATGATCACGATGTAGTCACCGGTATCGACGTGAGGGGTGTACTCAGGCTTGTGCTTGCCACGCAGACGGCTGGCGACTTCAGTGGCCAGACGACCCAGGGTCTGACCAGCGGCGTCGACGACAAACCAGTCGCGCTGAACTGTTTCCGGTTTTGCAGTAAAAGTTGTCATTCTTTAATAGCCTCAGGGGCCGCCCTGTAAATTAGACGGCGGATCTTACTGAATAGTGCGTACTTTGACAAGTCAAAGGCAGCCGGATACAGACGCTATCGGGGGCTCGGGTCAGCGCGTCCGTTCAACGGCAAGATTCTTCGGCAGGCGGCGCATCACTTCCACTGCAGAAAGAGGTGGGCAATTATGCAGATTGCGAAAAAAAATTCAACCTGCTTTTATGATTGTTTTCCCCAAAGGAGTACCCGATGGATTATCGAAAGCTGGGCCGGACCGATCTGAACGTAAGCACGATCTGCCTCGGGACCATGACCTGGGGCGAGCAGAACACCGAGGCAGAGGCCTTCGCCCAGATTGAGCGGGCCAAAGGCGCAGGGATCAACTTCCTCGATACCGCAGAAATGTACCCGGTGCCGCCCAAGGCCGACACCTACGCCACCACCGAGCGCTACATTGGCAATTACTTCAAGAGCCGTGGCGACCGCGCCGACTGGATCCTCGCCAGCAAGATCGCCGGGCCCGGCAACACCATCGACTACATCCGCGACGGCCAGCTCAAGCACAACCGCAAACACATCGTCGACGCCCTGGACGCGAGCCTCAAGCGCCTGCAGACCGACTGGATCGACCTGTACCAGTTGCACTGGCCGGAACGCAGCACCAACTTCTTCGGCCAACTGAGCTACAAGCACCAGGAAGAACCCGACCTGACGCCACTTGAAGAAACCCTCGAAGCCCTCGACGAGCAGGTCAAGGCCGGCAAGATCCGCCATATCGGCCTGTCCAATGAAACGCCGTGGGGCACCATGAAGTTCCTGGCCCTGGCCGAGGCCCGTGGCTGGACCCGCGCGGTGTCGATCCAGAACCCCTACAACCTGCTCAACCGCAGCTTTGAGGTGGGCCTGGCGGAGATTGCCATCCGTGAACAATGTGGCTTGCTGGCGTACTCGCCGTTGGCGTTCGGCATGCTCAGCGGCAAGTACGAAGGCGGCGCACGGCCGGCCAAGGGCCGCTTGAGCCTGTACAGCCGCTTCAGCCGCTACTTCAACCCGCAATCGGAAGCTGCGTGCAGCCGCTATGTGGCCCTGGCCCGCGAGCACGGCCTGGACCCGGCGCAGATGGCCCTGGCGTTTGTGACGCAACAGCCGTTTGTGACCAGCAATATCATTGGGGCGACGACGCTTGCGCAGTTGGACAGCAACATCGCCAGTGCTGACCTGAAGCTGTCGAAAGAGGTGCTGGAGGGGATCGAGGCGATTCAGAAGGATCATCCCAATCCTGCGCCTTGATTGATCTCTAGAACGCCATCGCCGGCAAGCCGGCCCCTACATTTGGAACCCATTCCCCTGTAGGAGCCGGCTTGCCGGCGATAGCAGCACCAACGATTCAAAGCGCCCGCGCAATGATCTCCTTCATGATTTCATTGGTCCCCGCATAAATGCGCTGCACCCGCGCATCCGCCCAGGCCCGGGCAATCGGGTATTCCCACATGTAACCGTAGCCGCCGTGTAACTGCACGCACTCGTCGAGCACCTTGCATTGCAAGTCAGTAGTCCAGTATTTGGCCATCGCCGCCGTCGGCACATCCAGCTTGCCTTGCAGATGCTGTTCCAGGCACTTGTCGACGAATACCCGGCCGATCTGCACCTCGGTGGCGATCTCCGCCAGCTTGAAGCGGGTGTTCTGGAAGTCAGCAATCGCCTTGCCAAACGCCTTGCGCTCGCGGGCGTAGTCCAGGGTCCATTGCAACGCCGCTTCGGCCGAGGCCAGAGCGCCAATCGCCACGGTCAGGCGCTCCTGGGGCAGTTCCTGCATCAGGTAGGCAAAACCCATCCCCGCCTGGCCCAGCAGGTTCTCCTTGGGCACCCGCACGTCCTGGAAGAACAGCTCGGAGGTGTCCTGGGCCTTCATCCCCACCTTCTCCAGACGCTTGCCCTTGTCAAAGCCCGGCGTATCGGCCTCCACCAGAAACAGGCTGGTGCCCTTGGCGCCGGCCTTGGGGTCGGTCTTGGCGACCACGATCACCAGGTCCGCCAGGAAACCATTGGTAATAAAAGTTTTGGAGCCGTTGATCACATACTCATCGCCATCCAGCACGGCGGTGGTCTTGACCCCTTGCAGGTCCGACCCGGCGCCCGGCTCGGTCATGGCAATGGCCGTGACCATCTCCCCGGAAACGAGCTTGGGCAGGTACCTGTGCTTCAGCGCCTCACTGCCGTAATGCAGGATGTACGGCGCAACAATGTCCGAATGCAGGGAGAAGCCAATCCCGGTCAGGCCCAGACGGCCGATCTCTTCGATCACCACGGTGCTGTAGAGAAAGTCCGCGCCCAGGCCTCCGTATTCTTCCGGCAGGTGGGAGCAGAGCATCCCCGCCTCCCCCGCCTTGCTCCACAGGGCGCGGTCAATATGGCCCTGCTTCTCCCATTGCGCATGGAACGGCACCGCGTCTTTTTCGAGGAAGGTGCGCACGCTCTGACGGAAGAGTTCGTGCTCGGAGCTGAACAAGGTTCTGGGAATCATGAGTCACCTGCGTCGATTGTCAGACAAAAACAAGATCACAGAGCCTAAGCTGCACGGACGTCACGGGACACTGGACACATGCGACAAAAAATAAGACGATCCAGCCGTTAGTTGACCACTTTCCCCTATAAGAATAATCGAAATTATGTCTAGCCTCGTCTCCACGCCCTTGCGGCGCGTCAGCATTTTGGCCATTGATCGGGTGTTTGCTTCTACCCTCATGCAAGCCAAGGATTTCTTCCACCTCGCCAGCCTGCGTTACGGCAAACAACAGGGCCTGGGCCTCACGCCGGCCTTTGAAACCCGCCTGGTAAGCCCCGACGGGCAATCGGTATGCAGCTTCAGCGATGTGATCATGCCGGTGGACGGTGGCCTGGAAAACGCCGACATCATTGTGCTGCCGGCGTTCTGGGACGACTTCGACGCCCTGAGCAGACGTTACCCGCAGATCCTGCCGTGGCTGCGCGAGCAGCATGCCCGGGGGGCGGTGCTATGCGGTGAGGCCACCGGGGTGTTCTGGCTCGCCGAAGCCGGCCTGCTCGATGGCAAGGAGGCGACCACCTACTGGCGCTTCTTCAACGCCTTCAGCGAACGCTTCCCCAAGGTCCAGCTCAATCAGGACAAGCATCTGACCGACGCCGACAACCTGTACTGCGCCGGCGGCACCACGTCGGCCTGCGATCTGTATATCTATCTGATCGAGCGTTTCTGCGGCGCCAACATCGCCCAGGCCGTGGCCCGCGACATTCTCTACGAAGTGCAGCGCAACTACGCGCCGGGGCGCATCGGTTTTGGCGGGCAGAAGCTGCACCAGGACGTAATCATCCTGCAGATCCAGCATTGGCTTGAGGAGCACTTCGCCGACAAATTCCGCTTTGAAGACGTGGCCCGCGAACACGGCATGAGCATCCGCAACTTTATGCGAAGGTTCCAGACGGCTACCGGCGACAAGCCGTTGCATTACCTGCAACGGCTGCGGATCGAGACGGCCAAGGGCTTGCTGTCGGGCAGCCGCAAGAGCATCAAGACCATCAGCTATGAGGTGGGGTATGACGATGCGAGCTTCTTTGCGCGGCTGTTCAGGCAGCACACGGAGTTATCGCCGAACCAGTATCGCCAGCAATTCCAGCAGGCCGCCTAACTAAAGCCGGGCACAATCAAATGTGGGAGCGGGCTTGCTCGCGAATACGGTGTGTCAGTTAACGAATAAGTCGACTGATATACCGCATTCGCGAACAAGCCCGCTCCCACATTTTGGTTCGGTGTTTGCCTAAGGCTTGTGCGCCCGCGCCAGAAATTCGTGGGACTGCATCTCCAGCAAGCGGCTCAAGGTCCGTTGGAACTCGAAGTTCAAGCGCCCACCGGTGTAGAGGTCCTTGAGTTCGACTTCAGCCGAGATGATCAGCTTGACGTTCCGGTCATAGAATTCATCGACCATGTTGATAAAGCGCCGGGCGATGTCGTCGGTGGTGACGCTCATTTGCTCGACGCCACTCAAGATCACGGCGTGGAAGATCTTGCCCAGTTCGATGTAGTCGTTCTGGCTGCGCGGGCCGTCGCACAGTTCGCGGAAGTCGAACCAGGCCACGTCATCGCAAGTACGCAGGGCAATGATCTGGCGATTTTCGATCATCAACTTATCGTTTTCCACCGCCTGGGTGCATTCCGGGGTCAGCGCGCGGAAGCTCTTGCGCAGGCTTTCGTGGGCCGCGTCGTCCAGGGGGAAGTGGAACAGCTCGGCTTGCTCAAGGTGACGCAGGCGGTAGTCGACGCCGCTGTCGACGTTGACGATATCGGTGTGCTGCTTGATCAGGGCGATGGCCGGCAGGAAGCGCGCGCGCTGCAGGCCGTCCTTGTACAGGCCGTCCGGCACGATGTTCGAGGTGGCGACCAGGGTCACGCCGTTCTTGAACAACTCCTCCATCAGGGTGCCGAGAATCATCGCGTCGGTGATATCGGACACAAAGAACTCATCGAAACAAATCACCCGCGCCTCTTGGGAAAAGCGCTTGGCGATGATAGTCAGCGGGTTCTTCTCGCCGTGCAGGGTCTTCATCTCTTCGTGCACGCGCTTCATGAAGCGGTGGAAGTGAGTGCGTGACTTTTCCTTGAACGGCAGCGCTTCAAAGAAGGTGTCGACCAGGTAAGTCTTGCCGCGACCCACGCCGCCCCAGAAGTACAAGCCCTTGACCGGCGTCTGGTCTTTCTTGCCAAACAACTTGCTGAGCATCCCCGGCTTGCTCTGGGAAGAGGCGACCAGGTCTTCGTACAGGCGCTGCAAGTGGCGCACCGCCGTTTCCTGGGCAGCATCATGGAAGAAGTCGGGGCGCTTCAGATCAGCTTGATATCGTTCTAGGGGCGTCATAATTTCGTTAGCAAGGCAACAAAAACGGGCCGTCACTGTAACGACGGCCCCGGATAATGGCAATCAACCCTTGGTCGGGTCAGTCCTCGATTGGGGTCAACGCCACGCGCACAGCTTCGATGGCGGCATCCCGCGCAGCGCTATCGGCAAATGCCGGGCTGTCGGCGATACACGCGCCGTCGAGCCACACCGTAAAGCCCAGGGCCTCGCTGCGCACATCCAGCGCCTGGCCGGATTGCAACTGCTTGGTGACAGCGCCCGCCGCCTTGCCATCTGCGAAGTTGCGCGACAACAACAGTTGTTCGCCGTCAGCCGCCAGCAGGCGGAAACGGAAGCTGCCGTCGTCTTCACGAAAGCTGACAAAACGCGCAGCCTTGACGGCCTTCTTCTTGGTGCTGGCAGCCTCGGGGGCCTGGTTGACGAACGAGCGCAGGCCTACCGCCTCACGCAGTTCTTGCAGGAATGGACCGGCAACGGCGCGGGCCTTCGTGGCGCCGATCAGCAGCAAGTCTTCCATGTCCGAAGGACGCGCCATCAATTGATGGTAACGCTCGCGGGCTTCGCCCAACTGGCCGTCCAGCAGTTGGAACAGGCGGCTCTTCGCCTCACCCCAACCCAGGCCATCGAGCAGTTCGCTGCGCAGTTGCTGCTCCTGTTCAGGCGTGGCGAACGCCTGGTACAGAGTGAACAGGTGCGAGTTGTCCGGATCCTTGGCTTCACCCGGCGCGCGGGAGTCGGTGACGATCCGCGAGATCGCGTCCTTCATATCCTTGGCGCTGGTGAACAACGGGATGGTGTTGTCATAGCTTTTCGACATCTTGCGCCCATCCAGGCCCGGCAAGGTGGCGACGCTTTCTTCGATCAACGCCTCGGGCATGGTGAAAAACTCCCTGCCCTTGCCAAACAGGTGGTTGAAACGCTGGCCGATATCACGGGCCATTTCCACGTGCTGGATCTGGTCGCGGCCGACCGGCACCTTGTGCGCGTTGAACATCAGGATGTCCGCCGCCATCAGTACCGGATAGCTGTACAGGCCCATGCTGATCCCGGCGTCCGGGTCTTCGCCGTTTTCCAGGTTCTTGTCCACCGAGGCCTTGTAGGCGTGGGCGCGGTTGAGCAGGCCCTTGGCCGCGACGCAGGTGAGCAGCCAGGTCAGCTCGGGAATTTCCGGGATGTCGGACTGGCGGTAGAACGTCACCCGGTTCACATCCAGGCCACCAGCCAGCCAGGTCGCGGCGATTTCCATGCGCGAGCGCTGGATGCGCTGCGGGTCATCGCACTTGATCAGGGCGTGGTAGTCGGCCAGGAAGTAGAACGAATCGGCATTGGCATCCTGGCTGGCGAGGATCGCCGGGCGGATGGCACCGGCGTAGTTGCCCAGGTGCGGGGTGCCGGTGGTGGTGATGCCGGTGAGGATACGGGTACGAGTCGTCATGGGTAATCGCTTATCAGACTGCTATCAATTCGAAAGGCGCGGCAGCACCAGATCCTTGAGATCGGTGAGCTTGCCATGAAAAAAGTGCCCGCATTCTGCCACTTTCAGCAGCTCATGGGGGCGTTTGAGGGCCGCGGACCAGTCGTAGACCAGTTGCGGGTCGACCACTTCGTCGGTTTGCGGCTGGATCACGGTCAGCGGGCAGCCCTGTGGAAGCTGGTCCTCATCACGCAAACGCATGACGGCCGGAGCGACCATGAACAGGTGCGCGAGTTTTTCGCCCTTGGCTTCCAGGCGCCCGCCCAGGCTTGCGGCCACAAATCCACCGAACGAGAAACCCAGCAAGGTGATGGGCAGGTCCGGGTGTTTTTCACGCAGCCAACTGACGGCAGCTTCGGCATCGTCCACTTCACCGGTGGCCATGTCATGGGTACCGGCACTGGCACCCACGCCACGGTAATTGAAACGCAAAGTAATCAAACCGGCGTCGCGGGCGGTGCGTTGCAGGGTCGATACGACTTTATTGAGCATGGTCCCACCCTGCACCGGGTTGGGGTGGCAGATCAGCGCCAGGCCACGCGGCTCGGGGTGATCCAGGTACAAGGCTTCCAATTGGCCTAGCGGGCCATCGATCAAAACGGGGGTTTCACGCATGAGCAAGGAATGAACTCCGTGACCTCTCAAGGGGTCGACTCGTCTAGCTAAAAGTCTGTGCATGGCATCATTGCGAGCTTAATCGCGGTATACAGCGCAGGTCCGAGCCGTTAACGTAAAGCAAAGCCGTTTATAGAGGAAGGACTCGTGGAACACTCGCTCTTAGTTTGGTTGTTGCCGACTCTTGCCCTGGTTGCCGGTGTCGCCATTGGATTCCTGGTTGCTCGCCTGCTGCCGAATGCCGCGCCTAACCGCACGCAGCGTCAGCTGGATGACATTCAGGAACGTTTTGACAGTTATCAGAACGAGGTTGTTACCCACTTCAACAGCACCGCGACCCTGGTCAAGAAGCTCACCCAGAGCTACCAGGAAGTACAGGATCACCTCGCCGATGGCGCCAACCGCCTGGCCCTGGACGACATCACCCGTCAGCGCCTGCTGGCCGCGCTGCATTCCGATGCCACGCAAGCCCCACGGGAGCGCCTGACCCCGCCGCGGGAAAACCAGGAACCGCCGCGGGACTACGCGCCAAAAACGCCGAACGCCCCCGGCATGCTGGATGAGCATTACGGCTTGAAAAAGTAAGGCGTTTTCAAACCACACAAAAAGCCCGGCTGATCGATGATCAGCCGGGCTTTTTGTTGGAACTGGATCGGCAGAACAATGGAGATCCCATGTGGGAGCGGGCTTGCTCGCGAAGGCGCAGTGTCAGTTATTAAAGACTTGACTGACATTCCGCCTTCGCGAGCAAGCCCGCTCCCACACAAGCCCACTCACCGTAGTTCAGCGCCGTACCGGACGCTTCTGCAACTTGCGCTGCAAGGTCCGGCGGTGCATGCCCAGGGCGCGGGCAGTGGCCGAAATGTTGCCTTCATGCTCGGTCAGCACGCGCTGGATGTGCTCCCACTGCAGGCGGTCCACCGACATCGGGTTCTCCGGCACGAGGGTGTCGAGGTCGGCATGCTCGGAGAGCAAGGCGGCCAGCACATCATCGGCGTCCGCCGGCTTGCACAGGTAGTTGCAGGCGCCGCGCTTGATCGCCTCGACCGCAGTGGCAATGCTCGAGTACCCGGTGAGGATCAGCACGCGCATTTCCGGGTCCAGCTCCAGCAACTTGGGCAACAGCACCAGGCCCGAGTCCCCGTCCATTTTCAGGTCCAGTGCCGCGTAGTCCGGCAGGTCGGCCTGGGCGATGGTCAGGCCTTCTTCGGCGGAACCTGCGGTGCTGACGCGAAACCCGCGACGGCTCATGGCTCGCGCCATCACGCGGGTAAAGGTGGCATCGTCATCTACCAGCAACAGGTGCGGCAGTTCTTCGCCTTCGACTTGGATCTCGTCACTCATCGATGTCTCCTCGTGCAGCACGGGGCAGGCGCAGCTCGGTGAGCGTGCCGCCTTCCTCATGGGGGTAAAGTTTCACCGAGCCGCCAGCACGGGTCACACTGGCCTTGCTCAAGAACAGGCCCAGGCCGAAGCCTTTGCCCTTGGTGGTAAAGAATGGCTTGCCGATCTGCTCGGCAATGGCCAACGGCACACCGGCACCGTGGTCGCGAATGCTGATGGTGAGGTTTTCCCAATCCCAGTCCAGCTGCACTTCCAGCCCTTCCGGGCAGGCATCGGCTGCATTGTTCAACAGGTTCAACAACGCCTGGGTCAAATCCGGTGGTGGCGCCATGCGCGGCACTGCGCCCTGCCCCAGCAGGTGGAAACGGTAACTGGCTTCGGGCCGCATCAAGTGCCAGCGGTTCAGGGCTTCGTCCAGCCACTGGGTGACGTCTTGCATATCCACCGCCAGGCGCCGGTTGGCTTCAGCGGCGCGCACCAGTTGCTGCAGGGTTTGCTTGCACTGCTTGACCTGTTCCTGCAGCACGCCGAGGTCGTCCTGCAAGGCCGGGTCGTGATGGTCCTGGCGCATTTCCTTGATCAGCACGCTCATGGTTGCCAGCGGCGTGCCCAGTTCATGGGCCGCGCCAGCGGCCTGGGTCGCCACTGCCAGCAGTTGCTGGTCGCGCAGGCCTTCTTCACGGCGGATAGCGCGCAGTTCTTCCTGGCGCCGCAGTTCTTCGGCCATGCGCGCGGCAAAAAACGTGATCACCGCCGCCGACAGCGCGAAGCTCAGCCACATGCCGTAGATCTGCAGGTTTTCCCGGGCGATCGGGAAGGTTTCCAGGGGATAGAACTGCGCCAGCAACAAGGTGTACAGCGCCAGGGCAATCCCCGACAGGATCACAGAATAGCGCCACGGCAAGGTCACGGCGGCGATGGTCAGCGGTACCAGGTAATAGGAAACGAAGGGGTTGGTGGAACCACCGGAGAAATACAGCAACACACTGTGGATAAACAGGTCGCAGGCCAGTTGCAGGGCGTACTCAAGCTCGGTCACTGGCCAGGTGGTGCGCAGCCGGATGGCCGTGAACACACACAGCACCGTGGAAAAGGCCAGGGTCACCCACAGTTGCAGCCAAGGCAGCGGCAGCAGTTCAAACCAATAGGCGAGCCCGACGGAACCGGCCTGTGCGGCCAGCACCAGGGTGCGGATAAACGTCAGGCGCCAGAGGTTCTGGCGAGTGGCGGAAGTCAGTTTTACGGGGGCGAGCATGAGCTCTCCTGATGAGCGCTCCAGGCGGATCGCAGCAAGTATAAACGAAGCGACAGTACAGGCAGCGCGTGTGTGGCCCTTTGACGCAGGTCATGGCTTATATGAAGGGTCAAGGCGGATTTTACCGTTCGTCGGCATCGTACCCAGATGTAGAGAATTTGTAACCCGCCGAACCCCAATCGCCCGTCTACAGTCTTACCGAACACGATCACCCTCAAGGAGCTTCCATGTCACGTTTCACTCGCAGTGCCGCCCTTATTGCCCTCAGTGTTGGCAGCGTTGCCAGCCTGCCTGCGCTGGCCGCCGATCAACTGCACTACAACCAGATTTCCCTGCGGGCCGAAGTCAGCCAGGAAGTGGCCCGTGACAAGATGATCGTCACTCTCTACACCGAGTCGCAAAACACCGACCCGGCCAAGCTCGCCGCCGAAGTCACGACCATCATGAACAAGGCGTTGGGCGAGGCTCGCGAAGTAAAAGGCGTGACCCTGCGCCAGGGCAGCCGCAACAGCTATCCGATCTACGACAACAAGAACCAGAAGATCACCGGCTGGCGCGAGCGCGCCGAACTGCGCCTGGAAAGTGCCGACTTCCCGGCGCTGTCCAAGCTCACCGGCGAGCTGCTCAACACCCTGAAAATGGACAATATGGACTTCGCCATTGCCGACCCAACCCGCAAGGCCAGCGAAGATGCCCTGCTCAAGGATGCGGTCGCCGCGTTCAAGGCCCGCGCCCAACTGGCCACCGATGCACTCGGCGGCAAGGGCTACAAGATCGTTAACCTGAACTTCAACACCAACGGCTACCCAATGCCGTACGCGCGAAATGGCGGCATGATGATGAAGGCGGCGGCAATGGATTCGGCGCCGACACCTGAAGTCGAAGCCGGCACCAGCCAGGTCAGCATGAGCGCCGATGGCGTGATTGAAGTACAGATGCCATAAGCCTTACCTGATGACCCACAACGGCGGTAACCTCGGTGACCGCCGTTTTTTTTGGCCGTTGTTTACCTGCCATCTCAGGGGTCACCATGGATAGAACTGTCTTTAAGCCGCTCCTTCTCGCTGCCAGCCTGCTGGCGTGCATGCCCACGGCCCAAGCGGCAAGCACCCTGGTCTACTGCTCCGAAGCCAGCCCCGCCGGGTTCGATCCGAGCCAGTACACCAGCGGCACCGATTTTGATGCCTCGGCCGAAACCGTGTTCAACCGCCTGACCCAATTCAAGCGCGGCGGGACCGAAGTCGAGCCGGGCCTGGCGACCCGTTGGGAGGTGTCCAAGGACGGCCTGGCCTACACCTTTCACCTGCGCGACGGGGTCAAGTTCCACAGCACCGAGTACTTCACCCCGACCCGCGACTTCAATGCCGACGATGTGCTGTTCACTTTCCAGCGCCTGCTGGACGCCAACCATCCATTCCGCCAGGCCTACCCGTCCGAGTCGCCGTACTTCACCGATATGGGCCTGAACACCACGATCAAAAGCGTGGAAAAGCTCGACGAGCACAGCGTGCGCTTCAACCTCAATAACGTCGATGCCGCTTTCGTACAGAACCTGGCCATGAGCTTTGCATCCGTGCAATCGGCCGAGTACGCGGCGCAGTTGCTTAAAGACGGCAAGGCCGCCGATATCAACCAGAAACCGATCGGCACCGGGCCGTTTGTGTTCAAGCGCTACCAGAAGGACTCGCAGATTCGCTACGTCGCCAATAAAGACTATTGGAAGCCTGAGGATGTGAAACTCGACAGCCTGGTATTTGCGATCACCCCGGACGCCGCGTCGCGCCTGCAAAAGCTCAAGGCCGGCGAATGCCAGGTCAGCGGCTATCCGCGCCCCTCGGATATCGAGGTGATGAAGCAGGATCCAAACCTGCGTGTGCTGCAGCAGGCGGGCTTCAACCTGGGCTTTCTGGCCTACAACGTGACCCATCCGCCGCTGGACCAGCTCAAGGTGCGCCAGGCCCTGGACATGGCCATCGATAAGCCGGCGATTATCCAGGCGGTGTACCAAAGTGCCGGGCAATTGGCGCAGAACGCACTGCCGCCGGCCCAGTGGTCTTATGACCCCAGCATCAAGGACGCACCGCACGACCCTGCCAAGGCCCGGGCGCTACTAAAAGAAGCAGGGGTTGCACCAGGTACCACCATCAATCTGTGGGCGATGACTGTGCAGCGCGCCTCCAATCCCAACGCGCGAATGTCGGCGCAGATGATCCAGCAGGATTGGGCCAAAGTCGGGATCATTGCCAATATCGTCAGCTATGAGTGGGGCGAATACATCAAGCGCGCAAAAAACGGCGAGCACGATGTGATGATCTACGGCTGGACCGGCGACAACGGCGACCCGGATAACTGGCTGGGCGTGCTCTACAGTTGTGCTGCGGTCAAGGGCAGCAACTATGCAAAATGGTGTAACCCGCAGTACGACCAACTGGTGCAGAAGGCCAAGCTCAGCAGTGACCGTGACCAACGCATCAAGTGGTATCAGCAGGCGCAAAAAATACTTAAGGATCAAGTACCTATAACGCCTATTGCGAACTCGACGGTTTTCCAGCCGCTGCGCAAGGAAGTCCAGGACTTCAAGATCAGCCCGTTTGGCCTGACACCGTTCTACGGCGTAAGTCTGAATAAGTAACAACCATGCCCCAACCGGGTGCGCCAGACACCTCGGTTGGGCTTATTCGGTGCACTCCACGCACCGAAAAAAGCCCTCGAAAATACAGTTTCGTGTCGAAAATTATATGAATGCGACATTCCTGTACGTTCGTACCACTCTTTGGCAGTTGTAGCCTCTCAACGTCTTGCAATGGGTATGGGGCCTGCATAAGTATCCGCAGGCCGACTCACGAGGTCGCCCTCAATTCCAAAAATGACAACAAATCATGAGGCCAACATGCTTAAACACGCAGTCATTCCGTTTTTAGTCAGCGCCGGTTTAATGGCCGCTGCACCTTTCGCCCAGGCGGCGACTAATCTGGTGTTCTGCTCCGAAGGGAGCCCGGCGGGTTTCGACCCAGGCCAGTACACCACCGGAACAGACTTCGATGCTTCGGCCGAAACCATGTTCAACCGGCTCAGCCAGTTCGAGCGCGGCGGCACCGCCGTGATTCCTGGCCTGGCCACCAGTTGGGACGTTTCCGAAGACGGCCTGACCTACACCTTCCACCTGCGCGAAGGGGTCAAGTTCCACACCACGCCGTACTTCAAGCCAACTCGTGAATTCAACGCCGACGACGTCCTCTTCACCTTCAACCGGATGATCAATAAAGACGATCCATTCCGTAAGGCCTACCCCACCGAGTTCCCGTACTTCACGGACATGGGGATGGACACCAACATCAAGAACATCGAGAAAATCGACGACCACACCGTCAAGTTCACCCTTGGCACCGTGGACGCCGCGTTTATCCAAAACCTGGCCATGAGCTTCGCCTCGCTACAGTCGGCTGAGTACGCCGCCCAACTGTTGAAGGAAGGCAAGCCCCAGGACATCAACCAGAAGCCGGTCGGCACTGGTCCGTTCGTGTTCAAGAGCTACCAGAAAGACTCCAACATCCGCTACACCGGCAACAAGGACTACTGGAAGCCTGAAGACGTGAAGATCGATAACCTGATCTTCGCCATCACCACCGACCCATCGGTGCGTATCCAGAAGCTCAAGAAGAACGAATGCCAGGTGACCTTGTTCCCACGTCCGGCCGACCTCAAGGCACTGGGCGAGGACAAGACTTTGAAACTGCCGCACCAGGCCGGTTTCAACCTGGGCTATATCGCCTACAACGTCATGCCTGTGCTCAAGGGCCAGACTGCCGCCAACCCATTGGCCGACCTGCGCGTGCGCCAGGCCCTGGACATGTCGGTCAATAAGCAGCAGATCATCGACTCGGTATACCAGGGCGCAGGCCAACTGGCGGTCAACGCCATGCCGCCGACCCAGTGGTCCTATGACGAGACCATCAAGGACGTCCCGCACGACGTGGCCAAGGCCAAGGAACTGCTCAAGCAAGCCGGCGTCAAGGAAGGCACCGAGATCACCTTGTGGGCCATGCCCGTCCAGCGTCCGTACAACCCCAACGCCAAGCTGATGGCCGAGATGCTGCAAAACGACTGGAAGCAGATCGGCTTGAAGGTCAACATCGTCAGCTACGAGTGGGGTGAGTACATCAAGCGCTCCAAGGGCGGCGAGAACCAGGCCATGATCATCGGCTGGAGCGGTGATAACGGTGACCCGGACAACTGGCTGAACGTGCTGTTCGGCTGCGACTCCCTGTCCGGCAACAACTTCTCCAAATGGTGTGACAAGAAATTCGACGGCATCGTAAAAGAAGCCAAGGCCACCTCGGACGTCGCCAAGCGCACCGAACTGTATAAACAGGCGCAACACGTCCTCAAAGATGCAGTCCCCATGACACCTATCGCGCACTCGACGGTGTATCAACCCATGCGTTCCAACGTGCAGGACTTCAAGATCAGCCCATTTGGCTTGAATTCCTTCTACGGGGTGAGCGTCAGCAAGTAGTGATCTTTGACGGCGACGTTTCATAACGTCGCCGTTATTGCATCCGCCAAGACCCTAGGAATCGAACTACTTTCGCAGAGGCTGCCGTCCTACAGCAGCTAACTGCGCAGGTTCCGTCCGATACCTACACGGTCTGTCCGGTTCTGCGCATTTACTGCCCTGCCCTCGTTCCCTAACGTCGAGGTAGGCAAACGCGTAGTTCCGATACGGCATTTGCTGTGGATGGGAGCAGTGCTTTCGCCAAGCCAGGTAAGGCGTGGCGACTGTTCACTGACGAAAACGATAAACATGGATTGGGGGACAGTCATGCGCCATACCACCGTTCTATCCGCGATATTCGGCACCGGCCTGCTGGCCGTCGCCTCGATGGGCCAGGCTGCCGAGAAGAAAAGCCTGGTGTTCTGCTCCGAAGGCAGCCCGGCCGGGTTCGACACCGCGCAATACACCACCGCCACCGACAACGATGCGGCCGAACCGATCTACAACCGCCTGGTTGAGTTCGAAAAGGGTGAAACCGGCGTCGTACCAGGGCTGGCTACTAAGTGGGATATTTCGCCAGACGGCCTGACCTACACCTTCCACTTGCGCGAAGGGGTGAAGTTCCACAGCAACAAGGAATTCAAGCCAACACGGGATTTCAACGCCGATGACGTGCTATTCACCTTCAATCGCATGCTTGACCCCGACCACCCGTTTCGCAAGGCCTACCCCACCGAGTTCCCGTACTTCAACGGGATGAGCCTGAACAAGAACATCGCCAAGGTCGAGAAAACCGACCCGCACACCGTGGTGATGACCCTGAACACGGTCGACGCCGCGTTTATCCAGAACATCGCCATGAGCTTCGCCGCGATCCTCTCGGCCGAATATGCCGAGCAACTGCTCAAGGCCGGCAAACCCAGCGATATCAACCAGAAGCCGATCGGCACCGGGCCGTTCGTGTTCCAGCGTTACCAGAAGGATTCGCAGATCCGTTTCGCCGGCAACAAACACTACTGGGACCCGAGCAAGGTCAAGCTCGACCAGCTGATTTTCGCCATCAACACCGACGCCTCGGTGCGCGTGCAGAAGCTCAAGGCCAACGAATGCCAGGTCACCCTGCATCCACGCCCCGCCGACGTCGACGCCCTCAAGGCCGACCCGAACCTGCAACTGCTGACCAAGCCCGGCTTCAACCTCGGCTACATCGCCTACAACGTGCGACACAAGCCCTTCGACCAGCTCGAAGTGCGCCAGGCCCTGGACATGGCGGTGAACAAGCAGAGCATTCTCAATGCCGTGTACCAGGGCGCGGGGCAACTGGCGGTCAACGGTATGCCGCCAACCCAGTGGTCCTATGACGACACCATCAAGGACAGCGCCTACAACCCGGAAAAAGCCAAGGAATTGCTCAAGGCTGCCGGCGTCAAGGAAGGCACCGAGATCACCCTGTGGGCCATGCCCGTCCAGCGCCCGTACAACCCCAACGCCAAGCTGATGGCCGAGATGCTGCAAAGCGACTGGGCCAAGATCGGCCTCAAGGTCAAGATCGTCAGCTATGAGTGGGGCGAGTACATCAAGCGCATCAAGAACGGCGAGCACGATATCAGCCTGATCGGCTGGACCGGCGACAACGGCGACCCGGACAACTGGCTGGGCACCCTCTACAGCTGCGACGCCATCGGCGGGAACAACTACTCGATGTGGTGTGACCCGGCGTACGACAAGCTGATCAAGCAAGCCAAGGTCGTCACCGACCGTGAACAAAGGACTGTTCTGTACAAACAGGCGCAGCAACTGCTCAAACAGCAGGTGCCGATCACGCCTGTCGCCCACTCGACGGTCAACCAGCCGTTAAGCACCAAGGTCGAAGGTTTCAAAGTGAGCCCCTTCGGCCGCAACGTGTTCTCGGGCGTCAGTATTACCCCATAAAAAAATAACCGGATGCGCAGGGCCACGTTGGCCCTGTCGCAAACGTGTAGCTGTAATTCGCGAAATCTCCTACAGCAAACGTTTGCAAATGCTTGAAGAGTTACACACCCAATAGCCGGTTCACCCAATAAGGCCGGCATAAAAAAAAGAGAACCAAAGGAGCTCCACCCATGAAATTGAGCAGCAAAGTGCTACTGGCCATGGCCATCAGCAGCATCACCGCCACCGCTTACGCCGAACCTGCAAGCCAGCAATTCGTGCCGACCACGCTGGCCAGTGCCAGCGCCCAAAGCGAGGCCAAGGGCTTTATCGAAGATTTCAGCCTGGGCGGCACCACGCGTAACTGGTACTCCCACGAGAGCCTGTACCGTGGTGGCAAGTTCAAATACAAAGAGCACGGTGTGGCGAAGACCGACCGCAACCGTACCAACTGGATCCAGGGCACCATCCTCAACGCCAGCTCGGGGTTCACCCAGGGCACTGTTGGCGTAAAGACCGAAGTAGCGGTGTACAACGCTCTGGTTCTGGACCGCAGCAAACGCGATATCAAGGGCGGCTCTAACCGTACCTTGGCTGACTCTGACGGCAATGCCGTAGACCAATGGAGCAAACTGGGCCTGGCCAACGTGCAGTTCCGTGTCTCCAACACCACCTTGACGGCCGGTCGCCAGAACTTCAGCAGCGGCATCGTCGATACCATCGGCAACCGTCCCCTGCCATCGAGCTTCCAGGGTGTGAGCTTCAACAGCGAAGAGTTCAGCAACCTGTCGTTCCAGGGCGGCGTGTTTGACCGCGTCTCCCCACGTTCCGAACAGAGCCTGTCGAAGTTCCGCAGCGAGTACAGCCAACAAGGCGCCAACAGTGCGACAACCGACAAGGTCTACACCCTGGGCGCCAACTACCAGCCGTTCGAGAGCCTGAAAACCAGCTTCTTCGGCGCCAACGTCAAGGACTTCTGGAACCAGTACTACTTCGGTGCAACCCACCAGCTGGGTGACAGCCAAGTCCTGGCCTTGACCACCGGCCTGAACTACTACAAGACCGTCGATGAAGGCAAAAAGCTGATGGGGGAGATCGACAACGATACCTACTCCCTGTCCCTTGGATTGGCTCACCAGGCTCACAGCCTGACCTTCTCCTACCAGCAAGTGAACGGTAACGAGTACTTCGACTACCTGCACGAAACCAACGGCATCTACCTGGCCAACTCCCTGACGTCGGACTTCAACGGCCCGAACGAGAAATCCTTCCAGGTCGCCTACGCCATCAACATGGCCGAATACGGTGTGCCGGGCCTGAAGTTCAACATCTACTCCGCACGCGGCTGGGGCATCGACGGTACCCACTACACGGGGAACAGCAACGGCGCTTACGCCTACACCGGCATCGAGACCCAGGACGGCGAAAAACACCAGGAATACGGCGTGGGCGCGGCATACGCGGTCCAGAGCGGCCCGCTCAAGGCCACCGCGATTCGTGCCACCTACGTCGAACACCGTGGCAGCGCCAACCAGTTTGACGGCAGCGTCAAAGAATTCCGTCTGGTTACCACCGTCCCGTTCAACATTCTTTAAATCGCACCAGGTAGACGGCGGGCTCAGGACGAGCCCGCCGTCTACGCTTGCCTGGTCCCATCGATTGCAGAGGGCTCTGAATGAAAATGCTCCCGCTACAAGCTGCCGTTGCCGCTGCGCTATTAAGCGTCGCTATCGGCGTATCGGCCAAACCCCTGGTGGTCTGCACCGAAGCCAGTCCGGAAGGCTTCGACCCGGTCCTGTACACCACGGCCGTCACCGCCGATGCCGCCGCCGAAACCATGTTCAACCGCCTGGTGGACTTCAAGCCCGGCACCACTGAAATCCAACCCGCACTCGCCAAATCGTGGGACATCAGCGAGGACGGCCTGACCTATACCTTCCACCTGCGAGATGACGTCAAGTTCCACACCACCGACTACTTCAAGCCCACGCGCAACCTGAATGCCGACGACGTGCTCTGGAGCTTCCAGCGCCAACTGGACCCCAAACACCCGTGGCACAACAAGTCCACCACCGGCTTCCCCTATTTCGAAAGCATGGGTTTCAAGGAACTGCTCAAAAGCGTCGAGAAGACCGATGACCACACCGTGGTCTTCACCCTGACCCGCCCTGAAGCTCCGTTCCTGGCCGATGTCGCGATGCCCTTCACCGCCATCCACTCTGCCGAGTACGCCGACAAGCTGCTGGCCGCCAACAAGACCGGCGAGCTCAACAGCAAGCCGATCGGCACCGGCCCGTTCATCTTTACCCGCTACCAGAAGGACGCCCAGGTGCGCTTCAAGGCCAACCCGGAATACTTCCGTGGCAAGCCGCCCGCCGACCCGCTGATCCTGGCCATCGCGGTGGATAACAACGTGCGCCTGCAAAAGCTCAAGGCCAATGAGTGCCAGATCGCCCTGTATCCCAAGCCTGACGACCTGCCCAGCATCAAGGCCGATCCAAACCTGAAGGTCGCGGAACTGGCGGCGATGACCACCGCCTACACCGCCATGAACACCACCCACAAGTACATGAGCGACGCGCGGGTACGCCACGCAATCAACATCGCGTTCGACAAACATGGCTATAACGAATCCCTGTACGGCAAAGGCAATGCCATCGACGCCACCGGCCCGTACCCGCCGACCCTGCTAGGCTTCAACGACAAGCTGAAAAACCCGGCCCGCGACCTGGACAAGGCCCGTGCCCTGCTCAAGGAAGCCGGCGTGCCGGAAGGCACCGAGTTCAGCCTGTTCACCCGCAACGGCGGCGGCCCGACCAACCCCAACCCGATGCTCGGCGCCCAGCGCATGCAGGCGGATCTGGCGCAGATTGGCCTCAAGGTCAATATCAAGGTCATGGAGTGGGGCGAGATGCTCAAGCGCGCCAAAGCCGGCGAGCACGACATGGTTTCCGCCGGCTGGGCCGGGGACAACGGCGACCCAGACAACTTCCTCACGCCGAACCTGAGTTGCGATGCAGCGAAAAACGGCGAAAACTACGCCCGCTGGTGTAACGAAGAGTTTCAGGGCCTGATCGACAAGGCCCGCGCCGTGGCTGAACCCGCCGCGCGCGCCACACTCTATGAACAAGCGCTGGACGTTTTCGACAAGGACCAACCGTGGATCCCCATGGCTTACCCGAAAATGTTCACTGCCATGCGCAAGAACGTCGAGGGTTATACCCAAAGCCCCCTGACCAACAATAACTTCGCCACCACCCAGGTGAAGTAATAAGAGACGCCCGGCCCCGTCGACGTTGACGGGGCCGGACCTGCCTAACCGGCTGATTGAGGTACACAACACGATGTTTAGTTTTATTGCCCGCCGATTGGGGTTATTGATCCCCACGTTCTTCGGCATCACGCTGCTGACCTTTGCGTTGATTCGCATGATCCCTGGCGACCCCGTAGAAGTCATGATGGGCGAAAGGCGGGTTGACCCCGAGATGCACGCCCAGGCAATGGAACGCCTTGGCTTGAACAAACCCTTGTATGCGCAATACCTGGACTACGTCGGCAAGCTCGCCCAAGGCGACCTCGGCGAATCCCTGCGTACCCGCACCAGCGTGTGGACCGAGTTCAGCGCCCTGTTCCCCGCGACCCTGGAACTGTCCATGGCCGCCCTGTTGTTCGCCGGCATCCTCGGGCTATTGGCCGGGGTGATCGCGGCACTCAAGCGAGGATCCCTGTTCGACCATGGGGTGATGGGCATCTCCCTGGCGGGATATTCGATGCCGATCTTCTGGTGGGGCCTGATCCTGATCATGTTCTTCTCGGTAAGCCTGGGCTGGACCCCGGTTTCCGGGCGTATCGACCTGCTCTACGACATCGAGCCACGCACCGGCTTCATGCTGATCGACACCCTGCTGGCCGACGAACCGGACGCGTTCTGGGATGCACTGCATCACCTGATCCTGCCGGCCATCGTGCTCGGCACCATCCCGCTGGCAGTGATTGCGCGGATGACCCGCTCCTCGATGCTTGAAGTCCTGCGCGAAGACTACATCCGCACCGCCAAGGCCAAGGGCCTGTCGCCGGCGCGCGTGGTGTTCGTGCACGGCCTGCGTAACGCGCTGATCCCGGTGCTGACCGTGGTCGGCCTGCAAGTCGGCACGCTGCTGGCCGGTGCGGTCTTGACCGAGACCATCTTCTCCTGGCCCGGCATCGGCAAATGGCTGATCGAAGCCATTGGCGCGCGGGACTACCCGGTGGTGCAAAACGGCATCCTGCTGATCGCCTGCCTGGTGATCCTGGTGAATTTCGTGGTGGATATCCTCTACGGCTTCGCCAACCCACGCATCCGTCACCAGCGCTGAGACCATGACCATGACCACACCAACTCAAGTGTCAGCAGTCGATCAGAGCCTGCTGTACCCGTCGCCGTACAAAGAATTCTGGCAAGCCTTCTCCAAGAACAAGGGCGCGGTTGCCGGCCTGCTGTTTATGTTGCTGATCGTGTTCTGCGCGATCTTCGCCCCCTGGGTCGCGCCCCATAACCCCAGCGAGCAATACCGCGACTTCCTGCTGACCCCGCCGTCGTGGCTGGAAGGCGGGCAGATGCAGTTTTTGCTGGGCACCGACGAACTGGGCCGTGACTTGCTGTCGCGCCTGATCCAGGGCTCGCGCCTGTCATTGCTGATCGGTTTGTCGTCGGTGGTGATGTCGCTGATCCCGGGGATCCTGCTGGGCCTGTTCGCCGGGTTCTTCCCGCGCTTGCTCGGCCCGACCATCATGCGTCTGATGGACATCATGCTGGCCCTGCCCTCGCTGCTGCTGGCCGTGGCGATTGTCGCCATCCTCGGCCCTGGCCTGATCAACACCGTGATCGCGATTGCCATTGTGTCGTTGCCGTCCTACGTGCGCCTGACCCGCGCGGCGGTGATGGGCGAGCTCAACCGTGACTACGTGACCGCCGCGCGCCTGGCCGGTGCGGGCCTGCCGCGCCTGATGTTCGTCACCGTGCTGCCCAACTGCATGGCGCCATTGATCGTGCAGGCCACCTTGAGCTTCTCCTCGGCGATTCTCGATGCCGCCGCCCTGGGCTTCCTCGGCCTTGGCGTGCAACCGCCGACGCCTGAGTGGGGCACCATGCTGGCTTCGGCCCGTGACTACATCGAACGCGCCTGGTGGGTTGTAAGCCTGCCTGGCTTGACCATTTTGCTCAGCGTGCTGGCAATCAACCTGATGGGCGACGGACTGCGCGATGCGCTGGACCCGAAACTCAAGAATGCCGCGTGAGGAGATTCCCATGTCACTGCTAGAAATCAAGAATCTCAATGTGCGCTTCGGCGACAAAACCGCTGTGCCGGTGGTCGATGGCCTCGATCTGGCCGTGGACAAAGGCGAAGTACTGGCCATCGTTGGCGAGTCGGGTTCGGGTAAATCCGTGACCATGATGGCGCTGATGGGCCTGATCGAGCATCCCGGCATCGTCACCGCCGACTCCCTGACTTTCGACGGCAAGGACATGCTCAAGCTGAGCAACCGCCAGCGCCGGCAGATCGTCGGCAAAGACCTGGCGATGGTGTTCCAGGACCCGATGACCGCGCTGAATCCCAGCTACACCGTGGGTTTCCAGATTGAAGAAGTACTGCGCCTGCACCTGAAAATGTCCGGCAAGCAAGCGCGCAAACGTGCCATCGAACTGCTGGAAAAGGTCGAGATCCCAGGCGCTTCCAGCCGCATGGATGCCTACCCGCACCAGCTGTCCGGCGGCATGAGCCAGCGTGTGGCAATTGCCATGGCGATTGCCGGCGAGCCAAAACTGCTGATCGCCGACGAGCCGACCACGGCCCTGGACGTGACCATCCAGGCGCAGATCATGGAGCTGCTGCTGGCCCTGCAAAAAGAGCAGAACATGGGCCTGGTGCTGATCACCCACGACCTCGCGGTAGTGGCCGAAACAGCCCAGCGCGTGTGCGTGATGTACGCCGGCCAAGCAGTGGAAGTCGGCCAGGTGCCCGGCCTGTTCGACGTACCGGCGCACCCGTACAGCGAGGCATTGCTGGCCGCGATCCCGGAACACAGCATGGGCGCTGCGCGTCTGTCGACGCTGCCGGGCATCGTCCCCGGCCGTTATGACCGCCCGCAAGGCTGCCTGCTGTCGCCACGCTGCCCGTATGTGCAAGACAGCTGCCGCCAGACCCGTCCGACCCTGGACCCGCAAGCCCACAGCCTTGTGCGCTGCTTCTACCCCTTGAACCAGGAGGTGGCGTAATGGCCGTCGTTCTTACCGCCCGCGACCTGACCCGTCACTACGAAGTGTCCCGTGGCCTGTTCAAGGGCCACGCCACCGTGCGCGCCCTCAATGGCGTGTCGTTCGAACTGGAAGCCGGCAAGACCCTCGCCGTGGTGGGTGAGTCCGGGTGCGGCAAATCCACCCTGGCCCGCGCGCTGACGCTGATTGAAGAGCCGTCGTCCGGCTCCTTGAAAATCGCCGGCCAGGAAGTCGCCGGCGCCGACAAGGCCCAGCGCAAGCAACTGCGCAAAGACGTGCAGATGGTGTTCCAGAGCCCCTACGCCTCGTTGAACCCACGGCAGAAAGTCGGCGATCAACTGGGCGAGCCGCTGCTGATCAACACCAATCTGTCCGCCGCCGAGCGCCGTGAAAAGGTCCAGGCGATGATGAAGCAGGTGGGCCTGCGCCCTGAGCATTATCAGCGCTACCCGCACATGTTCTCCGGGGGCCAGCGCCAGCGGATCGCCCTGGCCCGCGCGATGATGCTGCAACCCAAGGTGCTGGTGGCGGATGAACCAACCTCGGCGCTGGACGTGTCGATCCAGGCCCAGGTGCTCAACCTGTTCATGGACCTGCAGCAGCAGTACAACACGGCGTATGTGTTCATCTCCCACAACCTGGCGGTGGTGCAACACGTTGCCGACCACGTGATGGTGATGTACCTCGGCCGCCCGGTGGAAATGGGCGCGAAGAACGACATCTACGAGCGCCCGCTGCACCCTTATACCCAGGCGTTGCTGTCGGCCACTCCGACCATTCACCCGGACCCGAACAAGCCGAAGATCAAGATCGTCGGCGAGTTGCCCAACCCGCTGAACCCGCCTTCCGGCTGCGCCTTCCACAAGCGCTGCCCGTATGCGACCGAGCGCTGCAGCAGTGAAGAACCGCTGCTGCGCGAACTGGACAACCGCCAGGTGGCTTGCCATCACGCGGAGCAGTTCGTCGCCTAACCCCCTGGAGGGGTGGGCTTGTGTGGGAGCGGGCTTGCCCGCGATAGCATCAGCGCGGTTTAACTGACAGTGCAAGGTGCCTGCATCGCGGGCAAGCCCGCTCCCACACAAGCCCGCTGCCACAGGGCAATACAGCGTTGTACAGCCTCTCCCGCCAGATTGCGCATCAGTCTGGCGGGAGGGGCTTTTTTGTTTTTAGCTAAGTGTAAAAATTGTAAATGATATTTACTTGTATTTGATAATGACTAGCATTCCGGCGCGTAGAGCGCGCCGAATCCTGCTGGAAGGCAATTCTGGTGCATCTCGCTCAGTTGCCACCTTTCATAAAGGATTTTGCGGACATGTCACCTCGATTCAGGCTCAGCCACTTCTCCCTGGCGTTTATCGCCGCCCTTTCATCCCCTGCGCTGCTGGCGGACACCCTGGAAAGAGAGCGCGACAAAGTGCCGGTAGAAGCTAGCGACCTGCCCGTCGATGGCACCTCCCAGGCCCTGGAGCTGAGCGAAACGCGCATCCTGGGCACCGCCGCCGAAGAGCTCAAGCAGGCCCCCGGCGTGTCGATCATCACCGCCGAAGATATCAAGAAACGCCCACCCACCAACGATCTGTCGGACATCATCCGCCGTGAACCCGGCGTCAACCTGAGCGGCAACAGTTCCAGCGGCAGCCGTGGCAACAACCGCCAGATCGACCTGCGCGGCATGGGCCCGGAAAACACCCTGATCCTGATCGATGGCAAGCCGTCGACCTCGCGCAATGCCGTGCGCTACGGCTGGAGCGGCGACCGTGATACCCGTGGCGAAACCAACTGGGTACCGGCCGAGGAAGTCGAACGCATTGAAATCCTGCGCGGCCCGGCCGCCGCGCGCTACGGCTCCGGGGCCATGGGCGGGGTGATCAACATCATCACCAAGCGCCCCACCGACCAGTTGCACGGCTCGCTGACCACTTACGTGTCGCTGCCCGAAGACGATGCCGAAGGCATGAGCAAGCGCACCAACTTCAACCTCAGCGGGCCGCTGAGCGATACCCTGGCGTTCCGGGTGTATGGCGGCTTGAACAAGACCGATGCCGACGACTCCACCATCAACCAGGCTGAACAGGCCACCGCCGACTCGCTGGTTGCCGGCCGCGAGGGTGTGCGCAACAAAGACGTCAACGGCTTGCTCAGTTGGCAATTCACCCCTGAGCAAACCCTGGACCTGGAAGCCAGCTACAGCCGCCAGGGCAATATCTTCGCCGGCGACACCATGCTTAACGGCGGCGGCGTGTTCGTTAACAGCCTGGTCGGCAAAGAAACCAGCGTGATCCAGCGCAGCAGTTTCTCCGCCACCCACCGTGGCGAGTTCGACTGGGGCTCGACCCTGGCCTCCCTGAGCCACGACCTGACCCGCAACGCACGCCTCAACGAAGGCCTGGCCGGCTCCGGCGAGGGCGCACCCTCCGCCACCGCTGGCCGTTTCGAATCGCGCTTGCGCAACACCCGGGCCACCGCCGAGGTCAACCTGCCCCTGAGTTTCGGCACCGAGCAGGTGCTGACCCTGGGCAGCGAATACCTCTACGAGTCGATGAACGACCCAGGCTCGCTGCGCCCACAAAGCTACGACCCAGGCACCGGCGGCGTGCCGAGCATTCCGGGGATGAGCCGCAGCAGCACCAAGACCACGGCCTCGAGCTACGCGCTGTTCGCCGAGGACAACATCGAAGTCGGCAGCAAGACCATCATCACTCCCGGCCTGCGCTACGACGATCATGAAGAATACGGCGGCAACTGGAGCCCGAGCCTCAACGCCTCGCACCAGTTGACCGATGAACTGAGCCTCAAGGGCGGGATTGCCCGGGCCTACAAGACGCCCAACCTGTACCAGTCCAACCCCAACTACTTGCTGTACAGCCGTGGCAACGGCTGCAACGCCGGCGAAACCAACTCCGGTGGCTGCTACCTGGTGGGCAACCCGGACCTGAAACCGGAAATCAGCGTCAACAAGGAAATTGGCCTGGCCTATGACAAAGGCACCTGGCGCACCAGCGCGACTTACTTCCGTAATGACTACAAGAACAAAATCAACGCCAGCAACACCGCCGCCTACCGCCTGGACGGCGGGCGCCGTGTGCTGGAATGGGAAAACAGCGGCGCCGCGCTGGTGCAGGGGGTCGAAGGCAACCTGTTCATGAGCTTGCGCGACGACCTGGACTGGAACACCAACCTGACCTACATGATCGACTCCAAGGACAAGGACACCGGCGAGCCGCTGAGCGTCATTCCCAAGTACACGGTCAACACCACGCTGGACTGGCAGGCCACCGACAAGCTGTCGTTCCAGGTCAGCGGCACCTACTACGGCAAGCAGGAGTCGCCAACCCTCAACTCGCGCAGCGCCAGCAACTATGATCGCAGCGCCCAGCAGGACGTGGACCCGTACGGCTTGATGGGCTTGAGCAGCGGCTACGAGTTCAACAAGAACCTGAGCGTACGCGTGGGCATCGAAAACCTGCTGGACAAGCGCCTGTATCGCAAAGGCAATGCTGATGATGCGGGCGCCCAGACGTACAACGAACCGGGTCGGGCGTATTTTGCGTCGGTGACGGCTTCGTTCTAAGGCCAGTTACCTGCGCCTGTATCTCTGCTCCGCCCGGCATGCCTGGCGGAGCTTTTTTAATGGTCATTCTGGCGCACGTCATTACCGCCTATTCGCGATAGAACCAACGACAAGTCCGACATTAAAAACAGCACCAATCCCCGCCTCACAGACTAACTTTCTGTAACTTGTAACCTCTATGTTTCCGCAATTGCGCAACGCCACGCGCAAAGAATAAAGTCCGCCCGCTGCAACTTCTTATATTCTTTGCGAGGGCTGTCATGCGAGACATTTCAAAATCCCTGGAAAAGCTGCTGTCTGATATCTACGAGGACGGCGACGTGTCGCTGGCGGAGTTCAAGGCCTTGCAGGTCGAGTCTGACCGGCGCTGGGAAAGAGTGGTCGATGAACTGGGGAATAACAATACACTGCTGTCTTTTCAAAGTGCGATGGATGTTGCCATGCACCTATTGTTCTTGAGTGTGAACTATATAAAGAATCAGGAAATCACTGACGTGGGCGAAGCAATTGCCAAAGATGCAATAGCCGCACAAGTTGAAACCCTAAGGGCGGGGGCTGATCTAAGTCTTAAACAACTTAAAGTTGGGCCCAATACCTAATAATCTACCGCCGAATAAAAAGGCGAAGCCATCACAGCTTCGCCTTTTTTCGTACCGCTAACCCTTAGTGATGCTCGCGCGTCGCCCGGAATTTCACATCCGGCCAGCGCTCTTCCATCAGCGCCAGGTTGACCCGCGTCGGCGCCAGGTAGGTCAGGTGGCCGCCGCCATCGATGGCGAGGTTTTCCACGGCCTTGTTGGAAAACTCTTCGAGCTTCTTCTTGTCGCTGCAATCAATCCAGCGCGCGGAGTACACGGTGATCGGCTCGTAGGAGCATTCGACCTTGTATTCCTCTTTCAAGCGGCTGGCCACCACATCGAACTGCAGCACACCCACGGCGCCGAGGATGATGTCGTTGCTGCGCTCGGGGAAGAACACCTGGGTGGCGCCCTCCTCCGCCAACTGCTGCAAGCCCTGGCGCAGTTGCTTGGACTTGAGCGGGTCGCGCAGGCGTACGCGGCGGAACAGTTCCGGGGCGAAGTGCGGGATGCCGGTGAAGCCCAGCGCTTCGCCTTCGGTGAAGGTGTCGCCGATCTGGATGGTGCCGTGGTTGTGCAGGCCGATGATGTCGCCGGCAAACGCCTCTTCCAACTGCTCACGCTCCGAGGAGAAGAACGTCAGGGCGTCGCCGATACGCACGTCCTTGCCGGTGCGTACGTGGCGCATCTTCATGCCTTTTTCGTATTTGCCGGAGCAGATACGCATAAAGGCGATACGGTCGCGGTGCTTGGGGTCCATGTTCGCCTGGATCTTGAACACGAAACCGCTGAATTTCTCTTCAACCGGCTCCACGGTCCGTTCGTTGGCAACCCGCGCCAGTGGTTTCGGTGCCCAGTTGACTACCGCATCCAGTACGTGGTCGACGCCGAAGTTGCCCAGGGCGGTACCGAAGAACACCGGGGTCAGTTGCCCGTCGAGGAATTCCTGCTGGTTGAACTCATGGCAGGCGCCCTGCACCAGCTCTAGTTGGTCGACGAAGCGGTCGTACTCGTCACCCAGGTGGGCGCGGGCCTCATCGGAGTCGAGTTTCTCGATGATCTTCACATCGGTGCGTTCATGACCGTGGCCGGCGGTGTAGACAATGATGTAGTCGTCGGCCAGGTGGTACACGCCCTTGAAGTCGCGGTAGCAACCAATCGGCCAGGTGATCGGCGCGGCCTTGATCTTCAGGACGGCTTCGATTTCATCCAGCAGTTCGATCGGGTCGCGGATGTCGCGATCGAGTTTGTTGATGAAGCTGACGATGGGCGTGTCACGCAGACGGCACACGTCCATCAGCGCAATGGTACGTGGCTCGACGCCTTTACCGCCGTCGAGGACCATCAGCGCCGAGTCCACCGCCGTCAGGGTGCGGTAGGTGTCTTCGGAGAAGTCTTCGTGGCCCGGGGTGTCGAGCAGGTTGATCATGTGGTCGCGATAGGGGAACTGCATGACCGACGTGGTAATGGAAATACCCCGTTGCTTCTCCATCTCCATCCAGTCGGAGGTGGCATGGCGATCAGACTTGCGGGATTTCACCGTGCCGGCCACTGCGATCGCCTTGCCCATCAGCAGGAGCTTTTCGGTGATGGTGGTTTTACCGGCATCGGGGTGGGAAATAATGGCGAAAGTGCGGCGTTTCGCGACTTCGGCGGCCTGGTGGGTCATGGGAAATCGCCTGGCAGGTGAGTCAAAAAAGGGCGGCGAGTATAGCGCAAACCCAGGGAGCCGGACCACCGTTCACCCGATTGGGGGTGGCTAAATGCTGCCAAGTATGGAACCTTTTAAAAGGTAGAGACGTCCACTCCCCTGCTACCGCACTCGTAACAGGGGCTGAAAAATCAGCAAGTTAGCCTGACGAGGCTGCGCTCATGGCTTGATCGCATACCGCATTGCCGGTATCGGCGAGCTGCTTTTCGCGAACATATTCGCCGACAGCCAGGAATGGCATTGCCGCTCGGAAATGTGTTCGCCGACAAAAGAAAAAAGGAGTCCGCCTGTGGCTATTCGCTATGGCAAAGGGCTGATAGGAGGAGCGGTTGTCGTCGCTCTCCTGGCCCTGCTGGTCCACTGGATCGGCATCAACACGATCGAGATGTACCGCGACGATTTGTTGTTTTACCTGCAAGCTCACCTGATTCTTGTACTTGTCTCCATGCTGGCTGCCCTGATCGTAGGGATCCCCGCCGGTATCCTGCTCAGCCGACCGAATATGGTCGGGCGCGCAGAACGTTTCATGCAGATCTTCAACATCGGCAACACCGTCCCTCCCCTGGCCGTACTGGCCATCGCCCTCGGCGTCCTCGGCATCGGCAGCGGCCCGGCCATCTTCGCCCTGTTCCTCGCCTCCTTGCTGCCCATCGTGCGCAATACCTACGAAGGCCTGAAAAACGTGCAGGGCTCCTTGAAGGAAGCCGCCGTCGGCATCGGCATGACCCCGCGCCAGGTGCTGTTTCGCGTCGAACTGCCCAACGCCGTGCCGATCATCATCGGTGGCGTACGTGTGGCCCTGGCGATCAACGTCGGCACCGCACCGCTGGCGTTCCTGATTGGCGCCAACAGCCTGGGCAGCCTGATCTTCCCCGGCATTGCCCTGAACAATCAGCCGCAATTGCTACTCGGCGCCGCGTGTACCGCGTTGCTGGCGTTGCTGCTTGACGGTCTGGTGACCATGGCCAGCCGCCTCTGGCTGGAACGCGGGTTGCGTCCGTCTTAAGGCTGGGTAAAGGAATCGACATGAAAAAACTGACTTTGATATTGAGCTGCGTCCTGCTGTTTGCAGGTATTGCGCAAGCCGCTGAAAAACCGGTGATCCGTATCGGCGCCCGGGTCTTCACCGAGCAGACCCTGCTCGCCGAAATTACCTCCCAGTACCTGCGCACCAAGGGCTACGACACCCGCGTGACCGGCGGCCTGGGCAGCAACCTGGCGCGCAGTGCCCAGGAGAGCGGGCAACTGGACCTGATCTGGGAGTACACCGGCGTGTCCCTGGTGGCCTACAACCATGTGGACGAGAAGCTCGACAGCGAACAGTCCTACGCACGGGTGAAAGAACTCGACGCAAAAAAAGGCCTGGTCTGGCTGTCGCCGTCGAAGTTCAGCAACACCTACGCCCTGTCCCTGCCGGAAAACGTGGCCAAGGAGTATCCGCAGATCAACACCATCAGCGACCTGACCAAGGCCCTGGCCGAGCCAACCCGTGAAAACCGCCTGGTGGCCCTGGATACCGAGTTCGCCAACCGTTCCGACGGCATGGCCGGCATGGTCAAGCTGTACGGCATGAACCTCACCCGCAAGAACACCCGGCAGATGGACGCAGGCCTGGTCTACACCGCCCTGCGTAATGGCCAGGTGTTTGCCGGCCTGGTGTACACCACCGATGGCCGCCTCAACGCCTTCAAGTTGAAGCTGCTGGAAGATGACCTGCACTACTTCCCGGACTACACCGCAGCCCCGGTGGTACGCCAGGTTTATCTGGATGCCCACCCGCAATTGGCCGCCGACCTCAAGCCACTGGCGGCGCTGTTCGACGATGAAACCATGCGCCAGCTGAACGCGCGGGTCGACGTCGACCATGAAAGCCCATCGGCCGTTGCCGCTGATTTCCTGCGCCAGCACCCACTCAACTAAAAGAGGAGAAGACATGGAATTTCTGAACGCCTTTTCCCATCTTGATTGGGCCCAAGTCCTACACCTGACCTGGCAGCACATCACCCTGGTCGGGATCGCCGTGATCCTCGCGATTGTCGTCGGCGTGCCCCTGGGCGTGCTGATGACCCGCTTCCCGACCCTGGCCGGCCCGTTGCAGGCCAGCGCCACGGTGCTGCTGACCGTCCCGTCGATTGCCCTGTTCGGCCTGCTACTGCCGTTCTACTCCAAGTTCGGCCAGGGCCTGGGGCCGATGCCGGCGATCACCGCCGTGTTCCTCTACTCCCTGCTGCCGATCATGCGTAACACCTACCTGGCCCTGACCGGTGTCGAGCCGGGCATCCGCGAAGCCGCCAAAGGCATCGGCATGACCTTCGGCCAGCGCCTGCGCATGGTCGAGCTGCCCATCGCCGTGCCGGTGATCCTCGCCGGCGTGCGCACCGCGGTGGTGATGAACATCGGTGTAATGACCATTGCCGCCACCATCGGCGCCGGTGGCCTGGGTGTACTTATTCTGGCTTCCATCAGCCGCAGCGACATGTCGATGCTGATCGTTGGCGCCGTGCTGGTCAGTCTCCTGGCCATCTTCGCCGACCTGCTTCTGCAATGGCTGCAACGCTCGCTGACTCCAAAAGGATTGCTCAAATGATCGAACTTCAAAACCTGTCCAAGACCTTCCAAAGCAACGGCAAGACTGTCACTGCCGTTAACGACGTGAGCCTGACTGTCAATGAAGGCGAGATTTGCGTATTCCTCGGCCCCTCGGGTTGCGGCAAGAGCACCACGCTGAAAATGATCAACCGCCTGATCAAGCCCACCTCGGGCAAGATCCTGATCAACGGCGAAGACACCACCGACCTCGACGAAGTGACCCTGCGCCGCAACATCGGCTACGTGATCCAGCAGATCGGCCTGTTCCCCAACATGACCATCGAGGAAAACATCGTGGTGGTGCCCAAGCTGCTGGGCTGGGACAAGCAGAAGTGCCACGACCGCGCCCGCGAGTTGATGAGCATGATCAAGCTCGAACCCAAGCAGTATCTGCACCGCTACCCCCGTGAATTGTCCGGTGGCCAGCAACAGCGGATCGGCGTGATCCGCGCCCTGGCGGCCGACGCGCCATTGCTGCTGATGGATGAGCCATTCGGCGCGGTCGACCCGATCAACCGCGAGATGATCCAGAACGAGTTCTTCGAGATGCAGCGCGCATTGAACAAGACGGTGATCATGGTCAGCCATGACATCGACGAGGCGATCAAGCTGGGCGACAAAATCGCCATCTTCCGCGCCGGCAAGCTGTTGCAGATCGACCACCCGGACACCCTGCTGGCCCATCCTGCCGACGAGTTTGTCAGCAACTTTGTCGGCCAGGACAGCACCCTCAAGCGCCTGCTGCTGGTCAAGGCCGAAGACGCGGCGGACAACGCCCCGTCGGTCAGCCCGGAAACGCCGGTGGCCGATGCCCTGGAGCTGATGGACGAGCATGACCGGCGCTATGTGGTGGTCACCTGCGCCGAGAACAAGGCCCTGGGTTATGTACGACGTCGCGACCTGCATCGTCAGACGGGTACCTGCGCCCAATACCTGCGCGAGTTCAACGCCACGGCGGCGTTTGACGAGCACTTGCGCATCCTGTTGTCGCGCATGTACGAGTTCAACCGCTCGTGGCTGCCGGTGATGGATGCCGAGCGGGTGTTTTTGGGTGAAGTGACCCAGGAATCGATTGCCGAGTACCTGAGCTCCGGTAAGTCCCGTGGGGGCAAGACCAGTATCGTGTCGCCTGCCGAGACTGCCTTGGCCTGATAGACCGCTATCACAGACAAGCCAGCTCCCACAGTTGGAATGCAATCCCTGTAGGAGCTGGCTTGCCTGCGATGAATACACCGCAAATCCATCTGATCAGCCCCATCCGGGGAACATCAATCCGTCACACCGGTCGGTTACATAAGTAGCTGCACGGGATCGCGCGACGAACGCGTGCAAAAACGCGACATTTTTAGTTGATCTCAAGCTCCTCACGCCCTAAAGTTCGCGCCGAACGTCCATGCTGGAAACGATCCATCCGGCTCAAGTACTGACGACGAGACAGCAAGGCCAAGGGAAGCTTATCCCGTGGCCTTTTTGCTTTCGGCGACATGCCTTGGGAAGTAGGCGAACCAAAGTGGGGATACGGAGGACGTTCATTTGCACCCATTGATCAATTTAGTTTGCCCTTAGGAGTTCCCAGCATGTCGATCAACGTCGAAGACTATTTCGCGCGCGCCACCTTTGACAAAATGAAGGCGTTCGCCGACAAGCAAGAAACCCCGTTCGTGGTGATCGACACCGCGATGATCAGCCAGGCCTACGATGACCTGCGCGCCGGTTTCGAATTCGCCAAGGTGTACTACGCCGTCAAGGCCAACCCTGCCGTCGAGATCATCGACCTGTTGAAAGACAAGGGTTCGAGCTTCGACATCGCCTCGATCTACGAGCTGGACAAGGTCATGGACCGCGGCGTCAGCGCCGACCGTATCAGCTACGGCAACACCATCAAGAAATCCAAGGACATCCGCTACTTCTACGAGAAAGGCGTGCGCCTGTTCTCCACCGACTCCGAAGCCGACCTGCGCAACATCGCCAAGGCCGCGCCGGGCTCCAAAGTCTATGTGCGTATCCTTACCGAAGGCTCGACTACGGCTGACTGGCCTTTGTCGCGCAAATTCGGCTGCCAGACCGACATGGCCATGGACCTGCTGATCCTCGCCCGCGACCTGGGCCTGGTGCCTTACGGCATCTCGTTCCACGTGGGTTCGCAGCAGCGTGATATCAGCGTGTGGGACGCAGCCATCGCCAAGGTCAAGGTGATCTTCGAGCGCTTGAAAGAAGAAGACGGCATCCACCTCAAGCTGATCAACATGGGCGGTGGCTTCCCGGCCAACTACATCACCCGCACCAACAGCCTGGAAACCTACGCCGAGGAAATCATCCGCTTCCTCAAGGAAGACTTCGGTGACGAGCTGCCGGAAATCATCCTGGAGCCGGGCCGTTCGTTGATCGCCAACGCCGGGATCCTGGTCAGCGAAGTGGTATTGGTTGCACGTAAATCCCGTACCGCCGTCGAGCGCTGGGTGTACACGGATGTGGGCAAGTTCTCCGGCCTGATCGAAACCATGGACGAAGCCATCAAGTTCCCGATCTGGACCGAGAAAAAAGGCGAGATGGAAGAAGTGGTGATCGCCGGTCCTACCTGCGACAGCGCCGATATCATGTACGAAAACTACAAGTACGGCCTGCCGCTGAACCTGGCCATTGGTGACCGCCTGTACTGGCTGTCCACCGGTGCGTACACCACCAGCTACAGCGCCGTTGAATTCAACGGTTTCCCACCGCTGAAATCCTTCTACGTCTGACCCCGTAGGAGCCGGCTTGCCGGCTCCTACAACTCTTCTGCGCGTTGCTGGTAGGCAGCAGCCATGGCGCGAATCTGCGGATCATTCGCCGCCGCCAGCGCTTTGTGCGCCACCTGCAAAAACTTCAGATTCCCGCCTTCCAGCGCCCGGTGCAGCCACTCCAGCGCCGCCTCGACCTGGCCTTGATCCGCCAGCACCGCTGCATAACTGAACTGCCCGCGAAAATCCCCACCTTCGGCCGAGCGACGATACCAATCGCGCGCTGCGGGCAGGTCTTGCGCGCAAAATTGCCCTTCTTCCAGGTATCGCCCCAACAGGTTCATCGACTTGGCATGCCCCCGTTCGGCAGCCTGGCGATAACAGGCCAGCGCCTGTTGCTGGTCTGGCGTCACACCGCGCCCGGTGGCCAGCAAGTTGGCGTAGTTGTACAACCCCCAATCCAGCCCTGCCTCTGCTGCCTGGCGATACTCGACGGCCGCCGCCCGCTCATCGGCGGCGCAACCCCAGCCGTGTTCCAGGCAGCGCCCCGCCATATTGCGTGCCATCAGGTGCCCGCCCTGTGCCGCAATCCGGAACCAGCGCAGGGCCAGTGCTTCATCGCGCTCGATCCCGCGCCCTTCCAGGAGAATTTGCCCCAGTAGCGCCTGGGCATCGAGCACGCCCTCCTTCGCCGCCATCAGGATCGCCTGGGCCGCGCGGGCCGGTGATTCGTCGAGCATGGCGCGCAGTTGTTCGCCGTCGAGGCGTTCTTCGCGGCGCAAGTGAAAAGCCATGCTCAGACCTCGACCCAGCGACGCAACAGGTTGTGATAGGTGCCGGTGAGCTGGATCAGGGCCGGGTGGTCCGGTACGTCACGGCTCAGTTGCTGGATCGCACCGTCCATTTCGAACAGCAACGTGCGCTGGCTGTCTTCACGCACCAGGCTTTGGGTCCAGAAAAACGCGGCATACCGCGCGCCACGGGTCACGGCGTTGACTTTGTGCAGGCTGGAGCCGGGGTACAGCACCATGTCGCCGGCGGGCAGCTTGACCTGCTGCTGGCCGAAAGTGTCCTGGATCTGCAGTTCGCCGCCGTCGTACTCATCCGGGTCGCTGAAAAACAGCGTGGCAGACAGGTCGGTGCGCACCCGCTCGGGGCTGCCCTTGGGCTGGCGCACGGCGTTATCGATATGAAAGTCAAAGCTGCCCCCCGCGGTGTAGCAATTGAGCAATGGCGGGAAGACTTTGTGTGGCAGCGCCGCCGACATGAATTGCGGGTTTTGCCATAGGCGCTCGAGCATGGCCGCGCCGATTTCCTTGGCCAGTGGGTGGCCTTCGGGCAATTGCAGGTTGTGCTTGGCCTTGGCCGACTGGTGCCCGGCGGTGATCTTGCCGTCTGCCCAGTCCGCCTGCTCCAGGGCTTCGCGGATGCGCAGGACTTCTTCGCGGGAGAACAGGCCGGGAATATGCAGCAGCATGAGACGTTACCTGAGGGCAGAGGGGCGCCAATGGTATTGATTACTATTGACGCTGTAAAACCCTGATCCGACGGGCAGACGTATGAGCCCGCAAAAACCGTAACTCCCGAAGTGTAAATTTTGTAAATAGAGCGCAAATAGCAATATCTCTCAATTGCTATGCATAATTGTTTACAATATATTTCGCGCCCTAACATCCTTGGGGTAGGGAATTTCATGTCGCGCCACATTACAAAAACACCAAACAGTTCACCGCGCTTGCTGGCCTCGGCCATTGGCGTGGCCATCAGCGCCAGCTCTGTCGCCCATATGGCGCAAGCGGCCGAAGAGACCGAACAAAAAGGCGAGCGCAACAGCATTTCCCTGGGGGCCACCAGCATCACCGGCCAGGAACAGGACGCAACCTCCTACCAGACCGAAAAATCCTCTTCGCAGAAATACACCGCGCCCCTGGTCGACACCCCGCGCTCCGTCACCGTGGTGCCAGCGCAGGTGCTCAAGGACACCGCCGCCACCTCGCTGCAGGACGCTCTGCGTACCGTGCCGGGGATTACCTTTGGTGCCGGTGAAGGCGGCAACCCCCAGGGCGACCGTCCGTTTATCCGTGGCTTCGATGCCCAGGGCGACACCTACCTGGACGGCGTGCGTGATACCGGCGGCCAGAGCCGGGAAATTTTCGATATCGAGTCCATCGAAGTCAGCAAGGGCCCCAACTCCTCGTTCGGTGGCCGTGGCTCGGCCGGTGGCAGCCTCAACCTGGTGAGCAAGACCCCACAAGCACGGGACTTCCTCAACGGCGGCTTTACCTACGGCTCCGACCAGACCCGGCGCTATGCCCTCGACGTCAACCGCCAGTTCCTCGACAACGCCGCGTTCCGCCTGAACCTGATGAGCCACGAACAGAACGTGGCCGGCCGCGACGCAGTCAATTACGACCGTTGGGGCGTGGCACCGTCGCTGACCTTTGGCCTGGGCACCCCGACCCGCGTCAACCTCAGCTACTACCACATGGAAAGCAACGACCTGCCGGATTCGGGCATTCCCTACGGCTACAGCAACAGTTCCGCGACGGCTGTGCATGTGCATGACAAACCCACCGACGGTGGCGACAGCAGCAACTTCTATGGTTTGAAGGATCGCGACTTCCGCAAGACCCGCGCCGATATCAGTACGTTCTCCATCGAACACGACCTGAACGACAACATGACGCTCAAGAACACCCTGCGCCACGGCAGCACCGGCCAGGACTACGTACTCACCCAACCGGACGACAGCCAGCACAACGTCAACCAGTTCGGTACCGTCTGGCGCCGGGCCAACAGCCGCGTGTCCACCACCACGACCACCACCAACCAGACCGATCTGTTTGGCAGCTTCCAGGCCCTGGGCTTCAAGCACAGCTACTCCACGGGGCTGGAATTTACCGGTGAAGAAACCCGTGTCAGCGGTTACACCGTCAGCCCCAACAGCAACCCGAGCTGCACCGTGGCCGGCGGCGGCAAGGGCGGCCAGTGCACTTCGTTGAGCGACCCGAACCCCAACGATGCCTGGACCGGCAGCGTCGCCCGCAACTACATGGGCACCAACACCAAGGCCACCAGCCGCGCCGCGTACGTGTTCGACACCATCGAACTCGACCCGCAGTGGCTGCTGAACGTCGGCCTGCGCTACGACACGTTCGACACCGAGGCCAACACCAACGCGGTACCCTCCGCCACGGTAAAAGCCCGCACCAAGCTCAAGGACGACAGCCAGTTCTTCAACTGGCAGGCCGGCCTGGTCTGGAAGCCGATGGAAAACGGCAGCATCTACACCTCCTATGCCACTTCGGCCTCGCCTGCTGGCGGCCTGGTGGGTGAAGGTGTCGACTCCAACGCCATCCCAACCGGCATCAACACCAGCGACATGAAACCGGAAGAAACCGTCAACTACGAGCTGGGCACCAAGTGGGATTTGTTCCACGACCGCCTGTCCCTGACCGCTGCCGTGTTCCGCACCGAGAAGAAAAACGCGCGGGTTCTGGTCAACTCCAACACCTATGAAAACGCCGGTGAGTCCCGGGTCGATGGCCTGGAGCTTTCCGCCAGCGGCAAACTCACCGAGCAGTGGCAGGTATTCGCCGGCTACAGCTACCTGAAAAGCGAGTTGGTGGACCCAGGCAAAAACGGCAACCGTTTGGGTGTCGTCACCGCCGGCTCCAACAAAGGCAACGAAATGCCCAACACGCCGAAGCACTCCTTCAGCCTGTGGACCACCTATGACATCACCTCGAAACTGACCGTCGGCGGCGGCGCGTTCTATGTCGACGACGTCTACGGCGACCCGGCCAACACCGTCTACGTACCGTCCTACACCCGCTACGACGCCATGGCCAGCTACAAGCTAACCAAGAACGTCGACCTGCAATTGAACGTGCAGAACCTGACCGACAAGACCTACTACGACAAGGCCTACGGCGCACACTTCGCCAACCAGGCAGCCGGTCGTACGGCCCTGTTGACCACCAGCTTCCACTTCTAAGACGCTGTAGGTTTCATGCAAAAGCCCCGCGCATCGGATGCTCGGGGCTTTCGTATGTAAAAAAGAATCTTTCTCGACAACTCACGGCATAATGCGCGCCGTAAAATTCCTATCCAGCTCAGCGAGGCCGTCCGACGTGTTGAAGAAGACCCTATTCCAGTTGCACTGGTTTTTCGGCATTACCGCCGGGCTGGTGTTGGCATTGATGGGGATTACCGGGGCCGCGTACTCGTTCCAGGATGAAATCCTGCGGGCGCTCAACCCCACGGTACTGACCGTGTACCAGCAACCCGCCGGAGTGCTGCCACCCGCTGAACTGGTGCGCAAACTCGAAGCCACCGAAGGCAAGGCCGTGTCCATGCTGTGGGTGGAAAGCGAAAGTGGCAACGCCGCCCGGGTCTTCTTTACGCCGCCACCGGGCGAACGCCGAGGGCAGATGCGCTACTTCGACCCGTACACCGGCGACTACCTGGGCGACGCCGTCGGCCAGGACTTTTTCGGCCTGATGCTGCAACTGCACCGCTTCCTCGCCATGGGCGATACCGGCCGGCAAATCACCGGTGCCTGTACGCTGATCCTGATTTTCTTCTGCCTCTCCGGCCTGTACCTGCGCTGGCCGCGCCAGGTGGCGAACTGGCGTGCCTGGCTGACCCTGGACTGGCGCAAGAAAGGCCGCAGTTTCAACTGGGACCTGCACTCGGTGTTCGGCACCTGGTGCCTGCTGTTCTACCTGTTGGCCGCGCTCACCGGTTTGTCGTGGTCCTACGAGTGGTACAACAAGGGCCTGACCAAGTTGCTGTCCGATGCCCCGCAAAACGAGCGGGTGCGCAATCGCGGCCCGGCGCCGGCGGGCCCGGCACCCGTGGCCAACTACGAGGCGATCTGGAGCAGCATCTACAGCACCGCCGGCCCGGGCCTGAGTGCCTACAACATCCGTATGCCAGCCGTCGCCGGGCAACCGGCCACGATCTACTACCTGTTGCAGAACTCTCCCCATGACCGCGCGCTGAACCAGATCAACCTGGACCCGGCCACTGGCGTGGTCAAAAGTGTTCAACGCTATGGCGATAAAAGCCTCAAGGCGCAATTGCTGACCAGCATCTATGCGCTGCATGTGGGCAGTTATTTCGGCCTGGTTGGGCGGATTATCCTTACCGTCACTTCGCTGTGCATGCCGCTGTTCTTTATTACCGGCTGGTTGCTGTACCTGGACCGCCGCCGCAAAAAGCGCCAGGTGCGCGATGCACGCAAAGGTCTGGGCGAAAACCCTGGCAATGCACCGGCCTGGCTGATCGGTTTCGCCAGCCAGAGCGGCTTTGCCGAGCAACTGGCCTGGCAGACCGCCGGCCAGTTGCAGGCGGCCGGGTTGCCGGTGAAGGTGCAGCCCCTGGGCAGTGTCAGTGAAGACGACTTGCGCCAGTCGGAACATGCGCTGTTTGTGGTCAGCACCTTCGGCGACGGCGAAGCCCCGGACAGCGCGCGCGGCTTCGAACGCAGCGTGCTGGGCCAAGACCTTGCCCTCCAGGGCCTGAACTACTCGGTGCTGGCTCTGGGCGATCGTCAATACCAGCACTTTTGCGGCTTTGCCCGGCGCCTGCACTTCTGGCTGACCAACCAGGGCGGCAACCCGTTGTTCGCCCCGGTGGAAGTCGACAGCGGCGACCAGGAGGCCCTGTTGCACTGGCAACAGCAACTGGGGCAGATCACCGGCCACGCACCGGCCGCCTGGGCCAGCGCCAGCTACGAAAGCTGGACCTTGGACCGGCGCACCCTGCTCAACCCAGACAGCAGCGGCTCGGGCGTCTACCTGCTGGGGCTCACCCCGCCCGCCCCACGGAACTGGCTGGCCGGCGACCTGGTGGAAATCCTGCCACGCAATTGCCCGTGGGCCGTCGAACATTTCCTCGACGGCCTGGGCATCGCCGGCACGGACGAAGTGCTGATCGATGGCCTGGCGCGGCCCCTGGAACAGGTGCTTGCCAGCCGCCAGTTGCCGGACAACCGCTCCCACCTGGTCGGCCTGCACGCCCAGGCCCTGGTAGAGGCGCTGGTGCCGGTGGGCATGCGCGAATACTCCATCGCCTCGATTGCCAGCGATGGCGTACTGGAACTGATCGTGCGCCAGGAACGCCACGCCGACGGCAGCCTGGGCCTGGGTTCAGGCTGGCTGACCGAACACGCGCCGCTGGGCGCGGCAATCAGCCTGCGGTTGCGGCGCAACAGCGGCTTCCACCTGCCGACTGACCCGGTACCGCTGATCCTGCTGGGCAACGGCACCGGCCTTGCCGGCTTGCGCAGCTTGCTCAAGGCGCGCATCGCCGACGGCCAGCAGCGCAACTGGTTGCTGTTCGGCGAACGCAACATCGCCCACGACTACCACTGCCAGGACGAGCTGCAAGGCTGGCTGGCCAGTGGCGACCTGGCGTTGCTGGACCTGGCGTTTTCGCGGGATCAAGAAGAGAAGATCTACGTCCAGGACCGCCTGCGCGAATCCGCCGATGTACTGCGTAAATGGCTGGCCGAGGGCGCGGCGATTTATGTCTGTGGCAGTTTGCAGGGCATGGCGGGCGGGGTGGACCAGGTGTTGGTGGACGTCCTGGGAAGCGAGGCGGTGGAACGCCTTATCGAACAGGGCCGCTACCGCCGGGATGTGTACTGACGTACACCCATCAAAATGTGGGATGTCTACGATCTCTGGACATGCACACATCCAAATGTGGGAGCGGGCTTGCCCGCTCCCACAGGTTTGGGCGCATTTCAGGTCAGGCGGGTTGGAGTTTTTGTTCGAATACCGACACGCCATCGAGGTCGCGTAGTGTGACCGTCAACTCCGCCGTCTGCCCATCAATCTGCACCTCGCCAAAAAACTGGAACCCCGCAAACGGCGATGTGTTTTGCACCGCCGGGGCCTTTTCAAATACCACCTGCGGGCCAAAGGTCTTATCCAAAGGATTGGGCCCGAAGCTCCCGGCGTTCAGCGGCCCCGCGACGAATTCCCAGAACGGCTCGAAATCCTGGAACGCCGCCCGGTCCGGGTGGTAGTGGTGCGCCGCGCAGTAGTGCACATCAGCGGTCAGCCACACATGGTTACGCACCTGTTGCGCGCGCAGGAAGCCCAGCAATTCGGCAATTTCCAGCTCACGGCCCTGGGCCGCGCCCGGGTCGCCGTTGGCCACCGCCTCCCAGCGCGGCACGCCGGGGCTGACTTCGCCGTCGGGCACGCCGAGGCCGATGGGCATGTCGGCGGCGATCACCTTCCACTGCGCCTTCGACGCCTTGAGTCCGCCCTTGAGCCAGTCCAGTTGCGCCCGCCCCAGAAACGGTTTGGTCCCGCCCAGGTTGTCATCGTTGGCCCCGCGATAGCTGCGCATATCCAGCACAAACACATCGAGTAACGGCCCGTAGCTGAGCTTGCGGTAGATGCGCCCACCCTGGTCGGCGCCCTGCAAGCGCATCGGCGCATATTCCAGCCAGGCCTGGCGTGCGCGGCCCACCAGGGTGGTGATGTCCTTGGTCTGGTAACGCTCGTCCAGTTGCTTGCCGGGCGACCAATTGTTGACCACTTCGTGATCGTCCCATTGCCAGATCTGCGGCACCTGGGCATTGAAGCGGCGCACGTTTTCGTCCATCAGGTTGTAGCGGTAGTTGCCACGGTACTCATCCAGGGTTTGCGCGACTTTGCTCTTGGCCTCGGTAGTAAGGTTGCGCCAGATGCGCCCGCCTTCGGTGGTCAATTGCGCCGGTACCGGGCCGTCGGCGTAGATGGTGTCGCCGCTGTGGATAAAAAAGTCCGGCAGGCGCAGGCGCATGGCTTCGTAGATGCGCATGCCGCCAATATCCGGGTTAATCCCAAAGCCCTGGCCGACGGTGTCGCCGCTCCACACAAAGCGGATATCGCGCCGTTGTTGCGGCACGCTGCGCAGGTGGCCGAACCAGGGCTCGCTGGCCACGCCGGTCTGCGCATCCTCAAATTGCACACGGTAGAAAATCGCCTGGTCGGCGGGCAGCCCGGTCAGCTCGACGCGGGCGGTGAAGTCGCTGCGGCTGTCGGCCAAAGGCGAGATGAAACGGCGCGGGTTGCCGAACAGGCTGCGGGTATCCCACTCGACCACCATCCGTGCCGGGCGGTCGCAGCGGCTCCAGATCATGGCGCGGTCGCCCAGCAAGTCGCCAGACTGCACGCCATCGGTCAACTGCGGCCGGTCCTTGACTGAAGCAATTACCGCCGGCGCCAGCCCCGGCAGCAACAGGCCGGCGCCGACGCCCTGGATCACCCGACGACGGCCGGGATTGAAGTGGCTCATGGGTTTGCCTCTGCACAGCAAAAGGAAAACTAAAGCATGGCCGGATGAAGCATAGATGACAGGTGTCGCTACCTACACTCAGGCAACGGCCAGTTCGACGGCCTCCGGGCGCTTGATCACGGCGTACACCAGCCCTGTGAGTACGCTGCCGGCAACGATCGCCAACAGGTACAGCAGCGCATGGTTGATGGTGTTCGGGATCAGCATCACAAACAGCCCGCCATGGGGTGCCATCAACTTGCAGCCGAAGTACATCGACAAGGCGCCGGTCAACGCGCCGCCGGCGATGCTGGCGGGGATCACGCGCAGCGGGTCCTTGGCGGCGAACGGGATGGCGCCTTCGGAGATAAAGCACATGCCCAGGATCAACGCGGCCTTGCCGGCTTCGCGCTCGGTCTGGGCGAACTTGCGCCGGGCCAGGAACGTAGCGATAGCCATGCCAATCGGCGGCACCATGCCCGCGGCCATGGTGGCGGCCATCGGCGCGCCGCTCTGGGAGGCCAGCAGGCCGACGGAGAAGGCGTAGGCCGCCTTGTTGATCGGCCCGCCGAGGTCGGCGCACATCATCCCCCCCAACAGGATGCCCAGCAGCACCGCATTGGTGGTGCCCATGGTGCTGAGAAAGTCCGTAAGGCCCGCCAGCATCTGCGCCACGGGCGGGCCGATCAGGTAGATCATCGCCAGGCCGGTGACCAGGCTCGCCAGCAACGGGATGATCAGGATCGGCTTGAGCGACTCCAGGCTCTGCGGCAATGGCACCGCGCGGGTAATCAGCTTGACGCTGTAGCCGGCGAGGAATCCGGCGAAGATCCCGCCGATAAAACCCGCGCCCAGGGTACTGGCCAGCAGGCCGCCGATCATCCCCGGCGCGAGGCCCGGACGGTCGGCAATCGAGTAGGCGATGTAGCCGGCGAGCAACGGCACCATCAGGGTGAAGGCGTGGTCGCCGACCGCTCTGAGGGCTGCGGCCAGGGTGCCAGGTTCTTCGTAGGCGTGGATCCCGAAGACGTAGGACAGGGCAATCAACAAGCCCCCCGCCACCACCATCGGCAACATGAACGACACGCCGGTCAGCAGGTGCTTGTAGACCCCGGTTTTCTCCGCCTTGGCCACCGCGCCACTGGCCGCGCTTTCCTGTTGGCCTTCGGCCAGTGCTTTGTCGAGGATTGCGGCGGACTGCTTGAGCGCAATGCCGGTGCCGCAACGGTAGATTTTCTTGCCGGCAAAGCGCTCGGTGGCCACTTCGATGTCGGCGGCCAGCAGCACCACATCCGCGTCGCGAATGGCTTGTTCGCTCAGGGGCGTGCGTGCGCCCACCGAGCCCTGGGTTTCCACCTGTAGGTCATAACCCTTGGCCTTAGCGGCCTGCTGCAAGGCTTCGGCGGCCATAAAGGTGTGAGCCACGCCGGTGGGGCAGGCGGTGATGGCGACAATGCGCGGCACATTTTTTACCGTCGGCACTGTGGTGCTGGCAACGTACAACTGGGCCTCTTGCGCGCCCCGTTGCAGCACCGCTTCAACGTCCTGCAACGCCTGGGCCGGAGTGCTCTGGTACACGCGCTTGCCGACAAAACGCTGCATGTCCACCGGCGTGCTGGCGACCAGCAACACCCATTCGGCCGCATCGAGGGTGGCCTGGGAAAGTGCGCGCTCGGGGTGGTTCACGTCCACCACCTCCACGCTGGTGCTCCAGCCCTGGCGCTGGGCGGCGGCGTCCAGCAAGCGGGCGCACAGCACACTGGTGACCATGCCGTTGGGGCAGGCAGTAACAATGGCTAATTTCATGACAATCCCTCTTATTGTTCTGTCAGCGGGCGTACGTGCACGCCGCTTTCGAGGCGCGCCAGCTGCGCGTCGTCGCTGATGCCAAAACCGATCTGCGTGACGGCCATCGCGGCGATGGCCGTGGCCCGCGCCAGGGTTTGCCGCGGTGCCTCGATCGCCAGCAAACCGTGCAGCATGCCGGCCAACAACGAGTCGCCCGCGCCTACGGTACTGGCGACGGTGACGCGGGGCGGCGTGGCCTGCAGGGCAGCGTCGGGACCGAACCAATTGACCCCATCGGCGCCGTGGGACACCACCACATGCTCGACACCTTGCAGGTGCAGGCGCTGGGCGGCCTGGGCCTGTTGCGCGACGGTAGCGGTCGGGCAATCGAGGGCGTCGGCCAGCTCTTCGGTGTTGGGTTTGACCAGCCAGGGGCCGGCCTGCAACCCGGCGCGCAGGGCTTCGCCGCTGGTGTCCAGGGCGACTTTCAACCCGAGGTTTTTCAGGTGCAACAACAGGCCCTGCAACCACTGCGGGCTGACACCCTGGGGCAGGCTGCCGGCGACCACCACCACATCATGGCCCGGGGCAATCTGCGTCAACTGGTCGAGCAGAGCCTGTTGCGCCTGCGCGCTGACCACCGGCCCCGGCGCGTTGATATCAGTCACCCGGCCGTCCAGCTCGGCCACCTTGATATTGCTGCGGGTTTCCCCCGGCACACGAATAAACGCATCGACAAAACCCCGACGGGCAATCAACGCTTCAAATGCCTGGGGATTGTCTGCCCCCAGAAAACCGCCAACCGTCACGTGATGGCCAAGGTCTGCCAACACCTGGGCGACGTTCACCCCTTTGCCCGCCGCATGGGTCAGCATGGCCAGGCTGCGATTGACCGCTCCCGGCTCCAGGCGTGTCAGTTGTACGGTCAGGTCCAACGCCGGGTTCAGCGTCAGGCTTAGAATCCTTGCCATTTACACAGCCTCCACAAGGGCACGCACTTGCGCGGGAGAGCCCACGGCCAAGGCGTTTTGTGCGAGGGCCTGGGCCTCGCCCAGGGTGAATTCACGTACCCGGGCCTTGACCTCGGGAATGCTGCGCGCCGAGACGCTCAACTCATCGACCCCCAGGCCCACCAGCACCGGCACTGCCAGCGGGTCGGCCGCCAGCTCACCACACACCCCGACCCACTTGCCATGGGCATGGGCGGCGCGCACGGTGATGTCGATCAGTTGCAGCACGGCCGGGTGCAGGCCGTCAGCCTGGGCCGACAAGGTTGGATGACCACGGTCGATGGCCAGGGTGTACTGGGTCAGGTCATTGGTGCCGATACTGAAAAAGTCCACTTCCCGGGCCAAAACCGGCGCCAGCAGGGCCGCCGAGGGGACTTCGATCATGATCCCCAGTTGCAGGTCCGCCACCGGGATCTGCGCGCGCAGGCGCTCGGTCATGTCCCGGGCCTGGCGCCACTCATCAACGCTACCGACCATGGGGAACATGATGCGCAGTGGGCGGCCATCCGCCGAGCGCAACAGCGCACGCAGTTGGGTTTCCATGATCTGCGGGCGTTGCAGGGTCAGGCGGATGCCGCGCACGCCAAGGAACGGGTTTTCTTCCTTGGCAATCGGCCAGTACGGCAGCGGCTTGTCACCACCCACATCCAGGGTGCGCACCACCAGCGGCCGCCCAGCCAGGCCGTCGAGCACACGACGGTACTCGGCTTCCTGGGTGGCTTCGTCCGGGGCCTGGGAATGGGCCATGAAAATCAGTTCGGTGCGCAGCAGGCCAATGCCTTCGGCGCCCTGCTCGACCGCAGCGGCCACACCGGCGCTTTCGCCGATATTGGCGAACACTTCCACCGCATGCCCATCGCGGGTCAAGGCCGGTTCATGGCGTTGCGCGGCGGCGGCCTGCAAGCGTTGCTCGCGGGTGTCGCGCTCCTGGGTAGCACGCTGCAAGGTGTCGGCATCGGCATCCACATGCAGGCGCCCGCGCTGGCCATCGAGCAACAATGGCGTGCCCGAGGCCAGCAGCAAGACCGCCGGCCCGGCGCCGACCAGCGCGGGAATCCCCAGGGCGCGGGCGACGATGGCGCTGTGGGCGGTGGCACCACCGCGTGCGGTGAGAATCCCGGCCACGCGCGTCGGGTCGAGGCGCGCCACATCCGACGGGCCGACCTCATCCATCACCAGAATGTAGGGCTCGTCGGGCTCCTGCGGGGTATCGATGCCACACAGTTGCGCCAGCACCCGCCGGCCGATGTCCCGCAGGTCGGCGGCGCGTTCGGCGAGCAGTGCGTCCTGCAAGGACTCCTGCTGTTTGGCCGCCGCTTCGATCACGCTCATCCACGCGGCTTCGGCGCTTTCGCCTTGTTTGAGGCGGGTGTCGACTTCGTCGGTCAGCTCCGGGTCGTCGAGCATTTCCTGGTGGGTGATGAAAATCTCGCGGATCGCCTTGGACGTGCTGCGCTCGATCAAGCCCTGGATATCGTGGCGCACATCGCGCAATGCTGCGGATAACCGCTCGCGCTCGGCGTTGGCCGACTCGCCGCGCAACGGATAGTCGAACGGCTGCAACACCTGGATATGGGCCGGGCCGATGGCGATCCCCGGTGCCGCAGGGATTGCCTGAATCAGGCTGCCGGAGCGCGGCGCGCTGATCAGTGGTTCGACCTCAAGGGTCTCAACCCGTGCACTGACGGCCGGCAGCGGCTCGACGTCTTCACCCAGCCCCTCTTGCACAGCCGCCAGCAGCGCCGGCAGCGCATCGTCGGCAATGCCGGGTTCGGCGACAAATTCCAGCACCTGGCCACGCCGGGCGCCGAGGCTGAGCAGTTTGCTCAAGCTCTTGACCGACACCGCACCGCCCTGCCCGTCGACGATCCGCACGCGGATCTCGCCGTCGAAGCCTTTCGCCAGTTGGGCCAGGGCCTTGGCCGGCCGCGCATGCAGGCCGTGGGCATTGGCCAGGGCGATACGGGCGCTGGGCCAATCGGCGGGCAGTTCGCCACCCAACACTTCGAGGACCGCTCGGCTGCTGGTGGCGCGCCCCAGTTCCTGGCCGCGCCCTTCAATCAGCAAGGCGCACAGGCGCTCAAGCAATGCCTGGTGGGCCTCGCCGAGGCTGGCCAGGCAAAACAGGCCGCTCAATGGCTGGCCCAGGTAGCGCATGGGTTTGTCCGGTGTGACAAAGGCCAGGCCCGGGCGCTTGACCGTTTGTTCGCTGTGCAGCCACCACAGGCCATCGCCCAGGGGCAATGCATCGACTTGCTGCAACACCGCGGCAAAGCCATTGCTCACGCAATCGGCCTGGCGCAACAGGCGGGCGCCGCGCCACACCAGTTCTTCGAAATCGTCGGCAGACACGCCCAGGCCGATCATTTGGGCATCCAGCGCCAGCTCCTGGGGCGCGCCTTGCAGCAGCTTGAGCAAGGCGTCGGCCGAGGTGGCGCGGCACAGCGCCTGGCCCAGGTCGGTTTCACCAAGGGCGCGGGTCAGCAGTTGCAGCAGGCGCAGGTGCTCATCGGACTTGGCGGCAATGCCAATCGCCAGGTAGACGATCTGGCCATCGCCCCAATCCACACCGTGGGGAAATTGCAGCAGGCGCACGCCGGTGGCGAACACCTGGTCGCGGGTTTCGGGGGTGCCATGGGGGATCGCAATACCCTGGCCGAGGAAGGTCGAGCCTTGCGCTTCACGGGCTTGCAGGCCGCTCAGGTAACCCTCGGCGACCAGGCCATCGGCTACCAGTTTTTCGGCGAGCAGTTGCAAGGCAGCAGACTTATCCACAGCCAACTGGCCCATGGATATCTGCTCTACGGTGAGCTCAAGCATGCCTTTCTCCTAGTTAGTGCGGGGTGCGCACTAGGTATTGTTTTGATTAAACCGTGCAAAAATATCTGACTGAGCGGTCAATTGGCAGTAGGCACTCAGCGGCGAACATCGTAAAAATACGCTTGCTGAAACGTTTAATCTAGAATTTATGGCAGATTACTGGGTAATTTTGCATCGTTGAAGCACCACTCGGCGCTTGAGTTGCGACAATGGTCGCGTGCAGGAATCGGTTACGATTGGACAAAATGTCGGGGCAAGCTCTAAAAAACAAGGAAATCCCGGTTTGAAACTCAGTGATATTGCACGTCTAGCCGGTGTGTCCGTGACCACCGCCAGCTACGTCATCAATGGCAAGGCCCAACAGCAACGGATCAGCACCGCCACCGTGGAACGGGTGCGGGCGGTGGTCGAGGAGCATGGCTTCACTCCCAACCCCCAGGCCGCAGGGCTGCGCAGCCGACATACCCGCACCTTGGGCTTTATCCTGCCGGACCTGGAAAACCCCAGTTACGCACGGATCGCCAAGCTGTTGGAACAAGGCGCGCGGGCCCGTGGCTATCAATTGCTGATCGCCAGTTCCGACGACGATGCCAATAGCGAGCGCCAGTTACTGCAACTGTTCCGTGCGCGGCGTTGTGATGCGCTGTTCGTCGCCAGTTGCCTGCCTGCCAGCGATGACAGTTATCGCGAGCTGCAAGCCAAGGGCCTGCCAGTGATCGCCATCGACCGGGTGATGGAGGCCGAGCAGTTCTGCTCGGTGGTCAGCGATGACCGCCAGGCCTGCCAGCAGTTGACCAGCAGCCTGCTGCAACCGCTGCCCCGGCAGATCGTGTTGATCGGCGCGCGCCCCGAGCTGAGCATCAGCCAGGAACGCGCGGCGGGTTTCCAGCAAGCGTTGCACGGCTTCAAGGGCGAAGTGCTGATCGAGCACGGCGAAGCCTTCAGCCGTGATTGTGGCCGCAAGTTGATGGAAGAACTCCTGCAACGCCTGGGGCATTTACCCGACGCGCTGGTGACCACTTCCTACGTATTGCTACAAGGGGTGTTTGACGCGCTGCATGACTTCCCGCTCAAGTCCCGGCCACTGCGCCTGGGCACCTTTGGTGACACTCAGTTGCTGGACTTCCTGCCGCTGCCGGTCAACGCCATGGCCCAGCAGCACGCGCTGATCGCGCAGACGGCCCTGCGCCTGGCGCTGGCGGCGATTGAAGAACAGCACTACCAGCCGGGCGTGCATGCCATTGGCCGGACCTTCAAGCAGCGGATTCACGAGGCGTAGGCGTGGAGCTGATCGACAGCCACACCCACCTCGACTTCGAGGACTTCGACGCTGATCGCGACGAGGTGCTCAGGCACAGCCGCCAGCTCGGCGTGCGGCGCATGGTGGTGCTGGGGGTGTACCAGCGCAATTGGCAGCGGTTGTGGGACCTGGTGCAACAGGACCCGGACCTGCATGGGGCCTTCGGCCTGCACCCGGTGTATCTGGATGAACATCGTCCCGCAGACCTGATCGAATTGGGCGACTGGCTGAGCCGCCTCAAGGGCCATCGCCAGGTGTGCGCCGTGGGGGAAATCGGTCTCGATTACTTTCTCGAGCACCTGGACCGCGAGCGTCAGCAAATATTGTTTGAAACGCAATTGCAGTTGGCCGTGGACTTCCAACTGCCGGCGCTGCTGCATGTGCGCCGCAGCCACGCGGCCGTGATCGCCACCCTCAAGCGCATCCGCCTGGCCCGGGGCGGGATCATCCATGCCTTCGCCGGCAGCCGCGAAGAAGCCCGCGAATACATCAAGCTGGGGTTCAAGCTGGGCCTGGGCGGCGCGCCGACCTGGCCCCAGGCCTTGCGCATGCACAAGGTCATCGCCCAACTGCCGCTGGATTCGGTGGTGCTGGAAACCGACTCGCCAGACATGGCCCCCGCCATGTACCCCGGCCAACGCAATAGCCCGCAGCACCTGCCGGCAATCTGCGGCGCCCTGGCCGAACTGATGGGCATCAGCCCTTCAGCGTTGGCCGAAGCGAGCACCCGCAACGCTTGCGAACTGTTCAACTGGCCGCTCGATAGCGGGGTTGACCGCCTGTAGCGTCAGGGTCATGCGATGCCGGTGGCGAGCATGACGCAGGGTCAAGAAGTGAATCAGGATCGCCACCAGCGACACGTTCAATTGCCCGACCTTGCTGATCAAGCCGACCCACTCCACCACCAGGGCCACCAACAAGGCCACGCTGGTCAGCACCAGCATGCTCGGGCGCAGCAAGGCCAGGTTGTCCAGAGACTTCAACTGGCGCAGTTGCCTGGGGCAATTGAGCTGTAGGACTTTGTGACAATACGGACAATCAAAGGGCTCGTTGAGAGCAATGGCATTGAGCTGCCAGGGCTTGAGGCCGAAGGTGATGTCGCAATGGGCGCAATGCCCTTTCACGCCTGGGGTTGTCGCGGTCATGGCCCTGCCTCCCGGAAGCGCTGGATGGGGTGTGAAACAAATTCTCACCCAATTGCACTACAAAAAAAGCTCATACGGGAAAACAGGACATGCACTACATCACCAACAAACAATACCTACAGACATAACTCACACGCGAAATGCGCCGATCAGCTTTTTCAGCTCAATCACCTGCAGGGACAATTGCCGGCTGGCCTCTTCGGTCTGGTGCGCGCCTTGGGCTGCGTGCTCGCCAGCCCGATTGATCTCGACGATGTTCTGGTCGATGTCGTGGGCCACCGCCGTCTGCTGCTCCACCGCCGCCGCGATTTGCTGGTTCTGATCGACGATCATGCCTACCGCACCGAGGATGTTTTCCAGGGCCAACTGGACTTTTTCCGACTGACCAACCGTACCACTGGCCATTTTATGGCTGCTGCCCATGGCCTTCACCGCTGCGCTGACGCCCTGGTGCAGCTTGGCGATCATCTGCTCGATTTCTTCGGTGGAGTGCTGGGTGCGTCGGGCCAGGGTGCGGACCTCGTCGGCCACCACCGCAAACCCGCGCCCCTGCTCACCGGCCCGTGCCGCCTCGATGGCCGCGTTCAAGGCCAGCAGGTTGGTTTGCTCGGCAATGCTCTTGATCACTTCCAGCACGCTGCTGATGGATTGGCTGTCGATGGCCAGTTGATTGATCACCAGCACTGACTGATCGATCTCCGATGCCAGCAGCGCGATGCTGCCTTGCTGGGATTGCACCAGGCCACGCCCGCTGAGGGTCTCATCGTTGACGCTGTGGGCACTGCTGACAGCCGCTGCCGCACTGCGTGCCACTTCGTGGGCGGTTGCCGACATCTGGTTCATGGCCGTCGCCACCTGCTCGATCTGGCTGCGCTGGCCCGACACCGCCTGGTTGCTGCGCGCCGACACCGATTCCACTTGCCCGGCCTGATGCTCGACTTCATGGACGGTCTGCCCTACCCGTTCGATCAGGTCGTGGATTTTCGCCACGGTGCCGTTGAACACTTCGCCCAACTCCCCCAGTTCATCGCGGCTCTGGGACTTGAAGCTGACGGTCATGTCCCCGGCAGCGACCTTATCCATCATCGCGCCCAGGCGGCGCAGGGTGGTGCGCGTCGAGGCGTAGAAGCCGCCGTACAGATAGAAAATCAACAGGAACACCGCCGCCAGCGCCGCGACCAGCAGCACCATGTGCGTGCGGTTCTGGGCCAGGCGCTGTTGCAGCTGCTGGTCGAGGAAGGACAGGGTCGCGTCGTCCAATTGATAGGTCTTGGCCATCAAGGCCGTCACGTCGTCATAGAAGGTCTGCCATGGCGCCTCCAGGGTTTCGGCCATCACCACCTGCTCTTCAAACAGTTCGCTGCCCTGCTTGAGGCTGGCCTGGCTGGCTTGGGCCAAGGCATCCAGGGAGCCATGGGCGGCCTTGCTGGAGCCGAGGGCGTCCTGCACTTTCAAGCCGTATTCAGCCTGGAGCTTTTCCAATTGCTGCAGCAGTTCGTCAAAGCGCGTACTGGACGACGAGTTGAGAAAACCCTGGCCCAGGGAGTACGCGCCCATGGCCCGGCCCTCGCCCAGGGCCTGGGTGACTTGCGGGGTGACGCTGGTCACCAGGTCGCTGAGTTGGCGCACATCGCTCTGCGCATCACGGCTCAACCCCGACTGGCTGGCAATGATCTGGCTGAACATCTGTGCCTTGTTGAGCAACTTGCCGATCAACGCACTTTTGCTCAACAGTGAAGACTCGGTTTGCTGGCCCTTGAACGCCGCAATCATTTCATCGCGCTTGCTTTCGAACACTGCGACCTGCTCCGGATCGGCCGTCATCGCCTGGAAGCCTTGCAGGCGTTCAAGTACGCGCTGCTCCAATGCCGTGATGCGGCTTTCGATATCCCCCGCCTTGCCTGCCTGGCCGAGGGTGGCGTTGATCTGTACCTGATTGTTCAGGGTTTCCAGGTCGCGGCGCAGGATCAGGCTGCTGCCCAGCAGGTCCAGGCTCTGCAACTCCACCTGCGTGCCCTGGAACTCACGCCAGGAGTCGCGCACCAGGTAATAGTTGGTTACCAGCATCGGCAGGAAAAACAGCACGCTGATCAGGCTGAACTTCATGCCGAAGCTCAGGCGATTCATCAACGCAATGGCGGGATAGAGCAAGCTCTTCACAGATGAACTCCCTTTTCTTTTATTTTTATTGAAGGCGCAGGGCAGCGGCAGAAAGCCACTATTGGGCGCGCTGTCTGTATAGCTTAAATCGGCGGGGAGTTTTGTAACTTAAGGTTAACGCGATCAGTGGGGCTTGGCGGCGGGCCGATTTTTGAAGCCACAACAGACTCTATGTGGGAGGGCTTGTGTGGGAGCGGGCTTGCCCGCGATAGCGGTGTGTCAGTACCGGATTTTTTGACGGCTACACCGCATCGCGAGCAAGCCCGCTCCCACACAAGCCCGCTCCCACAAGGTATTTTTCAGGGCAAGACGGTCCAGATCGCAAACCCGGCGTACCACAACACGGCAGCGCGCAGCAGCAGTTCCCACAACCGGTCCAGGCTGTTGATACCTTCGGCACCGACCACCGGCGCAGGAATTTCGCCGGCCACCAGGCCGACCTTTTCCACCAGTTGCGCTGCGCTGATATCCCAGCTCAGCAGCTCATGCAGCATCACCCGGCTGACCGCGACAAAGTTGCCGACCAGGGCAAAACTTGCCGCCAGCAACCGCACCGGCAACCAGTCGAAGGCATGGCGCAATTGCCCGGCGCGCTCGACCACCAGCGGGTTTTGCCCGTGTTCGGTAGCCAGTGCCAGCAAGCGGTAGGCCAGGACGACCACCGGGCCAAGGAGGAAGTACCAGAAAATCACCGCGAAAAAGCTCTGGTAGGCCTGCCACAGCAAATGGCCCTGGACCCGCTCCAGCAGTTGCTCGCCGCTGTCGGCGCCAATGGCCAGGTCGCGCTCGGCAACGTGTTCAGCCGCTTGCAGGTCACCCCGGCGCCAGGCATCACGAAACGGCCCCAACTGGCCCAGCAGGTCACCACGGCCCAGGCTGTAGATCACCACCAGCAGGTGCACCGGCAGTGCCAGCAAACCATAGGCCACCGGCTCCAGGACCAGCAGCAACAGCCCCAGCAGCGCGACTGGCAGCAATACCAGCAACACCAGGATCAGCCAGGGTTGCTTGCCCAGCCGCGCGCTCGACTCAAGCCGGGCCAGTTCGCGCAGCCAAAGGCCATCGCGTTGTACCCGCGAACGCAAGGCCGAGAACTTCTCGATCCATACCGCCAGCACCAACACCAGGAAACTCATTGTGCATGTCCTCCTTCCTGCAAGGCGCCGCGAAAACGCGCCCAATCAAAAGCCGGTCCAGGATCGGTCTTGCGTCCTGGGGCGATGTCACTATGACCGCAAATGCGCTGGAGCGTGATGCCCGGGTAGGCGGCCAGCAATTGGCGACTCAGTTCGATCAAGGATTGGTACTGGGCGTCGGTAAAGGGCTGGTCGTCGGTCCCTTCAAGCTCGATCCCCAGGGAAAAGTCGTTGCAGGTCTCGCGCCCCTCGAAACAGGAGACGCCGGCATGCCAGGCACGGTCCTGGCAGGAGACAAACTGCGTCACGGCGCCGTCGCGCTCAATCAGAAAGTGCGCAGAAACCCGTAGGTCGGCAATACCTGCAAAGTAGGGATGTTCCGTGACATCCAGGCGATTCTGGAAGAACTCCTGCACTTTGCCCGTGGCGAACTGGGCCGGTGGCAAGCTGATGTTATGCACCACCAACAGGGAAATCTCGCCGCCCGGGCGTTCATTGAAGTTGGGCGACGGGCAATGGGCAATGCCCTGGCACCAACCGCTGGTGGGGTCCAACTGCATACAGGTTCCTTGCGCAAGACGTGGGAGCGTCCAGTATGCCGTGATCCGCCGGGTGGTTGCGATCACTTGGCGCGATTGAGTTGCCGCAGATTGCCAATCACCGACGCCAGCGCGCGGTCGAACAGCAGTGCATCATCGAGGGTACGCACCCCGCCACGCTTGAACTCCAAGGCCAGTTCAGTGCAGGTTTTCTCCAGCACCTTGAGGCCTGTGCGATTGACAAATATATAGCTGTTGGCGGGCGCGATAATCGCTGTCAGCTTGCAGCGCAGGGTGTTTTCCTCATCTTCGCGAAATTCGACCCAACTGCCGATGCGCAGTTGTCGGACCTTGAGCAGATCGGGATCGTCCTCCGCCAGGCTGACCGTCTGCCCTGGCGCCCCAGCCGCCGCGTCCTCGCGCACTTGGACCAGTGTCACGCCGGGCAGCGCCGCCCCCTGGAACGCCTGGGTATGCAGGGCCTGCAACTGGACAAAAAACTCCCGGGTGACAAACGAATCAAACGCCGCCTTGCTCAACCCTTCACGCAGGGCCTTGAGCAACGCGGGCAACTGTTCCAGCAGGCGGTGGCCAGCCTCGGTGTCTTCACTCAGGCCGACACTCCAGATCAATTCGTCCATGGCCCGCAACCGCGCCTGCCATTGCGGCGAGTGTTGCCCGTGCTTGAGGCATTCGAGCAACAAGACCTGGCTCCACGCCTGTTGCAGGAACTGCACCACGAACTGCGGCAAGACCTTGCCCAGCAAGCGTTGGCTAACCGCATCGGCGACCCGTTGCCGGGCCTGCTCGGTGCGGGCGCGCCCTTCTTCGGCGTCGCGGGTGCGCTGTTCGAGCAACTCACTGCGGCGGCGCTCGTCCTGGGTGTAAGCGGTGAATTCCTGCAGCAGCACGGAGAAAATCGCCGGGTCGTCGACAAAATCATTCAACAGGCACTGCACCACCTGCTCGATGCGCACGTACAGGCTGTCACGCTGATAGTCGTCACGCTTGCCCCAGCCCATGGCGGCGGTCCCGATTTCATTGAGCAAGCGCCGCGCCGGGTGGCTGCCACGGCTGAAAAAACTCTTGTCCAGCACGGCCACTTTCAACATCGGAATCTGTAGGCGCGCGATCAACGCCTTGAGGGAATCGGGCAGGGTGCGGTCGTCGAGGATGAATTCGAACAACATGGCGATCAGGTTGATCACATCCTCGTCGGCATCTTCCACTACCCGCGACTTGCCACTCTTGACGCTGACCCGGGTGAGCAATTCTTCCAATTGGCGGCGCAGGTCGAAATCGTCCTCGACCGCAGGTTCCGGCACATACTGCTGCAGATGAGACAGCAGGCGCAGCAGGTCACGGGTAGAAATCGGCTGGGCCTGGGCGCTGGCCTCCAGGGTCGGGGCCACACTGCCGCGCACGGTCAGCAGCAGTTCTTGCAGAGCCGCGAAGACTTGTTGCTCGGCCTCATCGGCCTGCGGGTCGGCAGCAGGGGCCGCTTCGACCGGCGGGCGGGCCCTGCTGGCGCGCTCGCCGGCACGCCGCGAAGGGACGGCCTTGAGTTCGGGCAGCACGCCGGTGGCGACCAGCAACTGATTGGCCTCGCCGTAGAGCAGGTCGGCATCGCTGAGCACGTACTTTTCAAACAGTTTCAAAATGATCAGCTTGACCCGGATCTCCACCCCCAGGCTGCGCCCGGCCCGCAGGAAGTACTCGCAGAGCATCGACGGGCCAAGGGGGTTTTCCCGATCGTCGAGGCGCTTGCCCAGCAGCGCACCGAGGCGGGCGGTCAGTTGCCCAAGGGCCAGGCCATCACGGTGCATGACCTTGTCGAGCATGGCCTCCAGGGCCACGGCTTTTTCCAGGTCATCGGCGCACGCGCCGGGCACTGCTTCGTAGGAGACCGTCGGCAACAGCAACTCGCCTTGCCCGGCCTGCCCCAGGTTGGCGAATGCGTCGAAGAATTGCTCCATGAACACGCGCTCGAAGTTCTTGCGCTTGAGGCGCAGGTCGCGCATGGCTTCAAAGAAAATATTGTGGTCGGCGTTGTTGCGGGCCTTGTCGGCCATTTCGAACAGGGTGTCGTCGGCGTTATCGAACAGTTCCTGCAAACCCCGGTCGAGTTGCTGGGTGGCCTTGTCACGCACCTGGAGCACGATCACAGGCAGGCGGGCGAGCGGCGACGGCATCGCTTGTGCGGCGATCTTGTTGATCGGCACCACCTTTGCGTCATTGTGCATGCTGGCCTCCTGGAACGACGGGGTTCGGTTTTGTGAGCGCTCGCGCGGCAACCGCCAATGGAATACCGGCGGGAGCGCGATTATCTGTAGATCACCGAGACGTCAAAGCTATGACGCCAATTGCAAGGCGCGAGATTATCTTGCAAATAGCCCCTGTAGCGCCAGCAAACTCTGTAGGTGCTTTGTAATCAGGCAGGTTATGCCGGCATACCTTGGGTTCGGCGCTGCCATGCCCCTATAATCGGGGCACTTTGTATGTGGAGCCCGCTATGCCGAATCTACGCCTCGCCGACCTCACCGCCGAAATCGAAGCCAACGTGCGCCGCGCACTGCTGGAAGACATCGGCAGCGGCGATATCACCGCGCAATTGATCCCGGCCGAACGGCTGGCCAAGGCCACGATCATCACCCGGGATGCTGCCGTGATCAGTGGCACCGCCTGGGTCGATGCCGTGTTCCGCCAGTTAGACCCGCGGGTTGCCGTGCATTGGCAGGTGCGCGACGGTGAACGCGTCAGCCCCAATCAGGCGCTGTTCCACCTCGAAGGCCCCGCCCGCTCATTGCTGACCGGTGAGCGCAGTGCGCTGAATTTCCTGCAACTGTTGTCGGGCGTGGCCACGCGCGCGCAGTACCTGGCGGACTTTGTCGCCAGCACCCAGGTCAAGCTGCTGGACACCCGCAAGACCCTGCCGGGCCTGCGTCTGGCGCAAAAATACGCAGTGACCTGCGGCGGTTGCCACAATCATCGCATCGGCCTGTATGACGCGTTCCTGATCAAGGAAAACCATATCGCCGCCTGCGGTGGCATTGCCCAGGCCATAGCTGCCGCCCACAAGATCGCCCCGGGCAAGCCGGTGGAAGTCGAAGTGGAAAGCCTGGAAGAGTTACGCGAAGCCCTGGCGGCGGGCGCCGATATCATCATGCTGGATGAGTTGAGCCTGGACGACATGCGCGAAGCCGTACGCTTGAACGGCGGCAAGGCCAAGCTGGAAGCCAGCGGCGGGATCAATGAAAGCACCTTGCTGCCCATTGCCGAGACCGGCGTGGACTACATCTCCATCGGGGCGATGACCAAGGATGTGAAGGCAGTGGATTTGTCGATGCGGCTCAGTATCTGACACCGTCATCGCCAGCAAGCCGGCTCCTACACAATTGTGCGACACCTGTAGGAACCGGCTTGCCGGCGATAATAGCGTTTAAACCACCAGATTGTTCATCTCGCAGTACTCTTCCCACTCGACACCCAGCACCTCGGCCGCCTCTTTGTGCAAGGCCAGGCGCGCCGCTTCGAATTCTTCCGCTGTGGTCGTGTACTTGAGGGTCAGTTCCCAAGGCTGGAAGCCCTGGCTCTCGGCCTCGTCCTCGAATGCCCACTGGATCTGGTCGCGCTGGTCATCAGCGTTCAGTTCCTTGATCTCTTCCTTAAGCTGCGGCGATTCCTCGAGATATTTCTTGAGGGCTTCTGCGTGCCGCACTTCCTGGGTCATTGCTGTCGTGGTCATGTCGTTCTCTTAGATCGAGGAATGGGGATGCATCTGGGTCATCAAGGTTGCGCAGATACAAAAGAACGGGCACGAATACCGGTTCATCTGGCCTTCAGAACCATTCTGGGATCATCTGAAAACTGTGGTGCCTTTTTGCCCGAGACAGGAGTCGAACCTGCGACCTTCGCGTTACGAGTGCGCTGCTCTACCAACTGAGCTACACGGGCGGTGGGCTAAAGCTAGCACTGCATTGGGCGCCCGGCAACTTACCGAATGTGCGGCGCAATGACTCCCTGGACCCAGAACCGTGGCTGCAGATGGCTTTTGGCAACGTCAATGTAGTGTTGGCTGCGCTCAGTGGCACCAGGCAAGTCGCGATACACGACAAATACCAGCCACACCACCGCGAGCACTGCCGACGCTTGCCAGGCCCGGTACAACAGCGGCATCGGCGCGACAACCGGCGTGCGCCACGGATGCAAGGCCATCAGCCAACCCACCACCAGCGCCAACCAGAGTTGCGAATAGGGCATCACAATCACCCCATCGACCATGGCCTGCACCGTCGCGCCCAGCAGCGCGGCAAATAGGCACAGGCGCAGCAGGTCTTGCGCGGACCCTGCCGCCCCTTGCCGATGAATGACCACCAACGTGGCCCAGCCGCCGCGCAACGCCAGCAGCGCCACACACAAGGCCGATGGCACGCCCCACTCACTGGCCCATTGCAGGATCGCCTGGTGCGGGTGGGCGGCAATCGGGTTAGGGATATCGGCAAAGTGCATCGGCCCGAAACCCAGCCACGGCCGTTCGCGGATCATGTCCCAGGCTTGCCACCAGATCACTTCACGGCCCGAAAGGCTGGTGGTGAGCCGGTCATTGGAAAGACTGGCAATTTCCAGCCCCAGGTAACGCGCCAGGACCGTGAACAACAACCAGTACAAAAACAGCCCGCCACACAGTGCAGCCAACTGCCAGGTCAACCAGCGGCGCCCCGCAGCCCCCAGGAAAGCCACGACGATTGCAGCCACGCCGATGCCCAGCCAGGTGCCACGGGTGCCGCCACTGATTGCAATCAACCACCAGGCACACAACAGGGCAAATACCAGCCCACGCGCCAACCGCGAGGTGCTCGCGAGCAACAGCGGCAATGCCAGCAAAGGCAAGGTAAATGTCTGGAACTGGCCGTAGAAGCGCTTGTTGGAGAACCCGGAAAGCAGGAGGTCAGTGTCCAGTGTCGGTGCGCCACTGGTAAACGCCAGCACGCCCGCGTACCCGTATTGCACAACCTTGATCAGGCACAGCAACAACACAAACAGGATCAGCACCTGATCCAGGGTTGGATCGCCATTGCGCCGCAACCGGGCAAAAGCTGCGGCAATCACCCCGCAGGTGATCATCAGCGCCCACTCGGTCAGCGCCCAGAGTGGCTGGTGGGCCAACGACGAAGAGATCAGGCCCAGGCCGAATACCAGCGCCAGGCCGATAGCGGTGGGCTTGTCGACCAGGCGCATGGCGGGAGTCACCAGGCAATAGAGCAACGCACAGACACCCACGCCGACCTGCATGACACGCTGCCAGTCATGGCCACTGAAGGACAGGGTAATACCCAGTAGCAAAAGGCTCAGCGCCAGCACCAGGAACACGCTTCCTCGCTGTTGCACGGATAACGTCATGGGCAACCTTTACTTGGGAGCCCGTCACGCCGGGCTCCTATCACTGATTAAGGCAGCCCGGCCTCAGTTGCCAGCCGCACACCCCTTTGCAACGTACTGCTCGTCAGCGCTGGTGGTGCACTTCCAACCCTCACTGGCACTGCGCGCCAGGGTAATGAGCTTGCCCTGGATCGGCGCAGGCGCATCAAGGATTTCGCAGGCAATCGAGCCCGTCCCCGCAGCCACATCACCCACCACGCTGATCACGCAGTTGGCGGTCGGGCTGGTGCCACCGATCAGCGCCAGCGTGGGCACCGTGCCTTGGTTGAAGGTGTCTTCGAAGCCCGCCTTCAACGCCGAGATTTCCGCCAGCCCAGCCGTGAACTTGGCCTTGGCCTGGTGCTTGGTGTACATGGGCAGGCCAATGGTGGCCAAGATGCCGATGATCGCCACGACGATCAACAACTCGATCAAAGTAAAGCCGTTCTGACGCATCACACTCACTCTCCAGAATAAAACCCCATCGCAAGGCACGTCCTGCGCCCTGCCCTCAACAACCGCGCCAGTGTACTCATCCGCGCCGGGCAAGGCCCTCACAAGACGCACAATCTGACATTTTCCCCTTGTCCAATAGCCTGACGGACACAGAGGCCTGACTAAGCTGTAGATCGTCACCTGCCGATGAGCTGTCGCCGCCAATGAATGATGTCACCGCGAACCCCGCCACCACCTACGCCTGGGAAGGCACGTTGCGCAATGGCCGCAAGGTCTCTGGCGAAACCCGTGGTCATAGCCCCGCCGTGATCAAGGCCCAATTACGCCGGCAAGGTATCAACCCGCTTCGGGTACAGATGCGCTCCAGCCTCCTTTCGGGCCTGGGCAACCCCATCACCCCGGCCGATATTGCGCTGTTCACTCGCCAACTGGCCACTCTGCTGAGGGCGGGAATCCCCCTGCTGCAAGCCTTCGACATGATTGGCGAAGGCTTTGACAGCCGCGCCATGCGCACGATGGTCCAGGGATTGAAGCAGGAGATTGCCGCAGGCAACAGCCTGACCGGCGCATTATTGAAACAGCCGCAGTGTTTCACCCCACTGTATTGCAGCCTGATCGCGGCCGGCGAACAGGCTGGCACCCTGGAAACCCTTCTGGAACGAGTAGCCACCCACCTGGAAAAGAGCCAACGCCTCAAGGCCCGGATCAGGAAGGCCATGACCTATCCACTGGTGGTCCTGCTCGTGGCGGCGCTGGTCAGCAGCATCTTGCTGATCCACGTCGTACCCCAATTCGAAAGCCTGTTCGCCGGCATCGACACACCGCTGCCGCGCTTTACCCAACTGGTTATCCTGCTGTCCGAATTCATGCAGAGCGCATGGTGGATGCTGTTGCTGGCCGTGGCCGCGACTGCCTGGGGGATACGCCGTGGCTACCGTCGACACAACGGCTTGCGCCTGTGGCTGGACACTGGTTTGTTGAAACTGCCGTTGGCAGGCACACTGCTGAAAAAAACCGCTGTCGCCCGCTACGCTCGCACACTCGCCACTACCTTCGCCGCCGGCGTGCCGCTGGCACAGGCGTTGGATTCAGTGGCCGCAGCCACCGGCAACGAGCGGTTCACCCAGGCAATCACGCGCATGCGCCAGGACGTGGCAATAGGAATGCAATTGAATCAATCCATGAGCGCCAGCGGCCTGTTCCCTGGCATGGCGATCCAGATGACAGCCATCGGCGAAGAGTCGGGCACGCTGGACAGCATGCTGGAGAAGGTCGCCGAGCATTATGAAACGGACGTCGACAACCTGGTGGACAACCTGACCAGCCTGATGGAGCCGCTGATCATGGTGGTGCTCGGCAGCATTGTCGGGGCGCTGGTGATCGCCATGTACCTACCGATCTTCCAGCTTGGCACGGCGTTTTGAACATTTCCCTGGAGCAACTCCTGATCCTCCACCCCTGGCTGTTCGTCTGGGCTGCACTGGTGCTGGGACTGATCGTTGGCAGCTTCCTCAACGTGCTGGTCTGGCGCCTGCCGAAAATGCTCGAGCGGGACTGGCGCGCCCAGGCCCATGAAATACTCGGCCTGCCCCCGGAGCCCAGCGGCCCGACCTATAACCTGCTGCACCCCAACTCGTGCTGCCCACACTGCTCCCAGCCGATTCGCCCGTGGGAAAATGTTCCGGTGCTCAGTTATCTGCTGCTCAGGGGACGTTGCGCGCAATGCCACGCCTGCATCAACCCACGCTACCCGCTGACCGAACTGGCCTGCGGGCTGCTCTCGGCATTTATTGCCTGGCACTACGGCTTCGGCTGGCCGGCCGCGGGAGTGCTGTTCTTGAGTTGGGGCCTGCTGGCTATGAGCCTTATCGACGCCGATCACCAACTGCTGCCGGATGTGCTGGTGCTGCCACTGCTGTGGCTGGGGTTGATCCTCAATTATTTCGAGTTGTACGTGACCCTGCCCGATGCCCTGTTGGGCGCGGTTGCCGGTTACTTGAGCCTGTGGTCGGTGTTCTGGCTGTTCAAGCTGTGCACTGGCAAGGACGGCATGGGCTATGGCGACTTCAAGCTACTGGCCCTGCTCGGCGCCTGGGGTGGCTGGCAGATCCTGCCGCTGACGCTGCTGCTGGCATCGCTGGTGGGCGCGATAGCAGGGGTGATTCTGTTGCGCATGCGTAACGCGCAGACATCGGTGCCCCTACCGTTTGGTCCCTATCTGGCGATTGCCGGCTGGATTGCATTGCTCTGGGGTGGTCAAATAACCGACTTCTATTTGCAGTCTGTCGGTTTCAGATGACCACTTCTGTCGCAACACCCTGGATTCTTGGCTTGACGGGCGGTATCGGCAGCGGCAAAAGCGCTGCCGCCCAGCACTTTATCGACCTTGGCGTAGACCTTATCGACGCCGACCATGCCTCGCGCTGGGTGGTGGAGCCCGGTCGGCCGGCGTTGGCAAAGATTGCCGAGCACTTTGGCAGCGCAATCCTGCTGCCCGATGGCCAGTTGGATCGCGCTGCCTTGCGCAAGCGTATTTTCGAGGCGCCGCAAGAACGCCTGTGGCTTGAGGCCCTGCTGCACCCACTGATTGCCGACGAGATCCGCAGCCATCTGGCCCGCGCCCGCTCGCCCTATGCGATCCTGGTGTCGCCGTTGTTGATCGAGTCGGGCCAGCACACCATGACCCAGCGCATCCTGGTGATCGATGTGCCGCAATCAACACAGATTCAGCGTACCCTGCTGCGCGATGGCATCAGCGAAGGACAGGTGCAGGCAATTCTCAAGGCCCAGGCCTCACGGGAAGATCGCCTGCGCCATGCCGACGATGTACTGGTCAATGACCAGGACCTGGCCTGGCTACAGGCCGAGGTCGAGCGACTGCACCACTTTTACCTTACTTTGCGTGGAGGCCGAACATGAGCCAACCCTTGACCGTCGAATGCCCAACCTGCGGCGCCCCCGTGGAATGGAAAGCGACCAACCTCAACCGGCCATTCTGCTCGGATCGCTGCAAACTGATCGACCTGGGTGCCTGGGCCTCAGAGGAACACAAGATTCCGGTCAGCCCGGACGCCGAAGACGAACTGTTCTCCGAAGACCTGCCACCGCGCGCCCACTAAGGCCGCATAAAGCCGTAGTCCTGTTGGTCGTCGAGGTTTTCCGCTAAAAACTGCAACTCGTCGGCCAGGTCTTCGGCACTACGCACGCCCTTGCTCTGCTGCACCACTGCACTGAGCAAGGCGCGCAGGCTCAAGCCCGGGTCAAAACCGATTTCCTGTGCCGCATCCTGGCTTCTGCGCAACTCCTGCCGTGCCCACTCGTACACACTCATGATCGTGCTCCTGGAAGTTTCGCAGAGCATGCGACCACTTTTGCGTCACGCCTTTGATTTGGATCAAGGGCGTGAATTGTCATCTTTCCAGGGCGCCGAGAGGTAGCGCGTGCGGTTGAAAGTCTCAAGCCATTCCGGGCAAAACACCACCAGCGCACTGATCACCATGCCGTTGATAAACGCTTCGGGAAAGATGATCAGCCACAGGTAACCGATGAAGTCCTCGATCCACTCGGGCATGGCAAAGCGCCCGTCCAGCCACAACAGGCCCAGGCCGGCCAACAGGCACAGCAACGCCGACAATGCGGCGGCAAAAAAGCCGGAACAGAAGATATACACGAAGGGATTGCGCGGCTGCGCCCGTTCCACCAGCAACGCGCACGTCTCAGTCACCAATACCGGCAAGAGGACCAGCAGCGCGCCGTTGACCCCGACTGCCGCCAAGTCCTGGCGCCCGAGCAGCACCAGGCCCAGTTGCGCCGCGAGCCCGCCGACGATTGCCAATGGCCAGTCGAGCAGCAGGGTCACGGCGGTCATGCCGATAAAGTGGTAGGACACCCCGGTGTCGAAGTCCCGGCGCACCAACCACAGCATGAACAGCGCGAACACCGTGCCAAATAACAGGTGCTGACGCCGCCGGTCGGCAAACAGTTCGACCCAGGACGAGCGCAGGATCGCCCATACAATCACCGGCGCATACAGCAGCCAGCCCAGCCACAGGGTGTGCGGTGCCAGCACGGCGGCGCTGATCACGGCTGCACCTGCTCCAGGGCGTGGCGCAGTTCGGCGGCAGAGGCGTACTCATGGCGCGCCACCAGCTTGCCGTCTTCCAGTTGCAGCCACAGCACTTTATCCACAGGTGCCGGATAGCGCGGAGCGATCCGCGCATCACGATCGAGCATCACCCGGTAGTTGTAGGCCTGCATCGCCGGGACCGCAAAGAGCTTGGCGATCAGCCTCGGCATGCGCTGGATATCGGCGACAAACACCCCATGGCGCGCCTCCAGATACCCCTTGGGCTGGCCCTGCAATGCCGTATCCACCAGTTTGGCCGCGTCCATGCTGCGCGCCACCAGTAGGACCTGCGCCTGGTTATCCAGGGTGTAGGCCTGGTCGAATTGATCGAGCAGGGTCCACGGCGCCAACCGCTCCCCGAGTTCAACCGCCTGGGCCCACAGGGGCAGAACGCTCAGAAATACCGCAAGCAAAAACCTCACCGCAAACTCCTTGTGCAAAACCGTCAACCGAACCGCCAGTCTACACCGAGCCTTTTCACACGGGACTTCCTGCGGTCATCATTTGAACGCTAAGCTGGAACCATGGATGACTCAGATTATTTGCGCCTGCTCACCATAGCGGCCGAACAAGCCAACGCGTTCCTGTCCAATGCCCGCAAATGGGAGCGTGAGCGTTGGGTCTGCCAGCGCCTGCTGCAAGGCCTGAATGTGCCCTACCGCGCCGAAGAGTTTCATGCCGCGGGTCAAGAACCGCCCGATGTGCTGTTTCGCGATGCCAGTTTCGAGGTGTTTTTTGTCCTCGACGAAGGCCGGCGCCTGAATGACGAATGGCGCGACGAACTGCTGCGCCGGCGCAGTGCCTTTTCCCTGAGCCAATTGGTGCGGCGCGAGGCCAAGCCCAGGCGCATTCCCGCCCATGAATTCCTCCTGCGCCTGGCGCCGACCCTGCGCAAGAAAGCCCATAACTACAAAGAGCGCGGCATGGACCTGGGCGAGCTGGATATCATCGCCTTCGCCAGCCTCAAGCGCGAAGTGCTGGACCTCAACAGCCATTTCCCGCCGCCCACCGAGTACCTGCGCCAGGGCTGGCGCTCGCTGTCATTGGTCGGTCCGACCTTTGCGCGGGTGCTGTTCGCCCATCCGGACGCGCCGGATTTCTTGCGCAACAACCTGGGGCGCAGCATAGTGTTCGATGTGGGTATCAGCCTGTAACGTGGTGCCCTTCTGCAACATCTACCTGACGAGGCCTTTATGACCAGCCGCCTGAACCCTGACGACCAACAACATGTCGAAGAGTACCTGCAACTGTCCCAGCACCAGGTTGAGCGCAAGCCTTTCCGGCCGTGGCTGCTCCTTGGGGTGGTACTGGTTGTGGTGATTGGCCTGGGCATTCTGAGCCGTCTTTTGAGTTACCTGACGCTATGAGCTGCCTGGCGCTCGCTCGGGTAACTGCACCGATTTCTTTTAGCCTTGCGAGATACCCCCATGACCCATCGTATTATTATCGTCGGCGGCGGCGCCGGCGGCCTGGAGTTGGCTACCCGCCTGGGTAAGACTCTGGGCAAGCGCGGTACCGCCAGCATTACGCTGGTCGATACCAACCTGACCCATATCTGGAAGCCCCTGCTGCACGAGGTGGCGGCCGGCTCGCTGAACTCTTCTGAAGACGAACTCAATTATGTTGCCCAGGCAAAATGGAACCACTTCGAGTTCCAGCTAGGGCGCATGAGCGGGCTCGATCGTGAACAGAAGAAAATCCAACTGGCCGCAACCCTTGATGAAGAAGGCCGCGAGCTGGTGCCTGCACGCGTGCTGGGGTATGACACCCTGGTGATTGCCGTCGGCAGCACCACCAATGACTTCGGCACCGAAGGCGCGGCACAGCACTGCCTGTTCCTCGATACCCGCAAGCAGGCCGAACGTTTCCATCAGCAATTGCTCAACCACTACCTGCGCGCCCATGCCGGGCAAACCGATGTGGTGGAACAAATCAGCGTGGCAATCGTTGGCGCTGGCGCTACCGGCGTCGAACTGGCCGCCGAACTGCACAACGCCGCCCATGAACTGGCGGCCTATGGCCTGGACCGGATCAAGCCGGAAAACATGCACATCACCCTGATCGAAGCCGGCCCTCGGGTATTGCCAGCCCTGCCAGAGCGGATTAGCGGGCCTGTGCATAAAACCCTGGAAAAGCTTGGCGTGACGGTCATGACCAACTCGGCCGTGAGCGAAGTCACTGCCGACAGCCTGATTACCAGCAGCGGCCAAGTGATCCCCGCCAGCCTCAAGGTGTGGGCCGCCGGGATTCGCGCGCCAGGGTTCCTCAAGGACATCGACGGCCTGGAGACCAACCGCATCAACCAATTGCAGGTGCTGCCAACCCTGCAGACCACCCGTGACGAGAATATCTTCGCCTTCGGTGACTGCGCCGCCTGCCCGCAGCCAGGCACCGACCGCAACGTTCCACCACGGGCGCAAGCAGCCCACCAGCAGGCGTCACTGCTGGCCAAGTCCCTGAAATTGCGCATCGAAGGCAAGGCACTGCCCAGCTACAAGTACACCGACTATGGCTCCCTGATCTCGCTGTCGCGTTTTTCGGCTGTGGGTAACTTGATGGGCAACCTGACCGGCAGTGTGATGCTCGAAGGCTGGCTGGCGCGGATGTTTTATGTGTCGCTGTACCGCATGCACCAGATGGCGTTGTACGGGTTCTTCCGCACGATGATGTTGATGCTGGGCAGCAAGATTGGCCGAGGCACCGAGCCGCGGCTCAAGCTCCACTAACAACACGGCCCAGTGTGGGGCTGCTCAATGTGGGAGGGGGCTTGCCTCTTCCCACATTTGATCGAGGTAACTTCAGCTTTTGCACAGGCAAAAAAAAATCCCCGTATCTTTCGATACGAGGATTTTTAATATGGTCGGGGTAAGGGGATTCGAACTCCTGACATCCTGCTCCCAAAGCAGGCGCGCTACCGGACTGCGCTATACCCCGGTAAAAAAAAGGCGACCTTTTCAAGTCGCCTTCTTCGATCAGGACTTTTGGCCTCTGATCTTAAGATTCGATTCCAGCGTTAACTGGTCTCAAAAATGGTGGGTCGTGTGGGATTCGAACCTACGACCAATTGGTTAAAAGCCAACTGCTCTACCAACTGAGCTAACGACCCAAAAATGGTCGGGGTAAGGGGATTCGAACTCCTGACATCCTGCTCCCAAAGCAGGCGCGCTACCGGACTGCGCTATACCCCGGTTTGAAATTGGCTCCGTGACCAGGACTCGAACCTGGGACCCAATGATTAACAGTCATTTGCTCTACCGACTGAGCTATCACGGAACTACATATTTCAAAGTACTACGATGCTGCTTACTACCTTCTCTTCGACCCGTCCGTATCGCTACGTTCGTGTGTCTGAGGCGCGCTATTCTACAATCTTAAAAACCCCTGTCAACCCTTTAAATTGCTTTTAAGACAATGATTTGCGCTTCTTTCTGATTTCTCCTTGGGGAGAAGAAACCCGTGGGCTGACGTTGCTGCGGGGCGCACTTTACAAGCCTTTGCCTTACAGTTCAACGCCCTATCGAAAAAAAAGGCCCCGCAATGCGGGGCCTCTGCTTATAACCACCAGTTGCAGGCTTAGTGGAAGACGATTTCGTCGTTTTCCACGGTGGCCTTGACGCTGGTCCCCGGCATAAAGCTGCCCGAGAGGATCAGTTGCGCCAGCGGGTTCTCGATCCAGCGCTGGATCGCACGTTTCAAAGGCCGTGCGCCATACACCGGGTCGTAGCCAACCGCGATCAACTTGTCCAAGGCCTCGCTGCTCAGTTCCAGCATCAGCTCGCGCTCTGCCAGACGGCTGCGCAGGCGACCCAGTTGGATCTCGGTAATGCCAGCGATCTGATCCCGCGCCAAAGGCTCGAAGATCACCACTTCGTCGACCCGGTTGATAAATTCCGGGCGGAAGTGGCTGGTCAGCGCGTCCATTACCGCAGCACGCTGGCCTTCACGATCCCCGACCATCTCCTGGATCTGTACCGAGCCCAGGTTGGAGGTCATCACGATCACCGTATTACGGAAGTCCACGGTACGCCCGTGGCTGTCTGTCAGCCGGCCATCTTCCAGCACTTGCAGCAACACGTTGAACACATCCGGGTGGGCCTTCTCGACCTCATCCAGAAGGATCACCGAGTAAGGCTTGCGCCGTACCGCTTCGGTCAGGTAGCCGCCTTCCTCGTAGCCCACATAGCCTGGTGGCGCTCCGATCAAACGAGCCACGGAGTGTTTCTCCATGAACTCGGACATATCAATACGCACCATCGCCTCTTCAGTATCAAAGAGGAACTCGGCCAGGGCCTTGCACAGCTCGGTCTTGCCCACACCGGTCGGGCCGAGGAACATGAACGAGCCACTCGGGCGATTCGGGTCGGACAAACCGGCCCGTGAACGCCGCACCGCATTGGACACTGCCACCACGGCCTCTTCCTGGCCAATCACGCGCTGGTGCAACAGGCTTTCCATACGCAACAGTTTGTCACGCTCGCCTTCCAGCATCTTCGACACCGGAATGCCGGTCCACTTGGACACAACCTCGGCAATTTCTTCCTCGGTCACCTTGCTGCGCAGCAACTGGTTTTCGCTGTGGCCATGCTGGTCGACCATTTGCAGGCTGCGTTCCAGATCCGGGATCACCCCGTACTGCAACTCGGCCATGCGGTTCAGGTCGCCTTTACGGCGGGCAGCTTCCAGTTCCTGGCGCGACTGCTCTATTTTTTGCTGGATCTGTGCGGAACCCTGTACTTCGGCTTTTTCCGAGGTCCAGATTTCTTCCAGGTCCGAATACTCGCGCTCCAGGCGGACGATTTCTTCCTGGAGTTTTTCCAGGCGTTTCTTCGCCGCGTCATCGTCCTCTTTTTTCAGCGCCTGGGATTCCACTTTCAGTTGAATCAGGCGGCGCTCCAAGCGGTCCAGCACCTCAGGCTTGGAGTCGATCTCCATGCGAATCCGGCTGGCCGCTTCGTCGATCAGGTCAATGGCCTTGTCCGGCAGCTGACGATCAGTGATATAGCGATGGCTCAACTTGGCCGCCGCGATGATCGCACCGTCAGTGATTGCCACGCGGTGGTGGACCTCATAACGCTCTTTCAGGCCACGCAGGATCGCGATGGTGTCTTCTTCGCTCGGTTCTTCCACCAGGACTTTCTGGAAGCGACGCTCAAGGGCCGCGTCCTTTTCAATGTACTGGCGGTATTCGTTGAGCGTGGTCGCCCCCACACAATGCAACTCACCCCGGGCCAGTGCTGGCTTGAGCATGTTGCCTGCGTCCATCGAGCCTTCGCCTTTACCAGCGCCGACCATGGTGTGCAGTTCGTCGATAAACAGAATGATCTGCCCTTCCTGCTTCGACAGCTCGTTAAGCAGGGATTTGAGGCGTTCTTCGAACTCGCCACGGAACTTGGCACCGGCGATCAACGCCCCCATGTCCAGGGACAGCAAGCGCTTGCCCTTGAGGCCGTCCGGCACCTCACCATTAATGATGCGCTGGGCCAGGCCTTCGGCGATGGCAGTTTTACCCACCCCAGGTTCACCGATCAGCACCGGGTTGTTCTTGGTACGACGCTGCAGGACCTGGATGGTGCGACGAATCTCGTCATCACGCCCGATCACCGGATCCAGCTTGCCGTCTTCGGCGCGCTTGGTCAGGTCGACGGTGTATTTGTCCAGGGCCTGGCGTGACTCCTCATGATTGGGGTCATTCACCGCCTCGCCGCCGCGCAGGTTGTTGATGGCATTTTCCAGGGCCTTTTTGCTCACGCCCTGGCCCAGCAACAACTTGCCGAGCTTGCTGTTGTCATCCATGGCGGCGAGCAACACCAGTTCGCTGGAGATGAACTGGTCACCCTTCTGCTGGGCCAGGCGATCTGCCTGGTTGAGCAGGCGCGCCAAATCCTGGGACATATTCACGTCGCCCGTCGGATTCTGGATTTTCGGCAGTTGGTCGAGCTCTTTGCTCAACTCTTTGCGCAGGCTGTTGACGTCGAAGCCCACCTGCATCAACAGGGGCTTGATAGAACCACCCTGCTGTTCGAGGAGTGCCTGCATCAAGTGCGCGGGCTCGATGGCCGGATGGTCGAGGCCAACCGCCAGGGATTGGGAATCCGATAACGCCAATTGTAATTTGCTGGTTAAACGATCAATACGCATTAGTCACCTTCCTTTTGAGCAGGCCGGAGCTATGTGCGAGCGAGCTTGCCCGCGATTAACGCATCCTGAATGAAGAAACCTGCCAGATACCCCTATAGATGGGGTGGATTCTGGAAGATTCAAGCCGGCACTGCTTGATATGGATCAGCAGAGTCTAGCGTTCGAGCCAGATCAGGGAGGCAAATCGACCGGTGCGCGGGCTGCGCCGGTAAGAAAAGAAGCGCGGATCGGTCACGGTGCACAAGCCGCCACCGTAGACGGCGGTGATTCCACGCGCAGCCAGGCGCAGGCGCGCCAACTGGTAGATGTCGGCCAGGAACTTGCCGGGGTTGTGGCTGGGAACGAAGGCCTGCGCGGTTTGCGGGTGTTGCTGCATAAACGCTTCACGCACTTCAGGGCCGACTTCAAAGGCCTTGGGGCCAATCGCCGGGCCCAACCACACCAGTACGTCGGTCGGCACAGCCCCCAGGCTGTCGGCGGCAGCTTCCAGTACACCCGCCGCCAGGCCACGCCAGCCGGCATGGGCCGCAGCAACCCGGGTACCGGCCTTGTTGCAAAACAGGGCCGGCAGGCAATCGGCGGTCATCGCCGTGCAGGCGACGCCCGGCGTCTCGGTCCAACTGCCATCAGCCTCGGCAATCTGTCCCGGGTCGGCCTTAACCACGACCACGCCATGCACCTGGCGCAGCCAGGCGGGCTGGATATCGAACGCGGCAGTGAGGCGACGACGATTTTCAAGCACAGCTACAGGGCTGTCCTCGACGTGATCACCTAGGTTGAGGCTGTCGAACGGCGCCAGACTGACGCCGCCCGCACGGGTGGTGACGCAGGCTTTCACCCCGGCCGGCGCAGGCCAGTCAGGAATCAGCCAGTCATTCATCCGACAAAGGCCTCGCGGTCCTGCTTGAGCAACGACAGCAACCAGACAAAGTCGTCGGGCAGTGGCGATTCCCAGCTCATCCGCTCACCGCTCGTCGGATGATCCAGTTCCAGGAAGCGTGCATGCAGCGCCTGGCGCGGGAACGACTTCAATGACTCAACCATGGTCACGCTGGCGGCCGGCGGAATACGGAAGCGACCACCGTAGGCCGGATCGCCGACCAACGGGAAGTTGATATGCGCCATATGTACCCGGATCTGGTGGGTACGGCCGGTTTCCAGCTTGACCCGCACATGGGTGTGTGAACGGAAGCGCTCCAGCACGCGATAGTGGCTGACGGCCTGCTTGCCGCCCTCCATCACCGCCATGCGCTGGCGCTGCTGGCCGTGACGACCGATAGGCGCGTTGATCTTGCCACCGGCCACGACCACACCAATCACGATGCACTCATAGATGCGGCTGACACTGCGACTCTGCAATTGTGTGACCAACTGCGTCTGCGCCTGGATGGTCTTGGCCACTACCATCAGACCGGTGGTGTCCTTGTCCAGGCGGTGGACGATGCCGCAGCGCGGGACATTGATGATGTCCGGCACATGGTGCAACAAGGCATTGAGCAAGGTGCCATCAGCGTGCCCGGCCGCCGGGTGAACCACCAGGCCTGCGGGTTTGTTGATCACGAGGATGTCGTCGTCTTCATAGACGATATCCAGCTCGATGTCCTGGGCGATCCATTCTCCCTGGGCTTCCTGCTCGGCAGTCAGCTCAAGAACCGAACCGCCATGAACTATGTCTCGCGGGCGGATAACCGCTCCATCCACAGTCAGGCGGCCGTCTTTGATCCAGGCGGAAAGGCGCGAGCGCGAGTGCTCAGCGAATAGTTGTGCGGCGACTTGATCGAGGCGTTGGCCGCCCAATTCGGACGGCACCTCTGCGCGAAGTTCAATTTTATCGGACATGCTCAGACTAGGCGAGGCACAGCCTTTGGTTTCGGCTGCGCGCTTGTGGTTAAATACGGCGTCTTTTGCCCCGAGGCTTTCATCGGGGCGCTCATCATAACAGGACGGCCCCGCCCAAGACAGCGGCCGTCATAGGGACGCAAGCCGCCATGCAAGTGAAACACCTGCTGCTGATCGCCATCCTCGCCATGACTGCTGCTTGCTCGTCAACAAAGGACGTCGTCGACGAAAACCTCAGTGAAGTCGAGCTGTACCAGCAGGCTCAGGCCGACCTGGACAACAATAGCTACACAAGCGCCACGGCCAAGCTCAAGGCCTTGGAGTCGCGCTATCCGTTTGGCCGCTATGCCGACCAGGCCCAGCTCGAACTGATCTATGCGAACTACAAGAACGCCGAGCCGGAAGCTGCCAAGTCCGCTGCCGAGCGTTTTATCCGCCTGCACCCGCAGCATCCGAACGTGGACTACGCCTACTACCTCAAGGGCCTGACCTCGTTTGACCAGGACGTTGGCCTGCTGGCGCGCTTCCTGCCGCTGGACATGACCAAGCGTGACCCAGGTGCTGCGCGCGACTCCTATAACGAGTTCGCCCAACTGACCAGCCGCTTCCCCAACAGCCGCTACGCGCCGGACGCCAAGCAGCGCATGATCTACCTGCGCAACCTGCTGGCTTCCTACGAAATCCACGTAGCCCACTACTACCTGACGCGCCAGGCTTATGTTGCTGCCGCCAACCGCGGTCGCTATGTAGTGGAAAACTTCCAGGAAACCCCTTCCGTGGGTGATGGCCTGGCAGTGATGACCGAGGCTTACCAGCGCCTGCACCTCGACACCCTGGCGGCTACCAGCCTGGAAACCCTGAAACTCAACTACCCGGACCACCCTAGCCTGCAAGACGGCCAGTTTGTGCCGCAGGTTGCCGAAGCGGACAACCGCTCGTGGTTGAGCAAGTACACCCTGGGCCTGATCGAGTCCCGTCCACCGTTGCCGCCGGGCGAAACCCGCGCCAACCAGGACATCCTCAAGCAGTACCAGGACGCCAAGGACGCCATTCCGTCCGAGCTCAAGCCGCACGACGAGAACGGCGACGTGATCGAGGAAGAAGCACCAGAGGCCCTGGGCAACAACCAGGATCGCTCGTGGTTCAGCTACATGACGTTCGGTGTCTTTGACTGAAAACCAGTCTGGCAGCGCAAGAAGGAGCCCCTCGGGGCTCCTTTTTTTATGGCGCGACTTTATTACCCTGTGCGCCGCTAACATCCCTGGCTAAACTGCAGGATTCCCTGTCGAGAAGCTGCCTGCCATGGTTCGTTTACTGTTCTGGATTGCCCTGATTGCTGCTGCGGTATGGTTCTGGCGCAAATTCAAGCGCCCCGCTTCGACCCAGCAACAGCCCGGCGAACAAAGTGCCGCGCCCATGGTTCGCTGTGCGCACTGCGGCGTGCATCTGCCTCAAGACCGGGCATTGAGCCAACGCCAGGACTGGTACTGCACCCAGGCGCACCTGGAGCAGGGACCGAAATCTATCGAGCGCTGAGTACTCTGGAACGGTAGGAGCCCCGGTTTATATTCGACCAGTGGGCGCATAAGGGGCCGGGTCGATCACCGGCTCATGCCCCAGCAGCAAGTCAGCAAACAACTGGCAAGACGCAGGCGCCAATACCAGCCCGTTGCGGTAATGCCCACAGTTGAGCCACAACCCTTCAAACCCTGGCACCTTGCCTATATAGGGGATGCCCTCGGGCGAACCAGGCCGCAAACCCGCCCAATGCCCCACCACCTCGGCATCCACCAGGGCAGGAATCAGTTCCACAGCCGAGGCTTTGAGGCTGTCCAGAGCCGATTTGGTCGGTGTCTTGTCGAAGCCTTCATGCTCCAGCGTACTGCCAATCAGGATATGTCCGTCCCGGCGGGGAATCGCATAGCGCCCCTTCGCCAGGACCATGCAGGACAGAAAGTCCGAAGCACACTTGTACAAAATCATCTGGCCCTTGACCGGCTCCACCGGCAGCGTCAGCCCCAGGCTACCCAGCAATTCACCACTCCAGGCACCGGCGGCAAGCACGACCTGATCACCCCGCACCTCACCGTGCGCCGTATTGACCCCAACGATGCTGCCGCCCTCCTGGATAAACCCCTGTACCGCGCAATGTTCATGGAGGGTCACGCCAGGCAACGCCAACAGTGCAGCCTTGAGGGATTTGACCAGGCGTGGATTACGCACGTTGGCCACATCTGCCATATAAATAGCCTGTGCAAACCCCGGTCCCAACACTGGAACCGCGTCACGGGCGGCCGACACATCCACCTTGCTCAAGGGCCGGCCTTCCCGCGCAGCCCAGGCCAGGGCGTCGGTCTCATCATCGAGGTCCAGCCAATACAGACCAGTGGTATGAACCTCGGGATCCACGCCGGTGGCCGCAAACAGGCGCTGGGCCAATTGCGGGTAAAAATCCTGGGACCAATGGGCCAGCGCCGTGACGGCCGGGCTGTAGCGCCATGGGTATAACGGCGAAACAATCCCGCCTCCGGCCCAGGAAGACTCCTGGCCGACCGACGAACGGTCAAGCACGGCAACCGCCACCCCCTGAGTTGCCAGGTTGAACGCCGTCAACAACCCGATAACACCACCACCCACAACCACGACTTGCTGCTTAGTCATTGTTCGATCCAGCCGATAAAAAGAAAGGAGCGCCGCTGGCGCCCCGTCGCCCACCCGCCTCATCGCCCCCAGCACTCTTGACGCGTAGTGCCGGGCACTGCGCCGGGATTGGTCCGCGCGCCCGTGCTGGTCAAACTGAACACACCACAAGGATCACCCAGCATCGCGCCGGCAAAAGGCGTCGCGATCAAGGTGAAGTCCTGCGGGTCCAGTATCACGGTGATTCTATAGCGATCATTGCCGGTACTGACGCCGCTTGCATCAATAAAAGTGCCATTTCTCACGTGATAGCGCTCAAGGTGCTGAGCTTGCTCCGTGAGCAGCCCGACGATTTCTGTGCGATAGGCCTTTTTCACCTGGGCGGTATACACCGGATAAGTCACCGCGACCAATGTGCCGATGATCGCCAGTGCAATCAGTAACTCTAACAAGGTGAATCCTTTGCAGTTGCCGCTCATCGTGATGTTCACCTACTGAAGTTGTCGCCAGAGAATTCGTCGAAATCGCCCATCGGCCTCCGGGTCTACCCGCGCATAGACGCTCTCCAGAACCGTGCGCAACTGGCCGCTGATCCCCACTGCAGTGACCCGATACAAGGTCGCCGGGGTATCGGGCGGCAAATGTGCCAACCCGACAGCGGGCCCCAGGTTTTGAATGCCATAGACGCCTCCCTGTATGCCGACCCAGGTGATAGCCGAAATTGGATCGACGCCCGGCTGGCTGATGGCATATGCCTCGTTAGGCGGTGCGCAGGTAACTTGGGACTGGCAGGGCGGCAAACCAAATCCGTGTGCTTGCACTGCCGACTCACCGAGCCGGAGCCCACTTTCGGCGGTTTGAAACGATTGGTTGCGATGCCTGAGGCTGCCGGCGAGCTGTTCCTGCGACGTAGAGCCCTGCATCGATGACAGACCGAGAACCGTCAACAACAGCAGCAATACCAGGCTGATCAACAGCACCACGCCGCGCTGCCTGGGAGCCGTGATCCGCCACCCGCTATTCAAGGCGATTACGCACGGCGGCGACGGCGCTGTAGACCTGGTCCCGCACACGGCCTGCCGGGTCGCGAAGCGTCAATAGCACGCGCACACTGCGGATCAGCGATTCGTCGCCAGGATGGCTGTCATACCGGTTTACAACACTGGAGCCAGGCTGGCTGGCCATCCCGAAACTCAACTCGAACGCCCCTACGTTATCCACCAGCACCGCCTTGGCCGGCGTTGCTGGCGTGCTGAGTTTTAGCTGCCCCGACTCAAAGGTGTAGGTCAGTTTGCGCACGGGAAAGGCGATCTGCCCGGGCCCCGGCTTGGGCGGCACATCCGAATAAGCCTGGGCGTTGTCGACACAATTGCTGAGCACAGTCCAGTCAGGCCGACTGCCTTGGCCACCAACATCGCCGGTGACCAGTGTCAGGCTGGTCGAGGCACCATTGACCACCACGCTGACCGGCCTGGAAAAATCAGCAGGCGCCTGAGCTATCAGAGGCAGGGACAGGCACCCGAACATCCCCGCCAGGCGAATCTCCTGGATCATCTTGCCCAGGATGAATCGCCCGTCATCCTGCAACAATGCTGACGCGTGCTGGCTGGCGGCGCTGCTTCGGGCGGCCAGGGTTACCTGGACGGCCGCCAGGACCACGAGCAACCCCAGGGCCGCCGCCAGCAATGCTTCGACCAGGCCCAAACCCAGGCTGGAGCGCCTCATCGCACAGGCCTCGGATCGACAGCGACGCGACTGGTCAGGGTAAATGTTTCACGGGTATTGCTGGCCTTGGCCGCACGGGAGTCATCCCAACTGATGCTGATGGTCACCTCACGCTGATTGATCGCAATCGAACCTTTGGCGGAATCGCCGGCAAGGTGGCTGATATTGGCCTCGAAGTCATGCAAGTCCTGGTCGCGGACACTCGCGGCCAAGGTGCTGGCAGGCGAGATATCGTCGCTTCCCCAGGAATAGTCGGCACCAGCGTTGGCGCGGATCCGGTCGAGCATGTCGTAGGCGATGAAACTCACCTGGCTGATCATCCTGGAACTGTCGGTGTATTTGAGCGCATTCAGCTGGATCAGCCCGGCCCCCAGCAGGCCAACACCGAGAATCAGCAGCGAGACGAGCACTTCGATCAGGCTCATGCCGGCCTGTCGGGCGGTAGCAGGGGGGGCACAAGAGGTTGCCGGGCAGGTTCGCATAGCCATCGTCATCCTTGTCGAAGGTCATCAAAACGACCGAGAGAGCCGTGTGTTGCCCAAGACTAGCGCCGCTCCCGTAACCGCGCTGCCTCTCGGAATAAAGGGAAATACTTTGGACAGAAAGGCCATCACCGCCCTGCCCGCAGTGCCGCTATAACTAGTTCAGCCACACGGTCCATGGAGGGACGAGGTATGAAACAACGAGGTTTTACATTGATCGAACTGCTGCTCGGCTTGATCGTCAGCGGCATCCTGGCGCAATTGGCGGTACCCGGCTTCAAGAGCCTGCTGGACTCACAAACGCGACTGAGCGCCGCACAAACGCTAGCGTCCGGCCTGCGCTACGCGCGCACCCAAGCCATTGCACGTAATCGAACGGTGATCATCCATGCGCTGGATGATGACTGGAGCCGAGGCTGGAGAGTGGTGGTGGACATGAATGGGCGCGGTCATCTGGACGACGACAATCCGGTCCTGCTGGAGCGCCAGGACAATGGGCGGATCCCGATCGTGGGCAATACCCCGGTGCGCACGCAAATTCGTTTCAGCGGATTGGGCGAACCCCTGCTGTCCGCGGGAGGGTTTCGCGCCGGCACTGTGCATGTGTGCTCAACGGACCAGCCGCTGAGCCTGCATCAGGTAGTGTTGGCGCCCACCGGCCGGATCAGCCTGCGCAGCGACAAGGCCGAGCAGGCCTTGTGCCGCGGGTACGACGAGTTGGGGCTCAGAGCAGCGAACGAACCCGCAGCTCCTTGGGCATGGAAAAAGTGATGTTTTCTTCACGTCCTGCCAGCTCGTCGGCGCCTGTCGCACCCCACGCCTGCAACTGCTGGATCACGCCGCGCACCAGGACTTCCGGCGCCGAGGCGCCCGCCGTGATACCGATGCGCTCTACACCGTCGAACCAACTGCGCTTCAGGTCTTCGGCGCCATCGATCAGGTACGCCGGGGTGGCCATGCGCTCGGCCAACTCGCGCAGGCGGTTGGAGTTGGAACTGTTGGGGCTACCCACAACCAGCACCACGTCGCACTCGTCGGCCAGTTGCTTGACGGCATCCTGGCGGTTTTGCGTGGCGTAGCAGATATCGTCCTTGCGTGGCCCACCAATGGCGGGGAAACGGGTACGCAGGGCGTCGATGACACGACTGGTGTCATCCATAGACAAGGTAGTCTGGGTCACGAATGCCAACTTCTCAGGGTTATGCACTTGCAACTCGGCGACGTCTTTTTCGTCTTCCACCAGGTAGATCGCGCCGCCGTTACTGGCGTCGTACTGGCCCATGGTGCCTTCGACTTCGGGGTGGCCGGCATGGCCGATCAGGATGCACTCACGGCCGTCGCGGCTGTAGCGCGCCACTTCGATATGCACCTTGGTTACCAGCGGGCAGGTTGCGTCGAAGACTTTCAGGCCGCGGCCTGCTGCTTCGGTGCGCACGGCCTGGGAAACGCCATGGGCGCTGAAGATGACGATAACGTCATCCGGCACCTGATCCAGTTCTTCGACAAAAATCGCGCCACGGGCCCGCAGGTCTTCGACCACGAACTTGTTGTGCACCACTTCATGGCGCACGTAGATCGGCGGCCCGAAGACTTCCAGGGCGCGATTGACGATTTCGATCGCCCGGTCCACCCCGGCGCAGAAGCCACGGGGGTTGGCGAGTTTGATTTGCATGCTGTGCCTCGTGTCTTTGTGGGAGCTGGCTTGCTGGCGATGGCAACGCCTCGGAGTAACGGGTAGACCGAGGTGATGCTATCGCCGGCAAGCCGGCTCCTACAGGAACCGGTTTCGTCAGTTAGAGCGCTTTAACGTCGATGATTTCAACATCAAAGGTCAAGGTCTTGCCGGCCAACGGGTGGTTGAAGTCGATGGTCACCTGAGTGTCATCGAAGGTTTTGACCACGCCGGGCAGTTCGGTATTCGCCGCATCGTTGAAGATCACCAGCAAGCCTTCCGACAGCTCCATGTCCTGGAACTGCGAACGCGGGATGACCTGTACGTTTTGCGGGTTGGGCTGGCCAAAGGCGTTTTCCGGCGGGATCTGCAGGTTGCGCTTGTCGCCGGCCTTGAAGCCGAACAATGCCGCCTCGAAACCCGGCAGCAGGTTGCCGTCGCCGACCTTGAAGGTCGCCGGGGCCTTGTCGAAGGTGCTGTCGACCGTGTCGCCGTTCTCCAGGCGCAATGCAAAATGCAAGGTGACTTCCGTGTTCTGGCCAATGCGTTGTTCGGCCAATACTTGTTCAGTCATTTACAGCTTCTCCGGGTTTGTTGCCCTTGAACATATCCAGCGCCAGCATGATTGCGCCAACGCAGATGGCGCTGTCGGCAAAGTTGAACGCCGGGAAGTAATGGCGGTTCTGCCAATGCACCAGAATGAAGTCGATCACATGGCCCAGGGCAATGCGGTCGTACAGATTGCCCAGCGCACCGCCCAACACCAGCGCCAATGCGATAGCCAGCCAGGTATCGTTGCGGCCCAGGCGCTTGAGCCAGACCACCAGCACCACACTGACCACCACGGCGATCAGGGCGAACAACCAGCGCTGCCAGCCACCACCGTCAGCGAGGAAGCTGAAGGCGGCGCCGGTGTTATAGGCCAGGGTCCAGCTGAAGTAGTCAGGAATCACCACGATCTGCTGGAACATTTCCAGAGTGCCCTCGAAGTGAGCCTTGCTGACCTGGTCGATGACCAGGACCAGCAAGCTCAGTACGAGCCAACCCAGACGTCCGAACCGGCTGGATTTAGGCATAGTGGCGAACCTCGCCAGCACCGCTGATGTTGTCGACGCAACGACCGCAGATTTCCGGATGCTCCGGGTTCACGCCGACGTCTTCACGGCAGTGCCAGCAACGGGCGCACTTGGCGAACGCCGACTTGACCACCTTGAGCTTGAGGCCCGGTACTTCGGTTGCGACCGCATCAGCCGGGGCCTGGGCGAATGGCGCCAGGCTGGCAGTGGAGGTAATCAGCACGAAGCGCAGCTCGTTGCTCAACTTGCCCAGGTCGGCGGTCAGGCCTTCCTCGGCAAACAGGGTGACTTCGGCCTGCAGGTTGCCACCGACGGCCTTGGCCGCACGCTGGACTTCCAGTTCCTTGTTCACCGCGACCTTGACGGCCATCACGCCTTCCCAGTACTCGCGACCCAGTTCGAAGTCGGCCGGCAATTCGGTCAGGCCTTCGTACCAGGTGTTGAGCATCACGGACTCGTTACGCTCGCCCGGCAGGTATTCCCACAGTTCGTCGGCGGTGAAGGCCAGGATCGGCGCGATCCAGCGCACCAGCGCTTCAGAGATGTGGTACAGCGCGGTCTGTGCCGAACGGCGGGCCTTGCTGTTGGCGCCAGTGGTGTACTGGCGGTCCTTGATGATGTCGAGGTAGAAGCCACCCAGCTCCTGCACGCAGAAGTTGTGGATCTTCGAGTAGACATTCCAGAAACGGTATTCGCCGTAGTGTTCCTGCAACTCGCGCTGCAGCAACAGGGTACGGTCCACGGCCCAACGGTCCAGGGCGAGCATTTCGTCGGCCGGCAGGATGTCGGTAGCCGGGTTGAAGCCGGTCAGGTTCGACAGCATGAAGCGTGCGGTATTACGGATTCGACGGTAGGCATCGGCGCTGCGCTGCAGGATCTGCTCCGAAACGGCCATCTCACCCGAATAGTCGGTCGAAGCCACCCACAGGCGCATGATATCGGCGCCCAGGGTGTCGTTGACCTTCTGCGGCGCGATCACGTTGCCCAGGGACTTGGACATCTTGCGACCGTTCTCGTCGACGGTGAAGCCGTGGGTCAGCAGTTCACGGTACGGAGCGTGATCGTCGATGGCGCAACCAGTCAGCAGGGACGAGTGGAACCAGCCACGGTGTTGGTCCGAGCCTTCCAGGTACAGGTCGGCGCGCGGGCCGGTCTCGTGACCCATCAGGTGCGAGCCGCGCAGCACGTGCCAGTGGGTAGTGCCCGAGTCGAACCACACGTCGAGGGTGTCGCTGATCTTGTCGTACAGCGGCGCTTCGTCACCGAGCAACTCGGCAGCGTCCAACTTGAACCAGGCCTCGATGCCTTCCTGTTCAACGCGCTGGGCCACCACTTCCATCAGTTCGACGGTACGTGGGTGCAGCTCGCCGCTTTCCTTGTTCAGGAAGAACGGAATCGGCACGCCCCAGTTGCGCTGGCGGGAGATGCACCAGTCCGGACGATTGGCGATCATCGAGTGCAGGCGCGCCTGGCCCCAGGCCGGGACGAACTTGGTGTCTTCGATGGCTTTGATCGCACGCTTGCGCAGGGTTTCGCCAGCCACAGGCTCTTTGTCCATGCCGATGAACCACTGCGCGGTGGCGCGGTAGATCAACGGGGTCTTGTGGCGCCAGCAGTGCATGTAGCTGTGCTTGATGGTTTCGGTGTGCAGCAGCGCCCCGACTTCTGACAGTTTGTCGATGATCGGCTGGTTGGCCTTGAAGATGAACTGGCCGCCGAAGAACTCCAGCGACGGCGCGTACACGCCATTGCTCTGCACCGGGTTGAGGATCTCATCGTTGACCATGCCATAGGCCTTGCAGGTCACGAAGTCGTCCACGCCGTAGGCCGGTGCGGAGTGAACCACGCCAGTACCCGAGCCCAGCTCGACGTAGTCAGCCAGGTATACCGGCGACAGGCGGTCGTAGAACGGGTGACGGAAATTGATCAGTTCCAGCGCGGAGCCGGTGGTGGTGGCGATCACCGCACCTTGCAGCTCGTAGCGGGCCAGGCAGGCCTCGACCATTTCCTCGGCCAGTACCAGCAGGCGATCACCAACGTCCACCAGGGCGTAGGTGAATTCCGGATGCACGTTCAGCGCCTGGTTGGCCGGGATGGTCCACGGGGTGGTGGTCCAGATCACGATGGCGGCAGGCTTGGCCAGGCTTGCCAGGCCAAAGGCCTCGGCCAGCTTGGTATCGTCGGCGATCGGGAACGCGACGTCGATGGTCGAGGACTTCTTGTCTTCGTATTCGACTTCCGCTTCGGCCAGGGCCGAGCCACAGTCAAAGCACCAGTTCACGGGCTTGAGGCCCTTGAACACGAAGCCGCCCTTGACGATCTCGGCCAAGGCACGGATTTCCCCGGCCTCGTTCTTGAAGTTCATGGTCTTGTACGGGTTGTCCCAGTCGCCCAGCACACCCAGGCGAATGAATTCGGACTTCTGCCCTTCGATCTGCTCGGTGGCGTAGGCACGGCACAGTTCGCGGGTCTTGTCGGCGCCCAGGTTCTTGCCGTAGGTCACTTCGACCTTGTGTTCGATCGGCAGGCCGTGGCAGTCCCAACCCGGGACATAAGGTGCGTCGAAGCCCGCCAGGGTTTTCGAGCGGATGATCATGTCCTTGAGAATCTTGTTCAGCGCATGACCGATGTGAATCGTGCCGTTGGCATAAGGAGGGCCGTCGTGCAGGACGAACTTCGGACGATCCTTGCCAATCTCGCGCAACTTTCCGTACAGGCCAATACTGTCCCAGCGCTGCAGGATCTGCGGTTCGCGCTGTGGCAGGCCGGCCTTCATTGGGAAGGCGGTGTCCGGAAGGTTTAGCGTGGCTTTATAGTCGGTCATTTAAGGCTCTTCATTAGCGATGGGCGCTAGGTGCGGCTAGTGCACGGGCGGCGGCGACATCCGCATTGATCGCCGTTTTCAGCGCCTCCAGGGAGGCGAATCGCTGCTCTTCACGCAGCTTTTGGTGGAAAACCACCGTCAAACGCCGGTCATATAAATCCCCGGCAAAATCCAAAAGGTGAACTTCCAGGTGGGCCTTGCCATCACCTGCAACCGTTGGCCTGACGCCTATATTGGCGACTCCGGGCCACGGTTGGCCGTCGATATCGACACTCACCAGGTACACCCCGGTCAGTGGCACGCGACGGCGCTTGAGCTGCACGTTGGCGGTTGGCGTGCCCAGTTGGCGCGCCAGCTTCTGGCCGTGCAGGACCCGCCCGGCAATCCGGAACGGGCGACCGAGCAAACGCTCGGCCAAGGCGAAGTCGGCAGCGGCCAGGGCATTTCGCACCTGAGTACTGCTCACGCGCAGGCCGTCCAGTTCGACGGTTTGCGCGGCTTCGACAGTAAAACCCTGAGTCACGCCGGCCTGTTGCAGGAAATCGAAATCCCCTACCCGGTCGCAACCGAAGCGGAAGTCGTCGCCGACCTCCAGGTGCTGCACGCCCAGGCCATCGACGAGGATGCGGTCAACGAACTCCGTGGCGCTGAGGCTGCGCAAACGCTGGTTGAACGCCAGGCACAGCACCCGGTCCACACCCTCTTCAGCCAACAGCTGCAGTTTGTCCCGCAGGCGAGCCAAACGGGCCGGGGCCGTCTCGGGGGTGAAAAATTCACGGGGCTGCGGCTCGAAAATCACCACGCAGCTGGGCACGCCCAACTCGACTGCGCGCTCGCGCAGCCGCGCCAGGATAGCCTGGTGGCCACGGTGAACACCGTCAAAGTTGCCAATAGTGGCGACGCACCCCCGATGCTCGGGGCGCAGGTTGTGGAGACCTCGAACCAGCTGCATAACGCGCTTCTTGCTCATAAAGTGGTCGATTATAACCACACCCAGCCCTGGGCGACAGGCAACAGCGCAGGCCAAATGATTCGAATCGAAAAAACAGCCGGCTTATTGTTGATTGTGATCAATTCAGCGCCTTGCGATTGAAATCCCGCAGGCGAAAGCCCAGCACCAGCAACATGCCAAAGTAGGCGACCACCCCGGCCACGACCAGCAGGCCCAGGCGCAGGAATCGGTCGAGCATCTGCCCTTCGTCCCACGCGGGCATCCAGTGCATCAAGCCCAGCAATACCGCCGACATCACCGCCACCGCCACCAGCAATTTAAGGGCGAACACGCCCCAACCCGGCTGCGGCTGGTACATTTTCTGTTTACGCAGTTGATAAAACAGCAGGCCGGCATTAATGCACGCCCCGGCGCTGATCGCCAAGGCCAGGCCCGCGTGCGCCAGAGGCCCGATGAAGATCAGGTTGAACAGCTGGGTAACCACCAGGGTGAGAATTGCGATCTTCACCGGGGTCCGGATATTTTGCTGGGCATAAAAGCCCGGCGCCAGGACCTTGATCACGATAATCCCCAGCAACCCTACCGAATAGGCGACCAGCGCGCGCTGGGTCATCAAGGCGTCGAACGCGCTGAACTGGCCGTACTGGAACAGCGAAACCGTCAGCGGCTTGGCCAGGATCCCCAGGGCCAGGGAGCACGGCAGCACCAACACAAAGCACAGGCGCAAGCCCCAATCGAGAATACGCGAGTATTCGTGGCGGTCCTTGCTGGCATAGGTGCGGGCCAGGGTCGGCAGCAAGATGGTGCCCAGCGCCACGCCGAGCACGCCGGAGGGTAATTCCATCAGACGGTCGGCGTAATACATCCACGACACCGAACCTGAGACCAGCAACGAAGCGAACGCAGTGTTGATGATCAACGAAATCTGGCTCACCGATACCCCGAGAATCGCCGGCAGCATGTTTTTCATGACCCGCCACACGCCCGTGTCCCTGAGGTTCAGGCGCGGCAACACGAGCATGCCGATCTTTTTCAGGTGCGGCAGTTGATACAACAGTTGCGCCAAGCCACCGGCCAGCACTGCCCAGCCAAGTGCCATGACGGGTGGATCGAAGTACGGCGTGAGGAACAGGGCAAAGATGATCATGCTGACGTTAAGCAGGGTCGGCACAAACGCCGGTACCGAGAAGCGGTTCCAGGTATTAAGGATCGCGCCCGCCAGGGACGACAGGGAAATTAGCAATATATAAGGAAAGGTCACCCTCAACAGGTCACTGGTCAGGGCGAATTTTTCTGGAGTGTTGGCAAACCCGGGCGCCGTGGCCCAGATAATCCAGGGTGCGGCGAGCATGCCGGCGATGGTCACCAACATCAGTACCAGGGTCAGAAGCCCCGAGACATAGGCAATGAATGTGCGAGTGGCTTCCTCTCCCTGCTGGGTCTTGTACTCGGCCAGGATCGGCACGAATGCCTGGGAAAACGCACCCTCGGCGAAGATCCGCCGCAACAGGTTGGGCAGTTTGAACGCGATAAAGAAGGCGTCCGTGGCCATGCTCGCGCCAAAAATACGCGCGATGAGGGTGTCACGCACAAACCCCAGAACCCGGGAAATCATCGTGATAGAGCTGACGGCGGCCAACGATTTGAGCAGATTCATTGAAAGAGTTTTTGCCTATAGATAAAGAGCAGGCGAACAAAGCGCCTACTTATGCGATACTGCGCGCCTGCAACAGCACAGAGCCAAAGCTCGCGAGTTTACAGGTCAAGCGCCGGAAATAAATCACCCGCCTCTTCAGATCGACCACTCAGCAGTTCGCATCAGCCGCCCTTGACAAGACGTCAACTCATCGGCATGATTCGCGGCCTATTTTGTTTGCTATTTCCTAAAAAGTCTTTCGAGGAGCTCGACGGTGGCCAACACACCTTCCGCCAAAAAACGTGCAAAACAGGCTGAGAAGCGTCGCAGCCACAACGCCAGCCTGCGTTCCATGGTTCGTACCTACATCAAGAATGTAGTTAAGGCCATTGACGCAAAAGACGCTGAAAAAGCTCAAGCTGCTTACGTTCTGGCCGTGCCAGTTATCGACCGTATGGCCGATAAAGGCATCATCCACAAGAACAAAGCTGCTCGCCATAAAGGTCGTCTGAATGGCCACATCAAGGCTCTGAACCTTGCTGTTGCAGCCTAAGCGATAAGCTTGTTAAAAAACCGACCCCAGGGTCGGTTTTTTATTACCCACGATTTATGCCACACCCCAAAACAAATGTAGGAGCTGGCTTGCCTGCGATGGGTATTAACATTCAACATTAATGTCGACTGTTGAACCGTTATCGCAGGCAAGCCAGCTCCCACATAATGCAGAGCAGAGTTGCCAGGTTTATTGCGCGCTAGGCCACGGCAAGATCGGAATCGCCGTCACCGCATTCTGCGGACTGCCTTCGATCAAGCGATCGCTGTAGACCAGGTACACCAGGGTATTGCGCTTCTTGTCGAGGAACCGCACCACCTGCATGGTCTTGAACACCAGCGAAGTGCGCTCCTTGAACACCTCGTCACCATCTTTCAGCTCACCCTTGAAGCGAATCGGCCCCACCTGGCGACAAGCAATCGACGCCTCGGCACGATCCTCAGCCAAGCCCAGCCCACCCTTCACTCCGCCCGTCTTGGCGCGGGACAGGTAGCAGGTCACGCCATCCACCTTGGGATCATCAAAAGCCTCGACCACGATCCGATCGTTTGGCCCGACAAACTTGAACACCGTCGATACCTGGCCAATCTCTTCAGCCGAAGCCAGCAGCGGCATCGCCACCAGCAGACCGAGCAACCCCTTCATCACGCGCATCGCAGTTTTCCTTTAGACCAGAATCAGGTTGTCGCGGTGAACCAGCTCCGGCTCAGCCATGTAACCCAACAGACCGACAATCGACTCAGACGACTGCCCAATGATTTTCTGTGCCTCGAGGGCACTGTAGTTGGCCAGGCCGCGGGCGATCTCACGACCGTCGGGCGCCACGCACACCACCATTTCACCACGACGAAAGCTGCCCTGGACCAGCTTGACGCCTACCGGCAGCAAGCTCTTATTGCCTTGGGACAACGCAGAAACAGCCCCCGCATCCAGCACCAAGGTACCGCGCGTCTGCAAGTGACCAGCCAGCCACTGCTTACGCGCCGCCAGCATGCCGCGCTCCGGCGACAACAGCGTGCCGATGCGCTCACCGGCCTTGAGGCGATCCAGCACGCGCTCCAGGCGCCCACCCACGATGATCGTATGGGCACCGGAGCGAGCCGCCAGGCGCGCCGCGCGCAGCTTGGTCTGCATGCCGCCTCGACCCAGCGCACCACCGACACTGCCCGCCACCGCGTCAAGCGCCGGATCATCGGCCCGCGCTTCGTAAATCAGCTGGGCGTGCGGATTGTTGCGCGGATCGGCGTCGAACATGCCATCACGATCCGTGAGGATCACCAGCAGGTCGGCCTCCACCAGATTGGCCACCAGGGCAGCCAGGGTGTCATTGTCACCAAAGCGGATTTCGTCGGTCACCACGGTGTCGTTCTCGTTGATCACCGGGATCACCTTGAGCTCGACCAGGGCACGCAAGGTGCTGCGGGCATTGAGGTAGCGCTTACGGTCGGATAGATCGTCATGGGTCAGCAGAATCTGCGCGGTATGGCGGCCGTGCTCGGCAAAGCTGGATTCCCAGGCCTGCACCAGCCCCATCTGGCCAATCGCAGCAGCGGCCTGCAACTCATGCATCGCGCTGGGTCGCGCGGTCCAGCCGAGGCGGCTCATCCCGGCGGCAACCGCCCCGGACGACACCAGCACCAACTCGACACCTGCCTCATGCAAGGCCACCATCTGTTCAACCCAGACGCTCATGGCTGCGCGATCCAGCCCCTTGCCATCCGCCGTCAGCAGCGCACTCCCGATCTTTACGACCCAGCGTTGCGCACCCGTCACTTTGCTCCGCATCATCTTCAACCTTAGATTGAGGGCCACGCGACCCAGCGCCGCCCATAACGTTATTCGTGACTACCGATTTCCAGATACTAAAACGCCGCTCGATTGAGCGGCGCTTAAGTTTATCGCAACAGATCAGTCACGCACGTAAATGATTTCTGGACCATCTTCATCATCCACGTCTTCCTCGTCCCAATCATCGTCACCGATATCATGGACCGACTTGACGCCACTGCGGCGCAAGGCACGCTGGTCATCCAGCGCCTGCAACTGCGCACGCGCTTCATCTTCGATACGCTGGTCGAGGTCAGCCAATTCAGCCTTGTAGACCGGATCGGCAGCCAGGCGATCAGCACGATCTTCCAGGTAGCGCATGATGTCGCGAGTCAGACGCTCAGTGCCTTCTTTGGCAATGGCGGAGATCACGTAGACCGGACCTTCCCACTGCAGGCGGTCAACGATTTCCTTGACCCGCTCTTCATGTTCTTCTTCGAGGATCTGGTCGCACTTGTTCAGCACCAGCCAACGGTCACGCTCAGCCAGGGACGGGCTGAACTTGGCCAGTTCGTTGACAATCACTTCAGCCGCATCCGGGGCACTGGTTTCATCCAGCGGCGCCATATCGACAAGGTGCAGCAGCAAACGGGTACGGGACAAGTGCTTGAGGAAGCGAATGCCCAGACCGGCGCCATCGGAAGCACCTTCGATCAGGCCCGGAATGTCCGCAACCACGAAGCTTTTCCAGCGATCGACACTGACCACGCCCAGGTTCGGCACCAGGGTGGTGAACGGATAATCCGCCACTTTTGGCTTGGCCGCAGACACCGAGCGAATGAAGGTACTTTTGCCAGCGTTTGGCAGGCCCAGCAGACCCACATCCGCCAACACTTTCATTTCCAGCTTCAGGTCACGCTGCTCGCCCGGCTTGCCTGGCGTAGTCTGGCGCGGCGCACGGTTGGTACTGGACTTGAATCGGGTGTTACCCAGACCGTGCCAGCCGCCCTGCACAACCATCAGCTTCTGGCCGGCCTTGGTCAGGTCGCCAATCACTTCCTGGGTCGCGGAGTCGATGATCGTGGTGCCGACCGGCACACGCAGCACCAGATCCTCACCTTTTTTACCGGTGCAGTCGGTGCTGCCACCATTGGAGCCACGCTCGGCATCGAAGTGCCGGGTGTAGCGGTAGTCGACCAGGGTATTGAGGTTTTCGTCGGCCATCATGTAGATAGAACCGCCATCACCGCCGTCGCCGCCGTTCGGGCCACCGTTTTCGATGAACTTTTCGCGACGGAAACTCATGCAACCGTTACCGCCGTCGCCTGCTTTTACTCGGATGGAAACTTCATCAACGAACTTCATAACAAAACGCCTCTCGCCGCACGGACGAGCTTAAGAAACCAAGACATAAGACTCTTGCAAAAATGAGCGCAGCGACCTCAATCAGCGACCGCAAATCCCGCTGCCTTCGCCATTACAAACAGCTTTGCAAGAGACTCACCCCACAAACGAAAAAGCCCCGTCGCAAGACAGGGCTTTTCCAGCGAGCTCGCAATTAAGCCGAGACAACGCTCACGTAACGGCGGTTGAACGCGCCTTTTACTTCAAACTTGATCACGCCTTCGATTTTCGCGAAGAGAGTGTGATCTTTACCCATGCCTACACCGTAACCGGCGTGGAATTGGGTGCCGCGCTGACGCACGATGATGTTGCCCGGAATGATTTTCTGGCCGCCATACATCTTAACGCCAAGGCGTTTGGCTTCTGAGTCGCGACCGTTACGGGTACTACCACCAGCTTTTTTGTGTGCCATGAGTCAATTCTCCTAGTGAGGAATTAGGCTGAAATTAAGCCTGAATACCGGTGATTTTGATCTCGGTGTACCACTGGCGGTGGCCCATACGCTTCATGTGGTGCTTACGACGACGGAACTTGATGATGCGGACTTTATCGTGACGACCTTGGGAGATCACTTCAGCCACAACGGTAGCGCCAGCAACAACTGGAGCGCCGATGTTCACGTCATCGCCATTGGCGACCAACAGAACGCGATCAAAAGTAACGGATTCGCCGGTAGCGATTTCCAGTTTTTCGATCTTCAGGTATTCACCTGGGGCGACCTTGTATTGCTTGCCACCAGTAACAATTACTGCGTACGACATGGTATTTCTCCGATAATCCTGCTCACCCAGCGCTTTATAAGAAGAGGTATTGGCTGGCATGGCTGCATGGGATGGACGTCCCGAATGCAATTGCGTAAGGCAGGTGCTGCCCAGGAAGTTCAGGGTGCGCGATTGTACGCAAGCTGCGAGAGGCTTGCAAGTAGCCGTCTATCGCGCCTTGACACCCAGGGGCGCGGGTCCTAGCATGCCGCGCAACCCTTCTGGAGCGACTGTCGCTGATGCAACCCCAAGCTTTCTACCGCGCGGTGGCGGACGATTTTAGCGCCGTCGACGGCATCATCAAGAAGCAGCTGACTTCTAAAGTGCCACTGGTCTCCAAAATTGGCGACTATATTACTTCGGCCGGCGGTAAACGCCTGCGGCCATTATTAGTGTTGCTGTGTGGCAAGGCCCTGGGCCGTGAAGGCGATGACCTGCGCCTGCTGGCCGCCACTATCGAGTTCCTGCATACCGCCACCCTGCTGCACGACGATGTGGTCGACATGTCCGGCATGCGCCGTGGCCGTGAGACCGCCAACGCCATGTGGGGCAACGCGCCCAGCGTGCTGGTGGGCGATTTCCTGTATTCGCGCTCGTTCGAAATGATGGTCGAGCTAGGCTCGATGCCGGTGATGAAGATCCTGTCCCAGGCCACGCGCATCATCGCTGAAGGCGAAGTGCTGCAGCTGTCCAAGGTGCGTGACGCGAGCACCACCGAAGAAACCTATATGGAAGTGATTCGCGGCAAGACCGCGATGCTCTTCGAAGCCTCGACCCACAGCGCCGCCGCCCTGTGCGAAGCGAGCGCCGAACAGGCCGAAGCCCTGCGCACCTTTGGCGATCACCTGGGCGTGGCCTTCCAGTTGGTGGATGATCTGCTCGATTATCGCGGTGATGCCGAAACCCTGGGCAAGAACGTCGGTGACGACCTGGCCGAAGGCAAGCCGACCCTGCCGCTGATCTACACCATGCGCGAAGGCACCCCGGAACAGGCGGCATTGGTGCGCAAGGCGATCCAGAAAGGCGGCATCGAAGACCTGGAAAGCATCCGCGCCGCCGTGGAAGCCTCGGGTTCGCTGGACTACACCGCACAGCTGGCCCGCGACTACGTGGCCCGCGCCATCAAATGCCTGGAAGCCCTTCCAGCCAGCGAATACCGGGACGCCCTGGTGGAGCTGAGTGAATTTGCGGTAGCCCGTACTCACTAACACTCTGTGGGAGCCGGCTTGCCTGCGACAGCATCACCTCGCTACAGCTGATAGACCGAGGTGTCTGCATCGCAGGCAAGCCGGCTCCCACATTGAGACCGCATCGCCCCGCCCCCGGCAAAACCCTATATAATGTGCGACTTTTAGCCATCCTGACTTTCAAGGAGCTTTAGTGAGCACGTTGCCACCCTGCCCAAAATGCAATTCCGAATACACCTACGAAGACGGCGCCCAGCTGATCTGCCCGGAATGCGCCCATGAGTGGTCCGTCGGTGGTGAAGCCGAAGCAGCCAGCGATGAAACCGTGAAGAAAGACTCTGTTGGTAACGTCCTGCAAGACGGCGACACCATCACCGTGATCAAGGACCTCAAGGTCAAGGGCACCTCGCTGGTGGTCAAGGTCGGCACCAAGGTCAAGAACATCCGCCTGTGCGATGGCGACCACGATATCGATTGCAAGATCGACGGTATCGGCCCGATGAAGCTCAAGTCCGAGTTCGTCCGCAAGGTCTGACCTGCCGCCATCCCGTGCCCCGCGCGGGATGGCGCTTCACCCTCCCCGTACCACCCCCTCCCCAGTAGCAAAAGGCCAGCCCTTTTGACCTTGAACAATGCCCACACAGAAAAACCAGGAAATTGCCAATAGGGACTTGCTATTCTTTGAATAAGAATTATTCTCATTGAAACCCTTCAAGGAGATGCGACCCATGACTTATTTGATTGATGCCTGGCTGGACCGTCCGCACCCTTACCTGCGGATCCTTCATCGGGAAACCGGCGAAGTCTGTGCGGTGCTGGAAGAAGAAGCGCTCAATGAACTGCAGGACCAGGGCGACCTGGACGTCAACGGCCTGAGCTCCAGTGAACCTGGGGTGCTTAAAGAGGTGGTGAGGAATCTGTTTCTGTTCTGCTATGCCCGAGCGTTGCGCCCGGTGACGGAGCTACATGGCAAGTTTCATCCATGAGCAACCGCGCAGAACCTGATTGCATGGCCCTCTGCAGGAGCTGGCTTGCCGGCGATAACATCACCTCGGTGTAACCCATACCGAGTTGTCTGTATCGCTGCGACCCGCCAAGCCAGCTCCTACATAGAGCCATCAGCAGGTCTTACAGAACGTCGAGCAGCTCGACGTCGAATACCAGAACGCTGTGCGGCGGGATGCTGCCAACACCTTGTGCGCCGTAAGCCAGTTCGCTCGGCACGTACAGGCGCCATTTGCTGCCGGCATTCATCAGTTGCAGGGCTTCGGTCCAGCCAGCGATCACACCACCGACCGGGAATTCTGCCGGCTGGCCACGCTCGTAGGAGCTGTCGAACACAGTGCCGTCGATCAGGGTGCCATGGTAGTGGGTACGCACCTGGTCTTCACGGGTCGGCTTGGCGCCGTCGCCGGCGGTCAGCACTTCAAATTGCAGGCCGGAAGCCAGGGTGGTGATGCCGTCACGCTTGGCGTTCTCAGCCAGGAATGCCAGGCCCGCGCCTGCGGCTGCTTCAGCCTTGGCCGCTGCTTCGGCTTGCATGATGTCGCGAATCACTTTGAAGCTGGCAGCCATTTGCTCCTGGTCAACACGGCTTGGCTTGCCGCCGAACGCGTCGGTCAGGCCAGCCAGGATCGCGTCCAGGCTGACGCCCGGTGGCGGGTTGTCGCGCAGTTGGTCGCCCAACTGACGGCCAATGCCGTAGCTGACGCGGGTTTCGTCGGTGGACAGATTGACTTCGGACATGGAAAGGCTCCGCTGTAGGACAACTGCAAAAATCCGCAAAAACGCGGGATCTGGCGTGTCATCCAAACTAAAAGGGCGAGCAGACTAGCACACTCGCCCCAGGCTTGATGAGCCCAAAATCCCGGGCCGGCAGGCGCCGGTCATGGATCAATGCTTGGTCAGTTTATCCAGGTAGCCCATGGCAAACGCCGAGATCACGAAGGTCATGTGAATGATCACGTACCACATCAGGTGCTGTGGATCGACATTCTTGGCATCCATGAAGATCCGCAGCAGGTGGATCGAGGAAATTGCCACGATGGACGCCGCCACCTTCATCTTCAGCGACGAAGAGTCCATGGTGCCCAGCCAGTTGAGCTTCTCCTTGTTGTCGTCGATATCCAGTTGCGAGACAAAGTTCTCATAGCCGGAAATCATCACCATCACCAACAAGCCACCCACCAGGGCCATGTCGATCAACGACAGCAGCACCAGGATCAGCTCCGACTCGGCCATCGCAAAGACATTGGGCAGCAAATGGATCACTTCCTGGAAGAATTTCAGCGCCAACGCCAGCAGCCCGAGGGACAAGCCGAAATAGATCGGCGCCAGCAGCCAGCGGGAGGCGTACATTGCATTTTCGATAAAGCGTTCCATGGAATCTCACACAGCTTGGCTAGAAATGGCGGCGAGTATATCAGCCGCGTACATTGCGCCATAACCACCCGGAAACTGACCTGTAGCGCTTCTGTAAGACAATTTTTCTGCTAGTGTCGGCCTCATCAACGTGGCTCGATGCTGCCGGACAGGAATCTCAAATAATGGATGTGCGATCTCCCTTGGCCAGTCTTGGCCTGTGTATGGCTTTACTGGCGGCCAGCGGCTGCTCCCCCAGCGACGAGCACAAGCAAGCCTCTCTGGAAGAAAAAACCACCCAGTTCGAACAATCCCTGGATACGATCCAGGATCCGCGCCTCAAGGAGGCCGTGGGCGAGCTGGGCGGCTCGCTGCTATTGCTGGAGCGGGCGCGCATCAAGCTCGACACCAAGCCAGTGGAGACCGAGTACGGGGAAAACAGCCTGGCCGTGCTTGCGCACTACCCTACCCCGCAAGCGCTGGTGGATACCTACATCAACGGGCTGTTCGTCCTACGCAAGAACTCGCACTCGGACTACCTGACCGATCTGCAACCGGTGTTCCCGTTCAGTTTCAATATGCCGGACCAATTCCCGTTTCCCCATGGCCTGGAATGGCAATCGGTGACCTTGAGCAACAACAAGATCATCCCGTTCCAGCCGGAATGGTCAGAAACCGACCCCGGCATTCAGTTGAGCCCCAGCAGCTCCAACCTGACCAACCCGGACGACCTGACCGTCACCTATCCCTTCATCGAAGGCATCGAGACGGACAACAAGAGCCAGCCCCAACCCGTCACCCTCAAGGGCCGGGTCGAGGTGATTGCACCCAGCAAAGTGCTGACCTTCGACCTGACCCGCAAAGACGTGGGCCACAAGCGCACCGAGGCAAACATCACGCTGACCCTGCTGGCCCTGGAGAACAACTACGCCGAGATCGAACTGACCAACACCAGCCCCCTGGCGCCACAAGTGGCGGATGAGTCGCCCAACCCGCTGCTGGTCCAGGCCCGGGACACCACCGGGCAATTTCTTTCCCGTGCCGGTTCGATCAATGAAAGCGCCGCCCAGGTGGCGTTCTACGAGCAGCAACTGGCGCAGATGCGCAAGCAGACAACCTGGTCCGAGGCCTTTGAAAAGCAGTTGCAAGACGAGCAGAAAGCCTTCGAACAAAAACAGGCCAGCCACTACGCCAAGGTCTACTTCAACGGGGTGATCGATAACCTGCAAGTCAGCGTGCTGGATTTCTCCGACGCTACAGTCACCCGCAAGGACCTGGAACTGCCGATACGGCGCTTTGACAAGAACAGTCTGGAGAAAACCGTGCAGGGCCTGCCCATGCCCGTCACGGTGTATGACGATGAGGCCGCAGGCTGGCTCCAAAGTGCCAGCCTCTCCGAAGACCAGTTGAAAAGCAGCGTCACCATCAGCCAGTCGGTGGACGACGCCAGCGCCGCCCACATCGCCTTTGACCATCCCTTCACCTTCAATGACGACCTGATCGGCTCGACTCGCACCAGCAACGACGCCCCGCTGACGTTCTTCACCGCAAATGATCAAGGCAAGCGCGGCGAGCCCATCGAGCTGCCCACCGAGGCCTTTGAGGTCGACCCATGGCGCGCCACCATCACCTACGACCTTAATTTATTCCCGGAAACCCCGGCATTTGCCGTGGGATCGATCCCGCTGTTCCTGGCCACCATCGAAAAGAACACCGTCAACACCGCCCAACTGCCCAAGGGCCTGTCGATCCAGGACAACGTGCTGATTGTCGACCAGGCGCTCTTCCCTTCCGATAGCTGGCGCTTCTTTGCCAAGGACGCCAGTGGCAAGTACTTGAAGGAAATCCTCGGCGTCAGCCACCGCGCTGCGGAATACGGCACCGCGTTGTTTGATGTGCATTACTTTTATGGCCAGCCGACCGCGCTTGAAACGTACCAGCGCACGGCGTTGAACACCGTGCAATACGGCTTCGAGGTCAAGCTGGACAAGCCCGAGAGCAAATTGTAGGAGCCGGCTCCTACAAAGGTTGCGGTTTACAGGTGCAGGGCCTGGGGCCGTCCGCCATTGAGCTGGCGCAGGTGGGCCTGCAAGTGCAGGCACCAGATCTGCGGGTCGTCGGCCAGTTCGTAGCCGTGCAGGGTCAGGCTTTGCACGATGGATTCAAGAATGTTTTCCGCGACGAACGGGCCATGGAACGGCCCCTGGGACTTGATGGTCGAGGGCTGCTCACCTGTCATTCCGGCGGCAAACAGCAACGTCCACATCCCGGCATCCCCCGCAAGAGGACGAATGGAACATTCAATTCGGGTGACCAGGCCCAGGCACTGGCGGGTGAGGCAAAGGCTGCGCGGCATGGCGGCGACCCTCGGTAGATCCGGTGTTCAGCCTCCAGACACAAGGCCGTCTCTATCCCATGACTCCTGTAGATATCCCTTGAGCTGAGAATAGAAGAAAACCGCTACAAACCAAGATTGTAGGGACCAACGGCCATCAGCTCCCCACAACCCAGCCAAAAATATGGCGCTTTCCCCGCTCGGACCCGACTTGCCGGCGATAGCGATACATCGAGCGCCATCGCCGGCAAGCCGGCTCCAATGGGTGATCCCGCATCAGCTGGGCTTGGCTTCGACCAACGCCTGCTGCGCCAGCTCCTTTTCCGCTTCCTTGAGGTCTTCCTCGCTGATCATCTCGGCAATCGCCCGCAGACGTTCAACCACGCGCGCGTTGACGCTACCCTCGGGGAATTGCCCTTCGGCATCCGGCTCGCCGGCAGGCTCGCCCACCAACAGGCTCAACGCCTCGTCGGCCTGGCGCACGGCATACACGTGGAACTGCCCTTGCCTTACCGCCTGCAAGACCTTCTCGTCGAGCATCAGCGTCGCGACGTTGGCCTGGGGAATGATCGCGCCCTGCTCGCCCGTCAAGCCACGGGCCTCGCACAGGCGGAAGAAGCCTTCGATCTTCTCGTTGACCCCGCCCACCGCCTGCACTTCACCGAACTGGTTGATTGAGCCAGTAATGGCAAAGCACTGCTTGAGCGGGGTCTTCGACAGCGCCGAAATCAACGTACAGGCCTCGCCCAACGAGGCGCTGTCGCCGTCGACATAACCGTAGGATTGCTCCAGGGCAATGCTCGCAGAGATCGCCAGGGGAAATTCCTGGGCATAACGGCTGCCCAGGTAACCGGTGAGGATCATCACGCCCTTGGAGTGGATCGGCTGGCCGAGGTTGACCTCACGCTCGATATCGACAATGCCACTGCCGCCCGGGTACACCGTGGCAGAAATGCGCGCCGGCACACCGAACGCCGAATCACCGACCTCCAGCACCGTCAGCCCGTTGCATTTGCCCACTGCCGCGCCGGCGGTGTCGATCAGGATCACCCCGGCGAGCATGTCGTCGAGGATCCGCGCCGAGACCCGGCCGGTGCGCGTGGCCTTGGCCTTCAACGCGCGCTCGATGTGCCCGGCGTCGGTGCGTTCATCACCCGCCAGGTGGCGGATGAAGTCCGCCTCGCTGACCAGCTGGAACAGGTCGCCGATGCGCGCCGACAAACGTCCCTGGTGCTCCGCCAGCCGTGCGCTATAGGTCGCCAGGCGTGCCACCGCATCCGAGGTCAGCGGCGCCATGCCTTCTTCCGAGGTGCGGGTTTTCAGCAACTGGGCGAACTGCTCCAGGCTTTCATCGACCATCGGGATGTCTTCATCGAAATCCACCAGCACCCGGAACATCTCCTGGAAGTCCGGATCCAGGTCTTGCAGGGTGTAGTACAGCGAGCGGGCGCCGATGATGATGACCTTGACCTGCAACGGGATCACTTGCGGGTTGAGGGTCACGGTGGCCAGGCGGCCCAACTCGCCCAGAGGCGACTCCATCTTCAACTTGCGCGACTGCAGCGCGCGCTTGAGCGCGTCCCAGACAAACGGCTCGCTGAGCATTTTCTCGGCTTCGAGGATCAGGAAACCGCCGTTGGCACGATGCAACGCCCCCGGACGCAGTTGCCGGTAGGTGGTGTAGAGCGCGCCCTGGTCGGTGCTGTACTCGATACGGCCAAACAGGTTGTCGTAGGTCGGGTGCGGTTCGAACACCACCGGCGCGCCGCCATTGAGCGGATGGCCCACCACCAGGCTCGGGCAGTACTGCTCTTCCAGCAACTTGCGCGCCTGGGCGTCGGTTTTGGCGTCATCCACCAGCAGTTCGACCACGGTTTTGAGCAGATAGACCTGCATCGCCTGCAGGTAGCCGCAGACGCCGGCGTTCTCGGCGTACTTCTCGGACAACGGTGCCAGCAATGGCTGCAAGGCCAGGGTGATGGTCTCTTCGTTGAACTGGCGCATCTGGTTGTTGGACTCGCGCTTCCACTGCGGCAGGCTGGCGAGTTCTTCGTTGAGGCGCTCTTCGAGCTCGGAAATATCCGTGTGGAAACGCTCACGGTCGGCTTCCGGCAGTTGCGAGAACTCGGCCTCGTCCAGGGCCTTGCCATCGAGCATCGGGGTAAAGGCGATATTGCTGCTGTCACGGTACAGCGCCACGTCCTTTTCCAGGGCCAGGCGCTCGATCACATCCAGGGCGCGGTCGTAGCGCTGGTTGAAGGCGCGGTCGATCGCGCTTTTGCGCTGTTGATACGTAGGGTGCTCGAACACTGCCGGGAAGGTGGCGACCAGGTTGTCGATCAGGCCACTGATATCTGCGATGAACGGGGCCGCGCCGCCCGCAGGCAATTCCAGGGCGCGGGGCTCGCGGGGCTCGTCGAAGTTATTGACGTAGACCCAGTCCGCCGGGGTCTGCAGGCGCTTGCCTTCGGCCTTGAGGTAGCGTTTGACGAACGAAAAGCGGCCGGTACCGGGCTCGCCCATGACAAATACGTTGTAACCGGGGCGTGGCATGGCCACACCGAACTGCAACGCTTCAACCGCGCGTTCCTGGCCAAGCACACCGCGAAAGGGCTCCAAGTCATTGGTGGTCGAGAAGCTGAACTGTTCAGCGGAGAAAGGACGGGTCAGCGCTTCGGGCGCTAGACGCAAGCTGGCAGCAACAGGATCAGGCATCGGGCTTCCTTACATCAGGCGGGGCAATGGCGGCATTCTGGCGCCGTGCGTAGCTGGCTGGCAAGGCACGACTGAGGTAAAGCATAGACACGGGATGCGGCCTGCAAAAAAACCAGTCTGCATTGATTGTTTTACAAAAAAGCACGGAACCCTTGGAACATGCCTAAACTCCAAACTGCGCGGGTTGGACTAATAACTGGCCCCTAGGGTGCTTTGCGGCGCCTGAACCCTTGTCCATTGGTTTGCACACTAAGAGAACAAAGCTATGAAACGGATCCTTCTCGGTACTCTCTTCACCGTTGTCTCCCTCAATGCAATGGCCGAAGCGCCAGGTGGCCCTAACTGCGGTTGGGGCAACATGCTGTTCGAAGGCCAGCGCGGCACGCCGGCTCACTTCCTCGCTTCCACCACCAACGGCACCTCCGGTAACGCCACCTTCGGCATGACCTCGGGCACCAACGGTTGCAGCACCAACAGCGCGCTGACTTACGGCGGCAAATCGTGGATTGCCATGAATGGCATGATGAACGAGCTGTCCGAAGACATGGCCAAAGGCAATGGCGAAGCACTGACCACCTATGCTGTGGTCCTGGGCGTTGCTCCAGAAGATCGTGATCACTTCGCCGCTGTGACTCACGAACACTTCCAGCAGATCTTCAGCAAGGCTGACGTGACCGCAGAAGACGTGCACTCCAACACCATCGCTGTTCTCAAGGGCGACGCCCGCCTGGCGAAATACGCCACCCAGGCTTAAGCTCGACCTACCCGCGCCCTTACCCGGCGCGGGTTTTATTTTTTGGACCTGCCCCTTTCCCGGGTCTTTATTTATTCCGACTTAAGTTGCCCCTATGCTCAAACGCCTTGCCTGCCTGGCACTCTTCGCCTGCGCCCCGCTATCTGCGGCGCCGCACCTTGATGATCAACGTTTGCAGCAATTGGCCAATGATCCATTCTGGCTTTCATTGGGGCACTACGAAGCCGGCAAGCTCAAAGGCTGGCGCAGCTATGTCAGCGACCAGAAATTCTTCCTCGCCAAAGACGGCGCCCACCACCCGGACGCCGAACTCAAGGCCACCGTAGACGCACTGTACGCCCCGGCCAGCCTCGGCGAAAAACATGCCCAATGCGTGTACCCGGCCCGCACCCGCTGGCTCAAGGACCAGTTGCACCTGACTGACCTGCCCGCCGTGGACTGCGTCGAGTTCAAGCAATGGTTCAAGGACGTCGCGCCCCACAGCGCGGTGATGATCTTCCCGGCGGCCTATCTCAACAGCCCATCGTCGATGTTCGGCCATACCTTGCTGCGCATCGACCAGGCTGATGTGCAAAGCAACAAGACCGCCTTGCTCAGCTACGCGATCAACTTCGGCGCCTACATTGAAGGCTCGGACAACAGCATCCTCTACGCCTGGAAAGGCCTGATGGGCGGTTATCCCGGCCTGTTCGCCCTGGTGCCCTACCAGGAAAAGCTCTCGGAATACCGTAGCCTGGAGAACCGCGACCTGTGGGAATACCGCCTGAACCTGACCCAGGTCGAAACCGAGCGCATGGTCGAGCACGTGTGGGAGCTCAAGCAAATCCAGTTCGACTACTTCTTCTTTGACGAAAACTGCTCATATCGCCTGCTGGAGCTGCTGCAAGTGGCCCGCCCCGGCCTGCGCCTGACCGAACAGTTCCCGCTCACCGCCATTCCCACCGACACCGTAAAAGCGGTGAAGGACGCGGGCCTGGTGGAGAAAATCGATTATCGCCCGTCCCGCGAACGTGAGTTGCTGGAGCGCGCCAAGCCCCTGGACAGTGACGAGCAGCAATGGGTGCTGAAGATCAGCGATGACCAGAAACAATTGCAAGATCCAACGTTCAAGGCCCTTGGCAAAGACCGCCAGGCCCTGATCATCGACGCCGCCTACCGCCTGGGCCGCTACCGCGCCAACGGCCTTGAGCGCGACAGCGAACGCTCCCAGCGCAGTTTCGAGTTGCTGCGGGCAATCAACCAGAACCCGGCGCCGGACCTACAAATCGAGCGCCCCGGCCTGCCGGAAAACGGCCATGAATCGCGCACCTGGCAAGCAGGTATCGGCACCCGTGGCGACAAAGCCTTCGGCGAATACGGCCTGCGCATGGCCTACCACGACCTAAACGACAACGCCGAAGGCTTCCCCCTGGGCGCGCAGATCGAAATCCTGCAGATGAAACTGCGCCAGTACGAAGGCAACAACTGGCAACTGCAACAACTGGACCTGGCGACCATCCGCTCCCTGACTCCGCGCAATGAGCTGCTGCAACCGCTGTCCTGGCAAGTCACCGGCGGCCTGGAGCGGGTACCGGGCAAACATGACGACGAAACCCTCGTCAGCCACGTCAACGGCGGCGCCGGCGGCACCTGGCAACTGCACGACGACATGCTCGGCTTTGCCCTGGGCACCGTGCGCGTGGAACACAACAACGACTTCAGCGAATTCATCTCACCCGCTGCCGGCTTCAACACCGGGCTGCTGTGGAAAAACCCGCTAGGCAACCTGAGCCTGGAGGCCAAGGGCGACTTCTTCACCAATGGCGAGGTACGACGTAGTATCAGCCTGAATCAGCAGTGGGAAGTATCACGCAACCTCGGCGTGCGCCTAAGTGCGCAACGGGAGTTCAGCCACCTGGCGACGCCGGTCAACGAGGTGATGCTTGAAGTGAAGTGGTATCACTACTGACCGGCCCCAACGCCTATTGAAGATCCAGTGTGGGAGCGGGCATACCCGCGATAGGGGTGTGTCAGTCGCTGTGGATATGACTGATCCACCGCCATCGCGAGCAAGCCCGCTCCCACATTTGGCCCGCGTTTATCCCACACCCTAAGGAGCTCTTACGACATGGCCGTTACCTGCACCAGCCTTGAACACGTCCGGGAAAACATCGACCGCCTTGACCGCCAGATCGTCGCCCTGCTGGCCGAGCGCGGCAGTTTCGTGTCCCAGGCCGCCCGCTTCAAAAAAGACAGCGAAGGGGTCAAGGCACCCCAACGGGTCGAACAAGTGATCCACAAGGTTCGCGATTTAGCGCAAACCCTTGGCGCAAACCCCGACGTCACTGAACAGGTATATCGCGCGATGATTGGCGCATTCATCCAGCAAGAACTGGCCGAACACGCTGCGCTCGCGCAACCCACCGCCTAAGCCCCTGTGGCGAGTGAGCCGCCCAAACAAATTGCTCACCCCGTTTTCACATCGCCCCGACGAATCCCCTTCTAGACTTCCCTTATCAGCCGCTCAACGGCCTGGGAGTATGAGATGTGGCGGTTCGCCGTAATGCTGGGGGTGATGATGGCGCTTTCAGGCTGCCAATCCACCCACGATGAGTTACTGGCCAAGGGTTATCCACCGCCCTTCGCCGACGGTTTTGACGATGGCTGCAGCAGCGGGCGCCAGGCGGCCGGGGTGATTACTGGGGAGTTTCGCAAGAACGTCCCACGCTATTTGAAAGACCAGGCGTACGCCGAAGGCTGGGAGGACGGCTTTCGCCAGTGCAAGGCCATGCGCGAGAGCGAGGACCAGAATGACTACCGCGAGCGCCATTGGGACGAGCGCGAACGCGCCTGGCAGCAGGAGAAGGACCGCGACGCCGCACGGGCTTATCGCAGCCAGTAACACCAGAGCGAATGTGAGAGTTGACGAGCCCCAGCGAAGCTATGATTGCGCTGGGCCAGGCAGTAAACCTGTGCTGACCTACCGTTATCGCAGCCTCGCTGCGGCTCGACAGCTCCCACAATTGATCATCGGTGTCGCTCAGCTCGCGGTTTAGACGATGCCCTGCGCCAGCATCGCATCCGCCACTTTCACAAAGCCTGCGATGTTCGCGCCCTTCACGTAGTTGACCCGGCCATTCTCCTCACCGTAGTGCACGCAGGCATGGTGGATCGACTGCATGATGTTGTGCAGTTTGCTGTCCACTTCACCGGCGGTCCACAGCAGGCGCATGGCGTTTTGCGACATTTCCAGGCCACTCACCGCCACGCCGCCAGCATTGGAGGCTTTGCCCGGGGCAAACAGAATGCCCGCTTCGATAAAGATATCCACAGCCTCGAGGGTGGTCGGCATGTTGGCGCCTTCGGCCACGCAGATGCAGCCGTTGCGCAGCAGGGTGCGGGCGGCTTCGGCGTCCAGTTCGTTCTGGGTCGCGCATGGCAGGGCGATGTCGCACGCCAGCTCCCATGGGGTCTTGCCGGCGCAAAACTCCAGGCCAAAACGCGCGGCCAGTTCGCTGATGCGCCCGCGCCGTACGTTTTTCAGCTCCAGCAGCGCCGACCATTGCTCGTCGGTCAAACCGCTTTCGCAGTACAAGGTGCCTTCGGAGTCGGACAGGGAAATCACCTTGCCGCCCAGGTCCATGACCTTGCGCGCTGCGTATTGCGCGACGTTGCCGGAACCGGAAACCGCCACGCGCTTGCCTTCGACGCGCTGGCCCTGGCGCTTGAGCATCTCCTCGGCAAAGTACACGCAACCAAAGCCGGTGGCTTCCGGGCGGATCAGGCTGCCGCCGTAGCTCATGCCCTTGCCGGTAAGCACCGAGGTAAATTGGTTGCTCAGGCGCTTGTACTGGCCAAATAGGAAGCCGATTTCCCGGGCGCCCACGCCGATATCGCCAGCCGGTACGTCCACGTCCGCGCCGATATGGCGGTACAACTCACTCATGAACGACTGGCAGAAACGCATGACTTCAGCGTCGCTCTTGCCCTTGGGATCAAAGTCCGAGCCGCCCTTGCCGCCGCCCATCGGCAGCGAGGTCAAGGAGTTCTTGAAGGTCTGCTCGAAGGCGAGGAATTTCAGCACCCCCAGGTTGACCGACGGGTGGAAGCGCAGGCCGCCTTTATAGGGGCCGATGGCGCTGTTCATCTGGATACGGAAGCCGCGGTTGACCTGGACCTTGCCCTGGTCATCGACCCACGATACCCGGAAGGTAATGGCGCGTTCCGGCTCGCAGATGCGCTCCAGGATGCCCGAGGTCAGGTAGTGGGGATTGGCTTCAAGAAAGGGCCACAGACTGCGTAGGACTTCTTCCACAGCCTGGTGGAATTCCGGCTGGTCCGGGTCGCGTTTTTTGAGGCGGGCAAGGAAGGATTCGACGGATTCGATCATGAAAAGTCTCGGCAGATTTATTGTCGTTAATGGCGATTTGCCCAGGACTTTATCAATTCATGTCGCACCGCGACAGGGCAAAATGTCGCTTTTGTGAATTTAAATGGTGCGATAGATATAAATACACGCGCTTTTTTGCCCCAAAACAGGGATTTCAGTTCAAGGGGCGCACCAATAGATAGACCGCGATCGCAGGCAAGCCAGCTCCCACATTAGATCGAGTACCTCTGCTACGACACGGTCAAATGTGGGAGCTGGCTTGCCTGCGATGAAGTCACCTCGGTCCCTCTCAATTGCGCCAAAAAAAACGGAGCCCGAAGGCTCCGTTTTGTTCAAACCAACCCGAATCAGGCGAGTTTTTTGTGCCGTACACGATGCGGCTGGGCAGCCGCTTCGCCCAGGCGCTTCTTGCGATCGGCTTCGTATTCGGTGTAGTTGCCTTCAAAGAACACCGCTTGCGAATCGTCTTCGTACGCCAGGATGTGCGTCGCCACACGGTCAAGGAACCACCGATCGTGAGAGATCACAATCGCGGCGCCCGGGAAGTCCAGCAGGGCTTCTTCCAGGGAACGCAGGGTTTCCACGTCGAGGTCGTTGGACGGTTCGTCGAGCAGCAACACGTTGCCGCCTTCTTTGAGGGTCAGGGCCAGGTGCAAGCGACCGCGCTCACCACCGGACAGGTCCTTGACGAACTTCTGCTGGTCGCCGCCCTTGAAGTTGAAGCGGCCAACGTAGGTGCGCGACGGGATTTCATAGTTGCCGATACGGATCTGGTCGGAACCGTCGGAGATCTGCTGGAACACGGTCTTGCTGCCGTCGAGGTCTTCGCGGCTCTGGTCCACGCAAGCCAACTGCACGGTTTCGCCGACTTCGATGGTGCCCGAATCCGGTTGTTCCTTGCCCATCAGCATACGGAACAGCGTGGATTTACCCGCACCGTTACCGCCGATCACGCCGACGATGGCGCCTTTAGGCATGGAGAAGGACAGGTTGTCGATCAGCACGCGATCGCCATAGCCTTTGCAGACGTTCTTGAATTCGATGACCTTGTCACCCAGGCGCGGGCCGGCCGGGATGTAGATTTCGTTGGTCTCGCTGCGCTTCTGGAACTCCTGGGACTGCATTTCCTCGAAGCGTTGCAGACGGGCCTTGGATTTCGACTGACGGGCCTTGGCGCCTTTGCGCACCCACTCCAGTTCGTCCTTCATGGCCTTTTCATGGGCCGACTGCTGCTTGGATTCAGCGGCCAGACGGTCGGACTTGGCTTCCAGCCAACCGGAGTAGTTGCCCTCGTAAGGGATACCGGCGCCACGGTCGAGCTCCAGGATCCAGCCGGCGACGTTGTCCAGGAAGTACCGGTCGTGCGTGATCGCGACCACGGTGCCCGGGAAGTCATGGAGGAAGTGCTCCAGCCAGGCCACGGAATCGGCGTCCAAGTGGTTGGTCGGTTCGTCGAGCAGTAGCATGTCGGGGGCCGACAGCAGCAGGCGGCACAGGGCCACGCGGCGTTTTTCACCACCAGACAGGTGCTCGACCTTGGCGTCCCAGGCCGGCAGGCGCAGCGCATCGGCGGCGACTTCCAGCTGGCGCTCCAGGTTGTGACCGTCGCCAGCCTGCAGGATGGCTTCGAGCTTGGCCTGTTCGGCAGCCAGTTTGTCGAAGTCGGCATCCGGCTCGGCGTAGGCGGCGTAGACCTCGTCCAGGCGGGCCTGGGCGTCCTTGATCACGCTGACGGCTTCCTCGACCACTTCACGCACGGTCTTGGACGGGTCCAGGATCGGCTCTTGCGGCAGGTAGCCGATGTTCAGTTCAGGCATCGGGCGGGCTTCGCCTTCGAACTCGGTATCGACGCCAGCCATGATTTTCAGCAGCGTGGACTTACCCGAACCGTTGAGGCCGAGTACGCCGATCTTGGCGCCCGGGAAGAAGGACAGCGAAATGTTTTTCAGGATTTCCCGCTTCGGTGGAACAACTTTGCCCAACCGATGCATGGTGAAAACGTATTGAGCCAAAATGTGGACCTCGTAAAAAGATGAGAACAGGGCCTGCGTAGCGTCATGGCGCTGTACGTAGCACATCGAATGATCAAGGTTAACCTAAGTCGGCGGCGGCGGGCAGATTGACAGGCGCTTTTGAGCCGCGCTTTTTCCTGCAGCGGGCCAGATGTAACACAATACCCGGCAACCCCTCCCTAGAAGAAGACACATGGCACATACATGCAGGATCACGCCTTACCCCCTGACAGTCGCGCAAGACAGCTTCCATGCTTAGTGTCATGTCTGCGCTGGGGTTGTTGCTATTGATGCCGGGACCGACCAATACCCTGTTACTGCGCGCAGGCGTGCTCTCGGGTTTCAGGCGGGCCTGGACCCTGAGCCTGTTGGAGTGCCTGGCTTACCTGCTGCAGATTGCTTTTTGGGGCTACGTCCTCAGCCATATGGGGGCCAATGCGCCGTGGTGTTTGAAGGTGATGCAGTTCGTCTCGATCTGTTACCTGGTCAAGACCTCGTACAGCCTGTGGCGCGAGCCCGCCGCCGATCTGCCCCCATTGCCCGGAGAGCGGGTGTCGAGGTGGCATTTCTTTTTACTGACGCTGATCAACCCGAAGGGTTTGCTGGTGGTTTCGTTCATCGTGCCGGTGCAGACCTTTGCCGACATGGCCTTGTACGGGCAGTTCGCCATGCAATTCACGGCGGTGGTGATCCCCGTAGGGTGCGCCTGGGTGCTGTTCGGCGCACGCCTCAAACGCAGCGGACATGCCTGGCTGACCCCGCAGAACATAAACCGCACATCTTCTGTGGTTATCAGTTGCTTTGCACTGGCGATTCTATTCAGACTGGCGGATGCCCTGATCAGTACCGGCCCGGCCTGATAGTCCCGCCAGGCGGGGCTGGCACTTTGCCACAACTCAAGGCATGCTAGCCGCCCTCCGGGCGTCCGGCTTATAGTGCACGTCGCGCGCCAGTACAGCCAAACCGCAGGATCACAGCTTGACCAACGTAACAAAGCCAAGCCCCTTGCGCGCAGCGCATATTGCGCCCGGCGCCCCCCTGCACGGAACCCTCAAGGGCGCGCTGGCGACGCTGGTCCTGTTGCTGCTCGCGTTATTGTTCTGGCAGTTGCTGGACCAATTGCAGCAGAACCAGAAGAACCAGCAGCAATACACCATCGACTACAGCGCCGACCTGGCCGAACAGATCAGCCTGAACATGGCCCTGAGCGCGCAAATCGCCCTCAACCTGCTGCCGATCGTCGAACCTCCACGCAATGAAGAACAGCACCAGGCCCTGATGCGCAGCCTGCAGCGCTCGTTACCGGAACTGCGCAGCGTCGCCCTGCTCGCCCCCAGCGGCGCGATCATCAGTGATACCGCCGACAACAGCCAGGACAGCGCCTGGCTTGAAGAGCTGGTCAAGCGCAGCCACGCCCAGTCCTATTACCTGAGCAACAACAGCGACGGCTCCATCATCTACCTGCTGCTGCACCAACCCAGCGGCGGCGCCAAAATGTACTGGGCGTTGCGCCTGGCCCCCAATTACCTGGCCAACCTGACGCGCCAGGACGGCCAGGGGCCACGGCCGATGTGGGCGATTGAAAACCAGTTGAACCACCGGGTGGTCAGTCGTGACAGCGGCATGCCCAGCCAGTGGTCGGCCGGGCTGACCCCGGAAGAGCTGAACAAGACCGTGCTGGTCACGCCCTTGAGCAAAAGCGACTGGCAACTGCGCGGGCTGTTTGATCGCGCCGCCGTGCTGGAGCAACTGCTGCCGGCGTTTATCGGCAAGTGCCTGCTGGGCCTGGCCTTTTCGCTGATCCCGGTGCTGGTGCTGCTGAACATGCGGCGCCGCCAGCGCCAGGTCAATGAAGGCCGGCGCCGCTACCAGGATATTTTCGAAGGTACCGGCGTGGCCTTGTGCGTGCTCGACCTGTCGGGCCTGCGCGGTTTCTTCGACAAGGCCCAGTTGCACACCCGCGAACAACTGCAGGACTGGCTGCAAAACAGCCCCGAGCAACGCCAGCAACTGCTCAAGGAGCTGCGCATCACCGAGGTCAACCAGGTCGCGGTGCGCCTACTGAATGTGGCGTCCTGCGAACAGGCGTGGGAACGTTTGATCGACGGTTGCCCACTGGACACCAGCGCCATTGGCTACGCAGTGCTTGAGGCAGTGCTGACCCAGCAGAAACAGCTGGAGTTGGAGATTCAACTCAGCGACATCGAAGGCAACGACCAGTACCTGTGGCTGGTGATGCGCCTGCCGGAAGAACAGCACGACTACAAGGCGGTGATCCTCAGCATCAGCGATATCACCAGCCGCAAACTGGTGGAGCTGTCGCTGGTGGAGCGCGAGGCGTTCTGGTCGGACGTGGTGCGCACCGTGCCGGATCACCTGTATGTGCAGGATGTGATCAGCCAGCGCATGATCTTCAGCAACCACCACCTGGGCCACACCCTGGGCTACAACAAACACGAACTGCAGCAGATGGGCGAGTATTTCTGGGAGATCCTGCTGCACCCCGAAGACGCCGAGCACTACCACGACCTGCGCCAGCAGCAACGCGCCGCCGGGTACCTGGCGCAGTTGCAATGCCAGTTGCGCTTTCGGCACCGCAACAATCAGTGGCGGCGCTTCGAGATCCGCGAACAGGCCCTGGCCCGGGACAAGACCGACCAGGTCACGCGGATTATCGGGGTGGCCAAGGACATTACCGACCAGATCGAAGCCAGCGAATCCCTGCGCGACAGCGAACAGCGCTACCGCATGCTGGCCGAAAGCATCAGCGACGTGATTTTCTCCACCGACAGCAAACTGGCCCTCAACTACGTCAGCCCGTCGGTGAATGCGGTGCTGGGCTATGAAGTCGACTGGATCTTCAAGAACGGCTGGCAATCGACCATCGCCAACCCACAGCAACTGACCGGCATCTACACCCTTGTGGAACGGGTCAGCCGCGCCCTGGACCAGCCCGAAGCCCTGGCCTTGCTGCGCGATGACGTGCAGACCCAACTGTTCCTGTTCGATTGCCTGCGGGCCGATGGGCGCAAGGTGCCGATCGAACTGCGCCTGGTGCTGGTGTGGGACGAGCACGGCGCGTTCGAAGGCATCCTCGGCGTGGGCCGCGATATCAGCCAGCAACGCCGCGCCGAGAAAGACCTGCGCATGGCGGCCACCGTATTCGAACACTCCACCTCGGCGATCCTGATCACCGACCCCGCCGGCTATATCGTGCAGGCCAACGAAGCCTTCAGCCGGGTCAGCGGCTATGCCGTGGCCGATGTGCTCGACCAATTGCCGAACATGCTCACCGTCGACGAACAGCAGGAAGCCCACCTGCGCTATGTGCTCAAGCAGTTGCACCAGCACAGCACCTGGGAAGGTGAAGTGTGGCTCAAGCGCCGCAGTGGCGAGCATTACCCGGCCTGGGTCGGCATTACCGCCGTGCTCGATGACGAGGGCGACCTGGCCAGCTACGTGTGTTTTTTCAGCGACATCAGCGAGCGCAAGGCCAGCGAACAACGCATCCACCGCCTGGCCTACTACGACGCCCTGACCCACCTGCCCAACCGCACGCTGTTCCAGGACCGCCTGCACACCGCGTTGCAATCGGCGGAGCGGCAGAAGTCGTGGGTGGTGCTGATGTTCCTCGACCTCGACCGCTTCAAACCGATCAACGACTCCCTGGGTCATGCCGCGGGCGATCGCATGCTCAAGGAAATGGCGACCCGCCTGCTCGGCTGTGTGGCCGAGGACGATACCGTGGCGCGCATGGGCGGTGACGAGTTCACCTTGCTCCTGCAACCCCGGGTCAGTCGCGAGATGGCGTTGAACCGCGCGATCCACGTGGCCGAGCAGATCCTCGCCAGCCTGGTGAAGCCGTTTGTGCTGGAGGGCCGCGAGTTTTTTGTCACCGCCAGTATCGGCATCGCCCTGAGCCCTCAGGACGGCAACGAACTGAGCCAACTGATGAAAAACGCCGACACCGCGATGTACCACGCCAAGGAGCGCGGCAAGAACAACTTCCAGTTCTACCAGGCCGACATGAACGCCAGCGCCCTGGAGCGCCTGGAGCTGGAAAGCGACCTGCGTCATGCCCTGGACCAGAACGAATTCGTGCTCTATTACCAGCCGCAGTTCAGTGGCGATGGCAAACGTTTGACCGGCGCCGAAGCCCTGCTGCGCTGGCGTCACCCGCGCCGTGGCCTGGTGCCGCCGGGGGATTTCATCCCGGTGCTGGAAGAATTGGGCCTGGTGGTGGACGTGGGCGACTGGGTGATCGACGAGGCATGCCGCCAACTCAAGACCTGGCACCAGAACAAGGTGCGGGTGCCCAAAGTCTCGGTGAACATCTCGGCGCGGCAGTTCTCCGACGGGCAGTTGGGCACGCGGATCGCCACCATCCTCAAGGAAACCGGCCTGCCGCCGGCGTGCCTGGAGCTGGAGCTGACCGAAAGTATCCTGATGCGCGAGGTCAACGAGGCCCTGCAGATCCTTGCCAGCCTGAAAAACCTCGGCCTGAGCATCGCCGTGGACGACTTCGGCACCGGCTACTCATCGCTCAACTACCTCAAGCAATTCCCCATCGACGTGCTGAAGATCGACCGCACGTTCGTCGACGGCCTGCCCTCCGGCGAGCAGGACGCGCAAATCGCCCGGGCAATCATTGCCATGGCCCACAGCCTGAACCTGGCGGTGATCGCCGAAGGCGTGGAAACCCATGAGCAACTGGACTTCCTGCGCGAGCACGGCTGTGACGAGGTGCAGGGTTATCTGTTTGGGCGACCGATGCCGGCCAATCGGTTTGAGGCGCAGTTCTGTAACGACGCCCTGTTCATGTTTGACTGAAAATCATCAGATGATGCTGATGGCCCCTTCGCGAGCAAGCCCGCTCCCACATTCGACCGTATTCCACCTGAAGGAACCCGATTGAATGTGGGAGCGGGCTTGCTCGCGAAGGGGCCCTCAAATACGCCATCCATCTCTGGATGAACGCCACTTGTCCGCGACATGATGTCCTTTCATATGCCATCTAAAACCCATTGGGTTAGAATGCCCCTCTTTTCTGCCCCCGATCCTTGAGGACCGCCATGTTCAGCCGTGATTTGACTATTGCCAAGTACGACGCCGATCTCTTTGCCGCCATGGAGCAAGAAGCTGTGCGCCAGGAAGAGCACATTGAGCTGATCGCTTCGGAAAACTACACCAGCCCTGCGGTGATGGAGGCTCAAGGTTCGGTTCTGACCAACAAGTACGCCGAAGGTTATCCGGGCAAGCGTTACTACGGCGGTTGCGAATTCGTCGATATCGTCGAGCAACTGGCCATCGACCGTGCCAAGGAACTGTTCGGCGCCGATTACGCCAACGTCCAGCCACACGCCGGCTCCCAAGCCAACGCGGCCGTTTACCTGGCCCTGCTGCAAGGCGGCGACACCATCCTGGGCATGAGCCTGGCCCACGGCGGTCACCTGACCCACGGTGCCAGCGTTTCCTCCTCCGGCAAGCTGTACAACGCTGTGCAGTACGGCATCGACGGCAACGGCCTGATCGACTACGACGAAGTCGAGCGCCTGGCGGTCGAGCACAAGCCAAAAATGATCGTGGCCGGGTTCTCTGCCTACTCGCAGATCCTCGACTTCCCACGCTTCCGTGAGATCGCTGACAAAGTTGGCGCCTACCTGTTCGTCGACATGGCCCACGTGGCCGGCCTGGTCGCCGCTGGCGTCTACCCGAACCCGGTGCCTTACGCTGACGTGGTGACCACCACCACCCACAAGACCCTGCGCGGTCCACGTGGCGGCCTGATCCTGGCTCGTGCCAACGCCGATATCGAGAAGAAGCTCAACTCCGCCGTCTTCCCGGGCGCCCAAGGTGGCCCGCTGGAGCACGTGATCGCCGCTAAAGCGATCTGCTTCAAGGAAGCATTGCAGCCTGAGTTCAAGACTTACCAGCAACAAGTGGTGAAGAATGCCCAGGCCATGGCCAGTGTGTTCATCGAGCGCGGTTTTGACGTGGTGTCCGGCGGTACTGAGAACCACCTGTTCCTGCTGTCGCTGATCAAGCAGGACATCTCCGGTAAAGATGCTGACGCTGCCCTGGGCAAAGCCTTCATCACCGTGAACAAGAACTCGGTACCGAACGATCCACGTTCGCCGTTCGTCACCTCGGGCCTGCGCTTCGGCACCCCGGCTGTGACCACTCGTGGCTTCAAGGAAGCAGAGTGCAAGGAACTGGCTGGCTGGATCTGCGACATCCTGGCTGATCTTTCCAACGAAGCCGTGATTGACGCGGTACGTGAGAAGGTCAAGGCCATCTGCAAGAAGCTGCCGGTATACGGCGCTTGATTGCAGGCGCTTGAATAAAAAGCCCGGCTCTTGAGCCGGGCTTTTTTATGCCTGTTGGAACGCGGTCAACATGTGGGAGCGGGCTTGCCTGCGATAGCAGTGGGTCTGCCAACTCATCATTGACTGGTCTACCGCTATCGCAGGCAAGCCCGCTCCTACACTGGTCGCGTTTCAAGTCAGGGTTGGTAGACCCGCTGGAAACCCGCGCGAATCTTCTCTTGCGGCAACTCATCGGCAATAAACACAATCACGCTTTCCCGCGGCTCGCCTTCAGCCCATTCGGTGTCCCAATCGAACCCGTAGAGCTTGAGCACGCCCTGGAACACCATGCGCCGATCTTCACCGGCGATGTTCAGCACGCCCTTGTAGCGCAGCAGTTGTTTGCCGTGCTCTTCCAGCAACTCGTTCATGAACTCGCTGAGGCGGTCGATATCCAGCGGCTGGTCGGTGCGCAGTACCAGGCTGGAAATGCGGTCGATGGACGGCGCCTGGCTGACCGGGCGCAAGGTCATGCCTGCGTTGAGGTTGAAGCCGCGCACATCCAGCAGTTCAGCCAAGTCGATCTTGCCATGTTCCACCACACGGATCGGCGCGCGACGGTTGATTCGGCTCAGGCGCTGGCTGAGGGCCTCGAAGCTGGCGTCGTCGACCAGGTCGCGCTTGCTCACCAGCAGGCGGTCGGCAAAGCCGATCTGCGCCTGGGCGATGGTCTGGGTCAGATGGTGCTCGGCGTGGGCCGCGTCCACCAGGGTGATGATGCCGTCGAGAAGATAGCGCTCGCGCAGTTCTTCATCGATAAAAAAGGTCTGGGCCACCGGCGCCGGGTCGGCCAGGCCGGTGCATTCGATCACCAGGCGGTCGAAGGCGATTTCGCCGCTGTCCAGGCGTTCGAGCAGCAGGTACAGGGCCTTGGTCAGGTCGGTGTGGATGGTGCAGCACACGCAACCGTTGGACAGGGTCATGACTTGGACCGGTTCATCACCCAACAGCTGGGTGTCGATGCCGGCGTCACTGAATTCGTTTTCGATCACGGCGATTTTCAAGCCGTGCTCGGCCTTGAGCAGGTGGCGCAGCAAGGTGGTCTTGCCAGCGCCGAGGAAGCCGCTGAGGACGGTGACGGGGATGGGAGAGGACAAAATATTCTCCTTGAGGAAACACAAAACAAATGTGGGAGCGGGCCTGTGTGGGAGCGGGCTTGCTCGCGATGCAGGCAACTCGGTCTACCTGGTATACCGAGGTGATGCTATCGCGAGCAAGCCCGCTCCCACACAAGCCCGCTCCCACAGGGGATCACATAGGCCCAAGCCTATGGGTTCAACAGCACTTGGGCCCGCCCTTGCCGCCGTAACGGGCTTCCTGGCGCTCCCGGAAGAACGCCTTGTAGTCCATCATCGGCTTGTCCGGGTGCTTGGTTTGCATATGCTCGACGTAGGTGTCGTAGTCGGGCATGCCGACCATCAGGCGGGCTGCCTGACCGAGGTATTTACCGAGGCGACCAATGTCATTGAACATGTTTGCAACCCTCTATCACGCGTCCGGCATGGCTTGGAATGGTGCTTCTTTATCCGTACGTTCCTTGGTACCCCAGGCGGCCACGCCGACTTTGATCGCATAGAACAGGATGCTGAAGACCACGAACAGGAACAATACCGTCAGCGTGGCGTTGGTGTAGGCATTCCAGATCACGTGCTGCATCTGGTCGATGCTCTTCGCCGGGGCCAGGATCTGCCCGTTGGCCAACGCATCGCTGTATTTTTTTGCCAACGACAGGAAGCCGATCGCCGGGTTAGCGTCGAACAGCTTGATCAGGCCGGCGGTCACGGTGCAGATCAGCAGCCAGACAGCCGGCAGCATGGTTACCCAAATGTAGCGCTGGCGCTTCATTTTGATCAGCACAACGGTCGCGAGCATCAGCGCGATACCGGCCAGCATCTGGTTGGAGATGCCGAACAGTGGCCACAAGGTATTGATGCCACCCAGCGGGTCGATCACGCCCTGGTACAGCAAGTAGCCCCACATCGCCACGCAGCCGGCGGTGGCGATCAGGTTGGCAGTCCACGACTCGGTACGCTTGAGCGCCGGGACGAAGGAGCCGAGCAGATCCTGGAGCATGAAGCGCCCGGCACGGGTCCCGGCGTCAACGGCGGTCAGGATGAACAGCGCTTCGAACAAGATCGCAAAGTGGTACCAGAACGCCATGGTGTTTTCACCCGGCAGCACGCTGTGCAGGATCTGCGCGATGCCGACCGCCAGGGTCGGCGCACCGCCGGCACGGGCCAGGATGGTGGTTTCACCGATGTCATTGGCCACCGCTTGCAGCGCTTCCGGGGTAATCGCAAAGCCCCAACTGCTGACGGTTTGCGCAACAGTCACCACATCGGTGCCGACAATCGCCGCAGGGCTGTTCATGGCGAAGTAAACGCCTGGCTCGATCACCGACGCGGCAACCATGGCCATGATGGCGACGAACGACTCCATCAACATGCCGCCATAACCGATGTAGCGCGAGTGGGCTTCATTGGCCAACAGCTTGGGCGTGGTGCCCGAGGAAATCAGTGCGTGGAAACCCGATACCGCGCCACAGGCGATGGTGATGAACAGGAACGGGAACAGGCCGCCCTTCCAGACCGGGCCGGTGCCATCGACAAACTGGGTCAGTGCCGGCATTTTCAGGTCGGGCATGGTGACCAGGATGCCGATTGCCAGGGCAATGATGGTGCCGATTTTCAGGAATGTAGACAGGTAGTCACGCGGGGCCAGGATCAGCCACACCGGCAATACCGCAGCCACGAATCCGTAGCCGACCAGCATCCAGGTGATCTGGATCCCGGTGAAGGTGAATGCCTTGGCCCATACCGGATCAGCAGCAATCTGCCCGCCCAGCCAGATCGAGCCCAGCAGCAACAGCACGCCAATGATCGAGATCTCGCCGATGCGGCCCGGGCGGATGTAACGCATGTAGACGCCCATGAACATCGCGATCGGGATGGTCGCCATCACCGTGAAGATGCCCCACGGGCTTTCGGCCAGAGCCTTGACCACGATCAGCGACAACACCGCGAGGATGATGATCATGATCAAAAAGCAGCCAAACAGCGCGATGGTCCCGGGAATGCGGCCCATCTCTTCGCGGACCATGTCCCCCAGGGAACGGCCGTTGCGACGGGTGGACAGGAACAGGATCATGAAATCCTGCACGGCCCCCGCCAGCACCACGCCGGCAATCAGCCATAGCGTACCCGGCAGGTAACCCATCTGCGCCGCCAATACCGGGCCGACGAGAGGTCCCGCACCCGCGATGGCCGCGAAGTGGTGACCGAACAGAATGTGTTTGTTGGTCGGCACATAGTCCAGACCGTCGTTGTTGATCACTGCGGGGGTGGCCCGCCGTGGATCGAGTTGCATCACATTATTTGCGATGAACAGGCTGTAGTAACGATAAGCCACCAGATAAATGGCGACTGCCGCGACTACAATCCACAAGGCGTTGATCGCCTCGCCGCGACGCAAAGCCACTACGCCCAGGGCGCACGCTCCTACGATTGCCAGCAACAGCCAGGGTAGATGGCGTAGCAGGCTATTATTATTTTTCATTTTTATATTCCAGCCAGGTTGGACAGAAAGACAGCCAGTCCGAGTTTAGCGCGCTGTGCCCTAAAGACCAGCCCCCTACGTTGGTCTAGAGCCTTGCCGGGGCGAAAAAAAGCGAAATAAACGCCCGATAATGGCGCAAGGCTACAATCCCTGTATCTACAGAGGGTTTCACCATGAGCGACCAGCCGTCAGATCGCCGCCGTTTTCGGCGGATTGCCTTCGATGCCAAGACCGAACTCATGCAGGACGGCCAGCAATGGCCGGTGCAACTGGTGGATTTATCGCTCAAGGGCTTGCTGGTGCAAAAGCCTGCGCCGTGGCTGGGCAAGGGTGACGAGCCCTTTGATGTGGACATTCACCTGGACGCCGATACGGACGTGCGCATGCAAGTGCGGCTGAGCCATGACGACCAGGGGCAACTGGGGTTTGTCTGCGAGCATATCGATCTGGACTCGATCAGCCATTTGCGCAGGTTGATCGAGCTCAATCTGGGGGATGAGGAGGAGCTGCATCGGGAGCTGGGCGAGCTGCTCAACATCTGACGATGTGCACACATCAATGTGGGAGCAGGCTTGCCCGCTCCCGCAGGGCGTTGTGGTGTTGCGGGTTATTCGAACAAAGCATCCAGTGCCTGTTCCAGTCGGGTCACACCAATAATCTGCAACCCCGGCGGCGCCTCCTTCGGCGCGTTGCCCTTGGGCACGATGGCGCGCTTGAAGCCATGCTTGGCAGCTTCCTTGAGCCGTTCTTGGCCGCTGGGCACCGGGCGCACTTCGCCCGACAGGCCCACTTCGCCAAATACCAGCAGGTCATGGGGCAACGGTCGATTGCGCAGGCTGGACATCACCGCCGCCATCAATGCCAGGTCCGATGCGGTTTCCAGCACCTTGACGCCGCCCACCACGTTGAGGAACACGTCCTGGTCATGGGTCGGAATCCCGCCATGGCGATGCAACACCGCCAGCAACATCGCCAGGCGGTTCTGATCCAGGCCCAGGGTCACGCGGCGCGGGTTGGCCAGGTGGCTGTCGTCCACCAGGGCCTGGACTTCCACCAGCATCGGCCGGGTGCCTTCCCACGTCGCCATCACCACGCTGCCCGGTACTTCTTCCTGGGCGCGAGTAAGAAAGATCGCCGAAGGGTTGGAGACTTCTTTCAGCCCCCGGTCAGTCATGGCGAACACACCCAGCTCGTTGACCGCGCCGAAACGGTTTTTCACCGCCCGCAACAGGCGCAGGCGTCCATCGGACTCACCCTCGAAATACAGCACCGTATCCACCATATGCTCCAGCACCCGCGGGCCGGCCAACGCGCCTTCCTTGGTGACATGGCCCACCAGGAAAATCGCCGTGCCGCTTTGCTTCGCGTAGCGCACCAGCAACGCCGCACTTTCCCGCACCTGGGACACCCCACCCGGCGCCGATTGCAGTTGCTCGGTGAAGATTGTCTGGATCGAGTCGATCACCATCACCTTGGGTTTTTCCACGCGGGCGGTGGCGATGATGCTTTCAATGCAGGTTTCGGTCATGACCCGCAGTTGGTCCTGGGGCAAGCCCAGGCGGCGGGCGCGCATGGCCACTTGTTGCTGGGATTCTTCGCCGGTGACGTACAGGGCCGGCATGCGGCTGGCGATGCTGCACAGGGTCTGCAGGAGGATGGTCGACTTGCCGATACCCGGGTCGCCGCCGATCAACACCACCGAGCCGTCCACTAGGCCGCCGCCGAGCACCCGGTCGAGCTCGCCGGACGCGGTGGAGAAACGCGGAATTTCCTCGACGCTGACTTCTGCCAGGGTCTTGATCTGGGCTTGTTGCCCGGTCCAACCGGAGCGCCCGCTGGGCGCCGCAGCCCCGCCGCTTTCAATCATGGTTTCAGTGAGGGTGTTCCACGCCCCGCATTCGCCACACTGGCCCGCCCATTTGGGAAAGGTCGCGCCGCACTCCGTGCAGCCATACATGCGCTTGGCCTTTGCCATCTGAGAATCTCCAACCGAAAAACCGCGATGATAGCTCAGCGCGGCGCTGCGGTACGGATTTCACCGTTGGCCAATCGTGTAGCGCTGTTGCCCAGTGGGTCTTCGGCATTCAGGTCGGCGCCCTGGGCCTTGAGTGCATCGAGCAGTTCGACGCGCTTGAACAGCCCCGCGTACATCGCCGCCGTCTGTCCGGCGCCGTTGCGTTGGTCGGGGTTGCAGGCGGTACCCAGCAAACGCTGGGCAATGCTCAACTCGCCCTTGAAGATCGCGCCCATCAGCGCTGTATTGCCGCGATTGTCCTGGACACAGGCATCGGCACCGGCCGCCAACAGTTGTTCCACAGCAGGGGCCTGGCCGTGGTAGGCGGCGAGGATCAGTGCGGTGTAGCCCTTGCCATCGACGGTATTGAGGGAATAACCGGATTCGATAAAAGTCTTGAGCATTTCCACGTCGCCACGTCGGGCGGCGTCGAAGTAGTAATCCTGTAACTGCGCCTTGAGGGCCTGTGGGTCGGCGAATACGCTCAAGGACCAGCAGGCCAGTAGGGCCCCTATAAAACTACGCATAATCAACATCCTCTGCAGGTCCCTTGTAGGCGCCGGCTTGCCGGCGATGGCCCCCCAAAGATCACCATCGTCTTCAGCGACCTCATCGCCGGCAAGCCAGCTCCTACAGGGAGATGTGCCGTTAGTCCGTCAGCTTTTCAGCCAGCGCCCTGACTCGCGCCAGGTCACCCTTGGCTACTTTGGCCACGCCCGTGCCGTACTCCGGGTCAGCTTTGTAGAGGAACGACAGGATGATGTGTTTGCTGACGTCATCCGAGGTCGCCAGGGAGCCGCCAAAGTTGTCGATCAAGTCCTGGCGTTCCTTCTTGTTGTAGGACCGATACAAATCGCCCGCCTGCTTGAAGTTCTGCTCACGCTGGATCTTCGCTTGCTGGGTGCTGCCGGCCAGGGGCATCTGGCTGTAACGCGCGCTTTGCGGCTCTTCCCGGGGTACCAGGCGGCTTGGCTGATAGTTCACGCCAGTGCTGGTCTTGCCGACGTTCATCGCGCCATCCTGGTTACCGTTGTTGACGGTGACCCGTGGAGCGTTGATCGGCAGTTGCAGGGCATTGGCGCCCAGGCGATACATCTGCGTATCGGCGTAGGAGAACACCCGACCTTGCAGCATGCGGTCTTCCGACGGCTCGATACCCGGTACCAGGTTCGCCGGGGCCATGGCCACTTGCTCGGTTTCCTGGAACACGTTGCCGGGGTTGCGGTTCAGCACCATTTGCCCGACTTTGCGCTCGGGAACATCGGGCCAGATCTTGGTGGCGTCCAGTGGGTCGAAATCAAACTTGGCCAGTTCTTCGGGCTTGAGCACTTGCACATACAAGTCCCACTTGGGGAAGTCGCCCTTGTTGATATGAGTAACCAGGTCGTTAGTCATATGGCTGTAATCACGGCCCTGGACCTCGACAACTTGTTTGGGGTCCAGGTTCTTGATGCCCTGCAGGCTCTTCCAGTGAAACTTGACGTAGTGCACTTCACCCTTGGCGTTGATCAACTTGTAGGCATGTACGCCATTGCCGTCCATCTCCCGATAACTGGCGGGGGTGCCGGAGTCCGAATACAACTCAGTGAGGGTGCGGGTGGACTCGGGAACATGGGAGAAGAAGTCAAAACGCCGGGAGTCATCATCCAGGTTAGTGCGCGGGTCCGGCTTGAAGGCATGGACCATGTCCGGGAACTTGATCGCGTCGCGGATAAAGAAGGTCGGGAAGTTATTGCCGACCAAGTCCCAGTTACCTTCGGCGGTATAGAACTTGGTGGCGAAGCCGCGTGGGTCGCGCAGGGTTTCCGGGGAGTGGTTGCCGTGCACTACAGCAGAGAACCGCACAAATACCGGCGTGGCCTCACCGGCGGCAAACACTTTGGCCTTGGTCAGGTCGCTGAGGTTGTCGGTGACGGTGAAGGTACCGTGGGCGCCGGTGCCACGGGCGTGCACCACACGCTCCGGGATGCGTTCACGGTCAAAGCGTTGCAGCTTCTGGATCAGTTGTACATCTTGCAGCAGGACCGGGCCGTTGGCGCCGGCGGTCTGCGAGTTCTGGTTGTCACCCACGGCCGCGCCATTATCGCGAGTGAGGTTGGCGGCACTGACCGACAACGACAACAAACTGGTACTGGCAATCAATAGCAGATTGCGCGCAGCAATAGACCTGCGGCTAATAAGGTTTTTCATCAAGCAATCCTCTGGTTTTTTTAAATGCACTTTTACGGGTGCTTGCCAGAGGCTAGTGATCCTGGCGCCAGAAGATAAATAGAAAAGCCACACCAACCCGATTAAAAAAATAGTGTGGTAAGACACTGAAATGCCGGGTATTTCGCGCGCGATTGGTGGCACTTTGCAAACTATTTGTGTACTCCAGTGATAGTGACCACTCATTCCAGAGAATGTGAGCCACCTGTGCTGGTGATTCTGAGCCAGGCGAAATCCTGCTTACGGGGTTCACCCAATAGACGGTTAATTTGCAACTTGAGTCATCAGTTTAGTTAGCTAGCTGTAGCTGCTTGTAATCGAAATTAGCCATGTTCTCAATCAATGCTTTTTCTGCTCAGGTTAATTCTGCCTGACGGACTCTTTGCGCTCACATTGTTTGCAACTGACAGCCCATCAAGCGTTCGTTTTGGAGGGGGAGCAATGGAGCCAAAAACCAACATAAGCCCTTCCAGCGTGTGCATTCCGGCGATTGCGAACCAATCGCGAGCTGATAATGCCCTGCTGATCAACCAAATCCTTTGGGAGTGAGTGACTTTGGGAAAGGTCCTATTTACTTCCGATAACCACCGCTCCAGGGTGCCTTGGTCCCACCCCATTGCACAAGCAGGAGTGAAATACAGCATGGCTAACGTGCTATCTCAGGTTTTTAACTTCTTCAGCAGTGACCGTGTGGCCCCGAGTTATGCGTCAAGTGCGCCGGATTTAGTGCCGTCAGAAGCAGATCAGGTCCCGCCTCATGTGCTGACACCAACAAGTACCGCTGCCCTGCAACCACTGAGGAACTGGAGCCATCCTTTCAAGGACGGACGCAATCCGCTGCTTCAGTTAACTCAATTGGCCAAGGCGACGGCGGGTTACTACCCGTTGGGGCGCAATGGCCTCTGGCACGGCGGTGTGCATTTTGACGGTGGCACCGCTGACACCCTGGATCAGTCCAGCGTGCATTGCCTGGGGGACGGCGAAGTGGTGGCTTATCGCATCGATGAGCACTCACCGACCACGACCTACTTCGTCGATGAACTGTGCGTAGCAAAGCCGTTCTCACGTAATTTTGTGCTAGTGCGCCACCACCTCCAGCCGCCTAAAATCGAAGGCAGCCAGGATGCGCCGCCCAGCTTGACCGTCTACAGCCTGTACATGCACCTACAGGGCTGGGCGGATTACCAACGTGACTTGGGCATAGCCCGCCCAGCGTTCTGGCCCGAGGGGCAGAACCGTCGGATCAAGGCAACGGTGACAGACATACTCCCAGGCCATCCAGAGCAACGAGGTCTGAAGGTGTTTAACCAGGCGCAGCAGGGCAAAGTGCTCGCCATCCTACCGCGGGGTGCGGAGGTGACCGTTACCGGAGAGGGGGATTACCGCAAGCTGGAGAACACCAATGGACCGGACGGCCTGAAAAGCGCCGATGGTTCGTTATGCGGCTACCTTTCCATGAATTTTTTGGAACCCATCGCCGGGGACGAGTATCGGGCCAAGGGCAATCCGTCGCTCAACGTCCGGGCTGAAGCGAACGGCAGTAGCACCGTTATTACGACGCTACCACAGGGTACGGAAGTGACGGTCCGTGGTGAGGGCGAATTCCGCAAGTTGGAGCGGGTGAACCAGTACATTCATTTCAATTCGCTGGAGGATGCGCGTGCGCCGATGGCGGACCGCATCGTGGTCCTCGACCACCCCATAGCCATCAAGGCCGGCGAGCTAATTGGTCACCTTGGGTTGTATCAAGACGGCGGTGCGCAGCACCCGGAAAAGAAACTGCACCTGGAAGTGTTCAGCGCCGATGACGTGGGTCTGTTCATCGAAGCTAGCCGGGCTTGGGCAGATCGACTGCCCGCCACTGGCAAGACCTGGCTGAAACTGGCCAAGGGCACCACGGTGGTGACGCATCAGGCGAGTTTCAACGCCACGCAGCCCCCAACCTTGAACGCCGCCAATACACCCAGCGATGCCGATTTATTGGTCCCTAAAAGCCTTCTCAATAGCCTGCGCGCCACGGATAAAATCGTGATCCCGGCGACGGCTGATCGCAAAGCTTATAACTGGTACCACCTCGATGGGCTGCTGCATGACGCTAACAACGAGTTGCTCGACGGTTGGGTGCGCGAAGAAGTGGGGGTTACTCCTTGGGTTAATCCTTGGTCGTGGGAGGGGTATGGAATCATTCACAACTACGACGCTCCCCGGCAATACCTGGCCTCGTTCTTCCGAGCGGTTAGCCGCTTCAGTGAAGGGGAAGTTGAGCGCCATGGGGCTTTGGCTGATAAGGCGGATAACGGCACGATGATGTGTCGTCTGTACGACATTATCGACCGTAACCATGATGGAAAGATGACCGCTGAAGAGCTTCAAGCAGCGATTGGTTTGCCCGCGCAAGCGCAGGCACTTGCGCAATTAATTATCTATTACGTCAGCGAGTGGCAGTACACCCCCAGTAAGTGGGACGCACTGGACGAAGTGCTGGGCCATAGCGGCTCAACCCCACTTCTGAACTGGGTCGCGGAGAAAGAGCGGATCAAGCAAATCAATTGGTGGGATGAGGTAGCGCCCAAGGTTGGGTTGCCAGTGTTGGGGGGTGTGTATCACTTTCATCCGGTGGGGTTGGTGGGGCTATTCGCCTATATTGGTCCTGGGTCGAAGATACTTGCTGGTCAAATCACCTTTAATGCTGAGGGGAATGATATATCAAGCTCAATGTACTATAGCAAAGTCATTCACTGGCCTGGAAATGATCTGTCTGGAGTAACTTTAGGTCGGGGTTATGATATGGGGAGTCGAACACAGAGCGAAATATACGCTCATATGACTCAAGCAGGCATAGAAAATGAGCAAGCCAGAAAAATTTCGTTAGCGCATGGATTAAAAGGATTGGACGCAAGAAACTTTGTAAGAAACAACCAAGCATTGATTGGCGAAATAACAGGCGACCAACAAATACGCCTGTTTAACATTGTTTACCCTGACTACATAGATAGAGCAGTTTTTATTTATAATAAATGGACTGCCTCTGAGGTTGGAAGACTTGAGTGGGTGAGCCTGGATCAGGCCATTCGTGATGTGCTAGTTGATTTTGTGTACCAGGGGTTTACTACTGGGCCTAACCCAATGAAATCAGGCATGCGCAATAGCAGGTCGGAAATGATTTCATACATTGAAAGTACGCCCGCCATTAACCAGTACGAGCAAGGTCGGAAACGAGCCGATTACTTAAGAAAATATTAGTAGAGGATACATTATGACTATAAGATTTGTTTTGACTTTATCATTTTTTGTTTCATACGCTTGTTATGCAGAATCTCCACAGCCAGTTTTTTGCTCTGATATAGGTACAGATAGCCAAGGAATATACGAATGCTCTAAACGTAAAAATACAGATGCAGACATTCAATTAAATAGCACCTACAAAGCGCTAAACAATAAAATAGATACTGAGTATAAAATCGATCCAATGTTAGGTGCTTCACTTAAAGAACACATAAAAAAATCACAGAGAGCCTGGATTATTCTAAGGAATGAAAATTGCGCCATTGAAAGCTTTATGGTTGACCCTGGAACACAAGCATTCGAAACGACAAAAAATTTTTGTATGGCTAGACAAAGTATTGAAAGAATCCACTATTTGAATGATTTAAAGCTATAAATGGTGGGAGCCGGAATCCCCAGATTTTCATTTGCAGGTAGCGTGAGCCCGTCGCGATGAAACGCGAGCCCACGCCGTCGAATGCAAGCTCATTTGCAATTAATGTGAGCCGAAGGCTGGACTGGACTGCCCCCGGCATCGTAGACATCTCCAGCCTATGCTGGACTACCCCCGCTCCCGTAGACATTTTCCAGCCTCAAAGGCCTCAGGACTGATGCCGCCCAGGTGACTGTGACGACGCGTTCGGTTGTAAAACGCCTCAATGTAATCGAATACGTCGGCACGGGCCATGTCCCGGGTTTTGTAGATCCTCTTGCGGATGCGTTCTTTTTTCAGGCTACTGAAAAAAGACTCACCTACGGCATTGTCCCAGCAGTTTCCTCGGCGGCTCAGTCCAAGCATAGGCTGGAGATGTCTACGATGCTGGGGGCAGTCCATTCTTGGGGGCCGCTGGGTCAGTACTCGACATGCGCCGCGTTGCAACTTGAGTGGCTCACAACCACTGGAAACAAATGTCACAACCACCAGCGCCCATAAACTATTTGCGTTTTAATGTGTCGATTGCAACGAACAGTGTTAACAGTTGTGTCGAGCAAGTCACTGCAGACTGACTTACACTGAGTTCCTCTCCTCTCAACTGTAACAAGGAATAACCTATGGGCGTGATCAGTGAGTTCAAGGCCTTCGCGGTCAAAGGTAATGTGGTCGACATGGCGGTCGGTATTATCATCGGCGCCGCCTTCGGCAAAATTGTTTCGTCCTTCGTAGGCGACGTGGTGATGCCGCCCATCGGCCTGCTGATCGGCGGTGTAGACTTCGGTGACCTGGCGGTAACGCTCAAGGCAGCCCAGGGCGATGCACCTGCGGTGGTCCTGGCCTACGGTAAATTCATCCAGAGCGTCATTGACTTTGTGATCGTCGCGTTCGCGATCTTCATGGGTGTCAAGGCCATCAACCGTCTCAAGCGTGAAGAAGCCGTGGCGCCAAGCCTGCCACCGGTCCCCACCAAGGAAGAGGAACTGCTGGGGGAGATCCGCGATCTGCTCAAGGCCCAGAACAACAAGCCCCTGTAGCCGACCCGCAATACCTGTCGGCCACAGAAAAAGGCGCCCCTGACCGGGCGCCTTTTTTCTACCAGTAGTTTTCTACCGCCACCTGCCCTGGCCGACGCGCCAGGCTCAGTTGCATATCACGCTGCTTGAGCAGTTGCCGGGTGTCATCGATCATCTGCGGATTGCCGCAAATCATCACCCGCGAATGCAAAGGCGTCAGCGCTACGGCCGCCGCACGCTCCAGCTCGCCATTTTCGATCAGGGTCGTGATCCGCCCATTCAATGCACCCGGCCGCTGCTCACGGGTCACGATAGGCAGGTAGGTGAGTTTATGGGCGTGTTCGCTCAAGTACTCGCGCTCGCCCAATTCCTTGATCAGGGTCTGGTAGGCCAGCTCCCGAGCTTCCCTGGCGCTGTAGACCAGGATGATCCGCTCGAATTTTTCCCAGGCTTCAAAGTCCTGCAGGATCGACAGAAATGGTGCGATCCCCGTGCCGGTGCCCAGCAGCCAAAGGTCACGACCATCGACAAAACGATTCAGGGTCAAGAAACCGGTGGCCTGGCGCTCCACCAGCAACTCGTCGCCCACCCGCAGGCGACTCAGCTCACTGGTGAACTCACCACCGGGCACCACAATAGAGAAAAACTCCAGGAACTCATCAAAGGGCGACGACACCACCGAATAGGCACGCCACACCAGGCTGCCATCGGGTTTGGTCACGCCCAGGCGAACAAACTGCCCGGCGGTGAAACGGAACCCCGGGTCCCGGGTAGTACGCAGGGTAAACAGGCTGGGGGTCAACGACTGCACATCGATCAGGGTCTGGCGTGTGAATTTTTCCGCACTGGCCGTCATGGGGGGCTCCGGTCTACAGGTAACCCCTAGTGTCCCCCAAAGCGACGCCTGGAAACACCGTTGGTTTGTAGTGACATCCTGCGTGCCTCCACTGACCAATACAGAAAAGATGGCCATCTGCCTTCAATTCAAACCATTTGGCTATTAAGTCCTACTCATAACCCCTACATGAAAATTCATAAACTGTATCGCAACCCTGCCCTAAGCAAATGAATGACAAAGAAATTCACTCACATCATCAGCCCCCCCGCCCGCGCGCCCAGGACCATGGGTATCAATCAGTTCTACTAAAAAACGCAACGCTAAGTGCGAAAATTCCCATCTGGGTTTTACATGCTGTCCTACACTCGATTCGGTAACGCTAAGGGGACCGCGTTGCGAACAATCAGTGTGCGACTCATGGAGATTTACCAATGGTCAACTGGCGCAACACACGTCTACCCAAACTAGAAGGTGAGGATGAGGTGACGACTATGTTCGAGGCTGCTCTGAACATTACCTATGAGCTGGGCTTTGAATATTGCGGTTTTATGATGGGCTCCAATGCGGTTTATCAGCCATTCAAGAACATCCACCTCAATAATTATCCAAGTGAATGGAACACTCTCTACAAAACAGAACATTACTTCGATATGGACCCGCTGGTCAGCCACTGCAAACGCGATGTACTGCCCATCGTCTGGGAAGAAAAAACCTACTCTGCAGTGCCGGACATGTGGGTTCACTTGCAAGCCCAGGGTCTCAATTTTGGCTGGGCGCAGTCGGTGCATGACTTCCGTGGCTTTTTCAGCATGATCAACCTGGGACGACGCCAGGAACCGGTGCAAGCCCAGGAACTGTATGAGAAAGCCGGCCAGGTCTTGTGGATCTGCCATGCCTTGCATACCGTCGCGGCCCAGGCCTATGCCAAGGAGCCGGCCTGCCAGTGCCCCACCAAGCTCACCAGTCGCGAGACCGAAATCCTGCAATGGTCGGCACTGGGCAAGACAGCTGCCGATATCGCGACAATTCTCTGCCTGTCCGAGCGCACTGTCGGTTTTCATATCAGCAGTGCGATGCGCAAGCTGGGGGTGAGCAATAAGATTGCCGCGGTGATCACGGCAGTCAAACACGGCCTTTTTTGAGTACAGCCCGCGCCCCCCCATGTTGAAAACACCGAATGTAATCCGCCGGAAAAAAACGTAACATTTACGGCCAGTTCTGAGTGATGACGCCGCTCGTCAACGCCCGCGTCGCAGTCCACTCAGAAGGTTCCGCGCCAGGCCCGGAACACCCGTCGATTATCCAGAGTTCCCCCCGCCATGCCCCTGCTCGATAGCCCCTTCGCCCAACTCGACCTGATCCGCCAGCCCGAGCAGCAAAACGAACCGCTGCAAGCCTTCGATGCGGCCGACGAGTATCTGCTTGCCTACCTGGCCGAGCAGCAACCGGCCAGCAGCACCCGCGTACTGGTGCTCAATGACAGTTTTGGGGCATTGGCGGCCAGCTTTGAGGGGCATGTGCATGTCACCAGCAGCGGCGATTCATTCCTCGGCGCCCAGGCCCTGCAAAAAAACCTGATGCGCAATGGCAAGGCCTTCGATGCCCTTTCGTTCGTGCCTGCCAGCCAGGTGCCCAGCGGGCCCTTCGATCGGGTACTGATCCGGGTACCAAAAACCCTGGCGCTGCTCGAAGAACAATTGATCCGCCTGCAGGACCAATTGGCGCCAGGTGCCGAAGTGATCGCGGGGGCCATGGTCAAGCACCTGCCCCGCGCCGCCGGTGAACTGCTGGAGCGTTACATCGGGCCGATGCACGCGTCGCTGGCGGTGAAAAAGGCCAGGTTGCTGATCGCCACCCTGGCTGATCGCCCTCGCGTCGTATCGCCCTACCCCACGCGTTATCGCCTGGACGCGCCGGCCATCGAGCTACTCAACCACGCCAATGTGTTCTGCCGCGAAGGCCTGGATATCGGCACCCGTGCCTTCCTGCCCCATCTGCCGCACAACCTGGGGAATGCCCGCGTGGCTGACCTGGGTTGCGGCAACGGCGTGCTGGCGATTGCCAGCGCCCTGCACAACCCCGAGGCGCAGTACACCTTGGTGGACGAGTCCTATATGGCCGTACAGTCGGCCGCCGAAAACTGGCGCGCGGCCCTGGGTGAGCGGCCCGTGATAATTCGCCCCGGCGACGGCCTGGCGGACCAGGAGCCGCAATCGTTGGACGTGGTGCTATGCAACCCGCCGTTCCACCAGCAGCAGGTGGTGGGGGATTTCCTTGCATGGCGCATGTTCCAGCAGGCCCGCGAAGCGCTGGTAGTCGGCGGCGCGTTGTACATCGTCGGCAACCGCCACCTGGGTTATCACAGCAAGCTGGCGCGCCTGTTCCGTGGTGTGGAGCAGGTGGCGGCGACACCAAAGTTCGTGATTCTCAAGGCCCGCAAATAACACAGGCAAAAAAAACCCTCCATTAAAGGAGGGTCAAGACTGCATGGGATGTCAGTGAGTGCTCAGGCCCGCGGCGTTCATGAACATGCGCATCAGGCTGGCCACCACGAACAGGGCCAGGACGCTGCCGGTCCAGATCATTGCCAACCAGCCCAGGCGTTGCCACAGCGGCTTTTTCTCGGCCTGTTCGATATCGTCCAGTGAAGGTTTACCGGTCATGGTTCAAGCCTCCTAGTGATAGCCATCTTCATGGGTCACCTTGCCGCGGAACACGTAGTAGCTCCAGAAGGTGTAGCCCAGGATGAACGGGATGATGAACAGCGTACCCACCAGCATGAAGCCCTGGCTTTGCGGCGGCGCGGCGGCATCCCAGATCGACACCGACGGCGGGATGATGTTCGGCCACAGGCTGATGCCCAGGCCGCTGTAGCCGAGGAAGATCAACACCAGCGTCAGCAGGAACGGCGCGTAATGGGCATTGCGGGCCACGGCACGCACCAGCGCATACATGGTCACCAGCACCAGGATCGGCACCGGCAGGAACCAGAACAGGTTCGGCAGGGTGAACCAGCGCGAGGCGATGTCCGGGTGGGCCAGGGGCGTCCAGATACTGACGATGCCAATCACCGCCAACACGACGAACGCCAGGGGCCGCGCCAGGTTGTGCATCTGCTCTTGCAGCTTGCCTTCGGTCTTCATGATCAGCCAGGTGCAGCCCAGCAGGGCATAGGCCACGATCAAGGCCACACCGCAGAACAGGGCAAATGGCGAGAACCAGTCCAATGAGCCGCCGGCGAACTGGCGGTCAACCACCGGAATGCCTTCAATGAATGCCCCCAGCGCCACGCCCTGGAAGAAGGTCGCCGCCAGCGAGCCGCCGATAAACGCCTTGTCCCACAAGTGGCGCTTGTCATCCTTGGCCTTGAAGCGGAACTCAAAGGCCACGCCACGGAAGATCAGGCCGATCAGCATCAGGATCAGCGGCAGGTACAGCGCCGAGAGCACCACCGAGTAGGCCAACGGGAAGGCGCCAAACAATGCCGCGCCCCCCAGCACCAGCCAGGTTTCGTTGCCGTCCCACACCGGGGCGACGGTATTCATCATCACGTCGCGGTCAGTCTTGCCCGGGATAAACGGGAAGAGAATGCCGATCCCCAGGTCAAAGCCATCCATGACCACGTACATCATGATGCCGAAGATGATGATCACGGCCCAGATCAGCGGAAGATCAATACCCATGACTCAATTCCCCTTGTTCAGAGTGTCGCCGTGATCGGCGTCGCCGCTGTCATCGGCTGCCGACAATGGACGCGCCGGGGTGCGTTGCTGCCCGGGGCCACCGTGGGCCGGTTCGGTGCTGTCGTGGGTGACCGGGCCTTTGCGCACCAGGCGCATCATGTAGCCAAGGCCTGCGCCGAACAGGGCGAAGTACACCACCACAAACAGCGCCAGGGTGATGCTCATCTGCACCACGCTGTGGTTGGAAGAGGCGTCCGCCGTGCGCATCAAGCCGTAGACCACCCAGGGCTGGCGCCCGATTTCGGTGGTGAACCAGCCGGCCAGGATCGCAATCAACCCCGACGGGCCCATCCATAGCGCCAGGTACAGGAACGGTTTGTTGGTGTACAGCCTGTCGCCCTTGCGCAGCCAGAGGCTGAACAGGCCGGTGAAGATCATCAGCATGCCCAGGCCGACCATGACCCGGAACGACCAGAACACGATGGTCGAGTTGGCACGATCCTCAGGCGGGAACTCCTTGAGGGCCGGCACTTGCTTGTCCAGGGAGTGGGTGAGGATCAGGCTGCCCAGGTAGGGGATTTCTACCTTGTACTTGGTGCGCTCTTCCTTCATGTCCGGCCAGCCGAACAGGATCAGCGGGGTCGGCTCATTGCCGATGTTTTCCCAGTGGCCTTCAATCGCCGCAATTTTCGCCGGCTGGTGCTTGAGGGTGTTGAGGCCATGGAAGTCACCGATCACCGCCTGGATCGGCGCGACGATCAGGGCCATCCACATCGCCATCGACAGCATGGTGCGGATCGCCGGGTTGTCCTTGCCCCGCAGCAGATGCCAGGCCGCCGACGAGCCGACAAAAAACGCGGTGGCGACAAACGCCGCCGTGGCCATGTGCGCCAGGCGATAGGGGAACGAAGGGTTGAAGATCACGGCCAGCCAATCGGTGGGGATCACCCGGCCGTCGATGATTTCAAAGCCTTGTGGCGTCTGCATCCAGCTGTTGGAGGCGAGGATCCAGAAGGTCGAGATCAGCGTACCGACGGCCACCATCACCGTGGCAAAGAAGTGCAGCTTGCGCCCGACCTTGTTCCAGCCAAACAGCATCACCCCAAGGAAGCCCGCTTCGAGGAAGAACGCGGTGAGCACTTCATAGGTCAGCAACGGCCCCGTGACAGAGCCGGCGAAGTCCGAGAAGCGGCTCCAGTTGGTACCGAACTGATAGGCCATGACCAGGCCCGAGACCACCCCCATGCCGAAGTTGACGGCAAAGATCTTCGACCAGAAATGGTAGAGGTCACGGTAGGTATCGTTGTGGGTCTTGAGCCACAGGCCCTCCAGTACCGCGAGGTAACTGGCCAGGCCAATGGTGATGGCCGGGAACAGGATATGGAACGAGATGGTGAATGCGAATTGAATTCGGGCGAGATCTAGCGCCTCCAAACCGAACATAAGTCTTCCTCTGTCAGGTAATACCGGCTACAGGCAGGGAGGCCTGCACCCACTGCTCCCACGGATATGGAGTGTGGCGAATTGCAATTCGTTCTTTTTTTACCAACCACGTAGGGATTCTGGCTTCTTGACCCCCACACCAACGCTGCAATCGGCATTGATCTGGATCAAGCATCGTTGAAAGAGTAGTCCCATTTTCCAGGTTGGACTGTGTGGTCTTTTGCCGCGTGACAGGTTGACTCAGCCAAATAGATGCCTTGCTAAGGATATTTGCCTGGCAGCAACTATTTGTTACAGCTTGATGCTAACCTCGGCACTTCCCAGGTTCAGTCCAGTCCTTGCCGATGCCCAGTGAAACCCCGCTGCTGTTACGTCATCACCGCCCTTTTATCGCGTTCTGGCTGGCCCGGATTTTTACCGCCAGCGGCTTCCAGATGCTCACCGTGGCCATCGGCTGGAACCTCTACCAACTGACCGGCAACGTGCTGGACCTGGGCTTGGTGGGCCTGGTGGAATTTGTCCCACGGGTGCTGTTCATGCTGCACACCGGGCATGTGGCCGACCGTTACGAACGGCGCAGGGTCGCCGCCATTTGCCAGACGTTGCAGGCGTTGATCGCCCTGGCCCTGGTCATCGGCAGCCTGACGGACAATGTCACCCGCGAGATGATTTTTATCCTCGCCTTCCTGCTGGGCGCAGCCCGCTCCTTCGAACTGCCCACCACCCAGGCGCTGTTGCCGAGCATCGTGCCCAGTGCCCTGTTTCCACGGGCAGTGGCGGCGGCGCAGTCGGCCCAGCAATCGGCAACCATCGTCGCGCCGGCCCTGGGCGGCTTGCTCTATGCCTTCGGCAGCGCCTGGGTGTATGGCCCGACGGTGCTGCTGTACCTGATTGCCTGCATGCTCACCCTCAACCTGCCCGCGCGGCAGACCCCACTGAACAAGGGCAAGGCCACCCTGGACTCGCTGCTCGCGGGGATTCGTTTTATCCGCAGCCGGCCGGACATCCTCGGGGCGATTTCCCTGGACCTGTTCGCCGTGCTGTTGGGCGGCGCCACGGCGTTGCTGCCGGTGTTTGCCAAGGACATCCTGCTGACCGGCCCCTGGGGCCTTGGGCTGCTGCGCTCGGCGCCGGCGGTTGGGGCGCTGTTGATGTCATTGTGGCTAGCGCGGTTTGCCGTGGACCGGCATGTGGGCCGCGTGATGTTTACCGCTGTCGGGGTATTTGGCGTAGCGACCATCGCGTTCGGCCTGTCCACCTCGTTCTGGTTTTCGCTGGCGGTGCTGGTGGTGCTGGGGGCGGCAGACATGATCAGCATGGTGATCCGCGCCTCATTCGTGCAACTGGAAACCCCCGATGAAATGCGCGGGCGGGTCAGTGCGGTCAATGGGCTGTTTATTGGGGCGTCCAATCAGTTGGGCGAATTTGAATCCGGCGTCACCGCCCACTGGCTGGGCACAGTGCCAGCCGTGGTATTGGGCGGGGTCGGGACGCTGGTGGTGACGGGGGTATGGATCAAGCTGTTCCCGACGCTGGCCAAGCGGGACCGCATGCATACCCCGGCCGAAACGCCCTGAACCTGTAGGAGCCGGCTTGCCGGCGAAAAACCAGAGAGCAACACGGGCCACCAGGCACCCAGCTTTATCGTTGACGATTTTCGCCGGCAAGCCGGCTCCTACAGGGGGCCATCATTGGATGCGCAGCTGAGTCTTCAGGGTGTTGCGCGGCGCATTGATCGATGTGTTGCTGTACTCGAACCAACCGGCGGCGCGGATATCCACGTCAAATACATAGATGTAGCCCATCAATGTGCCAGCGCCATTGCAGGCCTGGCTGACGGAGCCGACCTGGCAGATCGCGGTCTTTTGCCCCGCAAGCCGCGCTCCATCAAAGGTGGCGATGGAATTATTGCCCAGCCCCACTTCCATCACCGAGACCTGTGTCGGCCCACGGTGCTGGCACTGCCGGGTGCTGTCGACGCCCTCGGCGATGGACTCTTTGCACGCCTGGGACTGCACCTGGAATACCCGCACCTCGCTCAAGGCCGGTGCAGGCGCGCCCCACGCCGGTGCCGCCGCCAGCCACAGGCCGATACAGGCGAACGGAGCTAGACTCCACGCGATGGCTTTTTTCATGCTTTGGATGACCCTGGACTGAACGTCGACGGAGTATGCCTCAAGGCCACACTCAACAAAACCGAGGCTGGGCGCCACAGGCCGTCGACCTGCTGGTATGATGCGCCGCTTTTTCCGATCCTCTGTAGAAAACACGCGGCGCTTGGCGCAGTTTGTGCTTTGACTTTGAGGTCAACAAATCACGGCGCCGAGCGCGCCACAGGGAGCAGGCATGCTGGAAAAGCTGTTTCAACTCAAGGCACACAACACCAACGTGCGTACCGAGATTCTCGCCGGTATCACGACATTCCTGGCCATGGCCTACATCCTGTTCGTCAACCCGAGCATTCTCGGCGAGACCGGCATGGACAAGGGCGCGCTGTTTGTCGCCACTTGCCTGGCGGCGGCCATCGGCTCGACGATCATGGGCCTGATCGCCAACTACCCGATTGCCCTGGCGCCGGGCATGGGCCTGAACGCCTTCTTTACCTACACCGTGGTCCTGCACCTGGGCCATACCTGGCAAGTGGCGCTGGGTGCGGTGTTTATCTCCGCCGTGCTGTTTTTCCTGCTGTCGATCTTCCGCATCCGCGAATGGATCATCAATGCCATCCCCCTGCCCCTGCGCTCGGCGATTGCCGCCGGTATCGGCCTGTTCCTGGCGCTGATCGCCCTGCATAACGCCGGCATCGTGGTCAGCAACCCGGCGACCATGCTGGGCATGGGCGACCTGGCCAAACCCGCACCCATCCTCGCCACCCTGGGGTTCTTCCTGATCGTGGCCCTGGAAGCCTTGAAAGTGCGCGGCGCGGTGTTGATCGGCATCCTCGCGGTGACCATCGCCGCCATCGCGCTCGGCGTCACCCCATTCGGCGGCGTGGTATCGATGCCTCCGTCCCTGGCCCCGACCTTCCTGCAACTGGACATCGCCGGCGCCCTGGACGTGGGCTTGATCAGCGTGATCTTCGCCTTCCTGTTCGTTGACCTGTTCGACAACTCCGGCACCCTGATCGGCGTCGCCAAGCGCGCCGGCCTGATGGGCAAGGACGGCCACATGCCGAAAATGGGCCGCGCCCTGATTGCCGACAGCACTGCGGCCATGGCCGGTTCGTTGCTGGGTACCTCGACCACCACCAGCTACATCGAGTCGGCGGCTGGCGTGAGTGCGGGTGGCCGCACTGGCCTGACCGCCATCGTGGTCGCGATCATGTTCCTGCTGGCGCTGTTCTTCTCGCCGCTGGCGGCCAGCGTCCCGGCATTTGCCACCGCACCCGCGCTGCTGTTTGTCGCAGTGTTGATGACCTCGGGCCTGGCGGAAATCGACTGGGACGATATTACTGTTGCCGCGCCGGTGGTGATCACCGCCCTGGCGATGCCCTTCACTTACTCCATCGCCAACGGCATCGCCTTCGGCTTCATCGCCTGGACCGGTATCAAGCTGCTGACAGGCCGCTACCGTGAACTCAACCCAGCGCTGGTGATCCTGTCGATCCTGTTCGTGATCAAGCTAGGCTGGTTCCCCGCATGACTTTTGACGCAGCAAGTTACGCCCTGCAACTGCAAGAAAAGGTCACGCGCTTGCGTGACCTGCTCGCGCCGTTCGATGCGCCCGAGCCACAGGTATTCGATTCGCCCCTGCAGAACTTCCGCCTGCGCGCCGAGTTCCGCCTGTGGCGCGAAGGCGGTCAGCGCCACTACGCGATGTTCTCCCAGGACGACAAGCGCACGCCGATCCTGATCGAAGAGTTTCCCATCGCCAGCCTGCGCATCAACCAGCTGATGCCGCAACTCAAGGCCGCCTGGCAAGCCAGCGCCGCCCTGAGCCACAAGCTGTTCCAGGTGGAGTTCCTCACCACCCTGGCCGGCGATGCGATGATCACGCTGTGCTATCACCGCCCGCTGGATGAGCATTGGCACACCGCTGCCAACAAGCTGGCGGCCGACCTGAACGTCAGCATCATCGGCCGTTCCAAGGGCAAGCGCGATGTGATCGGCCACGACTATGTGGTGGAGAAACTCGATGTCGGCGGTCGCACCTTCAGCTATCGCCAGCCCGAAGGCGCCTTCACCCAGCCCAACGGCACGGTGAACCAGAAGATGCTCAACTGGGCCTATGACGCCCTGGGCGATCGCAGTGATGACCTGCTGGAGCTGTATTGCGGCAACGGCAACTTCACCCTGCCCCTGGCTACCCGCGTGCGCAAAGTGCTGGCCACCGAGATCAGCAAGACCTCGGTCAACGCCGCCCTGAGCAACCTCGATGAAAACGCGGTGGATAACGTCACCCTGGTGCGCCTGTCCGCCGAAGAACTGACCCAAGCCCTGAACGAAGTGCGGCCATTCCGACGCCTGCACGGTATCGACCTCAAGAGCTATGAGTTCGCCAGCATCTTCGTCGACCCGCCCCGCGCAGGCATGGACCCGGACACCTGCGAGTTGACCCGGCGCTTCGAGAACATCCTGTACATCTCCTGCAACCCGGAAACGCTGGCGGCGAACATTGCGCAACTGCACGACACGCACCGCATCACCCGGTGTGCGATGTTCGACCAGTTCCCGTGGACCCACCATATGGAATCGGGCGTGCTGCTGACCCGGCGCTAAACCCTCGGTCCCTGCAGATCTGGAAAAATGTAGGAGCGGGCTTGCCCGCGATTGCGGTGTATCAGTCAAAATCTATCTGGCTGACCCACCGTAATCGCGGGCAAGCCCGTTCCCACATAAGCCCGCTACCCCGGCTGTGCATCATTGCTCCTTGCGTGGCCGGCCGCCCTGCTTGCCATTGGCGCGGGCGGCGGCCGACTTGGCGGCGCCTTCTAAGTGCCAGGGCCGGAAGGCTGGAGCACCTTGCTCAGAACTTGTACTCAAGCATCCCGCTCAACGTACGGCCCCGCGCCAGGCTGAGGTTGTTGGCGTCGCCCATGGCCACGAAATAGGCTTCATCGGTGGCGTTTTCCAGGGCCAGGCCAAGGTTCAAGTGGTCGGTCATCCAGTAACTGGCATACAGGTCGTAGAGGGTGTACTGCGGCCACAGCGCCTGGTCGATAAAGTCATAACCCTGCTGGTTGAGGTTGGCACCGTTGCCCGAGCTGTAGCGCACCCGCACGCCGGTATCCAGGCGTTTTTCCAGGAACCGCGCGCCCAACGTCACCGAGCCGCGATCCGCCGGCATATAGGTGGCGTTGCCCATGATCCGCCCGCAACTTTCCTTGTTGTTGGCAACGTCATCATCCAGCACTTCATAAGTAGTGACCGGCCGGATGCCGGGGCGCCCGTCCGGGCGGATGTAGGACTCGATCCGCGTAGTCCGCGGCCCGCTGGTCTTGGCTCCGCCCATGTAGTAGTTCTTCGAGCAGAAGTCGTTACTGCCGATCATATGGGTGTAGCTCAAGTTGGCGTAGGCCCGGCCCATGTCGTAGTTGAGCTGGTACTCCATACCGCGAAAGCGCGTCGGGCCGGTGTTGTTGACGTAGGCCATGGTTCCGAGAAAACCGCCGACACTGGTATCTGGCAAGCTGACGCTGTGGTTGAGGAACGAGAAGTTGTCGATCTTGGTATCGAAGTAGGCGACCTTCATGCCCAGGCGGTCGTCGTTGAAAAACAGCCCTTCCTTGAACACGTTGACGCCCATTTCCCAATCCCGCGACTCTTCAGCCTTAAGGTACGGGTTGGGGAACACCCGCTCTGCCGAGCTGCCACCATGGGGGCGACCGGTCATGAAGGTTTCCGTGACCGCCGGCGGGCGCCAGCCCTTGCCCCAACGCGCATAGAGTTGCATCCACTCAAGCCCCGGCTTGACGCCGATGCCGAAGGTGGGCGAGAAGTGCCCCTCTTCATTATCGATATCAAACACCTCGGCCACACGCTTGGCGCCCACCAGGCTGTTGTAGAAACGGTCGCGCTTGTACAGGGTCATCCCGGTTTTGCCTTCAAGCCGGTAGCGGTCGTAACGCAGGCCGGCATCCAGGGTCAGCCAGTTGCCATATTCGTATTGCAGGTTGTTGAACAAGCTGGCGATGGTGCGTTTACCGCCCGGGGTGTCGCCTTCGACATACGGCAGCAGCCCCTGGAGGTTGAGCGCCTCGACCTTGTTGGTGCGCGGCTTGAATTGGTCCTGGTACATCTCCAGGCCGTAGTTCCATTTGACCCGGCCCAGCGCCTCGAAATCGAAGCGCGAGGTGTTGTCCGCTTGCAGGCCCCAGGTATCGGTCTGGAAGTGATCGGTGTAGCCGCCAACCTCGTTGCCCGTACCAGGTGACGACAGGTTTGGCGCATTGGTGCGCTCCAACTGGGTGCTGACGTAATACGCCTTGGCCTTGAAATCGATCAGCGGGTTGTCTGGCGTGTAGCTGTAGTCCAGCGCGACGTTCTTGGCCGCAAGGTTGTTCTTGCTCACGCGCCGGTAGTAAACGCTTTGTGCATCGTCGGCGGTATAGGCCCAGGCGTCGTTGCTGTCACTGTCGCTTTGCAGGTAGCTCAGTTGCACACGCTGGTCATTGGGCAGGTTCAAGCCCAGTTTGACGATCTGCGAGCGAGTCACGCTGCCCATATCGCCGACCTCGCTGTTCAACCAATCGTCAAACGCCTCGGGCTGATACTTGCGCGCGCGCAGGTTGGTGCCCAGCTTCTGGTCGTTGTGGGTGCCGGCGTGGTAGTCGCCGAAATGCCGCTCGCTGTAACCCAGCAGCACATCGCCACGCTCATCGCCAAAGGCAAATACACCGCTGCCATTGAAGTGGGTGCCATTGCCCAGTTTGCCGATGCCATTACCCGCGCGCAGACGCCCGCCGTACTCCTTGCCATCGGCCAGGAACTCGCTGGCGTCCAGGGTCTTGAATGACGCAATACCACCGAGCACCGCCGCACCGCCCATGCCCGACTGGCTGCCTTTGTCGATCTCGATGCTGGAGATAAATTCAGGGTCGATCACCATCGTGCCGTTGCGCTGCTGGTGGCCGTTGACGTTGAAGTTCTGGCGCATGCCGTCAATGTTCATATTGACCCGGCCATAGTCCTGCACCCCACGGATATTCACCGACAAGCCAGGGTCACGCTGGTTGACGGCGGTGTAGACACCGGCGGTTTCCTCGAGCATGTCGGCGGCGTGCCGGGGTGGGCGCTTGTCGATCTGCTCGCGGGTGATCACCGCCACCGAGCGCGGGGTTTCATACACCCAGTCACTGGGCTTGCCGTTGGTGTTGGCGTTGATGGTGGTGGTGCCGACGGTCAACGCGTTGTCCTGTTCGACATTGACGCGATTGAGGGTGACCTGGCGCTCGCCGGTGAAGCGATACTCCACCGGCGCACTGCCCAACAAACGCCCCAGGCCTTCCTGGACACTGTATTGGCCCTTCAGCGCGGTGCTGCTGAGGCCTTGCAGGCGCGGGCTATCGAACAGCACCTGCAAACCAGCCTGGTCGGCAAACGCCAGGACCGCGCCGCCCAGGGGTTGGGCGGGAACATCGAACATCAGCGTCGCAGGCTGCGAAGCGCCGGCCACCGGGGCGGCGGCGTAGGCCTGCCCGGCGCTGGCAAACAGACCCAAGTGAATGGCCAGGGCCAACCGGCTGCCGGTGACGCGCCCTTTGGTGATTGCAGACATCGTTGTGATCCCTTCGCTGAGCGTTTTTTGTTTATGCGAATACTTCTCGATTAGCAAGACGCGTCAGGGATAGAGACTCAGTAAGTGTTTCTGAAAATTGTTTGAAGATCAGCCAGGAATGCGGGCTTGTGTAGGAGCTGGCTTGCCGGCGATGCAGGCAACTCGGTCTACCAGGTAGACCGAGGTGATGCTATCGCAGGCTAGCCAGCGCCCACACAAAAGCGCCCGTTCACAGGGAGGTTTGCGTATGTCAGTAGATCAGGCTGACGCCCGCCAGATCAAAGCGTCGCACCTGCAGCTCTTCGGTCAAGGTGCCCAGCGCCTTGTCCAGCATGTCGAGGCGCACCACCGCACTGACTTCACGCTTGCCCAGCTCGGCATTGCGCAGCACCACCCGCCCGGGGCGGTAGCGATTGAGCTCTGCAACCACCTTGGCCAGCGGCTGGCGGTCGAACACCAGCACTCCGCGCCGCCAACTGGTGGCCCGCGCCAGGTCGAAGCCGGGCAGGCCTTTCACACCGTCCTGCGCACTGTAGCGGGCGGCCTGCCCCTCCTCGAGGACCGTGGTTTGCGGCTGGTCTTGCTGGGTCACGGCCACGCTGTGTTGCAGCACGCCCACCCACGCCTGGTCGTCTGCCTCGCGGCCGACCACAAAACGCGTGCCCAGGGCCCGGGTTTGCCCGCCGGCACTTTGCACCACGAACGGCCGGGTTTCCTGCCCGACCATGGGCGCCACGTCAAAAATCGCCGAGCCGGCCAGCAGGCTGATCCGCCGCTGCTCGCCGTCGAAATCCAGGCGGATGGCGCTGGAGGAATCCAGCTCCACGGTACTGCCGTCCGCCAGGCGCACCATGCGCACTTCGCCCTTGGCGGTCAGGTAGTCGGCCTGCATCTGCAGCAAGGCTTGCGGCGCCTGCACCCAGCCAACACCGGCGACCACCAGCAACAGCGCGACACTTGCGGCCACGCGCCATGGCCGCCGACGCTGGGCGCGGCGCAGTGGCATGCCTGCCGACGGCGGGCGCTGGCGATGCACGGGCGTATCTGTTGGCAAATCACCCAGCGCCGCCCAGGTCTGCCGGGCAAAATCCAGTTCCGCGGCGTGGCGGCTGTCGCTGGCAATCCAGCGTTGCAGTTCGGCGTGTTCCTGCACACCCAGCCCGCCCGCATGCAGGCGCACCGCCCAATCGGCGGCGACCTCGGTAATGCTGGGCTGTTGCGACTCCTGGCTATTCACGTGTGAGTCTCGAATTCTCGTTGTATGAAACAGTGACGTTTGAGCAGCGTTTTTTCAGTAAATCATTCGTCGGACGGCGTCACATCGCCCTCCCGCAAACGCTGCATGACATGCGCCAGTGCCTTGGCCAGATGCTTTTGCACTGAACTGTCGGAAATTTCAAGATGCCGCGCAACCTGGGCGTGGGTCATGCCCTCGACGCGGTTGAGGCGGAAAATCTGCTGGGTGCGCTCCGGCAGTTCCGCCAACGCCTGCTTCAATGCCTGTCGCTGTTGCTGCGCCATTGCCTGAGCCTCCAACCCGGCCACTTCATCTTCAATCTCGGCCAACGCCTCATGGGGCACGGAGTCGGTCTTGCGCCGGGCCTCCTGGCGGATATGGTCGATCAAAAGATTGCTCGCCGTGCGGTAGAGATAACCCTGGGAGTTGTCGATCCGCTCGCTGGACGGCTTTTGCGCCAGGCGCAGGAAGCTCTCCTGCACCAGGTCCGCAGCCAACTGAGGGTCCCGTACCTTGCGCAGCAAATACCGGCGCAGGGTATCGGCATGCTTGAGAAACAGGCCCTTGAGATCCACGTCCGACAAACCGACTCCCTGGGGATGTAAAGGAAACAGGCGGGCATCTTAAGCGTTGTCGAGAATGATTTTCAATTGATATCAACTCTTGGGCAGTACCGGCAGGCCGTATTCAGCGTTCGATAATCGAACGGTTATCCACGGCATGGCGCCTGGCCAATTGACCAAATTAACCATTCAGTACATTTTGTCTCCATCAATAAAAACAACAGTGGAGACATCCCCATGCCGCCTATCGTACTGGTCCTCAACGGCCCCAACCTGAACCTGCTCGGCACCCGCGAACCCGCCACCTATGGCCACGAGACCCTGGCTGACGTCGCCGCGCTATGTGGGCGCAGTGCCGAACAGTTCGGGCTGAAACTGGAATTTCGCCAGACCAACCACGAAGGCGAGTTGCTGGACTGGATTCATGGCGCCCGCGCCCGGTGCGCCGGGATTGTGATCAACCCGGCGGCCTGGACCCACACCTCGGTGGCCATCCGCGACGCCCTGGTGGCCAGTGAACTGCCAGTGATCGAAGTGCATCTGTCCAACGTGCATGCCCGTGAACCCTTCCGCCATCACTCCTTTGTTTCCCCTATCGCCAAGGCCGTGCTCGCCGGGTTTGGCAGCCACGGTTATCACCTGGCCCTCGAACATTTCAGTCGGGAGCTCAAATGAAACCGCGCATTCTTGCCGGCCTGATCGGCGCCGGCATCCAGGCGTCCCGCACGCCGGCCCTGCATGAGCAGGAAGGCGATGCCCAGGGTCTGCGCTACTTGTATCGACTGATCGACCTGGACCCGCTGCAACTGGACAACAGCGCCCTACCCGAGCTGCTCAAGGCCGCCGAGCAGATGAACTTCACCGGGTTGAACATCACCTACCCGTGCAAGCAGGTGATCCTGCCGCTGCTCGATGAGCTGTCGCCCGAAGCCCGGGGCATCGGCGCGGTCAACACCGTGGTCTGGCGCGATGGCAAGCGCATCGGTCACAACACCGACTGCCTGGGTTTCGCCGAAGGGTTTCGCCGTGGCCTGCATGAGGCTGCGCGCCAGCGCGTGGTGCAGATGGGCGCTGGTGGCGCGGGCGCGGCAGTGGCCCATGCGCTGCTGGCCGAAGGTGTCGGGCAGTTGAGTATTTTCGATGTGGAGCATGGGCGCGCGCAAAGCCTGGCGGATAACCTCAACCAGCATTTCGGCCCCGGCCGCGCGCATGCCGCCAGTGATCTGGACAGCGCGATGGCGGCGGCTGACGGGCTGGTCAATACCACGCCCATGGGCATGGCCAAGCTGCCGGGCATGCCAGTGCCAGCCGTGTTGCTACGCGCAGATTTGTGGGTCGCGGAAATCGTCTACTTCCCGCTGGAAACCGAGCTGCTGCGCAGCGCCCGGGCCTTGGGCTGCCGCACGCTGGATGGAGGGAATATGGCGGTGTTCCAGGCGGTGAAGGCCTTTGAGTTGTTCAGTGGTGAGAAAGCAGATGCACAAAGGATGCTCGATCATTTCCAATACATGAATACCTCACTGTAGAAACCGGATCCTAATGTGGGAGCTGGCTTGCCAGCTCCCACACAAGCCCGCACGACATTGAATTCGGCGGTGGATCAGGCCTGTAGGTAACGCAGCACCGACTCGCAGATCATCGCGCGATGCCGTTGCTTGATCGCTTCATCCGACAATTCGATCTGAAAAATCTCACTGAAGGTATGGCGGTTGGACACCCGGTAAAAGCTGAACGAGTTGATCAGCAAATGCACATCCAGCGGCTCCAGCCCCGCGCGAAATACCCCCAGCTCCGCGCCCCGGCGCAAGGTCGCGCCCAACGCCTCCAGGATATTGCTGTTCATCGCCTTGATCGCATCCGACTGTTTCACATACTCGGCGTTGTGAATGTTCTCGATGCTGACAATCCGCACAAAATCCACGTTCTGGTCGTGGTGATCGAAGGTGAATTCCACCAGGCGCCGGATCGCTTCACGGGGTTCCAGTTCAGTGAGGTTCATCCGAGTTTCGGTGTTGCGGATATCACCGTAGAGCTTTTCCAGGACCTCGACGTACAGCTGCTCCTTGCTGCCGAAGTAGTAATAGATCATGCGCTTGGAGGTGTGGGTGCGCTCAGCGATGGCGTCCACCCGCGCCCCGGAAAGCCCCTGCTGCACGAACTCGACAATGGCCTCTTGCAGAATGTTCTCGCGGGTTTTTTCCGGGTTGTTCTTGCGACTCTTGCGCGGCGCCAGGGGGGCGTCGGGCAGTTCGGACGTCGGGGTCATGGTGCGCTCACGGCCATTTATGCAGGCCGTGATTATGGGCCGCCGCGTCTCACGAAGGAAGCGCCAACGCCCTACAACTTGGCCTGGCGCACCGCGCCGCTGCGTGACTTCGCCATGGCTGCCAGGCGTACCGCCACATTGGCCGCGCCATAGCCGGCGTAGCCGTTCTTGCGCTGGATGATCTCGAAGAAAAACCGCCCTTCGAACGGTTCGGTGTACACATGAAACAGCTCACCGCCCTGGGCGTCACGGTCGTACAGCACGTTGTAGTACGCCAGTTCGCTGAGGAACTGATCGTCGAAATCAAAACGCGCTGCCAGGTCATCGTAGTAGTTGAGCGGGATATCCAGCAGTGGCACGCCCGCCTCCTTGGCCCGGCTGACTTCGGCGAAAATATCCGCGCAATCGAAGGCAATGTGGTGCACGCCGGAGCCACGGTAGCTCGATAGCGCGTGGGAAATTGCCGTATTGCGGTTCTCGGAAATATTCAGCGGCAGGCGGATCGAACTGCAGCGGCTGCGCAGCGCCCGACTCTTGACCAGGCCATAAGGGTCCGGCAGCACCACTTCATCGTCGGCCTCGAAATCCAGCAGGCTCTTGTAGAACAGCACCCAACTGTCGAGGCTGTCGGCCGGCAAAGCCATGGCCATATGGTCGATGCGCAGCAAGCCGCCGCCGCTGGTGCTGGACGCTTGCAGGTTGAAATCGGTGTCGTAGATCCCGCCGGCATGCTGGTCCACCAGGTAGATCAGGCTGCCATCCGGCGCACGCACCGCCGCCAGCTCCAGTTCGTTGGGCCCGACCAGGCCGCGATAAGGCTGGCCCTTGTAGGCCACCGCCCGCTCCAGGGCCTTGGCGCTGTCCTTGACGCGAATCGCCGTGGCGCACAACGACGGGCCATGGGCCTCGAAAAAGTTGTGGGCAAAGGAGTACGACTCGCAGTTTAGGATCAGGTTGATATCACCCTGGCGCAGCAGGCTCACACTCTTGGAACGGTGCTGCCCGGCCTTGACGAAGCCCAGGCGTTGCAGCCATTGGGTCAGCCGGGCGCCGAGGTTTTCATCCACTGCAAACTCCAGGAACTCGATACCGTCGTACTCGCTGGCGGCCGGGGTCTCGAACAGGATATCCAACGGCGCGGCCTGCTGCTCCAGGCGTTGGCGGGTCTTCTCTTCCAGGTACAGCAGCGAGCGCAAACCATCCGCCGCGTTGGCCCGGGTGGGCGCGGCGCGAAAGCCGTCGTTGAAAATCTCCAGGGACAGCGGCCCGGTGTAGCCACTCTGGATGATCGGCGCAAGAAAACCCGGCAGGTCGAACTCGCCCTGGCCAGGGAAGCAGCGAAAGTGCCGGCTCCACTCCAGCACGTCCATGGCCAGGATCGGCGCGTCGGCCATTTGCACGAAGAAGATTTTGTCACCAGGGATCTGGGCGATAGCCGCCGGATCGCCCTTGAGCGACAAGGTATGAAAACTGTCCAGCAGCACCCCGAGGCTCGGGTGATCGATCTCCCGCACCAGTTGCCACACCTGTTGCCAGGTATTGACGTGCCGGCCCCAGGCCAGGGCTTCATAGCCAATGCGCAAGCCACGACGCCCAGCGTGTTCGGCCAGCAGGCTGAGGTCATCACGCAGGATCGAATGCTCGCCCGTGGAATCCGCCGAGGCATTGCTGCACACCAGCACCAGGTCAGTGCCCAGCTCCTGCATCAGGTCGAACTTGCGCTCGGCCCGCTCCAGGTTGCGCGCCAGGCGTTCACGGCGGCATCCTTCAAAGTCGCGAAACGGCTGGAACAAGGTGATGGCAATGCCCAGGTCGGCACACATCTGCCGCACTTCACGGGGGCTGCCGTCGTAATACAGCAAGTCGTTCTCGAAGATTTCCACCCCATCGAACCCGGCCGCAGCAATGGCTTCGAGCTTTTCCGGCAGGGTGCCGCTCAAGGAAACAGTGGCGATGGAACGTTGCATGGGGTGACTCCCGGCAATGAAGGCTGGTCTTGTTTGCGGCAAATTATTGGCCGCGCGCGATAAAGCAGCAATTTAAAATGTACCAACCGGTTAGTTTTATGGGCGATTATCGAACACAATGGCGATTGGCGAATTGACGATTTTTTAGCCACTGCGCACCATCGATTGCGCATCCAGGGCCGTTTTCTCAAGGCGCCTACCTGTGATCAAGACCCAGAACACACCATAAAAATTTCAAAAAACGGGTACCTCTCATGCCTTCGCAAAATTCCGCCGTGGCCCCGCGCCCCGGCAACCCGCAAGCGGCCATTGGCGACAAGATTCGCGGCGCCCTCGCCGTTGGCAAAACCCGCTGGGGCATGCTGGCCCTGGTGTTTTTCGCCACCACCCTGAACTACATCGACCGCGCCGCCCTGGGCGTGATGCAACCGATCCTGGCCAAGGAGATGAGCTGGACGGCGATGGACTACGCCAACATCAACTTCTGGTTCCAGGTCGGCTACGCCATTGGTTTTGTGTTGCAAGGCCGGTTGATCGATCGGGTCGGCGTCAAGCGCGTGTTCTTCTGCGCAGTGCTGTTGTGGAGCATCGCCACCGGCGCCCACGGCCTGGCGACCTCGGCGGTAGGCTTTATGGTCTGCCGCTTTATCCTCGGCCTGACCGAAGCGGCCAACTACCCCGCTTGCGTCAAGACCACCCGCCTGTGGTTCCCCGCCGGCGAGCGAGCAGTGGCTACCGGGATCTTCAACGCCGGCACCAACGTCGGCGCCATGCTCACGCCAATGTTGCTGCCGCTGGTGCTGCATGTGTGGGGCTGGCAGGCCGCCTTTTTGTGCATGGCGGCACTGGGTGGGATCTGGCTGGTGTTCTGGGGCCTGAAGTACTACAACCCGGAAGACCATCCGAGCGTAAAACAGTCAGAACTGGACTACGTGCAACAGGAAATCGAGCCGGAACAGCCCCGCGTGCCTTTCAGCCGCATCCTGCGCATGCGCGGCACCTGGGCCTTCGCTATTGCCTATGCCCTGACCGCCCCGGTGTTCTGGTTCTACCTGTACTGGCTGCCGCCGTTCCTCAACCAGCAATACAACCTGGGGATCAACGTGACGCAGATGGGTATCCCGCTGATCATCATTTACCTGACGGCGGACTTCGGCAGTGTGGGCGGCGGGATTCTGTCCTCGTTCCTGATCGGGCGCGGCATGCAGCCGATCAAGGCGCGCTTGCTGTCGATGCTGCTGTTTGCCTGCTGCATCGTCGGCGTGATCATGGCCGCAGGTTCCAGCCAGCTGTGGGTCGCGGTGTTTGCCATCTCCCTGGCCATCGGCGCGCACCAGGCCTGGACTGCCAACATCTGGAGCCTGGTGATGGACTACACGCCCAAGCACATGATGAGCACGGTGTTTGGCTTTGGCGGGATGTGCGCGGCTATCGGCGGGATGTTCATGACGCAGATCGTCGGCCATATCCTGACCGTGACCCATAACAACTACACCGTGCTGTTCACCCTGATCCCGGCGATGTACTTCATCGCCCTGACCTGGATGTACTTCATGGCGCCGCGCAAGATCCCCACCGTCGCGGTGTGACTCAACGCCGCCGCTGCTGCCAGGCAGCGGCCAAGCCACTCAGGCAGATCACCCCGATCCCGACCACCGTGGTCAGGTCCGGGGTGTGATTGAACACCAGCCAGCCCAACAACCCCGCAAACACGATCTGGCAATAGCCAAACGGTGCCAGCAAGGCCGGCGCGGCAAAGCGGAAGGCCTGGGTCAGCATCAAGTGCGCGGTCATCCCGCAGGTGCCCAGCGCCAGCATCAGCAGGCCGTGGCCCAGGCTCGGCACCTGCCAGAAAAACGGCACCAGTGCGCTCATCACCAGGGTGTTGCACAGGCCGGCGAAGAAGTTGCTGGTGGTCGGGCTGTCGTACTGGCTGAGGATGCGGGTCAGCAGTTGGTAGAAGCAGAAGAACAACGCCGAGACCAATGGCAACAACACCGCCGGGGTGAACAACTCACCGCCCGGGTGCACGATGATGATCACCCCGACAAACCCGCAGATCACCGCCAGCCACTGGCCACGCGTTACATGCTCGCCCAGCAGCGGCACCGACAGGGCCGTCACCAGGATCGGCGCGAGGAAGTTCACCGCCGTGGCCTCCGCCAGCGGGATGTAATGCAGGGCTGCGGTGAAAAACAGGCTGGTACCCAACAGGCACAAGGCCCTGGCCACCTGCAACAACGGGCGCTTGCTGCGCAGCACACGCAGGCCCGATTGCGGCAGGAAAATCCCCGCCATCAGCAGCGTATGCACCATGTAGCGGGCCCACACCACCATCACGATCGGATAGAAGCCGGCGAGGTATTTGGACAAGGCGTCGTGGCTGGAAAACAAAAACGTCGCCAGCACAATCAGCACGATGCCCTTGAAGGGATGGTTGACGCCGGAAAGAGGGGTGCTGAGGGTCATTGAATTCTCGTGCGTGACAGGCTGAAATGACCGCCGCAAGCAGTGGCACTCAACGCGCTAATCTAGAGCGGGTGGTGCATCGGTCTCAAGAGCATAACCAAACAGCGGGCGATCAGCGCACTAATTCGCCCAAACCCAGTCCAACGCTGCACGCCAGCCTGCCATTGCAGGCTTTTTAACCAAGGCCAATCCCCGATGAAAAAAAACCTGTTGCTCCTTTCGACCCTCGCCCTGCTCAACGCCTGCGATAAAGCCCCCGAGGCCCCGAAGCCCGCACCGCCATCGGTCCAGGCGACCCTGGTGCCGCAAACCCCGCCCACCGACAAATGGGTCGGCAAGTGGATCGGCGTCGAAGGCCTGCACCTGACCGTCAGCAAGGACGACAGCATCGGTCGCGGGCATTACCTGCTGAGCATGCAGTACGGCCTGGATGCCGACGCCTCCGGCACGTTTAAAGGTGAGGCCAGCGAAGACGGCATCACCTTCAACCGGCCGGACGGCCCGCAGATGCTGCGTGCCGGCGACGGCGCAGCCACTGGCTTGAAATGGCTGGCAGATAAAAAAGATTGCCTGGTGGTCAATACGGGCGAAGGGTATTGCCGCGAATAACGGCCATACTCAATCACAACCCCCACTGTAGGAGCCGGCTTGCCGGCGATAGCGGCCGATTTAGCGCGCGGGGCGTCAGGTAGCCAACATCATCGTTGACGACCATCGCCGGCAAGCCGGCTCCTATAAAAACGCGGTGCAAACAGGTACATCAAGAGGATTGCCCCATGCTATGGAAAAAGGGTCGACGCAGCGACAACGTGGTCGACGCGCGCAATGACGGCGGCGGTGGCGGCGGCATGCGCTTTGGCGGCGGTAAGGGCCTGAGCCTGACCGCCATCGTACTGATCGTCGGCATCGGCCTACTCACCGGCCAGGACCCGATGCAGATCCTCGGGCAACTGAGCGGCCAGATGACCGAGCAGGCCCCTTCGGTCAGCCCGCAAACACGCCAGGCACCGCCCGCCAATGATGAGCAGGCAGACTTCGTACGCGCCGTGCTGGGCGACACCGAAGACACCTGGGGCCAGGTGTTCCAGGAAAACGGCCTGGCCTACAAGAATCCCAAGTTGATCCTGTTCCGTGGCCGGGTGAATTCCGCCTGCGGTGGCGCGACCTCCGCCAGCGGCCCGTTCTACTGCCCGGCCGACCAGCAGGTCTACCTGGACCTGGATTTCTTCCGGGAAATGTCCCAACGCTTCCAGGCGGCTGGCGACTTTGCCCAGGCCTATGTGATTGCCCACGAAGTCGGCCACCACGTGCAGACCCTGCTGGGGATTTCGTCGAAGATCCAGGTCGCGCGCCAGCAAGGCCGGCAGATGCAAGGCGATGGCGGCCTGCTGGTGCGCCAGGAACTACAGGCCGACTGCTTCGCCGGAGTCTGGGCCAACCGCGCGCAAAAGCGCCTGAACTGGCTGGAACCGGGCGACATCGAAGAAGCACTGAACGCCGCCAACGCCATCGGCGATGACCGCCTGCAGCAACAGGGCCAGGGCCGCGTGGTACCCGACTCGTTCACCCATGGCACCTCGCAGCAGCGGGTCCGCTGGTTCAAGACTGGCTTTGCCCAGGGCCAGATCAGCCAATGCGATACGTTTTCGGCCAAGAGTCTTTAAATGAACAGACGATCCGCATGGCTGCTGGGCTTGATGGTCACCTGCTCTGCCACCACCTTCGCCGCCGGGCAGGCGGTCAAGGTGGTCAGCCCCGAACGTTTCACCCTGCAAGCCGGCGACCTGAGCCTGGGCCTGAGCCAGGACTGGGGCCAGCCGCTGCCGCAAGTAACCCGCGCGCTGATCATCGTGCATGGCCGGCTGCGCAACGCCCAGACCTACCTCAAAAGCGCCGAAGACGCAGCGGCCCATGCCGGGCAAAGTGCCAATACCCTGGTAATCGCGCCACAGTTTCTCAACGCGGCCGATATCCAGCGCCATCACCTGGGCGATAGTGTGCTGCGCTGGCATGGCAATGGGTGGATGGCTGGCGAGGCGTCAATCGGCCATGGCCAGATCAGTTCCTACGGCGCCCTGGACCAGATCATCAAGCACTTGGGCAACCGCAAGCTGTTCCCGGCCCTCAAGGAAATAGTGGTCGCCGGGCATTCCGGTGGCGGGCAGGTGGTGCAGCGCTTTGCCCTGACCGGCCATGACCACCCGGCGCTGCAAGCGGCGGGGATCAGCCTGCGCTATGTGATCGCCAACCCGTCGTCCTACGCCTACTTCAGCCCGCAACGCCCGGTGCAGTTTGCCCCGGCCAGTTGCCCGGACTTCAATGACTGGAAGTACGGCATGCAAAAGCTGCCGGCCTACGCCAATGGCCAAAGCCCCCAGCAACTGGAAAAAGCCTACGTCACGCGCGATATCACTTACCTGCTGGGCCAGCAGGATACCGACCCCAACCACCCGGCCCTGGACAAGAGCTGCGCGGCCGAGACCCAGGGGGCTTATCGGCTGATTCGTGGGCACAACTATTTTGACTACCTCAAGCTGCGGCATCCGCAGTTGAGCCAGAGGTTGGTTGAAGTGCCAGGGGTTGGGCATGACGGCGACAAGATGTTCACCTCGCCCGAGGGGCAGAAGGCCGTGTTCCACTGATCCCCCTAATCAAAAATGTAAGAGCTGGCTTGCCTGCGATAGCGACGGATCAGTCAACATCTGTATTGGCTGACCCGCCGTTATCGCTGGCAAGCCAGCTCCTACCGGTGATTTGTGGGGGGTTGGCTAGATCATCTGGCGCAATGCCGCGCAGTCCTTGGCATGCCAATCGGCCAATTCCGGCCATGGGTTTTCGGGAACGTTGACCAACACCGTCTGCGCCCCCGCCGCCCGCCCGCAATCCAGGTCAAAGCGATAGTCCCCCACCATCACCATCTCGGCGGGCGCCACCTCCCAGGCCTGGGCCAGCTTCAACAGGCCACCGGGATCCGGCTTGGGCGGTGCGTCGTCGCGGCCCAACACATCTTCCACGGCAAAACAGTCCGCCAGGCCGATGGCTTTCAAGGTGATGTGCGCCAGTTCCTGGGCGTTGCGCGTCAGGATCCCCAGGCGACAGCCCCGTGCCGCCAGGTCGCGCACCAACTCCACCGCGCCTGTGGCCGCTACCGAGCCCAGCGCCAGTTCGCGCTCATGCTCCAGCAACCAGGCATGTTTGGCCGCCGCCTCAGCCGCCGGCAATGCTGCCAGGTGGGTGAGGATGTCATCGGCAGGCGCAATATCCAGGGCCACGCGGATCGCCGCAAAGTCATGCACGGCCACGGTCAGGGTGCCGTCCATATCAAACACCCAGTGCTTAACGTGCGCCAGGCTCATGCCCAATCCTTGCGATGGCGGATCAAGCCCTCCTGGGTCACCGAGGCCACCAGTTGGCCGGCGCGGTTGTACACGCTGCCACGGGAGAACCCACGGGAATTGCCGGCCCACGGGCTGTCCATGGCGTACAGCAACCAGTCATCGGCCCGCAGGTCGGCGTGGAACCACAAGGCGTGGTCAAGGCTGGCCACTTGCATGTCCTTCTGCCACACGGTCTTGCCATGGGGCAGCAGCGAGGTGGTCAGCAGGCCGAAGTCCGAGGCGTAGGCCAGCAGGTATTTATGCAGCGCGGGCGCATCGGCCAGGGCGCCATCGGCGCGGAACCACACATACTTGACCGGATCGGACGGCTGCGGGTTGTACGGGTCTTTTTCGGTCACCGGGCGCACTTCGATCGGCTTGGGGCACAGCAGTTTTTCGCGCATGGCCTCGGGGATCAGGTGCGCCCGCTGCTGGGTCAGCTCCAGCTCCGATGGCAGGTTCTCGGGGCCCACCACCACCGGCATGGTGGTCTGGTGCTCAAAGCCTTCTTCGTCGTACTGGAACGAGGCGCTACAGGTGAAGATCGGGTTGCCCTTCTGGATCGCCGTCACCCGGCGCGTGCTGAAGCTGCCACCGTCGCGTACCCGGTCCACTTGATAGACCACCGGCAGCCCGGCATCCCCAGGGCGCAGGAAATAGCCGTGCAACGAATGCACATGCCGCGCTTCTTCGACGGTCTGGCTGGCTGCCGACAGCGACTGGCCCAATACCTGGCCGCCGAACAGTTGGCGAAAGCCCAAGTCCTGGCTGCGGCCGCGAAAGAGGTTTTCTTCAATCGGTTCCAGGGTCAGCAAGTCGACCAGATCTTCCAACACTTGGCTCATTCAAATTCTCCTCACACAGGGCAAAACCGCGCAGTCTTGGCTGCGGCGGGTAATAACATCGGGCGGCCTGCCTATCCGTGCAGCGTATCCAACCATTGGGCGCGGGTGATGCGGTACAGCACATGATGGCGCAGCGGATCATCCGCCGCGAGCCTTGGGTGCTGAAAATCTGCCGCCGGATCGTAATGCATGCCGATGGCCTGCATGACTTTCTGCGACGCCAGGTTGGCCTCGGTGGTGAACGCCACGATCTCCTCCAACTGCAAACGGTCAAACCCACAACGCAGTGCAGTCCAGGCCGCCTCACTGGCAAAACCCAGGCCCCAGTGCTCGCGGGCCAGGCGCCAGCCAATCTCGACCGCCGGGGTAAAACCGGCTTCAAAGCCGACATTCATCAAGCCCGTCAGGCCGATAAACTCGCCGCTGTCCTTGCGCTCCAGGGCCCACAGGCCAAACCCATACTCGGCAAAATGACCACGTATTCGCCCGATCAATGCCGCGCTTTCCAGGCGGTCCAGGGGGGCCGGGAAATAGCGCATCACCTGCGGGTCGGCGCACATCCGGGCAAACGCCGGCAAATCGCTGTCGCGCCATTGGCGCAGCACCAGGCGCGCGCTTTCCAACTCCAGTATCGGCTCCATCGTTCCCCTCCCTTGCCATGTGCGTGAGTGTACAGCGCTGTTAAGATCCTTCGCTGGTTCCTGTCAGAAATTGCCATGCCTTTGCCACTGATCTACCACGACGACTACAGCCCCGAGTTCCCGGCGGATCATCGCTTCCCCATGGACAAGTTCCGACTGCTGCGCGATCACCTGGTCGACAGCGGCCTGACCCAGGACAGCCAACTGCTGCGCCCCCAGTTGTGCCCGGCCGAAGTACTCGCCCTGGCCCATGACCCTGGCTATATCGAACGCTACATGAGCGGTGAGTTGTCCCGCGAAGACCAACGGCGCCTGGGCCTGCCCTGGAGCGAAGCCCTGGCCCGACGCACCGTGCGCGCGGTCGGCGGTTCGCTACTGGCGGCCGAACAGGCCCTGGAACACGGCCTGGCCTGCCACTTGGCAGGGGGCACCCACCACGCCCATTACGATTACCCGGCGGGCTTTTGTATCTTCAATGACCTGGCCGTGATCAGCCATTTCCTACTGGCCAGCGGCCGAGTCAACCGGGTACTGATCTTCGACTGCGACGTGCATCAGGGTGATGGCACCGCGCGCATCCTCCACGACACGCCGGATGCCATTACCGTGTCCCTGCACTGCGAAAAGAACTTCCCGGCGCGCAAGGCCACCAGCGACTGGGACATCCCCCTGCCCATGGGCATGGGCGACGCTGACTACCTCACGGTGGTGGACGATGCCCTCAACTACCTGCTGCCTTTGTATCAGCCCGACCTGGTGCTGTATGACGCGGGCGTGGATGTGCACAAGGACGACGCCCTCGGCTACCTCAAGCTGACAGACGCCGGCGTCGCCGCCCGTGACGAAAGCGTGATGCGCCATTGCCTGGGCCGCGACATCCCAGTGGTGGGCGTGATCGGTGGCGGCTACAGCAAGGACCGCCACGCCCTGGCCCGCCGCCACGGCATCCTGCACCACAGTGCACAGCGGGTGTGGACGTCATCAGGTTGTCATTGAAACGTGGGCGTTACCCACAATGCCTGTGGAACGGCCTGTGGATAACTTGAGCGTAACCGCCTGTAAGCCAGGCGTCGCATAGCTTGTAGGAAGGTGTACGTTTTTTGATCAGGCAGTTTGGCGGTCCTCGGGTAGAATGCTCGCCCTACTTCGCCGAACCGCAGTCACCCCCATGCCCCAGATCCCAGCCCAACCTTTTCACGTCACGATCATCGGCGGCGGCCCCGCCGGGCTGATGGCCGCCGAAGTCCTGAGCCAGGCCGGGGTTGGGGTGCAACTGTATGACGGCATGCCATCGGTGGGGCGCAAGTTCCTGCTGGCAGGCGTGGGTGGCATGAACATCACCCACTCTGAAGCCTACCCGGCATTTCTCTCACGCTACGCTGAACGTGCGTCGGACATTGCCCCCTTGCTGCGCCAATTCGGTGCCGAGGCGTTGTGCGAATGGATCCATGGCTTGGGCATTGAAACCTTTGTCGGCAGCTCTGGCCGGGTATTCCCTACCGATATGAAAGCCGCACCGCTGCTACGGGCCTGGCTCAAGCGCCTGCGCGACGAGGGGGTAGTTATCCACACCCGCCATCGCTGGCTGGGCTGGAGTGCCGACGGCGGCTTAATTATCCACAGCCCGGAGGGCGAAAAAACTGTCCACAGCGATGCCGTGCTACTGGCCCTCGGCGGCGGCAGCTGGTCGCGCCTGGGTTCGGACGGTGCCTGGCTCAAGTTGCTGGAAGACCAAGGCGTGCCCTACGCCCCGCTGCAGCCGAGTAATTGCGGCTTCGAGGTGTCAGCCTGGAGCGAATTGATGGTGAGCAAATTCGCCGGCGCGCCGTTGAAAAACGTCGCCATTGGCCTTGCGGATGACAAGCCTCGGTGGGGTGAATGCGTGATCACCGCCACGGGTATCGAAGGCAGTTTGATCTACGCCCTGTCGGCACCGATTCGCGAAGGGATCAACCGCGAAGGCTTAGCCACCGTGCATATCGACCTGCTGCCGGGCAAGCCGCTGGATAAGGTGCAGGCGGCACTGGCCAAGCCTCGCGGCTCACGTTCGATGAGCAAGCATTTGCACAGCCAGTTGGGCCTGGATGGGGTAAAGGCCGCGCTGTTGCGCGAGTTGGCGCCCGCCGAACACTTCAACGACCCGCAGCAATTGGCCGGCGATATCAAGGCTCTGCCGTTGACCCTGGTGAAAACCCGGCCAATGGACGAAGCCATCAGCACCGCAGGCGGCGTGCCGTTTGAAGCTTTGGATGAGCGTTTGATGCTCAAGCAATTGCCGGGGGTGTTTTGTGCCGGCGAGATGCTGGACTGGGAGGCGCCGACGGGCGGATATCTGCTGACGGGGTGTTTTGCCAGCGGGCGGGCGGCGGGGCGGGGCATGCTGGAGTGGCTCCAGCGCCGATAGTTGCGGTGAGTTCCAGTCCGCCATCGCAGGCAAGCCAGCGCCCACATTTGAACGTATTCACAGATCAAAATGTAGGAGCTGGCTTGCCTGCGATGAGGCCCTGACAGGCGCCAAAGAAGTTACTTCTTCTTACGCGGCCCGGTATTAAACACAGGCACCTTGCGCACCGGCTTGATCGATGGCTCTGCCGCAACGTCACCGCTCTCCACCCACTTGCCCAGGTTGCGCTTGCCGCCACCACCGGAGGTCTTGGGCTTCTTCGGTTTTTTCGGCTTCTTCACCACCTGGCCGCTGGCGTCGGTGTCCGGCACTCGGTGTTCCGGTTCGAAGTCCTGCTCCATTTTGCGGGTCAGGGTCTGGCGGGTCAGCATCTCGATGGCCGAGAGCATGTTCACTTCATCGGCACATACCAGGGAAATCGCCTCGCCGGTGTTGCCGGCCCGGCCAGTGCGGCCGATACGGTGGATGTAATCCTCGGCAACGATCGGCAGGTCAAAGTTGACCACCATCGGCAAATCTTCGATATCCAGGCCACGAGCTGCCACATCGGTGGCCACCAGGATCTGCACATCGCTGGCCTTGAAGCGATCCAGCGCACGTTGGCGCGTGGCTTGTGGCTTGTCGCCGTGAATGCCGTCGGCATTGATCCCCAAGCCTTGTAGCTTATCTACCAGCGCATCCACGCCATTGCGGGTCTTGGCAAACACCAGCACCTGTTTCCATTTGCCTTTGCGCATCAGGTGCACAAACAACTCGGCCTTGCGCTTCTTGTCCACCGGCACCACCCACTGCTTGACAGTGTTGGCGGCGACGTTGCGCGGGCTGACTTCGATGCTCAACGGGTCATTGAGCATCTGCCCGGCCAGCAGGCGGATATCATCGGAAAAGGTCGCGGAAAACAGCAGGGTCTGACGCTTTTTCGGCAGCATGCGGTAAATATTCGCCAGCTCTTCGGAGAAGCCCAGGTCGAGCATGCGGTCGGCTTCATCCAGCACCAGGGTTTGCAGCTGATTGAGTTTCAGCGCGTTCTGGCGGAACAGGTCGATCAGCCGGCCAGGCGTGGCCACCAGCACATCGACACCCTTGCGCAGCTTCATCATCTGCGGGTTGATGCTGACGCCGCCATACACCGCGTAAGTGGTCAGGGGCAGGTGTTCAGCGTACTGGGCAACACTGGCGTGAACCTGCTCGGCCAGCTCGCGGGTTGGGCACAGGATCAGCGCGCGCACCGAGTTGGCGGTGACTTTTGGCCCTTCCAGGGTCAGCAGTTGCAGGAGCGGCACGGCGAAACCGGCGGTCTTGCCGGTGCCGGTCTGGGCCGCAGCCATCAGGTCGCGACCGGCCAGCACCGCCGGAATGGCTTGCGCCTGCACCGGCGTCGGGGTCTGGTAGCCAAGCGCCTCGAGGGCGCGCAGCAAGGGTTCGATCAGGCCAAGTGTGGCGAAAGTCATGTGTTTACCGTAGGAAAAATTCAGCGCAAGGGCGTAATGCGCGGCAGTTTACCTTATTTCCGGCTTCGGCTTGCGCCACTGGGGTAGGCTGATCAGCAACACGGCGCTGATAATCACCAGCATCGCCAGGGCTTCTTCCAGGCCGATGGTCTCGCCCACGAACACAATCCCCAGCAACACCGCCACTGCCGGGTTGACGTAGGCATAGCTGGTGGCCGCTGCCGGACGCACGTGCTTGAGCAAGTACATATAAGCGTTGAAGGCGATGATCGAGCCAAATACGGTCAGGTAAGCCAGGGCCAGCCAGCCTTCCACCGGGGGCATCGCGTCAAGGTGCTCACCCTTGAGCGCGCTGCCGATCAACAGCACCACGCCCGCGATCAGCATTTCTGCGGCGCTGGCCATGGCGCCCTGCGGCAACGGCAAGTGCCGGCTCCATACCGAACCAAAAGCCCAGGAAGCGGCGGCGAACAACAGCAAACCAGCGCCCAGCGGGCTCGATTGCAGGTTGGAGCCCATATTGAGCATGGCGATGCCGATCATTCCCAGAATCACCCCGGCCCACTCCAGACGGGTATTACGCGCGCCCCAGAAATATCCACAGAGCAAGGTGAACAACGGCACCGTCGCCACCGCCAGCGCGGCGACACCGGAGGTCACGCCGGTGTGTTCAGCCACACTCACCGCGCCGTTACCGAAGGTCAGCAGCAAGATGCCGATCATGCCCGCGGCTTTCCACTGCGCCCAGGTCGGCGCCGGCACCCCGCGCCAGCGCAAGTAGCCATACATCAGCGCCCCCGCCGTACAAAAGCGAATCCCCGCCAGCATCAGCGGCGGCCAGTACTCCACGCCAATGCGGATCACCAGGTAGGTGGAACCCCAGATCACATACAACGCAAAAAAAGCGGCGATCAACGGTAAGGGAAAACGACGTGGGCCAGGCATGGGCAGCTCTGCGGCAGGACAAGGGATCGCTATTTTAGGAATCCACGCCCGTAAACATAAGTTACAAAACCTGTTTAAAGCGCCCATACACTTTTCAAATCATGGTTATCAGGGCTATAAGCCTTGTATTCGAAAGCCCCCTATTGCCAGAGCCTTATCATGGACAAGTACGACCGCATGCTCCTCAGCGCCCTGCTGGAGGATGGCCGCGCTACCTACGCGCAATTGGCCCGCACCGTAAACCTCTCCGCCCCCGCCGTGGCCGAGCGCGTGGCCAAGCTGGAAGCCAGCGGCGTGATCACCGGCTACCAGGCCAAAGTGGACCTGTCCAAGATCGGCTTGCCGATCCAGTGCACGATCGAACTGCGCTTGACCAACAACGGCAGCCAGAAGGTGTACGACGCACTGGCAGAAATCCCCGAGCTGACCGAATGCCACCGAGTCACCGGGGACCCATGCGTGATCATGCAGGCGGCGGTGGGCTCGATGCCGGAACTGGAAAACCTGATCAACCGGGTGGCGAAGTTCGGCTTCAGCAAGACCTCGATCATCTTGTCGAGCGCCATAGCGCGGCGGGTGCCGCTGGGGCATTTGGAGGGGAAGAATGGCGGTGCCTGAGCGGGCGCCATCGCGGGCAAGCCCGGCTCCCACAGCGTGATCTTGGTTGTTCTCAGGATTGGGATCAGAACCCGCGATGTTTCTTCAGATGATCAGTGATCTTCGCCGCCGGTACTTTCTGCAAGCTGCACAGCAGATCATGGGACAGCTCGCGCAAGCCGTGGGTGCGGCGTAGTTCCTGGGCCAGGTGGGCGGTGAGGTTGGCCGCCATTTCCGCATCCGCCATCGCCCGGTGAGCCTTGCCGGTGTGGGGCAGTTGCGCGTAGGACGTCAGGGTGCCGAGTTTGTGGTTGGGCGCCGTGGGCATCAGCCGGCGGGCCAGGAGCAACGAGCAGGCGAATTTTTGCAGGCGGGTGCGGCGGATCAGGCCCAGTTCGAAGTCCCAGAACTTCTGGTCGAACGCGGCGTTGTGCGCCAACAGCGGTGTAGTGCCGACGAATTCATTGACCTCGTTCATCACCCGCTCGGCCGGCGGTGCGCTGCGCAGCATGGCGTTGCTGATGCCGGTCAGTTGCTCGATAAACCCCGGCACGCGTACGCCGGCGTTCATCAGGCTTTGGTAGCGGTCCACGATCTGGCCCTGCTCCAGGATGACCACGGCGATTTCCGTGGCCCGGCAACTGCTGCTCGGCGAGATGCCGGTGGTTTCAAAGTCGATGACCGCTATCCGTTCCAAACCTGTTCCAACCCCATCTGAAAATCTATTTGAGCAACAACGCGCCTTCGATAGGCACGTAGCGGCTGGCCGCGCGAATCAACGAGTTGGCCGTCAGCCCCGGCACGCCGTAGGCCACGGCTTCGACGCCATGCTTGTGGATGATGCGATCGAGCAACATGTCGAAGTCTCCATCCCCCGAGGCCAGCACCACTTCGTCGACATGGGCGGCGGCGTCCATGATGTCGATGGTGATGCCCACGTCCCAGTCGCCCTTGGCCGAGCCGTCGCTGCGCTGGATGTACGGCTTGAGCTTCACGGTAAAGCCCAGGTTGCGCAGGATCTGCTGGAATTGCTGCTGCTTGCTGTCGCCACGGTCGATGGCATAGGCATACGCTTCGACGATCTGCCCGCGCTGGCTGATATCAGCCCACAGGGCGGCGTAGTTGAAGTGGCAGCCGTAGGCCTGGCGCACGGTGTAGTAGAGGTTCTGGACATCGGCGAACACTGCTATTTTTTTCACCGCATATCCTCATGGCACGGGGACGTGATGGCCCGCAAAGGCCCTCAGTATGCCAGTCAAGAGGAGGTTTCCGAGAAAAATCAGACCGGGGCGACAGCGCGCCCCGGTTCAGTGTGTGTCAGACGAAGGAGTCGTCGTCGCCAAGGAAGGAGGAATCGTCGTCATAACCACTGTCGGCGTAGGTGTCCGCGCTGTCATTGCCCCAGCCGCTGTTGTCACTGGCAGGCGCCGGCTCTTCGCGGATGATCTCTTCCACTACCTGCGGTTGCTGGTTGTGGCTGAACAGGCTGCTGATGCCTTGGGCCAGCATCACACCACCGGCCACGCCGGCTGCGGTTTTCAGGGCGCCGCCAAGAAAGCCACCACCTGCGGGGGCCGCCTGCTGGGGTTGCTGATAGTTCTGTTGCGGCGCAGGCGCGCTGTTGAAACCCGGCCGGGTCGGCTCGCGCCAACCACCCGCGTTCGATGCCGGCGCGCTGGTCGCAGGCTGCGGCTCGCGTGAGCTGGCGCCAAAGATGCTCGACAGGAACCCACCACCGCTGGTGGCCGGCGGCGTTGTTCTGGCCCGTTGTAGTTCATCCTGCAATTGCTGGATCTGCTGCGCCTGCTGCTTGTTCTGCGCATCCAGGCTCTTGATCGCGGCTTCCTGCACCAGAATCGCCTGGGTCATGAAATACCCGGCGGCCGGTTGGCGAGTGATGTGCTCCTTGATCCGCGCTTCTGCCTGGGCGTCGCGGGGGGCTGAGTCCGTTTCGGCTTGCTGCAACCGTGAAAACAGTCCATCGATCAGGGTTTGCTCTTCGCTGTTCATGGCGACCTCGTTAGATTGCCGGTAAAAATCTGCGTCCCGCCCGCATTGAGCAAGGTACGCCACCAGTAATGGGGCTGGCCTGCGGTGTTTCAATGATCTTTACCCAAGGTTTACGTTTGTCGGTGATCGGTTAAAGTGTCCGCTGCTTTTTTGGCCTGTGATGACTTTGATGAATCCGTTGACCGTTCTGCGCGACTCTTTCTACTTTTTCCAGCGCAACCTGGGCGCCATCGTACAGTTGTGCCTGCCTTTGGTGATCCTGGAAGCCGTGCTGCAACAAGTGCTCGATCGCACCCTGGGCCCGCAGGCGTTTACCGGCTACAGCATGATCGTCGGCCTGCTGGTGTACCCGCTGTACACCGCCGCCCTGATCCTGTTCCTCGACGCCCGCAGCCGTGGCGAGTCGCCGCGCACCGCCGACGTGCTGGCCATGGCGCTGACCCTGTGGCCCCGCTATGCGCTGCTGACCGCCATGAGCACCCTGCTGATCCTGCTCGGGCTGTCGCTGTATTTCCTGCCGGGGCTGTGGCTGATGGTCACCCTGGCCTTCGCCGAATACCTGCTGGTACTGCGTGGTATGACGGCGCTGGCGGCGATGAAGGAAAGTTTTCGCCTGACCCGAGGGCATTTCCTGCGCATCCTGGTCTGCCTGTTGTGCGTGATGACCCCGCTGTGGCTGCTCAAGGGCGCCAGCGTCGCGGCCTGGCCCGACCCGCAGAACCCGTTGCTGGCGGTGCTGATCGACAGTGCCCACAGCTTCCTGCAGCTGTTTACCAGCGTGGTGCTGTTCCGCCTGTTCATGCTGATCGCCGGTGATGCCGACGCCCGCTAACATGGTCCTTGGGCTCCCGGCCACCGGTCGGGTATGCTCGGGGCCTGTTCAGCAGCGCCATAAGGCGAGCCGATGACCCGTTTACTGCGTACCACCCTGGTGGGCCTGCTGATCCTCGCAGGCTTGCTGACCGCCCTAGTCTACAGCCTGACCTGGCGCCCCGCCGAAAAAGAGACCTTGCCCGTAAGCTGTGTCGCCCCGCGTGCGCCGACGCTGCTGCCCGGCCAGGCGCTCAAGGTGATGACCTGGAACGTGCAATACCTGGCCGGCAAAAACTACGTGTTCTGGTACGACACCCCCGACGGCAGCGGCCCGGACGAGCGCCCCACTATCGAAGACATGGCCTCCAGCCTGGACGAAGTGGCGCGGGTGATCCGCGACGAACAGCCAGACGTGCTGTTGCTGCAGGAACTGGACGAAGGCGCCAAGCCGTCCCATTACCAGGATCAACTGGCGCTGCTCCAGGAGCGCCTGGTGGACCTCTATCCGTGCAGCGTCCAGGCCTTCGACTGGAAAGCCGACTTTGTGCCCGACTGGCATATATTCGGCAGTGTTGGCCGCAAGCTGGTGACCCTGAGCCGCTACCAGATCGAACATGCCGAGCGCCTGCAACTGCCGGTGGCCCCGGCCAACCTGATCAGCCGTCAGTTCCAGCCCAAGCCTGCGTTGCTGCTCAGCTACCTGCCGTTGAGCGACGGCGGCCAACTGGCGGTGCTCAACACTCGCCTGGACAACGCCGCACCCGGCCACAGCGCGGTGCGCGAGCAGGTGCAGGCGACCATCAAGCTGCTGGATAAATTCGAAAGCCGGGGCACGCCGTGGCTGATTGGCGGGGATTTCAACCTGCTGCCGCTGGGGCAATTCCTACGCCTGGACGCCGGCAGACGCGGGCAGTATTCGCCGGACAGTGAACTGCATCTGCTGTGGGACAAATATCCGATGGTCCCCAGCAACAGCCAATCCAGCGGGATTGACCGGGCGCAGTGGCTGACCCACTTCCCCAACGACCCGGGCCTCGATGGGCCGGATCGCACGGTGGATTATCTGTTCTATAGCCCTAGGCTGAAGAAGGTTGAAGCGCGGGTGAGGCAGGACGATACGTTGCGTATTTCCAATCACCTGCCGGTGATTGCGCGGTTCCTGCTGCCCGCTGCGCAATAGCCCACAGCACACAACCCGATGTGGAATAGGGTTTGTGTAGGAGCTGGCTTGCCTGCGATAGCGGTCTGTCAGCCAGAACCTGACCAGCTGACCCACCGCTATCGCAGGCAAGCCAGCTCCTACATTTGGATATTAAGCATGATTATTTGCGTGGCTTGATCCGCGCAGTCGCCTCCGCCACCAGCGGGTCATCCGGCCAGTAATGCTTGGGGTACCGCCCTTTCAGATCCTTCTTCACCTCGGCGTAGGTACTGCGCCAGAAGTTCGCCAGATCCTGGGTCACCTGCACCGGCCGCCGCGCTGGCGACAGCAGGTGCAACTTCACCACCTGCCGCCCACCGGCAATGCGCGGAGTGTCGGCCAGGCCGAACAGCTCCTGCAGGCGCACCGCAAGAATCGGCGGCTGCTCACTGTAGTCCAGGCGTACCGATGAGCCCGACGGCACTTTCAAATGCTGGGGCGCCAATTCGTCCAGGCGCTGGGGCAGCGGCCAGGGCAACAGGTTGTGCAGGAAGCTGGAGATGTCCAGGTTGGCGAAATGGCTCAAGCGCGAGACCTTGCCCAGGTACGGCATCAACCAGCGCTCCAGGCTGGCGAGCAAGGCGCTGTCACTGACGTCGGGCCATTCGCTGGGTTTGCCGGCGTCCAGTTGGCGCAACAACGTGACACGGGCCTGCCACTGGCGCAGTTCCGGGGTCCAGGGCAGCAGTTCCAGGCCTTTGCGTCGCACCAGGTTGACCAGCGCCTGACTGCGGGCGGACTCGTCCAGGCCAGTCAGTGGCTCGCGGCTGAGCACCAATTCACCAACCTTGCGCTGGCGCTCGGCACGCAATACACCTTCGCGTTCGTCCCAATCCAGCTGATCGAAGCTGCGTACTTGCTCGGCCAATACCGAATCGAACAATGCCGGATCGAAGTCGGCGGCCAGGTAGATCCGCTCTTCACGCTGCCCCTGGCGGCTGCCCAGGTCGGCGATGACCAGCCACGGCTGTTTCATCAGGCTGTCGGCTTCGGCAAACAGCGCCGCGCGGCCATTGGCCAGGCGATACTCAGCGCCGCCGGCGCGGCGTTGCTGGGCCACCCGGTCCGGGTAGGCCAACGCCAGCAAGGCACCCAGCCAGCGCGGATGATCGGGATCGGCCACCGGTTGCTCGGCCTTGCCTCTGAGATAACCGCGATATTGCCGCGCCAACTGCCTGGCCCGCTGCACACCACCTTGAGTGCCACGGGCCCGCTCCTCGCCGGACAGCAATGCCAGGCGACTGTGCAAATCCGCGCCCGCGCCGCGCAGGATGTCGCGCTCGCCCAGTAGCGCGGCGACATCACAGGCCATATTCGCCAACCCCAGGTCCTGACCGCGCAACAACAAATGCGCGATACGTGGGTGCGCCGGCAGGCTGGCCATTTTCTGCCCGTGGGTGGTCAAGCTCGCGTCCTTCAACGCGCCCAGACGCTCAAGCAGATCCTGGGCCTGGGCATAGGCGGCGGTGGGCGGCACATCGAGCCACACCAGTTGCGTCGGCGTCACGCCCCAACGCGTCAGTTGCAGGGCCAGGCCGGCCAGGTCCGCCGAGAGGATCTCTGCGCTGCCATAGGCCGCCAGCCCTTCATGCTGGTCCTCGGACCACAGGCGGTAACATACGCCAGGCTCCAATCGCCCGGCCCGGCCGGCGCGCTGAGTGGCACTGGCACGGGAGATGCGCTGGGTGTCGAGGCGGGTCATGCCACTGCCTGGGTCGAAACGCGGGACCCGTGCCAACCCGGCGTCTATCACCACCCGCACGCCATTGATGGTCAGGCTGGTCTCGGCAATGTTGGTGGCCAGCACCACTTTGCGTTTGCCCGCCGGCGCCGGGTCGATGGCTGCCCGCTGGGCTGTCAGGTCGAGTTCGCCGTGCAGCGGGCAGAGCAGCACGTCGCTGCGCTCACCGAGGGCGTCCGCCAACTGCTGATTGACCCGGCGAATCTCCGCCTGCCCTGGCAGGAACACCAGCACGCTGCCGGTTTCGTCGTGCAGGGCTTCAAGGATGGTCTGCACCAGCCGCGGCTCGATAAATTCACCGGGCTGGAATGGCCGGCCCCAGCGCATCTGCACCGGGTACATGCGCCCTTCACTGCGCAGGATCGGCGCGTCGCCCAGCAGACCCGACAGGCGTTCGCCTTCGAGGGTGGCGGACATCAGGAGGATTTTCAGCGGCTGCTCGTCACGAAACAGCTCGCGGCCGTTCAGGCTCAGGGCCAGCGCCAGGTCGGCGTCGAGGCTGCGTTCGTGGAATTCGTCGAAGATCAGCAGACCCACGCCGTCCAGCGCAGGATCATCCTGCAGGCGGCGGGTGAGGATGCCTTCGGTGACCACCTCGATCCGCGTGTTGGGGCCGACCTTGCTGTCCAGGCGGATGCGGTAGCCGACGGTTTCGCCGACCTTCTCCCCCAACTCACTGGCCAGGCGTTCGGCGGCGGCGCGAGCGGCGAGCCGACGCGGTTCAAGCATCAGGATGGTTTGCCCGGCCAGCCAGGTTTCCTGCAACAACGCCAACGGCACCCGTGTGGTTTTACCGGCGCCGGGCGGTGCTTCAAGCACCGCTTCATGGCGCGTCGCCAAGGCTTCACGCAAGGCGGGTAAAACATCATCGATTGGCAACGAATTCATACTGGCTCCAAGGCAGAACGGCGAGTATAACGGCGAACGGCTGGATATCGATGGTCTCTCAGGTGCTCAAATACGGCCACATGTGGGAGTTGGCTTGCCTGCGATAGCGCTGGGCCAGTAGCGGATTTGTTCATTGACCCACCGCTATCGCAGGCAAGCCAGCTCCCACATTTGAGCGATGGCACCAGGCAGATCTGCTTTATAGTCACACCCTACAAGTGTTCAGGAGAGTCCCATGCGTATTGCTTCCCGTGTCATCGGCGGTGTTCTGGCCGTCACCCTGCTGAGCCAACTGACGGCTTGCGGTTCGATTTTCTATCCTGATCGCCGTGGCCAGATCGACGGCAAGATCGACCCGGCAATTGCCGTGCTCGATGCGGTCGGCTTGCTGTTTTATGTGATCCCCGGCCTGATCGCCTTTGGCGTGGACTTCGCCACCGGCGCGATTTACTTCGAGCCCGGCAAAACCGCACAAGTGGCCCCCGAAAAACTGCAAGAAGCCATCGGCGCCGACGGCAAGGTGGATAACACCAAGCTGCAAACCATCATCGAGCACGAAACCGGCCGCAGCCTGCCGCTAGACGACCCGCGCCTGATCCAGTTCAAGGGCAGCGTGCAACAACTTGCCGCCCTGGGCCTGCAACCTGCGGCATAAGGATTTGAGCGCCCCATGAGCACCAGCACCGAACACGCCAGGCTCTTGCGCCTGGCTACCCGCGCCTCGGTCGGCGTGGCCTGTGTCTTGATTGTCGGCAAAGCCATCGCCTGGTGGCTCAGTGGTTCAGTGAGCATGCTCGCCGGGTTGACCGACTCGCTGCTCGATGGCGTGACCTCGCTGGTCAACCTGCTGGCGGTGCACTACGCGCTGCGCCCGGCGGATGACGATCACCGTTATGGGCATGGCAAGGCGGAATCCCTGGCGGGCATGGCCCAGGCGCTGTTTATCGCCGGCAGTGCGGTGTTGATCGCCTTCCAGGCGTACCAGCGTTTGCAGCACCCGGAACCGGTGGGTGCGCCCTGGCTGAGTATTGCGGTGATTGTGCTGTCGCTGGCGCTGACCGTGGCGCTGCTGATCCTGCAACACCGGGTCATCCGCGAAACCGGCTCGAACGCGGTGCGCGCCGACTCGCTGCACTACCGTTCGGATCTGCTGCTCAATGGCAGCATTTTATTGGCGCTGGTGCTGGCCGCCTTCGGCTTGCATCAAGTCGATGCCTGGTTTGGCCTGGGGATCGCCGTCTACATCATCTGGAGCGCGATCCAGATCGCCCGGGAAAGCTTTGCGGTGCTGATGGATGAAGAGCTACCGGCCGAAGTCAGCCAGCACATGCTCGAACTGGCCCAGGGCGTGCCTGGCGTGCTGGGCGCCCACGATTTGCGCACGCGGATCTCCGGCAACCACTGGTTTGTGCAGTTGCACCTGGAGTTACCGGGAGAGTTGAGCCTGTCGGTGGCCCACGGCATCAGCGACCAGGCCGCCGATGCCATCCACCAGGCCTATCCACGGGCCGAAGTGCTGGTGCACGCCGACCCGCAGGAAGTGGTCACGGGGAACAAGGCCTAGTAGGTCACCTGATACCCGCGGCTGCTCAGGCAGTTGCCCTGGGCCTGGCGGTAGGTTTGCACCACCGCCGGCGCAGGCGCGTAGGTGACTGCCTGCGGATCGAAGCCACTCTGCTGCACCGCCCAGCGATAGCAATCGTAACCGTCCTGCTGCACCTGGGCGGGCGATTGGCCGTTGGCGGGATAGGCCACCACGTCATAGCCGTTGCCTTGGGGCGCCGGCTGCGGCGGCAGGCTGGCGACCGGCGGTTGCACCACCACGTACTGCTGGGTGCTGCTCTCGTAGCTGTAATAGGCGCCAGCGGCGAGGAAAAACAGCGCGCTGCCGACCCACACTTCCCGCGCATAGTCCGGCAGGTAATGCACACGAATCCCATAGGGCGGCGTAACCACTACATAGCGCGGGCCTTGGGGGCGATACCAATAGCCACCCGAGAAGAAATAGTCCTGGCCGCGATAGGGCACGCGGTAATTGCGGTCAGGGAAGCGATCCACCGTGTAGCCGGGCCGATACTGCGGGCCCGGGCCCCAGCCGTTGCCGTGCCCGTCGGGGCGGCCTGGCCAGCGGTTGTCATTGGGGTGGCCGTCGTAGCCAGGACGCGAGCCGGGGCCGCCAGCTTGCCAATGCGGGTTGCCATCATTGCGCCGGGGAATGTCACGGTAGTTGCCCTGGCGCGGCTCCTGGGTCTGGCCGACAGAATCGGGCCGGGCCTGGATCGGCAGATTGCTTCCCGCCTGGGGTGCCGGGTGCGGGGCTTGATTGCCTTGCGGACGAGCCTGCCACTGGCCATTCTGGCCACCGCGCTCGCCCTGCTGGTTTTGCGGGCGGGGCTGGTTGTGTTCCGGGCGCGGCTGGTTGTTCCCCGGCCCTCGCTCATGCTGCCCACCACCACCCTGCGGGCCTTGGCCCTGGCGGGGTGCATTGTCTCGTTCGTCGGCCATCACCTGAAAACCCATGGTGACCATCAACACACCTACACCTGCCAAACGCCAGATGGGCTTCATGCTATTCCTCACTGCGGATTAGGGCCTATGCATGAGACTGGAAAAGCCGGGCCCGGTTCTGCAACAGGTTAACAGTCACCCGCACAATTTTCGCCGGCAAAAGAAAAGGGGCGACCCGTCGGTCGCCCCTTGAGAACTTCGTCCTGGCTCAACGCTTATGACGTTGGCTCACCTCACGCCGTCTTGTGGACAGTGTGCAGCCCGGGGGCCGGCGCAACCCGGTGGGGTTGGCGGGCCGCAGCCGGCCTGATTGGGCGGGCTGCAGTGGACTCTATGTCCGGGCAGTGATTCTGTTGGTAATCATAGGCGTGAGGCGCTGGTAGATGATTGCGAAGATTGCGTCAATAAACAGTGCTTGCGCAATTTTTAACCCTGGATAGATAATTCGCAGCAATAGTTACGACAAAGGCCAGCCCCATGAGCAAACTTGACCGATACGACCTGAGTATTTTGGCGGAATTACAGCGCGACGCGAGGATCTCCAACCAGGAGCTGGCCGAGCGGATTGGCCTGTCGCCGTCACCCTGCTCGCGCCGGGTCAAGCAATTGGAGGACGACGGCTACATCTCACGCCAGGTCGCCCTGCTCGACCGCAAGATGCTCGGCCTGAGCCTGACGGCCTACGTATTGATCGGCATGGACCGACACACACCCGAGCGTTTCGAGAACTTTGAAGCGGCGATCCGCACCTTGCCGCAGGTGCTGGAGTGCAGCCTGGTCACCGGGATGGATGCCGACTATCAGCTGAAGGTGGTGGTGCCGGACATGGATCACTATCAAAAACTGCTGCTGGGCCACCTGACCCGGATCGAAGGCGTGACCAGCGTGCGCTCCAGCTTTGTGCTGAACCAGGTGCTCAACAGCACCGAGTTGCCGTTGACTCACCTGCGCACCTGAAACTCACCACTAACCCCCTGTAGGAGCTGGCTTGCCTGCGATAGCGAAATTTCAGTCGCTGATATGCCAGCTGACAGTCCGCTACCGCAGGCAAGCCAGCTCCCACATTTTGAGCGCGCCCAGGCAGTGACACCTGGGTGCGACGCACCGACGCAGGTCAACGTTGCACCTGCCGCCTTGCCTTATACTTCGCGCCTGCCTTTGTCGGAAACTGCCCAATGAATTCGATTGACCCCGTGCTGTTTGAAGAGTGGATGATGACCGGCCTGGTCACCCTCCTGATCATTTTCATGGGCTTTATCGTCTGGGACCTGGCGAAGAAGTCCAAGGCCGGGCGCTTTGGCTCGCTGATTCTGTTCTTCGTGCTGGGCCTGGGCGTGGCCGCGTTTATCATCAAGAGCGTGGTCATCGGCCTGATCGAGTCCGGGGCTTTATAAGCGCGCCGGCACTTCGCGGTACTGGCCTTGGCCCAGGCCTTCAATCGACCAGTCGCCGATTTTCACCCGCACCAGGCGCAACGTCGGCAAACCCACGGCGGCGGTCATGCGCCGCACCTGACGGTTGCGCCCCTCGCGGATCACCAGTTCCAACCAATAGGTCGGCAGGTTTTTACGAAAGCGTACCGGCGGGTTGCGTGGCCATAGCGCCGGCTCGTCCAGTCGACGGGCTTCAGCCGGCAAGGTCATGCCGTCATTCAACTCCACCCCCGCGCGCAAGCGTTGCAGATGCTCCTCGGTGGGCTCGCCCTCTACTTGCACCCAATAAGTTTTCGCCAGTTTGTGCTTGGGATCGGCAATCCGCGCCTGCAACTGGCCATCATTGGTCAGCAGCAACAGGCCTTCGCTGTCCCGATCCAGGCGCCCGGCCGGATAGATGCCCGGGATATCGATGAAGTCCTTGAGGGTCGCGCGCCCGCCTTCGTCACTGAACTGGGTCAGCACGTCGAAAGGTTTGTTGAACAGGATCAACTTCGGCTCGGCCGGCGGCGCCTTGGCGACACGGCGAGCAGCGACATGGGGAGGTTTCACGCCAGGGCGGCGCGAATCAGGGCGGGCAGGACGGGACATGGCAACGGAATATCTAACGGTCAGGGCCGACCATGCTAGTGGCCTGACCGTTAAATAACCACCCCGCTACTTAGCGGAACGGCGGCTCGTCAAAGCTGCGCAGCTTGCGCGAATGCAACGAGTTAAGCTCGGTGCGCAACAAGTCCACCGCCTCGATGCCGATCTTCAGGTGCTGGCTCACGGCCCGCTCATAGAACGCGTTGGCCGAACCAGGCAACTTGATTTCACTGTGCAACGGCTTGTCCGACACACACAGCAACGTGCCGTAAGGCACCCGCAAACGGTAGCCTTGCGCGGCGATGGTGCCGCTTTCCATATCCACGGCCACCGCGCGGGACAGGTTGATCAGCGGCCGTTCCTGGGCCCAGCGCAGTTCCCAGTTGCGGTCGTCGTAGGTCAATACGGTGCCGGTGCGCAGGCGTTTTTTCAGCTCTTCGCCCCTCTCGCCAGTGACGTTGGCCGCCGCTTGTTGCAACGCCATCTGCACTTCGGCCAGGGCCGGGATCGGGATGTTCGGCGGCACCACGCGGTCGAGAATGCCATCACGCCGCATATAAGCGTGGGCCAGCACATAGTCGCCGATGGTCTGGGATTGGCGCAGGCCGCCACAGTGGCCAATCATCAACCAGCAATGGGGACGCAGCACCGCCAGGTGGTCGGTGATGTTCTTGGCATTGGACGGACCGACACCGATGTTGACCAGGGTCACGCCGTGGCCATCGCTGGCCTGCAAGTGGTAGGCCGGCATCTGATAACGGTGCCAGACCACGCCTGCGGCAATGGCAGACGCTTCGCCATGGTCCATGCCTTTTTCGATGATCACGTTGCCCGGCAGCACCATGCGGATAAAGCGTGGGTCGCTGCGCAACTGCTCCAGGCCATGGACGATGAACTGGTCGACATAGCGGTGGTAGTTGGTCAGCAGAATCCACGGCTGCACATGGCGCCAATCGCTGCCGGTGTAGTGCACCAGGCGGCGCAGGGAGAAATCCACGCGGGCCGCATCGAACAGCGCCAGGGGCAGTGGGTCGGTGTTTTCCCAGTCATACAGGCCATCGGCGATGCCATCGGTGGCGGCGGACAGGTCAGTGCTGGGGAATACCCGCGCCAGGGTCGCGGCGGTCACGCCGGAGCCAGCCAGTTCGTCACCCTGCTCCACCACGTATGGATAAGGGATGTTCTGCTGGCTGACGCCCACTTCCACCGTCACGGTGAAGTCGTGCATCAGCGGCACCAGTTGTTCCAGCAGGTATTTACGGAACGCCGCCGGATGGGTGACGGTGACGCTGTAGGTACCCGGCAACTGCACCTTGGCGTAAGCGCGAGTGGTCTGTGGGACTTCGCCGTGGCAGTGGTAGGTCAGGCGCAGTTCCGGGTAACGAAACAGCGCACGTTGTGCGGCGTCGGGCTCGACGCGATCCTTGAGGTATTGCTTGAGAGCCTGGTTGAGCGCGCCGGTAGCACGCTCATGCAGAGCCGCCAGCCGGTCCACGGCCTCTTCGGCGGTTTGAACGACAACAAAAGCTTCGGTCACGGTAGGCTTCCTGTTTTCTTACATGCAGGAGGTCATCTTGCCTGCATCGCCGCCAGACGCAAACTCTGAATTGGCACGCCCACTCAAGATCAATGCAATCTCTGTGGGAGCTGGCTTGCCTGCGATGGCGGCGGGTCAGCCAATACATAGGTAGCTGACCCAGCGCTATCGCAGGCAAGCCAGCTCCCACATTTTTTACCGGGTTTATTCAGAGAGACGGGGTTGAGCGGGCGACGATGGCCTGCACATCCACACCCCGTGGCAAGGTGCCATATACCCGCCCCGACGACTCACCCAGGCGGCTGGCTATAAATCCATCGCTGACACTGGCATTGCCCGCCTCCAGCAACAGCTTGGCCTGCAACGCCACGGCAATGTCCTCGGTCAGCTGTCGCGCCCGGTACTGGATGTCCTGGGTGTCCATAAACGCCGATTTCAACTGCTCGATATGCCGAGCCAGGCGTTTATCACCATGCCCGTCGCCCAACTCGACAAACAATGTTTCCAGCACGCCCGGCTCTTTCGACAAGGCCCGCAGCACGTCCAGGCATTGCACGTTGCCAGAACCTTCCCACGTCGAATTGACCGGCGCCTCACGGTACAGGCGCGGCAGGATGCTGTCCTCGACATACCCGGCGCCGCCCATGCATTCGGCGGCTTCGTTGATCATCGCCGGGGCACGTTTGCAGATCCAATACTTGCCCACCGCCGTCACCAGCCGCGCGAACTTGGCCTCCTGCTCATCATCCAGATGATCCAGCGCCCGCCCCATGCGCAGGCTCAAGGCCAGGGCCGCCTCGCTTTCCAGGGCCAGGTCGGCCAGCACGTTTTGCATCAACGGTTGCTCACTGAGCACCCGGCCACCGACCAACCGATGAGCGCAATGATGGCTGGCCTGGGTCAGCGCCTGGCGCATCAAGGAGCTGGAACCAACCATGCAATCGAACCGGGTCATGGCCACCATCTCGATAATGGTCGGCACCCCACGGCCTTCTTCGCCGACCATCCACGCCAGGGCCCCGCGGAATTCGACTTCGCTGGAGGCGTTGGAGCAATTGCCGAGCTTGTTTTTCAGGCGCTGGATATAGAACTGGTTGCGCGTGTCATCCGGACGCTGTCTTGGCAGTAGGAAGCAGGTCAGGCCCTTGTCAGTCTGGGCCAGGGTGAGAAAGGCATCGCACATCGGTGCCGAGCAGAACCACTTGTGGCCTACCAGCTCATAGGGCTGGCCAGGGCCGCCGGCGCCCACGGGATAAGCGCGGGTGGTGTTGGCGCGCACATCGGTGCCGCCCTGCTTCTCGGTCATGGCCATGCCGATGGTTGCGCCGGCCTTGTGGGCGATGCCGACATTGCGCGGGTCATATTCGGTGTTGAGGATTTTTGGCAGCCAGCTATCAGCCAGGTCTGGCTGTAGGCGCAGGGCCGGCACGCAGGCGAAGGTCATGGTCAGCGGGCAACCGGTGCCGGCTTCGGCCTGGCTGTGCAGGTAGGTCATGGCCGCACGGGCAACATGCGCGCCAGGCTGCGGATGGGCCCAGGGCAACGACGGCAGGCCATGTTCAACGGCGGTGCGCATCAGCTCGTGATAGGCCGGATGAAACTCCACCAGGTCAATGCGGTGACCATAGCGATCATGGCTGCTGAACACTGGCTTGTTCTGATTCGCCAGGAACCCCGCCTCCATCAGCGGCCCGCCTGCCAAGGCGCCGTAGGTATCGATACGCGCTTCGGCCCAGCCCGCCCCGAAGCGCCGCGACCACTCTTGCAAGGGCAGGTCGAGGCGATACAGATTGGCGCCGTCCAGGGACGGCGGCTGGTTGGTAACGTCGTGGGTTTCGGCGAACTGGTGCAGATTCATGACGGGCCTCCTGATAAAAGGCCACGTTCATTGGGGCCTTGAATTCAGTTAAGCATCGTCACCACCCTTAAAAAAGTGGCATATGCGCCTAACTGCCGGCGCTTTCACCCTCTAGCGGGCACAGCAGGCGCCGCTGCAAGACCGCCTGCAACAGCTCGAAACGCACCGGCTTGAGTAACTGCTCGGTCAAGCCGATGCCATGACAATGCTGGCGCGCGCTGCCTTGCAGGGAGTCGCTCAAGGCGATCACCGGCAGCTCAGCGCAGCCTGGCAAGGCGCGGACCTGGCAGCACAGGGAAAAGCCGTCCTCGGGCACATCCAGCAGCACCGCATCAAACGCCCCTTCCTGCAGCATCGCCAGGGCTACGGGGCCGCTGTCGGCCACTTTTACCCGGTAGCCCAACTTGAGCAACATGCCGCGCAAGACCAATTGCGAGACGCTGTTGTCGTCCACCAGCAGTACCGTGCAGTCCTGTGGCGCGCGGTGCAGTTCCACGGCCCGGGACGGCTCCGGAGGCACCGCGATCACCGCCACCTCCAGCTGGAAACGGCTGCCCTTGCGCGGTTCGGAATGATGGGTCAGGCGCCCACCGAGCAATTCGATCAACTGCCGGCAGATTGCCAGGCCAATACCCAGGCCACCGTATTCGCGGGTGGTCGAGCCATCCACCTGGAAGAAACGCTGATACAGGGTCGCCTCATCCAACTGCGCAAAGCCAATCCCGGAGTCAGTGACGATAAAGGTCAGATGCAGATGGCCATCAGCCCGGGGCACCCCCACCACACGTACGCGCACGGCACCTTCGTGGGTGAACTTGAACGCGTTATCCAGCAGGCATTCCAGGCACTGCATCAGTTTGCCAGCATCGCCCTCCAGGCGATCCGGCAACTCGCCCGCCACATCAATGGAAAACTCCAGGCCCTTGCCCTGGGCATTACCCAGGAACTGCTGGCGCAAGGTATCGAGCACCCCGCGCAGGCTGAACACCTGCGGCTGCGCGCTAAGGCGGCCGGCCTGCAGTTCGGTGAGGGTGAGGATGCCGTTGACCATGCGCATCATGTCCCGCGCCGAGCCGGCGGCGGTTTGCTGGTACTGCGCGAGGTCGCCGGCCAGGGGCTCGGTCTGCATCAGTTCCAGTGAACCAATCACCCCGTTCATCGGCGTGCGCAGTTCATGGGTCAGGGTCGCGAGGAATTCGTCTTTCAACTGGTTGCTGTGGGCCAGTTGCTGGTTGAGCACTTCCAGTTTCTGGCTGGCATCAAACAGGATTTGCGCCTGCTGTTCGCGCATCGCGTTGATCCGGTCGGCCAGGGCCAGGGACAACAGGGCGACTTCGATGGCCGAGCCGATCTGGCTGGAGTACATGGTGAGAAACACATTGGGCAGGTAGCCCAACACCATCATCGTGTTGACCACCCCGCCGATCAGGAACGCCGACCAGGCGATGATGAAATACCGCGCCACGCGCTGGCCACAGCACCAGGCCCTGATCCCGGCGACAAAGATGGTCACGGTGAAAATCAGCGCCAGCGCGGTCGCCAGGCGCAGGGCCAGGGCATAGCTGGTCATCAGCGACAACACCATCACCACCGCCCCCGTGCCCACCAGCACCAGCAGCAGCCGGTCCACCCAGCGACTATAGAGGGCGGTGTGCAGGAAGCTGCGGGCAAACAGGCTGCCAAACAATGCCGACGCGCCGATCAGGAACGGTGTCGCCGCATTCGCCCACCAGGGGTTGTCCGGCCAGAAATACTCCACCGCCGCGCCATTCACCGAAAGCTGGTACATGCCGAACGAGGCGATATAGAGGATGTAATAGAGGTAGCTGGTATCGCGCACGCTGAGGTAGATGAACAGGTTGTATACCAGCATCCCCAGCAGCACACCGTAGATCAGGCCCAGCACATACAGGCGCAGCGGCTGGTCTTCCAGGTAGGCAGTGCTCGACCATAGGGTCAACGGGGCCTGGATCGAGCCTTCGCTTTGCAGGCGCAGATAGAGGGTCTTCTCCTCGCCCGCCTTGAAATCGACATTGAACAGGTAGTTGTTCTGGCGGATTTCCCGGCTGGCAAACGGCAATGCATCCCCGGTGCGCCCGGCCAGGCGGTAGCCACCGGCGCCATCGGGCACGTACAACTCAAGATGATCCAGGGGCGGATAGGCCAGTTCCAGCAGCCAGGTGCGCTGGGCGTGGGGATCCTTGGGCAAGTAATGCAGGTCGACCTTGAGCCAGAACGCCGAGCGTGAATAGCCGGCATTGAGCGTGTCTTTATCATGGCGGGTGTAGCGGTTGGCCAGTGCCGCGGAACGGGCATCGGCGATAGTGACGCTGCCACTGGGATCTTCGAGGACTTGCATGATCCGGCCGAGGGGAAGGCTGCGGGTGGTTTCATTGAACTCGACGGCGCCGGCCAGCATCGGCAGCCCGCACAAGAGAAACATCAGCAAATAGCGCATAGAGCCCCAGCGTGGCCTGTCCGGTTATGTCAAAAGCCCCCCATTCCTTTTGAGATGACGTACACCGGCGATACATTTAAGTTGTTTGGATCCACTCTAGCATAGCCGGTAAAGGCCAAAAGACACCATTGAAATAATTTTTTGAAAGGCTCTAGGACGGGGCTTTCAGCGTTCAATCGCCCACAAATAAATGATGGCTTATAGCCATTTTTGCGCGTGCTCCGGCGTAAAATACAAGCACTGCCCGACAGCCACGCAAAAAGCGTTTGGTGGTAAGCTCGCGCACCATGAATATCTACAGCTCCCGCCCCGTTGTCCTCTGTCTCTCCGGCCATGATCCCAGTGGTGGCGCCGGCTTGCAGGCAGATATCGAAGCCCTGCTCGCCCAAGGCTGTCATGCGGCCCCGGCCGTGACCGCGCTGACCGTGCAGAACACCGTCAATGTCAGTGATTTTCGCGTGCTCGATCGCGAGTGGGTATTGGCCCAGGCCAATGCCGTGCTCGGCGACTCGCAAGTGGCGGCGGTCAAGCTGGGCATGCTCGGCTCCACCGTGATGGTCGATACGGTGGTCGAACTGCTCCAGCAGCAGCCGCACCTGCCGGTGGTTTGCGACCCGGTGCTGCGCGCCGGGGGCGGCGGCAGCCTGGGCAAGGATGAGGTCGGTTATGCGATGCGCGAGCGGCTGTTGCCGTTGTCGCTGATCGCCACGCCCAACCTGCCTGAAGCACGCATCCTCGCCGAACTGCCCGAAGGCACGGCAGACGAATGCGCCGAAAAGCTGCTGCCGTTTATCAAGCACCTGTTGATCACCGGCGGTCATGGCGACGAGCATGAGGTGCACAATCGCCTGTACAGCCGCGACGGCACGCGCCGCACCTTCACCTGCCAGCGCCTGCCAGGTAGCTATCATGGCTCCGGCTGCACCCTGGCCAGCGCCCTGGCCGGCCGCCTGGCCCAGGGCGAAGGCCTGGCCAGCGCCGTGGAGTCGGCACTCAACTACACCTGGCGCACCCTGCGGGACGCCGAACAATTGGGCCAGGGGCAATTTGTGCCGCGGCGCCTGCCACTGGATTTCTGTTCGTAACACCAAGGGGCCTGCTCGATGAAATTACGTGGCCTGTATGCCATTACCGACAGCCAACTATTGGCCGGTAAGTTCCTGTCCTACGTCGAGGCCGCGCTGGAAGGCGGCGTGACCTTGCTGCAATACCGCGACAAGAGCAGCGACGAGGCCCGTCGCCTGCGCGAAGCCGAGGCCCTGCGTGAACTGTGCGCGCGCTACAAGACCCAGTTGATCATCAATGACGATGCCGAACTGGCCGCGCGCCTTGGCGTCGGCGTCCACCTGGGCCAGACCGACGGCCCGCTGACCCCGGCCCGGGCGCTGCTCGGGCGCAATGCCATCATCGGTTCCACCTGCCACAGCCAGATCGAACTGGCCGAACAAGCCGCGCGCGAAGGCGCCAGCTATGTTGCCTTTGGCCGTTTCTTCAACTCCACGACCAAGCCCGGCGCGCCCGCAGCCACCGTTGAAATGCTCGCCCAGGCCCGCGCCCGCTTGCAGCTGCCGATCTGCGTGATCGGCGGCATCACCCTGGAAAACGCCGCGCCCCTGGTGGAGCACGGCGCCGATCTGCTGGCGGTGGTCCACGGCCTGTTCGGTGCCGACAGCACCCAGGAAGTGACGCGCCGCGCCCGCGCCTTCAACGAACTCCTCAAATCCTGAATTCAGAGAGCCTGCCCATGTCTCGTTCCGAAACGTTGTTTGCCAATGCCCAGAAACACATCCCCGGTGGTGTGAACTCCCCCGTGCGTGCGTTCAAGAGCGTCGGCGGCACGCCCCTGTTCTTCAAGCACGCCGAAGGCGCCTACGTCACCGACGAAGATGACAAGCGCTACGTGGACTACGTCGGTTCATGGGGCCCGATGATCCTCGGCCACAGCCATCCCGACGTGCTGGACGCGGTGCGCAAGCAGTTGGAGCATGGTTTGTCGTATGGCGCACCCACCGCCATGGAAACCGAGATGGCGGACCTGGTGTGTTCGATCGTGCCGTCGATGGAGATGGTGCGCATGGTCAGCTCCGGTACTGAAGCGACCATGAGCGCGATTCGCCTGGCCCGTGGGTTCACCGGCCGCGACAGCATCATCAAGTTCGAAGGCTGCTACCACGGCCACTCCGACAGCCTGCTGGTCAAGGCCGGTTCCGGCCTGCTGACCCAGGGTGTTCCGAGTTCGGCGGGCGTGCCAGCAGCGTTTGCCAAGCACACCCTGACCCTGCCGTTCAATGACATCGGCGCCGTCGAGCAGATGCTCAGCGAAGTCGGCCAGGAGGTGGCGTGCATCATCGTCGAGCCGGTGGCCGGCAACATGAACTGCGTGCCACCGGCCCCGGGATTCCTCGAAGGTCTGCGTGAGCAGTGCGACAAGCACGGCGTGGTGTTGATCTTCGACGAAGTGATGACCGGTTTTCGCGTCGCCCTCGGCGGCGCCCAGGCTCACTACGGTGTAACGCCGGACCTCAGCACCTTCGGCAAAATCATCGGCGGCGGCATGCCGGTAGGCTGCTTCGGCGGCAAGCGCGAGATCATGCAGCACATCGCGCCACTGGGCCCGGTCTACCAGGCTGGCACCCTGTCCGGTAACCCGCTGGCCATGGCCGCCGGCCTGACCACCCTGCGCCTGATCAGCCGCCCGGGCTTCCATGCCGAACTGAGCGACTACACCACCCGCCTGTTGGACGGCCTGCAACAACGCGCCGATGCGGCGGGCATCCCGTTCGTCACCACCCAGGCCGGCGGCATGTTCGGCCTGTATTTCAGCGGCGCCGACGATATCGTCACCTTTGACGATGTGATGGGCAGCGATGCCAACCTGTTCAAGCGCTTCTTCCACCTGATGCTCGAAGGCGGTGTGTACCTGGCACCGAGTGCCTTCGAGGCCGGTTTCACCTCCATCGCCCATGGCGAAGCCGAGCTGAAACTGACCCTGGATGCTGCCGAGCGTGCCTTCGCCGCTTTGAAGTAAGACAGCCACAACCTGACGCCGCCCCTGGTGGCGTCAGATTTGCTACCTTGCTTACAGAAATTTCCTCGTTTTTTCGAGAAATCACCTGCAATCCGGCAGATAACTTGCCCACGCAGCAGAAAAACGAGTAAAGACTTTGTAAGCAGAGGCCTGCTTATTTCATAATGCGCGCTTATTGGATCCCCACGTGGCTCCACGCGCCCCGTCAGAGGTAAGTCGATTCCCATGAAACGCACCGGCCGCACCCTGGTTCTGGGCTGCCTGTTGCTCCTTCAACCGCTGCTTGCACATGCACAAGCGGGCGGCAACTCGTTGTTGATCCCAGCGATGGGTCGTTGCACCCTCAATACTCAGCCCGACAGCCAGGCCGAGGCGCTGAACGCCTGCCAGGCCCTGGCCGATAGCGGGGATGCGCAGGCGCAATACGAGTTGGGTGAATTCTTCTACGACGACAAAAACCCTGCCCGCGACCTGAACAAAGCCCTGAGCTTCTTCGAGAAAGCCTCGTTGCAGGGCCATGCCCAGGCGCAGTTCAAGCTGGGCAGCATGTTCTTCCACGGCGAAGGCGTGCCGGCCAATAACGTGCAGGCGTATATCGTGCTGAAGATGGCGGCGGTCAACGGCGCCGAAGATGCCCTCGACACCGCTGACGAAGTGGCCGAGCACATGCAGCGTGATGAGCTGGAAGTGGCGACCCAGGTACTGGGGCAGATTTTCCGCAATTACTTGCAGGAATTGCAGAGTGCGGATGGGCGTTCACCCTTTTCGCCGCTGCCTTGAGGTTGTCTAAACCCTTCTGACGTCATCGCAGGCAAGCCAGCTCCCACATTTGAATGCGTTCACAAATCAAAATGTGCGAGCTGGCTTGCCTGCGATAGGCGCAACGCGGTCTAAAAGCCTACTTCTCAGGCATCGGCATCGGAAACGGCATGACATTGCTCATGCCCCGCGCTTCGCTGATCTTCGGCGTACCCAAGCGTTCGACTTCATCGATACGCACAATCGAATGCATCGGCACAAAACTGCGCACCACGCCTTCGAACTGGGCCTTGAGCTTTTCCTCGCCCGGATCGACGACCAGTTGCGTGCGCTCGCCAAAGACGAACTCTTCCACTTCCAGGAAGCCCCACAGATCACTTTGATAGATCTGCTTGGCGTACATTTCGAACACCTGGCCCTGGTTAAGGAAAATCACCTTGTAAATTGGAGCTTCACGTTTGGTCATGGGGGGCGGGCAGCACATCGGCGGATATAAATGAGGGCGCGAACTATAGCATGGCACCTGATGCACAGTGCTAGGAACCAATGGGCATGCCCCCTATAATGCGCGGTTCTTTACCACCAGTTGACGATTCCCATGGCCAAGAAGCTTTACATCGAAACCCACGGTTGCCAGATGAACGAGTACGACAGCTCGCGCATGGTCGATCTGCTGGGTGAACATCAGGCCCTGGAAGTCACGGCTCGCGCCGAAGATGCCGACGTGATCCTGCTCAATACCTGCTCGATCCGCGAACGGGCCCAGGACCGGGTCTACTCGCAGCTGGGCCGCTGGCGCGAACTGAAACTGGCCAACCCGGACATGGTAATCGCCGTCGGCGGTTGCGTGGCCAGCCAGGAAGGCGCCGCCATTCGTGACCGCGCGCCCTACGTCGACGTGGTCTTCGGCCCGCAGACCCTGCACCGCCTGCCGGAAATGATCGACGCTGCGCGTATCACCAAGCTGCCGCAGGTGGACGTCTCGTTCCCGGAAATCGAAAAATTCGACCATTTGCCCGAGCCACGCATCGACGGCCCCAGCGCCTATGTGTCGGTCATGGAAGGTTGCAGCAAGTACTGCACCTTCTGCGTGGTGCCTTATACCCGTGGCGAAGAAGTCAGCCGGCCGTTCGACGATGTGCTTGCAGAAATCATCCACCTGGCCGAAAACGGCGTGCGTGAAGTGACCCTGCTGGGGCAGAACGTCAACGGCTACCGCGGCCAGACCCACGATGGGCGCCTGGCGGACCTGGCCGAGCTGATTCGCGTGGTTGCGGCGGTAGATGGCATCGAGCGGATTCGCTACACCACCTCGCACCCGCTGGAGTTCTCCGACAGCCTGATCCAGGCCCACGCCGAAGTGCCGGAGCTGGTCAAGCACCTGCACTTGCCGGTGCAATCGGGTTCGGACCGTATCCTTTCGGCGATGAAGCGCAACCACACGGCGCTGGAGTACAAGTCCAAGTTGCGCAAACTGCGCGCCGCCGTGCCGGGCATCTGCATCAGCTCGGACTTTATCGTTGGGTTCCCCGGCGAGACCGAGAAAGACTTCCAGCAGACCATGAAGCTGATTGAAGACGTCGGTTTCGACTTCTCCTACTCCTTCGTCTACAGCCAGCGCCCCGGCACTCCGGCTGCCGACCTGGTCGACGAAACCCCGGAGGAGCTGAAAAAGGAGCGCCTGAACGCGCTGCAACATCGCCTCAACCAGCAAGGCTTCGAGATCAGCCGACAGATGGTCGGTTCGACCCAGCGTATCCTGGTCACCGATTACTCGAAGAAAGACCCGGGCGAGTTGCAGGGGCGCACCGAGAACAACCGGATCGTCAACTTCCGCTGTGATAACCCGACGCTGATCGGCCAGTTCGCCGACGTGCACATCGACGCGGCGCAACCGCACTCGCTGCGCGGCTCGTTGATCAACTGACGGAGCAGATCCGAAGGCAAATGCAGATCAAATGTGGGAGCTGGCTTGCCTGCGATAGCGATGTAACAGGCAGTATCTCTTTCGAACGGGGCGGCCCTATCGCAGGCAAGCCAGCTCCCACAGTGGATCTTCGTTGTTCCTGAGAGCCAAGCCCGTCCATTTAAGTGCTTTCGCACACCGGCAGCTGGCGTTATCCTCTATTTCACCTAAACAGCCAAAGGGCGGCTAAAAGCAACCTTGAACGCACCCATAGCAGAACCCCATCGTTTCCTCCTCGAGCCGTTTGAGGCTCGTCGTTTCGCCAATCTGTGCGGACAGTTCGACGAGCACCTGCGCCTGATCGAACAACGCCTGAGCATCGAGATCCGCAACCGCGGCAACCAGTTCGAGCTTATTGGTGAACCCCAGCACACCACGTCTGCAGAAAACCTGCTGCGCCGCCTCTACCGCGAGACCAAGGGTAGCGAGCTGTCGCCGGAAACGGTGCACCTGTACCTGCAGGAATCGGCCGTGGAAGACCTGGCCAACAACCCGGTGGCCGAAGCCAGCGTGGCGCTGCGTACCAAAAAAGGCATGATTCGCCCACGGGGCTTGAATCAGCAGAAGTACGTCAAGGAAATCCTCGGCAACGACATCAACTTCGGCATCGGCCCGGCCGGTACCGGCAAGACCTACCTGGCCGTGGCCTGTGCGGTAGACGCGCTGGAGCGCGAACAGGTGCGACGCATCCTGTTGGTGCGCCCGGCGGTGGAAGCGGGCGAGAAACTGGGCTTTCTGCCCGGCGACCTGGCCCAGAAGATCGACCCGTACCTGCGCCCGCTGTACGACGCACTGTATGAAATGCTCGGCTTCGAATACGTGGCCAAGCTGATCGAGCGCCAAGTGATCGAGATCGCCCCGCTGGCCTATATGCGCGGCCGCACGTTGAACAACAGCTTCATCATCCTCGACGAAAGCCAGAACACCACGGTCGAGCAGATGAAGATGTTCCTGACGCGCATCGGCTTCGGCTCCACGGCCGTGATCACCGGCGATATCACCCAGGTCGACCTGCCCAAGGGCACCAAGTCGGGCCTGGGCCAAGTAATCGAGGTGCTCAAGGACGTGCCGGGGATCAGCTTTACCCACTTCATGCCCAAGGACGTGGTGCGTCACCCGTTGGTACAGCGCATTGTCGAGGCCTACGAGCGTTTCGAACACCGCGACGACGGCCTGTCGAAGGACAACCGCCGCGATGCTTGAGCTTGACCTGCAACTGGCCACCGAAGCGCCAGCCCCCAGCGAAGCGCAGTTCCGCCAATGGTGCACACTGGCCCTGCGCCAGCGCAGCGCTGACTCGGAACTGACCATCCGTCTGGTGGACGAACCTGAAGGCCGCGAGCTGAATCACACCTGGCGCCAGAAAGACTACGCGACCAATGTGCTGTCGTTCCCCGCCGATGTACCGGACGAACTGCTGGATATCCCGCTGCTGGGTGACCTGGTGATCTGCGTCGCCGTGGTGGAGCGCGAGGCGCAAGAACAAGGCAAGGCACTAGAGGCCCACTGGGCCCATTTGGTCATGCACGGCTGCTTGCATCTGTTGGGCTACGACCATATAGATGATGAAGAAGCCGAAGAAATGGAAGCACTGGAACGAACGTTGCTTGCAGAGTTGGGTCATCCTGACCCCTATGCAGACGACGAACACTAATCGACACTCAACTGAAACAATCAAGGATTTAGAGTAATCGCTATGAGCGAAGACCGATCGAGCAACGGGCAAAAGTCATGGCTGGGTAAACTGACCCAGGCTTTTGCCCACGAGCCGAAAAACCGCCAGGAGCTGCTGGAGCTGCTGCGCGAGGCCCATCAGAACAAGTTGCTGGACAGCGAAGCGCTGGCCATCGTCGAAGGCGCCATCCAGGTGGCTGACCTGCAAGTTAGGGACATCATGGTCCCGCGTTCGCAGATGATCAGCATCAAGGCGACCCAGACCCCACGGGAATTCCTCCCGGCCGTGATCGACTCGGCGCACTCGCGCTACCCGGTGATCGGCGAAAGCCATGACGACGTCATGGGTGTCCTGCTGGCCAAGGACCTGCTGCCGCTGATCCTCAAGGAGAACGGCGACAGCTTCAACATCAAGGACCTGCTGCGTCCTGCGACCTTCGTGCCTGAATCCAAGCGCCTGAATGTGCTGCTGCGCGAGTTTCGCGCCAACCACAATCACATGGCCATCGTCATTGACGAATACGGCGGCGTCGCCGGCCTGGTGACCATCGAAGACGTGCTGGAACAGATCGTCGGCGATATCGAAGACGAACACGACGTCGAAGAAGACAGCTACATCAAGCCGCTGCCCAGCGGTGATTTCCTGGTCAAGGCTCTGACGCCGATCGAGAACTTCAACGAGTTCTTCGACAGCGGATTCTCCGACGATGAATTCGACACCGTCGGCGGCCTGGTGATGAGTGCGTTTGGCCATCTGCCCAAGCGTAACGAAACCACCGAGATCGGCGCCTATCGCTTCCGCATCCTCAATGCCGATAGCCGTCGCATCCACCTGATCCGCCTGACACCTATTGCCCGCTAAGGACTGATATGCGCCGTCTCACCGCACCCGGCTGGCCCGGTAACCTGCTGGCCGTGGTGGCCGGTGCTATCACCACCCTGGCGCTGGCGCCGTTCGATATCTGGCCGCTGGCACTGGTGGCGGTCGGGGTGTTCTATGCCGGAATGCGCCAACTGACACCACGCCAGGCCTTCGGGCGTGGCTGGTGCTTCGGTTTTGGCCTGTTTGGCGCGGGCACCAGCTGGATTTATTACAGCATCCACCACTTTGGTGGCGCTTCGGTGTTGCTGGCCGGGCTGTTGATGCTCGCCTTTACCGCCGCGATCGCGCTGTTCTTTGCCCTGCCTGCCTGGCTCTGGGCCCGCTGGCTGCGCCGTAACGAAGCGCCGCTGGCCGATGCCCTGGCGTTTGCCGCGCTGTGGGTGGGCCAGGAAGCATTTCGCGGCTGGTTCCTCACCGGCTTTCCCTGGCTGTACTCCGGTTATAGCCAGCTCGACGGCCCGCTGGCCGGGCTCGCGCCGCTGGGCGGGGTGTGGCTGATTTCGTTTGCGCTGGCCTTGAGCGCGGCGCTGATCGTCAACCTGCCGCGTTTGCTGGCGGCCAGGCGCAACGCGTTCATCGCCACGGGCCTGGTGTTGCTGGTTGCGCCCTGGGCGATTGGCCTGGCGCTCAAGCACCACGCCTGGACCAGCCCTGCCGGTGAACCGCTGACCGTCGCGGCGATCCAGGGCAATGTCGAGCAGAGCATGAAGTGGGATCCGGCGCAGCTCAATGAGCAACTGGCGCTGTACCGCGACATGAGTTTTGCCTCCAAGCGCGTGGACCTGCTGATCTGGCCGGAAACCGCCGTGCCGGTGCTCAAGGAGTCCGTCGAGGGCTACCTGGCAATGATGGGCAAGTTCGCCGCCGACCGGGATGCCGCGATGATCACCGGCGTGCCGATCCGCCAGGAAGTACGCCACGAAAAGCGCTATTTCAATGGCATCACCGTGGTTGGCCAGGGTGATGGCACCTATTTGAAGCAGAAACTGGTGCCCTTTGGCGAGTACGTGCCGCTGCAGGATGTGCTGCGCGGCCTGATTGCGTTCTTCGACCTGCCGATGTCGGACTTTGCCCGCGGGCCTGAGGACCAGGCCATGCTGCAAGCCAAGGGTTATCAGATCGCGCCGTATATCTGCTACGAAGTGGTCTATCCGGAGTTTGCCGCCGGCCTCGCCGCCCGCAGCGACTTGTTGCTGACCATCAGCAATGACACCTGGTTCGGCACCTCCATCGGCCCCTTGCAACACCTGCAAATGGCCCAGATGCGCGCCCTGGAAGCCGGCCGCTGGATGATTCGCGCGACCAACAACGGCGTGACCGGCCTGATCAACCCATTCGGGCAGATCACCGAGCAGATCCCGCAGTTCGAACGCGGCATTCTCTACGGCGAGGTCGTACCGATGCACAACCTGACGCCGTACCTGCAATGGCGTTCGTGGCCGCTGATCATCCTGTGCCTGGGGCTGTTTGGCTGGGCGCTGCTGGCCGGGCGCATGGCCAAGACCGTCTGACAGACATACAAGACCCAATGTGGGAGCGGGCTTGCCCGCGATGGCGGTATATCAGTCAGCATTTTTAGTGACCGACCCACCTCCATCGCGGGCAAGCCCGCTCCCACACAAGCCCCACATTTTGATTTGCGCCATCAACGATAGAACAGCCGGTAACCTACCTGCCCCACCGCCTCATTGATCAACTGCCCGCTCTGCCAGATCGACTTGAACTCCGGCATCCAGCCGCCCAGCGGCCGGGCATTGTCCACTCCCAGGAAGCCGACCGGCGCCGGCACCACGGTAAAGCCGGCCTTCTCGAAGCTCCACACTGAACGCGGCATATGCCAGGCCTGGGTCACGACTACCACGCGCTTGACGCCCTGGGGCAACAGGATCTCGGCGCTCATCTGCGCATTTTCCCAGGTGGTGCGGCTGCGCTCTTCCTTCCAGCGTACGGCCACACCAAAGTCTTGCTGCATCGACACCGCCATCAACTCTGCCTCGCTGGGCGGCGTGCCATAGTGCAGGCCGCCGGTGGTCAGCACCGGCAAGCCCGAGGCCTTGGCCAATCGCGCCGCGTAGCGCTGACGCTCCAGGCCCACACCAGTCGGCTGATCAGCGCCCCAGGCCGGGTCACCGCGCTCGCGGCCCGAGCCCAGCACCACAATGGCATCGGCCCGTTGTGCCAGGCTGGCCCAGTCGTCCAGGGCCAATGGCGACTCGGTTTCCAGGGCACGCGCGCCCCACTCCACCATCACCGGCAGGCTGATCAGCCACATCCCGCCAAACCCCAGGGCAAAGCACACGCCAGCCAAGCGTGGGCGGGTGCGGCGAAACCACCAGGCAAGGGCCAGCAGCAGCAAGAGAATGCCGGGCGGCAGCAATAATTGTTTGATGAAATAACGAATAGGCATCGAGCATCTCCAAAGATGCCCGAAGCCTAAGGTGTAACGGGGTTTAGCGACAATCTTTACCAGCGGCGGATAACGCTGAGCAGGTTACTTGAATCGTACAGACCGCAGCTTTTCCGGGCCGCGGCCGGCCGACAAGTCCTTGAGCCATACCACCTTGGACGATCGCACCGCCTCCCTGGCTGGCACAGGAGCCACCCACTGCGGGATTGGGCGCGCGTTCAAGTCCAGGTAGGCCTTGATCACTTCAAACTCTGCAGGGCTCAAGCCTCGCAGTTCCAGCTCATCGGGCCGTTCGTCACGCAATCGGCCCGCGGTTCTTGCTGCGTCCAGTGCTCGACCCAAGCGGTCGATCAGTCCTTCATACACTTCCGGTTTCGTTCTCATTCGCTGCGAATCAACCATCCCCTCACCTCATTAAAGATAAGTCTCACTCCCCAATAAACAGCGTAGCTGCGCTGACGCAACCAACCGCACGCCGCGACCAACGGCCTGCGCTGCGCAATCAGGGTTTCCCTCGATAGAGTGGGGTCATGTATGCTACGGCGCTTCCTGTAACTCCACTTCCCGCAGGGTTTGGGCACGGACGCGCCGCTTTTTGGTGTCGATCAACCCGGACAATGCACCGAAGAGGATTAGGCCACCCCTATTCAGTTCAAAAGTAGCCATGCACGAACAATATCAGCCCCGTGAAATAGAAAATGCCGCCCAAACTTTCTGGGATGAGCAAAAGTCCTTTGAAGTCAGTGAACAGCCAGGCAAGGAGACTTACTACTGCCTATCGATGTTCCCTTACCCCAGCGGCAAACTACACATGGGGCACGTGCGTAACTACACCATCGGCGACGTGATTTCCCGCTACCAGCGCATGCTCGGCAAAAACGTCCTGCAACCTATGGGTTGGGACGCCTTCGGCATGCCTGCGGAAAACGCCGCGATGAAAAACAACGTAGCGCCCGCCAAGTGGACCTACGAAAACATCGCCTACATGAAGACCCAGCTGCGCAGCCTGGGCCTGGCCGTGGACTGGTCGCGCGAAGTGACCACCTGCAAGCCGGACTACTACCGCTGGGAACAATGGCTGTTCACTCGCCTGTTCGAAAAAGGCGTGATCTACAAAAAAAGCGGCACCGTGAACTGGGATCCGGTCGACCAGACCGTCTTGGCCAACGAGCAGGTGATCGACGGTCGCGGCTGGCGTTCCGGCGCGCTGATCGAGAAGCGCGAAATCCCGATGTACTACTTCAAGATCACCGCCTATGCCGATGAGCTCTTGTCGAGCCTCGACGACCTGCCGGGCTGGCCTGAACAGGTCAAGACCATGCAGCGCAACTGGATCGGCAAGTCCAAGGGCATGGAAGTGCAGTTCCCGTACAACGTCGACTCCATAGGCGTTGCTGGCGCACTGAAAGTCTTCACCACCCGTCCCGACACTCTGATGGGCGCGACCTACGTCGCCGTGGCCGCCGAACACCCGCTGGCCACCCTGGCCGCAAAAAACAACCCTGAGCTGCAGGCCTTTATCGCCGAATGCAAAGGCGGCAGCGTGGCCGAAGCCGACGTCGCCACCCAGGAGAAAAAGGGCCTGCCGACCTCGCTGTTTGTCGAGCACCCGCTGACCGGCGAAAAACTGCCGGTATGGGTCGCCAACTATGTGCTCATGCACTACGGCGATGGCGCAGTAATGGCAGTGCCCGCTCACGACGAGCGCGATTTCGAATTCGCCACCAAGTACAACCTGCCGATCAAGTCCGTAGTGCGCACCAGCTCCGGTGAAACCAACCCGGCCCCGTGGCAGGACGCTTATAACGAACACGGCACCCTGATCAACTCCGGCGAGTTCGACGGCCTGGACTTCGCAGGCGCCTTCGACGCCATGGAAGTCGCCCTGATCAAGAAAAACCTCGGTGCCTCGCGCACCCAGTTCCGCCTGCGCGACTGGGGTATCAGCCGCCAGCGCTACTGGGGCTGCCCGATCCCGATCATCCACTGCGAACGCTGTGGCGACGTACCGGTACCGGAAGACCAATTGCCGGTGGTGCTGCCCGAAGACGTGGTGCCGGACGGCGCCGGTTCGCCATTGGCGCGCATGCCCGAGTTCTACGAGTGCAGTTGCCCGAAATGCGGCCAGCCTGCCAAGCGTGAAACCGACACCATGGACACCTTCGTCGAGTCCTCGTGGTACTACGCCCGCTACGCCTCGCCGCACTATGAAGGCGGCCTGGTGGAAAAATCCGCGGCCGACCACTGGTTGCCGGTGGACCAGTATATTGGTGGCATCGAACACGCGATCCTGCACCTGCTGTACGCACGCTTCTTCCACAAGCTGATGCGTGACGAAGGCCTGGTCAGCTCCGACGAGCCGTTCAAGAACCTGCTGACCCAGGGCATGGTGATCGCCGAGACTTACTATCGCCGCGAAGCCAATGGCGCCTACACCTGGTTCAACCCGGCGGACGTGGAGCTTGAGCGTGACAGCAAGGCCAAGGTGATCAGTGCCAAGTTGAAATCCGACGGCCTGCCGGTGGAAATCGGCGGCACCGAGAAGATGGCCAAGTCGAAGAACAACGGCGTCGACCCACAGTCGATGATCGACCAGTTCGGCGCCGACACCTGCCGCCTGTTCATGATGTTCGCCTCGCCGCCTGACATGAGCGCCGAATGGTCGGACTCCGGTGTCGAAGGTTCGCACCGTTTCCTCAAGCGCGTCTGGCGCCTGGCGCATGCCCATATCAGCCACGGCTTGCCGGGCAAGCTGGACGTGGCGTCGTTGAGCGACGAGCAGAAGCTCATTCGCCGCAGCACCCACCTGGCCATCAAGCAAGCCAGCCAGGACGTGGGCCAGCACCACAAGTTCAACACCGCCATCGCCCAGGTCATGACGCTGATGAACGTGCTGGAAAAAGCGCCACAGGCTACCGAACAAGACCGCGCACTGGTGCAGGAAGGCCTGGAAGCAGTCGTCCTGCTGCTGGCGCCGATCACCCCGCACATCAGCCACGACCTGTGGAGCCAGTTGGGCCACAGCGGCGCGGTGATCGATGCTGCATGGCCGGTCGCGGATGACAGCGCCCTGGTCCAGGACACGCTTCAACTGGTGATTCAGGTCAACGGCAAGCTGCGCGGCCAGATCGACATGCCTGCCAGCGCCAGCCGCGAAGAAGTCGAAGCCGCCGCGCGTAGCAACGAGAACGTGCTGCGCTTCACCGAAGGCCTGACGATCCGCAAAGTGATCGTGGTGCCCGGCAAACTGGTCAATATCGTCGCTAGCTAATCGGATCGGGCGCCAGGGCAAGAGCCCCGGCGCCGAACAAAACCTCCAGGGCCTCGATAAGGCCCACATGGTTTCAAGGGGAGCAACAAAATGATCAAACGCAACCTGCTGGTTATGGGCCTTGCCGTACTGCTGAGCGCTTGCGGCTTCCAGCTGCGCGGCACTGGCACCACGGAACTGGCGATCAAGGAACTGGATGTCAGCGCGCGCAACGCCTATGGCGAAACCGTGACCCAGCTGCGCCAAACCCTGGAAAACAGCGGCGTCAAAGTCTATAACGGTGCGGCTTACAAGCTGGTACTGATCGACGAGAAAGAGACCCAGCGTAACCTCAGCTACGCCAGTGCCGGCCGGTCTTCGGACATCGAGTTGAGCAGCGTGCTCATGTTCCAGATCCAGGGCCACGACCAGTTGCCGCTGATCAGCGACAAGCTGCAAGTGCAGAAAGTCGTGACGCATGACGGCAACAACCTGGTGGGCTCCGACACGGAGGTCAATCAGGTGCGCAATGAAATGCGCCGTGACCTGGTCCAGCGTATGGTCCTGCGCCTGCAAATGATCAGCCCGGCCCAGCTCGACGCTCTGCAACAGACTGCCGACGCCAAGGCCAAGGCAGATGCCGAGGCGCTGAAAGCCGCGCAGGACTACGAAAACAGCATTCCCAAGCAATCGCCTGTTGAAGTTCCTGCCGAGTAAACCAGGCGGGGCGCGTCATGCGCCCCGTCCATCCAGCCTATGAAACTCGCCCCCGCCCAACTCGCCAAACACCTGCAAGGCAACCTCGCGCCTGTGTACATCGTCAGTGGCGATGATCCGCTGTTGTGCCAGGAAGCTGCCGACACCATCCGCCAGGCTGCGCGCCAGCAAGGCTTTGATGAACGCCAGGTGTTCAGCGCCGATGCCAGCTTCGACTGGGGCACCCTGCTCCAGGCCGGGGCGAGCATGTCGCTGTTTGCCGAAAAACGCCTGTTGGAGCTGCGCCTGCCCTCGGGCAAGCCCGGCGACAAAGGCGCGGCGGCCCTGATGGAGTATTGCGCCCGCCCCGCCGAGGACACGCTGTTGCTGATCAGCCTGCCCAAGCTCGATGGCAGTGCGCAGAAGACTAAATGGGGTAAGGCCCTGGTGGAAGGGGCGCAAACCCAGTTCATCCAGATCTGGCCAGTCGACAGCAATCAGTTGCCACAATGGATTCGCCAGCGCCTGTCCCAAGCCGGGTTGTCCGCCAGCCAGGACGCGGTCGAGTTGATCGCCGCCCGGGTTGAAGGCAACTTGCTGGCCGCCGCCCAGGAAATCGAAAAGCTCAAGCTGATGGCCGAAGGTGGCCAGATCACCGTCGAGACAGTGCAAGGCGCGGTGGCCGACAGCGCGCGTTTTGACGTGTTCGGGCTGGTGGATGCGATCCTCAATGGCGACGCGGCCCATGCCTTGCGCATGCTCGAAGGGCTGCGCGGTGAAGGGGTCGAGCCGCCGGTGATTCTCTGGGCTCTGGCGCGGGAGTTGCGCTTGCTGGCCAATATCGCCCTGCAATACAGCCAGGGTACGCCGCTGGACAAGGCTTTCAGCCAAGCCCGCCCGCCGGTATGGGACAAGCGCAAGCCCCTGATGAGCAAGGCCCTGCAACGGCACTCGGCGCAACGCTGGGCGCAACTGTTGCTCGAAGCCCAGCGCATCGATGCGCAGATCAAGGGCCAGGCGGCTGGGTCGCCGTGGATGAGCTTGAGCCGTTTGTCGCTGCTGATGTCCGGCCAGCGCCTGGCACTGCCAGCCGAATAGCACGCTCGCCCAAACACCACAAATCCAATGTAGGAGCTGGCTTGCCAGCGATGGCATCACCACGGTGTGACTGACATACCGAGGTGCTTGCATCGCTGGCAAGCCAGCTCCTACAGGTTTGATCGTCGCCGTATTCAGGTCTTTGATATTTCCTACATCGCGCCGGGCTGGACAGCAGCCAAACTTCGGCAGATGATTCGCACCGCATCACCCACCCCATCGGAGAGTCCCGATCATGAGCAAAAAGCCATCCAAGCATGGCCCCAACAAGGCCAAATCCATCATCGCCCAGCCGTTGTTCCGCAGTCGCCAGGAACCCGCCGGCAAAGGCAAAGGCAGCTACCGCCGCGAAGCCTTCCAGTCTAATAGCTGGGAGGCTTCTTACTTTCTGGCTGCCTGAAGGCAAGCGCCCCTCTGGCATGATAAGGTCTGCACCTGATTCGTATTTCCTGGACCTGTGCATGCCCTCTAGTCTTTCCCGTCGTTGGCACCTTCGCCAATTGATTGCTGCCTCCAGCCTGATCCTGTTAGTCGCCTGCGCCGAAAAACCCACCGCCGCCGACGCTCAGCCCCTGCCCACGCTCCAGACCGCACCGGTTGCCGCACCCGCCGTAGTTGCGCCCCTGGCCGTGAGCAATCTCGATATCCAGCCGACCCAGACCTTTGCCCAATGGCAGGCAGGTTTTCGCGTCGAAGCGCTGAAAGCCGGTATCACCCCTGCAGTATTCGACACGGCCTTCGCCAACGTCACCCCTGACATGGCGGTCATCCGTGCCGACCGCAGCCAACCGGAGTTTTCCCGCCCGGTATGGGAATACCTCAACGGCGCCCTGTCGCCGCTGCGTGTGCGCAACGGCCAGGCCCTGCTGGTCAAGCACGCCGATATCCTGCAAAGCATTGAGCAGCGCTACGGTGTCGATCGCCAGGTACTGGTCTCGGTGTGGGGCATGGAAAGCAACTTCGGTTCGTTCCAGGGCAATAACTCGGTGATCCGCTCCCTGGCGACCCTGGCCTACGAAGGCCGTCGCCCGGCATTCGCCCAGGCGCAGTTGCTGGCTGCGCTGCAAATCATCCAGCACGGTGATATCCCGGCCGAGCAAATGCGCGGTTCCTGGGCCGGTGCCATGGGCCAGACCCAATTCATACCGACCACCTACAACACCCACGCGGTGGACTTCGATGGCGACGGTCGCCGCGACATCTGGAACAGCTCGGCCGACGCCCTCGCCTCCACCGCGCACTACCTGCAAAGCTCGGGCTGGCAGAAAGGCCAACCGTGGGGCTTTGAGGTGCGGCAATTGCCGGCGAACTTCGACTATGCCCTGGCGGATGGTGCAGTGCGCAAGCCGGTCGGCGAGTGGATGAAACTCGGCCTGCAGGTGCCGGCCGGGGCCAGCGTGCCACCCAACGTAGAAACGCTATCGGCCGCCCTGCTGCTGCCGGCCGGCCATCGTGGCCCGGCGTTCCTGGTGCTGGATAACTTCCGCGCAATCCTCAAGTACAACAACTCGTCGTCCTACGCCCTGGCGGTCGGCCTGTTGTCCGAGCGCTTTGGCGGTGGTGGGGTGATTCGCGGGGATTGGCCAACGGACGAACTGCCGCTGACCCGCTCCCAGCGTATCGAATTGCAGACGGTGTTGAGTGCCAAGGGCTATGAGGCTGGCAACCCGGACGGGATTATCGGCGCCAATACGCGCAAGGCGATTCGGGCGGCGCAGCAGTCGTTGGGCTGGCCGGCGGATGGGTATCCGACAGTGAAGTTGTTGGAGTCGTTGCGTAGCCGCTAGATCGGCGTAGGGCGACTGCCGCTCCCACATTTGGAATGCAATTCCCTGTGGGAGCCAGCTTGCTCGCGATAGCGTGCTGACAGGCGGCAAAACACTCAGAGCCTACACACCACATCCTGCTCCAGCACCAGCCGCTGTTCCCCCGCATCAAGGCGCACCAAGGCGCCCATCGGCAAGGTCAGATTGGGGTCGCAATGGCCGCTGCGCCAGCCGGACAGGACCGGAACACAGGTTGCTGGCTGCGCTGCAAATCATCCAGCACGGTGATATCCCGGCCGAGCAAATGCGCGGTTCCTGGGCCGGCGCCATGGGCCAGACCCAGTTCATACCGACCACCTACAACACCCACGCGGTGGACTTCGATGGCGACGGTCGCCGTGACATCTGGAACAGCTCGGCCGACGCCCTCGCCTCCACCGCGCACTACCTGCAAAGCTCGGGCTGGCAGAAAGGCCAACCGTGGGGCTTTGAGGTGCGGCAATTGCCGGCGAACTTCGACTATGCCCTGGCGGATGGTGCAGTGCGCAAGCCGGTCGGCGAGTGGATGAAACTCGGCCTGCAGGTGCCGGCCGGGGCCAGCGTGCCACCCAACGTAGAAATGCTATCGGCCGCCCTGCTGCTGCCGGCCGGCCATCGCGGCCCGGCGTTCCTGGTGCTGGACAACTTCCGCGCAATCCTCAAGTACAACAACTCGTCGTCCTACGCCCTGGCGGTCGGCCTGTTGTCCGAGCGCTTTGGCGGTGGTGGGGTGATTCGCGGGGATTGGCCAACGGACGAACTGCCGCTGACCCGCTCCCAGCGTATCGAATTGCAGACGGTGTTGAGTGCCAAGGGCTATGAGGCTGGCAACCCGGACGGGATTATCGGCGCTAACACGCGCAAGGCGATTCGGGCGGCGCAGCAGGCGTTGGGGTGGCCGGCAGATGGCTATCCAACGGTGAAGTTGTTGGAGTCGTTGCGTAGCCGCTAGATCGGCGTAGGGCGACTGCCGCTCCCACATTTGGAATGCCATTCCCTGTGGGAGCCAGCTTGCTCGCGATAGCGTGCTGACAGGCAACAAAACACTCAGAGCCGAGACACCACATCCTGCTCCAGCACCAACCGCTGCTCCCCCGCATCAAGGCGCACCAAGGCGCCCATCGGCAAGGTCAGATTGGGGTCGCAATGGCCGCTGCGCCAGCCGGACAGGACCGGAACACAGAATGGTTGGAAGGTCTGTTTCAACAGCCGCTCCAGCGCCACGCTATCAACTCCCGCCACATCCCCCACCAGCACACCGCGCACCTGCGCCAGCTTGCCCGCCAGGCGCAAGTGCGTCAGCAGGCGGTCGATGCGGTAGATCGGCTCGTTGACGTCCTCGATAAACAGAATGATGCCGTCGGCATCAAGCTCAAAGGGCGTGCCCATCACGGCCGCGATCATCGACAGGTTGCCCCCCAACAGGCGCCCACAGGCGATGCCAGGCTCAACGGTGGTCAACGGGTACGCCACTGGGTGCGCCAGCACACTGCCAGCGCCCAGCCGCCCACGCAGCAGGCTGAACAGTGATGATTCGGTGGGTTGTTGCTTGTCACCGAGCAGGTCGGCATTCAGCATCGGGCCGTGGAAAGTCACGAAGCCGGCGTAGCGACTGATCGCCAAGTGCAGCGCGGTGATATCGCTGTAGCCGACGAAGGGCTTGGGATTGGCCGCCAGCAGCGCGAAATCCACGCTGTCGAGCAAACGCGGGGTGCCGTAGCCGCCGCGCAGGCAGAAGATGGCGTCGATCTCGGGGTCGGCAAAGGCCGCATGCAGGTCACGCAGGCGGACTTTATCGCTGCCGGCCAGGTAGCCATCACGCTCATACACCCCCGAGAAGATCCGCAGCTCGTAGCCACGGGCGCGCATCCATTGCCCGGCCTTGTCAACATCCAACGCGGCGGGGCCGGCGGGAGCGATGAGGCCGATCACGCCTTCGGCGCGCAGGGCGGGTACGGCGGTGGTAAGCGGGTCAGTCATCCTTGGTTCTCCCTATTCTGTACAGCGCAACGAACTGTGGGAGCGGGCTTGCCCGCGATAGCATCGCCTCGGTGTATCAGTTGCACCGAGGCGATGCTATCGCGGGCAAACCCACTCCCACACAAGCCAGCTCCATACACACCCATCCAGACCGATGGATCGGCGCCAAGGCTCAGGAAACCAGGCTAGCCTTGACCAGCTTGGCCTGCTCGTCGGCGTGGTACGACGAACGCACCAGCGGGCCCGACGCGACGTTCTTGAAGCCCATCTTGTAACCTTCTTCGGCAAACCAGGCAAAGGTGTCCGGGTGCACGAAACGCTGCACCGGCAAGTGGCTGCGCGACGGTTGCAGGTACTGACCGAGGGTCAGCATGTCGATGTCGTGTTCGCGCATGCGCTTCATGACTTCGATGACTTCTTCGTCGGTTTCGCCCAGGCCCAGCATCAGGCCGGACTTGGTCGGGATGTGCGGCATCATCTGCTTGAATTTCTGCAGCAGGGTCAGCGACCACTGGTAGTCCGAACCCGGGCGCGCGGCCTTGTACAGGCGTGGCACGGTTTCCAGGTTGTGGTTGAACACATCTGGCGGCTCGGCGGCGGTGATTTCCAGGGCGACGTCCATGCGGCCACGGTAGTCCGGGACCAGGGTCTCGAGCATCACATTCGGCGACAATTTGCGGATTTCACGGATGCAGTCGGCAAAGTGCTGGGCACCGCCGTCGCGCAGGTCATCGCGGTCTACCGAGGTGATCACCACATACTTGAGTTTCAGGTCGGCAATGGCGATGGCCAGGCTTTCTGGCTCGTTGACGTCCAGTGGCTTGGGCCGGCCATGGCCAACGTCGCAGAACGGGCAGCGACGGGTGCAGATGTCACCCATGATCATGAAGGTCGCGGTGCCGCCAGAGAAGCACTCGCCCAGGTTCGGGCAGGAGGCTTCTTCGCACACGCTGTGCAGTTTGTGTTTGCGCAGCAGCGCCTTGATACGGTCGACTTCCGGCGAGACCGGGATGCGCACGCGAATCCAGTCGGGCTTTTTCGGCAGTTCGGTGGTCGGAATGATCTTCACCGGGATGCGTGCAACCTTCTCGGCGCCGCGCAGCTTGACGCCGGCTTCCACCTTGGCACGCGGAGCCGGGGCCGGACGGTCGGTAATGTCCAGCGTCGGGATCATGGTTTGCACAACATCAGTAGTCATATCAGTCGATTCCGCCCGTCAGGGTCGTCTGCTCAGCATAGTCGAGGTGTTTGACGAGCTGCGCGCGCAGCCGGGCACTTACCTCGGCAAATTCTATGGGTGTTGCGTGATCGCTCAACTGGGTCATGGCCAAACCGGCGTAACCACAGGGATTGATCCGGAGAAACGGCGCCAGGTCCATGTCCACGTTCAGGGCCAGGCCATGAAAGGAACAGCCATGACGAATACGCAGGCCCAGGGAGGCGATTTTCGCGCCGTTGACATACACACCTGGAGCATCGGGCTTGGCCGCGGCAGTCACACCGTAACTGGCAAGCAGCTCGATCAGGCAGTTCTCCATGCGACTGACCAGCTCACGCACGCCATAACCCAGCTTGCGCACATCCAGCAGCAAGTAAGCCACCAGTTGTCCGGGCCCATGGTAAGTCACTTGACCACCCCGGTCGACCTGCACCACCGCAATATCACCCGGAAGTAGTAGATGCTCGGCCTTGCCAGCCTGGCCCTGGGTGAATACCGGCGGGTGCTCCACCAGCCAGATTTCGTCGGGAGCCGAGCTGCCGCGCTCATTGGTAAAGCGCTGCATGGCGTGCCAGACAGGCTCGTACGCCATCTGGCCGAGCTCGCGAAAGCCCAGGACCTGTGACATCACAACACCATATGTACGAAACCGGTGGCTCGCAGTTCGCTGTTGATGTCGTAAAGCTGGTCTTGACCGGTCGCAACGATGTGCAACTGGATCGTGGTGTACTTACCGTTGGTGCTCAAGCGCTCATCCACACGGTTGTCGTTGATCGTTGCGTGTTTACGCATGATCTCGAGGATCTTGTCTTTGTTGCCCACGCCGGTATCGCTGATCACCTTGACGGGATAGTCCGTCACCGGGAATTCGATCTTTGGCGCCTTTACTTCTTTATCGGTCATGGCGTAACGGCCTCGTAAGCGGTAAGCCGTGGCGACGAGCAAAGCCCCGCGTCGGATCAACGCAGGGCTTTGCGGGTGCACACAATCAGTTGAACAAGCCGTAGAAGAATAGACGGATGCTATCCCACACGCGGCGGAAGATACCACCTTCCTCAACGGCGTCGAGTGCGATCAGATCGGCGCTGTGTACGACTTTGTCGTCCAGCTTCACTTCGACTTTACCGATCACATCGCCCTTGGCGATAGGCGCGGTCAGTTGCGGGTTCATGGTCATGCTGGCAGCCAGTTTCTTCAGCTGGCCTTTAGGCATGGTCAGGGTCAGGTCGTCAGCCAGGCCGGCCTTGACTTGACGCTCGGTGCCTTTCCAGACCGGAGCCTGGGCCAGCTCAGCGCCCTTCTGGTAGAAGGTCTGGGTTTCGAAGAAGCGGAAACCGTAGGTCAGCAGCTTCTGGGTTTCAGCCGCACGGGCCTGCTCGCTGTTGGTGCCGAATACCACGGCGATCAAGCGTTGGCCATCACGCACAGCCGAAGACACCATGCAGTAGCCAGCCTCGTCGGTGTGGCCGGTTTTCAGGCCATCGACGGTCTTGTCGCGCCACAGCAACAGGTTGCGGTTAGGCTGCTTGATGTTGTTCCAGAAGAATTCTTTCTGGGAGTAGATGGCGTAGTGCACCGGGTCGACGCGAATGATCGCGCGGGCCAGGATCGCCATGTCATGGGCCGACGAGTAGTGGTCTGGGTTTGGCAGACCGGTCGGGTTCATGAAGTGGCTGTTGGTCATGCCCAGGTCAGTCACGGTTTTGTTCATCATGTCGGCGAATGCATCTTCGCTGCCGGCAATATGCTCGGCCAGGGCGACGCTGGCGTCGTTACCGGACTGGATGATGATGCCGTGCAGCAGGTCGCTGACAGTCACCTGGGAGCCGACCTTGATGAACATCCGCGAACCGCCGGTACGCCAGGCGTTTTCGCTGACGGTCACCGGATCGTTTTCACCGATCTGGCCGCGACGGATTTCCAGGGTCGCGATGTAGGCGGTCATCAGCTTCGTCAGGCTGGCCGGCGGCAGGCGCTGGTCACCGTTGTTTTCGACCAGCACGTTGCCGCTTGCGGCATCCATGAGCACGTAGGACTTGGCAGCCAGTTGCGGTGGCGCTGGCATCATTTCGACGGCCCAGGCAGCGGGCGCGATGATCAGCGGGACAAGCAGGCACAGGCGTTTGGCTAAGGTGGTGATGTTCATCCGTCTCTCGAAATTGCTTATGGAAACTTGCCCTCGCGGGCAAAACTATTCAGACAGCCCGTTGCCAGGCTGTCGCGTATTCAGTTGCCAGCTCAACCCTTGCCTTCGGGTTTTTATTATTCGACGAGCCTGCAACCAGGGCCCCGGCACGCAAACGCGCCAGCACCCCAGATCCGCTACTGCTTATTCGGCGCTGACCACGCTGGGCTGACCCAGGTTGGCCAGTCGCACGCTGTTCTGCACCTGGGCAATCTCGCCCGCCGAGCCGATGGGGCCCAGGCGTACCCGGTGCAGGGTCTGCTGGTTACGCACGATGGAGCTGATAAACACTGGCGCGCTGACCATCCCGCTGAGCTTGGACCTTAACAGTTCTGCCGCATCCGGGTTGGCGAAAGCGCCGACTTGCAGGTACTGCCCGCCCGCGGCACTGCCCGGCGCCGCCTGTGGCACCGCCACGACTGGCGCGGCGTGCTGCTGGGGCGGCGGCGTCCACTGCTCGACCTTGCCCGCCGAAGCGGTGATCTGCGGTTGTGCGCTTTGTGGCTCGTTGAGCATCAACGGCGCCGGCTTGCCACGCTGGGCCCAGTACTGGGCCGGGTCGATGCCTTCGACCTTGACCCGCGCCGTGCCGGATTCGGCATAGCCGAGTTTTTTCGCGGCAGCGTAGGACAAGTCGATGATTCGGTCGGAGTAGAACGGCCCACGGTCGTTGACCCGCAGGATTACCACGCGGTTGTTGTCCAGGTTGGTCACCCGTACGTAGGCCGGCAGCGGCAGGGTCTTGTGCGCCGCGCTCATGCCATACAGGTCATACACTTCGCCGTTGGCGGTGTTCTGGCCGTGGAACTTGGTGCCGTACCAGGATGCGGTGCCCGACTGCACGTAGTTCTTGGACTCTTGCAGCGGGAAGTAGGTCTTGCCCAGCACCGTGTAGGGGTTGGCTTTATAGTTGCCGGTATGCAGGGTCGGAGTGGCATCCGGGATGCGCGAGACATCGACGTCCCACCACGGCGCGCCGTCCTTGTGGGCCCGGTTGATATCCAGCCCCGGCTGCGCGCGGACTACCGGGCCACTGGCCTTCTGCGCCGGCGCGCGGCTGGTGGAGCAACTGACAACCAGCAAGGACAATGCGGCCAGCGCCACCAGCTTGAGCGGTTTATTGATCGGCGATACCCGCATTACTTGACGCCCCGTGCTTGAACCAGCATGTCTGACAGCTGATGCACGGCCATGGCGTACATCACACTGCGGTTATAACGCGTGATTGCGTAAAAATTCTTCAGGCCCATCCAGTATTCCGGGCCGTCTGCACCTTCCAGGCGGAAGGCAGTAACCGGCATATCATCGCGCAGCGCATCATGACTTGACCAGCCCAGCGCCCGCAACTCCCCGACGGTTTTCACCGGCTCGATCCCCTGGGTCAGGCCTTCATCGGCGCGATCGCCCGTGACATCGGCGCGGATCACCACCGGCTCGCCAGCCACCCAGCCATGACGCTTGAAGTAGCTGGCAACGCTGCCGATGGCATCATCGGGGTTGCTCCAGATGTTGATATGGCCATCACCGTCAAAATCCACGGCGTAGGCACGAAAGCTGCTGGGCATGAACTGCGGCAGGCCCATGGCCCCGGCGTAGGAGCCTTTGAGGGTCAGCGGGTCGACCTGCTCTTCACGGGCCAGCAGCAGGAACTCACGCAGCTCCTTGCGGAAGAATTCGGCGCGGGGCGGGTAATCGAAGCCCAGGGTCGACAAGGCGTCGATCACCCGGTAACTGCCGGTATTGCGCCCGTAAAAGGTTTCAACGCCGATGATCGAGACGATCACCTGGGCCGGCACGCCATATTCCTGCTCGGCACGGGCCAGCACGGCCTCGTGCTGCCGCCAGAAATCCACACCCCGCGCCACCCGGGCGTCGGTGAGGAACATCGGGCGATAGTCCTTCCACTGCTTGACGCGTTCGGCGGGGCGGGAAATAGCGTCGAGTATCGCCTGCTTGCGCTGCGCCTCGCGGAACACGCCCATCAGTTGTTCGCCGGCGAAACCATAGTCACGCGTCATCTCACCGACAAATTCGGCGACCTGGGGCGAGCCGTCGTAATCGCCGGCCAGGGCTGGCTGTGCAGCGCCAAAGGCGCCCAACAAGCCCAGGCAGGACGCATATCGAGCAGCCCAGCCGCGCATTGCTTGCATTGACATCTTCACCTTATTCAAACCTGTGCGATCCACTTGCGATGGGTATGGATCGACATCAAAACCCCAAACGCTGACAGTAATGTCACCAGCGAAGTTCCGCCGTAGCTAATGAACGGCAACGGCACCCCAACCACCGGCAGCAGGCCACTGACCATACCGATGTTGACGAAAACGTAAACAAAAAAAGTCATTGTCAGCGCACCGGCGAGCAATTTGCCGAACAACGTCTGCGCTTGCGCGGTAATCACCAGGCCACGCCCGATCAACAGCAAGTAGATCAGCAGCAGTGCGCAAATGCCCACCAGGCCGAACTCCTCGCCCATCACCGCGATGATAAAGTCGGTGTGGCTTTCCGGCAGGAAGTCCAGGTGCGACTGGGTGCCCAGCAACCAGCCCTTGCCAAACACGCCGCCGGAACCGATGGCCGCCTTGGACTGGATGATGTTCCAACCGGTGCCCAACGGATCGCTCTCGGGATCGAGGAAGGTCAAGACCCGCTGCTTCTGATAATCGTGCATGAAGAAGAACCACATGGCGACAGCCACCGGCACGGCTGCCACCAGCACGCTGATGATCCAGCGCCAGCGCAGGCCGCCCATGAACAGCACGAACGCACCGCCGGCGAGAATCAGCAGGCCGGTGCCGAGGTCGGGCTGGCGCACGATCAGGATGAACGGAATGCCGATCAGGATCAGGCTGATGCCTACGTGCTTGAGCTGGGGCGGCAAGGTGCGCTTGGCCAGGTACCAGGCGATGGTCGCCGGCATCAGGATCTTCATGAATTCCGAGGGCTGGAAGCGAATCACCCCCGGGATATTGATCCAGCGGGTGGCGCCCATGGCGTTATGCCCCATGACGTCCACCACCACCAGCAGCAGCACACCTGCGACGTATCCCAGCGGCACCCAGCGCGCCATGAAACGCGGCTCCAGCTGGGCAATGACCACCATCGACAACAGGCCCAGGCCGAACGACGACGCTTGCTTGATCAGCAGGTCCCAGTTCTTGCCACTGGCCGAATACAGTACGAACAGGCTGCCGGCCGCCAGGGTCAGCAGCAGGATCAGCAACGGGCCATCAATGTGCATGCGCTGCAACAAGGTGGCGCGGCGACGCATCACATCCTCACTGGAGAGAATGCGGTCGAAATTACTCTTCACGGGCCGTAGCCTCCGCGCTTGAAGGGTTGGCAAACTCAGGCCTGAGCTTGCCGTCCTGGTCCAGCAACCAGGCGTCCATGATCTGGCGCACCACCGGGGCGGCCACGCCGGAACCGGACTCGCCGTTCTCGACCATCACCGCCACGGTGATTTTCGGGTTGTCGGCCGGGGCAAAACCGACAAACAAGGCGTGGTCGCGATGGCGCTCCTGAACCTTGGAGCGGTCGTATTTCTCGCCCTGCTTGATCGCCACTACCTGGGCGGTACCGCTCTTGCCGGCGATCCGGTATTGCGCGCCAGCAGCGGCCTTGCGCGCAGTACCGCGCGCGCCGTGCATCACTTGCTGCATACCATGGTTGACCTTGGTCCAGTCGGAAGAATCACGCAGGACGATGTCCGGGATCGGGTTTTCATCCACCGGTTTCTCACCCTCGATGGTCTTGGCCAGGTGCGGGCGGATCCACTTGCCCTTGCTGGCGACCAGCGCCGTAGCCTGGGCCAGCTGCAAGGGCGTGGCCTGCATATAGCCCTGGCCGATCCCCAGGATCAGGGTTTCCCCCGGGAACCAGGCCTGGCGCCGGGTAGCACGCTTCCACTCGCGGGAAGGCATCAAGCCTGGGGATTCTTCAAACATGTCCAGGGACACTTTCTGACCGAGGCCGAACTTGCCCATGTAGGTCGATAAACGATCGATCCCCAGCTTGTGGGCCAGGTCATAGAAGTAGGTGTCGTTGGATCGCATGATCGCCGTATCCAGGTCCACATAGCCGTCACCGGTGCGGTTCCAGTTACGGTACTTGTGATCGTAGTTGGGCAACATGTAGTAACCCGGGTCGAAAACCCGGCTGGAAGCAGTGACAACCCCCGCATCCAGGCCGGCAATCGCCACCGCCGGCTTGATGGTCGAGCCTGGCGGATACAGGCCGCGCAGCACCCGGTTGAACAACGGCCGGTCGATGGAATCACGCAGCTCGGCATAAGCCTTGAAGCTGATCCCGGTGACAAATAGGTTGGGGTCGAAACTCGGCTGGCTGACCATCGCCAGCACCTCGCCGGTGTTCGGATCCAGCGCCACCACCGCGCCACGACGGCCACCGAGGGCCATTTCCGCGGCCTCCTGCAGCTTGATATCCAGGCTCAGGACAATGTCTTTGCCGGGAATCGGGTCGGTGCGCTTGAGCACCCGCAGCACACGGCCACGGGCGTTGGTCTCGACCTCCTCGTAACCCACTTGGCCGTGCAGTTCCGGCTCGTAGAAACGTTCGATGCCGGTCTTGCCGATATGGTGGGTGCCGCTGTAATTGACCGGATCGAGGGTTTTCAGCTCTTTTTCGTTGATCCGCCCCATATAACCGACCGAGTGGGCAAAGTGCGCCCCTTGCGGGTAATGGCGCACCAGCTGCGCCACCACTTCCACCCCCGGCAGACGGAACTGGTTCACCGCGATCCTGGCGATCTGCTCTTCGGTCAGCTCAAACAGGATCGGCACCGGTTCAAACGGGCGCCGCCCCTGCTTCATGCGTTTCTCGAAGATCACCCGGTCTTCCGGCGTCAGTTGCAGCACCTCGACAATCACATCGAGGACCTGCTGCCAGTCACCGGAACGCTCGCGAGTCATGCTCAGGCTGAAACTGGGCCGGTTATCGGCGATCACCACGCCATTGCGGTCGAAAATCAGGCCACGGGTCGGCGGAATCGGCTGCACATGCACCCGGTTGTTTTCCGACAACGTGGAGTGATACTCGTACTGGATCACCTGTAGGTAATACAGGCGGGCGATCAACACACACATCAACGCCACCACCGCGATCGCGCCAAAGATCACGCGCGCGCGTACAAGACGTGCGTCTTTCTCGTGGTCCTTGATGCGGATCGGCTGGGTCATCAGGCAGGGCGCAGACTATTTGTGGTAAGGGTGCCCGGACAGGACTGTCCAGGCGCGATACAGCTGTTCACCAATCAGAATCCGCACCAGCGGATGGGGCAACGTCAGGGGCGACAGCGACCAGCGCTGATCGGCCCGCGCGCAGACTTCCGGCGCCAGCCCCTCGGGGCCGCCGACCATGAAGTTGACCGTGCGCGAATCCAGGCGCCAGCGATCCAGTTCCACCGCCAACTGCTCGGTGCTCCAGGGTTTGCCGTGCACCTCAAGGGTGACGATGCGCTCGTTGGCACCGACCTTGGCCAGCATCGCCTCGCCTTCCTGACGGATAAAGCGCGCCACATCGGCGTTCTTGCCCCGGGTGTTGAGGGGTATTTCCACCAGCTCCAGCGCCAATTCGGATGGCAGACGCTTGGCATATTCATGCCAGCCTTCTTCCACCCACTTGGGCATGCGTGAACCGACAGCAATCAGACGCAGGCGCACAGCCGTTCCTTATTCCTGGTCTTTGTTGAGCTTGTCGAAGTGCGCGTGACCGACTTCAGGGCTGTGGTGCTTGCCATCGGCGGCACGGCTCTGCTCGGCGCCTTTCCACAGGCGCTCCAGGTCGTAGAACTGGCGAGCGTTGCTGGTCATCATGTGGACGATCACGGTGTCCAGGTCAGCCAGCACCCAGTCGCTATCGCCCTTGCCTTCTTCACCCAGTGGCTTGACGCCCTGGGCTTTGACGGCTTCGCGCACCTTGTCCAGCATCGCGCCGATCTGGCGGTTGGAGGTACCGGTGGCGATGATCATGAAGTCGGTGATGCTTTGCTTGTCGCGCACGTCCAGGACCTGGATGTCCTGGGCCTTCACGTCTTCCAGGGCGGCTACAGCCAGCGCTACCAGCGCTTCGCCTTCTGGAGCTGGGACCAGCAGGGCTTCTACCGGCAACGGTGCGCTCTTGAACGTGCCTTTGCGCTTAACTTTGCTTACGTCTTTGTTCGTCATATAAAACTCGTTTTGCTCATTAGTTCGGGCGCTTCAATACACGACTATTCGTGCCTTCAAGCGCGCCTTTTCAGTTCGACGCACGGTAAAGCCCGTGCGCATCGATGTAGGCCAGGACCGCGTCAGGCACCAGGAAACGTACCGACTTACCGCTGGCCAGCAGTTGACGGATCTGGGTGGCGGACACCGCAAGCGGGGTCTGCCAGACGAATGCAATATTCCCGCTCGGCCCGGTCAGGGCCTGTGGGTCACTTACCGACCGCGCTGCCAGCAGGTTGCGCAAGGCATCCGGCGGTTCGCTGTCGGCATCCGGGCGTTGCAAAACCAGGATGTGGCAATGCTGGAGCAACTCTTCCCAGCGATGCCAAGTGGGCAGTGCGCAAAATGCGTCCCAGCCCAAAAGCAGAAACAACTGGTCATCGGCGGCCAACTCGGCCCGCGTCTGTTCCAGGGTGTCGATAGTGTAGGACGGTTTATCGCGCTTGAGCTCGCGGTCGTCCACCACCAGCGGGGCAATCCCGGCCACCGCGCACTGCACCATCGCCAGGCGCTCCTGCGCGCTGACCTGCGGTGTGTCCCGGTGCGGCGGCCGGGCATTGGGGATCAGCCGCAGCTCTTGCAGCCCGAGGGTATCCGCCACTTCCAGGGCACTGCGCAGATGGCCGATGTGCACGGGGTCGAAGGTACCGCCGAGCAGCCCGATGCGTTTACCCATCAAGTGCGCACATGACCGTCGCCAAAGACCACGTACTTCTCACTCGTCAGGCCTTCCAGGCCAACCGGGCCACGGGCATGCAGCTTATCAGTGGAAATCCCGATCTCCGCCCCCAGGCCGTACTCGAAGCCGTCGGCAAAACGCGTCGAGGCGTTGATCATTACCGAAGCGGAGTCCACTTCGGTGAGAAAACGCCGGGCATCGCTGAAATGCTCGGAAACAATGGCGTCGGTATGCTTGGAGCCGTAGGTATTGATGTGCTCGATGGCCTGGTCCAGGTCATCGACGATACGAATCGACAGGATCGGAGCCGTGTATTCGGTGTACCAGTCCTGCTCGGTGGCTTCGATCACGTCGCTGCCCAGCAATGCCCGGGTACGCTCGCAACCCCGCAGTTCCACACCCTTGTCACGGTAGATTGCAGCCAGCGGCGGCAACACGCGCTCGGCAATGCCGGCGTGGACCAACAGGGTTTCCATGGTGTTGCACGGCGCGTAGCGGTGGGTCTTGGCGTTATCGGCAATGCGGATCGCCTTGTCGAGATCGGCCGCCACATCGATAAATACATGGCAGACGCCATCCAGGTGCTTGATAACTGGCACCTTGGCATCACGGCTGACACGTTCGATCAGGCTCTTGCCGCCGCGCGGCACGATCACGTCGACATATTCCGGCATGGTGATCAGCGCCCCGACTGCGGCGCGGTCGGTGGTTTCCACCACTTGCACCACTTCAGCCGGCAACTCGGCCACGGCCAGGCCTTGCTGGATGCAGGCGGCGATGGCGCGGTTGGAATGGATGGCCTCGGAGCCGCCACGCAGGATGGTGGCGTTGCCGGACTTCAGGCACAGGCTCGCGGCGTCGATGGTCACGTTGGGACGCGACTCATAGATGATGCCGATCACGCCCAGGGGCACGCGCATCTTGCCGACCTGGATACCTGAGGGCAGGTAGCGCATATCGCGGATTTCACCGATGGGGTCAGGCAGCTTGGCTACCTGGCGCAGGCCTTCGATCATGTCGTCGATACGTGCCGGCGTCAGCGCCAGGCGATCCAGCAATGCCGGCTCCAGACCATTGGCCCGGCCGTTGGCCAGGTCCAGCTCGTTGGCGGCGGTCAGCTCGGAGCGCGCGGCATCCAGAGCGTCGGCGGCGGCCAGCAGGGCACGGTTCTTCTGCGCGGTGCTCGCACGGGCGATCAACCGCGAGGCCTGACGGGCAGCGCGACCCAGGCGGGTCATGTAGTCAAGAACGGACTCAGTCATGGTCTGGTGGGGTCTTGGCAAAGAGGAAAGCGGCAGATTATAGCTGTCGCGCCGTCCTACGGACAGCGGTGAGGGGCGGATGGTCGAAATGAACTGTAAAAACTCGACGTTCAGCGGTGATTAAGGCTGAAGTTGATATCATCCTGTCACATTTGGCCTGTGCAACCGTCCATCGTCATGTCCAATTCCCCCCCCAAGATCCCCGCCAACCCCCTGCCTGATGGCTTTTTCGACCGCGATGCACAAACGCTCGCGAAAGATTTGCTGGGCAAAGTCATCCGCCATCGGGTCGGCGATTTGTGGCTTTCGGCGCGAGTTATTGAAACCGAAGCCTATTACCTGGCCGAAAAAGGCAGTCATGCGTCCTTAGGCTACACAGAAAAGCGTAAGGCTTTGTTTCTGGATGGCGGCCACATCTATATGTACTACGCCCGCGGCGGCGACTCCCTGAACTTCAGCGCGCAGGGGCCGGGCAACGCTGTGCTGATCAAGTCGGCTTACCCCTGGGTAGATGACGTTTCGGGACCTGCCAGCCTGGCGCAAATGCTCCTCAACAACCCCGACGCCAACGGCCGCCCGCGCCCGGCCCACAAGCTCTGCGCCGGACAAACCCTGCTGTGCAAGGCCCTGGATTTGAAGGTGCCGATGTGGGACGCCAAGCGCTTCGACCAGGAGCAGCTGTACGTCGAGGATGTGGGCGTGGCGCCCACGCAAATTATCCAGACCACCCGCCTGGGCATTCCCGGTGGGCGGGATGAACACTTGATGTATCGCTTCGTCGATGCTGGCTTCGCGCCCTATTGCACACGGAACCCGTTGCGACGCGGTCAGGTCGAAGGCCGCGATTACGTTTTGATTTGAAATATGCCCTGCAGGAATGGGCTTATGTGGGAGCGGGCTTGCTCGCGATAGCATCACCTCGGTCTGTCAGTCATACCGAGTCGCCTGCATCGCGAGCAAGCCCGCTCCCACACAAGCTCGCTCCTACAGAGGGACATCACCACTGATGGAGAAGATTGTATGGGCCCATGGCTCGATGGCATTACTGGCTGGCTGACCCTTAACCCGCAATGGCTGGCCGCGGCGGTGTTTATCGTCGCCTTTGTGGAATGCCTGGCCATCGCCGGGATTATCGTGCCAGGCACGGTGTTGCTGTTCGCCATTGCCGCACTGGCCGGCAGCGGCGCGCTGTCCCTGGGTGAAACCCTGCTGCTGGGCCTGCTTGGTGGGCTCTTGGGCGACGGGATTTCCTACTACCTGGGCCGGCATTTCCACCAGAATATCCGGCGCCTGCCTGGCCTGCGCCATCATCCCGAGTGGATGGACGGGGCCGAGGCTTACTTTCAGAAGTACGGCATCGTCAGCTTGCTGGTAGGACGTTTCATTGGGCCATTGCGGCCGATGCTGCCCATGGTCGCCGGGATGTGCGACATGCCCTTCCCGCGCTTTGCCGCCGTCAGCGTGCTGGCCGCCACCGGTTGGTCAATAGCCTATCTGCTGCCTGGCTGGGCCGCCGGTGCGGCGTTTCGGTTGCCGCTGCCCGAAGGGTTCTGGCCCGAAGCCGGGGTGGTCGCCGCCTGCCTGGCCGTATTGTTCGGCATCGCCCTCAACAGCACCCTGCGCGGCCACCGCCGGGCCACGCTGTGGATGGGCTGCGCCAGCCTGGCGTTGTTGATCGCGATGTTTATCGGCTACCCGTACCTGAACCATTTTGACCAAGGCTTGATGGCCCTGGTCCAGGAACACCGCAGCCCGGCCATGGACCGGGCCATGGTGATGATCACCCAGTTGGGTGAGTTCAAGAAGATGTTCGTCGCCAGCGCGGTGCTGACCGGCCTGCTGTTGCTGGCACGCCAATGGCGCCAGGGGATTTTCGTCGGTGCCACCCTGCTCGGGGCCGCACTGATCAATACCGGGAGCAAGCTGTTCTTTGCCCGCGGCCGGCCAGAAATCCTCGTCGACCCGCTGACCAGCTTCAGCATGCCCAGCGGCCACGCCTCCGGCTCGTTTGCGTTCTTCCTCGCGTTGGCAGTGCTGGCCGGTCGCGGCCAACCGACCCGCATGCGCCTGGCCTGGCTGCTGCTGGGCGCCATTCCGGCCGCTGCCATTGCCCTGTCGCGGGTGTACCTGGGGGCCCACTGGCCGAGCGATATTCTCGCCGGCACCTTGCTGGCCATGACGGTCTGCGCCTTCAGCCTGACCTTTAGCCAGCGCCACAGCCTGCTACCGGCCATGGCGCCAAAGGTGTGGTGGTTGATCGTGCCGGGGTGCGTGGCGGTCCTGGGGTTCTTTGCCCTGACGGGCACCTCCCACGCCTTGCTGCGCTACGCTTATTGAGCTACGCCGGGCTCATCCAATCCACGGGAGCGTAACGCCGCTCGGCGCAGCGCTCCCGGCGCTCCAGCAACATTTCATCGACAATTTGCGCAGCGCGCTCGGCAATGTACTCCGGGCCACGCTCGCCTGCCTGCTGAATCACTTGTGCGGTCACACTGACGAAAAAAGCGTCCCAGACCAATTGCTCCGATGGCGACAATCGAATCATGTTCATTCCCTGATAGTGGTGGCTGAGGCTCCACTATTTCAGGCGATGGGCACGCGGCACCGCTGAAAAATCCCAAGCTGGCGCGGATAAATCCGAGCCTGCCAGGCTCACGGGAACAGCTCGCCCTGCAACTCGTCCAGCAGCAATTGAATGGCGTCCAGGCGCTGCTGGGGGTCGTCGAGTTGCAGCAGTTCGATCTTGTCGGGATCGGTAAACGGCAACAGGTAGGCCAGGCGGTGGCTCAACTCCTGTTGGCCTTGCGCATCGGCGCCCATGTCCAGCGAAGCGACCATCGGGTGTTGCGCCAGGGCCTCAAGCAGGGCCAACAGATCGGCATCTTCTTCGTCCAGCGCTCGTTCGGGCTGCTCTTGCAGCCACTCGACATCGGCCACCAACAACTGATCGCGCTGCACCTGGGCCTCGCGCACGCGAAACCTGCGCCCACCCTCGACCCGAATCCCCAGCAAGCCGTTGTCCTGCTGCTTGAAATCACGAATCAGGGCTTCGCAGCCAATCACCGCATAGCCGTCCGGGGCCAGGCCGACTTCCTGGCCATCGAGGATGCACACCACGCCAAAGCCTTCGTCCTTTTTCATGCAGCGGCTGATCATATCCAGGTAGCGCGCCTCGAACAGCTGCAGGTCGAGGGTGCAGCCCGGGAACAGCACGGTATTGAGAGGGAACAGTGCCAGACTCATAAAGCGTTCCTTAAACCCGACTTAGATCACTAAAGACACGGCCAATGGCAGGAACACCGCCGTGGCCACGCCCATCAGACTCATCGCCAATGCCGCAAAGGCACCGCACTCCTCGCTCTCCTGCAACGCCACCGAAGTGCCGACCGCGTGGGCGGTCATGCCCAGGGCCATGCCCCGTGCCTCCGGGCTATGCACCCCCAGGCGCGACAAAAAGGCCGGGCCGATCATCGCACCGATCACCCCGGTGATCAGCACGAACACCGCCGCCAGTGCCGCGACGCCGCCGATCTGCTCGGCCACCAGCATGGCGATCGGCGAGGTCACCGACTTGGGCGCCATGGTCATCAGCACCATGTGTTCGGCACCAAACCACCAACCCAGCCATACACACAGGCCAGTGGCAAACACGCCCCCCACCACCAGCGTAGTAAAAATCGGCCAGAACAACTGGCGAATCCGTCGCAGGTTCAGATAAAGCGGCACCGCCAGCGCCACGGTGGCCGGGCCCAGCAGGATGCTCATGATTTCGGTGCTTTTGCGGTACTCGACATAGGTCAGGCCACACCCCAGCAGCACGCCGATCACCAGCAACATCGAGACCAGCACCGGTTGCAGGAAAATCCAGCGGGTTTTCTCGAACCCCGCCAGCACCAGTTGATAGGCGCCCAGGGTGATGCCGATGCCAAATAACGGATGGTGGATGACCGCCGCCCACGCACCCTGCCAATCGAAGGTCATTGCCCCTCCTCCCGCTGTGCCTGGCGCTTGACCAGTTTTTGCATGAGCACGCCGACAAACGCCATGGCGATCACCAGCGACAACACCAGCGCACCGACGATGGCCCAGAAGTCGGCAGCAATGTCCTTGGCATACACCATCACCCCCACCGCCGGCGGCACCAGCAGCAATGGCAGGTAACGCAACAGGCTGCCGGCCGCGAGGCTCAGCGGTTCACCGACCTCGCCGCGCCACACCAGGTACGCCAGCAGCAACAGCAAGCCGACAATCGGCCCCGGCAAGACCGGCAGGAACAAGTGATTGATCGCCGTGCCGAGCAATTGAAACAACACCAACCATGTAAGACCGCGTAACAACATCCGCCTTCTCCCCAAAAGCCCCCGGGCATTATAAGCATGCCGCCCCTATGAACTGGCATTCGCCAAAAGCATGGTGGGTTGACCGGGCCATTTGCCCATGATGATCTACATTGGTTCTCTGCAATCTACCTAAAACAACAACACCCCTGCCGGTACATGCGTGCCCGCGCCGCCAGGGAGAGATCGATGAACCAAGGAGAGTCGCAATGCCCTTCGTACCTGTAGCGCAGCTCAATGATTATGTCGGCAAGGAACTGGGACGTTCCGCATGGCTCACCATCGACCAGGAGCGTATCAACCTGTTCGCGGAGGCGACCGGCGATTTTCAGTTCATCCACGTCGACCCGGTAAAAGCCGCCCAGACCCCGTTCGGCAGCACCATCGCCCATGGTTTCCTGTCGCTGTCGCTGATCCCCAAATTGATCGAAGACATCCTGATCATGCCCGAGGGCTTGAAGATGGCGGTCAACTACGGCCTGGACAGCGTGCGTTTTATCCAGCCGGTCAAGGTCAACTCCAAGGTGCGCCTGGCGGTGACCCTCACCGACGCCACCGAGAAAAAGCCCGGCCAGTGGCTGCTCAAGGCCACCTGCACCCTGGAAATCGACGGCCAGGAAAAACCGGCCTACATCGCCGAGTCGTTGTCACTGTGCTTCGTCTGATACACCCGTAGGAGCCGGCTTGCCGGCGATAGCGCCAGCAGGCGCGCCATCGCCGACAAGTCCTAATTCACACATAGACCACTAGGTATAGCTTCGCCCGCTGCGGCATACTCGGCGCTCAATTATCCGGATCCCGCTATGCGCCCAATCGTCCCCCTTGCTCTCGCCTTGTTGCTCACCGCTTGCGGCGACGGCGAATCCCTGTTGCCGCCCGATGCCCGGCTGCCGGACGGCGGGCGTTATCGCGGAGATGTGGTCGATGGGCTGCTGCAAGGCCAGGGCCGGGTGGATTACCCCAATGGCAGTTGGTACGCCGGGCAATTCGACAAGGGCCAGTGGCACGGCCAGGGCGAATGGCATGGCAGCAATGGCGAGGTCTATAAAGGCCAGTTCCAGCAAGGCCTGTTCGATGGCCAAGGCACCTTGACCACAGCGGCCAACACCTACGTCGGCGGTTTCAAGCAAGGCCGGCGCAACGGCGAAGGCACCCTCAAAGAGGGGCAGATGACCTATCGCGGCGAATTCAAGGACGACCAGTATTCCGGCCTCGGCCGCCTGGAGCTGGCAGACGGCAGCCAATACCAGGGCCTGTTCGCCCACGGCAAACCCAACGGCGAAGGCCAGCGCAACGACGACAGCGGCAACCAGTTCAGCGGGCGCTTCGTCGACGGCCAGCTGGAAGGCAACGGCACCTTCAACAGCGCCGAAGGCGACATGTACATCGGCCACTTCAAACAGAACCAGCTCAACGGCAAGGGCCGCTACGAAAACGCCGACGGCGACGTGTGGACCGGCGAATTCCGCGAAGGCGCCCTGAGTGGCAAAGGCGAACTGACCGGCGTGGATGGCAGCCATTACATCGGGCACTTCAGTGACTGGCGCTTTACCGGTCAAGGGCGCTTGAACCTCAGTGATGGCAGCTTCTATATCGGCGGTTTCGACAACGACAGCTATCACGGCCAGGGCACCCTGGTGCTCACCGATGGCACGGTGCAGGCCGGGACCTGGGCCAACGGCCTGCGCGTGCGCGATGCCGACGGCAAGCTGTTGCCCGATGCCCTGGAAGTCGGAGTCCTGGCCCAGGGCCATTTGCTTGACGACGCCCTCGCGGCCGTGCCAGCGTCCACCCCGGCCGTCGAGCTCTACAGCCTGGTGGTGGCCGGTGACGGCAAGCAAAGCGTATTCCTGCGTGAGGCAGATTATGTCAGCAACCTGCTGGCCAGCCGCTTTGGCGCGCGCGGGCAGATCCGCCTGGTCAACCACCGCGACCATATCGCCGACCGCCCGATGGCGACCCGCGAAAGCCTGCGCCGCGCCGTGCAGACCCTGGCCGAGCGCACCGGCCCCGAAGACCTGGTGTTTATCTACCTGACCAGCCACGGCACCCATGAACACCAACTGGTGCTCGACCAACCCCGCATGGAGCTGGCCGACCTGCCAAGCGACGAACTGGCTGCGGTGATGGCACCACTGAAAAACCGCGACAAGGTCATCGTGATTTCCGCGTGTTACTCCGGTGGTTTCATCCCGGCGCTCAAGGATGAGCACACCCTGATCATGACCGCCTCCCGCGCCGATCGCGTGTCGTTCGGTTGCTCCGAAGAGGCCAATTTCACCTACTTCGGCGACGCCTTGTTTGCCCAGGCCCTGACCCAGACCGACGACTTGCAGCACGCCTTCAAGCTGGCGCAACGGCATGTGACCGAGCGCGAAATGGCTGACAACTTCGAAGCCTCCGAACCACAGATCTGGGCGCCCAAGGGCGTGATCGCGCGTTGGCAATTATTGCGTAAACAGCAGGCACGAAAGGCGCTGGAAAGCGTCTCTATCAATAGCAAGGAAGCAAAGAGCAACTAAGCTGAAACTGTATCAAGGGGGGAAACACCATGTACTTGACGCCTCAGCATATATTGCTTGCCGGAGCCTCGGGCTTGACCGGGGAACATCTGCTGGACCGCCTGCTCAACGAGCCCACCGTCACCCGCGTACTGGCGCCCAGCCGCCGCCCGCTGGCAGAACACCCGCACCTGGAAAACCCGGTCGGCGACCCCAGCGTATTGCTGCCACAACTGAGCGGCCGGGTCGACCTGGCCTTCTGCTGCCTGGGCACCACCCTCAAGCAGGCTGGCTCCGAACAGGCCTTTCGCGCGGTTGACCTGGATCTGGTCGTGGCATTCGGCAAGCGCGCCCGGGACATGGGCGCACGGCACCTGATCGTAATCAGCGCCATAGGCGCCGACCCAAAATCCTCGGTGTTCTATAACCGGGTCAAGGGCGAGATGGAGCAGGCCCTGCAGGCCCAGGGCTGGCCACAACTGACCATCGTGAGGCCTTCGCTGCTACTGGGCGAACGCCTGGAGACACGCCTGGCGGAGAAACTTGCGGGGCCGTTGTCGCGGCTGATTCCCGGCAAGTATCGCGGCATCGAAGTGTGTGAACTGGCCCGGGCCATGTGGCGCCTGGCGCTGGAAGAGCAGGATGGGGTGCGGATTGTCGAGTCGGATGAGTTGCGTAAGCTCGGCAAGTGAATCTGCGCTGACCGGGCGGGCCTCATCGCGGGCAAGCCCGGCTCCCACATGAATGTATTCACCGATCACCTGTAGGAGCTGGCTTGCCTGCGATGGGGCCCGCCCACACAACATCCACCGCTACAGGCTACAACCCACCCGTCGCATTAAACCCAACCCCCAATACCGTCAACGCCGACAGCGGCAACAGCAGCGTGTCGAGCAGCGCGCTGGCCGGCAGGTCGAGGCCCGGATAGCTCGGCGCTTCGGCACCAAAGCGATCCATCGCACAGCAACCACCCTGCATCGCATAGAGATCCAGGCGCGTGCCCGCATACACCACCGGCGCACCGGGTTTCGCCGCATCCAGGGTGCGTGCGGTGGCGCAGCCCGTCAGGTGCAGCGCCAGCACGATCAGCAGGGTTTTATTCATCGCTGCTCAAATGATGCTCGCCCCAGCGCGGCAGCATGTCCTGAGGGATGTTCAGCAGGTTGAGAATCCGCGCCACCACAAAATCCACCAGGTCATCGATGGTCTGCGGCTGGTGATAAAAGCCTGGCGACGCCGGCAAGATGGTCACGCCCATGTTCGACAGCTTGAGCATGTGCTCCAGATGAATGCTCGAATACGGCGCCTCGCGCGGCACCAGGATCAACTGGCGGCGCTCCTTCAAGGTCACATCCGCCGCGCGCTCGATCAGGTTGTTGCACGCCCCGGTGGCAATCGCCGACAAGGTGCCCGTGGAACACGGCACCACTACCATCGCCGCTGGCGCACCGGAACCGGATGCGACCGGTGACATCCAGTCTTCCTTGCCATAGACCTTGATCTGCCCCGCCGCCGCACCGGTGTATTCAGTGAGGAAGGCTTGCATCATCTGCACCTTGGGCGGCAGCGAGACATCAGTCTCGGTGGCCATCACCAATTGCGCCGCCTTGGAAATCAGGAAATGCACTTCGCGGTCTTCGCGCACCAGGCAATCGAGCAAGCGCAACCCATAAGGTGCCCCGGACGCGCCGGTCATCGCCAGGGTGATGCGCTCCGGCCCGTTCATCGCAGCGCCTCGGCGAGTTTGCCGTGCAGGCCGCCAAAGCCGCCGTTGCTCATGATCACCACGTGGGTACCGGGCTTGGCCTGGCTCTTGACCCGTTCGATGATGCCTTCCAGGGAGTCGCTGACAATCGAGGGCACGGTGCAAAGCCTGGCCACGGCTGCCAGATCCCAACCCAGGTTGGCCGGCGCGTACCACACCACCTGGTCGGCATCGTTGACGCTTTCCGGCAGGCCATCACGGTGCGCGCCCAGTTTCATGGAATTGGAGCGTGGCTCGATAATCGCGATCACCGGCGCATCGCCGACACGCTTGCGCAGGCCGTCGAGGGTGGTGGCAATCGCCGTGGGGTGGTGGGCAAAGTCGTCGTAGATGGTAATCCCATTCACTTCAGCGACCTTTTCCATACGCCGCTTGACGCTCTTGAACGCGCTCAGCGCGGCAATGCCCATGGGCGGCACCACGCCGACATGCCGGGCTGCCGCCAGAGTCACCAAGGCGTTGGCAACGTTGTGCTGGCCGGTCATGTCCCAATCGACAATGCCCTGGGCCTCGCCCTCAAACAGTACTTCGAATTTGGAGCCATCCTCGCTCAACAGCTTGACCTGCCATTGCCCGCCCGCGCCGGTGGTTTGCACCGGGGTCCAGCAGCCCATCTCGATCACGCGCTGCAGGGCCGGCTCAGTGGTGGGATGAATCACCAGGCCTTCGCTGGGAATGGTGCGCACCAGGTGGTGGAATTGCCGCTCGATGGCCGGCAGATCGGGGAAGATATCCGCATGATCGAACTCCAGGTTGTTCAGGATCGCCGTGCGCGGGCGGTAGTGAACGAATTTGGAGCGTTTGTCGAAGAACGCACTGTCGTATTCATCGGCTTCAATAACAAAAAACGGGGTATCGCCCAGGCGCGCCGACACCGAGAAGTTCTGCGGTACGCCGCCAATCAGGAAGCCGGGGCTCATGCCCGCGTGTTCCAGCACCCAGGCCAGCATGCTGCTGGTGGTGGTCTTGCCATGGGTACCGGCCACCGCCAACACCCAACGGCCTTGCAGCACATGGTCAGCCAGCCACTGCGGTCCGGAAACATAAGGCAGGCCTTGGTTCAGCACGTATTCCACGGCGGGGTTGCCACGGGACATCGCGTTGCCGATAACTACCAGGTCCGGCACCGGATCAAACTGCGCCGGGTCGTAACCTTGGGTCAGCTCGATGCCCTGGGCCTGCAATTGCGTGCTCATGGGCGGATAGACGTTGGCATCGGAGCCGGTGACATGATGACCCAGCTCTTTGGCCAGGACCGCCATCGAACCCATGAAGGTGCCGCAAATACCGAGAATATGAATGTGCATAGTCGACCTCGTAAAACATCGAGGCAGGTTAGCGTAGGGTGGGAAAAATCGCACTCTTTTAGCGATTGACGTGCGATCTTTTCAGTCATTGATCGTGGCTAGCCGGGACCCACCGCCATTGGGTGTTTATAAGCTGAAATCAGGCCCGGAGTTCGGGACTTCCCTACAACACCGGGGCCTGGAAAGCGACTCAAGGAAATATACAATCACACTCAAACTAACGAATCGAAAACAAGAAAGCCTTACTTAAAAACCCTCATTCTTTGCGCTGCGTCTCCAACTCTCGAATGGCCACTAACCTGCCAATCCCTTTATTGATCGCCTCATTCCTTTTATCAAGCGCGTCTAATCGTCCAGCAGCATCTTGGGTCCCGGGCGTCGCTTCTGCTTTGTAGGGCCTGAAAACAAAATCGTTTTGCGTGGCGACCGCCTCCAGGTTTTTCTCTGCTGCACCGTACAGTTTCTCGAGAGTGTCAAGGCGAGCATCGGTCTCGGTTGGCCAGTTCGGACTTTTCCCAAGAGCCGCGGCTTCGCCACCTTCAGCTAACGTCTGGATCGTATTAGCCGCATACAAATATTTTATCTCGGCGTTTTCCAGGCGCAAACTCACCATTGAGGCGTCTTGCGACCCAGTACTACCTGCTGCCGCCACGCCATTAGGGAGTTTACTCGGGGCTGGCAGGTGAGCAGGAGGTAGTAATGGGGTAGAAGCGGTAAAACTGCCCTTGATACTTTCACCACTCCAGACAGACCCCGCGTAAGTGCCAACACTCAACGGCGTGCTGACAAGCCCATTTATAGAAGCATTCACAAAAGCATCACGGGTAACAGTCTTCAGGGAAGTATCGGTCTTAAACACACCCGCCTTGACTAGGCGATCTGCCGCAATCAGGTTGGCTGCCACATCACCAAATGTCTTGGGTTGTGCGACCACGGGCTTTGCCGGCCCAGAGAGCGATGAGCCGGGGTGCTGCGTCTTGAACGCAATCTCCCTGAAGTCACTGATTGCCTTGCTGTTGCGAGGGCCGACAGGCACACGGGGGCCCAAACTTGATGTAGGTACAAACTTACCTTCTAGCCCAATAGTTGGGATTTTTGGCGAATTAAGACTGACCGAGGTCATTCCCCTGGGAAAACTACGGACTTTAAACCCTCTTTTAACACGCACAGAACCATCACCCGAATGCTCACCCGTGCTATTGGCCGCGCTGGAGCCCTGGGCCTGTAACTCATCCGCTACTTCATTTAAATTCGGAGCACCTTGGGTACTGGCTGACGCCTGTTGATTGGAAATACCAGGCATTAAATCTTTCACTTGCAACGGAACCGAAACAGGCAAACCTGTAACATTCATATCATCACCTCAATAGTAAAAATACGTTCATGACGCCTGAACAAAACTTGCCTACGCCTAGAGCCAATCGCTCTAAAATAATGAACCGTCCTTTCACCTTGAGTACGAATAAACTAGCGTTCAGTTCCACTAAGCAGGGAAATTAAAGCAGTCATTACAACTCGCAACACTCCACATTAGCGGCAATAGCTGCAAGCTTAAAAAAGCAGAACGCCCGCATTAAATAATTACTTCACATTCACTTCCAACAAAAAACCTCACACCGCCAAGTTAAAACACACTTATCTAAAAGCCGGTTGACTACAGATTTAACCCGTACGGTGCCGACGCGCGAGTGAATGCGCCAAGAAAGGCGCAAGAGGGCTCGCGCTGCCCTCGTCTCGATTCAGCCCGCTGAGCGCAGAGCGATGCCATGCTTGCGTAGCTTGCGATACAACGTATTGCGGCTAACGCCCAACTGCTCCGCGACCAGGGTCATATGCCAGCGCTGCTGCTCCAGCGTGGTCAGCAATGCCAAGCGTTCGGCGTCCTCCAAAGGTTGCTTGCCCCGTTGTACGGTGATGTGTGCCTGAGAAGGAACCTGGCGGATGACCGCCGGCAAGTCGTCCAGCCCAATGCGCCCACCGTCACACAGGGCGGCCAGTGTGCGCAGCACCGTACGCAGTTGGCGCACGTTTCCCGGCCAGGAATAATCCAGCAGCGCCTGACGAGCCTCGACAGCCAGTGCTATCGCCTGTCCGTCTGCTTCTTGCGCCAGTAGAAAGTCCAGTAGCTGGGACTTGTCACTGCGTTCGCGCAGCGGCGGCAACGCCACTTCCAGGCCGTTGAGGCGATAGTACAAGTCTTCACGGAAGGTGCCGTTGGCGACCCGCGCCAGCAAGTCCCGGTGGGTGGCGCTGATGATGCGCACGTTCACCGCTTGCGGCTCGCCACCAATGGGCACCACCAACCGGTCTTCCAGCACCCTTAATAGCCGGGTCTGCAAAGCCAGGGGCATGTCGCCGATCTCGTCGAGGAACAGCGTGCCACCATCCGCCTGTTGCAGCTTGCCGCGCATGCCTTCCTTGCGGGCGCCGGTGAAGCTGCCGCCGCGGTAGCCAAATAGCTCGCTCTCAATCAGGCTTTCCGGGATGGCCGCGCAGTTCAGGGCCACGAAGGCTTTGTCGGCGCGTTGGCTGGCGTGGTGTACAGCTTTGGCGAAGGCCTCCTTGCCGGAGCCGGTTTCGCCATTGATCAGCAGTGGCACGTCGCGCTCAAAAACCCGCAGGGCCTTGCGAAAATCATTCTGCAGCGCCTCATCGCCCAGGCAGATGCCCGGCAAGTGCGGCCGCTCGACCTTGGGCGGCGGCGCTACTACCGGGCTGGGCGCGCGCCGGGCTTCGCCACGCAGCACCGCAAACAGGCCGCGCCCATCACGGGTACGCAAGGGCCAACTGGCGCTGGCGTTGGAACTGGCGCGCCCAAGCAAGTCATCCAGGGTGCAGTCGAAAAACATCTCCACCGGCAGGCCCAACAGGCGTCCGCGTGGCTGGCCGAGCAGGTTCTGCGCGCTTTGGTTGAGCGCACAGATCCGCCCTTCACCGTCGAACGCCAACAGCCCTTCGCTGAACAGGCCCACGGATTCGGCCTGCAGGTGGAAACGCAGCAGCCAGTGGTTTTCAAAGTGGCGCAGGAAATAGCAGCTCTCGATCATCTTCGCCGAAAGATTGACCAGCGCCATGGTGTGGAACTGGCTCTGGCGCGACACCGCTTCGCGGGCCGAGGACACGTCGAGCACCGCCAGCAGGTCGCCATGGGGGTCGAACACCGGGCTGGCCGAGCAGGTCAACCCGGTATGGCGCCCGCGAAAGTGTTCGTCGCGATGAATGGTCAGGGCCTGGCGCTCCACCAGGCAGGTGCCAATGCCGTTGGTGCCTTCGCAGGCCTCGCTCCAGTCGGCGCCGAGCCACAGGCCGGCATGCTCGAACACCTTGCGTTCGCTGGGCGCGGTGACGCAATTGAGGATCACCCCTCGCGCATCGGTCAGTAGCACTGCGTGCCCGGCGCCGGAAAGCTGTTGATGCAAATTGTTCATTTCAGTGCCGGCGATATGCAGCACCTGTTGCAGGCGCTCGCGGCTTTCCAGCAGGCGATCATGCTCCAGCACCGTGGGAGCGACGGTCAGGGCCGGGTCAAGGTGGTAATCCTCCAGGCAGCGCAGCCAGGAGCGGGCAATCGAGGGGTCGCTGCCGGGACCGTGCAGCGGGTCTTGCCCACGGGTGACCGTCAGGACTTGCCGGGCATGGCGGCTGAAATGATCGTTGTGCATATTCTTATTGTTCTCCTGTTGCGTGGGACACACCGCGGACCGGGGCACCCAGCATCCTCCAGGCCTTGGCGCATTGCAATCCCGGGGCGACCCATGGGTCACAGGCTGTACCTTGCATGGCACAAAGTGTCACACAGGCTGTACCAGACCTGTCACAACAACGCCTTGCAACAAACCCAGAACCCTTGATTTACCTGGCCTGCAAGGCACTGGCCCGACCTTTGCTCTACGTTTTATCAAGCGCAGCCACGCTGCACTCCAATAAACATAAGAAGTCAGGAGATACCCACCATGCGTTACGCACACCCCGGTACTGAAGGCGCTATCGTTTCGTTCAAGGCCAAGTACGGCAACTACATCGGTGGCGAATTTGTGGCCCCGGTCGATGGCAACTACTTCACCAACACTTCGCCGGTTAACGGCAAGCCCATCGCCGAATTCCCACGCTCCACAGCCAAGGACATCGACAAGGCACTGGACGCCGCCCACGCCGCCGCTGACGCCTGGGGCAAGACCTCGGCCCAGGACCGCTCGCTGGTGCTGCTCAAGATTGCCGACCGCATCGAACAGAACCTCGAACTGCTGGCCGTCACCGAAACCTGGGACAACGGCAAGGCAGTGCGCGAAACCCTCAACGCCGATATCCCCCTGGCGGCTGACCACTTCCGTTACTTCGCCGGCTGCATCCGCGCCCAGGAAGGCAGCAGCGCCGAGATCAATGAACACACCGCCGCCTATCACTTCCACGAACCCCTGGGCGTGGTCGGGCAGATCATCCCGTGGAACTTCCCGCTGCTGATGGCCGCCTGGAAACTCGCGCCGGCCCTGGCCGCCGGTAACTGCGTGGTACTCAAGCCTGCCGAGCAGACCCCGCTGGGTATCAACGTGCTGATGGAAGTGATCGGCGACCTGCTGCCACCAGGCGTACTGAACGTGGTACACGGTTTCGGCAAGGAGGCAGGCGAAGCCCTGGCGACCAGCAAGCGTATCGCCAAGATCGCCTTCACCGGCTCCACCCCGGTGGGCTCGCACATCATGCATTGCGCGGCCGAGAACATTATTCCGTCCACCGTTGAGCTGGGCGGCAAGTCGCCGAACATCTTCTTCGCCGACATCATGAAAGCCGAACCGCAATTTATCGAAAAGGCCGCCGAAGGCCTGGTGCTGGCGTTCTTCAACCAGGGCGAAGTGTGCACCTGCCCATCCCGCGCGCTGGTGGAAGAGTCGATCTACGACGACTTCATGAAAGTGGTGATGAAGAAGGTCGAGTCGATCAAACGTGGCGACCCGCTGGACACCGACACCATGGTGGGCGCCCAGGCGTCCGAGCAGCAGTTCGACAAGATCCTGTCGTACCTGGAAATCGCCAAAGGCGAAGGCGCCGAGCTGCTGACCGGCGGCAAAGTGGAGAAACTGACCGGCGACCTGGCAACCGGCTATTACATCCAACCGACCCTGCTCAAGGGCACCAACAAGATGCGCGTGTTCCAGGAAGAAATCTTTGGCCCGGTGGTAAGCATCACCACCTTCAAGGATGAAGCCGAAGCCCTGGCGATTGCCAACGACACCGAGTTTGGCCTGGGTGCCGGCTTGTGGACCCGCGACATCAACCGCGCGTACCGCATGGGCCGGGCGATCAAGGCCGGGCGTGTGTGGACCAACTGCTATCACCTGTACCCCGCGCATGCGGCGTTTGGTGGCTACAAGAAATCCGGTGTGGGCCGTGAGACGCACAAGATGATGTTGGATCACTATCAGCAGACCAAGAACCTGCTGGTGAGCTACGACATCAACCCACTGGGCTTCTTCTAAGCCTCTAAATGGTACGCCGCTCCTACATTTGAAATGCAACCAACTGTAGGAGCTGGCTTGCCAGCGATAGCAATTCCACATTCAGCAAAGATGCTGACTTGACCGGCCCCATCGCTGGCAAGCCAGCTCCTACAATGAACGTCGCCAAGTGCTTGCTTCCTCATCCGGCACAAAGATGTCGAGCTAAAACAATAACAATGAAAGGTACTTCCCCATGCCTAGCGAACCGACAGGATCCTCCGTCGACTTCGAAAAAGTCGGCTCCGAATACTTCCAGCAACGAGAATTGAAAAAAGGCGCCGCCGGCTGGGTGCTCCTGGTCGGCCTCGGCGTGGCCTATGTGATTTCCGGCGACTACGCCGGTTGGAACTTCGGCCTCGCCCAGGGCGGCTGGGGCGGGATGTTTCTCGCCACATTGCTGATGGCCACCATGTACTTGTGCATGTGTTTCTCCCTGGCCGAACTGTCCTCCATGATTCCTACGGCGGGCGGCGGCTATGGTTTTGCCCGCAGCGCCTTCGGCCCTTGGGGCGGGTTCCTTACCGGCACGGCGATCCTGATCGAATACGCCATCGCCCCCGCCGCGATCGCGGTGTTTATCGGCGCCTATTGCGAGTCGCTGTTCGGCATTGGCGGCTGGATGATCTACCTGGCGTTCTACATCATCTTTATCGGCATCCATATCTTTGGCGTCGGTGAAGCGCTGAAGCTGATGTTCGTGATCACCGCCGTCGCCGCCATTGCCCTGGGCGTGTTCCTGGTATCGATGGTGCCGCACTTCAACGTCGCCAACCTGCTGGACATTCCCGTGACCGAGGCCAAGGGCGCCAGCAGTTTCCTGCCGTTCGGCTATGTGGGCGTGTGGGCCGCGATCCCTTATGCGATCTGGTTTTTCCTCGCCGTCGAAGGCGTGCCCCTGGCCGCCGAAGAAACCAAGAACCCCAAGCGCGACCTGCCCCGTGGCCTGATCGGCGCGATTGTGGTGCTCACCAGTTTCGCCCTGCTGATCCTGGTGATCGCTCCGGGCGGTGCCGGCACCCTGGCATTGGTCAAGTCCGGCAACCCGCTGGTGGAATCCCTGGCCCTGGCCTATGGCGGCTCGACCTGGATGGGCAGCTTCGTCAACCTGGTGGGCCTGGCCGGGCTGATCGCGAGCTTCTTCTCGATCATCTACGCCTACTCCCGGCAGATTTTCGCCCTGTCCCGCGCGGGCTACCTGCCGCGCAAACTGTCGCAAACCAATAAAAGCAAGGCGCCGGTGCTGGCCCTGGTCATTCCCGGGATTATCGGTTTTGGCCTGTCGCTGACCGGCCAGGGCGACCTGCTGATCCTGGTGGCGGTATTTGGCGCAACCATTTCCTACGTGTTGATGATGGCCGCGCATATCACCCTGCGCATCCGTCGCCCCAAAATGGAGCGGCCATACCGCACACCGGGCGGCATCTTCACCTCGGGCCTGGCGTTGGTACTGGCCTGCATCGCTGTAGTGGCGGGCTTCCTGGTGGATCCGCGCGTGGTGATTGGCGCCGCGATCATCTATGGAGTATTAATTGCTTACTTTGCTTTCTACAGTCGGCATCACTTGGTAGCAGGCACGCCGGAAGAGGAATTCGCGGCGATCCAGGCCGCAGAGGCCGCCTTGCACTAAACGCCGTAAACCACGGCGCGGGCCAACGCCCGCGCCGTCATGGAGAGTCTGTATGGCAAGTTTTTCCCACTCGGTCGGTGCATTGACCTACCGTTTCGATAGCCTCAAGGACGTGATGGCCAAGGCCAGTCCCGCCCGCTCCGGGGACTTTCTGGCCGGCGTCGCCGCGCAGAACGACGGCGAACGGGTGGCGGCGCAGATGGCCCTGGCCAATATCCCGTTGAAGCACTTCCTTGAGGAGGCGCTGATCCCGTACGAAAGCGATGAAGTCACCCGCCTGATCATCGACACCCACGACCAGCAGGCCTTTGCCGTGGTCAGCCACCTGACCGTCGGCGGCCTGCGGGACTGGCTGCTCAGCGACGCGGCCGACGAACACAGCCTGCGCGCCCTGGCGCCAGGGCTGACCCCGGAAATGGCCGCCGCCGTGTCGAAGATCATGCGCGTGCAGGACCTGGTGCTGGTGGCGCAGAAGATCCGCGTCGTCACCCAGTTTCGCGGCACCCTGGGCCTGCGCGGGCGATTGTCGACGCGCCTGCAACCCAATCACCCGACCGATGAGCCGGCGGGCATCGCCGCGAGCATCCTCGACGGCCTGCTGTACGGCAACGGCGACGCCATGATCGGCATCAACCCGGCCACCGACAGCATCGCCTCGATCTGCGCCATGCTGGAAATGCTCGATGCGATCATCCAGCGCTACGAAATCCCGACCCAGGCCTGTGTGCTGACCCACGTCACCACCTCCATCGAAGCCATCAACCGTGGCGTGCCGCTGGACCTGGTGTTCCAGTCGATTGCCGGCACCGAGGCGGCCAACGCCAGTTTCGGGATCAGCCTGAGTGTGCTGCAGGAGGGCTACGACGCGGGCTTGAGCCTGAATCGCGGGACCCTGGGGCAAAACCTGATGTATTTCGAGACCGGCCAGGGCAGCGCTCTGTCGGCCAACGCCCACTTTGGGATTGACCAACAAACCTGCGAAACCCGTGCCTATGCGGTAGCGCGACACTTCAAGCCGTTTTTGGTCAACACCGTGGTCGGTTTTATCGGCCCCGAGTACCTGTACAACGGCAAGCAGATCATCCGCGCCGGCCTCGAGGACCATTTCTGCGGCAAGCTGCTGGGCGTGCCCATGGGCTGCGACATCTGCTACACCAACCATGCCGAAGCCGACCAGGACGATATGGACACCCTGCTGACCCTGCTGGGCGTAGCCGGGATCAACTTCATCATGGGCATCCCGGGCTCCGACGACATCATGCTCAATTACCAGACCACTTCCTTCCACGACGCGCTCTATGCCAGGCAAACCCTGGGCTTAAAGCCCGCGCCGGAATTTGAACAGTGGCTGGCGAAAATGGGCATCTTCACCCAAGCCGATGGCAAGGTGCGGTTTGGCAACAATCTGCCACCGGCCTTCCGCCACGCCTTGGCGCAATTGGGATGAAGGAGCCTCCAGTGCAAATCGACACACCTGAAAGCGATAATCCATGGCTGGAACTGCGGCGCCTGACCCCGGCGCGGATCGCCCTGGGCCGTACCGGCACTAGCATTCCCACGGGCGCGCAACTGGACTTCCAGTTCGCCCACGCCCAGGCCCGCGACGCGGTACACCTACCGTTTGACCATGCCGGCCTGAGCAACCAAATGGCCGAGCGCGGCCGCGACAGCCTGTTGCTGCACAGCGCCGCGCCCGACCGCCACAGCTACCTGCAACGCCCGGACCTGGGGCGGCGCCTGAGCGATGAGTCGGCACAGATACTGCGCGACTACGCCCTGGCCAACCCGGGCGGGGTGGACCTGGCGGTGGTGGTGGCCGATGGTTTATCGGCGCTGGCGGTGCACAAACATACCGCGCCGTTTCTGACACGCATGGAAGAACAGACCCACGCCGAAGGCTGGTCATTGTCGCCGGTGATCCTGGTGGAACAAGGCCGGGTGGCGGTCGCCGATGAGATCGGCCAGTTGCTTGGGGCCAAAATGGTGGTGATCCTGATCGGCGAACGGCCGGGGCTCAGTTCACCGGACAGCCTGGGGCTGTATTTCACCTACAACCCCAAGGTTGGCCTGACCGATGCCTACCGCAACTGTATTTCCAATGTGCGCCTGGAGGGCCTGAGTTACGGGATGGCCGCGCATCGCCTGCTGTACTTGATGCGCGAGGCCTGTCGGCGGCAGTTGTCGGGAGTCAACCTCAAGGATGAGGCCCAGGTTCAGACCCTGGAGTCGGACGATCCTGACCTGATGAAAGGTAACTTCCTGCTCAGCCCACCCAAGGAGTGATGCCGGCACGATTGCGATTTTTCGCCGCTTTAGGCAGCATCAAGCAGCGGGCGCCCGAGTAATGGACCGTTTGCCGTCGTATTCCTATAGAAGTTGAGGCCTAGCATGCGGATTACTCAAGCGACTCTGGAACACCTGGACCTGTTGACCCCATTATTCGTCAAATACCGCGAATTCTATGGCGCGCTGCCCTTTCCTGACTCATCCCGGGCCTTTCTGGAAAAGCGCCTGCGGCGCAAGGAATCGGTGATTTACCTGGCCCTGGCGGATGACGACGACCACAAACTGCTGGGCTTTTGCCAGCTGTATCCGAGCTTTTCTTCGCTGTCGTTGAAACGGGTGTGGATCCTCAATGACATCTACGTCGCCGAAGATGCCCGCCGCCAACTGGTGGCCGACAACCTGATGCGCACCGCAAAAAAAATGGCCAAGGAAACCAATGCCGTGCGTTTGCGCGTGTCGACCAGCAGTGATAACGCCGTGGCGCAGAAGACCTATGAGTCCATGGGCTTTCGTGAAGACACCGAGTTCAAGAACTACACATTGCCGATCAGCGAAGACTAAAAGCCATTCACCCAAACACCAAAAAAAATGTGGGAGCGGGCTTGCCCGCGATAGCGCTGGGTCAATCGAGGTATTTCTCACTGACACGCCGCTATCGCGGGCAAGCCCGCTCCCACATTTGGATCAGTGCTAGTCAGAATAGCTGCGACATCCCCCGCTACAAAACCAACACGCTTTTCATCATTCAATCCGTATAATGCCGACCTTTTAGGGTTGTAAGAAAAACGGCATACACGCGTAGCCTTATTACCCGCTGCCTCCGCACAGGCCCGCTGAGTCGGGCCATTCACACAGGTGCCATCCATGGATTTCAACCCGCTCGACCTTATCCTGCATCTCGACGTTTACCTCGACTTGCTGGTAACCAATTACGGTCCGTGGATCTACGCCATTCTGTTCCTGGTGATTTTTTGCGAAACCGGCCTGGTGGTCATGCCATTTTTGCCCGGCGATTCCCTGCTGTTTATTGCCGGCGCGGTAGCTGCGGGTGGCGGCATGGACCCGGTCCTGCTGGGCGGCCTGCTGATGCTCGCGGCGATCCTTGGTGACAGCACCAACTACGTGATCGGCCGCACCGCCGGGGAACGCTTGTTCAGCAACCCCAACTCGAAAATCTTCCGCCGCGACTACCTGCAAAAAACCCACGACTTCTACGACAAGCACGGCGGCAAGACCGTGACCCTGGCGCGCTTCCTGCCGATCCTGCGCACCTTCGCGCCATTCGTCGCCGGTGTCGCCAAAATGCCGTATCCGCGCTTCTTCGGCTTCAGCGTGCTGGGCACCATTCTGTGGGTCGGTGGCCTGGTCACCCTCGGTTACTTCTTCGGTAACGTACCGTTCATCAAGAAAAACCTGTCGCTGCTGGTGGTGTTCATCATCCTGCTGTCGCTGGTGCCGATGATCATTGGCGTGGTCCGTAGCCGTTTTGGCCGCACCTCCTCCGAAGCCAAGCCGCACTGATCGGCCATGTGGTCCCTCAGCGCCTGGCGTCGCCGGCGCGTCCTGGCCAAGCACCCGGTTGCCGATGAAACCTGGCAACGGGTGCGCCATCACCTGACCTTCCTCGACGGCATCAACGCCGAACAGGACCAATGGTTACGTGAGGCCAGCGTGCTGTTCCTCGCCGAAAAACACCTCACTGCCCTGCCCGGGGTCGAACTGCACCAGGAACAACGCCTGCTGCTCGCCGCCCAGGCGCAACTGCCGCTGATGAACCTGGGCGACCTGGAGTGGTACCAGGGCTTCCATGAAATCATTCTTTACCCCGATGACTTTCGCAGCCCCCAGCGCCATCGCGACGCCAGCGGCGTGGAACATGAATGGGATGGTGAACACAGCGGCGAAGCCTGGCAGCAAGGCCCGGTGATCCTCGCCTGGCCGGGCGTACTGGCCAGCGGCAATTGGGAAGGCTACAACCTGGTGATCCACGAGTTGGCGCACAAGCTCGACATGCTCAATGGCGACGCCAACGGCCTACCGCCGCTGCACCACGACATGCGCGTACAAGAGTGGGCCAGCGTGATGCAGAGCGCGTTTGATGACCTCAACCGCCAGCTCGACCACAACCCCGACGCCGAAACCGCCATCGATCCGTATGCTGCGGAAAACCCCGCGGAATTTTTTGCGGTCACCAGCGAATATTTTTTCAGTGCGCCGGATTTGCTCGCCGACAGTTATCCACAGGTCTACGAGCAACTGAGCCACTTTTACCGCCAGGATCCACTGGCCCGCCTCAAACATCTGCAAGCCAGCGACCCACGCTATCAGACTGAAGGCTAAGTACCGTACGACGTCTGGCGCGTGGCATCGGCGCAGGAATATGCCTATAATCGCCGCCACTTTTAGGCCAATCCGGCCAATTTACTTGGCCAACTACGGGGGCAACGCCCAATGAGCTACAGCAAGATTCCGGCTGGCAAAGACCTGCCGAACGACATCTACGTCGCCATCGAGATTCCGGCCAACCACGCGCCGATCAAATACGAAATCGACAAAGACAGCGACTGCCTGTTCGTTGACCGTTTCATGGCCACCCCGATGTTCTACCCGGCCAACTACGGTTTTATCCCCAACACCCTGGCTGACGACGGCGACCCCCTCGACGTGCTGGTCGTGACCCCTTACCCGGTCACCCCAGGCTCGGTCATCCGCGCCCGCCCGGTAGGCATCCTGAACATGACCGACGACGGCGGCGGCGATGCCAAAGTTATCGCAGTGCCACACGACAAGCTGTCCCAGCTGTATGTCGACGTGAAGGAATACACCGACCTGCCGCCACTGCTGCTGGAACAGATCAAGCACTTCTTCGAGAACTACAAAGACCTCGAAAAAGGCAAATGGGTGAAGATCGACGGTTGGGGCAACGCAGACGCCGCCCGTGCCGAGATCATGAAGTCGGTAGCCGCCTACAAAGGCTGATACCACGACTCATTGCCCAGGCAGTCAAAAAAGCCCCGATCATTCGGGGCTTTTTTTGTGGGAAAATTTAAACGACAAGTTCAATTAGATAAACAAATACACAACTACCGTTTAACTTTATCAAGTTGGAGTGCGACTTTACTTCCAATAAGGAAATACCTACATACACCAACTCAACACATAGTTTATTTGATCTTATTTTCCGGCCAGTAAACTCTGCGTTTATGAATACATCAGGTGATCGCTTAAGAACGTTACTTCGGGAAGTTCATCTTTCCGCATCCGACTTCGCCAAGAATCGCGACGTCACGCCCCAGCACGTGAACAACTGGTTCAAGCGCGGCGTGCCCATGGCCCGGCTCGACGAAATAGCAGAACTGCTGTCTGTCACCAGCCGCTGGCTGCGCACCGGCGAAGGCCCTAAATACCCGCCGACCAACCTCCAGTTGGAAGGCCCCAACCACGCAAACAGCGCTACCGCCCGCGAAGACTGCGGCCACTACCGCTGCGGCCCCAGCAGCGGCCCGGAAAAAATCGACGTGGAAATCCCCCTCCACGCCTCCTTCAACACCCAGGAAAGCCTACGCCTCTCCCTGCGCACCCTGGAACAACTCAACGTCACCGCCGACCGCGCCTTGGGGGCCTACATGGTCGGCAACAGCATGATCGACATCATCCAGGACGGCGCCACCCTGGCCATTGACCGCGGCCGCACCCAAATCATCGACGGCGAAATCTACGCCCTCGAACACGACGGCATGCTCCGTATCAAATACCTCTACAACCGCCCCGGCGGCGGCCTGCGCATGCGCAGCCACAACAGCAACGAACACCCCGACGAACTCCTGACCTACGACCAACGCTTCGAGCAAAACCTACAGATCCTGGGCTGGGTCTTCTGGTGGTCCACCCTCAACAACCGCCGCCCACCGGTCCCGCTGGACGAGCACTTGATCGGCTACGACAGCTCTAAATCAGACCAGACGCTGGAAAACTGAGAGGAGTGTCAGTATCATGCGCGGCACATTTGGCAGGGGTTGGCGTAGCGTCGACACACCCTGCCCGGCGATGCGGAGGAGTTCCCGCTGATGCCCCTTTTATCACTTGGGCGAGCGCTTGAGTGAACGATTGAAGGCTGGTGAGGTTTACCAAAAATAGACTTAACCAGTCCCCGAGAAGCCGGCCACAAGCCGGCTTTTTAATTACCCAAAACAATCTAATCCCATCTAAAAGCCCCCCATCAGCCCAACTACTCACGCAAGGCTTGCGACCAAAAGCCAAGAGCCGCACCCTAACGTGCAGCTCTCGCAAACTAAGCAATAACAACAGCCCTACCGAGTACCCCGCAACCGCAACGCCGACGGCATAAAGTACGAATCCTCAGGAATCGCCTGGCCAAAATCCACCGTCTGCGGTTCTTCGTTATCCAGGTTCTGCACGTAGTACCGTCGCGCCTGCAGGTCGTGGAATACATCCAGTGCACTCCAGGTAGTCGGCAAGTCGTAGAAGTTCTTCAAGTAAGCCATCGACACCCGCCACAGTTCGCCACGGCCGTCGTACTGATCAACCACTGCTGCGCCCCAGCTGTCTTCGTCGAGGTACAGCACGCGTTTGGAGTACAGGTGACGCGCCGTCGGTTTCAGGGTGCCTTCGACGACCCACACGCGGTGCAGTTCGTAGCGGGTGTATTGCGGGTTGAGGTGGCCGACCTTGAGCAGGTCGGCGTATTTCACGTCGGCGCTGGCGACTTTGTAGTTGTTGTAGGGGATGTAGATTTCCTTCTTGCCCAGCAGTTTCCAGTCGTAGCGATCCGGCGAGCCGTTGAACATGTCGGTGTCGTCCGCCGTGCGCAGGCCATCGGAGGATGAGATCGGTGTGTCGTAGGCCAGGTTCGGCGCGCGGCGTACGCGGCGTTGGCCGGCGTCGTAGATCCAGGCTTGGCGCGCGTCTTTGATCTGGTCGAGGGTCTCGTGTACCAGGGTCGCGCCACCGGCCAGGCGGGCCGGGCTTTTTACGAAGGTCAGGTAGTAGAACAGGATGTTCTTCAGGTCGGCGTACTGCCCACCCTGGCGATAGTAGTTGAACAGCCCTTCCTGCTGCGCCGTCACCAGGGCAAAGCTGCCATTGCGTTGCACGGGCGCTTCCGAGGCGCGGCGGACCACGTAGGTGCCACGGTAGCGGGTGATGTGGTTCCACAGTGCCTCGACACCGCTTTGTGGAATGGGGAACGGCACGCCGCCAAAGGCGTCGGCGAAGCCGGTGCCACCGTCCAGCAGCTTGGCGCTGGTGGCGTTCTTGAAGGTGTTGTCATACACCCACTGGGGTGCCGAGCCGGAACGACGGCTTGGGTAGATGGGCATCTGGAAGGTGTCGGGGTAGCTGTTGAACAAGGCGATCTCGCCCGCCGTCAGGTTGGCCTTGTACTGTTCCAGGTTGGCCTTGGTGATGGTGAACAGCGGCTTGTCGCCGGCAAAGGGATCGACATGGTGCTTGCCCTTTTCATAGCCCTTGGGTGCCTGGGTGATCCCGCCTTCCCAGGTCGGGATGGTGCCGGCGGCATTGCCCGCGCGCTCGGCGCCGAACGGGGTGAGCTGGGTCTTGAGCTGTTGTGCGTCTTGAGGCGAGAGCGCAGCAAGCGCGTTGCCAGCGGCCAGGCCGAGGGCCAGGGCCAGGCTGGCGGTGAGCATTCGAGGTGTGTGGAACATGGCTAATCTCCAAAAAAACGAGGGCGGGCAGCCGCCCTCGCGCCGCAGCACGGCAGCGGCTTACAGGAAGTACTTGAGGTTGAAACCGATGTTGTCGCGGTCGCGGATCACGTTGTTCTGGCCGCCACCAAAGAACTCGGTGTATTGCAGCTCGGCTTCCAGCTTGTTCTGGTAGTTGGCCTTGAGCCCCAGGGTGTAGGCCTTGCGTCCCTCGATGTAGTTGCCGGCCTGATAGGAGTTGCCCTTGAAGTCGTCCTTGTAGACCACGTAGGGCGACAGGTTGACCCCGGCGTACACGTCGTTCCAGGTACCGTTGAACATCACCGTATAGCTGTAGGAATCACGGCTGACCTGGTCATCGCGCTCACCACCAGACACATAGGAGGTGTTGCCGCTGCCCGCGTAGTAGCGGGTGCTGCCATCGTAGGCCTGGTACTTCAGGCTGCTGCCACGCAGGTGCTCGGAGGCCAGTTCGAACACGCCAAACAGCGAGTCGAAGCTCAGGCCCGGACCGAAGTTGTAGATGCTGCCCAAGGAGGTGTTGAAGGCCTCGACGCGCTCGGAGTTGTCGATCTGGCTGTTGAGGTTGACCATCTGCCCGCCGACATTGATGTACTGCCCGCCCGCCGCCGCGCCGGCACCATTGGCCAGGTCGCCGATCAGGTCGTTGGTGGCGGCGACGCCGATGGGCAGGTTCGGCCGGTAGGCCAGCTCGCCAAACACCGAGGCCTTGCCCAGGGTGGTGTTGAAGCTGAAGCCGTACATGCGGATATCTTCGGCATAGCGTCGGTGCGCCTGGATATTGCCCATCACGTCCACCGTCGCCAGGCCATTGGCCAAGGCCGCCGCCTGGCTGCCGGCCACCGACGACAGCATGCTGGTCAGCGCTGCCATGTCGATGCCTTTGTAGCCCGCCAGGTCAGCGGCAATGGTCGGCTCCTTGGCGTGGTAGTTGACCAGGTACAGGCCGAACTCGGTGCTGTTGAGTTCCTCGGCGATGTAGCGGAAGGCAAAGCCGTACTGGCCATCGTTGCGCGCGTTGTAGTCCTTGCCGATGGACGCCACCTTGAGGGTGTTGCCGTAGGCCGGGGTCATGCCGTTGGCATACAGTCCGGTACTGCGCAGCATGCCGCCGAGCATCGGGTTGTTGCCCAGGGCGTCGTATAACCCGATGACGTTGCCGCCGATGGGCGTCGGGGTGTCGAGGGCGCTGCCGGTGAAGTTGTTGTAGCCCGTGCGGCCGCCATCGGCGAACAGGTCGCTCTGGGAATAGAAGGTGCCGACCGGATCGATGCGGGTCTCCTTCCAGTTCCACTGGTAGAAACTCTCCATCGACAGGTTGTCGCTCAAGCCGATATTGAAGCTGATGGCTTCCACCGGCATCAGCACTTCCTTGACCTCCGCGCCCGGCAGCCGGTACTTGGCCGCGTCCACCGGGTTGGTGGTGTTGACCCCGCCGCGATAGAAAATGCCCTCGCCCCAGTTGAACACCTGGCGCCCCAGACGCGCGGTCAGGGGCATCTGGCCCACGTCCCAGTTGCCATAGATGTAGGAGTCGAGGATCTCCACGCGGCTACCGGCGATGTCGCGGGTCTGGTCGGTGAAGTGGTCATCCTGGGGATGGCTCTGGCTGGGTTGCGACGGGTTGTTGTTGCGGTAGTAGTCGTTGCGCTTGTCCATGATCTGGGTGTCATAGAACCCCGTGCCACGTACGAACAGCCCGTAGTTCTGATAGTTGGCCTCCAGCTCCGAAGTGATCTTGTACACCTCGGAAACCAGCCCGGTATCGAAGTTGCGATTGCCGTCGTTGGTGTTGACGTCATCGTTGCCCTTGTCACGCCCCTGGACCCGCCACAGGCGCCCATACGACAGGGTGCTGTCGAACGAGCCGGTGACCTGGTTGTCCAGCACACTGAACTCCATGGCCTGCACGTCCCCGCCGCTGCACAGTTGCAGCAGGCCCACCAGGCCGACGCCCGCCCCCGTGGATTTAATGGACCATTTACCCTCGGATCCCGAGCCTTGCGCGCGCACTGTGGTGCTCATTGCCGTCTCTCCCCTGCAACTTTTTTGTTGTTATTGCACTGCGATGTCTGTTGTCACGGCGCCGGGCGGTCGAGGCCGGCCCTGACGTAGTTGCGACTGTGGGCGCCAAAGTGGCGCAGCAACTGCACCAACTGTTCGTTGAGCTGGGCATGGTCGTAGCGTTCGGCGGGCAATTGGTTGCCGGCACTGAAGCTCTGGGTCGCCCCGGGCGTCGCCAGCCACTGGCCGATGGCCTCGTCGAACGCCACCGCCTGGGCATCCGCCTCGGCGCTGACTACCTGGCGCAGGTAATCGGTCGAATAAGCCGGGTAATCGGCGTCCCGGGAGGCGTCGGCATAGGCCGTCAGCATCGGGTTGCTCGCCCCCGTCAGCAGCAGGTGGCGCAGCCAGGCGAACTGGTAGCGCTCCACCTCGTTGTGGCGCGTGGCGACACGTTCGATCGCCGCCCGCTTGTCACTGTCATAGCCAGCCAGGGCCTTGCCCTCCATCAGCAGCATGCTGGTCAGGTCATCGCCCGGCAGGGTCGTGGCGTGATACGGCTGGGTCAGGTCCTGCAGGTAGTGCATGCCCCAGCCCAGGAAGCGATAGCCCCAGTAGGGATGGCCATTGGCGAAGGCAAAACGCGCCAGGCCGAAGTACTGGTAGGCCCGCCAGTCCGGCCAGTTGCGCAGCAGGAAGGGCGCCGCGACGTAGACCACCGCGCTCTCGTGGAAGAAGCCCATATGAAACGGCGCCTGGGAGCTGTACTGGAAACGCGCATCGCCAAACGACTGCACGCCGAAGCCATACAACGCGCCGACGGCCCCCGGGTTATCGCTGAACAGATTGATATCGTGACCGTAGTCCGGCTCGTCCGCAGCGGTCGCCAGCACGGCCAGTGGCGCGACCTGCTGCCCCGGCTGCAGTTGAATGAAGCGCTGGCGATTCCACGGCGAAAGCGTTTGCTCGACCATCACTTCGGCGGCCTTGAGCTGCGGGCGCCCCGCCAGGTCCTCGCCGGGCATGGGCTGGATCACCTGGGCCAGGTGGATCTGCGGGTTGACCCGCAGGGCCATGAGCAAGTCCCGGCGCAGATCGGCCCCAGGTTGCGGCGCCAGGCGCAGGTTGTCGGGGCGCGGCGGATAGTCGGGGAAGTGGCTGCGGGCGAAGTTCTCCTGCTCGTCCAGCAAAGCCACCAGGCCTGGATACTGCTCGGACACAAACTGCTCGAGGGACTCGACCGCCACCTCGGGCGCCTCGCGCAAGGCGGGCAAATCCCGCAAGGCCAGGTAGCTGCCCACGCTGTGATTGGACCATGCACCGGCCAAGGGCGACAGACTGCACAGCCCCAGGCACAGCAGCAACGACGGCAACTTCATGGCTTTACGCTCTTGTTGTAGATGCGTTCAGCCTAACAATCCGGGTACCCCCCGACACTGTCCGATCTTGCCAAAAAGACTCTCCAATAGCGCCATACAGCCTGGGTCTACGCCGGGTAGCCGGTAATCTCGCGAATACTCTGGTACAGCGGCTTGAGCTGGCGATACATGTGCAGGTAGACCTCCCGGTACAAGCGGTCGTACATCTGTTGCGCCTCGGGCTGGGGCATGAACACCTCGGCGGTACGGGTCATGGCCGCGATGGCGGTATCGAAGTCCGCGTACAGCCCAAGCCCCACCGCACAGGCAATCGCCGCCCCCAGTCCGGAGGCCTCGTAGACATGCGGGCGCTCGGCGGGCAGGCCGAAGATATCGGCGGTCAGTTGCATCGCCGCATCGCTCTGGGAACCGCCACCGGCCACGCGCAAGCGCTTGATCGACAGTTTCGAACGGCGCTCGATACGCTCCTTGCCCTGGCGCAGGGCATAGGCCAGGCCCTCGAGGATCGCCCGGTAGATATGGGCCCGGGTGTGCACGTCGCCAAAGCCGATCATCGCGCCCTTGGCCTCTACACCCGGCTCGCGGATGCCCGGCGACCAGTAGGGTTGCAGGGTCAGGCCCATGGAGCCGGGCGGCACCGCGTTGACCAGCGCATCGAACAGCTGCTCCGGCTCCAGGCCCTGCTCCCGGGCCTGCTGCATTTCCCGCAGGCCGAACTCGTTCTTGAACCAACTGACCATCCAGTAGCCGCGATAGATCATCACCTCGCAGTTGTAATGATCGGGGATTGCCGCCGGATACGGCGGGATCAGCGGGACTATCTCCAGGTAGCGCGAGCGCGTAGTGGTGATGGTCGCCGTGGTGCCGTAGGACAGGCACGCAGTCGTCGCCTCCACCACGCCGGAACCGAGCACTTCGCAGGCCTTGTCGGAGCCGGCGGCAATCAGTGGCAGGCCCTCGGGGATCCCGGTATGGCGGCTGGCCTCGGCGGTGATGCGGCCCAACTCTTCTCCCGGCTTGTACAGGCGCGGCAGTTGCTGCGCACGCACCGCCAGGGCCTGCCATTTCCAGTCCCGGGGCGCGGCCCAGCGCAGGTGCTTGAAGTCGAAGGGCAAGTAGCCCACGCAGCACCCCACCGAGTCGACAAAACGCCCGGTCAGGCGATGGCTGAGAAAGCCCGAGAGCAGCAGGAACTTGTCCGTGGCGGCCCAGATATCCGGCTGATGCTGGGCGATCCAGTTGGCCTCGGCCTGGGCGCGAAAATAGTCCACCGTGGCCTCGGCGCCGATCAACTTGAACAGCCAGCCCCAGGGCCCCTTGATCCCGCCCTCCGGCTCGCACTGGCGCTGGTCGAGCCAAAGGATGGCTGGGCGCAAGGCCTGGCCCTGGGCATCGACATTGATCAAGGTGCCGCGCTGGGTGGTCAGGGACACGCCACGGATCAGGCTGCGGTCGATGCCGGTCTGCGCCCACAATTGCTGGCAGGCTTCGCCCAGTTTGCGCCAGTAGTAATCCGGATCCTGCTCGGCCCAGCCAGGCTGCGTGGAGTAGTAGGCCTGCAACTCGACCTTGCCTTTGCCCAGCAGGTTGCCCTGCAGGTCGAACAACAGCGCGCGGACACTCTGGGTGCCGTTGTCGATCGCCAGTACATAGTGTTTGTCGGGGGAATTGTTATCCACGAAGCTCTCTTTATTCATGACGCGCTCTTCAGATCGAGGCGGACGGGACGCTGTGATGGCGTTGCCAGAGTTGCAGGTAGCGCTGCTGTTCCTGTTCCCAGCGCGCGTCGTCCCAGCCCAGGCGCGGCTGACATAGCCGACGGATGTCTGGCAGGTAGTGGGCGGCGCCGCGGGGCAGGAGCAGGCCGAGACGGGTGCGCCGCAACAACAGGTCGTCCAGGTGCAGGACCATCTCGGCCTCGGCAGCAAAGGCCAGCTCTGCCCACAGGGTATCGCTGGCGCCGACACACTCGCTGCCCAGACTATGTATCAGGCTGGCCAGGCGGGGCAGATCGCGGCCATGGCGCCCGGCCAGGCGCCGCCTGCCGGCATCGCTCAGCCCGGGGATCGCCTGCCGCGACACGGCCTGGAACACTGGCGCGCCGTCATCCTCCAGGGTCTTCCCGAGCATCCCGGCACAGGCCCGCAGCACCTCGATGGCCTGGGGCCTGAAGGTGGTCAGCTTGCCCCCCGCCAGGGTCACGCAGCCCGGTTCCTGCCACAGCACATGTTCGCGGGTTTCATTGGAGGGTTTGGCCTGGGAATCGGCGGCGCCCACCACCGGGCGCACCCCGGACCAGGTGCACAGCACGTCCGCCGCCGTCACCTCGGCCTGTGGAAATGGCTGGGCGCAAGCCTCCAACAGGTAGTCGAGTTCTTCACGGGTAATGCTCGCCTCGAGGTCCAGGTCCTCGCGATGATCCAGGTCGGTGGTGCCCACCACGGTGGCCCCTTCCCAGGGAAAGACGAACACCGGGCGACCGTCGCGCCGATGCATAAAACTGAAGGCATGGGCCACCGGCAAGCGCCAGCCCGGCAACAACAAGTGGCTGCCACGCAAGGGCCGCAACTGCCGCTGCCCGCCGCCCGGCTGCAGGCGCTCAGCCCAGGCGCCGGTGGCGACCGCCAGCACCGCGCAACGCACTTGCATAACGGCGCCGCCTTGCGCGTCCTCGACCTCGACCCCACACACCCGCCCGTCCTCGCGCAGCAACTGGCGCACCCGTAGGCCATTGAGCGCCCAGGCGCCATCCGCGCGGGCCTCGGCCAACACGCGCATGACCAGGCGCGCATCGTCGGTCAGCGCATCGCGAAACTGCGATGCCCCCAGCAGCCCCGGCTCCATCAGCCCCGGCGCCAAGTAGCGCAGTTGCGCAGGCCGGTGGAACTGCCGGCTGCGGCAACCGGCCAGGGCGTCATACACCCGCAGCAAGCCGCCGAACACCCGCGGCCCGGGAAACCCGCCACGATAGTGCGGCATCAAAAAACTCAGGGGTTCCACCAACCCCGGTGCTTCGCCCATCAGGCGCTGGCGCTCGCGTACCGAATCGCGCGCCAGGCGCCACTGGCCCTTGGCGATGTAGCGCAGGCCGCCATGGACCATTTTTGAAGAACGGCTGGAGGTGCCCCAGGCAAAATCCCGTTGCTCCAGCAGCAGGCAGCGCCAGCCGCGCCGGGCCGCCTCGCGCAGGATCCCGGCGCCGCTGATGCCGCCGCCAATCACAATCAAGTCCCAGGGTTCACGCGCCAGTTGCGGCAACACGGCCTCGCGCCATTGGGCATTCCAGTCATCGCTCATGGGCCTAGTCTTCCAGCAGGGTGCCGGGGTTCAGACGCCCGGCCGGATCGAAATGCCGGCTCAGGCTGTGCAACGCAGCCATCGCCAATTCGCCCTTCTCCCTCGGCAGGTAAGGCGCGTGGTCCTTGCCCACGCCATGCTGATGGCTGATGGTGCCGTGGTTTTCGACGATGGTGCGGCTGGCCACCTGCTTGAGGGCTTTCCAGCGCTCCAGGGTGGCCGGGTAGTCCGCCGCCGGGCGGAACACATAGCTGGTGTAGATGCTCGAACCTTCGCCATAGACATGGGACAGGTGGGTGAACACATGGACGCGCTCGCCCTCGGCCGCCAGGCAGTCGCGCAGGCTGGCCTCGATCGCGTGCAGCAGGGCGTCGACATGGCACCAGTCGGTCGCGGTCTCCAGGGTGTCGACCACGTAGCCGGCATTCCAGAGGTTCTCCCGCAGGTAGGGGAAGCGAAAGCGGTTCTGTTGCCACTTCTTGCCCAGCAGGGTGCCGGTAAACACCCCGCCAAAAGCCTTGAGGTGCTGGCGCGCCTGGCGCAACGACAAGGCATTCTGCCGACGATTGCCGGTGACCCCAAAGGTCAGCAGGCATTTGCCTTCGCCCGCGCCGCGCAGCGCCAGGTAGCGTTCCAGCCAGGCGATTTGATGGGGATGGCCGGCCAGCGCTAGTTGGGTCTGGGTTTCCATGGCATTGGACAGGCGCAGCATCGACAGCGGCACCCGGGCCTGCACCAGTTGGCGGATCGCCTGCAGGGCCTTGGGCCAATCTGGCAGGAATACGCCGTAGAAGCGCTCGTCCTCGGGCAACGCGCTGACCCGGACCTTGACCTTGGAGATGATGCCGAACCGCCCTTCACTGCCCAGCACCACTTCCCGCAGGTCGGGGCCCGCGGCCGAGGCCGGGAAGCTCGGGATTTCCAGGGGCCCGGCGAAAGTCTCCAGGGTGCCGCCGGCAAACAGTTGCTCGATCCGCCCATAGCGCAGCGATTGCTGGCCACTCGAGCGGCTGGCCACCCAGCCGCCCAGGGTCGACAGCTCCCAGGACTGCGGGAAGTGCCCCAGGGTGTAGCCTTTGGCACGCAGTTGGCTCTCCACCTGGGGCCCACTGGCACCGGGGCCAAAGGTAGCGATCAGGCTTTGTTCGTCGAGGTCGAGCAGGCGGTTCATGTGGGCCAGGGACACCGTCAGCACCGGGCGCGTGGATGCCGGCGGGTTGATATGCCCGGCCACTGAGGTGCCGCCGCCATAGGGAATCAGGCACAGGTCGGCACTGTCGGCCAGGGCCAGCAGCTGGCGGATCTGCTCGACAGTTTCCGGCAGGGCCACGGCGTCCGGGTACCGGCCCAGCGCACCTTCACGCAGGGCCAGCCAGTCCGGCAGGCTCTGGCCGCGGGCATGCATCAGGCGATCCCGGGGCTCGATACTGTAAAGCGGATGGGGCGCCAGGCGCGACGCGGGCACCGCGGCCAGGGCGCGGTCCAGGCTGGCGTCCGGCAGGGTGTGCCCGTCGCCCAATCGCTCGCGCAGAAACGCGGCCCCATGGGCGGGCATCTCCATCTGCGTAGTTTCTTCGCCCCAGCCGTTCCAGCGTCGCATGCCTGTTTCTCCCAGCAGATCTTATGATTTTCAGTGCCCCCATACTAAACAGCCGGTGCGCGCTGTCACGGTCGCATCGGGACAGATGGAGTAGCCAATTGGGTCAATCGCTGTATTACCGGATGTATCCACGGGAGCATTTACTTTAGTCACGATTTCAAATTACCTTGCCTGCCATCGACGCGCGCAAGGCACTGCCGCCGGCAACACCCCGCAAGGAACCCGATCATGCAGACACTCGGCTCTACCTCCGTCCCCCCTCTGCTGAAGTACCTGCGCCATGCCGAACAGCTCGGCGTGGCAACCGCCCCCGCACTGGAGGCGGCCGGGATCACTGTCGGCCAACTGGACGACAACAGCCTGCGCCTGCCCGTGGAAGCCCACGAACGCCTGCTGGGGTACTTCTGCGAACATTCCGGGGACTTGCTGTTCGGGCTCAATTCGGCGCGCTTCGTGTTGCCCAACTCGTGGAGCGTGCTCGGCTACATCACCATGAACTGCGCGACCCTGGGCGAGGCGATGAACCGCATCATGCCGTTCGAAAAACTGGTGGGCGACATGGGCACCAGCCGCGCGGAAATGGTCCATGACCAGGTGCGACTGATCTGGAACTGCCGCCACCAGCAGCCGCAGATCCGCCGGCACATGGTGGAAAACGTCCTGGCGTCCTGGCTGGTGTATGCCCGCTGGATCGCCGACACTGAACTGTCACCAAGCCAGGTGTTGCTCGAACACCCGCTGCCGGACGGCGCACAACTAAGCCAGTACGAGGACTTCTTCGGCTGCCCGGTGTTGTTCGAACAGCCCTGCTCGGCCCTGGTGGCGCCCTTGAGCTACCTGCAAACGCCCCTGCGCCAGGCCGATGCGCAATTGCTGCGCACCCTGGAAGAACATGCCCTGGCCCTGATGGCCTCACTGGACGATTCAACCCTGGCGCTGCGGGTGAAAAACGCCCTGCGCCAGTTGCTCAAGGAAGGCCTGCCACGCAAGGAACAGGTGGCCGAGCAGTTCGCCATGTCGGTGCGCACCCTGCAACGCCAGTTGCAGCAGGCCGGCACGTCCTACCAGCAGATCCTCGACGACCTGCGCCAGGAACTGGCCGAGCACTACCTGCTGCACAGCGACCTGCCGATCCAGGACATCGCCCAATACCTGGGTTTCACCGAGCCGCGCTCGTTCCACCGCACCTTCAAGAGCCGCACCGGTGTGCCGCCGGGCGAGTATCGGCAGACCCATCGGGGCAGTTGAGGCCGAACATCACAGGCGCTCCAGCCCCAACCCCTCAATCAAATCCTCCCCTGCTTCATCCGCCCGCCAGCGCCGACTGGAGATGCGCATGGTGTAGCGCCGCCGATACTCCGAAGGCGTCAGCCCCGTACTGCGCAAAAACAGGCGCCGAAATGCACTGGCGTCTTGATAACCGCAGTACTCCATGACTTCCGTCAGGTCGATCAGGGTCACTTCCAGTAACTGCTTGGCGCGCTCAACCCGCAGGCGATGCAGGTAATCCAGGGGGGTCATGCCCTCCACCTCTTTGAAGTGACGCAGCAAGGTCCGCGGGCTGGCGGTCGCGGCCTGGGCGACCTCGTCCAGGCTGTAGGGCGTCTGAATATGCTGTTGCAGCCACTGCTTGGCGCGGAACACCACACTGTCGCGGGTTTTTACCGAGATGCCGGGGAAATTCAGGCTTGAGTGTTCAAAGCGCATCGGGTGATAAAGCAGGCCATTGGTCGCGACCTGGGCCATTTCTTCGCCGGCGAAGTGCCGGATCAACTCCACCATCAAATCGCAGACCGCCGCCGGGGCTCCAGCGGTGAACACCGGGCCGTCGACCACCACCGGGCCTTCCATCGCCAATTGCACCTTCGTAAAGGCGCACGCGAACCAATTGGCAATCATCCAGGTGACCGTCGCCCGCCGGCCATCCAGGACGCCTGCACGCGCGAGCATCACCGCGCCATTGAAGCTGGCGGCAATCACGCGCCCTTGGGCGTGGTAACGCGCGATGCAGTTCAGCTCGGCGGTGCATTGATCGAGAACATGGTTCAGGTCCGGCACGCTTTTCATCTGCACGCCGGGAACAAACAGGGCTGTCTGCGAGGGCCGCAGGGTTTTGCGGCCGGCGTTGGGCGGGCGCATTTGCGCCAGCCAGTCGGGAAGCGGCAGCTCATTGCCCGCCGCATCGATCAGGCGCCAGTGAAAAAACGCGCCGCGCTTATCCGGGTTGCGCAACTGCCAGAGGCTGTTAAAGGTGCGCAGCATGTCGATCACGCTAAACAGCGTGCCAGTAAGACTGTGCGGGCCATGCAATAAATCGACGCGGACATTCATGGGCTTACCTGGCGATATTGGATTTATTGTTGGCGATATTAGCCCTGCCTTTTCACGCTGTCTCCCGACCGCTCGCCCAGCCTGCGTGATGCTCCTTTAAAAACAGGGTCGAACCGCCTTTTCACCTGGCTTTTAACAGTCAATTGCCCGGGATTTTTACTGGCGATATTGGCTTTATCGCTGTCGGTACTCGCCTTATTACCGAGACCGCTTCGACGATAGACTGAAAAACACCTGAGCTGCGCAAAGAAAAAAACAAGGGTATCAGTCAGTGAAAACAACAATAAGAAACACCGGCAAGCCTGTGATGGCAGGGTTGGCCACGGCCTTGCTCAGTGCTGGCATCGGCACTCCAGTCACCGCAGGAGAACTGGTGTTCAGTGACCTCAAGTCAGGGCTGGGGAATGGCATGCAATGGCAACATGAAGACACCCGCCTGCAGGTAAAAGGCGCCTTGGCCCTGGGCACAGTGCGACGCATGGACGACCCGAGCCACCGCCTGACCAGTGCCGAATACGGTATGAACCTGTTCAACGACGGCAACCTCAACTACAAGCGCGGCGATGCGGTTTCAACGTCAGCCGAAGCCTACCTGCAAGCGGACCTCAGCCACCGTAACCTCGGGGTTTTCGTCAGCGCAAAGGGTTGGTACGACTACACCCAGAAACACCAGGACGTCGGGCATGGCAGCGTCCCCAACGGCTATCGCTCGGGAGAACCACTCAGTGATTCGGGGTTCGATTCCCTGGCGCGCTTCTCCAATGCGGTGTTCAACGACGCCTATGTCTACGGCAATTTCCAGCCCGCCGGGCATGATCTGCTGGTGCGCCTGGGCGACCAGGCGATCCCTTGGGTCACGCCCACCACCATCAGCGGTGGCTTGCAGGCAGTGAACGCGTTTGACTGGGCCGCCGCACGCCGCGCCACCTCGATTGCCGAAGCCCGCACCGTGCCGATGCCGACCCTGTACGCCAAGCTGGCCCTGACCGAGAACCTGTCGGTGGATGCGTTCAATCAGTTTGAATTGCGCCCCAGTGCCTACTCTGGCTGTGGCACATTTCTGTCGACCAGCGACTACGCCCAACCCGGCTGCAACCAATTTATCCTTAACGGCAGCGTGATGAGCGCGATAGCAGGCCGACCGATCTCGACCACTGACGGCCAGGCCCTCAACAACCCCTTGGATCACGTTGCCCGCGGCCCGGACCATCGCCCAGGCAACAATCAATACGGCGCCAGCCTGCAGTATTTATGGAAGGACGTCGGGTTGTTCGGCTTGTATTTCGCCGACTACAGCAGCCGGGAAGCGCTGACACAAGTCATGCGTACCGGCCCCGGCGTACTGACACCACCGGCCGCGAACGTGGGGCTGGCAACACCCACTGGAGTGGCGGCCTATTATCAACGCGCCTACCCAACCCGCATTCGCCTGTACGCCCTCAACTTCAAGACACGGCTACCGGGTGGCACCGGGATTTATGCCGAATACAGTTACCGCCCCAATCAACCGATCGCCTGGAACGGCGCTGACTTTATTGCCGGGCTGCTCGCCGGCAGCGGGCCGATGGGCTACCTGTCCAAAACCCCGACGGGCTACCTGGCAAGCGGCTACGACCGCTTCCACGTCAGCCAATTGAATCTCGGCGCCAGCCACCCTTTTGGCCAAGTGCTGGGCGGTGCGATGAAGCTATCGGCAGAAGCCGGGTTGAAATATGTACATGACCTGCCCGACACCGACCAGATCCGTTACGGACGCCCCGGTTTTGGCAGCGCGCCCTACGGCAAAGCGGCGAAGTGCACTGGCCCGGCGGCCAGATGTGCGGATGACGGATTTATCACGCCGTTTGCCTGGGGTACCCGTATCAAAGGGGAAATCAACTACAGGAATGTGTTGCCCGGGCTGGACCTGACGCCTTCGCTGACACTCGTCTATGACATCGAGGGGCATGCCTATGACGGGGTATTTTCCGAAGGCCGCTACGCGCAAATACTCGGTGTGAAGGGTGATTACAAAAGCACTTACACCTTCGATCTCAGCTACCTGAACACCGGTGGCGGCGATTACAACCTGGTGGCAGATCGCAGCCTGTTAGAGGCCAGTGTCGGTATTCGCTTCTAGCAGCCCCCCTTAAAACAAGGCCATAACCATGAGTTCATTTACCGATAGCCGACGCCCGCTCGTCGTTGCCCTGCTGATGACAGTGGTGATTATCAGCGTGCTGGACAAGACCATTTTTGCCTTCGCCGGCCCGCAGATCATTGATGAGTTAAAGCTCACGCCAGCACAGTTCGGTTTTATCAGCAGCGCGTTCTTTTTTCTTTATTCGATCTCTGGGGTACTGGTGGGTTTTCTCGCCAACCGTATGCCGAGTCGCTGGATTCTCTCCGGCATGGCCCTGGTATGGATGACCGCCCAATTGCTCGCGGCCCTGTCCACCAGTTTCTTCACCCTGCTGGCCAGCCGCATCCTGCTCGGTGCCGGTTGCGGCCCGGGCACGGCGGTGACCCAGCACGCCTGCTTCAAGTGGTACACCAGCCGCGAGCGGGTGCTGCCAGCAGCGCTGATCCAGGTCGCAATCATGCTCGGCGCGATTGCCGGAGCGGTCGCCCTGCCCAAGCTGATCGAGCAGTACGGCTGGCGCACGGGCTATGTGCTGCTGGCCGGTGTCGGCCTGGTGTGGCTGCTGCTGTGGCAACGTTATGGCCGTGAAGGCCAGCATGACGATACACGGGACACCCAGGGCGACCTGCTGCCCACGCTGCCCTACAAGCGCCTGTTGCTCAACCGCACGTTTGTCTGCATTACCCTGGTCGCGTTCTGCAGCTACCTGCCCAATGCCTTGCTCTACAGCTGGCTGCCCACCTACCTGCAAAGGGGCCTGGGCATGACCCCGATGCAATCGGGGTACCTGGTGCTGGCCACCACGCTGGGGGTGATCTTTATCAACTTACTGGTTTCCAGCCTGGCGCAACGCGCGATGAAACGCGGCGCCAGCCTGCGCAAGGCGATGGTTGTGCCGCCGCTGCTGGCGTGCCTGGTCGCCGCCGTCACCTACATCCTGATGGGCTTTACCAGCACCAGCCTGACGGTGACCCTGGGGTTTTTCCTGCTCGGCAGCATCCTCCTCAACCTGCTGTCGGCCTTCGGTTTCAGCATCGTTGCCCACATCGCCCCGGCCCGCCAGCGCGGGAGCATGCTGGCGATCCATATTGCGCTGCTGACCACTGCCGGCATGCTCGCGCCAGTGCTGGTCGGCCAGGCCATTGGCTGGCAGAACGGCGACCTGGTGACCGGCTTCGAGCTGGCTATCGGCCTGTTCGGCATTGCCCTGCTGGTGTTCAGCCTGCTGGGCCTGGTACTGATCGACCCGGAGCGCAGTCGTCGTGAACTCCTTGCCAGCACTCCCAGCGCAGCTTTTGAGGCCACCAGCCCGGCCTAAACCGCGCAGTGATTGCCCACCACCTTGAGCGCTGCGCGCGGCGCCCAGCACGACTGCCAATAGGGAACACCCGATGGACTTATCCTGCTTTTCACAAAGCTACGCCGAAGCTCGGCAAAAATTCCTCCAGGCCTGTGCCAATGCGGGTCTGGAGGCTCAATCTCATCCTCACCCACTACCGGGTATTGATGGCGAGGAACTGGCCCTGGATGTGGTATTTGCCGGCTCACCAAAGGCCACCAACCTGCTGGTCCTGAGCAGCGGCGTACATGGTGTGGAAGGCTTCTGCGGCTCGGCCGTACAGGTTGATCACCTGCGCAACCGCGAGTGGGGGGAGCACTGCCAGCGCCAGGACCTGGCGGTGCTGTACCTGCATGCGATCAACCCCTACGGCTTCTCCTGGCTGCGCCGGGTCAACGAAGACAATATCGACCTCAATCGTAACTTCATTGACTTCAACCAACCGCTGCCCGACAACCCAGACTACCGCGCCCTCGCCCCGCTGCTGCTTCCCCGCCGGCAACCACCCACCCTGCTCAGCACGTTGGGCCTGGCCGGATATGCACTGCGACATGGCACCAAAGCCCTGCAGTCAGCCATTACCCGGGGCCAACACAGCCACCCTGAAGGCCTGTTTTACGCAGGCGCGGCCCCCGCCTGGAGCAACCTGCAACTACGCCAGATTATTCGTCGCCTGGGCAACCACTGCCGGCGCATCGGCTGGATCGATGTGCACACCGGGCTAGGCCCGTGTGGCGTGGGTGAGCGGATCTATAAAGGGCTCAACCACCCCAACGATATTGCGCGGGCACGAAGCTGGTGGGGCGCGCAGGTCACGGCCAGCGCAGACGGAACCTCCTCGTCGGCCATGCTCAATGGCACCCTGGATCTGGCCGTGATGGAGGAATGCCCGCACGCGCAATACAACGGCTTGACCCTGGAATACGGCACCCAGCCAGGGCCACGGGTACTTGAAGCTCTACGTGCCGATCACTGGCTGCACGCCCATCCGGATACGGCACAAGCCCGACGGGTGCAGATCAAGCGCCAGTTGCGCGATGCCTTCTACATCGACACCGAACTCTGGAAGCGCCGGGTCCTGGAACAAGCCCGAGAAGTGACTGCGCTGACCCTGCGCGGTCTTGCCACGCGCCTTGAATGACAAAAATGCCCACTATCGGTGGGGTACCCACTCAAACCACAGAGGATGTTCATGATGAGTGCATATTTGGTGCAAGCGTTAAAAGAGGTCATGCAAAAGGTCCAGACCCGTCTCGACCAGCATCAGGATGAGGTCGTCACCACACTCAGCCGCGTAGCCACGGGCGAGCTGAAGATGACCGAGACGCTCAGCCCCGATGAGCAGGAGTGCGCCCGACTGCTGTTCGGCTGGGTGGCGCAGGAGGGCCCGCAAAAGGTGTTTGCCGCGATCCAGCCCGTGCTGGCCGATCCTGCCAAGTTGAGCGCCGGCATCACCCTCGATGAAATCATCGAAGGCCCGCCGTTCGGGATCATCCCGCCGGCTCTCAAGCACATTGACCTGCGCGCCCTGACCCGACTCGCGGTACTTCTGGCCAGCTACATCTTTTATGAGCAATTCCACTACCCACAGCCAGAAACCGGGGTGTACGACATCTCGGGCAAGCCCTTCCAAAAACTCAAATGGCTTTACCGCTACTGGTTCAATCAACTTGAAGTGGCCGAGAAAGGCTCCGGGCTGGAGGAGCTGTTTGAGTCCCAGGCGTTCAACTTCTTCAACCTGAATCAATCGCCGATAGACCCAGGCTTCGGCAACCCCCCTTTGCGTTCGGTCTCGGTTTCATGTGCCGGAGACCTGCTGGCGGTCGATGTCCTGACCCCGGAAAACACCCCGCACCTGTTCGACGACATCACGGATTTCTACAGCAGCGCAGACATCGTCAGCGCCAACCTGGAATCGACCGTTGACTGCCACAGAAAACCGGGACGCCATCAGGCCAAAGGTCAACCGGCCCAGATGAATACATCCGAGGCGATGTTCCGCAAGTTCCGTGACGAGGCGAAAATCAACTTCTTCAGTACCGCGACCAACCACGCCATGGACTGGGATGAACAAGGCGTACTCGCCACCCTCGATGTACTGAAGCGCTCCGGCGCCTACTACGCCGGCACTGCCGCCAGCCAGGCCGAGCAGGATGACGTGGTGGTGGTGGAGAAAAACGGCATCAAGGTTGCCTTGCTGGCCTACACCTTTGACCTCAATGGCCGCGACCCATCGCCTGACAAGGCGTACCTGGCCAACGTGGTGCGCTTCAACGATGTAAACCCGGCGCCCGACTACTCACTGATCGAAAAACAGGTCGCCCGCGCCAAAGCCAAGGGGGCGGACTGGATCATCGCCTACTGCCACTGGGGCTGGGAGTTCGAGATGTACCCCCACCTCAATATCGTGGAAGCCGCACGCAAGGTGATTGCCTGCGGTGTAGACACGATCCTTGGCAACCATGCGCATGTCAGCCAGCCCGCAGAACTTATCCCGCGCCCTGGCAAGCAGGATGCGCTGGTGATCTACGCGTTCGGCGACTTCGTCAGTTATCACCCCGAAAGCCGTAACTCAAAACTGGCCTACACCCTCAAATTCAGCATCGGGAAATTCCTGGGTGTTACTCGCCTGTTCAACGTCAAGGCACTGCCTATCTACATCGTTAACGAAAGATTGGATGACACGCGTTTCAACTGCCGCATCGTCAAATTCTTCGATGTGCTGGAGAACCCGGATGGCTACGGGCTGACCGAGTTGGAGAAGAGCCAACTGCCCCATCTGCGGGACAAGGTGTGGAGCGATATTCTGTCGCCGCTTTCCAGCCTCCCGGACTGATGTGGGCAACAGCGCCAAGCCTGCCTTGAACGGCAGGCTTTTTTGTAGGGCCCTTGACTCTCCCCTATACGGCAGACCCTACGCTGAAGATCATTTCCCCAAGGGCTTTCCCGTGGTTCAGCGCATCCTGGTCATCCTCGGCCACTCCTCCAGCACCAGCTTCTGTTCGGCCCTCGCCGAGACCTACCTGCAATCGGCCAGAAACGCCGGGCATGAGGTACGTCTCCTGCGCCTGGGCGAGCTGACGTTCGACCCGATCCTGCACCATGCCTATCACCAGGCCCACCCCCTGGAGCCCGACTTGCTCGGCGCCCAATCCGACATCCTCTGGGCTACTCATCTGACGTTCGTGTTCCCCATCTGGTGGGGCGGTGTTCCGGCGTTGTTGAAGGGGTTTATCGATCGGATCTTCCTTGCCGGCTTCGCCTTCAAATACCGCAAGGGCAAGGCGTTCCCCGACAAGCTCTTGAAGGGCCGCACCGCCCACCTGCTGGTGACCATGGATACGCCACCGTGGTATTACCGCTGGTTCTACCGCATGCCCGGCCTGCACCAAATGCGCAAGACCACCCTTGAGTTTTGTGGCATCAAGCCGATCAAGACGTTGATGTTCGGCCCACTGCTGGGCTCTACTGCAGCGCAGCGCGACAAGTGGCTGAAGAAGGCCCGCACACTCTTTTAGGAAAGGACCTGCATGTACATCGGTAAAGCCGCGCAGTTGTCAGGCACGACGATCAAGGCGATTCGTCACTACGAGGACATCGGCTTACTACCACCGCCGCAACGCGAGGGGCGGTATCGGGTGTATTCGGCACAGAGCGTTGAGCTGCTGACGTTTATCAAGTGCGCGCAGCAGTTGGGCTTCAAGCTCAAGGAGTTGCAGGGGATTCTTCACGGGTACCGTGGCAATGAACTGCCTTGGCAGCGCGCCAACCAGGCGATAGCACAAAAGAAACTCGAGTTGATGACGCAGATCCAAGCCCTGCAGCAAGTGCATGCAGGGCTGGTGGCGTTTGAGGGCAGCCTGGAACAGGCCCAGGGTCAGTGCCAGTTTGCACGTCTGGTGGAAACCGGCACGGCGCACATCGGCTAGTTCAGCAGGTCGCCCCATTTGTTTTGCAGGGCGCGCTCTTCTGCCAGGATTTCCCGCGTCGTGCTGCCAACCCATTGCTGGGCAAAACCGTTAGCTTCGCGCAGCCGTATGATGTCATCGAGCTCGAAGTCGCCGGGTTTGGCCACGTCCTGATGCTCATCCAGCATCTTCCTGACCATTTCATTGAGCTGCTGCTTAGGAGCTGAAGCCTTGGCTGTATGACTGAAAAACCCCGGCGTGCCAAAAACGCCCCTCATTTGCCCCCTCCCCCCCTATCTGCTAGTGTCGCGCCCGTTTACCGTCAACCGGAATAGCCGCCATGGCCCGCAAAAAAGTTGCACTCGATTTCGAACAATCCCTCGCCGATCTGCAAACCCTGGTCGAGCGTCTGGAGAACGGCGAGTTGTCGCTGGAAGACTCGTTGACGGCGTTCGAGCAAGGTATCGGCCTGACCCGCGACTGCCAGAGCGCCCTGGCGCAGGCGGAGCAGAAGGTCCAGGTGTTGCTGGAACGGGATGGGGAGTTGGCCGAAGAACCTTTCGACGCGGAACAAGCGCAATGATCGACGTTTATCAGGCCAGCAGTCAGGCCCGGGTCAATGCTGCGCTCGAACCGCTGTTTGTGGCACCCAGCCCGGAGCTGGCCAGGCTGTATGAAGCCATGCGCTACAGCGTGATGAACGGCGGCAAGCGCGTACGGCCTTTGCTCGCCTATGCGGCCTGCGAGGCGCTGGGCGTGGACGCCGCGCAAGCCAATGGCGCGGCGTGTGCGGTGGAGTTGATTCATGCCTATTCATTGGTGCATGACGATTTGCCGGCCATGGACGATGACGATCTGCGGCGCGGCCAGCCCACCACCCATAAAGCCTTTGACGAAGCCTGTGCGATCCTCGCGGGTGACGGCCTGCAAAGCCTGGCGTTCAGCGCCTTGCTTGATCCGCGCCTGAGCGGCGTGAATGCCGAGATCCGCCTGCGTATGGTCACCGCGTTGGCCAGCGCTGCGGGCCCGGCCGGTATGGTCGGGGGCCAGGCGATTGACCTGGGGTCGGTGGGCCTCAAGCTGGACCAGCAAGCCCTGGAATATATGCACCGGCACAAGACCGGTGCACTGATCGAGGCTGCCGTGCACCTCGGCGCCCTGGCCAGTGGCCGCGCCGAAGCGGCGCAGTTGGCCGCCTTGCAGACCTATGCCCGGGCCATCGGCCTGGCGTTCCAGGTGCAGGACGATATTCTCGACGTAGAAAGCGATACCGCGACCCTCGGCAAGCGCCAGGGCGCCGATATTGCCCGTGACAAGCCGACCTATCCGTCACTGCTGGGGCTCGAAGCCGCCAAGGCCTATGCCCTGGAGCTGCGCGACCAGGCCCTGGCCGCCCTGCGACCATTCGACGCGGCAGCCGAGCCGCTGCGTGACCTGGCGCGGTATATCGTCGAACGCCGCCACTGATTACAGCGGCCTTTACCGCCGCATATCGGCCAAGTTCGGTGCTCTGCGTGGGCAGTTTGCGATGCTTGAGGTAAACTGCCGCCTCTTCTATACCTATAACGATTCGCCTGATGCCCACGACGTTTCAAGAGATTCCCCGCAAGCGCCCGACCACGCCTCTGCTGGACCGTGCTAACACGCCGGCCGGCCTGCGCCGCCTGGGTGAAGCCGAGCTGGAAACCCTGGCCGATGAGTTGCGCCTGGAATTGCTCTACACGGTCGGCCAGACCGGTGGGCATTTTGGTGCCGGCCTTGGCGTCATCGAGCTGACCATCGCGTTGCATTACGTATTCGACACCCCGGACGACCGGCTGGTGTGGGACGTGGGCCACCAGGCGTATCCGCACAAAATCCTCACCGGACGCCGCGAGCGCATGGCCACCTTGCGCCAGAAGGACGGCATCGCCGCCTTCCCGCGCCGCTCCGAGAGCGAATACGACACCTTTGGCGTCGGCCACTCCAGCACCTCGATCAGCGCAGCCCTGGGCATGGCGATTGCCGCCCGTCTGCAAAACAGCGATCGCAAGGCGATTGCCGTGATCGGTGATGGCGCACTGACAGCCGGCATGGCGTTTGAAGCGCTGAACCATGCGCCGGAAGTGGACGCCAACATGCTGGTGATCCTCAACGACAACGACATGTCGATCTCGCGCAATGTCGGTGGTTTGTCCAATTACCTGGCGAAGATCCTGTCCAGCCGCACCTACGCCAGCATGCGCGAGGGCAGCAAAAAAGTGCTGTCCCGCCTGCCCGGCGCCTGGGAAATTGCCCGCCGTACCGAAGAATACGCCAAGGGCATGCTGGTCCCCGGCACCCTGTTCGAAGAGCTGGGCTGGAACTATATCGGCCCCATCGACGGCCACGACCTGCCGACCCTGATCGCTACCCTGCGCAATATGCGCGACCTCAAGGGCCCGCAGTTCCTGCATATCGTCACCAAGAAAGGCAAAGGCTTCGCCCCGGCGGAAGTCGACCCGATTGGCTACCACGCCATCACCAAGCTCGAACCGCTGGACGCGCCCGTGGCGGCGCCGAAAAAGGCCAGTGGGCCGAAGTACTCCGGTGTGTTTGGCGAATGGCTGTGCGACATGGCCGCCGCCGATCCGCGCCTGGTGGGCATTACCCCGGCGATGAAGGAAGGCTCCGACCTGGTGGCGTTCAGCGAGCGTTTCCCGCTGCGCTACTTCGACGTGGCGATTGCCGAGCAACACGCGGTGACCTTTGCCGCTGGCATGGCCTGCGAAGGCGCCAAGCCCGTGGTGGCGATCTACTCCACGTTCCTGCAACGCGGTTATGACCAGCTTGTCCACGATGTGGCGGTGCAGAACCTCGACGTGCTGTTCGCCATCGACCGCGCCGGCTTGGTGGGCGAAGACGGCCCGACCCACGCCGGCAGCTTTGATCTGTCGTACTTGCGCTGCATCCCCGGCATGCTGGTGATGACCCCAAGCGACGAGAACGAACTGCGCAAGATGCTCAGCACCGGCCACCTGTACAACGGCCCCGCAGCGGTACGCTACCCCCGTGGCAACGGCCCGAATGCGCTGATCGAGAAAGACCTGGAGCCGATCGAGATCGGCAAGGGCATCGTGCGGCGCCAGGGCAGCCAGACTGCGTTCCTGGTATTCGGCGTGCAACTGGCCGAAGCCCTGAAAGTGGCGGAAAAAATCGACGCCACCGTGATCGACATGCGCTTCGTCAAACCCCTGGATGAAGCCCTGGTGCGCGAGATCGCCGGCAGCCATCAATTGCTGGTAACGGTTGAAGAAAACGCCATCATGGGCGGCGCCGGTGCGGCAGTCAGTGAGTTCCTGGCGCGGGAGAATATCCTCAAGTCGGTGCTGCACCTGGGTTTGCCGGACATTTATGTGGAGCACGCCAAGCCGGCGCAGATGCTGGCTGAGTGCGGGCTGGATGAAGCGGGGATCGAGGCTGCGGTTCGCCAGCGCATGGCCTTGCTCGGCCTGTAAACCGGATCAAATTGTGGAAGCTGGCTTGCCTGCGATAGCATCACCCCGGTCTATCTGAAAGACCGAGGTGTCTGCATCGCAGGCAAGCCAGCTCCCACATTTGTTTTGTATTGCCTTGGAACCCATGGACGGCCCATGAAACACCTTCGACTTGCCCTGCCACTCCTGCTCCTACCCACTCCAGAGCTGCTCGCCGACACCCGCGACGCCGCCCTGAAGCTCCCCGATGTGGTCATCAGCGCCAACCGCCAGGTGCAGGCGCGCAATGACAGCAGCGCCGCCAACACCGTATTCACTCGCGACGATATCGACCGCCTGCAACCCTCCAGCGTGACCGACCTGCTCAGCCGCGTGCCCGGTGTACAAGTGGCGCGGACCGGTGGCCGGGGCAGTTTGCCGGGGATCTTCATACGCGGCACCAAGTCGGCGCAAAGCCTGGTGCTGGTGGATGGCCAGCGGATCGCCAATGCCACCTCTGGCGACAGTGGCCTGCAATACTTGAATGTCGACCAGATTGAACGGGTGGAAGTGCTGCGCGGATCGCGCTCGGTGATTTACGGCAGTGACGCGATTGGCGGGGTGATCCAGATATTTACCCGACGCAATGCCGGACCAGGCCTGCAACCGCGCCTGAAGTTGGGCTTTGGCAGCAACAACACCTGGGAGCGCAGCCTGGGCCTGTCGGGCGGTGATCAACGCACGCGCTTCAACTTGGGCGCGAGCCTGGATGACACGGCCGGTATCGACTGGAGCCACGCCTCCTTCCCCAGCGACCGCGACCATGATGCCTATCGCAATAAGTCGCTGAGCTTGAACCTCAGCCATGAGTTCAGCGATGAGCTGGAGGTGGGTTTTAACCTGCTGGATAGCCGGGGCAAGTCGGAATATGACAACAGCTTTGGACGCTATGATTTCGCCACGGGGCAAAGTGTCGGCCAAAAGCCCTATACCGACTACACCGTCAGCAGCGCCAGCGCTTACATCGACGCCCAACTCAACGAGGCCTGGCAGACCCGTGTAGAGCTGGGCCACAGCGAAAACCGCGACACCAAGCGCGACAAGCTCAGCACTGACTTCAGTGTGTTCAACACCTATCGCGACTCGATCAACTGGCAGAACGACCTGACGCTCGACCAGCAGAACAGCCTGATTCTGGGCGGTGATTGGTATGAAGACCGCTTTCACGGCAGCACCACGTTCAGCGAAAACAGCCGCTGGAACCGTGCCGCATTTATCCAGCATCGTTTCAAGGGCGAGTGGTTTTCCACCGAACTGGGGCTGCGCCGCGACCAGAACCAGCAATTTGGAGGGCAGAACAGCTGGAGCGGCACCCTGACCTTGCCAGTCAACAGCGATAACGACGTATTGCTGAGTTACAGCGAAGGGTTTCGCGCACCGACTTTCAATGACCTGTACTACCCCGACACCCAGTACAGCAATCCGAACCTGCAGCCAGAGACATCGAAAAGCTATGAATTGCAATGGCGCAGCCAGCTCAGTGACAGCACACGCCTGGAAGCCTCGCTGTACCGCACCGACCTGAAAGACGCGATCATCCTCGACGCCAGCAGCAAGCCACAAAATGTCGCCACCGCCCGCATCAACGGCTTCGAAGCCGCCCTCAAGCAGGAGTTCTTCGGCTGGCAGGGCAACCTCGGCCTGTCGATCATCGACCCGCGCGACCGCAACAGCGGCCACACCCTGGCCCGTCGTGCCCGGCGCACCCTGAACCTGGACCTGGATCGGCAGTTCGACCAATTGAGCCTGGGCGCCAGTTGGCAGGCCATCAGCAGCAGCTACGACGCCGAAGACAACCAGAACCGGCTAGCGGGCTATTACCTGGTGGGATTGCGCAGCGGTTGGGCGCTGAATCGGGAAGTGGCGCTGTCGCTGAAGGTCGATAATCTGCTGGATCGCCGCTATACACGGGCGTGGTACAGCTATGACGATCCGAACTTCGCGAACAACCAGCCGTACCGCGAAGAAGGCCGGACGTGGATGCTTGGGGTGACGTGGACGCCGCAGCTCTGAGGTTATCCGGGCCGACGCCATCGCAGGCAAGCCAGCTCCCACATTTGTTCTGTGGTGTGGCCAAAATATTCTGCACTGCGGAGCTCCCACCTTTTGATGTGTGAATACAGTCAAATGTGGGAGCTGGCTTGCCTGCGATAGCGGTCTTAGCGGTTCGGCGCAATCACCTGACACAACCTCGCCACCGCCTCCACCATCTGCCCACTGGGCCGCTCCAGCCCTTTATCCGGCACGATCAGCAAGCGCCCCTGGACCACCGCCGCCACCTGGGGCCAGGCCTTCCAGTCGTCCAGTTGCGCTTGATCCGCCGCCAGGATCACCTGGGGATCACGCTGCAACACCGACTCGATATTGACCTGCGGGGCTGGCAACTTGAGGTCGTCAAACACATTGCGCGCGCCACATACGCTGAGCGCATCGCTGATGATCTGCCCACCGCCCACGGTGTACAGCGGTTGGTTCCAGACCTGGTAGAACACGCGCAACGGCTCGCTACGCTGATAACGCTGGCGCAACTCGGCCAAGCGTTGACGCAAGCGGTCGGCCAGTTGGCGACCGGCTTCGGCGCGGCCCAACTGTTGGGCGATGGCTTCGACCTGGCTGCTCAGTTGTTCAAGGCTATGGGGTTCGGCGACGTAGATCGGGATGTTCAAGCGCTTGAGCTGCTCGCGCTGGGCGGGGCCGACGCTGCCGGGCCAGAGCAGCAACAAGTCAGGCTGCAGGCTGAGCAGCCGCTCCAGATCCAACTGCCCATAACGGCCCACCGAGGGCACATTGCGCAGCGCGTCAGGCCGTTCGCCGCCGTCGAGCACGCCCACCAGCAGATCGCTCGCACCCAGCTCAACGACGATTTCAGATAGGGACGGTGCGAGGCTGACCACCCGCTCGACCGCCGCCGCCGACGCGCTGGCGGCCAGCAGCAGAACCGCCAGCCACAAGCGCATCAACCGAGCTGACGCGGGATGCGATAGAGGTAGAACAGCACCAGGGTCGACAAGGCCAGGAGAAACAGCGGCACTGCCTCCAGGCCGACGAACACGGCCAGCGCACCGATCCAGGCCGGGAACGCCGCGACCAGCAGCGCCGTGCGTCGACGAGCCGCGAGGGTGATCCAGGCGGCGGGCTCTTCAGGTGTATCCAGAGCCTTGGAGGTGGCAATCAGCGCATGTTTATAGCCATGGAAGTAACGCAGGCTGGCAAACATCGAGGCAACGCCGGCGATAAAGAACGGCATCGCCAACACTGGCAACAGCGGCTCGCCCTGACCAAACACCAGGTTGATCACGAACAACGGCAGCAACGCCAGCGCCAGGTACTGCCACCAACTGAAGGACAGCCGCCGCTTGACCTGGCCGCGCGTCACGCCCGGTCGACCTCGCCCTGATGCTCGTTGCCCATCATATGGTCGAGCTTGCTGGCTTTGGTCGCCAGGTAGAGTTTGTTGTGCGGGTTATGCCCGGTGTGCAGCGGCACGCGCTCGGCAACGGTGATGCCCATCTCGGTCAAGGCCTTGACCTTGCGCGGGTTGTTGGTCATCAGGCGCAGGGACTGGATGCCCAGGTGTTCGAGCATCGGCAGGCAGATGCCGTAGTCGCGCTGATCGGCGGCAAAGCCCAGGCGCTCATTGGCTTCTACGGTGTCGGCGCCGCCGTCTTGCAGTTCGTAGGCGCGGATCTTGTTCAGCAAACCAATGCCCCGGCCTTCCTGGCGCAGATACAGCAGCACGCCACGGCCTTCACGGGCGATGGCTTGCAAGGCGGCTTCCAGTTGCGAACCGCAGTCGCAGCGCTGGCTGAACAGTGCGTCACCGGTCAGGCATTCGGAGTGCACGCGGCCCAGGACCGGGGCGCCATCGGCCACATCGCCCAGGCTGAGCACGACATGCTCGCGCCCGGAGGCTTTTTCAAGAAAGCCATGCATGGTAAACGTGGCAAAAGGGGTAGGCAGCTTGGAAGCAGCGACGAAAACGACGGGCACCGTGTGCTCCTGATTTCAGATTTCACAGAGGCAGGCATTGTAACAGCACGTTCCTACAGACGCTTAAGCTGAATTATCGCTGATAAAGATCAATCGGTTCGATTGGCCTTTGCCTTGGTTCTATGGGCGTCAAAACGGATACGGCTGATTCCAGCGCTGGAAAATCGGTTTCAACTCGCCACTTTTCACCAGCGCCTCCATGCGCTGGTCAAACAACGCCATCAGCGCCCGCCCCCGCTCATTGTCGGTAAACCCCAGGAACAACGGCAGTTCGGCAATGTGCGTGAGCTTGAACGCGGACGGGTCGTCGGCTTGGCCCAGGATGTATTTCAATTCGGCCAGGGCATCGATGTAGAAGTCGGCCCGCCCGTGCTGGAGCATCGGCAAAATCCCGCCACGACGCTCGATCTGGTTGAAACGATGAATATTGGGCAGGTACTCCTCGTACTTGTAGCCGCGCACCCAGGCCAGGCGGTAAGTACCCAGGGTCACCAGGGTCGGTACGGGGCTGCCCGCCAGGCCCAGGGCGTAGATGTGGTCGGCGTCATAGTTCCAGCGGGCGTACAGCACGCCTTCGGTTTCATCATGATAGGAGCCGACCCAGGCATCCACTTCGCCCCGCCGTGCCAGGCCGACTGAGCGGGTGTAGGGCACGCTGCGAATCTTGACCTTGACCCCGGCCGGCTCGAAGATTTCCCTCAACACATCCCAGGCCAGGCCGCTGCCGTCGGCGTTGGTGTAGTCATTCCAGGTTTCACTGGCCAGACGGATCTGGCTGGGCACTTCAGAGCTGTCATCGGCCCATACGCCAGGCGCGACAACACACAGCAGGATCAGCAACCAGCGACGTAGCCCCATGATGACGTCCTCCTGGGAAAAGCGATCTGTTCTACAACGCTGTAAAGGGTAGCGCAGCCCGCCGTGTCACGGCGCCTGGCGAAAATGCTGATAGCCGCGCACGGCCGGGGTGATGTCGTGGCCGCGGGCATCCAGCAGCCTGACGCCCGCCCCCGCTTCCACACGCCCGACAACCTGCACCGGCCAACCGTCGGCCAGCAACGGCGCCAGCTCAGCGGGCGGCAGGGTGAACGCGAGGACATAATCGTCGCCACCGCTCAAGGCGGCAGCCCGCGCACCGTCATCGCCGAGAAAGGCCAGCAGCGCCGCCGACAGCGGCAGCCGTTGCCGCTCGATCACCAGGCTTACGCCGGACGCCTTGGCGATATGCCCGCAATCGGCTAGAAGGCCGTCGGAAATATCCAACGCAGACGTCGCCTTGCCACGCAACGCTATGCCCAGGGCCAACTGCGGTTGCGGCGACCAGTAATGGCCCAGCAACGGTTCGGCGACATCCGCCGCGGCACTACGCTGGCCCAACACCAACGGCAAGGCCCCGGCCGCATTGCCCAGCTCGCCGCCGACACACAGCAGGTCGCCCGGCTGCGCGCCACTGCGGGTCAACGCCAGGCCCGCCGGGACACGGCCAAACACGGTGACGGTCAGGCTCAGCGGCCCACGGGTGGTATCGCCGCCCACCAGGCCCACGCCGCAGCGTTGGGCCATGGCGTTCAAACCCTGGGCATAGCGCTGCAACCAATCGGCCGCGACCGTCGGTAGGGTGAGTGCAAGGGTAAAGGCCAGGGGATTGGCGCCCATGGCCGCCAGATCGCTGACTGCCACCGCCAGCGAGCGCTGGCCGAGCAGGAACGGGTCGCAGGGGTCGGCAAAGTGCACGCCGGCCACCAGGGTATCGGTGGAGATTGCCAGCTGTTCCCCGGGGGGAACCGCCAGCAAGGCGCAGTCGTCGCCGATCCCCAGGGCAATGCCCTCGCCGCCTTGCGCACAGGGCGCGGCGGCGAAGTAGGTGCGGATCAGCTCGAACTCGCCCATCAGGGAGCCAAGCGCAGGTTAGCGCTTGTACGCCTTCACTTCGGCTTCACGCAGGCGCGGGGCCAGCTTGTCGAGCACGCCGTTGACGAACTTGTGACCGTCGGTCGAACCGTAGACTTTAGCCAGTTCGATACCTTCGTTGATCACTACGCGGTAAGGCACGTCAACGCGCTTGAGCAGCTCCCAGGTGGACAGGCGCATCACGCACAGTTCAACCGGGTCCAGCTCTTCGAGGGTCAGGTCCAGGCAGGGTGCCAGGGCTGTGTCGATCTCGCTCAGATTGGCATGCACACCGTGCAGGATGTCGTGGAAGTACGGCAGGTCGGCGAAGGTAAAATCGTTGTCGACGCGAAACTGCGCTTCGATTTCGTTCAGCGAAGTACCCGCCATCTGACGCTGATACAGCGCCTGGGTCGCCAACTGACGGGCAGCCCGGCGCTTTTCGTTCTTCGATGGTTTGCCGGCGTCCGCAGGACGTGGCTCGCGCGGGTTGAAACGATCGCTCTCGTCGGAAATCACTTGGCCTCCAACTGCGACAGCAGGCTGACCATTTCCAGCGCGGACAGGGCAGCTTCAGCGCCTTTGTTACCGGCCTTGGTGCCGGAACGCTCGATGGCTTGCTCGATGGAATCAACAGTCAGGACGCCGAAGGCCACTGGCACGCCGAACTCCATGGACACCTGGGCCAGGCCCTTGGTGCACTCGCCAGCCACGTATTCGAAATGCGGGGTGCCGCCACGAATGACCGCGCCCAGGGCGATGATTGCTGCGTATTCGCCTTGTTGCGCGACTTTCTGCGCAACCAGTGGAATTTCGAAGGCGCCAGGGGCACGGATAATCGTGATATCGCTTTCGCTCACACCGTGGCGAACCAGGGCGTCCACGGCACCGCTTACCAGGCTTTCAACCACGAAGCTGTTGAAGCGGCCAACCACCAGGGCGTAGCGGCCTTTGGGGGCGATGAAGGTACCTTCGATGGTCTTCAGGGTCATTCGACAAATCTCTTAAAGAGCCGGGACGCGTATCTGACGCGCCCCTTAGTGATATTTGAACCGCGAACAAGGTGCGACAATCGCCGGCCTTTATTCGGAGGGCACGTATTCTACTACTTCCAGGTCGAAACCGGATATCGCATTAAATTTCATTGGCGCACTCATCAAGCGCATTTTGCGCACGCCCAGGTCACGCAGGATCTGCGAACCGGCGCCGACGATGCTGTAGGTGGTCGGTTTTTTCACCGGCACCTGGTCAGCGCTTTCGCGGATATGCGCCAGCAGCACGTCGCCATCCACCGGGTTACCCAACAGCAGCACGACCCCGCTGCCCGCCTCGGAAACCGCAGCCATGGCGGCTCGCAGGCTCCAACGGCCCGGCTGCTTGACCATCAACAGGTCGCGCAGCGGGTCCATGTTGTGCACGCGCACCAGGGTCGGCTCTTCGGCGCAGATGTTGCCCAGGGTCAGCGCCATGTGCACGTCGCCTTCCACCGAATCACGGTAGGTCACCAGGTTGAAATGCCCCAGTTCGCTGTCCAGCGGCTGCTCGGCAATCCGCTGAACGGTACGTTCGTGGATCATCCGGTAGTGAATCAGGTCGGCGATGGTGCCGATCTTGATGTTGTGCTCGGCGGCAAAGGCTTCCAGCTCCGGGCGACGGGCCATGGTGCCGTCGTCATTCATCACTTCGCAGATCACCCCGCTCGGCTCGAAACCGGCCATGCGCGCCAGGTCGCAGGCAGCTTCGGTATGGCCGGCACGGGCCAGGGTGCCACCGGGCTGGGCCATCAGCGGGAAGATGTGGCCAGGGCTGACAATGTCTTCGGCTTTGGCGTCTTTGGCAGCCGCGGCTTGCACGGTGCGGGCGCGGTCAGCGGCAGAGATGCCGGTGGTCACGCCGGTGGTCGCTTCAATCGAGACGGTGAACTTGGTGCCAAACCCAGAACCATTGCGCGGTGCCATCAGCGGCAGCTTGAGCAGTTCGCAGCGCTCGCGGCTCATGGGCATGCAGATCAGGCCACGGGCGTGCTTGGCCATGAAGTTGATGTGTTCAGGCTGGCACAACTCGGCGGCCATGATCAGGTCGCCTTCGTTCTCGCGGTCTTCGTCATCCATCAGGATGACCATCTTGCCTTGGCGGATATCTTCAACCAGTTCTTCGATGCTATTGAGCGCCACGCGGCACCCCCTTGGTCAGGATTTCAGGTAGCCGTTAGCGGCCAGAAAACTTTCGGTGATGTTACTCGGCCCTTGAGAAAGGCTTGGCTCTGCGGCCTTATCGCCAAGCAGAAGGCGCTCCAGGTAACGGGCAAGCAAGTCGACTTCCAGGTTCACCCGGCGACCTGGCTGGTAAGACGCCATGATGGTTTCGCTGAGGGTGTGGGGAATGATGGTCAGTTCGAATTCGGCGCCATTGACGGCGTTCACGGTCAGGCTGGTGCCGTCGACGGTGATCGAGCCTTTGTGGGCGATGTACTTGGCCAATTCTTTCGGCGCGCGGATGCGAAATTCCACGGCCCGCGCGTTTTCGCTGCGTGCCACTACTTCGCCGACGCCGTCGACATGGCCGCTGACCAGGTGGCCGCCCAGGCGGGTGGTCGGGGTCAGGGCTTTTTCCAGGTTGACCGGGCTGCCGGCCTTGAGGTCATTCATCGCGGTGCAGTCCAGGGTTTCCCGGCTGACGTCGGCGGCAAAGCCATTGCCCGGCAGTTCGATGACGGTCAGGCACACGCCGCTGACGGCGATGCTGTCGCCCAGCTTGACGTCGCCAAGGTCCAGCTTGCCGGTTTCAACCAGCAGGCGCACGTCGCCGCCTTTGGGGGTCATGGCGCGGATGCTGCCGATGGATTCGATAATGCCGGTGAACATGGCCTTCTCCTGGAAAACGGTACGGGCGCCTGGGCGCCCGGTCGGAATTATACGCTCGCTGCTGGCACAGGTATGGCAGTGACTCGCCAGTCGTCGCCTACAGCGCGCATTTCAGTGATCTTGAGTTGGGGGGCGTCGGCCAGTTTCTCAAGCGGCCAGTCGAGCAAAGGCCGGGCGGCGGAGCCCAGGAACTTGCCGGCGATGAAAATCACATACTCGTCCACCAGGCCCTGCTGGGCAAACGCGCCTGCCAGGCTTGGGCCGGCTTCCACCAGCACCTCGTTGACGCCACGGGCCGCCAGCGCCACCAGCGCCGAGCGCAGGTCGACCTGGCCGTCGACACCCGGCACCACCAGGCATTCCGGGCCACGGGGGAACTGGTTCTCCGGGGTCACGCAGGTGATGACCAGGGCCGGCCCGGCCTTGAAGAACGGCGCATTGAGCGGCACCCGCAGGCGACCGTCGATCAGCACGCGCAGCGGTGGGCGCGACATGGCCAGGGCCGTGGTTTCGGCATCCAGGCCCAGTTCGGCGGCACGCACGGTCAGGCGCGCACCATCGGCCAGCACGGTATCGGCACCGGTCAGCACCACACTGGCCTGGGCACGCAGGCGCTGCACGGCGGCGCGGGCGGCGGGGCCGGTGATCCATTGGCTCTCGCCACTGGCCATCGCGGTGCGGCCGTCCAGGCTCATCGCCAGCTTGACCCGCACAAACGGCAGGCCATGTTCCATACGCTTGAGGAACCCTGGGTTCAGGGCACGCGCCTGGCTTTCCAGCACGCCGCTGAGCACCTCGATACCGGCCTGGGCCAGGCGCTGCATGCCACGCCCGGCCACTTCCGGGTTCGGGTCCTGCATACCCGCGACCACCCGTGCCACGCCAGCGCTCACCAGCGCATCGGCGCAGGGCGGCGTATGACCATAATGGCTGCACGGTTCAAGCGTCACGTACACCGTGGCACCGCGGGCTTTGTCGCCAGCGGCGCGCAAGGCGTTGGGCTCGGCATGGGGCTCGCCGGTGCGCTCGTGCCAGCCTTCGCCGACAATCTGCCCATCGCGCACAATCACGCAGCCGACCCGAGGGTTGGGATGGGTGGTGTACAGGCCCTTGCGCGCCAATTCGAGGGCGCGGGCCATGTAATGGGCGTCGAGCACAGCCTGTTCTGCAGAAGGAGGGTTCATTCTTTGACCGGCTCACGGGCCAGGCGGTCGATCTCTTCGCGGAACTCGTTGAGGTCCTGGAAGCGTCGATACACCGAGGCGAAACGAATGTAGGCAACTTCGTCGAGCTTTTGCAGCTCGCCCATCACCAGTTCTCCCACCACCAGGCTCTTGACCTCGCGCTCGCCGGTCGCGCGCAGCTTGTGCTTGATATGCGCCAGCGCCGCCTCCAGACGCTCGACACTCACCGGGCGTTTTTCCAGGGCGCGCTGCATACCGGCGCGCAATTTGTCTTCGTCGAAGGGCTGGCGGCTGCCGTCGGACTTGATCAGGCGTGGCAGTACCAGTTCGGCGGTTTCGAAGGTGGTGAAACGTTCACCGCAGGCCAGGCATTCGCGCCGGCGACGTACTTGATCGCCCTCGGCGACCAGACGCGAGTCAATGACCTTGGTGTCGTTGGCACCGCAGAAGGGACAGTGCATGGTGGCAGGCAACAAAAAAAGGGAGGGCCATGGTAGCGCATCCCCGTGGCAAGACAAGCCATAGCCTTTACGGTATATAGGCTGACTATTATGTTTCTTATGTTTAGTTCACGGATTTTTGCCCTTTTTGGAGCCGTACATGCCGTTACGACCGCTGGTTTTACTCACAATGTTCAGTTTCCTGGTCGCGTGCAGCAGCGAAGCGCCAAAACCAGCGGCCCCGCAACCCACGCCGCAACAAGAGAAAAAAATCCCCGGCCAGGAACCGCTCGGGCCATTGCCGGCCTACCAGCGTGAAGTGAGCGGCACCCTCAACGGCGTACCGGCCGGCGCCGAAGTGGAACTGGCACTGCTGGTGATCGACGACCGCAGCCGCCCGCAACAACTGCTGGCCAGCAGCGTGCTGATCGGCAACAACAAACCGCTGGCCTTTCGCCTGCGCTTCAACCCGCAAGCGTTCCCCGCCGGTGCCCGCGTTGAGCTGCGAGGGCGTGCCAGCCAGTCCGGGCAGTTGATCCTGCACCTGCCGGCGGTGCGCATCCAACAGCCGATCACCCAGACCACCGGGCCGCTGCAACTCGTTCGCGCACCATGACGCCACCGCTGCACCTGCAACGGGCCTTGAGCGAACTGATCGGCGACGCGCAACTGGTGCCCTGCCCGTTACCGGGCACCGACCTGTCGTTGTGGCTGCTGGACGCCGACAACATGGACCGCGCCTTCAGCCCCGAAGAAACTCGGCGCATCCTCCATGAGCCGCCCTACTGGAGCTTCTGCTGGGCCAGTGGCCTGGCACTGGCCCGCTACCTGGCCGCCAACCCCGAGTGGGTGGCGGGCAAGCGCGTCCTGGATTTTGGCGCCGGCTCCGGGGTGGCAGGGATTGCCGCCGTGAAAGCCGGCGCCCTGGAAGTGGTGGCTTGCGACCTCGACCCACTGGCACTCGGCGCCTGCCGTGCGAATGCGCAACTCAATGGCGTAACGCTGGGTTATTCGGCGGATTTTTTTGCCGAAGCCGATCGTTTCGACCTGATCCTGGTGGCCGACGTGCTGTACGACCGGGCGAACCTGCCGCTGCTGGATCAATTTCTCACACGCGGACGGCAAGCATTGGTCGCCGATTCGCGGGTACGCGATTTCCAACATCCCGATTACCAACGGCTGGGGATCCTCGAGGCGCTGACGCTGCCGGACCTGGCGGAACCTTGGGAGTTTCGTAAAGTGAGTCTGTACCATTCGCGCAGGTCTTGAGGCCATCGCCGGCAAGCCGGCGCCTACAAAGCCTGTTTGACCTGCCCACGCTTTCAGCCAACCCCACCAAGCCTTATAGTTGCCCCATTCCCGCTTTCTTCGAGATACCCCATGAGTGAGCCCACGCCCTACATTTTCGATGTCACCACCGCCACCTTCGACCAGGCGGTCATCGAAAACTCGTTCCACAAACCCGTGCTGGTGGATTTCTGGGCCGAATGGTGTGCGCCGTGCAAGGCGTTGATGCCGTTGCTGGCGCAGATTGCCGAGAGTTATCAGGGCGAGTTGCTGCTGGCCAAGGTCGATTGCGAAGCCGAGCAGGATATTGTCGCGCGTTTTGGTATCCGCAGCCTGCCGACCGTGGTGCTGTTCAAGGACGGCCAGCCGGTGGATGGGTTTGCCGGGGCCAAGCCTGAGTCTGAGATTCGCGCGCTGCTGGAGCCCCATGTGCAGATGCCGCCACCGGCTGAGGCGGATCCGCTGGAACAGGCCCAGGCGCTGTTTGCCGAAGGCCGGATCAGTGAGGCCGAGGCGGTGCTGGTGGCTTTGCTCGGTGAAGACAACACCAACGCCGCCGCGTTGATCCTTTACGCCCGCTGCCTGGCCGAGCGTGGCGAACTGGGCGAAGCGCAGGCCGTGCTCGATGCGGTCAAGAGCGACGCGCACAAGGCGGCCCTCGCCGGCGCCAAGGCGCAGATCACTTTCCTGCGCCAGGCGGCCGACCTGCCGGACACCGCTGACCTCAAGGCGCGCCTGGCGCAGAACCCGCAAGACGATGAAGCGGCGTATCAACTGGCCGTGCAGCAATTGGCCCGCCAGCAATACGACGCGGCGCTGGAAGGTTTGCTGAAGTTGTTTATCCGCAACCGCAGCTACAACGAAGGCCTGCCGCACAAGACGCTGCTGCAAGTGTTCGAGTTGCTGGGCAACGACCACCCGCTGGTCACGGTGTATCGCCGCAAGTTGTTTGCCGCGCTGTACTAATCCGCGATCCAACTGTACTGCGGCGTATCCCCGCCGCTGGACACCTTCACCTTGGCGCTATGGCGCAAGCGCACCAGCAGGCGCTTGCCGGCCTGGGCGCTGCCGGCCAGCGCTTCGAGGCGATCCGACAACTCCAACCCGCTGAGTTGCCCGGCCTCGCGCAGCAGGTCCTGGGCGGCCTGCCACAGGTTTTCATCCTGATTGACCGGCGCAGCGGCGGGCACTGCCTCCGGCGCCGGCGTGGCCGTCTGCAGGTGCACGCCCAACCGCGCCCAATCGCTGTCGTCCAGCTCCAGGGTCAAGTCCACGGGCAGCTCGCCGATGGTTCCACGAATTCGCATCATTGCTCGTCCTCCAGCACTTTTCTGACGAGCATGCTCCCACGCGTCTTGCGCAACGCCAAGCAGAGGGTCAAACTCTCGACACTTTTGTTATAAGATCACATAACAAAATCTTCATTCACGCCCTGGAGTCTCCCTATGCGCCGCCTGTTGCTCGCTTTGCCGTTTGCCCTGTTGCCACTGGCTGCCCAGGCCGCCGACGAACATAACCACGATCATGACCATGAACATGGCAGCCTGGACGCCCACGAACACGGCGTTGGCCGCCTGAATGCGGTGCTGGACGGCAAGGCGCTGGAACTGGAGCTGGAAAGCCCGGCGATGAACCTGGTGGGTTTCGAACACCTGGCCACCACCGACGCCGACAAAGCCAAGGTCGCTGCCGCCCGCAAGCAGTTGGAACAACCGCTGGTGCTGTTCAGCCTGCCCAAGGCTGCCGGTTGCGTGGTCAGCACCCAGGAGCTGGAAAGCCCGCTGTTTGGCGACAAGCCAGACGATGATCATGACCACGCCACCGATGGCAAAGGCGCGGCCGCCCATGACCACGATCACAGTGAAATCCACGCTCACTACCAGTTCACCTGCGCCAGCCCCACTGCGCTGAAAAATCTCGACCTGGCGAACATCTTCAAGACCTTCCCCGCCACCCAGAAAATTCAGGTACAACTGATCGGCCCAAGCGGCCAGCAGGGTGTTGAAGCAACGGCGGCTGCCGCGACCCTGAAATTCTGACCCCACACGGTTGATGTAGGAGCTGGCTTGCCTGCGATGGCATCGACGCGGTGTCACTGATACACCGCGTCGTCTGCATCGCAGGCAAGCCAGCTCCCACAGGTGACCGCGCTCTGCAGGTGATATTGAGTTCCCATGACCCAAGCACTGATCGAACTGTCCGACCTGGGCTTTAACTGGCCCGGTCACCCGCAGTTGCTGGACATCCCGGCGTTTCGCCTGGAGCCGGGGGAAACCCTGTTCCTCAAGGGCCCCAGCGGCAGCGGCAAAACCACCTTGCTCGGCCTGCTGGGCGGGGTGCAGACACCCAGCCGTGGCAGCATCCGCCTGCTGGGCCAGGAGTTGACCGACTTGTCGGCCGGCGCCCGTGATCGGTTTCGGGTCGACCACACCGGCTATATCTTCCAGCAGTTCAACCTGCTGCCGTTTCTCTCGGTCCGCGAGAACGTCGAACTGCCTTGCCACTTCTCCAAGCTGCGCGCGCAGCGGGCGATCCAGCGCCATGGCAGTGTCGGCCAGGCCGCCGCGACCCTGCTCGCACACCTGGGTCTCAAGGACCCTGACTTGCTCGGGCGCCGCGCCGATGCGCTGTCGATCGGCCAGCAACAACGGGTGGCCGCCGCCCGGGCATTGATCGGCCAGCCGGAACTGGTGATCGCCGACGAACCGACCTCGGCCCTGGACCACGACGCCCGGGAAGCCTTCCTTCAACTGTTGTTCGCCGAATGCCGCGAGGCGGGCGCCAGCCTGTTGTTCGTCAGCCATGACCAGAGCCTGGCTTCGCTGTTCGACCGCAACCTGTCGCTGGCCGAGCTCAATCGCGCCGCCACGCCGCTCGAGGTTTGAGATGTATTTGTTCCGTCTAGCCATGGCCAGCCTGGCAAACCGCCGCTTTACCGCGATCCTCACCGCCTTCGCCATCGCCCTGTCGGTGTGCCTGTTGTTGGCGGTAGAGCGCGTGCGTACCGAGGCCCGCGCCAGCTTTGCCAGCACCATCAGCGGCACCGACCTGATCGTCGGCGCCCGTTCCGGCTCGGTCAACCTGCTGTTGTACTCGGTATTTCGCATTGGCAACGCCACCAACAACATCCGCTGGGACAGCTTCGAGCACTTTGCCGCCAGCCCGCAGGTGAAATGGGCAATCCCCATGTCCCTCGGCGACTCCCATCGCGGCTACCGGGTGATGGGCACCACTCGGGCCTACTTCGAGCATTACCAGTACGGCCGCAAGCAAAACCTGCAATTGGCCAGTGGCCGCGCGTTTGATACCGACCCGTTTGAAGTGGTGCTCGGCGCCGAAGTGGCCGACGCCCTGCACTACACGCTCGGAGACAAGCTGGTGCTGGCCCACGGCGTGGCGGTGGTCAGCCTGGTCAAGCACGATGACAAGCCGTTCACCGTGGTCGGTATCCTGCAACGCACCGGCACCCCGGTGGACCGCACGCTGCACATCAGCCTCGGCGGCATGGAGGCGATCCACATCGACTGGCACAACGGCGTGCCGGCCCAGGGCAAGGGCCGGATCAGTGCCGACCAGGCGCGTAACATGGACCTCACGCCGCAAGCCATCACCGCGTTTATGCTGGGGCTGAACAACAAGATTTCGACCTTTACCCTGCAACGGCAGATCAACGAATTCCGTGGCGAACCGATGCTGGCGATCCTCCCCGGCGTGGCCCTGCAAGAGCTGTGGAGCATGATGGGCACCGCCGAAAAAGCGCTGTTCGTGATCTCGCTGTTTGTCGTGCTGACCGGGTTGATCGGCATGCTCACCGCAATCCTCACCAGCCTCAACGAGCGCCGCCGGGAAATGGCGATCCTGCGCTCAGTGGGCGCACGGCCGTGGCACATTGCGAGCCTGCTGGTTTTCGAGGCGTTCGCCCTGGCACTGGCCGGAGTGGTCGCGGGGGTCGGCCTGCTGTATGTGTGCATCGCCGCGTCCCGTGGCTATTTGCAGGCCAATTACGGCCTGGACCTGCCGCTGGCGCTGCCCAGCCCGTATGAATGGACGCTGCTCGCCGGTATCCTGGCCGCTGCCCTGCTGATGGGCAGCGTGCCGGCCTGGCGCGCCTATCGCCAATCGTTGGCCGATGGTCTGTCGATCCGTTTATGAGGAAGGCTTTGATGCGCCGTGCCCTGCTTGCGCTGTTATTGATGGCGGCCCTGCCCGCCTGGGCCGAGGCGCCCCGGGACTTGTCGTGGCAAGAAATGATTCCGCCGGATGCGCCGGTGGAAGTGCCGAATATGACGCCGCTGCACGACCTGTCGAACATGGCCGACGCCCTGTCGGCGGAAGCCGCGCCAGCGGCCAGGCAGGACTTGCCCAACGCGCCGGTGGTGGCGACCCTCAACGGCCAGCATATCCGCCTGCCGGGTTATATCGTGCCGCTGGAAGTCAGCGAGGCAGGCCGCACCACCGAGTTCCTGCTGGTGCCGTACTTCGGCGCCTGCATCCATGTGCCGCCACCGCCGTCGAACCAGATCGTGCATGTGCGCAGCGAGATCGGCGTGAAGCTGGAAGAGCTGTACCAGCCGTACTGGATCGAAGGCCAGATGCAGGTCAAGCCGTCCACCAGCGAATTGGCAGATGCTGGCTATCAGATGGAGGCCGAGAAGATCTACATCTATGAGTTGCCGGAATAGCACCACCAATCAAATGTGGGGCTTGTCGGGTCGCCGCATCGCCGCGATGGCGGTGGGTCAGCGACAAATGCAGCGACTGACAGTCTGCAATCGCGGGCAAGCCCGCTCCCACACTGTTGATTGGCGGCGGACTTGGCTGATCACCGTTTCATTGAGCTGAGTCAAAAGCCCCGCCGCAGCGATCTTTACCATTGGACACAGCCAACTAAAAACGTCCTTTGGAGCCACCCATGCACAAGTCACTGCTCAGCGCTTCCCTCTTCGCGCTTGCACTCGCCGCCCCTCTCGCCCATGCCCACGAAGCTGGCGACATCCTCGTTCGCGCCGGTGCCATCACCGTTAACCCAAAGGCCGACAGCGGCAGCGTCAAGGTTGACCAGGGTCCATTGGCCGGCACCAACCTGGGCGGCAAGGCGACCATGAGCAGCGACACGCAACTGGGCCTCAACTTCGCCTACATGCTGACCAACCACGTCGGTATCGAGCTGCTGGCGGCCACGCCGTTCGAGCATGATGTGAAGATCAAGAACACCGCCCTCGGCGCCGCCAACGGCAAGCTTGGTACCCTCAAGCACCTGCCGCCAACCCTGAGCGTCGTGTACTACCCACTGGACAGCAAGTCGGCGTTCCAGCCCTACGTCGGTGCCGGTATCAACTACACCTGGATCTATGACGAACACGTCGGCAGCCGCGCCCAGGGCGAAGGCTTCAGCAACTTCAAGGCCGAGAACTCCTGGGGCTGGGCCGCGCAGATCGGTGCGGACTACATGATCAACGACAAGTGGATGATCAACGGCCAGGTGCGCTACATCGACATCAGCACCAAAGCCACCGTGGACAACAACGCCCTGGCGGCGGGTACTCGTGCCAAGGTCAATGTGGACGTGGATCCGATGGTCTACATGGTGGGTATCGGCTACAAGTTCTAAACCTGGCTTAATAAACGCCACAAAAAATGTGGGAGCTGGCTTGTGTAGGAGCTGGCTTGCCTGCGATAGCATCGCCTCGGTGTCTTTGATAGACCGAGGTGTCTGCATCGCAGGCAAGCCAGCTCCTACACAAGCCAGCTTCCACATTTTTTTGCGTTCTGTCAGCTAGTGATGCCGGTAGAAGCGGTCCAGCAACGCCGGCAGCCCCGCACGCCACGCCCGTGGCTTGATGCCGAATGTATGCAGGATCTTCTTGCAGGCCAGCACTGCGTGTTGCGGTTCGTCGGCGGCATCTGGCCGCGCGGCGTGGGCCTGGGCTGTCGGTGCTTCGACCGCCAGCGCATGGAAGTTACGCGCTTCGGTGAGGATCGCCTGGCCCAGCGCCACAGGGGTGGTCGCCTCTTGCCCCGCGTAATGGTAGGTGCCCCACAACGGCGCCGCACAATCGAGTTGCTTGAGCACCGAGATAATCACCCGTGCCGCATCGTCTACCGGCGTCGGGTTGCCCCGTCGATCATCGGCCAACAACAACTCCTCGGGTTTCTCGGCACGCGCCAGGAAACGCCCGAGCGCGCCGTCAACACTGTCATCGAGCAACCAGCCAAAGCGCAGCAGCACATGTTGCGGGCAGGTCGCGCGTACGCTTTGCTCAATGCGCCATAGCGCCTGGCCGCGCAGGCCCAGGGGCACGGGTTCGTCTTTTTCGCTGTAGGCGGTGGCGCGCGAGCCATCGAACACCCGATAGCTGGACGGTTGCAGCAGGGTGATGTTGTGGTGCTGGCACAGTTCCGCCAGGCGCTCGACAGCAGATTCCTGCCCGGCCAGGCGCGCCTCGTTCACGCTTTCGGCCTGGAACCAGTCGAAATAGTAGGCGAGATTGATCAAGGCATCGGGACGGGTGTCGTCGAGCAATTGGGTAAGGCTGGCGGCATCCCAGCCGTCTTGTGGCGGGCGCGGGGCGAGGAAACCGATATCTTCCTCTGCACCGAGGCGAATCAGCGCCTGCCCGAGGGCATTCCCGCCGCCCAGTAACATAAGGCGCATTCGCATAGATTGAGCAGGCCCGGTCTGTTTGGAACGATGGCTATTATCGACAGGCGTTGATGCCGTGCCGTTAGTATTTGCCAGAATCGTTGCATTTTGCGGGTTTGTAGCGCAACCGTCACTTACTAAGTGGCGTTGAGTGGCGCTGCTTCCTCTTCAATCTGTGGCACGCGCTGCGCGATTGACGGCACAAGGCTCAGGCGCCTTCAGAGGGAGTGCCGTTGGTAGGATCGTCGAAACTTTCGCGCCAGCACCACAGTCAGCCGTTAACGAACGGAGGCCACTGCCCCGCCAACCCACGGGAGCCACCATGGCTGTGATTCCAGAATGGGTGCCTGTCACGCCCAGCGCTGCCATCACCCGCTTCAAGGTGCTGACGGTCAATACCCACAAGGGCTTCACTGCCCTCAATCGACGCTTCATCCTGCCGGAGTTGCGCGAGGCGGTGCGCGGTGTGGCGGCCGACGTGGTGTTCCTGCAGGAGGTGCATGGCACCCATGAGCACCATCCCCGGCGCTACAGCAACTGGCCGAGCATGCCCCAGTATGAGTTTCTCGCCGACAGCATCTGGCCGCAGTTCGCCTACGGGCGCAACGCGGTGTATCCCCATGGTGACCATGGCAATGCGCTGCTGTCGAAATTCCAGATCATTCGCTATGACAACCTCGACATCTCCCAGAGCGGCCACGAAAGCCGCGGGCTGTTGCATTGCATCCTGCGCCTGCCCGGCACCGGCCAGGAGGTACATGTCATTTGCGTGCACCTGGGTTTGCGCGAGGTGCACCGCCAACAACAGCTGAAATTACTGGCCCAGCGGGTTGCCGAGATTCCCGGCGAAGCGCCGCTGATCGTCGCCGGTGACTTCAATGACTGGCGCCAGCAGGCCGACCTGAGCCGCAGCGGCCTTAAGGAAGTGTTCGTGCAGGCCCACGGCAAGCCGGCGCGTACGTTCCCGGCGCGCCTGCCACTGCTGGCGCTGGACCGCATTTATGTGCGCAACCTCAAGGCCCATCAGCCGCAAGTGCTGACGGCGCGCCCCTGGTCGCACCTGTCGGATCACGCGCCGCTGTCGGTGGAGATTGAGTTATGAACAGCGCCGTGGAACACATCGCCACCGACCAGCCACCGGATGACGCCAGGGCCAGGGATCTGGACTACGGCTGGCAGGCCGGTAACCAGGTGCAATTGCTGGAAAACGGCGAGGCGTACTTCCCCAAGGTGTTCGAGGCCCTGCGCCTGGCCCGCCAGGAAATTCTCCTGGAGACCTTTATTCTGTTCGAAGACAAGGTCGGCCATGAACTGCACGGGATTCTGATCGAAGCCGCGCAGCGTGGGGTGAAGGTGGTGGTCAGCCTCGATGGCTTTGGCTGCGGCGAACTGAGCCCCGGGTTTCTCGGCGAGTTGGCCCAGGCCGGGGTCACGGTGCAGATGTTCGACCCGGCGCCCAAGACCCTGGGGGTTCGTACCAACTGGTTTCGCCGCCTGCATCGCAAGATCGTGGTGGTAGACGCGGCGGTGGGGTTTATCGGCGGGATCAATTTTTCCGCCGACCATCTGGCGGACTTCGGCCCCGAGGCCAAGCAGGATTATGCGGTGCAGGTGATCGGGCCGGCGGTGGCGGACCTGCATCACTTTGCCCTCGCGCAAAGCGGCCGCCCGGTGCGCATGCGGCGCGGTTGGCGGCGCCGGCAACAACCTGCCTGGGCTGCGGAGGAAGGTGACGGCCTGGTGCGCCTGATCTACCGCGATAACCTGCAACACCGCTCGGATATCGAAGAAGCCTACCTGCACGCCCTGCGCCACGCCCGCCAACGCGTGGTGATCGCCAATGCCTACTTCTTTCCCGGTTATCGCCTGCTGCGCGAATTGCGCAATGCCGCACGGCGCGGCGTGCAGGTGCAGTTGATCATGCAGGGCCAGCCGGACGTGCTGCTGGCCAAGCTGGCGGCGCGCATGCTCTACGACTATCTGCTCAAGGAAGGCGTGGTGATCCACGAGTATTGCCAGCGCCCACTGCACGGCAAGGTGGCCCTGGTGGATGAGCAATGGAGCACCGTGGGCTCGAGCAACCTCGACCCGTTGAGCCTGTCGCTGAACCTGGAAGCCAACGTGCTGATTCGTGACCGAGGGTTCAATCAACTGTTGTTCGAGCGCCTGCAAGACCTGAGCCGCAACCACTGCAAGACCATGCCGGAAAACCGCAGCCCCCGCGGCTGGTTATGGCGGGTGACCGTGGGGTTTGTGGTGTTCCATGTGCTGCGCCATTTCCCGGCCTGGACCGGCTGGCTGCCCGCGCATAAACCGCGTTTGAAACCCTTTGTGCATCCATGAGCCAAGCCCGCGCGGATGATGCCCGCCCCCATGCGTTAAAACGGTGGAAGAAGCCGCTGACCGTCGCGTTCTTTGTGCTGCTGATTGTGCTGTTTACCCTGCTCGCGCGGCGTATCGACTGGAGCGAAGTGTTCGACACCCTCGGCGACTTCAAGCTGCGCACCCTGTGGATCGCAGCCGGGCTGACCCTGTGCAGTTTCCTCGTGTATGCGTGCTTTGACCTGGTCGGCCGAACCTACATCCGCCAGCCCTTGCGCTGGAAACAGATCCTGCCGGTGGGCATCATCAGCTATGCGTTCAACCTCAACCTCAGCGCCTGGGTCGGCGGGATTGCCATGCGCTATCGGCTGTATTCGCGGCTGGGGGTGAGCAACGGCAACATCGCGAAAATCCTTGGCTTGAGCCTGGCCACCAATTGGTTTGGCTATATGGCCCTGGCCGGCGTGGTGTTCAGCAGCGGCCTGGTGACCATGCCGCCGGGCTGGAAGCTCAGTAGTGGCGCGTTGCAAGGTGTCGGGGTGTTGCTGGTATTGGCAAGCCTCGGCTATCTGGCTGCCTGTCAGTTCTCGAAGAAGCGCGCCTGGTCGATTCGCGGGATCGAGATCAACCTGCCGTCGCTACGCATGGCGTGCCTGCAACTGGCGCTCGGCGCGCTGAACTGGTCGCTGATGGCAGCGGTGATTTTCACCTTGTTGCCGGCGAAGCTGGACTACCCGCTGGTGCTGGGGGTGTTGCTGATCAGTGCGATTGCCGGCGTGGTCACGCACATTCCGGCCGGCCTTGGCGTGCTGGAGGCGGTGTTTATCGCGCTGCTGCAACATGAGGCCTCACGGGGCAGCTTGCTCGCCGGTTTGATTGCCTACCGGGCGATCTATTTTATCTTGCCGCTGCTGATCGCCCTGGTGATGTACCTCGCGGTGGAGGCGAAGGCCAAGGCCTTGCGGGTGAAAAAAACACCGGCGTGAAACGCATCATTGGGATTGGATGATGCTCAACCGCTCGCCCACCACCATCTCGGTGATCCAGCCCACCAGGATCGAGGTGTAGGCCTGCTGGGATACCGGGTCGCTCAATGAATGATCGCCACCGTCGATGATCCGGTGCGTCAGCGAATGGGTCTGCTGGCACGCAGCCCGGTAGCTCATGATGGTGGCGTGGGGTACATGGTCATCCGTTTGTGATTCGACAATCAGCACATCCCCGGTAAATGCGGCGCAGGCGTGCAGCGCGCGATTGGTCTCGGCCTGCACCAGGGTGCTGCGGTAATCCATCAGGTCGGCTTTATCCAGGTCGCGCTTGGGGGTGTGCCATTGCTGGTCGCGATACAGCGCCGGCACCCGCAGTGCGAGCCAGCGCACCGGGCGCAATGAGGTGAGGATCGCCGCCAGGTAGCCACCATAACTGGTGCCCACCACCGCCACCGCCGAGGTATCGATGGCCGGGTGCGCCAGCAGTCGATCATAGGCCGCCAGCAAGTCCCGCAGGTTGTCGTCCCGGGTGACCCGCGACAAGGGAATGCCGTTGCCAGCATGCCCGCGCAGGTCAAAGGTCAGGCACACACAGCCAAGGCCGGCGATGCCCTTGGCCCGTTCCAGGTCACGCTCCTGGCTACCGCCCCAGCCATGCACAAACAACACCCCTGGCACTTTTGACTTGGGACTGAGGAAGGTGGCGCTCATCTGTTCGTCGTCGATATCAATGGTGATGGTTTCGCTTCTAGCCGTCATAGGATTTGACCGTTACGTACTTGAGAAGAAAGTCGCTGTTTTCTGCCGGGCCGCGATAAATCTCGATGGCATTGGCGGGCAAGGACTGCTCGATATAGGTCTCTACGGACGAGACGCGAATCGCACGCAGGCCGGGGTCGTTGATAAAACTCTGCAATGCCGCCACCTCCGCGCTGCTGGCACCGCCCATGCGCCAGGATTGCTCGAGCACCCCGCTGCGGCGCTGGCCTTGGCTGTCCAGGCCCTGGGCGATGTCGTAATTGCGCCGCGAGGCATAGAAACCAGGATAGGCCTCATCGGCGGCGTTATCGAAGACTTGTGCCTGCTCAATGGCCAGGCGCACGTCCTCGTTGAGCGCCAGGGCCAGCAATGCTTCGTAATAACCCGGCACCACCAGCAGGTCGGAGCCGCCGTAGACCGCCTCGCCCTGCCCGTCCTGGGTCAGGTACTGCTCGCCGCAGTAACTGAATACATGCCCGCCGATAAAGCTCTGGCCGACACTGTGGGTCACTACGTCCTGCAGGTCTTGCTCCAGCACCACGCCTTGGTCGAACAGCTGCGCTGCATCGGCACGGGCGAGGATTGCATGCAATTGCTCGAGGTTGTCGACCACCTCCTGACCACGACCGGCGCAAGCATGTACCGGCTTCAGGCGAATCGGCCCGAGCGCCAGCAACTGGATGGCGGCAGCGCGGGCATCTTCCACGCCAAACACACTCCAGCCGTCGAGCACCACGGCGCGCACCCGCTCGGCAAACAGCGGCGACCAACCCTCGGGCGCCAGGGCAGCCGTGTCGTGCAAGCCATGGGTGATGGCCTTGGTGCAGATGAAATCGTGGTCTACATAACCGCCCCACAAATCCTCCGGCCCCTTCACCCCCAGGCTGAGTGCCTGGGCCGGCCCGACCAGGGTCTGGGTAGGCAGCAGGTACAGGTCGGTATGGGCATGCAGCTCGGGGCTGTAGCTGCCGCCGTAGTCGAGCCCGAGGATCTGCGCCAGCCAGCGAGCGAGGGCGCGGTTGCTTTCCACTTCATGGAGCGGGGCATCGGGCCGGACCGAGTGCGCCACCACGATCTTTTTGCGGTTGGTCGGGGTCATGCGTCCCCCTTGGGCAAGGCTTGCGGGTGTGTAGCGCAAAGGTTGCAGGGATCAGGCCAAGGCGCGACTCAGGCAAAGGGTTGGTGGATCAAGCGGTTAGGGGAAGAGCAGTGGCATTTGGCCTGCTTCATTTTGCACGAAGGGCGATGGAGCGGCCGGCGTTCTGCGCGATCCAGGGCGCGCAGGCGATCAAAAATGTGGCGGCGGGCTTGCTCGCGCCCACACTGGTGGGGTGGCGTGTCCGGCAATCAAGCAGGGGCCTTCACGCCAAATCGGTTGCGGTAATCGCTGGGCGCAAGGCCGGTGATTTTCTTGAAGATCGCGCGAAAGGCGCTCGGGTCTTGATAACCCACGGTCCAGGCAATCTGATCAATGGTGGTATTGGTGAACTCCAGCATCTGCCGCGCCTTGCCGACCCGCAGGTGCTGGCAGTATTGGGTGGGTTTCAAGCCGGTGGCATTGCGAAAACGGCGCAGGAAGGTGCGCTCTTCCAGGCCGGCCGCCTGGGCCATCGCCGCAAGCGAGACATCCACCGCACCACTGGCCTGCAACGCGTGCTGGACCTTGAGGATCGCTCCGTCACCATGGCTGAGGATCGGTGCAAAATTGCTGCCGCACTGGCTGGCGCTGTCGCTGTGCTCAATCACCAGAAAGCGCGCGGTGTCGGCGGCGATGCTGGGACCCATGAGACGGTCGACCAGGCGCAGGCCCAGTTCGGACCAGGCCATCAGCCCGGCGGTGGTGATCAAGTCGCCGTCGTCCACTATGGGTTTGTCGGCCTCCAGGCGCACCGCAGGAAACCGGCTGGCGAAGGTGTTGGCCGAAGACCAGTGGGTGGTGGCGCTGCGCCCATCGAGCAAACCACTGCGCGCCAGCATGATCGAACCGATGCATACGCCCCCCAGCACGGTGCCGGCCGCATGCTGCTCGCGCAGCCAGTGCAGCAGCGCGGGCGGCGCCTGCTCTTCGCAAAACTCGCCAATCGACGGCGGCACCAGCACGGCCATCGGGGGTTGATCGGGGCCGGGCAGGCTGTCGAAACCTCGAACAGGGGTACCATCGTCATTGACCTGCCAGTGGCTGACACGTAACAAGGGCAACTGCTGGCTCTGATGCTCGGCGGCAATGCGATTGGCGACGCCAAACAAGTCGGTCAAGCCATGTACTGCGGCCATCTGCGCACCGCGATAAATCAGCACGCCGAGCTCGACGATCGAGCGTTCCAGAGCCATTGTCAGTTTTCCCCCTGTTATTGTCGGTACGGCCAATCCCCGTGCCACGCGCCAGTCACGATACTGGGCGCATCAACCCATCACGAGAACATACACATGGCCAAGCAAGCACTTATCCTAATCGATATCCAGAACGACTACTTCCCCCAGGGCAAGTGGCCATTGACCGGCGTGGAAGCGGCGGCCGACAAGGCGCAACAGGTGCTCCAGGCATTTCGCCAGGCCGGCGACGCGGTGATCCACGTGCGCCATGAGTTCACCTCCGAGGATGCGCCCTTCTTCACCCCAGGCTCCGAAGGCGCACATATACATGCCAAGGTGCAGAACGAAAACGACGAGCCGGTGGTGCTCAAGCATTTTGTAAATGCGTTTCGCCAAACCAACCTGCGCGAGGTGCTGGAACAACACAGCATCACCGACCTGGTGGTGGTCGGCAGCATGAGCCACATGTGCATTGACGCAGTGGTTCGGGCAGCAGCGGACTACGGCTACAACGTGACGGTGATCCATGACGCCTGTGCCACGCGCGACCTGGAATTCAATGGCAAGACCATTGCCGCCGCCCAGGTACATGATGCCTACATGGCATCGCTGGCATTTGCCTATGCCAGCGTGGTGTCGGCGGATGAGTTCCTGAAGACTGTCAGCGCGTAGCGATAATGAACAGCCGTGGAAACGGTAGCAACACTGTGCCATCGGCCAGGGCCGGGTAAGCCTCGCGGATGCGCGCCAGGTAGGCGTCGAGGAAGGCGCCTTTCGCGGCCTCATCCAGCGGCGCCAGGAATGGCCGCAAGCCCGTGCCCTTGAACCACTCCACCACCGCCTCATGACCGGTGAGCGGGTGGTAATAGGTGGTGTGCCATACATCCACGGTGCTGCAGTGTTTGCTCAACAACTCGTAGTAGTAACTCGCCGGGTGACGCGCTTCATGTTTGACCGCGCCGATCTTGCCCGCCCAAGGGCCTTGCGCTGCCACCTCACGGGCCAGGCGGTGAGCCGGCTCGTTGAGGTTATCCGGGGTTTGCACCGCCAGCGTCCCGCCCGCTGTCAATTGCGCCACCAGGTGCGGATAAAGGCTGGCGTGGTCCGGCACCCATTGCAGTGAGGCGTTGGCGAGGATCACATCGAACTGTTGCGCAGGCTTCCAGGCGCCGATATCGGCCAATTCAAAGTTAAGTGCCGGCAACCGCTCGCGGGCACTAACCAGCATGTCCTGCGAGCTGTCCAAGCCGGTAATGGTCGCCTGGGGGAAACGTCCGGCCAACACCTCGGTGGAATTGCCCGGGCCACAACCCAGGTCGACCGCCGTTCGCACATCGCCCGCGGGGATGGCGGCGACCAGGTCCTGGACGGGACGGGTGCGCTGTTGTTCAAACATCGAATACTGCTTGGCAGACCAGGTCATCGGGGCTTCCTTCTTGGGTAAGGGAATGCGCTACAGCCTAAGTCTTGTGGCGCCCAGGGACAAATGCCAGGGCTCGGGACTTTTCCCACTCAAAAACAAGAAACCCCCGAGGCAAATGCCAGCGGGGGTTCCTGGTGTTACTGGATAGTCCGTGCCGAGGTGGCCTTAGAACGGAATATCATCATCAAAGCTATCGAAGTCAGCCGCTGGCTGCGGTGCCGCCTGCTGTGGCGCTGGACGCGACTCACGCTGTGGCTGCTGGCTTGGCTGCGGACGGGACTGCTGTGGACGCGGCGCCGAGTTGGACATGCCACCCTGGCCCTGTTGGTCGCCCTGTGGACGGCCGCCCAGCAGTTGCATGGTGCCTTGCATGTCGACCACGATTTCAGTGGTGTAACGCTTGATGCCGTCTTTTTCCCACTCGCGGGTCTGCAGTTTGCCTTCGATGTAGACCTGCGAACCCTTGCGCAGGTATTCACCGGCGATCTCTGCGACCTTGCCGAACATCGACACACGGTGCCATTCGGTTTTCTCGACCTTCTGGCCAGTCTGCTTGTCAGTCCACTGTTCGCTGGTCGCCAGACTCAGGTTGGTCACGGCGTTACCGTTAGGCAAGTAGCGAACTTCGGGATCCTGGCCGCATGTACCGACCAATATGACTTTGTTAACCCCACGGGCCATAACGTTCTCCTAGGCTGGGCGCGCTGTCGGCACTGGATTTACCAGTTGCTCGAGCGTCGCGCGATCCAATAGTTCGGTGTCCAATTTGATGTAAATGGCCGCCTCTTCAGCGACCACGACTGCATCTGTTACCCCTACGACGGCCTTCAGGCGCTCTACCAGACCGCTTTCACGGATCGCCTCGGGCGATAGCGGCAAACGCAGGCTTGTGACGTAGGGAGGTTCGCGCATGGTAACAGCAAAGACCAGCCAAAGTGCAGCCAGCCCGGCGCATCCGAGGAACACAACCGACAAACCGCCATGCTGGAACATCCAGCCGCCCATGATGCCGCCCAGCGCCGAACCGAGGAATTGGCTGGTGGAATACACCCCCATCGCCGTGCCCTTGCCGCCCGCCGGTGAAACTTTACTGATCAGCGAAGGCAGTGACGCCTCCAGCAGGTTGAACGCGGTGAAAAACACCACCGTGCCGATTACCAGCGCCCGTAGGCTGTCGCCGAACTGCCAGAAGAATAGTTCAGTGAGCATCAATGTCGCGACGGCGCCGAGCAAAACTCGTTTCATTTTGCGTTTCTTCTCGCCGTAGATGATGAACGGGATCATGGCGAAGAACGAAATCAGCAACGCGGTCAGGTAGACCCACCAATGCTGCTCCTTGGGCAACCCGGCCTTTTCCACCAGCGCCAGGGGCAAGGCGACGAAGCTGCACATCAGCATGGCGTGCAATACGAAGATACCTAAATCCAGGCGCAGCAGGTCGGGGTGCTTGAGCGTCGGCAGCAGCGCCTGTTTGGCCACGCCCGACTCACGGTGCTGCAGCGGTCCGGTGGAGCGCGGCACCATAAAGGCCACGATCAGGATGCCGAACAGCGCCATGCCGCCGGTGGCCAGGAACAGGCCGTGCAAACCGAACGCGCGAGTCAACAGCGGGCCAACCACCATCGCAACGGCAAACGAAAGACCGATGGTCATGCCGATCATGGCCATGGCCTTGGTGCGATGCTGTTCACGGGTCAGGTCCGACAGCAGCGCCATCACCGCCGCGGAAATCGCCCCTGCGCCTTGCAGGATGCGTCCGGCGATCACGCCCCAGATCGAATCGGCATTGGCCGCCAGCACGCTGCCCAGGGCGAAGACGATCAACCCCAGGTAGATCACCGGCCGGCGGCCAATGCGGTCGGAAATGATCCCGAACGGAATCTGGAAAATCGCCTGGGTCAGGCCATAGGCGCCAATCGCCAGGCCGATCAGGGCCGGGGTCGCGCCAGCGAGGTCCATGCCATAGGTCGCCAGTACCGGCAACACCATGAACATGCCCAGCATACGGAAGGCGAACACCAGGGCCAGACCGCTTGCTGCTCGGGTCTCGCCGCTACTCATGCGTTCGCTGTGGGGATCGTGCATGGAAAAACCTCGTGTGAACCGGCGGCGATTCTACCAGTCCCATCGATTGAGAGGGTATATGCGGCGCTTTGCCGCGCAGCTTTCATGTAAGGCTGAAATGGGCAAATTGACAGTGTATATTCATCCAGTCTTTAGCCGTATACTCCTGCATTATTTATACGCCCGCCGTGCGAGGCCATCTTGGACAAGATCCTGATTCGTGGGGCTAGAACCCACAACCTGAAGAACATCGACCTGACCCTGCCCCGGGACAAACTGATTGTCATCACCGGCTTGTCCGGGTCCGGCAAGTCGTCGCTGGCGTTCGATACGCTGTATGCCGAAGGCCAGCGTCGCTATGTGGAGTCGCTGTCGGCCTACGCCCGGCAGTTCCTGTCGATGATGGAAAAGCCTGATGTCGACACCATTGAAGGCCTGTCGCCAGCCATTTCCATCGAACAGAAATCGACCTCCCACAACCCGCGCTCCACCGTGGGCACCATCACCGAAATCTACGATTACCTGCGCCTGCTGTACGCACGCGTCGGTATTCCGCGCTGCCCTGACCACGACATCCCTCTGGAAGCGCAGACCGTCAGCCAGATGGTCGACCTGGTGCTGGCCCAGCCGGAAGGCGCCAAGCTGATGCTGTTGGCCCCGGTAATTCGCGAGCGCAAGGGCGAGCACCTGTCGGTGTTCGAAGAGCTGCGCGCCCAGGGTTTTGTCCGCGCCCGGATCAACGGCAAGCTCTATGAGCTGGATGAAGCACCAAAGCTGGATAAACAGAAGAAGCACACCATCGATGTGGTGGTCGACCGTTTCAAGGTGCGCGCCGATCTGCAGCAACGTCTGGCGGAGTCGTTCGAGACCGCGCTGAAACTGGCGGATGGTATCGCCCTGGTGGCGCCGATGGACGACGAGCCAGGCGAAGAAATCATCTTCTCCGCGCGCTTCGCCTGCCCGATCTGCGGCCATGCCATCAGCGAGCTGGAGCCCAAGCTGTTCTCCTTCAACAACCCGGCCGGCGCCTGCCCGACCTGTGATGGGTTGGGGGTCAAGCAGTTCTTCGACATCAAGCGCCTGGTCAATGGTGACCTGACACTGGCGGAAGGCGCGATACGTGGCTGGGACCGGCGCAATGTGTATTACTTCCAGATGCTCGGGTCATTGGCTGCCCACTATAAATTCAGCCTGGAAGTGCCATTCAACGAACTGCCGGCCGAGCAACAGAAAGTCATCCTCCATGGCAGCGGCTCGCAGAACGTCGACTTCAAGTACCTGAACGACCGTGGCGACATCGTCAAGCGCTCCCACCCGTTCGAAGGCATCGTGCCCAACCTGGAGCGCCGCTATCGGGAAACCGAGTCGGCCAGCGTGCGGGAGGAACTGGCCAAGTTCCTCAGCACCCAGCCCTGCCCGGATTGCCGCGGCACCCGCTTACGTCGCGAGGCCCGCCACGTGTGGGTCGGCGAGAAGACCCTGCCGGCGGTGACCAACCTGCCGATCGGTGATGCCTGCGAATACTTCGCCGTACTGAAGCTGACCGGGCGACGTGGCGAGATTGCCGACAAGATCCTCAAGGAAATCCGCGAGCGCCTGCAGTTTCTGGTCAACGTGGGCCTGGACTATCTGTCCCTGGATCGCAGTGCCGACACCCTGTCCGGCGGCGAGGCCCAGCGCATTCGCCTGGCCAGCCAGATCGGCGCCGGCCTGGTGGGCGTGCTGTACATCCTCGACGAGCCGTCCATCGGCCTGCACCAGCGCGACAATGATCGCTTGCTGGGCACGCTCAAGCACCTGCGCGACATCGGCAACACGGTGATTGTGGTCGAACACGATGAGGACGCCATTCGCCTGGCGGACTACGTGGTCGATATCGGTCCCGGTGCGGGCGTGCATGGCGGGCATATTGTTGCCCAGGGCACCCCGGCCGAAGTCATGGCCCACCCGGACTCCCTGACCGGCAAGTACCTGTCTGGCCGGGTAAAAATCGAAGTGCCCGCCAAGCGTACGCCACGCAACAAAAAACAGGCGCTGCACCTCAAGGGCGCGCGCGGCAACAACCTGCGCAATGTCGACCTGGAAATCCCCCTGGGCCTGCTGACATGCGTGACCGGTGTATCCGGTTCAGGCAAGTCGACCCTGATCAACAACACCCTCTTCCCCCTCAGCGCCACGGCATTGAACGGTGCCACCACCCTGGAAGCAGCCGCCCATGACAGCATCAAGGGCCTGGAGCTGCTGGATAAAGTAGTGGATATCGACCAGAGCCCGATTGGTCGCACTCCCCGCTCCAACCCGGCGACCTATACCGGGCTGTTCACGCCGATACGCGAACTGTTCGCCGGTGTGCCGGAGTCCCGCTCCCGTGGTTATGGGCCTGGGAGGTTTTCCTTCAACGTCAAGGGTGGGCGATGCGAAGCTTGCCAGGGCGACGGCCTGATCAAGGTCGAGATGCACTTTTTGCCGGACATCTACGTTCCGTGCGATGTGTGCAAGAGCAAGCGCTACAACCGCGAAACCCTGGAGATCAAGTACAAGGGCAAGAACATCCACGAAACCCTTGAGATGACTATCGAGGAAGCTCGGGTGTTCTTTGACGCGGTGCCGGCCTTGGCGCGCAAGCTCCAGACCCTGATGGACGTGGGCTTGTCGTATATCAAGCTGGGGCAGTCGGCGACCACGCTGTCCGGTGGCGAGGCGCAGCGGGTGAAGCTGTCTCGCGAGCTGTCCAAGCGCGATACCGGCAAGACCCTGTATATCCTCGATGAACCGACCACCGGCCTGCACTTCGCGGATATCCAGCAATTGCTCGACGTGCTGCATCGCCTGCGCGACCACGGCAACACCGTGGTGGTGATCGAACACAACCTGGATGTGATCAAGACGGCCGACTGGCTGGTGGACCTGGGGCCGGAAGGCGGCTCCAAGGGTGGGCAGATTATTGCGGTGGGTACGCCGGAGCAGGTCTCCGAGATGCCGCAATCCCACACGGGCTACTATCTGAAGCCGTTGCTGGCGCGCGACCGGGCCTGACTCTTCAGGCCCAACAAAAAGCCCCTGTCACCGTAGCGGTGACAGGGGCTTTTTTATTGCCGGCGGAATCAGAACTGCGATTGCAGGTAATTTTCCAGGCCGATCAATTTGATCAGACCCAGCTGCTTTTCCAGCCAGTAGGTGTGATCTTCCTCAGTATCGTTCAACTGTACGCGCAGGATTTCCCGGGTCACGTAGTCATTGTGCTTCTCGCAAAGCTCAATGCCTTTGCACAGTGCTGCACGAACCTTGTATTCCAGGCGCAAGTCGCTGGCGAGCATCTCAGGCACAGTGGTACCGGTATCCAGGTCGTCAGGACGCATACGCGGCGTGCCTTCGAGCATCAGGATACGGCGCATCAGCGCGTCGGCGTGCTGTGCCTCTTCTTCCATTTCGTGATTGATACGCTCGTAGAGCTCGGTAAAGCCCCAGTCTTCGTACATACGCGAGTGAATGAAATATTGGTCACGAGCTGCCAGTTCGCCCGTCAGCAACGTGTTGAGGTAATCGATTACGTCGGGGTGACCTTGCATCGCCCTACATCTCCCTACTTGAAAGACTGTAGTTTGAACCAAGCGGACCCGCAGGTCACGGGATGAACGGCATAAAAGTGATGTTTTTCGGAGAAAAGTAGCTGAAATAACGCAAAAACCGCCCAAATGAGGGCGGTTCTGCTTATCACTTAGAGTTAGTTAAGCGATACACCCAGTGCAGTTGCGATCCCTTCTCCATACGCCGGATCGGCCTTGAAAAAGTGCTGCAACTGACGCTGAACCACATCGCTGGAAACACCCGCCATCGCGCCCGCGATGTTGTTGATCAACAGCGCCTTTTGCTCAGCATTCATCAGGCGGAACAGCGCACCGGCGTGGCTGTAGTAATCCGTGTCTTCGCGGTGATCGTAGCGATCAGCTGCACCACTCAGAGCCAGGGCAGGTTCTGCGTACTGCGGCGCCTGTTTGGGGGCATCGGCGTAGCTGTTTGGCTCGTAGTTCGGGGCCGCGCCACCGTTGCTGCCGAACGCCATGGAACCGTCACGCTGGTAAGTATTGACGGGACTGCGTGGAGCATTCACCGGCAGGTGCTGATGGTTGGTCCCGATACGGTAGCGATGCGCATCGGCGTAAGCAAAGACACGCCCCTGCAGCATGCGATCTGGCGACAAACCGACACCTGGCACCATGTTGCTTGGACCGAACGCGGCTTGCTCCACCTCGGCGAAGTAGTTCTGCGGATTGCGGTTCAACTCCAGCTCGCCCACCTCAATCAACGGGAATTCTTTCTGAGACCAGGTTTTGGTCACGTCGAAGGGATTCTCGTAGTGCGCGTTGGCCTGGGCCTCAGTCATGATCTGGATACACACGCGCCATTTCGGGAAGTCGCCGCGCTCGATGGCCCCAAACAGATCGCGCTGAGCATAATCCGGATCGGTACCGGCCAGGCGCGCAGCATCGGCAGGCGCCAGGTTCTTGATGCCTTGCTTGGTCTTGTAGTGCCATTTCACCCAGTGACGCTCGCCATTGGCGTTGATCAAGCTGTAGGTGTGGCTACCAAAGCCATGCATGTGGCGGTAGCCGTCCGGGATACCCCTGTCCGAGAACAGGATGGTGACCTGGTGGAGCGCCTCAGGCGAATGCGACCAGAAGTCCCACATCATCTGCGCACTTTTCAGGTTGCTTTGCGGCAGACGCTTTTGGGTGTGGATGAAATCGGGGAATTTCAGCGGGTCACGGATAAAGAATACCGGAGTATTGTTGCCAACGATGTCCCAGTTGCCTTCTTCGGTGTAGAACTTCAATGCGAAGCCACGTGGGTCGCGCTCGGTATCTGCGGAGCCGCGCTCGCCACCCACTGTCGAGAAACGCAGGAAGGTTGGCGTCTGCTTGCCAACAGCGTCAAACAGCTTGGCGCTAGTGTACTGGGTGATGTCCTTGGTGACCGTGAACGTGCCATAGGCTCCCGAGCCTTTGGCGTGTACACGACGCTCTGGGATGTTTTCGCGGTTGAAATGGGCAAGCTTCTCGATCAGATGAAAGTCGTCGAGCAGCAGCGGGCCACGCGGACCTGCGGAACGTGAATTCTGGTTATCGGCAACGGGAGCACCGCTGGCGGTTGTAAGGGTTTTATTCTGGCTCATGCTCAATCTCCTCAGGTCAGTCTTGGAACTGCCGGCTAATCGGCTTGGAGGGAGTATTGACCAGGAAGATGACACCATCAAATTTATTAAATCATGCTTATCGATAGTTAATTACTAACGATGACTTGGCTCGCATAGCCACAACTCAATCAATACCCGTCATGAACTTTTCTATCGCCCACAAAAAACCGGGCACTAGGCCCGGTTTTTCGTAGCAGACTGTCGTCTTACTCGGCGGATACAGCTTCGCCAGCAGTAGCACGATCAACCAACTCGACGTACGCCATAGGCGCGTTGTCGCCAGTGCGGAAACCGCACTTGAGGATGCGCAGGTAGCCACCCTCACGGGTAGCGTAGCGCTTGCCCAGGTCGTTGAAGAGCTTACCAACGATAGCTTTCGAGCGAGTACGGTCGAAAGCCAGACGGCGGTTAGCCAGGCTGTCTGTCTTGGCCAAAGTGATCAGCGGCTCAGCAACGCGACGCAGTTCTTTGGCTTTCGGCAGTGTAGTTTTAATCAGCTCGTGCTCGAACAGCGACACCGCCATGTTTTGAAACATGGCCTTGCGGTGCGAGCTGGTACGGCTCAGGTGACGACCACTTTTACGATGACGCATGGTTCATTCCTTACCAAACTCACGTTCGGTGATTACGACGATCAGGCAGTCGCCTTGTCGTCCTTCTTAAGACTTGCAGGCGGCCAGTTGTCGAGGCGCATGCCGAGGGACAGACCGCGGGAGGCCAGAACGTCCTTGATTTCAGTCAAGGATTTCTTGCCCAGGTTCGGAGTCTTCAACAGTTCTACTTCGGTACGCTGAATCAGGTCACCGATGTAGTAAATGTTTTCCGCCTTAAGGCAGTTAGCCGAACGTACAGTCAGTTCCAGATCGTCAACCGGGCGAAGCAGGATCGGATCGATCTCGTCTTCCTGCTCGATTACCACTGGTTCGCTGTCACCCTTGAGGTCGACGAACGCAGCCAACTGCTGTTGCAGGATGGTTGCAGCGCGGCGAATAGCCTCTTCAGGATCCAGAGTACCGTTGGTTTCCAGATCAATAACCAGCTTGTCCAGGTTAGTACGCTGCTCGACACGGGCGTTTTCCACCACGTATGCGATACGGCGAACCGGGCTGAACGAAGAGTCAAGCTGCAAGCGACCAATGCTGCGGCTTTCGTCTTCATCGCTCTGACGCGAGTCGGCCGGTTCATAACCACGACCACGAGCTACGGTGAGCTTCATGTTCAGGGCGCCGTTAGACGCCAGGTTAGCGATTACGTGATCGGGATTAACGATCTCGACATCATGATCCAGCTGAATATCGGCAGCGGTAACCACCCCCGAACCCTTCTTCGACAAGGTCAGCGTAACTTCGTCACGGCCGTGCAGCTTGATAGCCAGACCTTTAAGGTTCAACAGGATTTCAATTACGTCTTCCTGTACACCTTCGATGGCGCTGTACTCGTGGAGCACACCGTCAATCTCGGCCTCGACTACTGCACAGCCGGGCATTGAGGACAACAGGATGCGGCGCAGCGCGTTGCCCAGGGTGTGGCCAAAACCACGCTCGAGAGGCTCGAGAGTGATCTTGGCGCGGGTTGGACTGACAACCTGCACATCAATGTGGCGGGGTGTCAGGAACTCATTTACCGAAATCTGCATGGATGCACCTATTTTCTAGCCCTTACTTGGAGTAGAGCTCGACAATCAGGCTTTCGTTGATGTCGGCGGACAGATCACTGCGAGCAGGAACGTTCTTGAAAACGCCCGACTTCTTCTCAGTGTCTACTTCTACCCATTCTACGCGGCCACGTTGGGCACACAGATCGAGAGCTTGGACAATGCGAAGTTGGTTTTTTGCTTTCTCGCGAATCGCGACCACGTCACCAGCACGAACCTGGTAGGACGGGACGTTAACGGTTTGGCCGTTTACGCTAACGGATTTGTGCGATACCAGCTGACGGGATTCGGCACGAGTCGAACCAAAGCCCATACGGTATACAACGTTGTCCAGACGGCATTCGAGCAGTTGCAGCAGGTTTTCACCGGTTGCACCTTTCTTGCCAGCAGCTTCTTTGTAGTAGCCGCTGAACTGACGCTCGAGAACGCCGTAGATACGACGGACCTTCTGCTTTTCACGCAGTTGGGTGCCGTAGTCGGACTGGCGACCGCGGCGTTGGCCGTGGATACCAGGTGCTGCTTCAATGTTGCACTTCGATTCGATCGCGCGCACGCCGCTCTTCAGAAAGAGATCGGTGCCTTCGCGACGAGCGAGTTTGCATTTTGGACCAATGTAACGAGCCATTCTTTACAATCTCCTGGATTACACGCGGCGCTTCTTCGGCGGACGGCACCCGTTGTGCGGGATTGGCGTCACGTCGGTGATGCTGGCGATCTTATAGCCACAGCCGTTCAAAGCACGGACAGCAGACTCACGACCTGGACCTGGACCCTTAACGTTAACGTCGAGGTTTTTCAGGCCATATTCCAGCGCAGCTTGACCAGCACGTTCAGCAGCTACTTGAGCAGCAAACGGGGTGGACTTGCGGGAACCGCGGAAACCCGAACCACCAGAGGTAGCCCAAGAAAGCGCGTTACCTTGACGGTCGGTGATGGTCACGATGGTGTTGTTAAAAGATGCATGGATGTGGGCGATGCCATCAACCACTGTCTTTTTAACTTTTTTACGAGGACGAGCAGCAGGTTTTGCCATGATAATTTTCCTGTCGATTCGCTGGGGCGATTACTTGCGGATCGGCTTACGCGGACCTTTACGGGTACGCGCGTTAGTCTTGGTACGCTGACCGCGTACTGGAAGACCACGACGATGACGCAGACCGCGATAGCAACCGAGGTCCATCAAACGCTTGATTTTCATGTTGATTTCGCGACGCAGGTCACCTTCAGTGGTGAACTTCGCCACTTCGCCACGCAGCAATTCAATCTGCTCGTCGCTCAGATCCTTGATCTTAGCGGCTGGGTTTACCCCAGCAACTGCGCAAATTTTCTGCGCAGTAGTGCGACCAACACCATAGATGTAGGTCAGCGAGATAACAGTGTGCTTGTTATCTGGAATGTTAACGCCTGCAATACGGGCCATTCAGTGGGACTCCAATTGACAGCTACCTACGCCCCGGAAGCCAAGAAATAGGGCGCGAGATAATATCGCTGTAATAACAAATAATCAACCCGGCAGCGCACTAGCTGCCGGGCTTCAAGCGGATCACACTCAGCCTTGGCGCTGTTTGTGACGCGGTTCCGCGCTGCAAATTACTCGAACAACACCTTCGCGGCGAATAATCTTGCAGTTACGGCACAGCTTTTTCACCGATGCACGAACTTTCATCACCAACTCCTCGAACCTTATGGGGTACTCAGCGCAACATGCCGCTGCCGTAGCCCTTCAGGTTGGCTTTCTTCATCAGGGATTCGTACTGGTGCGAAACGAGGTGCGATTGTACTTGGGACATGAAGTCCATCACAACCACGACCACGATCAGCAACGAGGTCCCGCCAAGGTAGAACGGAACGTTTGCTGCAACCACCAGGAACTGGGGCAACAAGCACACGGCCGTCATATATAGAGCACCGAACAGGGTCAAGCGGGTCAGAACGCCATCAATGTAGCGCGCCGACTGCTCGCCTGGACGAATACCCGGAATAAAGGCACCGGACTTCTTCAGGTTTTCCGCTACGTCTTTCGGATTGAACATCAACGCCGTATAGAAGAAGCAGAAGAAAATAATCCCTGCACTAAACAGCAGAATATTCAACGGCTGACCAGGAGCGATCGACTGCGAGATGTCCTGCAACCAGCCCATACCTTCAGACTGACCGAACCAGGCACCCAACGAAGCCGGAAACAGCAAAATGCTGCTCGCGAAGATAGCAGGAATAACACCGGCCATATTCACTTTCAGCGGCAAGTGGCTGGTCTGCGCAGCGAAGACCTTGCGGCCCTGCTGACGCTTGGCGTAGTGAACAGCGATACGACGCTGACCACGCTCAATGAACACCACAAAACCGATAATCGCTACTGCCAGCAAACCGATGGCAACCAAGGCGAAGATATTGATATCACCCTGACGTGCAGACTCGAAAGACTGCCCGATTGCCCTCGGAAGACCGGCGACGATACCTGCGAAAATCAACATCGAGATACCGTTGCCAACACCACGTTCAGTAATCTGCTCACCCAGCCACATCATGAACATCGCACCAGCCACAAATGTGGTTACTGCAACGAAATGGAAGCCAAAGTCACCAGTGAACGCTACGCCCTGCCCCGCCAGACCAATGGACATGCCAATAGCCTGGACAAGAGCAAGAACGACAGTGAGGTAGCGGGTGTACTGGCTAATCTTGCGACGACCAGCTTCACCTTCCTTCTTCAACTGCTCCAGCTGCGGGCTGACGGCGCTCATCAACTGCATGATGATCGATGCCGAAATGTACGGCATGATCCCCAGTGCAAAGATGCTCATCCGCTCCAGCGCGCCGCCGGAAAACATGTTGAACAAGCTAAGAATGGTCCCCTCATTCTGTCGAAACAGGTCTGCGAGTCGGTCCGGGTTGATACCTGGAACCGGGATGTGTGCGCCTATTCGGTAGACGATAATCGCCAGGAACAGAAAACGCAGACGAGCCCAAAGTTCAGACATACCGCCTTTGCCGAGCGCTGAGAGAGCACCTTGCTTAGCCATTTATTCCTCGAACTTGCCGCCAGCTGCTTCGATAGCCGAACGCGCACCTTTGGTGGCGCCGATTCCCTTGCCGATAGTGACAGCGCGAGTCACTTCACCGGACAGCATGATTTTCACACGCTGTACGTTGACGTTGATCACGTTGGCATCTTTCAGGGTCTGCACGGTAACGATGTCGCCTTCCACTTTAGCCAGCTCGGACAGACGCACTTCTGCGCGGTCCATGGCCTTCAGGGAAACGAAACCGAACTTCGGCAGGCGACGATGCAGCGGCTGTTGACCGCCTTCAAAGCCTGGAGCGATGGTGCCACCGGAGCGGGAGGTTTGACCTTTGTGGCCACGGCCACCAGTCTTACCCAAACCGCTACCGATACCACGGCCCGGACGATGCTTTTCGCGACGGGAACCCGGCGCTGGACTCAGATCATTGAGTTTCATCGATTAACCCTCGACACGCAGCATGTAGTAAGCCTTGTTGATCATCCCGCGATTCTCGGGAGTATCCTGGACTTCTACAGTGTGACCGATGCGACGCAGACCCAAACCCTTAACGCACAATTTGTGGTTAGGGATGCGGCCGGTCATGCTTTTGATCAGCGTTACTTTAACGGTAGCCATGATCAGAAGATCTCCTTGACGCTTTTGCCACGCTTGGCGGCAATGGATTCAGGAGATTGCATAGCTTTCAAACCTTTGAAAGTGGCGTGAACCACGTTTACCGGGTTAGTCGAGCCGTAGCACTTGGCCAGAACGTTCTGAACGCCAGCAACCTCGAGGACAGCACGCATAGCGCCGCCAGCGATGATACCGGTACCTTCAGAGGCAGGCTGCATGTACACCTTCGAAGCGCCGTGAGCGGACTTCATTGCGTACTGCAGGGTGGTGCCGTTCAGGTCAACTTGGATCATGTTGCGACGAGCAGCTTCCATTGCCTTCTGGATCGCAGCAGGCACTTCACGCGACTTGCCACGGCCGAAGCCAACACGGCCCTTACCATCACCAACCACGGTCAACGCGGTGAAGGTGAAGATACGGCCGCCTTTAACGGTTTTGGCTACGCGGTTAACTTGAACCAGCTTCTCAATGTAGCCTTCGTCGCGCTTTTGGTCGTTATTTGACATAACTTAGAACTCCAGCCCAGCTTCACGAGCAGCATCAGCCAGCGCTTTAACGCGGCCGTGGTACTTGAAGCCAGAGCGGTCGAAAGCCACTTGCGAGACGCCAGCGGCCTTAGCACGCGTAGCGACCAGCTGGCCAACCTTAGTGGCCGCGTCGATGTTGCCAGTGGCACCATCACGCAGTTCTTTATCCAAAGTCGAGGCGCTTGCCAGGACTTTGTTGCCGTCGGCCGAGATGACCTGGGCGTAGATGTGCTGCGACGAGCGGAACACGCAGAGACGCACGACTTCGAGTTCGTGCATTTTCAGGCGTGCTTTGCGAGCGCGACGCAGTCGAGTAACTTTTTTGTCGGTCATTTGCTATGCCCTACTTCTTCTTGGCTTCTTTACGACGGACGACTTCGTCCGCGTAGCGCACACCTTTGCCTTTGTACGGCTCTGGTGGACGGAAGTCGCGGATCTCGGCAGCCACTTGACCTACCAGCTGCTTATCGATGCCCTTGATCAGGATATCGGTCTGGCTAGGAGTTTCAGCGGTGATGCCTTCCGGCAGTTCGTAATCCACTGGGTGCGAGAAGCCAAGGGCCAGGTTCAAAACCGTGCCTTTTGCTTGCGCTTTGTAACCAACACCGACCAGCTGGAGCTTACGCTCGAAGCCTTGGCTTACGCCTTGGACCATGTTGTTTACCAACGCACGCGTGGTACCGGCCATTGCGCGAGTTTGTTGATCGCCATTGCGAGCAGCGAAACGCAACTCACCAGCTTCTTCAACGATCTCAACGGACGAATGGATGTTCAGTTCAAGAGTACCCTTGGCACCCTTCACCGAAAGCTGTTGGCCTGCGAATTTTACTTCGACACCGGCTGGCAGCTTAACGGGGTTCTTAGCGACGCGAGACATGCTTATCCCCCCTTAGAACACAGTGCAAAGAACTTCGCCGCCGACACCGGCAGCGCGCGCAGCACGATCCGTCATCACACCTTTGTTGGTGGAGACGATAGACACGCCAAGACCGCCACGAACTTTCGGCAGATCTTCAACGGACTTGTACTGACGCAGGCCTGGACGGCTAACGCGCTTCACTTCCTCGATGACCGGACGGCCTTCGAAGTACTTCAGCTCGATGGACAGCAGTGGCTTGATTTCGCTGCTGATCTGATAACCCGCAATGTAGCCTTCGTCTTTCAGGACTTTGGCAACAGCTACCTTCAACGTGGAAGATGGCATGCTTACGACGGACTTTTCAGCCATCTGGGCATTACGGATACGAGTTAGCATGTCCGCTAACGGGTCCTGCATACTCATGGGCTAGACGCTCCTAATACAAAAAAATTAGCCTTGCGGCTACATATGTCACCGAGAATCTCCGGGCATAAAACACACGGGCTCAGGCGAGCCGCGTATTTTAGACACACTCCGGAAATGAAACAAGCCCCAAAAGGGGCTTGTTCCAGATTCTAGGCCACCGGCGGTCAGTATCTTGCGATCCTGGCCACCGAGACTTCGAAAGTACTTACCAGCTGGCTTTAACCAGACCTGGTACGTCACCACGCATTGCAGCTTCACGCAGTTTGTTACGGCCGAGGCCGAACTTGCGGTAAACACCGTGTGGACGACCGGTCAGGCGGCAGCGGTTACGCATGCGCGAAGCGCTTGCGTCACGTGGCTGCTTCTGCAGAGCTACTGTAGCTTCCCAACGCGCTTCTGGACTTGCGTTCAGATCAACGATGATAGCTTTCAGTGCTGCACGCTTCTTGGCGTACTTGGCAACCGTGAGCTGACGCTTCAGCTCGCGGTTTTTCATGCTCATCTTGGCCATGGTCCTACTCCAATCAGTTGCGGAACGGGAATTTGAACGCACGCAGCAGAGCGCGGCCTTCATCATCGTTCTTGGCAGTGGTGGTCAGGGTGATGTCCAGACCGCGGAGAGCATCGATCTTGTCGTAGTCGATTTCCGGGAAGATGATCTGCTCTTTAACGCCCATGCTGTAGTTACCACGACCATCGAAGGACTTGGCATTCAGGCCGCGGAAGTCGCGAACCCGAGGCAGGGAGATCGACAGCAGACGATCCAGGAACTCGTACATACGCTCACGGCGCAGAGTCACTTTGACACCGATCGGCCAACCTTCACGGACTTTAAAGCCAGCGATGGATTTCCGAGCGTAAGTCACAACGACTTTTTGACCGGTGATCTTTTCCAGGTCAGCAACAGCGTGCTCGATGACTTTTTTGTCACCGATCGCTTCGCCCAGACCCATGTTCAGGGTGATTTTGGTAACGCGCGGAACTTCCATCACGTTCGAAAGCTTAAGTTCTTCCTTAAGCTTCGGAGCGATTTCCTTCCGGTAAATCTCTTTTAGTCGTGCCATGGTCTTATCTACCTAGCAGTGTTCAAGCATCAACCGCTTTTTGGGTCGACTTGAAGACACGAATTTTCTTACCGTCTTCTACTTTGAAACCAACGCGATCAGCCTTGTTGGTTTCGCCGTTGAAGATGGCGACGTTAGAAGCGTGCAATGGCGCTTCTTTCTCGACGATACCGCCCTGTACGCCCGACGCGGGGTTTGGCTTGGTATGACGCTTGACCAGGTTCAGACCACCAATGACCAGACGGTCATCAGCAAGAACCTTCAGCACCTTACCGCGCTTACCTTTGTCTTTGCCGGCGATCACGATGATCTCGTCGTCACGACGAATCTTTTGCATGTCGGATCTCCTTACAGCACTTCTGGGGCGAGCGAGACGATCTTCATGAACTTCTCAGTACGAAGTTCACGGGTCACTGGCCCAAAGATACGGGTGCCGATCGGCTCTTGCTTGTTGTTCAGAAGAACAGCAGCGTTGCCATCAAAGCGGATAATGGAGCCATCAGCACGACGTACGCCGTGACGAGTGCGGACTACAACAGCAGTCATCACTTGGCCTTTTTTCACTTTACCGCGAGGAATTGCTTCCTTCACGGTAACTTTGATGATGTCACCGATACCAGCGTAACGACGATGGGAGCCACCCAGCACCTTGATGCACATAACACGGCGAGCGCCGCTGTTATCGGCCACATCGAGCATGGATTGAGTCTGAATCATATAATTTCTCCGACCCCTAGTCCTTAGACTTCCACAGCGCGTTCGAGAACATCAACCAGTGCCCAAGACTTGGTCTTGGCCAGCGGACGAGTTTCACGAATAGTGACTTTGTCGCCGATGTGGCACTGATTGGTTTCGTCGTGCGCGTGCAGCTTAGTCGAACGCTTAACATATTTACCGTAGATCGGGTGCTTAACGCGACGCTCGATCAAAACGGTGATGGTTTTGTCCATCTTGTCGCTGACAACACGGCCAGTCAGCGTACGGACAGTCTTTTCGGCTTCAGCCATGATCACTTACCTGCCTGCTGGTTGAGCACAGTCTTCACGCGAGCGATGTCACGCTTAACTTGCGAGAGCAGATGAGACTGCCCCAACTGGCCAGTTGCTTTCTGCATACGCAGATTGAACTGGTCGCGCAGCAGGCCGAGCAGTTGCTCGTTCAGCTGCTGTGCGGATTTTTCACGAAGTTCATTCGCTTTCATCACATCACCGTCCGTTTAACAAAGGCGGTGGCGAGCGGCAGCTTTGCAGCAGCCAGGGCAAAAGCCTCACGCGCCAGCTCTTCAGTTACACCCTCGATTTCATACAGGACTTTGCCTGGCTGAATCTGGGCTACCCAGTATTCCACGTTACCCTTACCTTTACCCATCCGAACCTCGAGAGGTTTTTTGGAGATCGGCTTGTCCGGGAATACACGGATCCAGATCTTGCCACCACGTTTTACGTGACGGGTCAGTGCACGACGCGCTGACTCGATCTGACGAGCGGTGAGACGACCACGAGCTACAGACTTCAGCGCGAACTCGCCGAAGCTGACTTTGCTACCGCGCTGAGCCAGACCACGGTTGTGGCCTGTCATCTGCTTGCGGAACTTCGTACGCTTAGGTTGCAACATTTGGCGTACCCCTTACTTAGCAGCTTTTTTACGAGGCGCTGGTGCTTGTGGTTTCAGTTCTTCTTGGCGACCACCAATTACTTCGCCCTTGAAGATCCAAACCTTTACACCGATCACACCGTAAGTGGTGTGAGCTTCGTAGTTGGCATAGTCGATGTCGGCACGCAGGGTGTGCAACGGCACACGACCTTCGCGATACCATTCAGTACGTGCGATTTCAGCACCGCCGAGACGACCGCTCACTTGGATTTTGATGCCCTTGGCACCAATGCGCATGGCGTTCTGTACAGCGCGCTTCATAGCACGACGGAACATTACGCGGCGCTCCAGCTGCTGAGCTACGCTCTGCGCAACCAGCATACCGTCGAGCTCCGGCTTGCGGATCTCTTCGATATTGATGTGCACAGGCACACCCATTTGCTTGGTCAGGTCCTGACGCAGTTTCTCAACATCTTCACCTTTCTTCCCGATAACGATACCTGGACGAGCGGTGTGGATGGTGATACGTGCAGTTTGGGCCGGACGATGGATATCGATACGGCTTACGGACGCGCTTTTTAGTTTGTCTTGGAGATACTCACGCACCTTCAGATCAGCGAACAAATAGTCCGCATAAGTCCGACCGTCTGCGTACCAGACGGAGGTGTGCTCCTTGACGATTCCCAGGCGAATGCCAATGGGATGTACTTTCTGACCCATCTCTTCGACTCCGTTACTTGTCAGCAACCTTGACAGTGATATGGCAAGACCGCTTGACGATGCGATCAGCACGGCCTTTGGCACGCGGCATGATACGCTTCAGCGAACGCCCTTCGTTGACGAAAACGGTGCTGACCTTCAGGTCATCAACGTCTGCGCCTTCGTTATGCTCGGCGTTGGCTACGGCCGACTCCAGCACTTTCTTCATGATCTCGGCGGCTTTCTTACTGCTGAAAGCCAACAAGTTGAGCGCTTCGCCCACCTTCTTCCCGCGGATCTGGTCGGCGACCAAGCGGGCTTTCTGGGCGGAGATTCGAGCGCCCGACAACTTAGCGGCTACTTCCATTTCCTAACCCCTTAACGCTTGGCTTTCTTGTCTGCCACGTGCCCACGATAAGTGCGGGTACCGGCAAACTCGCCCAGTTTGTGGCCGACCATGTCTTCGTTAACGAGAACTGGGACGTGCTGACGACCGTTGTGTACTGCGATGGTCAAACCGACCATTTGTGGCAGGATCATAGAACGGCGCGACCAGGTCTTAACTGGTTTGCGATCGTTCTTTTCCGCCGCCACTTCGATCTTCTTCAGTAGGTGAAGATCAATAAAAGGACCTTTTTTCAGAGAACGTGGCACTGTCGTATCCCTCTATTTACTTGCGACGACGGACGATCATTTTGTCGGTACGCTTATTACCACGAGTCTTCGCGCCCTTAGTCGGGAAGCCCCATGGCGATACCGGATGACGACCACCAGAGGTACGACCTTCACCACCACCGTGTGGGTGGTCAACCGGGTTCATGGCAACACCACGAACGGTTGGGCGAACGCCACGCCAGCGTTTGGCACCAGCTTTACCCAGCGAACGCAGGCTGTGCTCGGAGTTCGAGACTTCGCCCAGGGTCGCACGGCATTCAGCCAGTACTTTACGCATCTCACCAGAACGCAGACGCAGGGTCACGTAGACACCTTCACGAGCGATCAGCTGAGCCGAAGCACCAGCGGAACGAGCGATCTGTGCGCCTTTACCTGGCTTCAATTCGATGCCGTGTACGGTGCTACCAACTGGAATGTTACGCAGTTGCAGAGCGTTGCCCGGCTTGATCGGTGCCAGGGCACCTGCGATCAGCTGGTCGCCAGCACTCACGCCTTTAGGCGCGATGATGTAGCGACGCTCGCCATCTGCGTACAGCAGCAGAGCGATGTGAGCAGTACGGTTCGGATCGTATTCGATACGCTCGACAGTGGCAGAGATGCCATCTTTGTCGTTGCGACGGAAATCGACCAGACGATAATGCTGCTTATGGCCACCACCGATGTGACGAGTGGTAATACGACCATTGTTGTTACGACCACCAGTCTTCGATTTCTTCTCGAGCAGCGGTGCGTGAGGAGCGCCTTTATGCAGCTCCTGGTTGACCACCTTGACCACAAAACGGCGGCCAGGGGAAGTCGGTTTGCATTTAACGATTGCCATGATGCACCCCTTCCTTACTCAGCACTGCTGCTGAAATCGAGATCTTGGCCTGGCTGAAGGGAGATAACTGCCTTCTTCCAGTCATTACGCTTGCCCAGACCGCGAGCAGTGCGCTTGCTCTTACCCAGAACATTCAGGGTAGTAACACGCTCTACTTTCACGCTGAACAGGCTTTCGACGGCCTTCTTGATTTCCAGCTTGGTTGCGTCAGTTGCAACCTTGAAAACGAACTGGCCTTTCTTGTCAGCCAGAACCGTAGCCTTTTCGGAAACGTGCGGGCCAAGCAGAACTTTAAATACGCGTTCCTGGTTCATCCCAGCAGCTCCTCGAATTTCTTCACGGCCGACACGGTGATCAACACCTTGTCGTATGCGATCAGACTAACTGGATCGGAACCTTGCACGTCACGTACATCAACGTGTGGCAGGTTGCGAGCAGCCAGGTACAGGTTCTGATCAACAGCTTCGGACACGATCAGGACATCAGTCAGACCCATGCCGTTCAGCTTGTTCAGCAGATCTTTGGTTTTCGGCGCTTCAACAGCGAAGTCCTGAACCACGACCAGACGATCAGTACGCACGAGTTCAGCAAGGATGGAGCGCAGTGCTGCGCGATACATCTTCTTGTTGAGCTTCTGAGAGTGATCCTGCGGACGAGCTGCGAAAGTGGTACCGCCGCCACGCCAGATTGGGCTACGGATAGTACCGGCACGAGCACGGCCAGTACCTTTCTGACGCCAAGGGCGCTTACCGCCACCACGAACGTCGGAACGGGTCTTTTGCTGCTTGCTACCTTGACGGCCGCCGGCCATGTAGGCCACGACTGCTTGGTGAACGAGCGTCTCGTTGAATTCGCCGCCAAATGTCAGTTCGGAAACTTCGATCGCTTGAGCGTCATTTACATTTAATTGCATGTCAGCTTCCCCTTAACCGCGAGCCTTGGCCGCTGGACGTACAACCAGGTTGCCGCCAGTAGCGCCAGGAACAGCACCCTTGACCAACAACAGATTGCGTTCAGCGTCGACGCGCACTACTTCGAGGGACTGCACGGTCACGCGCTCAGCGCCCATATGACCGGACATTTTTTTGCCCTTGAATACACGACCAGGAGTCTGGCACTGGCCAATAGAGCCCGGGACGCGGTGGGAAACGGAGTTACCGTGAGTGTTGTCTTGGCCACGGAAATTCCAACGCTTGATCGTACCCTGGAAGCCTTTACCCTTGGACTGACCGGTTACATCAACCAGTTGACCAGCGGCGAAGATTTCAGCGTTGATCAGATCGCCAGCCTGGTAGTCGCCATCTTCAAGACGGAACTCCATGACAGTACGACCAGCTGCAACGTTTGCTTTAGCGAAGTGACCTGCTTGAGCAGCAGTCACACGCGAAGCACGACGCTCGCCGACAGTGACTTGCACTGCACGATAGCCATCGGTTTCTTCAGTTTTGAACTGGGTGACGCGATTCGGCTCGATCTCAATGACCGTGACCGGAATGGAGACACCTTCTTCGGTGAAAATACGGGTCATACCGCATTTACGACCGACTACACCAATAGTCATGTTGTAAACCTCATGAGTGTACGGGGCTTTCACCCGCTATGGCCGCCCATTTCAGAGCGTTACACGACTAAGACCCGAGTCTTAGCCGAGGCTGATCTGTACTTCCACACCGGCCGCCAGATCAAGCTTCATAAGTGCATCAACGGTTTTATCCGTTGGCTGGACGATGTCCAGAACGCGCTTATGAGTACGGATCTCGTACTGGTCACGCGCGTCTTTGTTGACGTGCGGGGAGACCAGAACGGTGAACCGCTCTTTGCGGGTAGGCAGTGGAATAGGACCACGCACTTGTGCCCCAGTACGTTTCGCGGTTTCCACGATTTCCTGGGTGGATTGGTCGATCAGGCGATGGTCAAAAGCCTTCAACCTGATACGGATTTGCTGATTTTGCATTGGATTTCAGACTCCGGCTGCTATTCCCACCGAGCGCACTGCGCCCGTTAAAAGGAGGCGCAATTCTATAGACGCCCCAGATAGGTGTCAACCCAATAAAAAAGCCCCCGCTGAGCGGGGGCTTTTCAAAGCATCGAAGCTATCTCAGAAGAGATGCTTACTCGATGATTTTAGCTACAACGCCAGCACCAACGGTACGGCCGCCTTCACGGATTGCGAAACGCAGACCGTCTTCCATTGCGATGGTTTTGATCAGGGTGACAACCATTTTGATGTTGTCGCCTGGCATTACCATTTCAACGCCTTCCGGCAGTTCGCAGTTACCAGTCACGTCAGTAGTACGGAAGTAGAACTGTGGACGGTAGCCTTTGAAGAACGGAGTGTGACGACCGCCTTCTTCTTTGCTCAGCACGTACACTTCAGCTTCGAACTTGGTGTGCGGCTTAACCGAACCTGGCTTGACCAGAACCTGGCCACGCTCAACGTCGTCACGCTTGGTACCACGCAGCAGAACGCCGCAGTTCTCGCCAGCACGACCTTCGTCGAGCAGCTTACGGAACATTTCAACACCGGTGCAGGTGGTGACGGTAGTGTCACGCAGACCAACGATTTCCAGTGGATCTTGAACCTTGACGATACCGCGCTCGATACGACCAGTTACAACAGTACCGCGACCGGAGATCGAGAATACGTCTTCGATTGGCATCAGGAACGGCTTGTCGATAACACGAACTGGATCTGGGATGTAGCTGTCCAGAGTCTCAACCAGTTTACGAACGGACGTGGTGCCCATTTCGTTATCGTCTTTACCTTCCAGAGCCATACGAGCAGAACCGATGATGATCGGAGTGTCGTCGCCTGGGAAGTCGTAAGTGCTCAGCAGATCGCGCACTTCCATCTCAACCAGTTCCAGCAGCTCAGCGTCGTCTACCAGGTCTGCCTTGTTCAGGTAAACCACGATGTACGGAACGCCTACCTGACGGGACAGCAGGATGTGCTCACGGGTTTGTGGCATCGGACCATCAGCGGCCGAGCAAACCAGGATTGCGCCGTCCATCTGGGCAGCACCGGTGATCATGTTCTTCACATAGTCGGCGTGACCTGGGCAGTCAACGTGAGCGTAGTGACGGATCAGCGAGTTGTATTCAACGTGCGCGGTGTTGATGGTGATACCACGAGCTTTTTCTTCTGGTGCGCTGTCGATTTTATCGAAATCAACGATTGCGGAACCGAATACTTCGGAGCAAACGCGAGTCAGAGCAGCAGTCAGAGTGGTTTTACCATGGTCAACGTGACCGATAGTGCCAACGTTGACGTGCGGTAGGGAACGATCAAATTTTTCTTTAGCCACGACAATTAACTCCTTGCCTAAAGGACTGAATCAGCCTTGTTTTTTGGATACAGTTTCAGCGATGTGCGCCGGAGCTGTGTTGTATTTTTTGAATTCCATAGAGTAGCTTGCGCGACCCTGGGACATGGAGCGAACGTCGGTCGCATAACCGAACATCTCACCCAACGGAACCTCGGCGCGAATCACTTTGCCGGAAACCGTGTCTTCCATACCCAAGATCATGCCGCGACGACGGTTAAGGTCGCCCATGACATCACCCATATAGTCTTCAGGTGTAACAACTTCTACCGCCATGATTGGCTCAAGCAACTCACCACCGCCCTTCTGGGCCAGTTGCTTGGTTGCCATGGAAGCAGCCACCTTAAACGCCATCTCGTTGGAGTCGACGTCGTGGTAAGAACCGTCAAAAACGGTTGCTTTCAGGCCGATCAGCGGATAGCCGGCAACAACACCGTTCTTCATCTGCTCTTCGATGCCCTTCTGGATAGCAGGGATGTATTCCTTAGGAACCACACCACCTACTACTTCGTTCACGAATTGCAGACCTTCCTGACCTTCGTCAGCAGGAGCAAAACGGATCCAGCAGTGACCGAACTGACCACGACCGCCGGACTGACGAACGAACTTGCCTTCAATTTCACAGTTCTTCGTGATGCGCTCACGATAGGAAACCTGAGGCTTACCGATGTTGGCTTCGACGTTGAACTCACGGCGCATCCGGTCAACCAGGATGTCCAGGTGCAGCTCGCCCATGCCGGAGATGATCGTTTGACCAGTCTCTTCATCAGTCTTGACGCGGAAAGATGGATCTTCCTGAGCAAGCTTGCCCAGAGCGATACCCATTTTTTCCTGGTCATCCTTGGTCTTAGGCTCTACGGCAACCGAGATAACTGGCTCCGGGAAGTCCATGCGAACCAGGATGATTGGCTTAGCAGCGTCGCACAAAGTCTCACCAGTGGTGACGTCCTTCATGCCGATCAGGGCCGCGATGTCACCAGCGCGCACTTCCTTGATCTCTTCGCGGGCGTTTGCGTGCATTTGCACCATACGACCCACACGCTCTTTCTTGCCCTTGACCGAGTTGATCACGCCGTCGCCGGAGGCCAACACGCCCGAGTAAACGCGGACGAAAGTCAGGGTACCCACGAATGGGTCGGTAGCGATCTTGAACGCCAGAGCCGAGAACGGCTCGCTGTCGTCAGCATGACGCTCCATCTCTTCTTCCTCGTTATCAGGGTTGGTACCCTTGATAGCAGGAATGTCGGTTGGAGCAGGCAGGTAGTCGATCACGGCGTCGAGAACCAGGGGAACACCCTTGTTCTTGAAGGAAGAACCGCAAACAGCCAAGACGATCTCACCAGCGATAGTACGCTGACGCAGAGCAGCCTTGATTTCCACGTTGGTGAGTTCTTCACCTTCGAGGTACTTGTTCATCAGCTCTTCGCTGGCTTCGGCAGCAGCCTCAACCAGGTTGTTGCGCCACTCGTCAGCCAGTTCCTGCAGTTCTGCAGGGATAGGCTTGCGAACAGGAACCATGCCTTTGTCGGCGTCATTCCAGTAGACCGCTTCCATGGTGATCAGATCGATCTGACCCTGGAAGTTGTCTTCGGAACCGATAGCCAATTGGATTGGCACCGGAGTGTGACCCAGACGCTGCTTGATCTGACCGATCACGCGCAGGAAGTTGGCACCAGCACGGTCCATCTTGTTTACGTAAACAAGACGTGGAACACCGTACTTGTTGGCTTGACGCCATACGGTTTCCGACTGAGGCTCAACACCCGAAGTACCGCAGAACACAACGACGGCGCCGTCGAGTACACGCAGGGAACGCTCAACTTCAATAGTGAAGTCAACGTGGCCCGGGGTATCGATTACGTTGAAGCGGTGCTCGTCCTTGTACTGCTTGGCAGAACCTTTCCAGAAGGCGGTAATAGCAGCAGAAGTAATGGTAATACCACGCTCCTGCTCCTGAACCATCCAGTCTGTGGTCGCGGCGCCATCATGCACCTCGCCCATTTTGTGACTTTTGCCGGTGTAAAACAGTACGCGCTCGGTGGTGGTGGTTTTACCAGCATCCACGTGAGCAACGATACCGATGTTACGGTAGCGGCTAATCGGAGTAGTACGAGCCATAAAGCCCTCGCAAAATTAGTGAAGCTAAGATTAGAAGCGGTAGTGCGAGAAAGCTTTGTTAGCTTCAGCCATACGGTGCACGTCTTCACGCTTCTTAACAGCAGCACCTTTACCTTCAGCAGCGTCCAACAGCTCGCCGGCCAAACGCAGAGCCATAGACTTCTCACCGCGCTTACGGGCGAAGTCTACCAACCAGCGCATTGCCAGGGCGTTACGACGGGACGGGCGAACTTCGACCGGAACCTGGTAAGTAGCACCGCCTACACGGCGCGACTTCACTTCGACCAGCGGAGCGATGGCGTCGAGAGCTTTCTCGAAGATTTCCAGGGGGTCGCTGTTCTTGCGTTCTTTAACCTTTTCCAGCGCGCCATAAACGATACGCTCGGCAACGGCTTTCTTGCCGCTTTCCATCACGTGGTTCATGAACTTGGCCAGGATTTGGCTTCCGTATTTTGGATCGTCAAGCACTTCGCGCTTGGCTGCTACGCGTCTTCTTGGCATGGATAAGCCCTCAAACGGTCTTCAGGTTCGTTCGGAATCGGTGCCCTTGCGGGACGCCTCCGACCTTACTCTTATCGACTCAGAAAATAAGATGATTCAGTTTACAAAAAGCCGCTACTACTTAGGCTTCTTGGTACCGTACTTCGAACGACCCTGGTTACGACCTTTAACGCCGGAAGTATCCAAGGAGCCGCGTACGGTGTGGTAACGAACACCTGGCAAGTCTTTTACACGACCGCCGCGGATCAGTACCACGCTGTGCTCTTGCAGGTTGTGGCCTTCACCGCCGATGTACGAGGAAACCTCGAAACCGTTGGTCAGGCGCACACGGCATACTTTACGCAGTGCCGAGTTAGGTTTTTTCGGCGTAGTGGTATACACGCGAGTGCATACGCCACGACGTTGCGGGCAGTTCTGCAGCGCAGGTACGTCGGATTTCTCGACGATACGCTTACGCGGCTGACGTACCAGCTGGTTGATAGTTGCCATCTACTAGCTCCACTGTTGTCTTGCGACGCTATTGTCTTGCAAGAAAAGCAAAATGGCAGGAACGAATTCCCGCCAAATTTAGGGGTACAAGAGTCTAAAGAGGATCTTGCCCCCAGTCAAGGCAAGGCCCCGACCTCCCCCTCCATCGAAACCCGACAAAACTGTCTTGTTCCGACGAACGGGGCTGCCAGGGCCCGGACTTATTTATCGCAGAACTCAGTTACCGCTAGAGTTCAGCGCTTCGGTCAGTGCAGCTTCCACTTCACTGGCGCTTACGCGCAGCGGCTTGTCGAGTTCACGGCGACGCTTGCGCTCGCTGTGGTAGGCCAAGCCGGTACCGGCCGGGATCAGACGACCCACAACCACGTTTTCTTTCAGGCCGCGCAGGTAATCGCGCTTGCCGGTTACCGCCGCTTCGGTCAGTACGCGAGTGGTCTCCTGGAAGGAGGCCGCCGAGATGAACGATTCGGTGGACAACGACGCCTTGGTGATACCCAGCAACACGCGAGTGAACTTGGAAACAAATTTCTCTTCGGTTGCCAGACGCTCGTTTTCTACCAGTACGTGAGTCAGTTCCATCTGGTCGCCCTTGATGAAACTCGAATCGCCGGATTCAGCGATTTCAACTTTACGCAGCATCTGACGCAGGATGGTCTCGATGTGCTTATCGTTGATCTTCACGCCTTGCAGACGGTAAACGTCCTGGATCTCGTTAACGATGTACTTGGCCAGCGCACTCACACCCAGCAGACGCAGGATGTCGTGTGGATCGCTCGGGCCGTCGGAGATAACTTCGCCGCGGTTTACCTGTTCGCCTTCGAAGACGTTCAGGTGACGCCACTTCGGAATCAGCTCTTCATACGGATCGCTACCGTCGTTCGGGGTAATGACCAGACGGCGCTTGCCCTTGGTCTCTTTACCGAACGCGATGGTGCCGCTGACTTCAGCCAGGATCGACGCTTCTTTCGGACGACGAGCTTCGAACAAGTCGGCAACACGCGGCAGACCACCGGTGATGTCACGGGTCTTCGAAGTTTCTTGCGGGATACGCGCGATAACATCACCGATCGCGATCTTCGCACCATCCGCCACACCGACCAGGGCGTTGGCTGGCAGGAAGTACTGAGCGATAACGTCAGTGCCTGGCAGCAACAGATCCTTGCCGTTGTCATCGACCATCTTCACGGCAGGACGGATGTCTTTACCGGCAGCTGGACGATCTTTGGCGTCGAGGACTTCAATGTTGGTCATACCGGTCAATTCGTCAGTCTGACGCTTGATCGTGATGCCTTCTTCCATGCCCACGTAGGTCACGGTACCTTTCATTTCGGTAACGATTGGGTGAGTGTGCGGATCCCACTTGGCCACGATTGCGCCAGCGTCGACCTTGTCACCTTCTTTAACCGAAATCACAGCACCGTACGGCAGCTTGTAACGCTCACGCTCACGACCGAAGTCATCAGCGATCGCCAGCTCACCGGAACGGGACACAGCAACCAGGTGGCCATCCACTCGCTCAACGTGTTTGAGGTTGTGCAGACGGACAGTACCGCCATTCTTCACCTGAACGCTGTCAGCTGCGGAGGTCCGGCTTGCCGCACCACCGATGTGGAACGTACGCATGGTCAGCTGGGTACCCGGCTCACCGATGGACTGGGCAGCGATAACGCCGACCGCTTCACCGATGTTCACCTGGTGACCACGAGCCAAGTCACGGCCGTAGCACTTGGCGCAGATACCGTAGCGAGTTTCGCAGCTGATCGGCGAGCGAACAATCACTTCGTCGATGCTGTTGAGTTCGATGAACTCGACCCACTTCTCATCCACCAGGGTGCCGGCAGGAACGATGATTTCCTCGGTACCTGGCTTGAACACATCACGGGCGATAACACGACCCAATACGCGCTCACCCAGCGGCTCTACAACGTCACCGCCTTCAATGTGCGGAGTCATCAGCAGGCCGTGCTCGGTGCCGCAATCGATCTCGGTTACAACCAGATCTTGTGCAACGTCTACCAGACGACGAGTCAGGTAACCGGAGTTAGCGGTTTTCAACGCGGTATCCGCCAGACCTTTACGAGCACCGTGAGTAGAGATGAAGTACTGAAGTACGCTCAAACCTTCACGGAAGTTCGCAGTAATCGGCGTTTCGATGATGGAGCCGTCCGGCTTGGCCATCAGGCCACGCATACCGGCGAGCTGACGGATCTGCGCAGCAGAACCCCGTGCGCCCGAGTCGGCCATCATGTACATCGAGTTGAAAGACTCTTGATCGACTTCGACGCCATGACGGTCGATGACTTTCTCTTTCGAGAGGTTGGCCATCATCGCCTTGGAAACTTCGTCGTTGGCCTTGGACCAAAGGTCGATCACTTTGTTGTACTTCTCGCCCTGGGTTACCAGGCCGGAGGCGTACTGGCTCTCGATCTCTTTCACTTCATCAGTGGCAGCACTGATGATGCGGGCTTTTTCATCCGGGATAACGAAGTCGTTAACACCGATGGAAACGCCGGAAATGGTCGAATAAGCAAAACCGGTGTACATCAACTGGTCAGCGAAGATCACGGTCTCTTTCAGACCAACCACGCGGTAGCATTGGTTGATCAGCTTGGAGATCGCCTTTTTCTTCATCGGCAGGTTGACGACGTCGTACGACAGACCTTTTGGCACAACCTGGTACAACAGCGCACGGCCGACAGTGGTGTCGACGATACGGGTGTTGCTCACGCTGCCGCCGTCACGGTCGTTGACCGTTTCGTGGATGCGCACCTTGACCTTGGCGTGCAGTGCGGCTTCGCCAGCACGGAACACACGGTCAACTTCTTGCAGGTCAGCGAACACACGACCTTCGCCCTTGGCGTTGATCGCTTCACGGGTCATGTAGTACAGACCCAATACAACGTCCTGCGACGGAACGATGATTGGCTCACCGTTGGCTGGCGACAGGATGTTGTTGGTCGACATCATCAACGCACGCGCTTCCAACTGGGCTTCCAGTGTCAGCGGTACGTGCACGGCCATTTGGTCGCCGTCGAAGTCGGCGTTGTACGCAGCACAGACCAGAGGGTGCAGCTGGATAGCCTTACCTTCGATCAGTACCGGTTCAAACGCCTGGATACCCAGACGGTGAAGGGTCGGTGCACGGTTGAGGAGGACCGGGTGTTCGCGAATCACTTCAGCGAGAACGTCCCAAACCTCTGGCAGTTCGCGCTCGACCATTTTCTTGGCCGCTTTGATGGTGGTCGCGAGACCGCGCATTTCCAGCTTGCCGAAGATGAACGGCTTGAACAGCTCAAGAGCCATCTTCTTAGGCAGACCGCACTGGTGCAGACGCAGGGTCGGGCCTACGGTAATTACCGAACGACCGGAGTAGTCAACACGCTTACCGAGCAAGTTCTGACGGAAACGACCTTGCTTACCCTTGATCATGTCAGCCAAGGATTTCAGAGGACGCTTGTTGGAACCGGTAATAGCGCGGCCACGACGGCCGTTGTCGAGCAGGGCATCGACCGCTTCTTGCAACATACGCTTTTCGTTGCGCACGATGATGTCCGGAGCGGACAGATCAAGCAGGCGCTTCAAGCGGTTGTTACGGTTGATCACGCGGCGGTACAGGTCGTTGAGGTCGGACGTCGCGAAACGACCACCGTCCAGCGGTACCAGCGGACGCAGGTCTGGCGGCAGAACCGGCAGAACGGTCAGCACCATCCACTCTGGCAGGTTGCCGGAACCCTGGAAGGCTTCCATCAACTTCAGACGCTTGGACAGTTTCTTGATCTTGGTTTCGGAGTTGGTTTGCGGAATTTCTTCACGCAGGCGGCCAATCTCGTGTTCCAGGTCGATAGCGTGCAGCAGTTCGCGGACAGCTTCAGCACCCATGCGGGCATCGAAATCGTCGCCGAACTCCTCCAGCGCTTCGAAGTACTGCTCGTCGTTGAGCAGCTGACCCTTTTCAAGGGTGGTCATGCCTGGATCGATAACGACATAGCTCTCGAAGTAGAGAACGCGTTCGATATCACGCAGGGTCATGTCCATCAGCAAGCCGATACGGGACGGCAGCGATTTCAGGAACCAGATGTGGGCAACCGGCGAAGCCAGCTCGATGTGCGCCATACGCTCACGACGAACCTTGGCCAGCGCAACTTCAACGCCGCACTTCTCGCAGATCACACCACGGTGCTTCAAGCGCTTGTACTTACCGCACAGGCACTCGTAATCCTTTACCGGGCCAAAGATCTTGGCGCAGAACAGGCCGTCACGCTCAGGTTTGAACGTACGGTAGTTGATGGTTTCCGGCTTTTTAACTTCACCGAACGACCACGAACGGATCATCTCAGGCGATGCCAATCCAATACGGATGGCGTCGAACTCTTCGACTTGACCCTGGTTTTTCAGCAAATTCAGTAGGTCTTTCAAGGCCTTTCCTCCTGGCGGAGCAGAGAGCGGGCTAAACAGCCCCGCTCTCGATTCGCGTCACGTGTTATTCGGTTTCCAGATCGATATCGATGCCGAGGGAACGAATTTCTTTGATCAACACGTTGAAGGACTCGGGCATGCCCGGCTCCATACGGTGATCGCCGTCCACGATGTTTTTGTACATCTTGGTACGACCGTTCACATCGTCCGACTTCACTGTGAGCATTTCTTGCAGAGTGTATGCAGCACCGTATGCTTCCAGTGCCCAGACCTCCATCTCCCCGAAACGCTGACCACCGAACTGAGCCTTACCACCCAGCGGCTGCTGGGTAACCAGGCTGTAAGAACCGGTAGAACGAGCGTGCATCTTGTCGTCTACCAAGTGGTTCAGCTTCAGCATGTACATGTAGCCAACAGTAACCGGGCGCTCGAACTTGTTGCCGGTACGGCCGTCGAACAGCTGCATCTGGCCGCTTTCTGGCAGGTCTGCCAGTTTCAGCATGGCCTTGATTTCGCTTTCCTTGGCACCGTCGAACACCGGGGTAGCCATTGGAACGCCGCCGCGCAGGTTCTTCGCCAGATCCAGGATTTCCTGGTCGGAGAAAGTGTCCAGCTCTTCTTTGCGGCCGCCGATCTCGTTGTAGATCTCGTGCAGGAACTTACGCAGGTCTGCGACCTTGCGCTGCTCTTCGATCATACGGTTGATCTTCTCGCCCAGACCTTTGGCCGCGAGGCCCAGGTGGGTTTCAAGGATCTGACCAACGTTCATACGCGAAGGTACGCCCAACGGGTTGAGGACGACGTCGACCGGGGTGCCATTGGCATCGTGCGGCATGTCTTCAACCGGCATGATCACCGAGACCACACCTTTGTTACCGTGACGACCGGCCATCTTGTCGCCCGGCTGGATGCGACGACGGATTGCCAGGTAAACCTTGACGATTTTCAGCACGCCTGGAGCCAGGTCATCGCCCTGCTGCAGTTTGCGCTTCTTGTCTTCGAACTTGTCGTCCAGCAGACGGCGGCGATCAACGATGTAGGCCTGGGCCTTCTCGAGCTGCTCGTTCAGAGCATCTTCAGCCATGCGCAGTTTGAACCACTGGCCGTGCTCAAGACCGTCGAGGATTTCGTCGGTGATGTCCTGACCTTTCTTCAGACCTGCGCCGCCTTCGGCCTTGTGGCCTACCAGGGCGGAACGCAGACGCTCGAAGGTCGCGCCTTCGACGATACGGAACTCTTCGTTCAGGTCCTTGCGGATCTCGTCGAGCTGGGTCTTCTCGATGGACAGTGCACGAGCATCACGCTCAACGCCGTCACGGGTGAAGACCTGTACGTCGATGACAGTACCCTTGGTACCGGTAGGTACGCGCAGGGAGGTGTCTTTAACGTCGCTGGCTTTTTCACCGAAGATGGCACGCAGCAGCTTCTCTTCCGGAGTCAGTTGAGTCTCGCCTTTCGGAGTGACCTTACCGACCAGGATGTCGCCAGCGCCAACTTCAGCACCTACGTAAACGATACCGGCTTCGTCCAGCTTGTTCAGAGCAGCTTCACCCACGTTCGGGATGTCTGCAGTGATTTCCTCAGGCCCAAGCTTGGTGTCACGCGCCACGCAGGTCAGTTCCTGGATGTGGATCGTGGTGAAGCGATCTTCTTGAACCACACGCTCGGACAGGCAGATGGAGTCTTCGAAGTTGAAGCCGTTCCACGCCATGAACGCGATGCGCATGTTCTGACCCAGAGCCAACTCACCCATATCGGTGGACGGACCGTCGGCCATGATGTCGCTACGCTGAACGCGATCACCCTTGCTCACCAGCGGGCGCTGGTTGATGCAGGTGTTCTGGTTCGAGCGGGTGTATTTGGTCAGGTTGTAGATGTCGACACCGGCTTCGCCAGTTTCAACTTCGTCATCGGCAACACGAACCACGATACGGCTGGCATCAACAGAGTCGATCACGCCGCCACGACGAGCCACGACGCAAACGCCGGAGTCACGGGCTACGTTGCGCTCCATGCCGGTACCCACCAGCGGCTTGTCAGCGCGCAGGGTCGGTACAGCTTGACGCTGCATGTTGGAACCCATCAACGCACGGTTGGCGTCATCGTGTTCCAGGAACGGGATCAGCGACGCCGCAACAGAAACTACCTGCTTGGGCGATACGTCCATCAAGGTGACGTCTTCCGGCGCCTTGACGGTGAACTCGTTCAAGTGACGAACAGCTACCAGCTCGTCGATCAGGACTTTCTTGTCGTTCATCGTGGCCGAAGCCTGAGCGATCACGTGATCAGCTTCTTCGATGGCGGACAGGAAAACGATCTCGTCGGTGACCAGGGCGTCTTTCACCACACGGTACGGGCTTTCGAGGAAGCCGTACTGGTTGGTGCGCGCATAGGCAGCCAGGGAGTTGATCAGACCGATGTTCGGACCTTCCGGCGTTTCGATCGGGCAAACACGACCGTAGTGCGTCGGGTGAACGTCACGAACTTCAAAGCCTGCACGCTCACGGGTCAGACCGCCCGGGCCCAGTGCAGAAACACGGCGCTTGTGGGTGATCTCGGAGAGCGGGTTGTTCTGGTCCATGAACTGCGAGAGCTGGCTGGAACCGAAGAACTCTTTCACCGCCGCAGCCACTGGCTTGGCGTTGATCAGGTCTTGCGGCATCAGGCCTTCGCTTTCGGCCATCGACAGACGCTCTTTGACCGCACGCTCAACACGCACCAGGCCAACGCGGAACTGGTTCTCGGCCATTTCGCCTACGCAGCGAACACGACGGTTACCCAGGTGGTCGATGTCATCGACGATGCCTTTGCCGTTACGGATGTCGACCAGAGTCTTCAGGACCGCAACGATGTCTTCCTTGCACAGCACGCCCGAACCTTCGATCTCGGTACGACCGATACGACGGTTGAACTTCATCCGGCCGACCGCAGACAGGTCATAGCGCTCAGGGCTGAAGAACAGGTTGTTGAACAGGGTTTCGGCAGCGTCTTTGGTTGGTGGCTCGCCAGGACGCATCATGCGATAGATCTCGACCAGCGCTTCCAATTGGTTGCTGGTGGAGTCGATCTTCAGGGTGTCGGAGACGAACGGACCGCAGTCGATATCGTTGGTGTACAGGGTCTCGATGCGAACAACCTGGGCCTTGGCGATTTTTGCCAGGATCTCGGTGTTCAGCTCGGTGTTGCACTCAGCCAGGATCTCGCCTGTCGCCGGGTGAACGATAACCTTGGCGGTAGTGCGACCCAGGACGTAGTCCAGAGGCACGTCCAGCGACTTGATACCGGCTTTTTCGATCTGGTTGATGTGGCGCGCAGTAATACGACGGCCAGCCTCAACAATGACCTTGCCCTTCTCATCCTGGATATCCAGGACAGCAATTTCACCACGCAGACGCGAAGCAATCAGCTCCAGGCTGAGGGTTTCATCCTTCAGGCTGAATACGTTGGTGGTGTAGAAAGCGTCCAGCACCTGCTCGGTGGTGTAGCCGAGCGCGCGCAGCAGTACCGAGGCCGGCAGCTTGCGACGACGGTCGATACGCACGAACACGCAGTCTTTAGGGTCGAACTCGAAGTCCAACCACGAACCACGGTACGGAATGATCCGCGCGGAGTACAGGAGCTTGCCGGAGCTGTGCGTCTTGCCGCGGTCGTGGTCGAAGAACACGCCCGGGGAACGGTGCAGCTGGGAAACGATTACACGCTCGGTACCGTTGATAACGAAGGTACCGTTCTCAGTCATCAATGGGATTTCGCCCATGTAGACTTCTTGCTCTTTGATGTCCTTGATCGCTTTGTTCGACGATTCTTTGTCGAAAATGATCAGACGAACTTTTACCCGCAAAGGTACGGCGTACGTAACACCGCGCAACACGCATTCTTTGACATCAAATGCCGGTTCGCCCAGGCGATAACCGACGTACTCCAGCGCAGCATTGCCGGAGTAGCTGATGATCGGGAAAACGGATTTGAAGGCCGCATGCAGGCCCACGTCGCGGAACTGATCTTTGGTCGCTCCCGCCTGCAAGAATTCACGATACGAATCCAGCTGGATAGCCAGAAGGTACGGGACATCCATGACGTCCGGCAACTTGCTAAAGTCCTTGCGGATACGTTTTTTCTCAGTATATGAGTAAGCCATCAGCGTTCCCCAGCTTGGTCACCTGCTTGTTTGGCCCTCCCGACGGGAGCAGCCAGAAAATCTTGCAAACCCCATGGTTTGCACCACCGCATCGGGTGGCTACAGCGCGTTAGTGGCGGCGACCGAGTCGACAGCCAAGAACGGAAAAAGGCCGGTGGCAAGAGCCACCAGCCATCAGCCTTCAGCTTAACGCTTGGGCTGGAAACGCAAGGTCGATGCTTACTTCAGCTCGACTTTAGCGCCTGCTTCTTCCAGTACTGCTTTGGCTTTGTCAGCGGCGTCTTTCGACACTGCTTCCAGAACCTGGGCAGGAGCGCCGTCAACTACAGCCTTGGCTTCTTTCAGGCCCAGACCGGTCAGTTCACGTACTGCCTTGATCACGTTTACTTTCTTCTCGCCAGCTTCCAGCAGCATGACGTTGAATTCGGTTTGCTCTTCAGCAGCAACAGCAGCAACAGCTGGGCCAGCGGAAGCAGCGGCAGCGGAAACGCCGAATTTTTCTTCGAAAGCTTTGATCAGCTCAACAACCTGCAGAACCGACATTTCAGCTACGGCGTTGAGGATATCGTCTTGGGAGATAGACATTGCTGTATTTCCTGAATTGGGGGACGGCCTACGCGGCCATCGAAATAAACAAAAAAACGCGAGAGAAGTTGCTCAGCCTTAGGCTGCTGCAGCTTCTTTTTGCTCGCGAACTGCGGCCAGAGTACGAGCCAGCTTGCTGGTAGCGCCTTGAATCACGCTCATCAGCTGCGAAATAGCTTCGTTACGGGTCGGCAGTGTTGCCAGTACGTCGATTTGGTTAGCTGCGAGGAACTTGCCCTCGAACGCAGCTGCCTTGATCTCGAACTTATCCTGACTCTTGGCGAATTCCTTGAACAAACGGGCAGCAGCGCCTGGATGATCCTTGGAGAACGCGATCAGAGTCGGGCCGGTGAACACGTCGTTGAGGACACTGTATTCAGTGTCAGCAACAGCGCGCTTGAGCAGGGTGTTACGTACAACACGTACGTATACGCCAGCTTCACGAGCCTCTTTACGGAGTCCGGTCATAGCGCCTACTGTCACACCACGGGCATCAGCCACGACAGCGGACAGAGCAGCTTTGGCAGCCTCGTTGACTTCAGCGACGATGGCCTTCTTGTCTTCGAGATTAATTGCCACGGGTTTAACTCCTGCTTGTTACCGTTTCATCTGGCCTAGGCCGGATGTCGTTTTGGTGTCTGATTCGGTAAGGAACCGGGAGCACCATCTGCGTAGGCTTGATGGTTTAAGACTTGCGTCGCCTACGGTCTTGGATAGCCCCCGCCAGGCAGGGACCCCAATTTTTTCAACTGGCGCGATCTCTCGCGCCAGTTTGTGTCTTATACGTCCAGCGAGCCTTGGTCGATGACCAGACCTGGGCCCATAGTGGTGCTCAGGGTAACGCGCTTGACGTAGATACCTTTCGAGGAAGCTGGCTTGATACGCTTCAGATCAGCGATCAGGGCTTCAACGTTTTCCTTCAGCTTGACGGCGTCGAAGCCGACCTTGCCAACGGAGGTGTGAATGATGCCGTTTTTGTCGGTGCGATAACGAACCTGACCAGCCTTGGCGTTTTTAACCGCGGTAGCTACGTCTGGAGTTACGGTACCGACTTTCGGGTTAGGCATCAGACCACGTGGGCCCAGGATCTGACCCAACTGACCTACAACGCGCATTGCATCCGGGGAGGCAATAACTACGTCATAGTTCAGGTCGCCGCCTTTCATTTCGGCAGCCAGGTCGTCCATGCCAACGCGATCGGCGCCAGCGGCCAGAGCAGCTTCAGCTGCCGGGCCTTGGGTGAAGACAGCAACACGTACGGTCTTGCCAGTACCGTGTGGCAGCACAGTAGCGCTACGAACGACCTGGTCGGATTTACGTGGGTCAACACCCAGGTTTACAGCAACGTCAACGGACTCGCTGAACTTGACAGTCGACAGCTCGGTCAGCAGAGCAGCAGCGTCTACAAAATTGTAGGACTTGCCCGCTTCGATTTTGCCGGCGATAGCCTTTTGGCGCTTGGTCAGCTTAGCCATTACACACCCTCCACGTTAAGGCCCATGCTACGAGCAGAACCGGCGATGGTACGCACGGCTGCATCCATATCAGCTGCAGTCAGATCCGCGTTTTTGGTTTTCGCGATTTCTTCCAGCTGAGCACGAGTTACGGTGCCAACCTTAACGGTGTTCGGACGAGCGGAACCGCTAGTCAGACCTGCAGCTTTCTTCAACAAAACCGAAGCCGGGGTCGACTTGGTTTCGAAGGTGAAGCTACGGTCGCTATATACAGTGATGATCACTGGAGTCGGCAGACCTGGCTCAATACCCTGAGTACGGGCGTTGAAGGCCTTGCAGAATTCCATGATGTTCACGCCGTGCTGACCCAGAGCTGGACCGACGGGTGGGCTAGGGTTGGCCTGTGCGGCCTTCACTTGCAGCTTGATGTAAGCGGTAATCTTCTTGGCCATGAGGCACTCCAATTACGGGTTCAAGCGCCTCGAAAGGCTCCCCGGTTACTTGCGCGTTTATCCCAGTGACGACAAAACCCCACAGCCTAAGGCTGCGGGGTTGGGATGCTTTGTCAGCTAGACCTTTTCGACCTGACTGAACTCCAACTCTACCGGGGTAGAGCGACCGAAAATGAGCACCGCCACTTGGATCCGGCTCTTTTCGTAGTTAACTTCTTCGACAGTGCCGTTGAAATCAGCAAACGGACCATCAGTGACACGAACAACCTCGCCCGGCTCGAACAACGTCTTCGGCTTCGGCTTGTCGCTACCGTCAGCAACACGGCGCAGAATCGCTTCCGCTTCCTTGTCAGTGATCGGCGCAGGCTTATCGGCGGTACCGCCAATGAAGCCCATGACGCGAGGGGTATCCTTGACCAAGTGCCAAGTACCCTCATTCATGTCCATCTGTACCAGCACGTAGCCAGGGAAGAACTTGCGTTCACTTTTGCGCTTCTGGCCATTACGCATTTCAACCACTTCTTCAGTGGGAACCAGAATTTCGCCGAAGCCATCTTCCATGCCTGCCAGCTTTACGCGCTCTAGCAAAGAGCGCATGACATGCTTCTCGTAACCCGAGTAAGCATGCACAACGTACCAACGCTTAGCCACGGGACACCCTTAGCCAACAATCAAGGAAACAAGCCAGCCGAGCAGGGAATCAAGCCCCCACAACAGCAACGCCATAACCAAAACAACAGCCACAACAATCAGCGTGGTCTGCGTGGTTTCTTGGCGAGTCGGCCAAACGACTTTACGTATTTCGGTGCGAGCTTCCTTAACCAGTACGGCGAAAGACTTACCCTTTACAGTCTGCAGACCGATGAAGACAGCCGCAGCAGCGAGAGCGAGCAATACGAGTACGCGGTACAGGATCGGCGAAGCAGAATAATACTGATTGCCAACAACGCCTACGACCACCAAAGCGACGACAGCGAGCCACTTAACCAGATCGAAACGAGAGCTTTGAGCTTCAGCCTTAGGAGTCATCTATGAAGATCCTGTGAAAAGAAAGCCAGATACACCACGTGAATCTGGCAGGTCAGGAGGGAATCGAACCCCCAACCTACGGTTTTGGAGACCGTCGCTCTGCCAATTGAGCTACTGACCTAAAACAAAATCAGGCCGACCATTATGCAGGCCTGAAAAAGACTTTACAACAACCAACCCCAAGAGACTTGAAACAACCCGATAACACCAGGTAAAAAAGAATCAAGCCGAGACAGCTGTTAAAACAAAGGCAGATATTTTCATATCTGCCTTGTTATATGGAGCTCTTGAGCGGATTTGAACCGCTGACCTCACCCTTACCAAGGGTGTGCTCTACCAACTGAGCTACAAGAGCAAAACACCTTGCACAACCTGCAAACTTGGAGCGGGTAGCGGGAATCGAACCCGCATCATCAGCTTGGAAGGCTGAGGTTCTACCACTAAACTATACCCGCGGAGCTTGCAGCTCACGCTAAAAATGGTGGAGGGGGAAGGATTCGAACCTTCGAAGTCGTAGACGTCAGATTTACAGTCTGATCCCTTTGGCCGCTCGGGAACCCCTCCTAAGCGAGCCGGCATTTTACATTACGCCGACCTTCTGTCAAGCATTTTCTCATTAAAAATATGAGGTTAGCTGCGTGACGATCGCTTCACACCAATTTCCCAAGTAGGTCATCGCTGTGGAGCGGGCGCCATTCTATGCAAACTATTCGACACTTGCAATGCCTTCGCACGGCATTATTTTATGTTTTAACTCATTGAATTCATTAGCAAGGCTTTCAAACGGCAGATCGTCAGCCAAGCGGCGACTTTCAGGTGCCACACGCAACCAAAAAGCGGGCACACCTGCACCAGCCAATGACTGGATCCTGACCTTGATATCCAGACTGGTCAGGCGCTGCTCGAGGAACTGCGCCTGCTCCTGACTGGCAAAGCCGCCAATATACAAGCAACCGGCCGGCGCTTCTGGCGCCCTGGGCCGATCACGACGGGTCATTGCGTCCGCTGACTCACTCAGCAATTGAATATCCTGCTGAGAGCCCCGATACAGCGCCAGGGGCGTTACATCCTTCGCACGCAACGGGGCCTCTTGCTGGTGCCAGATGTAATAAAAGACATTGAGAACCAGCAACAACAGAAACAACCAACGCATAGAAACCTCAAGACAAAGGGCATGCCATCGCCAGACCAACAAATACCAGGTCCGGAACGAACCGAGCGCCTGGCAGAGCATCGGCGACTAACTCAGCATCACCACCCGTAAGGAATACTGAGAAGTCTTCGCCCCAGTAACTCTGGGCCAGCTCCAGTTGCGACTCAGCGAAGCCGCGAAGCATGAGCGTGCAACCACGCTCTACGGCTTGTGCAGTCGTACGTCCAGGCACCAGGCTTTCCAGCGCACGCTCAGCTGCAACATCGTCATAACGTATTTTACGGGTGTGGGTTCGCAGCTGATTGCGCATCAGCGGCATGCCAGGACAGATAAATCCCCCAAGATGCTCGCCATCCGCCGTAATGAAATCAGCAGTGGCCGCCGTACCAAAATCCAGCACCAAACATGCTCCAGAGGCCAGGCGGAAGCCTCCCAGCATTGCTAACCAACGATCCAGCCCCAGACGGGCATATTCCTCATATCCATTGCGCACACCCGCCATCTCACGCGACGGCGCAGCACAGCTTATAGAGACACCAAAAGCGGCAACCAACACGCCGACCAGACGATTCGTCTCCTCCTGGGCGCGCACGCTCACCAACCTACAGTGTTGCAGTGAAAGACCAGCCAATGAATGGAGGCCACCCAACAACGCCACATCGGAATCCACAACGCCTTCAGCGAAAACGACCGCCTGGTTCGCCTCCAGAACTCGCCATTTGATGAAGCTATTCCCACAGTCGAGCTCAAGAATCATCACGCAACCTCAGGCTTAACTCACCGCCACTGTATATTTTCTCAACACCATCCACTTCGAGACGCAGCGCGCCCTGACCGTCAATACCTAGCACAACCCCGTCTACTTGGTTAACACCGGCGATCAATGACACCGCCCTGCCCTGCCATAGATGACTCCGCTCCCACTCCTCGCGGATCACCGAGAAGCCGGAATCTCTATGACGCTCGAGATAAGCCTGCAATGCCTGACCCAGGTGAGCGACCAGATGATTTCGATCTACCCTGCGACCCGTTTCGAGCTGTATCGATGTCCACTGCTGATCAACTTCTGCGGCGCTTTGCATGTTGGCATTGATACCAATACCGAGCACTACATGGCACACATCAGCAGGATCGCCTACCAGCTCAAGAAGGATGCCCGCAATCTTTTTTGACCCAACAAGAACATCATTCGGCCATTTCAAACCCGAACCCTGAACACCCAGGTCGCGCAGGGTTTGCATTACCGCCAAGCCCACCACAAGACTCAAACCTTCGAGCTGTCGCAAACCACCATCGATACGAAGTACAAGGCTGTAATAAACATTCTGTGCAAACGGACTGACCCACTTACGCCCTCGACGCCCCCTGCCTGCAGTTTGCTGCTCCGACAGAACCAGGAACGGCGCCGCCTGCCCCGCATCGATTAGACGCAAAGCTTCGGCATTCGTGGAGTCGATGGTATCCGAGATGAAAAGCGAACCCGCACAGACCGGCGACTTCAAGGCGATCTCGTCAGCACTCAATAGAACCAGCGGGGATGCCAATTGATAGCCTTTCCCCCTGACCTTATGAATCGTCAGGTCCAGCTCAACCTCCAGATGCTGGAGCTGTTTCCACACAGCACTACGACTGACACCCAGGGCCGCACCTAGCGCTTCACCCGAGTGGAATCGGCCATCTTTCAGAAGTTTTAACAACGTCAGCATGCAGGTCTCGCCTCACAATGAGGCACGCATGATAGCCATGCGCAGAGCCATTGCATAGAAAGCAACATAACAGGCGATAGAGCAAACTCAACTAGACAACCGACCAAGCATTTTCGAGTTTTTCGACCGCCCAAAACAAAACCCCAACTGCTTTCGCAATTGGGGTTTCGGAATTTAATCTTGACGATGACCTACTCTCACATGGGGAAACCCCACACTACCATCGGCGATGCATCGTTTCACTGCTGAGTTCGGGATGGGATCAGGTGGTTCCAATGCTCTATGGTCGTCAAGAAATTCGGGTACTGAGTCGCGGCAGGTGCCTCGCTTCAGCAAATTGGGTATGTGACAGCTTTCGGTGTTTTGTGAGATTCGAACTTTCGGTTCATTTCGTCTTCACACACCGCAATCTGATGCTCTTTCGAGAAACAAATTGCTTGGGTGTTATATGGTCAAGCCTCACGGGCAATTAGTATTGGTTAGCTCAACGCCTCACAGCGCTTACACACCCAACCTATCAACGTCGTAGTCTTCGACGGCCCTTCAGGGAACTCAAGGTTCCAGTGAGATCTCATCTTGAGGCTAGTTTCCCGCTTAGATGCTTTCAGCGGTTATCTATTCCGAACATAGCTACCCGGCAATGCCACTGGCGTGACAACCGGAACACCAGAGGTTCGTCCACTCCGGTCCTCTCGTACTAGGAGCAGCCCCTCTCAAATCTCAAACGTCCACGGCAGATAGGGACCGAACTGTCTCACGACGTTCTAAACCCAGCTCGCGTACCACTTTAAATGGCGAACAGCCATACCCTTGGGACCGGCTTCAGCCCCAGGATGTGATGAGCCGACATCGAGGTGCCAAACACCGCCGTCGATATGAACTCTTGGGCGGTATCAGCCTGTTATCCCCGGAGTACCTTTTATCCGTTGAGCGATGGCCCTTCCATACAGAACCACCGGATCACTAAGACCTACTTTCGTACCTGCTCGACGTGTCTGTCTCGCAGTCAAGCGCGCTTTTGCCTTTATACTCTACGACCGATTTCCGACCGGTCTGAGCGCACCTTCGTACTCCTCCGTTACTCTTTAGGAGGAGACCGCCCCAGTCAAACTACCCACCATACACTGTCCTCGATCCGGATAACGGACCTGAGTTAGAACCTCAAAGTTGCCAGGGTGGTATTTCAAGGTTGGCTCCACGCGAACTGGCGTCCACGCTTCAAAGCCTCCCACCTATCCTACACAAGCAAATTCAAAGTCCAGTGCAAAGCTATAGTAAAGGTTCACGGGGTCTTTCCGTCTAGCCGCGGATACACTGCATCTTCACAGCGATTTCAATTTCACTGAGTCTCGGGTGGAGACAGCGCCGCCATCGTTACGCCATTCGTGCAGGTCGGAACTTACCCGACAAGGAATTTCGCTACCTTAGGACCGTTATAGTTACGGCCGCCGTTTACCGGGGCTTCGATCAAGAGCTTCGCGTTAGCTAACCCCATCAATTAACCTTCCGGCACCGGGCAGGCGTCACACCCTATACGTCCACTTTCGTGTTTGCAGAGTGCTGTGTTTTTAATAAACAGTCGCAGCGGCCTGGTATCTTCGACCGGCATGAGCTTACGGAGCAAGTCCTTCACCCTCACCGGCGCACCTTCTCCCGAAGTTACGGTGCCATTTTGCCTAGTTCCTTCACCCGAGTTCTCTCAAGCGCCTTGGTATTCTCTACCCAACCACCTGTGTCGGTTTGGGGTACGGTTCCTGGTTACCTGAAGCTTAGAAGCTTTTCTTGGAAGCATGGCATCAACCACTTCGTCACCCAAAGGGTAACTCGTCATCAGCTCTCGGCCTTAGAATCCCGGATTTACCTAAGATTCCAGCCTACCACCTTAAACTTGGACAACCAACGCCAAGCTGGCCTAGCCTTCTCCGTCCCTCCATCGCAATAACCAGAAGTACAGGAATATTAACCTGTTTTCCATCGACTACGCTTTTCAGCCTCGCCTTAGGGACCGACTAACCCTGCGTCGATTAACGTTGCGCAGGAAACCTTGGTCTTTCGGCGTGGGTGTTTTTCACACCCATTGTCGTTACTCATGTCAGCATTCGCACTTCTGATACCTCCAGCAAGCTTCTCAACTCACCTTCACAGGCTTACAGAACGCTCCTCTACCGCATCACCCGAGGGTGATACCCGTAGCTTCGGTGTATGGTTTGAGCCCCGTTACATCTTCCGCGCAGGCCGACTCGACTAGTGAGCTATTACGCTTTCTTTAAAGGGTGGCTGCTTCTAAGCCAACCTCCTAGCTGTCTAAGCCTTCCCACATCGTTTCCCACTTAACCATAACTTTGGGACCTTAGCTGACGGTCTGGGTTGTTTCCCTTTTCACGACGGACGTTAGCACCCGCCGTGTGTCTCCCATGCTCGGCACTTGTAGGTATTCGGAGTTTGCATCGGTTTGGTAAGTCGGGATGACCCCCTAGCCGAAACAGTGCTCTACCCCCTACAGTGATACATGAGGCGCTACCTAAATAGCTTTCGAGGAGAACCAGCTATCTCCGAGCTTGATTAGCCTTTCACTCCGATCCACAGGTCATCCGCTAACTTTTCAACGGTAGTCGGTTCGGTCCTCCAGTTAGTGTTACCCAACCTTCAACCTGCCCATGGATAGATCGCCCGGTTTCGGGTCTATTCCCAGCGACTAGACGCCCTATTAAGACTCGCTTTCGCTACGCCTCCCCTATTCGGTTAAGCTCGCCACTGAAAATAAGTCGCTGACCCATTATACAAAAGGTACGCAGTCACCCAACAAAGTGGGCTCCCACTGCTTGTACGCATACGGTTTCAGGATCTATTTCACTCCCCTCTCCGGGGTTCTTTTCGCCTTTCCCTCACGGTACTAGTTCACTATCGGTCAGTCAGTAGTATTTAGCCTTGGAGGATGGTCCCCCCATATTCAGACAAAGTTTCTCGTGCTCCGTCCTACTCGATTTCATGACTAAGAGATTTTCGCGTACAGGGCTATCACCCACTATGGCCGCACTTTCCAGAGCGTTCCGCTAATCTCAAAGCCACTTAAGGGCTAGTCCCCGTTCGCTCGCCACTACTAAGGGAATCTCGGTTGATTTCTTTTCCTCAGGGTACTTAGATGTTTCAGTTCCCCTGGTTCGCCTCTTAAGCCTATGTATTCAGCTTAAGATAACCATCTTATGATGGCTGGGTTCCCCCATTCAGACATCTCCGGATCAAAGTCTGTTTGCCGACTCCCCGAAGCTTTTCGCAGGCTACCACGTCTTTCATCGCCTCTGACTGCCAAGGCATCCACCGTATGCGCTTCTTCACTTGACCATATAACCCCAAGCAATCTGGTTATACTGTGAAGACGACATTCGCCGAAAATTCGATAATACTCAATTTGAGTAACTCACAAATTTTACCTTAGCCTGATCCGTTACCAGTGAAAGTAACGTTCAGTCTATCTTTCTATCACATACCCAAATTTTTAAAGAACGAACTAGTCAAAGACTAGAAATCAACATTCACCATCACAATGATGGAATGCTCATTTCTAAGCTTTATACAAACAGAAGCAGTAGTGGTGGAGCCAAACGGGATCGAACCGTTGACCTCCTGCGTGCAAGGCAGGCGCTCTCCCAGCTGAGCTATGGCCCCGTATTTCTACAGGCGTTTCCCACACAAAATTGGTGGGTCTGGGCAGATTCGAACTGCCGACCTCACCCTTATCAGGGGTGCGCTCTAACCAACTGAGCTACAGACCCAATTTCGGGCTGCTTCTTTTCGTCTTCTTCAATGAATCAAGCAATTCGTGTGGGAACTTATGGAGCAGCTGATGTCGTCGATTAAGGAGGTGATCCAGCCGCAGGTTCCCCTACGGCTACCTTGTTACGACTTCACCCCAGTCATGAATCACACCGTGGTAACCGTCCTCCCGAAGGTTAGACTAGCTACTTCTGGTGCAACCCACTCCCATGGTGTGACGGGCGGTGTGTACAAGGCCCGGGAACGTATTCACCGCGACATTCTGATTCGCGATTACTAGCGATTCCGACTTCACGCAGTCGAGTTGCAGACTGCGATCCGGACTACGATCGGTTTTGTGGGATTAGCTCCACCTCGCGGCTTGGCAACCCTCTGTACCGACCATTGTAGCACGTGTGTAGCCCAGGCCGTAAGGGCCATGATGACTTGACGTCATCCCCACCTTCCTCCGGTTTGTCACCGGCAGTCTCCTTAGAGTGCCCACCATAACGTGCTGGTAACTAAGGACAAGGGTTGCGCTCGTTACGGGACTTAACCCAACATCTCACGACACGAGCTGACGACAGCCATGCAGCACCTGTCTCAATGTTCCCGAAGGCACCAATCTATCTCTAGAAAGTTCATTGGATGTCAAGGCCTGGTAAGGTTCTTCGCGTTGCTTCGAATTAAACCACATGCTCCACCGCTTGTGCGGGCCCCCGTCAATTCATTTGAGTTTTAACCTTGCGGCCGTACTCCCCAGGCGGTCAACTTAATGCGTTAGCTGCGCCACTAAGAGCTCAAGGCTCCCAACGGCTAGTTGACATCGTTTACGGCGTGGACTACCAGGGTATCTAATCCTGTTTGCTCCCCACGCTTTCGCACCTCAGTGTCAGTATCAGTCCAGGTGGTCGCCTTCGCCACTGGTGTTCCTTCCTATATCTACGCATTTCACCGCTACACAGGAAATTCCACCACCCTCTACCATACTCTAGTCAGTCAGTTTTGAATGCAGTTCCCAGGTTGAGCCCGGGGATTTCACATCCAACTTAACTAACCACCTACGCGCGCTTTACGCCCAGTAATTCCGATTAACGCTTGCACCCTCTGTATTACCGCGGCTGCTGGCACAGAGTTAGCCGGTGCTTATTCTGTCGGTAACGTCAAAATTGCAGAGTATTAATCTACAACCCTTCCTCCCAACTTAAAGTGCTTTACAATCCGAAGACCTTCTTCACACACGCGGCATGGCTGGATCAGGCTTTCGCCCATTGTCCAATATTCCCCACTGCTGCCTCCCGTAGGAGTCTGGACCGTGTCTCAGTTCCAGTGTGACTGATCATCCTCTCAGACCAGTTACGGATCGTCGCCTTGGTGAGCCATTACCCCACCAACTAGCTAATCCGACCTAGGCTCATCTGATAGCGCAAGGCCCGAAGGTCCCCTGCTTTCTCCCGTAGGACGTATGCGGTATTAGCGTCCGTTTCCGAACGTTATCCCCCACTACCAGGCAGATTCCTAGGCATTACTCACCCGTCCGCCGCTCTCAAGAGAAGCAAGCTTCTCTCTACCGCTCGACTTGCATGTGTTAGGCCTGCCGCCAGCGTTCAATCTGAGCCATGATCAAACTCTTCAGTTCAAACATCTTTGGGTTTTTAAGAAACCCTAAACTTGGCTCAGCAATCGTTGGTTACATCTTTGATTTCTCGCGGAGTAACTTGTGATGCTGATAATCTTGTTGACTGTCAGTCTGACTCCACAAGCACCCACACGAATTGCTTGATTCAGTTGTTAAAGAGCGGTTGGTTAAGATCTTTCGTCTCAACCGAGGCGCGCATTCTACAGCAGCCTCATTTGCTGTCAAGTGATTATTTTCAGAAGTTTCGAGATTTTCCTCAACAACTTCAACCACTTGCGCCTTCGATCTCTCGTCAGCGGGAGGCGAATTCTACAGCGTTACACGCTGCTGTCAACACCTCTTTTTCAACTTCCTTTTGGCTTCGATGAACTGAAGCAACCTACTGCCGAAAACTACATAACTCTTTGTTTACCAAGGAGTTTTCCGTTTCGACTGCGCCGGAAGTGGGGCGAATTATAGACAGATATAAATCGCCGTCAACCGTTACTTTCAGGTTTATTCGGATTTAAGCGTAATCCGCGCAAATGCCTTCTTGCCGGCCTGGCAAACGTGGGTCGCACCCAGCTCGTATATAAAGGAGCGATCGACAACCTTACCATCTATACGCACACCACCGGAGCCGAGAAGGTCGCGTGCAACCGCCGAGTTCTTCACCAATCCCGCCTTATTAAGGACAGCCGCGATCGGCATCGCCTCGCCAGCAGTCAATTCAATCTCAGGCAGATCATCCGGCAGCTCGCCATCCTTCATACGATTGCCAGCAGCACGATGAGCACTGGCCGCAGCCTCCTCGCCGTGGAAGCGCGCAACAATTTCTTCCGCCAGCTTGATCTTGACGTCCCGCGGGTTCGCACCCGCCTCCACATCGGCACGCAACGCGCTGATCTCATCCATCGAGCGGAAGCTCAACAACTCGAAGTACCGCCACATCAAAGCATCAGGGATAGAAACCAGCTTGCCGTACATCACACCCGGCGCTTCCTGGATGCCGACATAGTTGCCCAACGACTTGGACATCTTCTTCACGCCATCCAACCCTTCCAGCAATGGCATGGTCAGAATGCATTGAGCCTCCTGACCATACGCGCGCTGCAGCTCACGCCCCATCAACAGGTTGAACTTCTGATCGGTACCGCCCAGCTCGACATCCGCACGCAGCGCCACCGAGTCATACCCTTGAACCAACGGGTACAGGAACTCGTGAATCGCGATGGGCTGATTGGTGGAGTAGCGCTTATCGAAGTCATCGCGCTCGAGCATCCGCGCAACGGTGTACTGGGACGTCAGACGAATGAAGTCCGCCGGCCCCATCTTATCCATCCAAGTGGAATTGAACGCCACTTCGGTCTTGGCCGGATCAAGAATCTTGAAGACCTGAGTCTTGTAGGTCTCGGCATTATCGAGGACCTGTTCACGGGTCAGCGGCGGGCGCGTGGCACTCTTGCCGCTCGGATCGCCGATCATCCCGGTGAAATCACCTATAAGGAAGATCACCTGGTGCCCCAGCTCCTGGAACTGACGCAGCTTATTAATAAGCACGGTATGACCCAGGTGCAGATCCGGTGCCGTCGGATCAAAGCCAGCCTTAATACGAAGGGGTTGGCCACGCTTGAGCTTTTCGATCAGCTCGGCCTCGACCAACAGTTCTTCCGCACCACGTTTGATCAGCGCTAGCTGCTCTTCAACCGACTTCATAACAGACCCGTAAAGCTCAGATTCAAAGGGAACCAACCATACAAGATCAGGGACTAATTACAAGTTTTGCCCTGCAAACGGACACCATTCGGCGAGCCCGGCATTCGCAAGCTTGCACCACAGATGATTTGGTTATATTTTATACAGTTATTTCATCTTCATCATGTCATTCATCTTTTCCATTTCATCTTTTCAAAGTCAAAATTACCTATGACCACTGAACCGTCTAAAGCGCCGCCGCTTTACCCGAAGACCCACCTGCTCGCCGCAAGTGGTATCGCCGCCCTTCTCAGCCTGGCACTCCTGGTATTCCCTTCCAGTGACGTAGAAGCCAAACGAACGACCCTGAGTCTTGACTTGGAGAGTCCGGTTGAACAACTGACACAAGACCAAGACGCTTCTGACGCCCAACAAGCCACAACCGCGAGCGTCGAGTCACCCTTTGCACAGATTGAAGACAGCACGGATGACACCAAGGAAACCGCCCAGGCAGCACCTGTACCCCAGGTAGCAAAAGGTCCCGAACACCGTGAAGTGATCGTGGCCAAAGGCGACACACTGTCGACACTGTTCGAGAAAGTCGGCCTTCCAGCCGCGACCGTTAACGATGTGCTGGCCAGCGACAAGCAAGCCAAGCAATTCACCCAGCTCAAGCGCGGCCAGAAGCTTGAGTTCGAGCTCAGCCCAGACGGTCAACTGACCACCCTGCACAGCAATCTCAATGACCTTGAAAGCATCACCCTGACCAAGGGTGCCAAGGGCTTTGCCTTCAATCGCGTGACCACCAAGCCGGTAATGCGCTCTGCCTATATTCATGGGGTGATCAACAGCTCGCTGTCCCAGTCGGCGGCGCGCGCAGGCCTGTCCCACAGCATGACCATGGACATGGCCAGCGTGTTTGGCTACGACATCGATTTTGCTCAGGATATTCGCCAGGGTGACGAGTTCGACGTGATCTACGAGCAAAAGGTGGCCAATGGCAAGGTTGTCGGCACCGGCAATATCCTGTCGGCGCGCTTTACCAACCGCGGCAAGACCTACACCGCCGTGCGCTACACCAACAAACAAGGCAATAGCAGCTACTACACCGCCGACGGCAATAGCATGCGCAAGGCCTTCATCCGTACTCCGGTTGACTTCGCCCGTATTAGCTCGCGTTTTTCCATGGGCCGCAAGCATCCAATTCTGAACAAAATCCGCGCCCACAAAGGTGTGGACTATGCAGCACCCCGCGGCACGCCAATCAAGGCTGCCGGTGACGGCAAGGTGCTACTGGCCGGGCGCCGGGGCGGCTACGGCAATACCGTTATCATCCAGCACGGCAACAGCTACCGTACGCTGTACGGGCATATGCAAGGCTTTGCCAAAGGCGTGAAGACCGGCGGCAACGTCAAGCAAGGCCAGGTGATCGGCTATATCGGCACCACCGGCCTGTCCACCGGACCGCACCTGCACTATGAGTTCCAGGTCAACGGCGTGCACGTCGACCCGCTAGGCCAAAAGCTGCCGATGGCCGACCCCATCGCCAAGGCCGAGCGCGCCCGCTTTCTTCAGCAAAGCCAGCCGCTGATGGCACGCATGGACCAGGAACGCGCCACCATGCTGGCTTCGGCGAAGCGTTAAGCGATGGCGCTCTATATAGGTGTGATGTCCGGGACCAGCCTCGACGGCCTGGACATTGCACTGATCGAGCAAAACACGGCGGTCAAGCTGATCGCCACGCATTACATCCCCATGCCTGAATCCCTGCGTGCGGAGCTGCTGGGCCTTTGTGCCAGCGGCCCGGACGAGATTGCACGCTCGGCGATTGCCCAGCAAAACTGGGTCACCCTCGCCGCCCAGGGCATTCATGCCCTGCTTGAGCAACAGCAACTCACGCCCGCCGACATCCGGGCGATTGGCAGTCATGGGCAGACTATTCGCCACGAACCTGCCCGCGGCTTTACCGTGCAGATTGGCAACCCCGCTTTACTGACCGAGCTGACTGGAATAACCGTCGTCAGCGACTTCCGTAGTCGCGATGTGGCCGCCGGTGGCCAGGGTGCGCCACTGGTGCCTGCCTTTCACGAAGCGCTGTTCGGCCAGACCAGCGGCAACCGGGCAGTGCTGAATGTCGGCGGTTTCAGCAATCTGAGCCTGATCGAGACCGGCAAACCAGTAGCTGGCTTTGACTGCGGCCCGGGCAACGTCCTGCTGGACGCCTGGATTCACCAGCAACGGGGCGACACCTTTGACCGCGACGGCCAGTGGGCTGCGACAGGAAAGATCGAGCCACAGCTGCTCACCGCGTTGCTCAGCGACCCTTTCTTCCTGACCCAGGGCCCGAAAAGCACTGGGCGCGAAGTCTTCAACCTGTCTTGGCTGGAGCACCACCTCGGTCGACTGCCATCATTCAATGCACAGGATGTCCAGGCCACGCTGCTGGAGCTGACGGCGCAGACTATCGTCGAGTCGTTGAAAACCGCACAGCCGCACACCGAGACCCTGCTGGTATGTGGCGGCGGCGCCCACAACACGACGCTGATGAAGCGCCTCGCCGCCATGCTACCGGCCACCCGCGTGAGCAGCACCGCCACCCACGGCGTAGACCCTGACTGGGTGGAAGCCATGGCCTTCGCCTGGCTGGCCCATTGCTGCCTTGAAGGCATCGCCGCCAACCGCCCAAGCGTGACGGGTGCACGCGGCCTTCGCGTACTTGGCGCGATCTACCCCGCCTGACACGCACATAGCAAAACGCCGCTATCGATCAGATCGAGAACGACGAACCGCAACCACACGTCGTGGTGGCATTCGGGTTCTTGATCACAAAGCGCGAGCCTTCCAAACCTTCCTGGTAATCCACCTCGGCGCCTGCCAAGTACTGGAAGCTCATCGGATCCACGACCAGGCTTACGCCCTCGCGCTCGACGATGGTGTCGTCATCGGCCACATCTTCATCGAAGGTAAAGCCGTACTGAAACCCTGAACAACCGCCGCCCGTAACGAATACGCGCAGCTTCAAGCGATCATTACCCTCTTCATCGACCAGGCTCTTCACCTTGTGCGCAGCACCGTGGGTGAATTGCAAAGCCGTGGGGGTGAAGGATTCAACGCTCATGCTGATAATCTCCCGGCGTAGCGCCGCCATATGCGTGATGGCGGCCATTATCCGCTTCTCCTAGAAAAGCGGTCAACTATTGTTACGGTATATCAATCTGCCCGGCGCCCCTTAAAAACACGAAAGGCCCGATCAACGGGCCTTTTGCACAGCAGCCAAAGCCTTAAGGCAGCATGCCGGCGTGGGACAAGCCAAGCTTCTCATCCAGGCCGAACAAGATGTTCAAGTTCTGTACAGCCTGGCCCGACGCGCCCTTGACCAAGTTATCGATTACCGACAACACCACTACCAGGTCGCCATCCTGCGGCCGATGCACGGCAATCCGGCACACGTTGGCACCGCGCACGCTGCGGGTTTCCGGGTGGCTACCGGCAGGCATTACATCGACGAACGGCTCATTGGCATAACGCTTTTCAAACAATGCCTGCAGATCCACCGAGCGATCCACGACCGTTGCATACAGTGTCGAGTGAATCCCACGGATCATCGGGGTCAAGTGCGGCACGAACGTCAGGCCGACGTCACTGCCAGCCGCAAGGCGCAAGCCCTGGCGAATTTCCGGCAGGTGACGATGCCCTTTCACGGCATACGCCTTCATACTTTCCGAGGTCTCGGAGTACAAGGAGCCTACGGCCGCACCACGACCGGCACCGCTGACCCCCGACTTGCAGTCGGCAATCAGGCGCGAGGCATCCGCCAGGCCAGCTTCCAGCAGCGGTAGGAAACCCAGCTGCGTAGCCGTCGGATAGCAACCCGGCACGGCGATCAGACGCGCCTGCTTGATCTGCTCACGATTAACCTCTGGCAAACCATACACCGCCTCTTCAAGCAGCTCTGGAGCACCATGGGGCTGGCCGTACCACTTGGCCCACTCATCGGCATCCTGCAAACGGAAGTCCGCCGAGAGGTCAATGACCTTGGTCCCGGCGGCCAGCAGCTCGCCGGCCAACGCATGGGCAACACCGTGGGGGGTCGCGAAAAACACCACATCGCAGGCGCCCAGGGTCTTGATATCCGGAACGCTGAACGCCAGGCCGTCGTAATGACCGCGCAGGTTGGGATACATATCGGCAACGGCCAGGCCGGCCTCGGATCGGGAGGTGATGACCACCACCTCAGCTTGCGGATGCTGAGCCAACAGACGCAGCAATTCGACACCGGTGTAACCCGTGCCGCCGACGATACCGACCTTGACCATAAACCTGCCCTCAACGAACCCACTGGAAAGCCGTCGATAATAGGGGCCGTATCGTTCTGCGACAACCGTCAACGTGACGTGCGCGCACTCTAACCTCTACTATCTCCAGTTACCGTGAACCTGGGAATAACTAAAAATGCTTTATCTATGGCTCAAAGCCTTTCATATCGTCAGCATTGTCTGCTGGTTTGCCGGGCTGTTTTACCTTCCGCGCCTGTTCGTCTACCACGCACAAAGCCAGGATGCCGTCAGCCAGGAGCGCTTCTGCATCATGGAGCGCAAGCTGTACAAGGGCATCATGCTGCCGGCGATGATCGCCACGCTGGTATTCGGCATCTGGTTGATCAGCCTTAACCCGAGTGTCTTCAGCCAAGGTGGCTGGATGCACGCCAAACTGACCTTGGTGGTGATCCTGATCGGCTACCACCATATGTGTGGCGCCCAGGTAAAACGTTTTGCCCGTGGCGAAAACACCCGCAGCCATGTCTTTTATCGCTGGTTCAATGAAGTGCCAGTTCTGATATTGCTGGCTATTGTAATTTTGGTCGTCGTAAAGCCGTTCTAACTCTAATCAGCCGCACTTAACCTGGGGTACTTCCAATGTCGCTGCCCGCTTTGCTAGAACAACGCCTGCGCCTGCCCGTAGTGGCTGCGCCGATGTTCCTGATTTCCAATCCGCAACTGGTCCTGGCGTGCTGCCGCAATGGCGTGGTCGGGAGTTTCCCGGCACTCAACCAGCGCGAAAGCAGCGGGTTCAAGGCCTGGCTGGAAGAAATCGAGGCGGGCCTGGCACTGCTGGAAAACCCCGCGCCCTACGCGGTCAACTTGATCGTGCACAACAGCAACCCGCGCCTTGAGGCTGACCTGGCGATCTGCGTCGAGCACAAGGTGCCGATCGTTATCACCAGCCTGGGTGCGGTCAAGGAATTGGTAGACGCCGTACACAGCTACGGCGGCCTGGTGTTCCACGACGTCACTACCCGGCGCCATGCGGAAAAAGCCGCAGAAGCCGGCGTCGACGGACTGATCGCCGTGGCGGCGGGGGCTGGCGGCCATGCCGGCACCTGGAGCCCGTTCTCGCTGATCGCCGAGATCCGCCAGTTCTTCGACAAGACCCTTCTGCTGGCCGGCTGCCTGAACCATGGGCACGAGATCCTAGCCGCACAATTGCTCGGGGCTGACCTCGCGTATTTCGGCACGCGCTTTATCGGCACCACTGAAAGCCACGCCCCCGATGCCTATAAAGAGATGCTGCTCACATCGCGCGCAGCCGATATCGTGCACACTCCGGCGGTGTCGGGCGTGCCCGCAAGCTTTATGCGCCAAAGCCTGGAAAACGCCGGTTTCGACCTTGCCGCCCTGCAAGGCAAGGGCGAAGTGAACTTTGGCTCCAAGCTCAAGCCACTCAGCGACGAGGCAAAGGCCTGGAAGACTGTATGGTCCGCCGGCCAAGGCGTCGGAGAGATTGACGATTTGCCCAGCGTCGATGAACTGGTTGCCCGCCTCGATGCCGAATACCGCAAGGCACGCGAGCAAGCGGCACAATTGCGCTGGCCGCGCTGACTCACCCGCCAGGCCTGCCCATTGAAGCAGGCCTGCATTACCCCTGAAAAGTGACAAGGATGCCCGCATGAGCGACAACCGTTTCAAGATTGTGTTTGATGGAGCCCTGCTCCCGGGTGTCGAAAGCACCACCGCCAAGCTGAACCTGGCCGAATTATTCAAAAGCGACGTCGAAGCGATTGAAAAACTCTTCACCGGGCGCCCGGTGGCCTTGAAGCGCGACCTTTCTCACGCCGATGCCGACACCTATCTGGCAGCCCTGAAAAACGCCGGCGTCGATGCGCGCATCGAAGCCGAACAACCCGTGGCCTTCAGCCTGGCTGAAACCCATGAGACCGACTCCGCGACCGCCGATTTTTCGCGTCCAGCCGCCTCACCATACGCACCGCCGCGCGCAGTTGTAGGGGAAAACCTTCCAGAGTTTTCCACCCTCAAGGTGTTTACCGTCAACGGGCGTATCGGGCGCTTGCGCTTCCTCGCCTGGACCCTGGTGCTGAGCCTGGCCTTGTTCACCGTCGTGGGCGCCCTGTTTACCGTGGGCCTGGGTATTGCCGCGGTATCTCCCACTGGGGCGATCATCATTGGCTCACTGCTCGGTTTCGTCGTGCTCGTGGCATCTGTGTGGATCAGTGTCCAGATCACCGTGCAGCGCCTACATGACCTGGGCTGGTCCGGCTGGTTATGGTTCCTGAACCTTGTACCGATCGTGGGCAGCATTTTCCCGATCCTGCTGATCGTGCTGCCTGGCAATGCGGGTGCCAACCAGTATGGTGCGCCACCGCCACGCAACTCGACCGCGGTGAAGGTCCTGGCCACCCTGTGGCTGGCGCTGCTCCCATTGATATTCGCCGCTACGGTGATGCTGGCCATGAGCGGTTACCTGGACCAGCTCGAAAGCAGCGTGGACGGTGGCTATGAAAACAGCTCCATGACCACCGATGAAGACGCTGATCAGAGCGTCATCGTGGGTGAAGAAGATGTGCAAAGTGCTGACGATGCGGCCGAACCTGTAGACTCTACGCAAGAATGAAAAAACGCCCCACGCCTGTGACGCATCTGTCGCAGGCTCGGAGGCGTTGCGATGGAGAAACGCATGACCCGTTACGCTCTGATCACCGGTGCCTCCAGCGGCATCGGCCTGGCCTTGGCTGAAGCACTGGCCCGTCGCGGCCGCAGCTTGATTCTGGTGGCCCGCCAGCGTGATCAGTTGGAAAGTATTGCCATTGAGCTGACCCAACGCTTCGGCGTCGAGGTGTTGTTCCGCGCCTGTGACCTGGGCGAGCCATTGCGCCTGTCTGGGTTCCTGCTGGAGCTGGAAGAAGGTGAGCGGCAGATCGACTTGCTGGTCAACTGCGCCGGTATCGGCACCAGTGGCCCATTCCTCGCCCAGGACTGGATGACCGAGCAGGACCTGATCGAAGTCAACATCCTTGCCCTGACCCGCCTGTGCCACGCGCTGGGTAACTCCATGGCCCTGCACGGCGGTGGGCAGATTCTCAACGTCGCCTCGGTCGCAGCCTTCCAGCCGGGGCCATGGATGAGCACCTACTACGCCAGCAAGGCCTATGTGCTGCATTTCTCCGAAGGCCTGCGCGAAGAGCTGAAGAGCTGCGGCATCAAGGTTTCAGTGCTCTGCCCCGGCCCGACACGCACCGCCTTCTTCGGCACCGCACAGATGGACACCGCCAAGCTGGACCGTCAGCAGCTGATAAGCCCGGAAGAAGTGGCACTGCACACCGTACGTGCCCTGGCAAAGAACAAGGCGATCATTGTTCCCGGTCGCCGTAATCGCTGGCTGGCGTTCAGCCCGCGCTTGAGCCCACGCTGGCTGACCCGCAAGATTGCCGGCGCCATCAACAAGGCCTATTGCCCGCGTTGACCTGCTGGGTACACTCACCCTGCACTTTCATAATGGAGAAACAGCTGTGGATACTCTGTTCACCAAGATCATCAGCAGAGAAATACCCGCGAGGATTATCTACGAGGATGACCAGGTCCTGGCCTTCCACGATATTGCGCCAATGGCCCCCGTGCATTTCCTGGTGATTCCGAAGAAGCCGATCCGCACCCTCAACGACCTGACGGAAGAGGACAAAGGCCTGGCAGGACACATCCTGTTCACCGCCCAGCGCCTGGCCGTGGAGCAAGGCTGCGAAAAAGGCTTTCGCGTGGTAATGAACTGCAATGAAGATGGCGGCCAGACCGTCTATCACATTCATATGCATGTACTGGGTCAACGCCAGATGAACTGGCCACCGGGCTGAAACCCCAATTGTAGGGGCCGGCTTGCCGGCGATGGCGGCCTCAAGAGCCTCATCGCCGGCAAGCCAGCCCTTATAAGAAGCATGACCCAGCGCAAACGCACGCCCCTCTCTTGCGGTAAACTGGCCGCCGAGATTTTTCCCGGAGGTCAGCATGACTACCCAACGTCACTACTCGCCGATTGACCGACTGTTGCTGCAAGCCGACACGGCCATGCGCACGCTGCTGCCCTTCAGCGGCCAGCCGTATCGCCCGTCACCTGCCATCGTGCAACCCGAAGCGCAAATGAGCGAGACGGATACCCGCCACGTCGCAGGCCTGATGCGTATCAACCATACCGGTGAAGTCTGTGCCCAGGCGCTGTACCAGGGTCAGGCATTGACCGCCAAGCTGCCGCAAGTACGCGCAGCCATGGAGCATGCGGCCGAGGAAGAAATCGACCACCTGGCCTGGTGTGAACAACGTATCCGCCAATTGGGCAGCCACCCCAGCGTGCTGAACCCACTGTTTTATGGTTTGTCGTTTGGTATCGGCGCCGCTGCCGGCCTGATCAGCGACAAGGTCAGCCTGGGTTTTGTCGCAGCGACCGAGCACCAGGTCTGCAAGCACCTGGATGAGCATCTGGAACAACTGCCGGCCGAGGACGAAAAGTCCCGGGCGATTCTTGAGCAGATGCGTATCGACGAAGAACATCACGCAGAAAGCGCACTGGATGCCGGCGGTTTCCGCTTCCCGGCACCGGTTAGGTTTGGCATGAGCCTGCTGGCCAAGGTCATGACCAAAAGCACCTACCGGATCTGAGCTGCAAAAAAGGGCGCTTTCAAAGCGCCCTTTCTTTTTTGCCGGTTGATCCAGTGATCAACCCAACTCAACGATCTCGTAATCATGAGTAATGGCCACACCGGCCGCGCCGAGCATAATCGAGGCCGAGCAGTACTTCTGCGCCGACAGCTCGACGGCCCGCTTGACCTGCGCTTCTTTCAGCGCGCGGCCCTTGACCACAAAATGCATATGGATCTTGGTGAACACCTTCGGGTCTTCAGTCGCGCGTTCGGCTTCTAGAAAGGCTTCGCAGCTTTCCACCGCCTGGCGCGACTTCTTCAGGATGCTGACCACATCGAAGTTGCTGCAGCCGCCCACGCCAAGCAGGAGCATTTCCATGGGCCGTACACCCAGGTTGCGACCACCGGCTTCCGGCGGGCCATCCATGACCACCACATGGCCGCTGCCCGATTCACCGAGGAACATGGCTTCGCCCGCCCATTGGATGCGTGCCTTCATCGCCCAGACTCCACTGCTAAAAAAGGGGCGCCAGCTTATCACAGGCCCTCGCGAGCGCAGTGCCCACCCGCAATACGATCAACAGTAGGCCGTGATAGATAAATTCCCTGATCGAGTCAGAATGTGTCTGTTAAGCTGGCGCCAAATCAATGGCGCATTGCCATCCATTGGATGGACCTCGCTCGATAAAAATATAAGTCCAACCACACCGTGCAGTCTTTTCGGGATACAACCATGGTTGCTATTACCCCCATACCCAAGATCAAGAACCTCGATAAGTTGCTGACCCACTGTCAGCGTCGACGCTATCCGGCCAAGCAGAACATCATCTGCGCCGGGGAGCGCTCGGAAACCCTGTTCTTCATTATCAAAGGTTCGGTCACGATCCTGATCGAGGATGAAGACGGCCGCGAGATGATCATCGCCTACCTCAATACCGGGGACTTTTTCGGCGAGCTGGGCCTGTTTGAGCAAGCCGGAAAAGAACAGGAGCGTAGCGCCTGGGTGAGGGCCAAGATCGAGTGTGAGGTCGCGGAAATCAGCTATGCAAAATTTCGCGAGCTGGCCGAACAGGATCCAGACATCCTCTACGCCCTGAGCGGCCAGATTGCCCAGCGCTTGCGCAACACCACCCGCAAAGTCGGCGACCTGGCGTTCTTCGATGTCACCGGGCGTGTCGCCCGCTGCCTGCTGGAGCTGTGCAAGCAGCCAGACGCCATGACTCATCCCGACGGCATGCAGATCAAGGTTACGCGCCAGGAAATCGGGCGCATCGTCGGTTGTTCGCGGGAGATGGTCGGTCGAGTGCTCAAGGATCTGGAGGAACGCAACCTGGTTCACGTCAAAGGCAAGACGATGGTGGTGTTCGGCACTCGCTAGTGCGCAAAGACCTGCGCCAGCATCTGCCGGTACAAACCGTCGAGGCGGCTGATCGCATCCGGCGCCGCAAAAGCTTCATGCAGGGCGATATGGCTGTCAGCGCGCACCCGTTGCTCCAGGCCACACGCCTGATTGAAGCGATTGACCGCAGCAATCAGTTCCTCACGATGGTTATCCAGCAACAGTGCGCCATGCACCAGGCCCACCGGGCGCCCACCACTCTGGCGCCAACGCTGGGCAGTGCCGACCATCTTGCGTCCGTCGAGATTGACGTTATAGCGACCATCGCAAAAGGCACCGTCGATTTCGCCCACGGAGGCATCGCCGCCCAACTCGGTCAGCAAATCGCAGATGGGTTGGCACAGGCGCAAATATCCGGTTTCAATCCGACCCTGGTCGCCCTCACTACGTGGCGGCGCGTAGACCAGTGCAATGTTCACCGTCGCCGCTGACTGCGGCACCGGCTCGCCCCCGGTTTCGCGCAGCAACACCGGCCAGCCGTGGGCCGCCGATACCTGGCTGGCCGCGTCAAATGCGGGCAGGCGGCTCAGACGCCGAGGCATTACCAATGCCTGGTCACTGGGTTGCCAAAACAGCAGGCCGAATGATTGCTCACCCGCGCAGACGGCGGCCAGCAAGTCTTGCTCGGCGGCAAGGCCTGCTTCAACGGTCATCGCTACGGGCTGGATCATCGGGCATCTACCTCTCTGAATAAACACAAAAACAAATGTGGGAGCTGGCTTGCTCCCGATAGCAACGTATCAGTCACCAATGCATTGACTGAAAGTCTGCTATCGCAGGCAAGCCAGCTCCCACACAAGCCAGCTCCTACCGTGACCGCGTTTTGAATCAATCCAGCGTCGAGCCGCTGACCGGCAGACCACGCTCCGGGAAAAACAGGCGCTGCAACTCAGCCCCAGGATTCTCCGCACGCATAAAGGTCTCGCCAACCAGGAACGAGTAGACGTCGCTGATTTCCATCAGCTCCACATCCGCACGATTGACGATACCGCTCTCGGTAATCACCAGGCGGTCGCGGGGAATGCGCGGCAGCAAGTCCAGGGTGGTTTCGAGGCTGACCTCAAAGGTGTGCAGGTTGCGGTTGTTGACCCCCACCAAGCGTGTGTCGAGGGTTTTCAGCGCGCGTTCCAGTTCGTCACCGTCGTGGACCTCGACCAATACATCCAGGCCCACGCCCTTGGCAACTGCCGCCAGTTCGGCCATCTGCACGTCGTCCAGCGCCGAAACAATCAACAGCACGCAATCGGCGCCCAACGCCCGGGCCTCGACGATCTGGTACGGGTCGATCATGAAGTCCTTGCGGATCACCGGCAACTTGCACGCGGCGCGGGCTTGTTGCAGGTAAGCGTCGGAGCCCTGGAAGTAGTCGATATCGGTCAACACCGAAAGGCAGGTCGCCCCGCCTTTCTCATAGCTGGCAGCAATCTCTGCTGGCACGAAGTGCTCGCGGATCACGCCTTTGCTTGGCGAGGCCTTTTTGATCTCGGCGATCACCGCTGGCTGCTTGAGCTTGGCCTGGGTGATCAGGGCATTGGCGAAGCCGCGCGGTGCATCGGCGCTTTTCGCCAGGCCTTCCAGCTCGGCCAGGCTCACGCGGGCGCGGCGCTCGGCGACTTCTTCAGCTTTACGGGCGAGGATGTTTTCCAGGACTGTTGGCACGCTCATCCTTCATTCTCCATTTTGAATACGGCCGTGAATGCTCCCAGCTCTTCGAGCTTTTCGCGAGCCAGACCCGTATGCAGCGCATCGTGGGCCAAGGCGACACCTTCTGTAAGACTATAGGCGTGATCGGCTGCGTAAAGTGCCGCGCCAGCATTCAGAACAATCATCTCTGCCGCTTTCTGACCGTTTTCAGTCTTGCGACGCCCCAGGGCATCGCGAATCAATTCCAGGGAAGCGGCCGGGCTTTCCACCGCCAGGCCGTGCAGGCTCTGGCTCTTCATGCCCAGATCCTCTGGCTCGACCCAATACTCAGTGACCTGATCGTTCTTCAGTTCCGCCACAAAGGTCGGCGCCGCAAGACTGAATTCGTCCAGGCCATCCTTGGAGTGCACCACCAGCACATGCTTGCTACCCAGGCGCTGCAGGACTTCGGCCAATGGCCGGCACAGTGCCTGGCTGAACACGCCCACCACCTGATGTTTCACACCGGCCGGATTCGTAAGCGGGCCAAGCATGTTGAACAGGGTACGCAGGCCAAGGTCCTTGCGCGGTCCGGCGGCGTGTTTCATCGCACCATGGTGGGACTGGGCAAACATAAAGCCGATGCCAACGCTGTCGATGCAGCGCGCCACCTGCACCGGGGTCAGGTTCAGGTAGATACCTGCTGCCTCCAGCAGGTCGGCACTGCCGCTCTTGCCGGATACAGCACGGTTGCCGTGCTTGGCTACGGTGCAACCGGCAGCCGCCACCACGAAGGAGGAGGCCGTCGAGACGTTGAAAATATTCGCACCATCGCCGCCGGTGCCGACCACATCGACCACGCCGTCGAGGGTCTTGAGCTCGACCTTGTCCGCCAACTCGCGCATCACCGAGACGGCGCCGACGATTTCGTCGATGCTCTCGCTCTTCATACGCATGGCCATCATAAAGGCGCCAATCTGCGCATCGGTGCATTGACCGGTCATGATTTCGCGCATCACATCGCTCATTTCAGCGGTGCTCAGGTCCAGATGGCCGACGATACGGCTCAGGGCAGTCTTGATATCCATGGAAAGTCCTTAGCGCGTGCCGCCGCTCTGCTTGAGAAAGTTGGCGAACAGCTCGTAGCCCTGCTCGGTCAGAATCGATTCAGGGTGAAATTGCACCCCTTCGACATTCAGTGTCTTGTGCCGCAGGCCCATGATCTCGTCGACCGAGCCGTCTTCCAACTGGGTCCAGGCCGTCAGCTCCAGGCACTCGGGCAAGGTTTCGCGCTTGACCACCAACGAGTGGTAGCGGGTCACCGTCACCGGCAGGTTCAGGCCCTGGAACACGCCCTGATCATTATGGAACACCGGGCTGGTCTTGCCGTGCATCACCTGGCGGGCGCGCACTACGTCGCCGCCGAACGCCTGGCCGATGGACTGGTGGCCCAGGCAAACCCCGAGGATCGGCAGCTTGCCGGCGAAAAACTGGATGGCTTCCAGGGAGATACCCGCCTCGGTCGGCGTGCACGGGCCAGGGGAAACCACAATGCGCTCAGGGTTCAGGGCAGCAATCTGTGCCACGGTCATTTCATCGTTGCGCACCACCTTGACCTCGGCACCGAGCTCGCCCAGGTATTGCACAACGTTGTAGGTAAAGGAGTCGTAGTTATCAATCATCAGCAACATGTGGGTTCAAACCTCTTGAATTCACTGATTTCGAATGACCGCCTTCCAAGAGAGTGACCCGCTGCCAGACGCACTTTCCGGTTGCCGGGGTCAGCCGGCAAGGGGCGTCGAACAAAGGGTGAAGAAGGCAAATCGGTACAGGTCCGGCCGGGCCGGCAGAGAAAATTCAGGCGCGCCAACGCCAACGGGCGTGTGCCTTGACTACTCGCATCAAGAGTTTGCTGATGATCAACACGGGGAGGGTCTCATTCATACGTTCCCGCACAGTAACGTAGCCTCGCCAGCGGTGCAATATGGAGCAGCAAATACGGGGGGCATGACAAAGGGTTTGTAGGAAAAAAACGATTTTCCTCACAGGCAACTCCCACTACATTGCTAGTGTTTCACTTCCGATACAAAAACAATCACATGGAATTGCGTATGCTCAGACCATCTTTTGTTGCGCCCCTTGCCGCCTGCCTCCTGGCGCTGGCCTGCGCGCAGGCGTTTGCAGCCCCTTCACCTTATTCAACCATGGTCGTTTTCGGCGATAGCCTGGCGGACGCGGGCCAGTTTCCCGATGGTCTGTCCGGTGCCACCCTGCGTTTTACCAACCGTACCGGTCCCACATTCCAGGGCGACTACGGCCTGGTTTCCTCGACCCTGCTGGGCTCCAAACTAGGCGTGGCAGCGAACGACCTGAATGCCTCCACCTCTCCGGTTCGCGCGGCCCAAGGCTTGCCTGATGGCAACAACTGGGCGGTCGGCGGCTACCGTACCGACAACATCCTGGATTCCATCACCTCGCTATCCAACACGGCGATCCCTCCGGGCAATGCGGGCGCCGGCACGGTGTTGCGCAGCCGCCAGGGGTATCTGCCGGCAAACGGCGGACGCGCCGACCCCAACGCCCTGTATTTTCTGTCCGGTGGCGGCAATGACTTCCTGCAACAGCGCGTCCTCAGTCCAGGCCAAGCCGTTGCCGCAGGCGGGCGCCTGGCCGACAGTGCCCAGGCCCTGCAACAAGCCGGCGCGCGCTACATCATGGTGTGGATGCTGCCCGACCTGGGCCTGACACCCGCCATCAACGGCACGCCGCAGCAAGCTGCGACGTCCGCCCTGAGTAATATTTTCAACCAGGCATTGGTACAGCGCCTGTCGCAGATCGATGCCCAGATCATCCCGTTGAATATTCCACTGCTGTTGCAGGAATCCTTCGCCGACCCTGGCCGATTTGGCCTGGCGACCGGGCAGAACCTTACCGGCACCTGCTTCAGTGGCAACAGCTGCACCGCCAACCCGACCTATGGCATCGGCGGCACCAACCCGGACCCGACCAAACTGATCTACAACGACTCGGTCCACCCCACCGTCGCCGGGCAACGCTTGATCGCCGACTATGCCTATTCGCTGCTCGCCGCTCCCTGGGAGCTGACGCTGTTGCCGGAAATGGCCCACGGCACACTGCGCGCCCACCAGGATGAGTTGCGCAACCAATGGCAGGCGGACAACGGCAACTGGCAGGCCGTGGGCCAATGGCGCGCAATTGTCGCCGGTGGTGGCCAGCGCCTGGACTTCGACGGTCAAGGCAGCTCCGCCAGTGGCGACGGCAGTGGCTACAACCTGAATGTCGGCGCCAGCTATCGCCTCGACGACAGTTGGCGCGTAGGCGTGGCGGCCGGGCTGTATCGCCAGACGCTCGAAGCCGGCGCCAGCGACTCGGACTACAAGCTCAACAGCTACATGGGCAGCGCATTCGCGCAGTATCAGCACAACCACTGGTGGGCTGATGCCGCGTTGACCGGCGGCCGGCTGGACTTCGACAGCCTCAAGCGCAAGTTCGCCCTGGGCGTCAGTGAAAGCTCGGAAAAAGGCGACACCGACGGCTGGCTCTGGGCCTTGAGTGGCCGGGTGGGCTACGACATTGCCGGGGTCGGCAGCGATTGGCACCTTTCGCCGTTCATCAGCGCCGACTATGCGCGAGTCGAAGTCGATGGCTACGGGGAAAAAGGCAACCGCTCCACCGCGCTGACCTTTGATGATCAGCAACGCGACTCCAGGCGCCTGGGCGTTGGCCTGCAGGGTAGCTACCGCGTCACTCCGCAAACCCAGGTTTTTGGCGAAGTGGCTCACGAGCATGAGTTCGAGAATGACACCCAAAAGGTGAACATTTCGCTCAACAGCGTGCAGGGGATCGATTTCAAGCTGGACGGCTACACCCCCCGCAGCAACTCCGATCGCCTGAGCCTCGGGGTCAGCCACAAGCTTACCCAGGAGTTGGCACTGCGCGCGGCGTACAACGTGAGGAAGGATGACAGCCTGACCCAGCAAGGGGTCAGTGTGGGGGTGAGCCTGGATTTCTAACGCAGCCTTAAAAACAACATAAAACCCATGTGGGAGCGGCGGTGCGACGATTCGACTTGCCCGCTCCCACACAAGCCCAACCCCACATTTAGATCGGGATCGACCGTCAGTCTTGCGGCGTCTGCTCGGCCAACGCCACCGCACGGAACATCGCTCGGCGCTTGTTCAGGGTTTCTTCCCACTCAAGGGCCGGCACCGAGTCGGCCACGATCCCGCCGCCCGCCTGCACGTGCAGTTCACCGTCCTTGATCACCGCCGTGCGGATCGCAATGGCGGTGTCCATGTTGCCATTCCACGCGAAATAACCCACGGCGCCGCCGTAGACACCACGCTTGACCGGCTCCAGTTCGTCGATGATTTCCATCGCGCGAATTTTCGGTGCGCCAGACAAGGTGCCCGCCGGCAGAATTGCGCGCAGCGCGTCCATTGCCGTCAGGCCGGCCTTCAGCTCGCCGGTGACGTTGGACACAATGTGCATCACGTTGGAATAACGCTCGATCACCATTTTTTCGGTGAGCTTCACCGAGCCGATTTCCGAAACGCGCCCGGTGTCGTTACGCCCAAGATCGATGAGCATCAAGTGCTCGGCGATTTCCTTGTCGTCCGACAGCAGGTCCTCTTCGAGCGCCAGATCGGCCTCTTCGGTCGCGCCACGAGGGCGCGTACCGGCAATCGGGCGCACGGTGATCAGGTTGTCTTCGACGCGCACCAGTACTTCCGGCGAACTGCCCACCACGTGGAAGTCACCAAAGTTGAAGAAGTACATGTACGGCGTCGGGTTGAAGCAACGCAGGGCCCGGTACAAGTCGATGGGCGCCGCCTTGAAGTCGATGGACATACGCTGCGACGGCACCACTTGCATGCAGTCACCGGCGAGGATGTACTCCTTGATGGTATCGACCGCGCGCTCGTAGTCATCCTGGGTAAAGCTGGAACGGAACACCGGATCGGCCGCCGGTGGACGGCTGAGGTCCAGGCCGCGACGCGGGGTGATCGGCTGGCGCAGCTTGTCCAGCAGGGCTTCGAGGCTGGCCTGGCCTTGCTCGAACGCGTCGGCCTGGGCCGGGTCGGCGAGCACGATCGCGTGCATCTTGCCGGCCAGGTTGTCGAACACTACCACCGCGTCGGAAACCATCAGCAAGATGTCCGGTACGCCCAACGGATCGGGGTTCGGGCATTTGCCCAGCCGCTGCTCTACATAGCGCACGCAGTCGTAGCCGAAATACCCCACCAGGCCGCCATTGAAACGCGGCAGGCCAGGGATGGTCGGCACGTTGTAGCGCGCCTTGAAGGCTTCGACGAAGGCCAGCGGGTCTTGCACATCGTGGCTTTCGATCTCGATGCCGTCATGGGTGATGCTGACGTGATGGTCATGCACCCGCAGGACCGTGCGGCACGGCAGGCCGATGATCGAATACCGGCCCCACTTCTCGCCGCCCTGTACCGATTCCAACAGATAGGAATTGGGCTCATCGGCCAGTTTCAGGTAGATCGACAGCGGTGTATCGAAGTCAGCCAGGGTTTCCCGGGCCATGGGGATGCGGTTGTAGCCGGCAGCGGCCAAACGCAGGAATTCTTCGCGGATCATGAGGTGCCTCGTGGCGTGAGGGTCTAACAGTCAGGTATGCAAACGTGCCGCTGCGCGGCCAGGATCAGTCAGGCGCGCCAACGCCAGCGGGCCAGGGCCTTGATGACTTTCATCCAGAGTTTGCGAGTGACCACCACGATGGGATTTCCAGAAGGGGATGGGACAGCGTCGGGCAACGTTATCTCAGCGCCCGCTCCCAAGCAACCGGGGATTAGCCGTCGCAGGTCATCAATGACCAGCGCTGGCGACTCTTCGGCGATCGGCCGGCCATGGTTGTAGCCGTAGCTCAAGGCCACGCACTTGACCCCCGCCGCTTTCGCCGCCAGCACATCACTGCGCGAGTCGCCGACAAACAGCGACTGGGAAGCCGGGATATTGGCCATTTTCATCACAAAGAACAGCGCTGCCGGGTCGGGCTTTTTCTGCGGCAGGGTATCGCCGCCGATGATCCAGCGGAAATACCGGCCGATCTTCATCTGGTCCAGCAACGGCGCGACAAAGCGCTCCGGCTTGTTGGTGATCAGGGCCATTTCCACGCCCTGCTTGTGCAGCCACTTGAGGGTGTCGCGCACGCCGGGGTAAACCACGGTCAGTTCGTGGCCGTCTTCGTAGGCCGCATTGAACAGCTCCAGCGCGTGCTCGGCTTCCACGTCATCGACGCCCTCGGCGTCGATATGGTTGGCCAAGGCACGGCGCACCAGCACCTGCACACCGTTGCCGACCCAGTCGCGCACCGACTCGATACCGACCGGTTTGCGCCCCAGCTTGAGCAACATGTGATCCACCGCAGCCGCCAGGTCCGGCACCGAGTCGACCAGGGTGCCGTCCAGATCGAACATCACCAGCCGCGGCAATTGACCGGGGAACAGCTGCTCAAAACCGCTCATGGACGCGCCAGCGCCAGTTCTGCACGCATTTTGGCGATCACTTCCTGGTAGTCAGGGGTGTTGAAGATCGCCGAGCCGGCGACGAAGGTATCGGCGCCAGCCGCCGCGATGTCACGGATGTTGCTGACGTTGACCCCACCGTCGATCTCCAGGCGGATATCGCGGCCAGAGGCATCGATCAGCGCACGGGCTTCACGCAGTTTGTCGAGGGTGCCGGGGATGAACTTCTGCCCGCCAAACCCTGGGTTGACGCTCATCAGCAAGACCATGTCGACCTTGTCCATCACGTACTTGAGCGTGTCCAGCGGGGTCGCCGGGTTGAACACCAGCCCGGCCTTGCAGCCGCCTTCGCGGATCAGTTGCAGGGAACGGTCGATGTGCAGCGTGGCTTCCGGGTGGAAGGTGATGTAGGTCGCACCGGCTTCGATGAAGTCGCCGATGATGCGGTCCACCGGGCTGACCATCAGGTGCACATCGATGGGCGCGGTCACGCCGTACTTGCGCAGCGCCGCGCATACCATCGGGCCGATGGTCAGGTTCGGCACATAGTGGTTGTCCATGACATCGAAGTGTACGAAGTCGGCACCGGCGGCCAACACGTTGTCCACTTCTTCACCCAGGCGGGCGAAGTCGGCGGAGAGGATCGATGGAGCAATAACGAAGGGCTGCATGACGCACCTTTTCTGAGCTAAATCACGATGGCGCGCATTGTATACCTCATGCTTTGCTGCGCGCACCGTGACCTGACTCAATGGTTAGTAGGCGGCGCGGTAGATTTTCTCGATATCCGCCGCGCTCAGCTTGCGTGGGTTGTTGCGCATCAGGCGCTCGATTCCCGCCGCCTCTACCGCCATGGCCGGGATCGCATCCTCGGGCACGCCAAAGCTGCGCAGGCCGCAAGGGATCTCCACTGCGGCACACAGTCGCGTCATGGCCGCCACGGCCTGGTCCGCCGCATCGTTGACGCTCAAGCCCGTGACGTTCACCCCCATGGCCTGGGCGATATCCTGCATGCGCTCGACACAGGCCAGTTTGTTCCAGTGCATCACGTAAGGCAGCAGCAATGCGTTGCTCACCCCGTGGGCAATATTGAAACGCCCGCCCAACGGGTAGGCCAACGCATGCACCGCGCCCACCCCGGCATTGCCAAAGGCCATGCCGGCCATCAGGCTGGCGGTGGCCATATCGTCACGCGCCTGCAGGTTGGAAGGGTTGGCGTAGGCCTTGGGCAAGGCCTTGGCGATCAACTTGATCGCCCCGATAGCCAGGGCATCGGTGATCGGCGAAGCGTTCAGCGACAGATACGACTCGATGGCATGCACCAGGGCATCCACACCACTGGCCGCCGTGACACTGCGCGGGCAGGTCAGGGTCATTTGCGGGCTGATCAGCGCAACGTCCGGCAGCAGGTAGTCGCTGACGATGCCTTTTTTCAATTGCGCGGCCTTGTCCGAGAGAATCGCCACATTGGTCACCTCCGACCCGGTGCCGGCCGTAGTGGGAATGGCGATCAGCGGCGGGCCCTTGCGCGGCACCTGGTCCACCCCGAACAAATCCGCCAGGGCGCCGTGATACCCGGCATAGGCGGCGACGCTCTTGGCAATATCGATGGCACTGCCGCCGCCCACACCGATCAGGCCGTCATGCCCGCCTTCGCGGTACACCTGCATGCAGTCTTCGACGATGGCGATCTCCGGGTCGGGCAGTACCCGGTCGAAAATCTCAAAGGGGCGATCCCCCAACTGCGCCAACGCCAATTGCACAGTGCCGGACTTGACCAGTGCGGCATCGGTGACGATCAGCGGGTTATCGACATCCAGCCGGGTCAGCTCGGCGGCCAATTGCTCGATGGCACCTGGGCCGGTGAGCAATTTATGGGCGATCTTGAATGAGGAGATACTCATGTGCGCGGCCTCTTATAAAGTTGGGGGCTGGCACAAGAATAGCTGGGGAATATGGGTTGTCTGCCATTCAGCGGCTGAATGGCCAGATCATTCAAAGCGAACCCGGTCAATGTAGGAGCTGGCTTGCCTGCGATGGCCTCGACTCGGTGCATCAGGTGTACCGAGTCGAGGCCATCGCAGGCAAGCCAGCTCCTACAGATGATAGGGTTTCAGCAGTCAGACCTGTGCCGTACGCAGTTTTTCGCTGCGCCCACGCAGCCATTCCAGGGTCAGCAACAGCACCACCGAGAAGGCAATCAGCAGAGTCGCCGCTGCGGCAATGGTCGGGCTGAGGTTTTCGCGGATGCCGCTGAACATCTGCCGAGGCAAGGTGGCCTGCTCGGGCCCGGCGAGGAACAGCGTTACCACCACCTCATCGAACGAGGTGGCAAAGGCAAACAGCGCCCCGGAAATCACCCCCGGCGCAATCAGCGGCAGCGTCACCCGGCGAAACGCGGTCAGCGGCGATGCCCCCAGGCTGGCCGCTGCCCGCACCAGGTTATGGTTGAAGCCCTGCAACGTTGCCGACACGGTGATGATCACAAAGGGCACGCCCAGTACCGCATGCACCACGATCAGTGAAAAGAAGCTGTTGCCCAGCCCCAGCGGAGCGAAGAACAGGTAACTCGCCACGCCGATAATCACCACCGGCACCACCATCGGCGAAATCACCAGGGCCATCACCAGCGCCTTGCCGGGAAAATGCCCACGGGTCAGGCCGATGGCAGCCAATGTACCGAACACCATCGCCAGCACCGTGGCCGCCGGGGCGACGATGATGCTGTTTTTCAGGGCACGCATCCATTCCGCCGAGGCGAAGAAGTCCTGGTACCAGTGCAGCGAAAACCCCTGCAGCGGGTACACCAGGAAACTCCCCGAGTTGAATGACAGCGGGATGATCACCAGCACCGGCAGGATCAGGAACAACAGGATCAGGCCGCAGAGGATCCGCAAGCTGTAGAACCACACCCGCTCGATGGGTGACATATAAGGACTGCTGGACATGTCAGGCGCTCCTCAGCTCAGGCGCAGGCGGCTGGCGCCCACCAGCCAGTTGTAGATCAGGTACAGCACCACGGTCGCCAGCAGCAGCAAGCCGCCCAGCGCAGTGGCCATGCCCCAGTTGATGCTGGTGTTGGTGTAGAACGCCACGAAGTAGCTGACCATCTGGTCGTTAGGGCTGCCCAGCAGGGCCGGGGTAATGTAATAGCCAATCGCCAGGATAAACACCAACAGGCAGCCGGCACCGACGCCCGCGTAGGTCTGCGGGAAGTACACCCGCCAGAAACTGGCAAAGGGGTGACAGCCCAGCGAAATCGCCGCACGCATATAGGTCGGCGAAATACCCTTCATCACGCTGTAGATCGGCAAAATCATGAACGGCAACAGGATATGCACCATGGAGATGTAGACCCCAAGCCGGTTGAACACCAGCTCCAGGGGCTTATCGATAATGCCCAGGCTCATCAGCGCGCCGTTGATCAAGCCGCCGGACTGCAGCAACACAATCCACGCGGCGACACGCACCAGTACCGAGGTCCAGAAGGGCAGCAGCACCAGGATCATCAACAGGTTGCTTTGCCGCGCCGGCAGGTTGGCCAGCAAGTACGCCAGCGGATAGGCCAGCAGCAGGCAGCACACGGTAATCACCAGGCCCATCCAGAAGGTGCGGGCGAAGATATCGAGGTAGATCGCCTGGTCCGGGGTGGCCGGCGCGACTTCACCGAGGTCGTCGATCCGATGATCGACGGCCGCCAGCAGGTAATAAGGCGTAAGGCTGCTGGTGTTGCGGCGGATTGCCTGCCAGTACGCGGGGTCGCCCCAGCGTTCGTCGAGGTTTTCCAGCGCTTCTTTATAAGAGGCCGGCACTTCGCTAAACGGCAGCGCCCGCGCAGTTTTGGTCAACAGGCTGCGATAGCCCGCCAGTTCCATGTTCAGGCGCTTGGACAGGTCGCCCAAGGTCTGGTTTTTACGGGCTTCGCCCAGGTCCTCGCTGATAGCCTGATACACCGGCTCGTCGGGCAAGCCGCGACCATCCCAGGCAGTCACCGCCACCACGGTACGCGGCAAGCCGGCGACCACTTCCGGGTTACCGACGCTTTTGTAGAGCAGCGCAACGATGGGCACCAGGAACACCAGCAGCAAAAACACCACCAGCGGCGCGATCAAGGCCTGGGCCTTCCAGCGGTTAAGCCGCTCGGCACGGGCCAGGCGCTGTTTCAAGCTGGGGGTGGTGACCTCGTTCGAGGGAACGGCGATGGCCATGGCAAACTCCGGAAAATCTACAGTTGAGACCCGTGTTAAAGGCCCCTTGTGGGAGCCGGGCTTGCCCGCGATGGCAGCGCCTCGGTGTGTCACGTCTACCGAGGTGATGCCATCGCAGGCAAGCCAGCTCCTACAGGGGTTTAGCGGTGGGGCTTATTACTTGGCAGCCCAGGAGTTGAAGCGCTGCTCCAACTGCTCGCCGTTATCCGCCCAGAAGCTCACATCGATCTGCACCTGGTTGGCGATGTTTTCCGGGGTGGTCGGCATATCCTTGAGGATGTCCTTGGCCAGCAACGGTACGGCCTGGGTATTGGCTGGGCCGTAGGCGATGTTTTCCGAATAGGTTTTCTGCTGTTGCGGTGCGACGGAGAAGGCGATGAATTTCTTCGCCGCCTCGGCGCGTTCCTTGCCCAGGCCCTTGGGGATCGCCCAGGCATCAAAATCGTAGATGCCGCCGTTCCACACCACTTTCAGGTTGCTCTCTTTCTGCACGGCAGCGATCCGGCCGTTGTAGGCCGAACTCATCACCACATCACCCGAGGCCAGGTACTGCGGCGGCTGGGCGCCGGCTTCCCACCATTGGATCGACGGCTTGAGCTCATCGAGTTTCTTGAAGGCGCGGTCTTGGCCATCTTTGCTGGCCAGCACTTTGTAGACATCCTTGGGCGCTACACCGTCAGCCATCAGGGCAAATTCCAGGGTGTATTTGGCGCCTTTGCGCAGGCCACGCTTGCCGGGGAATTTCTGGGTGTCCCAGAAATCCACCCAGCCGCCTGGTGGCGCCTTGAGCTTGTCGGCGTTGTAGGCCAGCACGGTGGACCACACGAAGAAACCCACGCCGCAGGGCTGGATCGCGCCTTTCACGTAATCTTGCGTGTTGCCAAACAGTGCAGGGTCCAGCGGCTCGAACATGTCTTCGTCACAGCCACGGGACAGCTCCGGCGATTCGACTTCCACCAGGTCCCAGGACACGCTCTTGGTGTCGACCATGGCTTTGACCTTGGCCATCTCGCCGTTGTACTCGCCGGCGATGATCTTGCCGTGGCCCGCGCTTTCCCACGGCGCATAGAAGGCCTTGACCTGGGCCGCCTTGTTCGCGCCGCCAAACGACACCACCGTCAGGTCAGGACCAGCCATGACCTGTGAAGCACCCGCCAGGCCAATGGCCAGGGCGGTCAATTTCAGGGATCTCAACATTTATTGTTCTCTCCACGTGCAGGGTTGGATGAAGCCAAGGGGGCGATCAGTTCGCCTCTAGAAGTGGGTCGAGTGCGCGAACGTGCTCGACTTGCCAGCCAATCGGAACCACATCGCCGACCGTCAGCGCCGGGTCCAGCTCGGCGATCGGTTGTTTCACAAAGAAATCAGCCTTGCCGCAGACTTCCAGGCGCACACGCACGTGGTCGCCCAGGTAGATAAATTCGGCCACCCGACCCGAGAAGCGATTGCTGCAGCTTTCGCTGGAACCGTTGAGGCTGACCCGCTCCGGGCGCACCGACAGCGTCACCGGCCCCCCGATCTGCCCGACATTCACCGCCAGCGCCTCGACCTTCTCGCCCCGCGCCAGCTCGACCACGCAGCGCTCGCCGGTGTGGCTGTGCAGGCGGCCGTTAAGGCGGTTGTTCTCGCCGATGAAGTTGGCGACGAAGGTGTTTTTCGGCTCTTCATACAAGGTGCGCGGCGGTGCGATCTGCTGGATCTCGCCCTGGTGGAACACCGCCACCCGGTCGGACATGGTCAGGGCTTCACCCTGGTCGTGGGTCACGTAGACCACCGTCACGCCGAGGCGCTGGTGCAGGTGCTTGATCTCCATCTGCATGTGTTCACGCAGCTGTTTATCGAGGGCACCGAGGGGTTCGTCCATCAGCACCAACTGCGGCTCGAACACCAGTGCCCGGGCCAGGGCCACCCGTTGTTGCTGGCCGCCGGAGAGCTGCGCCGGGTAGCGCTTGGCGAAGGCGTCGAGCTGGACCATGCTCAGCACGCGCTTGACCCGCTCGCTGACATCGGTCTTGCTCAAGCCGCGTACGGTCAGGGGGAACGCCAGGTTCTCGGCCACGGTCATGTGCGGGAACAGCGCGTAGTTCTGGAACACCATGCCAATGTCGCGCTTGTGCGGCGGCACGTTATTGATGGAGCGCCCGGCCAGGAGGATTTCCCCGGCGGTCGGCGTTTCAAAGCCCGCCAGCATCATCAGGCTGGTGGTCTTGCCCGAGCCGGACGGCCCCAGCAAGGTGAGGAACTCGCCTTTGCGAATGTCCAGGTTGAGGTCTTTGACGATCAGGTTCTCGCCGTCGTAGCTCTTTTGCACACCACGAAAGCTGACCAGCACATCATTTGAATCCACCTCGCTCATACCCGCACCTTTGTGTTTTGGACTGCTGTGGAGCAAGCGTAGTCCAGGCGCCAGCCCACGAAAATCGGGGCGCAAGAGAGATTGGCATCAGCGCGGTGGAAGGTTCGGGGTAGGGATTGCCCTACACGGATGGCGGGCATGGGACAGTTGGGCTGCCAGGAGGACGTGACAAGCCGCAGGCATGGGCTGCGGGGTGCTGCCGGGGTGTCGCAAATAGATACGCCTCCCTGTAGGAGCCCGGCTTGCCGGCGATGGCGCCCTCAAGATAGCCACCACCGGCAAGCCGGGCACCTACAGGAGTTTGTGCTCCATCGCGTACTTCACCAGTTCTGCCAGGGAGGTGATGTTGAGCTTTTGCATCAACCGCGCCTTGTGGGTGCTGATGGTCTTGCTGCTCAGGGCCAGTTGCTGGGCGATATCGTTGACGTTGGCACCCTGGGCCAAACGCTCGAACACCGAGAACTCGCGCTCGGACAACAGCGAATGCAACGGCCGGGTGTCGGTGAGGCCGACTTCGAACACCATGCGGTCCGCCAGGTCCGGGTCGATATAGCGCCCGCCCGCGGCCACCTTGCGGATCGCCGTCAGCAATAGCGCCGGATCGCTGTCCTTGGTGGCGTACCCTGCCGCGCCGACCTTCAACGCCCGGGCGGCCATTTGCGCCTCGTCATGCATCGACAACACCAGGATTGCCGGTGGATTGTTCAGCGCACGGATCCGCGCAATCGCCTCCAGGCCATTGACCCCGGGCATGGAAATATCCAACAGCACCACCTCGCAAGGTGTATGGCGCAAGGCTTCCAGTAACTGCTCGCCGTTCCCCGCCTCGCCCACCACCAGCAGGTCCTTGGCCAGGCCGATCAACTGCTTGATGCCTTCACGGACGATGGTGTGGTCTTCGGCTACCAATACGCGGATCACGGCAATTTCCTCTCTCTATAGCGATTAAACGCCGACATTCAAAATGTGGGAGCAAGACCACAAGGGATCTATGGCGAATCCAACGGCACTGTAACGCTGAGGGTGGTGCCCTCCCCCAACTCGCTGTCGAGGGTCAACCGCCCGCCCATGATCAGCACCCGCTCGCGCATACCCACCAGGCCAAACGATACCGGGCGCCCCGGCGCAGGGACGAAGCCTGCGCCATCATCGCTGATGGTCAGGCGCAGATTGGCGCCCTCCACCACCAGGGTCAGCTCCACAGTATGCGCCTGGGCATGGCGCATGACATTGGTCAGCGCCTCTTGCAGGATGCGGAACAGGCCGATGGCCTTGGCGTCGCTCAATGCCGGCAGATTATCCGGCACTTGCACCAGGCAAGGGATCTGCGTGCGCGCCTCGAACCGCCGCGCCTGCCATTCGATGGCCGAGGCGATCCCGGCGTCGAGAATCGGCGGGCGCAGCGCGGTGGCCACATCACGGACCAGTTGAAACAGCTGCGCGATCAGACGCTTCATACTGTTCAGGCGCTCGTGCAGGCCGGGGTCCAATTGCGCGTAGGCCAACTCGCACATGGACGTTTCCAGCTTCAGCACCGTGAGCATTTGCCCCAGCTCATCGTGGACTTCGCGGGCGATCCGCGCTTTCTCCTCCTCGCGCACGGTCTCCAGGTGGGCCGACAGCTCGCGCAGCTGCGCCCGCGAAGCGTCCAGTTCCAATTCGATGCGCTTGCTGTCGCTGATGTCCCAAACGATCCCGTCCCAGACCACCGCGCCATCATCCAGGCGTCGCGTGACGGCCTTGATCTCGGCCCAGCGCTGCTCGCCTTGCCGAGTGAGGATGCGGCCCTGCCACGACCAGTTGCTCTCGGTGTCGATGGCCTGGTCCTGGGTCTGGTGATAACTGGCGCGATCATCCGGGTGTACCAGGCTGCGTAGCCCCACATCGCGGTGGCTGAGCACGGACGGCGAATAACCCACCAGGCGCTCACTGCCCTCGCTGATATAGGCAAAATCGATGGCAGCGCTCAACGGCAGGCGCTCCAGGCGAAACACCAACCCCGGCACATTGGCGGCGATGCCTTGCAGGCGCGCTTCACTTTCCTGCAACGCGGCCAAGGCCCGGCGGCGCTCGGTAACGTCGTTGAGGTACACCACCAGGTATTCGCCACCGGCAAAGCGCAGAAAACTCAGGGACACATCCGTGGGCAACAGGCTGCCATCCGCACGCAGGCACTGGGTGGCAAAGCTCTGCGGCCCGTCTTCACTGGCCCGGGCGCGTTTCCACAGGTTCAGCCAGCGGTCCATGCTCAAGTTGGGTTCGAACTCGATCAACGGGCGTTCGATCAACGCGCCCGGGCCGTAGCCGAGCATCGCTTCGGCGGCGACGTTGGCGTAGCGCACATGGCTGTCCCAATTGACCCAGAGGATGCCGACAGTGCTTTGATCGATGGAAAACTGGGTCAGGCGCAACGCTTCGGCGCCTGCGGCACGGGCAGCGCTTTCCTCGCGCGCGGCCAGCAACTGGTGCTCCAGGGCATGTTTTTGCCGACGCTGCCACACAGCAACCGCCAGGCACGCGAGCAACAACAGGCCCAGCAACAGGCTGAGGTTTTGCCAGAACCCCGGTGATTCCGACAGCCGTGGGTATTTGGCTTGCAGCCAACGGGCGTGCAATTGCTCCAGCTCACGGGCGGGAATGGCCCGCAGGCCGCTCTCGACAATGTCCGCCAAGGCCGGCCAGTCACGCCGGGTGGCCACCCGCAGCAATTGCGGCAAGCCAATATCACCCACTACCGCCAGGCTGGCGAACTCTGGCTCGACCGACAGCCGGCTCAACTGCGCCTCATCGATCACGGCATAGCGCGCCTGCTGGCTGACCAACAATTGCAGGGCCTGGCGCTCCAGGGGTACGCCTTGCAGGTTCAGGTTGGGGTAATTGCTGCGCAGGTAATCAGCCACGGCGCTGGGCATGCGCACGGCGACCCTTGAGTGTTCGTCGAGTTTTTCCAGATCCACCGCGCCGCTGCCGTCACGAATGCCGACGATGTGCTGGGGCACGCGCATATACGGGTCGGAAAACAACCACAGGCGCAGGCCAGCCGGGGTTTGCAGCAGGCCCGGCGCGAGGTCGACCGCGTCCTCGCGCAAGGCGTCCTCCAACTGTTCTTGCGTGGGGAAGTTGCGCCAGCTCAGCTCAATGTTCAACGCCTTGGCCAATGCCTGCATCAGCTCGACATTGGCCCCGGACAACCGCTGCAGGCGCCGGTCGTATTGCGCGTAAGGCGCCTGCAACACCACGCCGACCCGCAGTTGCGGGTGCTGCGCCAGCCACTCGCGCTGCTGGGGGTTGAGCACCGCCGGCGACACCACGGACGCGGGCGCAGCACTTGCCATCAAGGGAAAGCACAGATAGCCGATAACCAGCAGACAGCGAAAAATCATCATTCACATCTCACATCCAACCCATTAGGCTGCCGGGATCACTTCTGGCCGGAATTGCACTATGCCCCTGCTTCACCGTTCGACACTGCCAGCATTGTGCCTGTCGCTCCTGTTTACCAGCACCTTTTGCGTGCAGGCGGCTGACACCGCGCCGGCTGCCGCCGAAAAGCCACCGCAACGCCAGCCTCTGCTTGAGCGCAGCCAGGAGGAAGCCAGCGCCCTGGAGCGACAACTGCCGCCCCAGGAGCAGCAGCAATTGCAGGCTGGCGACGAGTCATTCCTGGCCCTGTGGAAGCCGGCCAACAGCGCCGAGCCGCAAGGCGTGGTGATTATCGTCCCCGGCGCCGGGGAAACCGCTGACTGGCCGCAAGCCGTCGGGCCTTTGCGCCAGAAGCTGCCAGATGCCGAGTGGGGCAGCCTGAGCCTGTCATTGCCGGACCAGAGCCTGGACACCCTGGCGCCCCGAATCATCCAGGCCCCCGACTCGGCCGTCGACACCAGTAGCAAGGATGCCAGCACCGCCGCGCCCAAGCCGATCGAACAGGCCGCCAGCGCCGAAGCCGAAGGCACCGACCCGGCCGTGGTCCCCGGCGCGGATGAGCAGGACAAGACCGATGCGACCCGTATCTTCGCCCGCATCGATGCCGCCGTCGCCTATGCCCAGACCCAGAACGCCCGCAGCGTAGTGCTGCTGGGCCACGGCTCCGGGGCCTGGTGGGCAGCGCGCTACCTGAGCGAAAAACAACCCGCGCAGGTGCAGAAATTCATTATGGTCGCGGCGCAAACGCCGATAGGCCGCCAACCGAACCTGCAACAGCTGGCGCCGACCTTGAAGCTGGCAACGGCCGATGTCTTCTACCAGGACAATGCCCAGGCCAGCAAAATGGCGCTGGAACGCAGCCAGGCGAGCAAACGACTGAAAAATGACAACTATAAGCAGGTGTCGTTGAAGACTATCCCCGGCAATAGTTCAGCGGCCCAGGAACAGTTGTACCGGCGTATTCGCGGCTGGTTGAGCCCGCAAGGCAGCGGGACTTGACCCACCTCCCCTCGCCGCCAAGCCGGCTCCTGTAAGGTCAGCGGAAATCCCGCTGCTCACGGATCACCGTGTAGGCGCTATGCAGCTCGCGCGTACGCTCCGTAGCCTCGCGTACCTGCGCGGGGCTGGCGCCGCTGCCGGCGATCTTGTCCGGATGATGGCGACTGAGCAGTCGTCGGTAGGCACGCTTGATCACAGCCGGCTCTGTCGTGGCCGTCACCCCCAGAATCCGCAGGGCTTCCTGGTAGGTGCCACCACGAGTGGCCAGGGGCTTGCGCTCCGGCTCGTAGTCGTGGGCCAGGGCCTGGATCTGTTGCGGCGTCCACCCCAGCCACTTGCCCCAGAGGTCGATCAGGTCGCGCTCGGCGAGGCTGGCCTTGCCGTCGGCCCAGACCATGCGCCAGCAGGCACGCAGCACGCCTTCTGCGGCATGGGGCTGGGACTTGAGCACACGCAGGTAACTGCGCACCCGATCGGTCCCTGACTTGCCCCGATTGAACGCCGCAATCGCCCGGCGCTGGGCCGGCTCGGTCATATCCAGCGCGCGCATCTCCACCCGCGCCTGCTGGATATGCCCGTCGACCACTCGCCCGTTGCTCTTGGCCAAACGGCCCAGCAACACAAACAGCAGTTCGTCGTTACGCAGCGCCGGACGGCCGCCCAGGCGCTCGCGCAGTTGCGCCCAACTGCGCAATTGCAGGCGTCGATCCAGCGCCTGGCCCAATAGCGCACCCAGCATGGCCCCCGGAATACTGGCGATGGCAAACCCCGCCCCGGCGCCGATCAAAGTCCCTGGCCACAGCATCTTACTGGCCCACGGTCAGCAGGTTTTCTACCTGCGCCAGGCGCTCCAGCGTACCGACGTCAATCCAGCGTCCATCCATGTGTTCCCCCGAGACCAAGCCTTGAGCCATCGCTGCGCGCAACAAGGGCGCCAGCTTGAAGGCACCGGCGCTGCAACCCGCAAACAGCTTGGGATGCAGCAGCGAAATGCCACTGAAGGTCAGGTTATCGGCATCGGGCGCTGCATCATGAAGCAAACCGTCCTTGATATAGAAATCGCCACCACTGGGGTGATGGGCCGGGTTGTCGACCATCACCAGGTGCGCCAGACCGCTCAAGGGCTGCTTGAGGCGGGCAAAGTCATAGTCGGTCCAGATATCGCCATTGACCACCAGGAACGGCTCGTCTCCCAGCAGGGGCAAGGCCTGAAAAATCCCGCCACCGGTCTCCAGCGGCTCGCCTTCAGGTGAATACTGGATGCGCACGCCGTACTGCGCGCCGCCCCCCAGGTAATGCTCGATTTGCTGGCCCAGCCAGGCATGGTTGATGACGATCTCGGTGAACCCCGCTTTCGCCAGCGCCTCCAGGTGGTACTCGATCAGGCGCTTGCCACCGGCCTGGACCAGTGGTTTGGGAGTGTGCAAGGTAAGCGGACGCATCCGCTCGCCCTTGCCGGCCGCCAGGATCATGGCCTTCATACGTGGGCCTCGGCCGGTTGGCGCAGGCTCGACAGCAACTCGCCAAGGTCGGCCAGTTCCGGCCGATCGGCCAGCACCGCTTCTATATAGCCAAAGAAGCGCGGCACGTCCGCCAGGTAGCGCGGCTTGCCATCACGGTGGCAGATACGCGCGAAGATACCGATGACCTTGAGGTGCCGCTGCACCCCCATCAAGTCGCTGGCACGCAGGAAGTCTTCAAAATCCGCCTGTACCGAAATGCCCAATTGGCCAGCACGCTGCCAATAGCCGCGCTGCCATTCGCGCACCCGTGCCTGGGGCCAACTGAGGAAGGCGTCCTTGAACAGGCAGGTGATGTCGTAGGTCACGGGGCCGTAGACCGCGTCCTGGAAGTCCAGCACGCCAGGGTTCGGCACGCTGATCATCAGGTTGCGCGGCATATAGTCGCGGTGCACCAGGACCTTGGGCTGGGCCAGGGCGCTGTCGATCAACAACTGGCTGACCCGCTGCCATAGGGCCGACTGCTGCGCATCGAACTCGATGCCCAGGTGCCGGCGCACGTACCACTCGGGGAACAACTCCAGCTCCCGGCGCAACAACGGCACGTCGTAGCTGGGCAAGCCGGCGTCCATCGGCAATTGCTGGAACGCCAGCAGCGCGTCGATGGCCTCGGCAAACAATTGGTCGGCATTTTCCCCGTCAATCACATCCAGGTAGGTGTTTTTGCCCAGGTCATTGAGCAAAAGAAAGCCTTGGGACAGATCCTCAGCAAAAATTTGTGGAACATTTATTCCTGATTTAGCCAACATTCGCGCGATATCGACGAAAGGTTTGCAGTTTTCCTGGGGGGGCGGAGCGTCCATCACGACAAATGTGCGACCTGCGCCCTCCCAACGGAAGTACCGTCTGAAACTCGCGTCGCTGCTGGCCGCAGTCAATGTAGCCGGGGGTACGGGGCCCCATCCCTGGGCAAGGAAAAGCTCGGGTAACTGCTGATCGAGCCACACTTTCAGGTGTTGCAAACGTAGATCTTGGTCGGGCATTACAAGGGTCTCCGACGGCGCTAGCCGTCAAGCGGGTCATGCTTTATTATCACGCATCTTTTTCAGACCATCGAGAGGCGTGCGGCCCACACCGCGGGCAGATGGCACGCAGGAAGCCCGGACTAATAAGATGGCATTGAAATCCCCCGCGTTTCGTAGAAAATTTCCGTTGCTGGTAACCGGCAGTCTGCTGGCCATGCAACCTTTCGCCACCTCATTCGTGGTCGCCGCGGAACAGTATGACTGCTCAGTCTCTGCTTCGGGTGCCTGGGATTGCGCGCCAAAAGCCAGCGCAGCCCCTTTGCCACCGCGTCCGGTGCATGACGGCAGTGCCGTCAGCTCGGCCAACGGCACGCCGCAAGGCGAAGCTGGCGGTGCCGAAGCCGTGCCGCAGACCAAGCTGGTCACCGAATCCAAGGGCCGTGGCCTGCGCTCGCGTAGCGCCGACTACAGCCACCTGGACTGGGTCCCTCGCGAGAAACTCACCGCCGCGCAACTGGCCGAAACCGGTCCTTATTGCGCCGGTGCGTACATCGAGCCGATCCGTCCTGGCATGAACGACAAGACGGACAAGAGCGACGCGCCGACCTTCATCGGTGCCAAGGCCTCTCGTTACGAGCAGGAAACCCAAGTCGCGACCCTGGCCGGTGACGTGGTCATGCGCCAGGGCAGCATGCAGGTCGAGGCCGACGAGGCCAGCCTGTACCAGGCCGAGAACCGTGGCGAGCTGAACGGCAAGGTGCGTTTGCGCGACAATGGCGCGCTGATCGTTGGCGACCACGCCCAGGTCCAGTTGGACACGGGTGCGGCCCAGATCGACAACGCCGAATACGTGATGCACAAATCGCGCATCCGCGGTAACGCGCTGTACGCCAAGCGTGCCGAAAACGCGATCATCCGCCTCAAGGATGGTACCTACACCACCTGCGAGCCGGACAGCAACGCCTGGCAACTGCGCGGCAACAACATCACGTTGAACCCGGCCACCGGCTTCGGTACGGCGACCAACGCGACGTTGCGGGTCAAGAACATCCCGATCCTGTACACCCCGTACATCTACTTCCCGATTGACGATCGTCGTCAGTCCGGCTTCCTGCCGCCGAGCTTCAGCTCGGGTGGGGAAAGTGGCTTTACGCTGGTGACACCGTACTACTTCAACCTGGCGCCGAACTACGATGCCACGCTGTACCCGCAATACATGACCAAGCGCGGCATGTTGATGGAAGGCGAATTCCGCTACCTCACCAAGTCCAGCGAAGGTCAGTTCGGCGGCGCGTACCTGAACGATGACAGCGACGAGCGGAAGAAACAGAGCGACTACAACAAAACCCGCTATATGCTCAATTGGCAGCATAAGGGTGGGTTGGATTCGCGGCTGTTGACTCAGATCGACTACACCAAGATCAGCGATCCGTTCTACTTCCAGGATCTGAAGTCCAATCAGATTGGCGTTGAGTCTCGTGAGTTCGTCAACCAGCAAGGTGCTGCCAGCTATCGCGGCGATACCTATACCGCTCAGTTGAATTTGCAAGCCTACGAGCTGGCGACGATCTCCCAGATCACTCCGTACAACCGGTTGCCGCAGTTAACCATCAATGGTGCACTGCCTTACCGTCCTGGTGGGCTGTACTTTGCTTATGACGCCGAGGCTGTCCGGTTTGATCGGGATTTGAGGACTGGCAATATCTTCAATAAAGATGGAGGCCCGCTCCCCAACGGCGAACCCCGTCTGGACACCTACGTGAGAGGCCTGACCCGTGCAAACGGCACGCGCTTGAACGCAGCACCAAGCGTATCGTTGCCGATGACCTCGAGTTACGGTTTCATCACGCCAAAGCTCAAGTACGCCTACACCAAATACGATCTTGATCTCGACGGCGCCGGCAAACAGCAAATGATTGACGCGGGCCAGAAATTCAAGAGCTCGCAAGATCGCTCCATTCCAATCGCCAGTGTCGATAGCGGGCTATTTTTCGACCGCAGCACCCAGTGGTTCGGCAAGGATTACACTCAAACCCTGGAACCGCGCCTGTTCTATCTCTATGTTCCAGAGAAAGACCAGTCCGATATCCCGGTATTCGATAGCAGCGAAACCACGTTCAACTACAACTCGCTGTTCCGCGACAACCGTTTCTCGGGCACTGACCGGATCGGCGACGAAAACAAGCTGTCCCTGGGCGTGACCAGCCGCTGGATCGAAGAAAACGGCTTTGAGCGCCAGCGTGTGGCCATCGGCCAGGCGCTGTACTTCAAGGACCGCGAGGTTCAACTGCCTGGCATCGTAGCCGCCGACCGTGCCGACTCGCAGTCGGACGTCTCGCCAATTGCCCTGGACTACGAGTTCCGCTTCAACCGCGACTGGCGCGCCACTGCCGACTACAACTGGGACACCGAGGAGCACGCCGCCCGTTCCGGCAGCGCGATGTTCCACTATCAGCCAGAAGACAACCCGAACAAGGTTATCAACGTTGGCTACCGCTATCGCAACGACCAGGTCGTCTACAACCAGCTGACCGGCAAATGGCAGTTTGGCGGCGATTACGGCACCGAAGGGCAGCCAGGTTTCGAGAAGGATTACTACAAAATCCAGCAACACGACTTCTCGATGATGTGGCCGATCGTTCCGCAGTGGAACCTGATCACCCGCTGGCAGTATGACTACGCACGCAACCGTACCCTGGAAGCCTTTGGTGGTTTCGAGTACGACAACTGCTGCTGGAAACTGCGCGTGATCAACCGTTATTGGGTTTCCAACGACGAATACACCCAGATCGCCCCGCAGAACGAAAAAGGCGACCACGGGCTCTTCCTCCAAATCGTCCTCAAAGGACTCGGCGGCCTGACTGGCGCCAAGGTAGAGAGCTTCCTCGACAAAGGCATCCAAGGTTATCGTGAACGTGAAGATCAAGCTTTCTGATTGTCTGCGCCCGCTGATGCTGGGCGCGCTGTTCCTGGGTACTGCAGCGGCACACGCTGCAGTGCAACCGTTGGACAAGGTAGTGGCCATCGTCGATAACGACGTGATCATGCAGAGCCAACTCGACCAACGGGTCAAGGAAGTTCAGCAAACCATCGCCAAGCGTGGCGGTGGCGTGCCACCGACCAGCGTCCTGGACCAGCAGGTGCTGGAACGCCTGATCGTCGAAAACCTGCAATTGCAGATTGGCGACCGTTCCGGCATCCGTATCACCGACGAAGAGCTGAACCAGGCCGTCGGCACCATCGCTCAACGTAACAACATGAGCATTGATCAGTTCCGCGCGGCCCTGGCCCATGACGGTTTGTCCTATGAGGACGCCCGTGACCAGATCCGCCGCGAAATGATCATCAGCCGTGTGCGCCAGCGCCGTGTGGCCGAACGCGTGCAGGTATCAGAGCAGGAAGTGAAGAACTTCCTGGCCTCGGACCTGGGCAAGATGCAGCTCTCCGAAGAACTGCACCTGGCCAATATCCTGATCCCGACGCCAGACAGCGCCAACGCCGAGCAGCTCAACGCCGCAGCGGCCAAGACCCAGGCGATCTATGACCGTCTCAAGGCCGGTGCTGACTTTGCGCAGATGGCCATTGCCCAGTCCGGCAGCGACAACGCCCTCGAAGGCGGTGATATGGGCTGGCGTAAAGCCGCTCAACTGCCACCACCGTTTGACCGCGAGTTGAGCGCCATGGAAGTGGACGGCATCACCCAACCTGCGCGCACCCCTGGCGGCTTCATCATTCTGAAGTTGCTGGAGCGTCGCGGCGGTGAGGCTTCGTTGAAGGACGAAGTGCATGTCCGTCACATCCTGGTCAAGCCAAGTGAAATCCGCACCGAGGCTCAAACCAAGGAGCTGGCGCAAAAGATCTATGAGCGCATCGAAGGCGGTGAAGACTTCGCCACCCTGGCCAAAAGCTTCTCGGAAGACCCGGGTTCTGCCCTCAACGGCGGCGACCTGAGCTGGATCGACCCACGAGCCCTGGTGCCCGAGTTCCAGCAAGTCATGAACGATACGCCGCAAGGCGTGCTGTCCAAGCCGTTCAAGACCCAATATGGCTGGCACGTCCTGGAAGTCCTTGGCCGCCGCGCCACCGACAACACCACCCAGGCCCGTGAGCAGCAAGCACTGACCGTACTGCGTAACCGCAAATACGACGAAGAGCTGCAAACCTGGCTGCGTCAGATCCGTGACGAAGCCTACGTGGAAAACAAGCTCCCTGGCGCCGACACAACAGGCACCGACCAGGCAGCCCAGTGAAACCCCAGCGTTTCGCGTTGACACCCGGCGAGCCGGCCGGCATAGGTCCAGACCTGTGCCTGCTGCTCGCCGCGCAAGCCCAGCCTCATCCCCTGATTGCCATTACCAGCCGTGACCTGCTCCTTGAGCGGGCCACGCAACTGGGCGTGGCTGTCGACTTGTTGCCCGTTTCGCCGGGCAACTGGCCCGACCAACCGGCACACGCGGGCAGCCTGTACGTGTGGGACACCCCGCTGCAGGCCAAGGTAGTCGCCGGGCAGCTGGACAAGGCCAACGCCGCCTTCGTCCTGGAGACCCTGACCCGCGCCGGACAAGGCTGCATCGACGGTGACTTCGCCGGGATGATCACGGCGCCGGTGCATAAAGGCGTGATCAACGAAGCCGGTATCGCCTTTTCCGGCCATACCGAGTTCCTTGCCGAGCTGACCCACACCGAACAGGTGGTGATGATGCTGGCAACCCGTGGCCTGCGCGTGGCACTGGTGACCACTCACCTGCCCTTGCGCCAGATTGCCGATGCCATCACGCCAGAGCGCCTGGAACGCGTCACGCGCATCCTGCACGCTGACCTGCAACAGAAATTCGGCATCGCCCAGCCGCGAATCCTCGTGTGCGGCCTCAACCCCCACGCGGGTGAAGGCGGCCACCTGGGCCATGAAGAAATCGACATCATCGAACCCACACTAGAGCGTCTGCGCCAAGAAGGCATGGACCTGCGTGGCCCATTGCCCGCCGACACTCTGTTTACCCCCAAATATCTGGAGCACTGCGATGCAGTGCTGGCGATGTACCATGACCAGGGGCTGCCCGTGCTGAAATACAAAGGTTTCGGCGCCGCAGTCAACGTGACCCTGGGCCTGCCGATCATCCGCACCTCCGTCGACCATGGCACCGCCCTGGACCTGGCGGGCAGCGGCAAGATCGATACCGGCAGCCTGCACGTGGCCCTGGAAACCGCCTATCAGATGGCCGAGACCCGTATATGACCGAGCATTACCAACACCGGGCGCGCAAGCGCTTCGGGCAAAACTTCCTGCACGATGCCGGCGTTATCGACCGCATCCTGCGCTCCATCCATGCCAAGCCCGAAGACCGCCTGCTGGAAATCGGCCCGGGCCAGGGCGCGCTGACCCAGGGCCTGCTCAATAGCGGTGGCCAACTGGATGTGGTTGAGTTGGACAAGGACCTGATCCCTATCCTCAACCAGCAATTCGCCGGCATGCCCAACTTCAACCTGCACCAGGGCGATGCGCTGAAGTTCGACTTCACCAGTCTCAATGCCGCGCCCAACAGCCTGCGTGTGGTTGGCAACCTGCCTTACAACATCTCCACGCCGCTGATCTTTCACCTGCTGAACAACGCAGGGATCATCCGCGACATGCATTTCATGTTGCAGAAGGAAGTGGTCGAGCGCCTGGCGGCCGGCCCTGGCGGCGGCGATTGGGGTCGCCTGTCGATCATGGTCCAGTACCACTGCCGGGTCGAGCACCTGTTCAATGTGGGTCCGGGCGCGTTCAACCCGCCGCCAAAAGTCGACTCGGCCATTGTGCGCCTGGTGCCACACGCGGTTCTTCCGCACCCGGCCAAGGATCATCGCCTGCTGGAACGAGTGGTACGCGAAGCCTTCAACCAGCGTCGCAAGACCCTGCGCAATACACTCAAGGCATTGCTGAGCAACGCCGAGATCGAAGCCGCCGGTGTCGACGGCAGCCTGCGCCCGGAGCAGTTGGACCTCGCCGCGTTTGTACGCCTGGCGGACCAGCTAGCGATTCAGCCTGCACCCGCTGCCGACTGACCCATCGCCGGCAAGCCGGTTCCTACAAGGGTGGACATCAGGTCATACAGCATGTCTGGCCTAGTGCCCACCTCATGGCCTAGACTGATCCGCATCTGCTGTCCTCCGCTTTTGCTCTTAAGGCCTCTTGCATGTCCGATCCTCGCTATCAGATCGACGTCAGCGTCGTCACCCGCTTCCTGGCGGAACAATCCCAACCCGAACAGAACCGCTTTGCCTTTGCGTACACCGTCACGGTGAAGAACAACGGCCAAGTGCCCGCCAAGCTGCTGTCGCGTCACTGGGTGATCACCGACGGTGACGGCCATGTCGAGGAAGTGCGCGGTGCCGGCGTCATCGGCCAACAGCCCCTGATCGACAGCGGCGCCAGCCATACCTACAGCAGCGGCACCGTGATGACCTCCAAGGTCGGCACGATGCAAGGCAGCTACCAAATGCTTGCCGAAGACGGCAAACACTTCGACGCCATCATTGCTCCCTTCCGCCTGGCGGTGCCCGGAGCCCTGCACTGATGGCAACCTATGCTGTCGGCGACCTGCAAGGCTGCCTGGAGCCGCTCAAATGCCTGCTTGATCGCGTAGCCTTCGACCCGGCCAAGGATCGCCTGTGGCTGGTGGGTGACCTGGTCAACCGCGGCCCGCAATCCCTGGAGACCCTGCGCTTTCTTTATGGCCTGCGCGATTCCCTGGTCTGCGTGCTGGGCAACCACGACCTGCATCTGCTGGCAGCCGGCAATAACATCGAGCGTCTGAAAAAGGGCGACACCCTGCGGGAGATCCTCGAAGCCCCGGATCGCGCCGAATTGCTCGACTGGCTGCGCCGACAACCGCTCTTGCACTACGACGAGGGGCGCAATACCGCCTTGGTTCATGCTGGCATTGCGCCGCAGTGGACCCTGAAAAAGGCCCTCAAGTGTGCCGCCGAGGTCGAAACCGTCCTGGCCGATGACACTCTGTTCGCCACTTATCTGGACGGCATGTACGGCAATGAGCCAGTGAAGTGGGATAACGATCTGACCGGCGTCGCGCGCCTGCGGGTCATTACCAACTACTTCACGCGTATGCGCTTCTGCACCGCCGAAGGCAAACTCGACCTCAAGAGCAAGGAAGGCGCCGACACCGCCTTGCCCGGCTACAAACCCTGGTTCGCCCACAAGGAGCGCAAGACCCGCGACACGAAGATCATCTTCGGGCACTGGGCCGCCCTCGAAGGTCACTGCGACGAACCCGGCGTATTCGCCCTCGACACCGGTTGCGTGTGGGGCGGGGCCATGACCCTGATGAACATCGACACCGGCGAGCGCCTGAGCTGCCAGTGTGAATCTCCCCTTCCCGTAACACTGCCCGCTGCCGCCAAGCGCTAGACGCCGCTTGCCGCACGCCCAAGGAGCCCGCCATGAGCGAATTCAAACGTATCCCTCCCGAACAAGCCCAGGCCCTGCGCGAGCAAGGCGCCGTGGTGGTGGATATCCGGGATCCCCAGACCTACGCCCTGAACCACATCAAGGGCGCACGGCATCTGGACAATCACAATATCGCCGACTTCATCCGCGCCGCCGACCTCGACGCACCCGTGATCGTGGCCTGCTATCACGGCAACTCCAGCCAGAGCGCGGCGGCCTACTTGGTCAGCCAGGGCTTCTCCGATGTCTATAGCCTGGACGGCGGCTTTGAGCTGTGGCGTACGACGTATCCTGCGGAAATTGCCACAGGCGATTCGCAATAATTTTTTTAAACCCCGCTACCCCGCGTGACGCTTGGGCTCGCGCCGTTTCTGACGAACGGTGCGCCCAAACTAATTAGGCATCTCGCCTTGACCTCCCGGATTCCCAACTATCATTAAGCGCAGGCCATCCAAAACAGGGGAGAGCCGGTACACCGGCGTGCGGGTCATCGGTAGCGTTTCAGGGTGTTCTGGGGGGAAATGGCCACGGCAAGCGCCACTGGCTGCCAGCATCGACTGATTGATCCGGCGTCGGCTCCACGTATCGAGCGAGGTGACGACGTCATGAGTATTTTTAGCCACTTCCAACAACGCTTCGAGTCCACACAGCAGGAAGAGCTCACGCTGCAAGAGTATCTCGAGCTGTGCAAAAAGGACCGCAGTACCTACGCGTCTGCCGCCGAGCGCCTGCTACTGGCGATTGGTGAGCCGGAGCTGGTAGACACCTCCAATAATTCGCGACTATCGCGAATATTCTCCAACAAGGTCATCCGCCGCTACCCGGCCTTTGAAGACTTCCATGGCATGGAAGAATGCATCGACCAGATCGTCTCCTACTTCCGCCATGCCGCCCAGGGCCTGGAAGAGAAGAAACAGATCCTCTACCTGCTCGGCCCTGTGGGCGGCGGTAAATCCTCCCTGGCCGAAAAACTCAAGCAACTGATCGAAAAGGTGCCTTTCTACGCGATCAAGGGTTCCCCGGTATTCGAGTCGCCCCTGGGCCTGTTCAACGCTACGGAAGATGGCGCGATCCTCGAAGAAGACTTCGGCATTCCACGGCGCTATCTCAACACCATCATGTCGCCCTGGGCCACCAAGCGCCTGGCCGAGTTCGGCGGTGATATCAGCCAGTTCCGGGTGGTGAAGCTCTATCCATCTATTCTCAACCAGATCGGCGTCGCCAAGACCGAACCGGGGGATGAGAACAACCAGGATATTTCGGCGCTGGTGGGCAAGGTCGATATTCGCAAGCTGGAGGAGTTCCCGCAGAACGACGCGGACGCCTATAGCTACTCGGGCGCACTGTGCCGGGCCAACCAGGGCCTGATGGAGTTCGTGGAGATGTTCAAGGCGCCGATCAAGGTGCTGCACCCACTGCTTACCGCGACCCAGGAAGGCAACTACAACAGTACAGAAGGCCTGGGCGCGATTCCGTTTACCGGCATCCTGCTGGCCCACTCCAACGAATCGGAATGGCACACCTTCCGCAACAACAAGAACAACGAAGCCTTCATCGACCGGATCTATATCGTCAAGGTGCCGTACTGCCTGCGGGTCAGCGATGAAATCAAGATCTACGACAAGCTGCTGTTCAACAGCTCCCTGGCCAAGGCCCATTGCGCACCCGACACCCTGAAGATGCTCGCCCAGTTCACCGTGCTGTCGCGCCTCAAGGAGCCGGAAAACTCGAATATCTATTCGAAAATGCGCGTCTACGACGGGGAAAACCTCAAGGACACCGATCCCAAGGCCAAATCGATCCAGGAATACCGCGACACGGCAGGCGTCGATGAGGGCATGAACGGGCTGTCGACGCGCTTCGCCTTCAAGATCCTGTCCAAGGTCTTCAACTTCGACCCCCACGAGATCGCCGCCAACCCGGTGCACCTGCTCTATGTCCTGGAGCAACAGATCGAACAAGAGCAGTTCCAGGCTGAAACCCGCGAGCGCTACCTGCGCTTCCTCAAGGAGTACCTGGCGCCGCGCTATATCGAGTTCATCGGCAAGGAAATCCAGACCGCCTACCTGGAGTCCTACAGCGAATACGGCCAGAACATCTTCGACCGCTATGTGCTGTACGCAGACTTCTGGATCCAGGACCAGGAATACCGCGACCCGGAAACCGGCGAGATCCTCAATCGCGTAGCCCTCAACGAAGAACTGGAGAAGATCGAGAAACCGGCCGGCATCAGCAATCCGAAGGATTTCCGCAACGAAATCGTCAACTTCGTGTTGCGCGCCCGGGCCAACAACAATGGCAAGAACCCTACCTGGCTCAGCTACGAGAAGCTGCGGGTGGTCATCGAGAAGAAAATGTTCTCCAACACCGAGGATCTGCTGCCGGTCATCAGCTTCAACGCCAAGGCCAGCAAGGAGGATCAGCAAAAACACAACGACTTCGTCACACGAATGGTCGAGCGCGGCTACACCGACAAACAGGTACGGCTGCTCTCCGAGTGGTACCTGCGGGTTCGCAAATCGCAGTAAGGCAGCGACAGGCGTGCGCTGCCGGGCCTATGGCCTGGCAGCTGACCGCTTGTCTCTAAGCTTCCAGCTCGCGGCTTGAAGCTTGTAACGTGAAGCTGCCCGGAGGGCTCCCTATGAGCTATGTGATTGACCGACGCCTCAATGGCAAGAACAAGAGCACGGTAAACCGCCAGCGTTTCCTGCGGCGTTACCGTGACCACATCAAAAAGGCCGTCGAAGAGGCGGTGAGTCGCCGCTCCATTACCGATATGGAGCACGGCGAGCAGATCAGCATTCCCGGACGGGATATCGATGAGCCGGTGCTACATCACGGCCGCGGCGGTAAACAGACCGTGGTTCATCCGGGAAACAAGGAATTCACCTCCGGCGAACACATCCAGCGTCCTCAAGGCGGTGGCGGCGGCAAAGGCCCAGGCAAGGCCGGCAACTCCGGCGAAGGCATGGACGAGTTCGTATTCCAGATTACCCAGGAGGAGTTCCTCGAATTCATGTTCGAGGACCTGGAGCTGCCCAACCTGGTCAAACGCAACCTGACCGGCACCGACACCTTCAAGACCGTACGCGCCGGCATCAGCAACGAGGGCAACCCCTCGCGCATCAATATCATCCGTACCCTGCGTTCAGCCCATGCCCGGCGTATCGCCCTATCTGGTAGCAGCCGCGCCAAACTCAAAGAGGCCAAGGAAGAACTGGCGCGATTGAAGCGCGAAGAGCCAGACAATTTCGGCGATATCCAGGAAATCGAAGCAGAAATCGAGAAACTCAGTGCGCGTATTCACCGCGTACCGTTTCTCGACACCTTCGACTTGAAATACAACCTGCTGGTCAAGCAACCCAACCCCAGCTCCAAGGCAGTGATGTTCTGCCTGATGGACGTTTCCGGCTCCATGACCCAGGCGACCAAGGACATCGCCAAGCGCTTCTTTATCCTGCTGTACCTGTTTCTCAAGCGTAACTACGACAAGATCGACGTGGTGTTTATCCGCCATCACACCAGTGCCCGCGAGGTCGACGAAGAAGAGTTTTTCTATTCACGGGAGACCGGCGGCACCATCGTGTCCAGTGCGCTGAAACTGATGCAGGAAATCATGGCCGAGCGTTATCCGGCCAACGAATGGAACATCTACGCGGCTCAGGCTTCCGATGGCGACAACTGGAACGACGACTCGCCCATCTGCCGCGACATCCTGATCAACCAGATCATGCCGTTCGTGCAGTACTACACTTATGTGGAGATTACCCCCCGCGAGCACCAGGCCCTGTGGTTTGAATACGAGCGCATCGGTGAAGCCTTCGCCGACACCTTCGCCCAGCAACAACTGGTCTCGGCCGGCGATATCTATCCGGTCTTCCGTGAACTCTTCCAGCGCAGGTTAGTGACATGACCGCCAAAGAGCATAAGCGCCAACCCATTTCCACGGGGTCCGAATGGACCTTCGAACTGATCCAGGCCTATGACCGGGAAATCAGCCGTATTGCGGCCGGATATGCCCTGGATACCTATCCCAACCAGATCGAAGTGATCACCGCCGAGCAAATGATGGATGCGTATGCCTCGGTGGGCATGCCCCTGGGCTACCACCATTGGTCCTACGGCAAGCACTTCCTCAGCACGGAGAAGTCCTACACCCGTGGCCAGATGGGGCTGGCCTATGAAATAGTGATCAACTCCGACCCGTGCATTGCCTACCTGATGGAAGAAAACACCATCTGTATGCAGGCCCTGGTGGTGGCCCACGCGTGCTATGGCCACAACAGCTTTTTCAAGGGCAACTATCTGTTCCGCACCTGGACCGACGCCAGTTCGATCATCGATTACCTGGTGTTCGCCAAGCAGTACATCATGCAGTGCGAGGAGCGCCACGGGATCGATGCGGTGGAAGACCTGCTCGACTCCTGCCATGCCTTGATGAACTACGGGGTAGACCGCTACAAGCGCCCCTATCCGATTTCCGCCGAGGAGGAACGGTTACGGCAGAAGGACCGGGAAGAGCATCTGCAAAAGCAGATCAACGACCTGTGGCGCACCATCCCCAAACGCGCCGACAAGAATAGCGACAAGGACAATGCGCGCTTCCCCGTCGAGCCCCAGGAAAACATCCTGTACTTCCTGGAAAAACACGCCCCGCTGCTGGAGCCATGGCAACGGGAGATCGTGCGGATCGTGCGCAAGATCGCCCAGTACTTTTATCCACAGCGCCAGACCCAGGTGATGAACGAAGGCTGGGCAACGTTCTGGCACTACACCCTGATGAACGACCTTTACGACGAAGGCCTGGTGACCGACGGCTTCATGATGGAGTTCCTCACCTCACATACCAGCGTGGTCTTCCAGCCAGGCTTCGACAGCCCCTACTACAGCGGCATCAACCCCTATGCCCTGGGCTTCGCCATGTACCGGGATATCCGGCGCATGTGCGAACACCCCACTGAGGAAGATCGCCGCTGGTTCCCGGAGATCGCCGGCAGTGACTGGCTATCGACCATCAAGTTCGCCATGAGCAGCTTCAAGGACGAGAGCTTCATCCTGCAGTACCTGTCACCCCAGGTGATTCGTGACCTCAAGCTGTTCAGCATTCTGGACGACGACCTCAAGGACGACCTGCTGGTACCTGCCATCCACGATGAAGCCGGCTACCGCACCATCCGCGAGACCCTAGCGGCCCAATACAACCTGGGCAACCGCGAGCCCAACGTGCAGATCTACAGCATCGATATGCGCGGTGATCGCTCCCTGACCCTGCGCCACCAGCAACACGACCGCAAACCCCTGGGAGAATCCACGGACGAAGTGCTCAAGCATCTGCACCGGCTATGGGGCTTCGATATCCACCTGGAGACCCTGCAAGGCGATCAGGTCATGAAGACCCATCACGTGCCGCCGCGCAACGAACATAACGACAACGATTACGGCCGCCTGGACCTGGCCGTGGTTCACCTTTGACGCAGCAATGCCTCCATTGGCCGGCCGCAGGCGTTATCCTGTAGGGCTAATGGAGGCTTTTTCATGCAAATCTACAAAGTCGGTGGAGCGGTACGTGATCGCTTGCTCGGCATCCCCGTTACCGATATCGATCGGGTCGTAGTAGGCGCCACCACTGAAGAAATGCTCGCCCTGGGCTATCGCCCAGTGGGCTCTGACTTTCCGGTGTTCCTGGACCCAAAAAACAACGATGAGTACGCCCTCGCCCGCACCGAACGCAAAAGCGGTCGGGGTTATGGCGGCTTTGTGTTTCATGCCAGCCCCGAAGTCACCCTCGAACAAGACCTAATCCGCCGCGATCTGACTATCAACGCGATCGCCGAAGACGACGACGGCAACCTGACCGATCCGTACAACGGCCAGCGCGACCTGCAGGCCAGGGTATTGCGTCACGTCTCCCCGGCGTTCGCCGAAGATCCCCTGCGCGTACTGCGGGTCGCGCGGTTTGCCGCACGTTATGCCGGTCTCGGTTTCACTATCGCCCCCGAAACCCTGGAATTGATGCGTCAGCTCAGCGACTCCGGCGAACTGGAAGCCCTGACGCCGGAACGCAGCTGGAAGGAAATTTCCCGGGCCCTGATGGAAGATCAGCCACAGGTGTTTATCCAGGTGCTGCGCGACTGCCATGCCCTGAAAACCCTGCTACCGGAAGTGGATGCCCTGTTCGGTGTGCCCCAACCCGAAGCTCATCACCCCGAGATAGATACCGGCATCCACACCCTGAGCGTGCTGCAACAGGCGGCCCTCCATGCCCAACCCTTGACCGTGCGCTGGGCCTGCCTGCTGCATGACCTGGGCAAGGGCCTGACACCTGTGGATAAGTTGCCCCGGCATATTGCCCACGAGCAACGGGGCCTGAAGCTGATCAAAGCCGTCAATGAGCGCTTCAAAGTGCCCAAGGATTGCCAGGAATTGGCGCTACTGGTCGGCGAGTATCACACCCATGGTCATCGGGCACTGGAGCTGAAGGCCTCGACCCTGCTGGAGTTGCTGCAGAGCTTTGACGTATTCCGTCGGCCACAGCGCTTTGAAGAATTTGTCGTCGCCTGCGAAATGGATGCACGAGGTCGCAAGGGCCTTGAGCAGCGAAGTTATCCACAGGCAGAGTATTTGCGTGCTGCCGCGCAGGTGGCGCGGGCCGTGGCAGTGGCGCCGCTGCTGGAGAAGGGTTTCAAGGGCCCGGAGCTGGGCGAGGCGCTCAAGCGTGAACGGCTCAAGGCCCTGAAAGCCTACAAGGACCAACACTCACTGTAGGCGCTGGCGAGCCGGTTTCTACAGGTCTGGGGTGAGTGGTCGGCCACGCCATTCGAAGGCAACCGGTGCCAGTACCTGGTCGATTTGTGCATCCCGCCACAGCGCGGCAAATGTCTTGCCGACTTCAGGGTGCACACGTTCCGGCGCCATCAACGACAGCGGCCACAACACAAAGGCGTTTTTCAGGATTTCTGCCCGCGGCAACACCAAACCATCAAAATTACCGCTCAGGTCGCCATACAGCAGCACATCAATATCCAGGGGCAAACCCTTGCGATCCGGCGCATAGCGGCCATTGTCGGCCTCGATGGACTTCAGCCGGCGATCCAGTTCCATCAACGGCAAATCGGTGTACGCCGATACCACCAGGTTGAAGAACGGCCCGCTCTTGATCCCCACCGGCTGACTTTCGAATACGGCAGAACAGCGCATATCGGTCAAAAAGCCATCCAACGCGTCAAGACCCGCCTGCAAACGGGCCTCGCGCTCGATATTGCTGCCAAGACCAAGGTAAACCTGAGTTAGCGACATCCGCGCTCGATCTCCACGCCCACGCCCTTGGCGGCCGGGACAGCACCGGGCTTGGTCAACTTGAGGTGCAGCCAGGGGATCTGGAATTCTTCCATCAAGACCTGCGCCAGGCGCTCGGCAAACGTTTCCACCAGCTGGAATTGCGCCTGCGCGGCAAAGGCCTGGATGCGCGTGGAAACACTGGCGTAGTCGAGGGCCAGGGTCAGGTCATCACCGGCTGCGGCCGGGCGATTGTCCCAGGCGAAACTCAGGTCCAGGCGCAGGCATTGACGGATACCTCGCTCCCAGTCGTAGGCCCCGATCACGGTGTCGACTTCCAGGCCTTCGATAAACACTCTGTCCAAGCACTCTTCTCCACAGCACGACAAGGGCGCAATGCCCCGTTAGAATCAAGGCGTCCTCGCCCGGAATAGTTAGCATGTCTTGGTTACTGGCGACCCTCGCCTACCTGCTCGGCTCGCTGTCCTTTGCCATCTTGCTCAGCCGCCTGACGGGAAATCCCGACCCGCGAATGAGTGGCTCGGGCAATGCCGGCGCCACCAATATGTTGCGCCTGGCCGGCAAAAAGCTCGCCGTACTGACGTTGTTCGGCGACGTATGCAAAGGCCTGTTGCCCGTGCTGATCGCCGACCTCGCCGGCCTCTCCCTGCAACAACAAGCCTGGATCGGCGTGTGTGCCGTGCTCGGCCATCTGTTCCCGCTGTACTTTCGCTTTCGCGGTGGCAAGGGCGTCGCGACGGCCGCCGGCATGCTACTGGGGATCTACCCTCCAGCGGCGCTGCTGGCCATTGCCGCCTGGCTGCTGACGTTCTACCTGACCCGCACCAGCTCCCTCGCCGCATTGATCGCCACCCCCCTGACCCTGCCATTGCTGGCCTGGCAGGAGCCGGCTGCCCTGCTGCCGATGAGCGTACTCACCCTGCTGATTGTATGGCGCCATCGCGGCAATTTACGCGACCTGTTTGCCGGGCGCGAACGACATTTTTAAATACGCCCGGTGAACCCGACTCATGTTCGTCGATCACAACGGCGGCAGTTGCTCCATCGGCCAACGCGCCTGCACGCTGATGGCCAGGCTCTCATGCTGGCCCGCCTGCAAGCGCTGGCAACCGGCGAAGGCAATCATCGCGCCGTTATCGGTGCAGAACTCAGGGCGCGCGTAAAACACATCGCCCTTGAGGTCGCCGAGCATTTTTTCCAGTGACAAACGCAATGCCTTGTTCGCGCTGACGCCTCCAGCGATGACCAGGCGCTTCATGCCGGCCTGCTTCAGGGCACGCTTGCACTTGATGGTCAAAGTCTCCACCACCGCCTGCTGGAACGCCAGAGAGATGTCGCAACGGGCTTGCTCGCTGTCGTCCCCGGCGCTGACGCTTTGCTGCCAGGTGTTCAAGGCGAAGGTTTTCAAGCCACTGAAGCTGAACATCAGGCCTGGGCGATCACACATCGGACGCGGGAAGGTATAGCGCCCCGCCACGCCTTTTTCCGCCAGGCGCGCGATTTCCGGACCACCGGGATAATTGAGGCCCATCATCTTGGCGGTCTTGTCGAAAGCTTCACCGGCGGCATCGTCCAGGGTCTCCCCCAGAAGCGTGTACTGGCCGATTGCATCGACCTGAACCAGCTGCGTATGGCCACCGGAAACCAACAAAGCGACGAACGGGAACCCAGGAGGGTTTTCTTCCAGCATCGGCGCCAGTAAATGGCCTTCCATATGGTGCACGCCAAGGGCTGGAATACCCCAGGCAAACGCCAGCGCCTGGGCGCAGGAAGCCCCAACCAGCAGGGCCCCGACCAATCCAGGGCCGGCGGTATAAGCGATGGCATCGATCTCGGTGGCGACGCAGTCGGCCTCGTCCAGCACCTGTCGAATCAATGGCAGCATGCGTTTGACGTGATCACGGCTAGCGAGCTCCGGCACCACCCCGCCATAGGCCCGATGCAGATCGATCTGACTGAACAGCGCATCGGCCAAAAGCCCGCGTTCACTGTCGTAAAGCGCGACGCCGGTCTCGTCGCAGGAGGTTTCTAAGCCCAGTACTAACATGGGTTTGCGCCTTGTAGAGGCTGAATTCGAAGGCGCGCATAATAGTCGCCACGTCCCCTCCCGACTAGCGGTTTTCGATCAGAGGCTTTGCATTCCGGGCAATGAGGGGTTAACATCCGCAACCCTTAAAAACCGACGACCTCAGCCGCGAATTTTTTGCGACGAGAACGTTGATTCCCGGTAATGAAAGAAGGTAGCTCTGGATGCCAGCCGTCAAAGTAAAAGAGAACGAACCCTTCGACGTAGCTCTGCGTCGTTTCAAGCGCTCCTGCGAAAAAGCCGGTGTTCTGGCTGAAGTTCGTAGCCGCGAATTTTATGAGAAGCCAACTTCTGAGCGTAAGCGTAAAGCAGCAGCCGCTGTTAAGCGTCACGCCAAGAAAGTTCAGCGCGAACAGCGCCGCGCCGTTCGTCTGTACTAATACACAGACGTTCGTAGCAAGCTTCTGCCAAGCCCGGCCCTCAGCCGGGCTGTTGGCATTTGCGGATATCGCTTGATGCTTCACCGTCGACGCCGCACATGCGACCGAGACAAAGCTTCACACGTCAGGACTGGCTCTTTTGCCAGCGGTGCACGTCTCTTCTGACGAGCCTATCAAGGCTACTGACGAGCACACCCATTTTCCAAGCAGGCGATCAATAGGTCGACTGTGCCCCACGATGAGCTTCCGAGGCCGCCATTGGCCGTGACCGGACTCCAGGGCAACGCTTTCAAACACGTCGAAGACTGATTGGAACTAACGTCAGTGAACGTTCGACAGATACACTTCCTGGCAGCCCAAGCAGACAATCGATGATCAAGCCGCCGCCATGCGCGTCTTGAGTGCGTCACGGGCCCTCATTTACACGCAGTGATGACGAGAACGCCATGGCCGGGCTAATTCCCCAGAGCTTTATTGACGACCTTCTGAACCGCACCGACATCGTCGATGTTGTCAGCTCGCGCGTGCAAATGAAAAAGGCTGGCAAGAACTACACCGCCTGCTGTCCGTTCCATAAAGAAAAGACCCCATCGTTCAGCGTCAGCCCCGACAAGCAGTTCTACTACTGCTTCGGCTGCGGCGCCGGCGGCAATGCCCTGGGCTTTATCATGGACCACGACAACCTGGACTTCCCCCAGGCCGTCGAGGAACTGGCTAAAGCCGCCGGCATGGAAATCCCCCGCGAAGAAAGTGGCCGGCCGCACAAACCGCGCCAGCCTACCGACTCGCCGCTGTACCCGCTGCTCACCGCCGCCGCCGAGTTCTACCGCCAGGCCCTGAAAAGCCACCCACAGCGCAAAGCCGCCGTGAACTACCTCAAGGGCCGCGGCCTGACCGGGGAAATCGCCCGCGACTTCGGCCTGGGCTTCGCCCCGCCGGGCTGGGACAACCTGTACAAGCACCTGAGCAGCGACACCCTGCAGCAAAAGGCCATGATCGACGCCGGCCTGCTGGTGGAAAACGCCGAGACCGGCAAGCGCTATGATCGCTTTCGCGATCGAGTGATGTTCCCGATCCGCGACAGCCGTGGCCGCATCATCGCCTTCGGCGGACGGGTACTGGGTGACGACAAGCCCAAATACCTCAACTCCCCGGAAACCCCGGTGTTTCACAAGGGCCAGGAACTCTACGGCCTGTTTGAAGCGCGCAAGAACAACCGCAACCTCGATGAAATCATCGTGGTTGAAGGCTACATGGACGTTATCGCCCTGGCCCAGCAAGGCCTGCGCAATGCCGTGGCAACCCTCGGCACCGCCACCAGCGAAGAGCACATGAAGCGCCTGTTTCGCGTGGTGCCCAGCGTGCTGTTCTGTTTCGACGGCGACCAGGCCGGACGCAATGCGGCCTGGCGCGCCCTCGAAGCAACCCTCTCGAGCCTGCAGGATGGGCGCCGCGCGCGCTTTCTGTTCCTGCCCGAAGGCGAAGACCCGGATACCCTGGTGCGCTCCGAAGGTACCGATGCGTTTCGCGCGCGCATCCACCAGCACGCACAACCGCTGGCCGATTATTTTTTCCAGCAATTGACCGAGGAAGCCGACCCGCGCTCCCTCGAAGGCAAGGCCCATATGGCTACCCTCGCGGCACCGTTGATCGACAAGGTCCCCGGCGCCAACCTCAAGGCCCTGATGCGCCAGCGCCTGCTGGAGATCACCGGCCTGAGCGGCGAGGCGGTCAGCCAGCTGGTGCACAGCGCGCCCCAAGAGGCGCCACCAGCCTACGACCCGGGCTTCGACTACGACGCCATGCCGGACTACGCTGACTTTCAGCAGCCTCAAGAGGCCTTTGTGCCTCAACAGGACTGGACGCCGAAGAAACCCGGCGCCGGCGGCAAGAAATGGGACAAGAAACCCTGGAGCAAAAACGGCAAGCATGGCGACCGCGACGAGGCGTACGCCCCGCGGACACCGGTGGCCGTAGAAGCGCCGACGCTGATTGCCCTGCGCACCCTGATCCACCACCCGCAATTGGCGGGCCGAGTGGAAAGCGCCGAACATTTTGCCAACGAGAGCAACACCTACGCCCAGGTGCTGATTGCCCTGATCGAGGCCGTACAAAAAAATCCTAAGCTAAACTCAATCCAGCTGATGGCCCGCTGGCATGGCACAGAGCAAGGACGTCTTTTGAAAGCACTCGCAGAAAAGGAGTGGTTAATTGACGGCGATAACCTTGAACAACAGTTTTTAGACACCATTACTAGGTTATCCGCGGGTCAGCACACGCAGACCCTCGACGAACTTATCAAGAAAGCAAGGCAGCCAGGATTATCGGCTGAAGAGCAAATTCAGATAGCAAAGCAGATGCGCGACCTCTTAAAACAGAATGTTTCCGCATCAAACCCGACCTCAGCTGGCGTGTGAGGTCATAGCTCGGGTATAATCCTCGGCTTGTTTTTTGCCCGCCAAGACCTTCAGTGGATAGGGTGTTATGTCCGGAAAAGCGCAACAGCAGTCTCGTATCAAAGAGTTGATCGTCCTTGGTCGTGAGCAGGGTTACCTGACTTACGCGGAGGTCAACGACCACCTGCCGGAGGATATTTCAGATCCGGAACAGGTGGAAGACATCATCCGCATGATTAACGACATGGGGATCAACGTATTCGAAGCTGCGCCAGATAAGGATTCTCTTATGCTGGCGGACGCCGATACCGACGAGGCCGCCGCTGAAGAAGCTGCTGCCGCGCTGGCTGCAGTGGAGACCGATATCGGTCGCACCACCGACCCTGTGCGCATGTATATGCGTGAAATGGGTACGGTTGAGCTGCTGACACGCGAAGGCGAAATCGAAATCGCCAAGCGTATCGAAGAGGGCATCCGCGAAGTGATGGGCGCAATTGCGCACTTCCCCGGCACGGTTGACCACATTCTCTCCGAGTACACCCGCGTTACCACCGAAGGTGGCCGCCTGTCCGACGTCCTGAGCGGTTATATCGACCCGGACGATGGCATTACGCCGCCTGCTGCCGAAATACCGCCGCCTGTCGACCCGAAAGCCGTGAAAGCGGACGACGAAACCGACGACGACGAGGCTGAAGCCAGCACCGACGACGAAGAAGAAGTCGAAAGCGGCCCGGATCCAATCATCGCAGCCCAGCGCTTTGGCGCGGTCTCCGACCAGATGGAACTGGCGCGCAAGGCCCTGAAGAAGCACGGTCGTGGCAGCAAGCAGGCTACCGCCGAACTGCTGGCCCTGGCTGAGCTGTTCATGCCGATCAAACTGGTGCCGAAGCAATTCGAAGGCCTGGTTGAGCGGGTTCGTAGCGCCCTTGAGCGTCTGCGTGCACAAGAGCGGGCGATCATGCAGCTCTGTGTCCGTGATGCGCGCATGCCGCGTGCCGACTTCCTGCGCCAGTTCCCGGGCAATGAAGTTGACGAAAGCTGGACCGACGCACTGGCCAAGGGCAAAAGCAAATACGCTGAAGCCATTGGTCGCTTCCAGGCCGACATCGTTCGTTGCCAGCAGAAGCTGACTGCATTGCAGACCGAAACCGGTCTGACGATTGCCGAGATCAAGGACATCAACCGTCGCATGTCGATCGGCGAGGCCAAGGCCCGTCGCGCGAAGAAAGAGATGGTTGAAGCGAACTTGCGTCTGGTGATCTCCATCGCCAAGAAGTACACCAACCGTGGCTTGCAGTTCCTCGACCTGATCCAGGAAGGCAACATCGGCTTGATGAAGGCTGTGGACAAGTTCGAATACCGTCGCGGCTACAAGTTCTCGACTTATGCCACCTGGTGGATCCGTCAGGCGATCACTCGCTCGATCGCCGACCAGGCCCGCACCATCCGTATTCCGGTGCACATGATCGAGACCATCAACAAGCTCAACCGTATTTCCCGGCAGATGTTGCAGGAAATGGGTCGCGAACCGACCCCGGAAGAGCTGGGCGAACGCATGGAAATGCCTGAGGATAAAATCCGCAAGGTATTGAAGATCGCTAAAGAGCCGATCTCCATGGAAACCCCGATTGGTGATGACGAAGACTCCCATCTGGGTGACTTCATCGAAGACTCGACCATGCAGTCGCCAATCGATGTCGCCACCGTTGAGAGCCTTAAAGAAGCGACGCGCGACGTACTGTCCGGCCTCACTGCTCGTGAAGCCAAGGTACTGCGCATGCGTTTCGGCATCGACATGAATACCGACCACACCCTTGAGGAAGTCGGTAAGCAGTTTGACGTGACCCGCGAGCGGATCCGTCAGATCGAAGCCAAGGCGCTGCGCAAGTTGCGCCACCCGACGAGAAGCGAGCATTTGCGCTCCTTCCTCGACGAGTGATCACAAAACCCCCAGGCCCAGGCCTGGGGGTTTTGCTTTGTGCAGATTAAATCCTCCCCGCTTTACCTCCCCCCGCAATGCCCGTCTACACTCGAAATATTCCCCGTGCCATAACGAGACCGTTATGCCCAGACTGCCGACCGTGCTACTGCTGTCGCTGCTGACCTGGACCGCAACGGCTGGCGCGTTGACTCTCACTGATGAAGAGCATGGCTGGTTGGCGGACCACCCGGAGTTGCGCCTGGGCGTTGACGCATCGTGGCCGCCATTTGAATATCGCGACGAAGAAGGCCGCTATCAGGGCCTGGCCGCTGACTATGTACGACTGATCCAGGAGCGCCTGGGCATCAAGGTCAGGTTGATCGAGCCTGCCAACTGGAGCGCACTGCTGGAGCAGGCCAAGAACAATCAGCTCGACCTGTTACCGGGCATCATGTCCACCCCGGAGCGCCAGGGTTTCCTGGCATTTTCCAGGCCTTACCTCGACTTCCCCATCGTCATTCTTGCCCACGAAGGCGGCGCCCAGCCCCGTTCCCTCAAGGACCTGTATGGACTGAAGATCGCCGTGGTGGAGAACTATGCCCCCCACGAATTGCTGCGCACCCACCACCCCGACCTGAACCTGGTGGCGATGCCCAACGTCAGCTCGACCTTGCAGGCCCTGGCCACCGATGAGGTGGACGCCGTCGTCGGCGACCTGGCCTCCAGTGTGTGGAGCCTGCGCCAGCTTAAGCTCGACGGTTTGTACGTTAGTGGCGAAACGCCTTATCGCTACCAACTGGCAATGGGCGTACCCCGCGAGAACAAAATGTTGATCGGCATCCTCGACAAGGTGCTCGCCGACCTCAGCCCCAGCGAAATCAACGAAATCCAGGAACACTGGGTCGGCAATGTCATCGATCACCGAGCCTTCTGGACCGATCTGCTGCTCTACGGCCTACCTGCCGTGCTGCTGTTGAGTACCGTGCTGGCCATCGTGATTCGGATCAATCGCCGGCTCAGCTCGGAAATTTCCCGCAGGGTGGCCCTGGAACAGGAGCTGCGCAGCAGCGAGTACCATTACCGGGGATTGGTGGAAAGCCTGTCAGCCATCGCCTGGGAAGCAGACATCAGCGATTTCACCTACAGCTACGTGTCGCCCCATGCCGAGGAGCTGCTGGGCTATCCACGGGCGCACTGGCTGATCCCCGGCTTCTGGCGCAACATCATCCACCCTGCCGACCTGACCCGTGCCGACAGCTTCTGCCAGCGGGAAACCCGCGCCAACCGCGACCACAGCATTGACTACCGGGTGATCACCGCCGATGGCCGTTGCTTGTGGGTCAGGGACATTGTCAGCCTGATCAAGCATGGGCATGAGCCGGTCATGCGCGGCCTGATGATCGATATCAGCGAGGCCAAGCGCACCGAGGAAGCGCTGCAGCTTTCGCAGGAGAAGTTCGCCTCGGTGTTCCAGCAATGTCCGGACATACTGGTGATTGCCCGCCTGTCCGATGGCTGCCTGCTGGAGGTCAACAAGGCATTCGAGGACCAGATTGGCCTGAGCGCCGCAGACGTGGTCGGTAAAACCGCCACCGAGCTGAACATCTGGGGCATCCAGGGTGTAGGCCCCAACCTGCTCAAGCGGGTGCAGACCACCAGCATCCGCAACCTGGAGATGCCGTTCCTGCGCAGCAATGGCCAGGCGTTCACCGGGCTGATCTCTGCCGAACCCTTCCAGCTCGATGCGACCGAAGCGTTGGTGGTGGTAGTGCGGGACATCACCCAACTGAAGGAAACCCAGCAACTGCTGCAGACTTCCGAAGAAAAGTTCGCCAAGGCCTTTCACGCCTCGCCCGACGGCTTACTGCTGACGCGCCAGCACGACGGCCTGCTGCTGGAGGTCAATGAAGGCTTTAGCCGCATCACCGGCTTCAACAGTGCGATGTCCCTGGACCAATCGACCCTGGACCTGGGCATCTGGGTGGACTTGAACGAGCGCAAGCACATGCTCGACCTGCTACAACGCGACGGCCTGGTGCGCGACTTCGTCTGCCATATCCGGCGCAATGATGGCCAGATTCGCCTGTGCGAGGTATCCAGCCGCCCGCTGCCCATTGGGGATGACGACTGCATGCTGACCATCGCCCGCGACATTACCGAACGTCAGTTGATGCAGGAAAAACTGCAACAGGCCGCGACGGTTTTCGAAAGCACTGCCGAAGGCGTGTTGATCACCGATACCCGGCAGAACATCAGCGCGGTCAACCGCGCCTTCAGCGAAATCACCGGCTACAGCGAAGCCGAAGCCCTCGGCCATACCCCGCGCCTGCTCGCTTCCGGCCTGCACGACAGCGCGTTCTACGCCGCCATGTGGCATCAACTGACGGCCAACGGCCACTGGCAAGGCGAAATCTCCAACCGGCGCAAGAACGGCGAGCTGTATCCCAGTTGGCTGACGATCAACGCCGTGCGCAACCTCGAGCAGTCAATCACCCACTTCGTGGCAGTATTTGCCGACATCTCCAGCCTCAAGCATGCTCAGGCGCGGCTCGATTACCAGGCGCACCACGACCCGCTCACCGGCCTGCCCAACCGCACGCTGTTTGAAAATCGCCTGCAAACCGCCCTCAACAACCAACAGGAAACCGGCAGCCAGGGCGCGGTGCTGTTTCTCGACCTCGACCGCTTCAAACACATCAACGACAGCCTTGGCCACCCGATTGGCGACCTGCTGCTCAAGGACATCGCGGTGCGCCTCAAGGAACAACTGCGCGATATCGACACCGTAGCGCGCCTGGGCGGTGACGAATTCATCATCCTGCTGCCCGGCCTGCAACAAGCCAGCGACGCCCAGCACCTGGCCAATAAACTGCTGGCCTGCTTCACCCTGCCCTTCCAGGCGGGCGAGCACGAGTTCTTTATCAGCGCCAGCATCGGCACCAGTTTCTATCCGCAGGATGGGATCGACGTCGCCACCCTGGTAAAAAACGCCGATGCCGCCATGTACCGCTCCAAGGCCAAGGGCCGCAATCGGGTTGAACGCTACACCCAGGACCTCACCGCCCAGGCCAATGAGCGCGTCGCCCTCGAACACGAACTGCGCCGGGCCATAGAGCGCGATGAGCTGTTTCTGTACTACCAACCAAAGCTGAGCCTGGACACCCAACAACTGATCGGCGCCGAAGCCCTGATCCGCTGGCGCCATCCCACCTTTGGCGACGTACCTCCCGAACACTTCATCGCCCTGGCCGAAGAGAACGGCATGATCCTGCAAATCGGCGACTGGGTCCTGGAGCAGGCTTGCCGGCAACTGCATCAGTGGCGCAAGTGCTACGACGACTTCGGCCCCCTCTCCGTCAACCTCGCCGGGGCCCAACTGCGCCACCCCAACCTGTTGGGGCGCATCGAGCAACTGCTGCGCGACAACCGCCTGGAACCGGACTGCCTGCAACTGGAGATCACCGAAAACTTCATCATGAGCCAGGCCGAAGAAGCCCTGGAAGTACTGCATAAACTCAAGCACCTGGGCGTACAACTGGCCATCGACGACTTCGGCACGGGCTATTCATCCTTGAGCTACCTCAAGCGCCTGCCCCTGGACTTCCTGAAAATCGACCAGTCCTTCGTCCGCGGCCTACCGGACGATCCCCACGACGCCGCCATCGTGCGCGCCATCATCGCCCTGGGCCACAGCATGCAATTCACCATCATCGCCGAAGGCGTGGAAACCCCCGCCCAGCAAGCCTTCCTCGCCGACGAAGGCTGCGAACAAATGCAAGGCTACATCGTCAGCCTGCCCCTGCCTCCCGACATCTTCGCCGCGACCTTCCTTCACATGACCCATTCGGATTTTTCGGATAGCACAGTGGAGAAACCATCGTTATAATCCGCGACCTACTGAGGGCCTATAGCTCAGTTGGTTAGAGCAGGGGACTCATAATCCCTTGGTCGTAGGTTCGAGTCCTACTGGGCCCACCAAATTGAAAGCCGCGCACTGCGCGGCTTTTTTTGTTTCTGGAGGCTGGAAATCCAAGAGGCTGGCCGCTAACTCTCAGGGCCTACATTCAGCGCGCAGGGCATACATACCGCCAAGCCATGGAGAGGCCTGACTACTGGGACACACCAACATATTCGTCCCTCCACTTTGCGAAGTCGGAGCGAGTCTTATAAATAACGTCATCAACTATATAAGCCCCTCTGGCAACTTCGCCAGGAAAATCAATAATAAACGCAAACCTTAAGCTATAGCTTTCTGACGGTTGATGGCGATATCTCTCTTCTTCAGAAAGATCCTTAATGTACATTTTATTTTCACCAGGTCGTTTTTTTGAAAACGATTCCCAGTCGATGGCAACTCCATCTGGATTAATTATTCGATACCTTTCTGGCTGACTATCAACATTCCACACAATAAACGCACCATTCGGACCGTCAGCAACATTGCGAACAATACCAATCACACCTGGCTTCAAAATATTATTGTTTGCCCTATTCTTCGGCTCCAGCAGTGTAGTCCTATGACCATCAATAAAAACCTCAACCAATGCTTTAGTACTCATGACGGACTCCATCAATTAGACTTTTAAACTTGAGTCTAAAATGCACCTATCGCCCCAACAACTGTGAAAACTAACAGGGTGCAATAACTATTTTGAATATTTTCCATAACCCTCAGGAATTACGACTTTGAATATTCCTGGTGCACTCGCCGCTGAATAATTTCCGGTGTAGCGCACGCGCAGGACTCGAAGATCTTTTTTGATCCAGTCGGCCAACGCGTTAACGAATGCTCCCCCCGTGAAATACGAGCCTGTAACATGCCCCAACCGCCACCCGCATCGGAGCCGCACTTGTCCATCCCCCGCCCGCCCCTCCTCGATGAAATCGACCGCCAACTAATCGCCGCCTTGCAGCTCAACGCCCGTGAAAGCGTGGCCATGCTCGCCCGGCAATTGGGGATTGCCCGCACCACGGTGACCTCGCGCCTGGCGCGCCTGGAAAAGACCCAGGTGATTACCGGCTATGGCGTGCGCCTTGGCCAGCGTGTGGTGGATGGTGGGTTGCAGGCGTATGTGGGGATCACGGTGCAACCGCGCTCTGGCAAGGAAGTGCTGCGTCGACTCAGCGCCATGGCCCAGGTCCAGCAGTTGTGTGCGGTCAGTGGTGAGTTTGATTATGTGGCCTGGCTGCGCACCGATTCGCCGGAGCAACTTGATCAACTGCTGGACCAGATCGGCAGTGTCGATGGGGTAGAAAAGACCACCACCTCGATCATCCTTAGCAACAAATTGGATCGTGGGCAGCCAATCTGACCGCCATTTTCGTCACTTCGACTAAAAACAATCCAAAACGACGACACTTTGCGTCTTATTAACGAGCGCTACGCTCCCTAGAATGGCTGCCATCTTTTCCTATACTCCACGGGTCGTGCCCCGTGCAGTTGCCAGCAAGGTCAGCCATGAACGCCACTAACAAGAACAATCGCCACCCTGCAGACGGTAAAAAACCCATCACCATCTTTGGCCCGGACTTCCCGTTCGCCTTCGATGACTGGATCGAACACCCGGCTGGCTTGGGCAGTATTCCTGCCGCCCACCATGGCGCTGAAGTGGCGATTGTCGGTGCGGGTATCGCCGGGCTGGTGGCCGCCTACGAGCTGATGAAGCTGGGCCTCAAGCCGGTGGTGTACGAGGCCTCGAAAATGGGCGGGCGCCTGCGTTCCCAGGCGTTTGAAGGGGCCGAAGGCATCATCGCCGAACTGGGTGGCATGCGTTTCCCGGTGTCCTCTACGGCGTTCTACCACTATGTGGATAAGTTGGGCCTGGAGACCAAGCCCTTCCCCAACCCGTTGACACCGGCCTCCGGCAGCACCGTGATCGACCTGGAAGGCCAGACCCATTACGCACAGAAACTCGCCGACCTTCCTGCGCTGTTCCAGGAAGTGGCTGACGCCTGGGCCGATGCATTGGAAGCCGGTTCGCAGTTCAGCGATATCCAGCAGGCCATCCGCGACCGCGATGTGCCACGCCTCAAAGCGCTGTGGAATACCCTGGTGCCGCTGTGGGACGACCGCACGTTCTACGATTTCGTCGCCACTTCCAAGGCGTTCGCCAAGCTGTCGTTCCATCACCGCGAAGTGTTCGGTCAGGTCGGTTTTGGCACCGGTGGCTGGGACTCGGACTTCCCCAACTCGATGCTGGAAATCTTCCGCGTGGTGATGACCAACTGCGACGATCACCAGCACCTGGTGGTCGGTGGCGTGGCGCAGGTGCCCATGGGGATCTGGCGCCATGTGCCAGAGCGTTGCGCCCACTGGCCAGCCGGCACCAGCCTCAGTTCCCTGCACCACGGCGCGCCGCGGGCCGGGGTCAAGCGCATTGCCCATGCCGCCGACGGGCGTTTCGCGGTGACCGACAATTATGGCGACACCCGGGAATACGCCGCCGTGCTGACCACCTGCCAGAGCTGGCTGCTGACCACCCAGATCGAATGCGACGAAAGCCTGTTCTCGCAAAAAATGTGGATGGCCCTGGACCGCACGCGCTATATGCAGTCGTCGAAAACCTTCGTCATGGTCGACCGGCCTTTCTGGAAGGACAAAGACCCGGAAACCGGCCGCGATCTGATGAGCATGACCCTCACCGACCGCTTGACCCGTGGCACCTACCTGTTCGACAACGGCGACGACAAGCCGGGGGTCATTTGCCTGTCTTACTCGTGGATGAGCGACGCCCTGAAAATGCTGCCGCAGCCCATTGATAAACGGGTCAAGCTGGCCCTCGATGCGCTGAAAAAGATCTACCCGAAAGTCGATATCAAGGCGCGCATCATTGGCGACCCGATCACCGTTTCCTGGGAGGCCGACCCGCATTTCCTCGGTGCTTTCAAGGGCGCGTTGCCGGGCCACTATCGCTATAACCAGCGCATGTACGCGCACTTCATGCAAAAGGATATGCCGGCCGAGCAGCGCGGGATTTTCATCGCCGGCGACGACGTATCCTGGACCCCAGCCTGGGTCGAAGGCGCAGTGCAAACCTCGTTGAACGCGGTTTGGGGCATCATGACCCACTTCGGTGGCAGTACCCACCCGCAAAACCCGGGGCCTGGGGATGTGTTCGATGAGATCGGCCCCATCGCCCTAGCCGAATAAGGAGTCAAGCCATGCGTGTCGCCCTGTACCAATGCCCGCCATTGCCACTGGATGTAGCCGGCAATCTCAAGCGCCTGCACCACGTCGCCCATGAAGCGGGCGATGCAGACCTGTTGGTGCTGCCGGAAATGTTCCTCACCGGCTACAACATTGGTGCGGAAGCGGTGGGCGCGCTGGCCGAGACGCAGGATGGACCGGCAGCGCAAACCATTGCCGAACTGGCGCGCAATGCGGGTCTGGCGATTCTTTATGGCTACCCGGAGCGGGCCGAGGACGGGCAGATCTACAACTCTGTGCAACTGATCGATGCCACTGGCCAGCGCCGGTGCAACTACCGCAAGACGCACCTGTTCGGCGACCTCGATCACTCGATGTTCAGCGCCGGCGGCGACGAGTTCCCTATCGTCGAATTGAACGGCTGGAAGCTGGGGTTCCTCATCTGTTACGACCTGGAGTTCCCGGAAAACACCCGGCGCCTGGCCCTGGCCGGTGCCGAGTTGATCCTGGTACCGACGGCCAACATGGTGCCCTTCGACTTCGTTGCGGACGTCACCGTGCGGGCACGGGCCTTTGAAAACCAGTGCTATGTGGCCTACGCCAACTACTGTGGGCATGAAGACCAGATCCAGTATTGCGGGCAAAGCAGCATCGCCGCGCCGAATGGCCAGCGTGTCGCCCAGGCCGGCCTGGATGAAGCGTTGATCGTCGCCACCCTCGACCATCAGTTGATACGTGACGCACAAGCGGCCAATCACTACCTCGCAGACCGACGCCCCGAGCTTTATGCCGCGCTGCACAAGCACTGACCACTGCGCTTTGCGCTAGCATAGGCACTTCCTACGTTCTGGAAGTGCTCATGCCTGTGCCGGCCCACCCTCATCACCTGCAACTGACCCTGGCCAATGGCCTGCGCGTTTCCCTGCGTCACGCCCCACGTCTCAAGCGCTGTGCCGCGGCCCTGCGGGTAGCGGCCGGCAGCCATGATGTGCCGTTGGCCTGGCCGGGGCTGGCGCACTTTCTGGAGCACCTGCTGTTTCTCGGCACCGAGGCTTTTCCTACGCCTGACGGTTTGATGGCCTACGTGCAACGCCACGGTGGGCAGGTCAACGCCAGCACCCGCGAACGCACCACCGACTTCTTCTTCGAAGTGCCCACCCCAGTGTTTGGCGACGCGCTGCAGCGTCTGGTGGATATGCTCGCTCACCCGCGCCTGGCGATGGATGATCAGCTGCGCGAGCGTGAGGTATTACAGGCAGAGTTTGTCGCCTGGGCCCAGGATGCCGAGGCACAGCATCAAGTGGCGATCCTCGAAGGCCTCGCTGCCGCGCATCCACTGCGGGGTTTCCATGCGGGCAATCGCGACAGCCTGCCGGTGCCACACGAGGACTTCCAACACGGTTTGCTGGGGTTTTATCAAGACTTCTATCACACAGGGCAAATGACCCTGAGCCTTGCCGGCCCGCAATCGCTTCAGGAGCTGCAAGCCTTGGCCCAGCACTTTGGCGATCACCTGCGCGCTGGCCCGCTGCGCCTGCAGCAGGCACCGCCGGCGTTGATGGACAGCGATAAACAGCGCTATCAACACCTGGATAAACAGCATCTGCACCACCTCATCGCCTGCAACGCGCCCCGCGAAGCCTTGGACTTCCTCTGCACCTGGCTGAATGCGCAGGCACCTGGTGGTTTGCTGGCCGAGTTGAAAACCCGTGGCTGGGTAAGCGCGCTGCACGCCAGGGTGCCGTACCAGTTCGCCGGGCAGGCGCTGCTGGATATCGAGTTCACCCTGGGGCCCAAGGGTTCACAACAAGTCCCGGCAATCGAAGCACTATTGAACGACTGGTTGAGCTTTTTCGCCCACAGCGACTGGGCTGCGCTGCGCGAAGAATATGCCCGGCTGATCGACCGCCAACAGCAAATCAGTGGCGCCTTGGGCCTGGCCCGTCAGGACAGTGAGAACCTTCAAGCTCAGTTGTCCGAGCCGCACTGCCAAGCCCTCAAGGCCATGCTGATTGCACTGCAACCGTCGCCCGCGCAACAGGCCTGGCAGCTCCCGCCAGGCAACCCATTCCTGCAACGGTCACCCCAGGAACACCGCCCCGGGCTGATTCGCGGGCAGACCAGCGCCCATCGGGGCTTGCGCACCTTCGCCCAGGATCGCTCCCGTGGCCGGCGCGAGCTGCCAGGCCTGTCGTTCAGCCAAGCATTGCCGGCCGATAGCGACGAAGGCGCCCTCTACCTGCGCTGGCAACTGGATTCGCCCGCACATGGCTTGGGCAACAGCCTGCAAACACTGCAAACCAACGCCCGTCAGGCCGGGGTGCAAGTGTCCTGGGAAGCCGTAGGCAATGCCTGGCTGCTGAAAATGAGCGGGCTGCATGAACCCATGCCCGCTATCGTCGAGCAACTGGCACGCGACCTGACCCAGCCTGACGCCGACCTTTGGCAGGACGCACTCGCCAGGCCGGCGCCGCAGATGGCCATTCGCGAGCTGCTCAAGGCATTGCCGGCCTGCTTTGCCGACATCGCTGACGTCACCGCGCCACCTGACCGTTGGGCCACCGCCCGCTGGCAAGGCCTGGGCATGGGCCTGCCGGCTGCATGCGAAATGGCCATCAACAATGCGGCGGCACGCCTCCCCGGGCACTGTGCCGACAGTGAGCACAAAGCCCAGCCCATCAACGGCCCGCATCGCTGGCACACCGTCGCAACCGATGGCGACGAAGCCGCCTTGCTGCTGTTTTGCCCGACACCCAGCCAGTCCCTCGCCGACGAGGCCGACTGGCGGTTGCTCGCTCACCTGGCGCAAACCCCGTTTTACCAACGCCTACGTGTCGAGTTGCAAGTGGGCTACGCGGTATTCAGTGGCATCCGACAGTTCAATGGGCAAACCGGCCTGCTGTTGGGCGTGCAATCACCCAATGTCGCGCTTGCGGGCCTGCTCGAGCACATCCAGGCCTTTCTCAAGCAACTGCCAGCGTTGATCGGTGGGAGTAACGACTTGGGCAACACCACCCTGGCCCAGCAGTTCTCGCCACAAACACTGCCCACCGCCCAAGCCGCGGAGTTGCTCTGGCAGGCGCATTTGGCGGGGCGTGGCGCGGACTATCTTGAGCAACTGCAACAGATGATCCAGGCGCGCAACCGGCAGAACCTGGTGGATGCGGCGCAGCGACTCGAGCAAGCCGCCGGCGGCTGGCACTGCCTGGCCAATGGTGCGGCGGTGAGCGATGACTGGCAGATATGATTCTGATCGTTGCCGATGCTGCAACAGGCTTTTTCCACCAAGACAGCGCTAGCTTGACGAGAAATGAGTAATATTCCGCCACGCATCTGAACATCTCCGCTTGGAGGTGGACTATATGTATTACTTGGTAGTAAACGTCCCATCCCTTCGTAGGAGTATGAATATGACCTGGTCCAAACCTGCTTACACTGATCTGCGTATCGGTTTTGAAGTCACCATGTACTTCGCCAGCCGCTGAGTGCTTTTGTATTGCAATGCAACGCCTCGGCTCGCCGGGGCGTTTTTATTTTGAGTCTTGTGTGAAGGAGCGGCGATGTTTGTCCAGATTCTAGGTTCGGCGGCCGGTGGCGGTTTCCCGCAGTGGAACTGCAACTGCGTGAACTGCGCCGGCTTTCGCGATGGCAGCCTGCGGGCCCAGGCACGAACCCAATCGTCCATCGCCCTGTCCGACGATGGCGTGAACTGGGTGTTATGCAACGCCTCGCCGGATATCCGCGCGCAACTGCAAGGTTTTGCGCCGATGCAACCGGGCCGAGCACTGCGCGATACCGGGATCAGCGCAATCATCTTGATGGACAGCCAGATCGACCACACCACCGGCCTGCTCAGCTTGCGCGAAGGCTGCCCGCACCAGGTGTGGTGCACCGACATGGTCCACGAAGACCTGAGCACCGGATTCCCGCTGTTCACCATGTTGACTCACTGGAATGGCGGCCTCGATTGGCAGCGCATCGAGCTGGATGCCAGCTTCACTATTCCCGCCTGCCCCAACCTGCGCTTCACCCCGCTGCCTCTGCGCAGTGCCGCGCCGCCCTACTCGCCCCATCGGTTCGACCCGCACCCCGGTGACAATATCGGCCTGATCGTCGAAGACCTGCGCACCGGCGGCAAACTGTTCTACGCCCCCGGCCTGGGCAAGGTAGACGCGCCGCTCTTGGAGATCATGGCCGGCAGCGACTGCCTGTTGGTGGATGGCACGATGTGGGATGACGATGAAATGCAGCGCCGTGGTGTCGGCACCCGCACCGGCCGCGAAATGGGCCACCTGGCACAAAACGGCCCCGGCGGCATGCTGGAGGTACTGGAGCAACTGCCCAAGCAGCGCAAGGTGCTTATCCACATCAACAACACCAACCCGATCCTCGACGAAGACTCTGCCGAGCGAGCCGAGTTGGCGCGGCGCAATGTAGAAGTAGCCTACGACGGCATGAGCATTGAACTGTAGGAGAGCCCCAATGACCGATACACCGCTGAACCCCGCCGACTTTGAACAGGCCTTGCGGGCCAAGGGCGCCTTCTACCATATCCATCACCCCTACCATGTGGCGATGTATGAAGGCCGGGCCACCCGCGAGCAGATTCAGGGCTGGGTCGCCAACCGGTTCTACTACCAGGTGAACATTCCGCTGAAAGACGCCGCGATCCTGGCCAACTGCCCGGACCGGGAAATCCGCCGCGAATGGATCCAGCGCCTGCTCGACCATGATGGCGCCCCCGGCGAAGACGGCGGTATCGAAGCCTGGCTGCGCCTGGGCCAGGCCGTGGGCCTGGACCCGGATCAACTGCGCTCCCAGGAACTGGTGCTGCCCGGCGTGCGGTTTGCCGTCGATGCCTACGTCAATTTCGCCCGCCGGGCCAGTTGGCAGGAAGCCGCCAGCAGCTCGCTGACCGAGCTGTTCGCCCCGCAGATCCACCAGTCGCGCCTCGACAGCTGGCCCCAGCATTACCCATGGATCGACCCTGCCGGCTACGAGTATTTCCGCACCCGCCTGGGCCAGGCCCGACGTGATGTAGAGCAGGGGCTGGCGATCACGCTTGCGCACTACACCACCCGCGCCGGCCAGGAGCGGATGCTGGAGATTCTCCAGTTCAAACTGGACATCCTTTGGAGCATGCTCGATGCCATGAGCATGGCCTACGAACTGAACCGCCCGCCTTATCACAGCGTGACCGCGCAGCGGGTCTGGCATAAAGGGATCACCCTATGAGTTTTGACCGCAGCAAAAAGCCGACGTGGCGCCAGGGCTATCGCTACCAGTACGAGCCGGCGCAGAAAGGCCATGTGTTGCTGTACCCCGAAGGCATGATCAAGCTCAACGACAGTGCTGCGTTGATTGGTGGCTTGATCGACGGTGAGCGCAGCGTGGCAGCGATCATTGGCGAGCTGGAGCAGCAATTCCCCGGCGTGCCCGAACTCGGTGAAGACATCGAGCAATTCATGGAGGTCGCACGTGCAGAGCACTGGATCGAACTTGCCTGAAAAGCCCGAGATTGGCCTGCCGCTATGGTTGCTCGCCGAGCTGACCTATCGCTGCCCGCTGCAGTGCCCGTATTGCTCCAACCCGCTGGACTTCGCCGAGCAGGGTAAGGAGTTGAGCACCGAACAGTGGATCAAGGTGTTTCGCGAGGCCCGGGAGATGGGTGCGGCACAGCTGGGGTTTTCCGGCGGTGAGCCGCTGGTGCGCCAGGATCTTGCCGAACTGATCGGCGAAGCCCGCAAGCTGGGGTTCTATACCAACCTGATCACCTCCGGCATCGGCCTGACCGAGCAGAAGATCAGCGACTTCAAAAAGGCTGGCCTGGACCATATCCAGATCAGTTTCCAGGCCAGCGACGAGCAGGTGAACAACCTGCTGGCCGGCTCCAAAAAGGCCTTCGCACAGAAGCTGGAAATGGCCCGGGCGGTCAAAGCTCATGGTTATCCGATGGTGCTGAACTTCGTCACTCATCGACACAATATCGACAAGATCGACCGCATCATCGAACTGTGTATTGCCCTTGAGGCGGACTTTGTCGAGCTCGCCACCTGCCAGTTCTACGGCTGGGCCCAGCTTAACCGCGTCGGCTTGCTACCGACCCAGGCACAACTGACCCGCGCCGAACGCATCACCAACGAATACCGCGCCAAGCTGCAAGCCGAAGGTCACCCCTGCAAGCTGATCTTTGTCACACCGGACTACTACGAAGAACGCCCGAAGGCCTGCATGAATGGCTGGGGCAGTATCTTTCTGACAGTTACACCAGACGGCACCGCCCTACCTTGTCATGGCGCCCGACAGATGCCGGTGCAGTTTCCCAATGTGCGCGACCACAGCATGCAGCACATCTGGTACGACTCGTTTGGTTTCAACCGCTTTCGCGGCTACGACTGGATGCCCGAGCCGTGCCGCTCGTGCGACGAGAAGGAAAAGGACTTCGGCGGCTGCCGCTGCCAGGCTTTCATGCTGACTGGCGACGCCAGCAACGCCGACCCGGTGTGCAGCAAATCCGCCGATCACGGGATCATCCTCAATGCCCGGCTCGAAGCCGAGCACGCCACGCAGACTATCGAGCAACTGGCTTTTCGCAATGAGCGAAACTCCCGGCTGATCGCAAAAGGCTGAAGGTTTCAGCGCTTGGCGATGATGTATACCGCGTGAATGATGCCCGGGAAGTAACCGCACAAGGTCAGCAGGATATTCAGCCAGAACGCGCCGGCGAAGCCCACTTGCAGGAACACACCCAATGGCGGCAACAGGATGGCGATGATGATACGAATGATATCCATGGGTTCAGCTCCGAAAAATCGGCTCGTGTGAGCCGTACAGCTAATCGACCCTGGCCGCGCGTGAGGGTTCAGTGGAATCTGGCACCGGGCCATCCTCCTCAGGCGAGGATCTCCAACCCGTGCTTTTGCACGATGCTCAGCAACTTGAGCGCCATGCCGCTGGGCTGCTTCTCGCCGGATTCCCATTGCTTGATTGTCGACGCACTGGTGTTCAGGTAACGGGCGAACACCGGTTGGCTGACATGACTGCGCTCGCGCAGTTGCTTGATCTGGTCGGCAGGTATCTGCGCCGGCACAGGCGCAATGCACATCTCATCGAACTCACGAAGGGTGGTCTTGCTGATGGCGCCGATCGAATGCAGCGCGCTGGCCGATTGGTGGATGGACTCCAGTGCTTCACTTTCATATTTTTTGCTCATGATGTTTCTCCACAAACTCCCTGAGATCCAGTAACTGCTGGATCTGTATTTCGTTTAAGCCCTCATAGGCCTTTGCCAATGCCCTAAACCCAGCCAATTCTTTGAGGCTGATATTGCTCTGGTCTTGTTTGGCGAACAGAAACTGATAAACCCAGTAATGCCTGCCCTTCGCCAGGACGATGACGGTTGTGATTGAGGCGTTTCTTCCAAACTCCACCGCCCAAATTATCCGCCTGCCCCCTGAGCATTTGGCCAAATGCCTCGCCCAATTCCATATCACCGATCCAGGCTTTGCGGGCAGCCTCAGCAAAATGTCGGCTTTTGAACAGCCTGAGTTTCATAGGCATCCATTCCTCATAAACATACCACCCAGTGGTACAGACCAGAAAGAGCGCATACAAAAATCCTTGCGCCCTACCGGCACTCCCTGCCGGTGCCCGCTAAAAAGCCATTTATTTCGATGAGGCTCAAGCCTCCTTTTCAATCCAAAAATCACACACAAAAAAACGCCCCCAACCAAAAAAATCAGGCTGGAGGCGCCGCGTATAACGCGAGACGGTTCAGGAATAAAGGTTAAACAGCAATGCCCTTGCGGCACTGCAGTTGGGTGGTATGCACACGGGAAAAAGCGCGGGCCAGACGCAGCAGCATTTCGTCAATATTGCTCTTGCTCACCGTCAGCGCCGGGGTAAAGCGCAGGCAGTCGGGTTGGGGAGCATTGAGGATAAGACCTTCATACAGTGCCGCCTTTACCACCGCATCTGCCGAATCATCTGACAAGCCCAGGCCCAACAAAAGGCCCTGGCCCCGCAGTTCGCCCTGGCCATAGCGGTGGGCAAGGCGCGCCAGGCCTTCGCCCAGGTATTGGCCGGTATCACGCACGTGTTCGAGGAAGCCGTGACCCAGCACGCTATCGAGCACGGCGACGCCGGCAGCGGCCATCAGGGCATTGCCGTGATGGGTACCTTCCAGCTCGCCCAGCTCAAAGCAGCAGGCCTTGCCGCGAGCCAGCAGCGCCGCCAATGGCACTCCGCCGCCCAGGCCTTTGCCCAGGGTGACGATATCGGCGCGCACGCCGTAGTGTTGTTCGGCCAGCAAGGTGGCGCAACGGCCCATGCCGGTCTGCACTTCGTCGAGGATCAGCAGGATGCCCAGCTCCCGGCACAGCCGCTCCACGCCCTTGAGGTAATGCTCGGTGGCCGGAATGACGCCGGCGTCGCTCTGGATCGGCTCCAGCATGATCGCCACAGTGTGCGCATCGACTGCGGCATGCAGGGCTGGCAGGTCGTTGAACGGTACGTGGCAGAAGCCCGGCAGTTGCGGCTCGAAACGATTGTCGCCAGAGGCCGCCAGTGTAGACAGGCTGCGACCATGACAAGCGTTGCTGGCAGTGATGATGCGATAGGCGCCACTGCGATGCAGTTGGCCCCATTTGCGCGCCAACTTGATGGCCGCCTCGCAGGCTTCCGCACCGCTGTTGAGCAGGTAGGCCTGGTCGCTGCCGGTGCTGTGGCACAGGCGGTCCACTAGGTTCAGTTGGCTGCGGTTGTGCAGGCCGCTGCCAGGGTTGATCAGCGCCTGCGCCTGGTCGGCCAACGCGCGCACCAATACCGAAGGGCTGTGGCCAAGGCTGTTGGCAGCACCGCCTTGGGTAAAGTCCAGGTAGGCACGGTCTTCACTGTCCCATAGCCAGGATCCCTGGCCGCGTACGAAAACCTGTGGCGGACGGGCCACGGTGGGCATCAGTGATTGGCTGGAAAGCTCATCACGCAGCATCGGGGTTTTCGCGTCCAGTAACAGATCATCCAGGCTCGGTGCCGGGCGTCGCAGGTTGAACAGGTTCATGCCTGCACACCCCGCAGGTTGTTGGCAACCCTGGATTGGCGCAAGCCCGTCACGTCGTTTTTTGCCTTGCCTATGTAAACACCATCGCTGTAAACGGTATTCATCTCGCTTCTTGGCCCTGTAAGCCCTGTGAATAGGCGCTAGACTAGGCGCCTTGGGGGCGTACAGCCATTTCGATTTTCCAGCTTTTTCGATAAGCATTACTTATGGATTTCAAGCAACTGCGTTATTTCGTCGCGGTGTACGAGGAAGGCCATGTCGGCCGGGCTGCAGAGCGCCTGTCGATCTCCCAGCCGGCCTTGTCACAGCAAATCCGCCAGTTGGAGCAGAACCTCGACGTGAGCCTGTTCGAGCGCAGCAGCAAACGCCTGTTGCCGACCCTGGCTGCCCACACCTTGTACAACCACGCCCTGCCATTGCTCGATGGCATGCAGCAAGCCGTCGAGGCCCTGCGCCACTTCAAGGGCCAGGCGCTGCGTACCTTGGCCATCGGCGTACTGCAAACCGTGCATACCAGCCTGGTACCGCAGATGCTGGAACGGGTACGCAAGGCCCAGCCGCACCTGGTGGTGCAGATCTACGAGTTGACGGGCCTGGAGATCGAACGCCGCCTGCTCAACGGCTCGCTGGACATCGGCATCAGTTACTTGCCGGCACGCCAGCCCGGTTTGCACGGTGTGCTGCTGTATGAAGATGAACTGAAAGTGGTCATCCCATCCGACCATCCCTTGCGTGAATTCAAGAAGGTCTCCCTCAAGCAAGCGGCGGAACTGCCCATGCTGCTGTTGGGGGAAGAGTTCCAGGTCAGGCAGATCTGGCAGGCACAGTTGGCAAATCTGGGGCGCCGGCCACAGGTCCAAGCGGAGCTGAACACCATGGTGGGGATTCTCGACAGCCTGCCCCATACCAAACTGGCGACGGTACTGCCTGGCCGATCCCAGGACGAACACAGCAGCCAAGCGCTGTTGTGGAAGCCCTTGAGCGAGCCACGGGTGCCGCTGAAGGTGGGGCTGGTGTGTCGGGATGTACAACGGCAACAGGCGACGCTTGAGTTGCTGCGCACCTTGCTCGAAGACGTGATGAACGGTCCCCATGGGCCGACGGCCACAGTAGACGGGCTGGCCTGAACTTTTTCGCGGGCAATAAGAAAACCCCGCCGAAGCGGGGCTTTGCAGACTGTTTCCCTGACATCCATTTCACTCCGCCACCCTGGCAGAATCCTACGTGTCCCTGTTGTTGCTTTGCGCTTCCTGCGCGACGTCCATGTGAAGTAGATTAGCTGTGGATCCAATCTGGCGATAGAGGACGATTAGCAGCACGTCACGTAAGAGAATGCTTACACGCCCTCCCCCGCTTAGAACTGCGCTTCGTCCAGCAAGAACAGCGATTCACTGCCGGCTTTGACCGAGGCGCTCAGGGAGTTAATGCGCGGCAGCAGGCGGGCAAAGTAGAAGCGCGCCGTCCCCAATTTGCTGGCGTAGAAGTCTTCCTGGGCCTCTTTACCCAAGGCCGCCTTGGCCATCAGCGCCCACATGTAGGCATAGGCCATGTAGCCAAAGGCGTGCAGATACTCCACCGAGGCCGCGCCGATTTCATTCGGGTTGGTCTTGGCGCGGTCCAGCACCCAGGCGGTCAAGGTGTCGAGCTCGTCCACCGCAGCGCTCAGGGGCTGGGTGAACTCAGCCAGGTCGCTGCTGGCAGTGCTGATGAAATGGCGGATCTCATCGGCAAACAGGGTGTAGAACGCCCCGCCGCTGCCAACGATCTTGCGCCCCATCAAGTCCAGCGCCTGGATACCGTTGGTGCCTTCGTAGATCTGGGTGATGCGCACATCACGCACCAGTTGCTCCTGGCCCCACTCGCGAATGTAACCATGGCCGCCGAAAATCTGCTGGCCGTGCACGGTGGTTTCCAGGCCCAGGTCGGTGAGGAACGCCTTGGAAACCGGGGTCAGCAGCGCCACCAGGTCATCCGCGCGCTTGCGGGTCGCGGCGTCTTCGCTGAACTTGGCGGTGTCCAGTTGCATCGCCACATAAGTGGAGAACGCCCGGCCGCCTTCGTTTGCCGCCTTCATGGTCAGCAACATGCGACGCACGTCAGGGTGGTTGATGATCGGGTCGGCGATCTTGTCCTTGGCCTTGGGGCCGGTCGGCGAACGGCTTTGCAGACGGTCACGGGCGTACTCAACAGCGTTCTGGTAAGAACGCTCGCCAGTCGCCAGCCCCTGGATGCCGACGCCCAGGCGCTCGTAGTTCATCATGGTGAACATCGCCGCCAGGCCACGGTTCGGCTCGCCGACCAGGTAGCCAACGGCTTCGTCGAAGTTCATCACACAGGTCGCAGAGGCCTGGATGCCCATCTTGTGTTCGATCGAGCCACAGGTCACTGGGTTGCGCGCGCCCAGGCTGCCATCGGCATTGACCATGAACTTGGGCACCAGGAACAACGAGATGCCCTTGGGACCGGCGGGGGCGTCCGGCAACTTGGCCAGCACCAGGTGGATGATGTTGTCGGTGAGGTCGTGTTCGCCACCGGTGATGAAGATCTTGGTGCCGCTGACCTTGTAGGAACCGTCCGCCTGAGGCTCAGCCTTGGTGCGAATAATCCCAAGATCGGTACCAGCATGCGGTTCGGTCAGGCACATGGAACCGGCCCACACCCCTGCGTACATATTCGGCAGGTAGGTGGCTTTGAGTTCGTCACTGGCGTGGGTATTGATCGACACACAGGCGCCGGACGTCAGCATGGGGTACAGGCCAAACGCCAACCCCGAGGAGTTGATCATTTCTTCGACCTGGGCCGATACGGCCTTGGGCATGCCCATGCCACCGTAGGCTGGATCGCCACCAACGCCGACCCAGCCGCCTTCGGCGTAGGTCTTGTAGGCTTCGGGGAACCCGGCCGGGGTAGTGACCACGCCGTTGTCCCAGCGGCAACCTTCTTCGTCGCCGCTGCGGCTCAAGGGGGCGATGGTCTTGGCGGTGACTTTGCCGGCTTCCTCAAGGATCGCCTCGACGGTTTCAGCATCCACGGTCTCGGCCAGGGCCGGCAGTTGCGCCCACAGCTTGGCAACCTCGAATACTTCGTTGAGGACGAAGCGCATATCGCGCAGCGGCGCTTTGTAGTCAGCCATGGCAAACCTCGTGAGAACGTTAAAAGTGATTCGGTAGGATCGGTTTCACAGACCCAGAGTGTAACCGAACAACTTTTGTGACACATAGGGTCTGCTTGTGACCAACAAGTATTTTTCAGTCACAACGTTCCCTGTAGGAGCCGGTAACCCGGCGCCTACAAGGCGAACAGTTCGGCAGGCAGGCTCATCAGGCAGTCACTGCCCGCTTCCACCGCCGCGCGATGGGCACTGGTGCGCGGTAACAGGCGCTTGAAATAAAACTCGCAGGTCGCCAGCTTGCCCCGGGCGTAATCGCCATCGCCATTGCCCGCATCCAACTGCGCCTGGGCCACCAGGGCCATGCGCAACCACAGGTAGGCGTGGATGATGTAACCGCTGTACATCAAGTAATCCAGGGCGGCGGCGCCGACTTCATCGGGGTTTTTCATCGCGGCCATGCCGACCTTGGTGGTCAATTCGCCCCATTGCTGGTTCAGCTCATTGAGCTGCGTGAACTGGGCCTTGAGTTGCGGGTGCTCGGCATGCGCCGCGCAAAACTTATGCACAATTTTGGTAAAGCCACGCAGCAACTTGCCCTGACTGCCCAGCACCTTGCGCCCCAGCAAATCCAGGGCCTGGATACCGTTGGTGCCTTCGTAGATCGGCGCGATCCGACAATCGCGCACCAGTTGCTCCATGCCCCACTCACGGATAAAACCGTGGCCACCAAACACCTGCATGCCGTGGTTGGTCACTTCCAGGCCGGTTTCGGTCATAAAGGCTTTGCAGATCGGCGTGAGGAACGCCAGCAAATCCTCCGCTTCCTGGCGTTGCTGCGGGTCGTCGCCCAGGTGTGCGGTGTCCAGCAGTTGCGCGGTGAAGTAAGTCAGGGCGCGGTTGCCTTCGTTGAAGGCTTTCATGGTCAGCAACATGCGCCGCACATCGGGGTGCACGATGATCGGATCTGCCGGCTTATCCGGCGCCTTGGCGCCCGTCAGGGAGCGCATCTGCAAGCGGTCGTTGGCGTACTTGATCGCGCCCTGGAAGCTCGCCTCCCCCAGGCACAGCCCCTGCATGCCCGTGCCCAGGCGCGCATGGTTCATCATGGTGAACATGCAGTTCAGTCCCTTGTTGGCCTCGCCAATCAAGTAACCCTCGGCACCATCGAAATTCAGCACGCAGGTGGCCGAGGCCTTGATCCCCATCTTGTGTTCGATGGAGCCGCAACTGACCCCATTGCGCGCCCCGGAATCGGCGAGGAACTTGGGCACGATAAACAGCGAAATACCCTTGGTGCCAGCAGGCGCATCCGGCAACTTGGCCAACACCAGGTGGATGATGTTTTCGCTCATGTCATGCTCGCCGGCGGAGATGAAGATTTTGCTGCCGGTTACCGCGTAGCTGCCATTGGCCTGGGGCACGGCGCGGGTCTTGATGATGCCCAGGTCCGTGCCGCAATGGGCTTCGGTCAGGCACATGGTGCCCGTCCACTGGCCGGCGGTGAGTTTGCTCAGGTAGGTGTCTTTTTGCTCTGCGGTGCCGTGGGCATGGATCGCCGACATGGCGCCGTGGGTCAGGCCCGGATACATGCCCCAGGAGGTGTTGCTGGAGCCGATCATCTCGCTGAGCACCAAGCCCAGGGAAGACGGCAGGCCCTGGCCGCCGTAGGCCGGGTCCGCCGCCAGGCCGTGCCAACCGCCTTCGACGTATTGTGCGAAGGCTTCCTTGAAGCCTTTGGGGGTGGTCACCACGCCATTGTCGAAATGGCAGCCTTCTTCGTCCCCCGGACGGTTCAACGGCGCAAGCACGTTCTCGCAGAACCTGGCGCCTTCTTCGAGGATCGCGCTGACCATATCCGGGCTGGCCTCGGTGGCCCCCAGGGCAGCGTAGTGAGCTGGGAAATCAAACACGTGATCGATCAGAAAGCGCATGTCACGCAGGGGGGCTTTATAGGCAGGCATGGTGATGTCTCCGGCGGCAGATTGTTTAAACCTACTGCCGCCAGGGGCCCCGGACAATCACTGTACAGGCGCTGAATACATCACCATCACTCAACCGGCAGCGCCCTGCATGCGCACCGCGCCACGGCGGTTCTGGCCGGCCGCCACCACGCAGTTACGCCCGGCGCCCTTGGCGTTGTACAGCGCCTGGTCGGCGCACTTGAGCACTTCTTCCGGGGTGCGCTGCTCGGCCTGGCGCTCGGCGACGCCGATGCTCACGGTCACCGAGACACTGGAATCGCCGCCGCCCGAACGGCGCTGGCGACCTTGGTGGTCGTCCTGGGGGCGACTGTCCTGATTGCGCAACTTGATGTGGTAGTTGGCAATGATCTCGCGGATTTCTTCCAGGTGCGGCAGGCATTCATCCAGGGTCTTGCCGGCAAACACCACGGCAAACTCTTCGCCGCCATACCGATAGGCCCGGCCACCGCCGCTGACTTTCGACAGTTTGCTGGCGACCAACCGCAGCACCTGGTCGCCGACGTCGTGGCCGTGGGTGTCGTTGAAGCGCTTGAAGTGGTCGACGTCGCTCATCGCCAGCACATAGTTGCGCCCCAGGCGCTGCATGCGTTCATTGAGGGCGCGGCGTCCCGGCAGGCCGGTGAGTTCATCGCGAAAGGCCATCTGATAGGCCTCATGGGACACACCCGCAGCAATCATCAACATCACCTGGCTGCACATGATGTTCAGGGTGAACGGCAGGATGAAGGTCTGCGGCAACATCCAGAACATTCCCAGCAACCCCACCAACTGCGCGGCGTGCAGCGGCCGAGGCTCGCGCCAGTACTGCGCCGCCAATGCGACAAAGCCCAGCAGGAACATCGGGTACGACAGTTGGATCAAGCTCATCCACGCGCCATGCAGCGCCGGCCAGCGAATCTCCGCCAGCCAGTTGAGCAACGGCCCCGGGTAACTCTGCTCCAGGCCCAGGGCCACGCTGCCTACGGCAAGCAGCACCGCGCAGCGTGCGACAAAGTCGCGGAACAGGTGGGTTTTCTCCTGCCACAAGGCATAGATGCTGAACAGCAGCGGCAATAGCAGGCACACCAGGTGGAACACCACGGCGGCGTCTTCGCGCACGCGGCCATGGTCACGATAGAAATCGGTCTGGGTGTCCAGCAGGAAGTAGGCGACGTACACCGTCACCATCAGGAACAGTTCACGCTGGCGACGGTACACCGCGCAATAGGCACCGCCCAGCAACAGCACCAGGGTCGGCAGGACGTTGAACAGCGAGGTGAAGAAAACGCTGAGGTCCTTGACGTAAGCAGCCGACAACCCCGCCAGCAATAACAGCAACGATGGTAGGAAATGACTGAAACGTACAGCGGACGCGCGCGACAAGGGTAAAGCTCCGACCCACAAAAAAAGATGGCATAGTGCCTTCATTGCTCACAGTTAAGCACATTCAATGTGACCTGCATCACATTGCCATCACTGTAACGGCAGCAAGGAGCAATCCCTGAGCGCGCCGCTCAGGTTTTTTCAGCCTCCCACAAAAAAGCCGCCGCTCCCGAAAGAGCGGCGGCTTGGCAGGGAACCGGCCTAGGCTTAGTAGCCCAGGTCGAAGTTCTCTTCTTTCATGTCCATCAGGTTGTTGGCGCCCGACAGCATGGTGGCTACGTGGGTGCGGGTACGCGGCAGGATGCGCTGGAAGTAGAAGCGCGCTGTCTGCAGCTTGGCGGTGTAGAAGCCTTCTTCGCTGGTGCCGGCAGCCAGTTTTTCGGCAGCCAGGCGTGCCATGTCGGCCCAGAAGTAAGCCAGGCAGGCATAACCGGAGTACATCAGGTAGTCCACGGAGGCGGCACCGACTTCTTCACGGTCCTTCATGGCCGCCATGCCGACCTTCATGGTCAACTCGCCCCATTCCTTGTTCAGTGCAGCCAGCGGTGCGACGAACTCGCTGACCGCTGCGTTGCCTTCGTTGGCCTGGCAGAACTTGTGCACGATCTTGGTGAAGCCCTTGAGCGCTTCGCCCTGGGTCATCAGCACTTTACGGCCGAGCAGGTCCAGGGCCTGGATGCCGGTGGTGCCTTCGTACAGCATCGAGATGCGGCTGTCGCGAACGTTCTGCTCCATGCCCCACTCGGCGATGAAGCCGTGGCCGCCGTAGATCTGTACGCCGTGGTTGGCGGATTCAAAACCGACTTCGGTCATGAACGCCTTGGCGATCGGGGTCATGAACGCCAGCAGGCCATCTGCCTGTTTCTTGGCTTCGTCATCGGTGCCGTATTTGACGATGTCCACTTGCTTGGCGGTGAAGTACACCATCGCACGGTTGCCTTCGGCGAAGGCTTTCATGGTCAGCAGCATGCGGCGTACATCAGGGTGCACGATGATCGGGTCAGCGGCCTTGTCCGGCGCTTTCGGGCCAGTCAGAGAGCGCATTTGCAGGCGGTCACGGGCATATTTGAGGCCACCCTGGAAACCGATCTCGGCGTGGGACAGGCCTTGCAGCGCGGTACCCAGGCGAGCGGTGTTCATAAAGGTGAACATGCAGTTCAGACCTTTGTTCGCCGGGCCGATCAGGTAACCGGTGGCCGCGTCGAAGTTCATCACGCAGGTGGCGTTGCCGTGGATGCCCATCTTGTGTTCCAGGGAACCACAGGACACCGCGTTGCGCTCACCCACCGAACCATCGGCGTTGGGCAGGAACTTAGGCACGATAAACAGCGAAATGCCTTTGGTGCCAGCCGGAGCATCCGGCAGGCGGGCCAGTACGATGTGGACGATGTTGTCGGCCATGTCGTGCTCACCGGCCGAGATGAAGATCTTGGTGCCGGATACTTTGTAGGAACCGTCGGCCTGAGGTTCGGCCTTGGTGCGCAGCATGCCCAGGTCGGTACCGCAGTGCGGTTCGGTCAGGCACATGGTGCCGGTCCACTCGCCCGAGACCAGTTTGGTCAGGTAGGCATCTTGCTGCTCGGGGGTGCCGTGCTCGGAAATGGTATTCATCGCGCCATGGGACAGGCCTGGGTACATGCCCCACGACCAGTTGGCTTCACCGACCATCTCGCTGACGGCCAGGCCCAGGGATTCCGGCAGGCCTTGGCCGCCGTGCGCGACGTCGTGGGCCAGGCTCGGCCAGCCGCCTTCGACGAATTGCTTGTAGGCTTCTTTGAAACCAGTAGGGGTTTTAACGCCTGACTCGCTCCAGGTGCACCCTTCGATGTCACCGACGCGGTTCAACGGGGCCAGCACTTGCTCACAAAACTTGGCGCCTTCTTCGAGAATGGCGTCAACCATGTCTGGGGTAGCGTCCTGGCAAGCCGGCAGACTCTGATAGTGCGCTTCGTAGCCGAGCAGTTCGTCACGAACGAAGCGAATATCACGCAAGGGGGCCTTGTAGTCAGGCATAGCGATAAACCTCTGCTGATGAATCCTGGAATGAACAACCGCGTGGATTTGTTGTAGCGGTCAAACAGTTGTTTGAAACATACGTTTACGACCAATCCTTGTCAAGCGCCCAGCGGCTGCCGTTTGTCATGACGCAGGTCAACGCCAGGCGCGACGAGGCCTGCAGCGTGATGCCGCACAGGATTTCCAGGGGGAAAAATGGCAGGAGCCGGCTGGCCGGCGATTGCGGTGTGCCAGGCAGGCCGCGATCGCCGGCCAGCCGGCTGCTACAGGAGAGTCAGGGGGATCAGGCGTAGGTGTCGATCAATGTGCCGAGCATTTCGTCGGAAGCCTTGGCGACTTTCGCGCCCAGCTCCACCTGGAACTTGCCTTCGGCCAGTTCCACCATATTGCTCGCCGAGTCGGTCGGCTGGCCGCGATTGACCGCTTGCAAACGGTCATTCTGCGCATCCGAAGGCTGGCTGGTGGCGGCACTGGCAATTTTGCCGGCGGCCTGGTCGACGCGGTTCTGCCCGGCCTGGATAGTGTTCAGGCCCGAATAAAACGCGCTACTTCCAGAGATGTCCATGGCGTGCACCTGCCTTGCAATCAATCGTGAGCCCTTATTGAAGCAGACAATCTGGCAAAAGGCCCGTCAATAACACTAATGGCATAATGCCTTGTCGCTAGGAAAAACTAATCAAGCAAGTCCAGTTGCAGGTACTCGGCCACCGCTTCGGCCGTGGGCTGCTTGAGGCGCGGCACCCGGCCCAGGCACGGCGCCGGCAGGCGTTCGGCCAAGGTGGCGAGGTTTTCTTCCAGACGGGAGGTCTTCGGGTCGATGATATTGGCCACCCAGCCCGCCAACGGCAGACCGTCCCGGGCGATGGCTTCGGCGCTCAACAATGCATGATTGATACAGCCCAGGCGCACGCCCACCACGAGGATCACCGGTAGCTGCAAGGCCTTGGCCAAGTCCGACAGGTTGTCCTGGTCAGCCAGCGGCACGCGCCAGCCACCTGCACCTTCGATCAGGGTGAAATCCGCGTGTTTTTCGAGGATGTGCTGCATCGGCTTGAGCAGGGCCTGCACGGTCAACGCCACGCCAGCTTCACGGGCCGCCAGGTGCGGCGCGATGGCGGGCTCGAAGGCCAGTGGATTGACCTCGGCATAGGTAAGCGGCAACGAGCACTCGGCCAGCAAGGCCAGGGCATCGGCGTTGCGCAAGCCACGGGGCGTCACTTCACAGCCCGAGGCCACCGGCTTGCCGGCGGCCGTGCTCTTGCCCGCTTGCCGCGCGGCGTGCAGCAGGCCGGCCGCAACGGTGGTCTTGCCGACATCGGTGTCGGTGCCGGTAATGAAATAGGCAGCGCTCATAGTGGTTTCTCCAATACGGCGTACACGACTTGATAGGTTGCCGGCAGGCCCTGAGCCTGGCGGAACTGCTCATAGGCCTGCACCAGTGCAACAATCCGCGCGCGGCCCGTCAAGCCACCCGGGCGTCCCGGGTTCAGATTATGCGCGCCCAAGGCTTTCAATTCGTGGGTCAGGCTGCGCACATCCGGGTAATGCAGTACATGGGGGCGCTGCTCCAGGCTCACCACACGCAAGCCACTGGCCGCACACAGCTGTTGATAAGCACTGAACGGGCGGAAGCGATTGACGTGCACCATCCCGTCCGCCGCCCGCCAACTTTCGCGCAGCTCATCCAGGGTGCCGACGCACAGGCTGGCAAACGCCAGCACCCCGCCAGGCTGCAGCACGCGCCGGGCTTCGCTGAGCACCGCGGCAAAATCGGCACACCACTGCACCGCCAGGCTGGAAAAAATCAGCTCGCTGCTGCCGTCCTGTAGCGGCAAGCGCTCGGCATCCCCGGCGATAAAATGCTCGGCACCGCCCAAGGGCCGTGCGTGATGGAGCATACCTTCGGCGATATCCAGCGCCAGGCCTTGGCCCTGGGCAAACGCCTGGTTCAATGCGCGGCTGAAGAACCCGGTGCCGCAGCCCAGGTCGAGCCAGCGCCGGGGCTGCAACGCCGACGGCAAGCGCCCTAGCAACTCGCCGCCCACATCACGCTGCAACGCGGCCACGCTGTCATAACTGGCCGCCGCCCTGGAAAACGACGCCGCGACCTGGCGCTTGTCGGGCAAGGCGCCCGGCAGTGGAGGATGGGACAAATCAGTCATCACCGCACTCATGCAAAAAAGCCTGGATCGCCCCCGCCACTCCGTGGGGGTTATCCAGTAGGAAAGCGTGGCCGGCCTGTTCAATCAGACCGACTTCAACATCTGGCAGTAACTTCAACAGGTCAGTGGCCGCCTCACAGGGCACCAACTCGTCCAGGCCGGCAAACAGATGCAACTGTGGGCCACGAAAAGCCTGCAAGGCCTCGCGGGTGTCCAGTTGCGCGAGCAGCTCAAGGCCGCTCATCAATACACTGGACGGGGTAGCCGGTGCGCTGCTGACCAGCAAGCGCGCGATGCCCCGTGGGTCTTGCGTACCCTTGGCGCACAGCAGGCCGAAGCGTTTGAGGGTGACTTGCGAGTCGGCATGGCAGCCGGCCAGGAACCCATCAAAAGCCTGCGCCGCCATCCCATTGGGCCAGCCCTCATGCGCCACAAAACAGGGGTTGCTGGCCAAGGTCAGCAAGCCGCAGCAGCGCTCGCCGCGCCGTGCCGCCAACTCAGAGGCGAGCATCCCGCCCAACGACCAGCCGCCCAGCCAGGCGTTATCCGGCAAGGTGGCGTCGAGTTCGTCGAGCCATTCGTTCAGGTCGCCGCCCGGCAGCACCGGCAGTGGTTCGATATCCACCCGCAGGCGCTCGTCCAGACCGCGCAAGGCGGCGGCCAAGGGCTCCAGCGGCGAGACACCCAGGCCCCAGCCGGGAAGCAATATCAGTCGGTCACGCATGGTCGGACTCCCGGCCTGACAAGCGGAAACACTCATCCAATGCGTCTAACAATAGTCGTACCTGCGCCTCGCTGTGGGCGGCGGTCAAGGTCACGCGCAAGCGCGCGCTGCCGGCCGGCACCGTGGGCGGGCGGATGGCTGTGACCATGATCCCGCGCTCGCGCAGCATCTGTGACAGGCGTATCGCCCGGCCACTGTCGCCAACCATGATCGGCTGGATCGGCGTGAAGCTGTCCATCAACGCCAGGCCGATCTGTTCGGCGCCCTGGCGGAACTGGCGGACCAGCGTGCGCAGATGCTCGCGCCGCCAGTGCTCGCTGCGCAGCAGCGCCAGGCTTTTCAGGGTCGCGCAGGCCAGCGCCGGCGGTTGGCTGGTGGTGTAGATGTACGGGCGGGCGAACTGGATCAGGCTTTCGACCAGATCCTCACTGCCAGCCACAAACGCCCCGGCGGTGCCAAAGGCCTTGCCCAGGGTGCCGACCAACACCGGCACATCCTCCTGGCTCAGGCCGAAATGCTCGACGATCCCGCCGCCCGTGGCGCCCAGCGGTCCGAAGCCATGGGCGTCATCCACCATCAACCACGCGCCTTTGGCCCGGGCTTCGCGGACCAGGGCCGGCAGGTCCGCCAGGTCGCCGTCCATGCTGAACACGCCGTCGGTCACCACCAGGGTATTGCCGCAGGCCTTTTCCAGGCGCTTGGCCAGGCTGACCGCATCGTTGTGCAGATAGCGATTGAAGCGCGCACCGGACAGTAAACCCGCATCCAGCAGGGACGCGTGGTTGAGCCGGTCTTCGAGCACCGTATCGCCCTGCCCCACCAAGGCGGTGACGGCACCGAGGTTGGCCATGTAACCGGTGGTGAACAGCAGCGCACGCGGGCGCCCGGTGAACTCGGCCAGCGCTTCCTCTAACTCATGGTGCGGGGTGCTGTGGCCAACCACCAAGTGCGAGGCGCCACCTCCCACGCCCCAGCGGGCCGCGCCGGCCTGCCAGGCCTCGATGACTTGCGGGTGATTGGCCAGGCCCAGGTAGTCGTTGTTGCAAAAGGCCAATAACGGCTGGCCGTCCACCACCACCTGCGGGCCCTGGGGGCTTTGCAGCAGCGGGCGCTGGCGGTAGAGATGGTCTGTACGGCGGGCAGCGAGGCGCGCGGCGAGATCGAAAGACATGCTGGCCTCGATAAATCAGGTTGAATCCGACCCACTGTGGGAGCTGGCTTGCCTGCGATAGCGCAGGGTCAGTCGATCAATCAGGTGACTGATCGGTCGCTATCGCAGGCAAGCCAGCTCCCACATTTGGATTGCATTCCAATAGGGAGATGGGGTTCAGACGGCAGCGTTGTAGAACTGCTCGCTGCTTTTCTGCTCGACCAACGCCTGCTCAATCGCCGCCTGGTGCACTTCATCGGCATGTTCTTCGCGGGCTTCGGGCAGGATGCCCAGGCGCGAGAACAGTTGCATGTCCTTGTCCGCCTGCGGGTTGGATGTGGTGAGCAATTTATCGCCATAGAAGATCGAGTTGGCACCGGCAAAAAATGCCAGGGCCTGCATCTGCTCGTTCATCGCTTCGCGGCCAGCAGACAGGCGCACATGGGATTGCGGCATCAGGATGCGCGCCACGGCGAGCATGCGGATAAAGTCGAACGGGTCGATATCCTCGGCATTCTCCAGCGGCGTACCGGCCACCTTGACCAGCATGTTGATGGGTACCGACTCCGGATGCTCCGGCAGGTTGGCCAGTTGGATCAGCAGGTTGGCGCGGTCGTCCAGGGACTCGCCCATGCCGAGGATGCCGCCCGAGCAGATCTTCATCCCCGAATCACGTACATACGCCAGGGTTTGCAGGCGCTCGCTGTAGGTGCGGGTGGTGATGATCGAGCCGTAGAACTCCGGCGACGTATCCAGGTTGTGGTTGTAGTAGTCCAGGCCGGCCTGGGCCAGGGCCTCGGTCTGGTCCTGGTCAAGACGCCCGAGGGTCATGCAGGTTTCCAGACCCATGGCCTTCACCCCTTTGACCATCTGCAACACGTAAGGCATGTCTTTGGCCGACGGGTGCTTCCAGGCCGCGCCCATGCAGAAGCGGGTCGAACCGATGGCCTTGGCGCGCGCAGCCTCTTCGAGGACTTTCTGCACTTCCATCAGCTTTTCCTTTTCCAGGCCGGTGTTGTAGTGGCCCGACTGCGGACAATATTTGCAATCTTCCGGGCAGGCGCCGGTCTTGATCGACAGCAAGGTGGACACCTGCACGCGGTTAGCATCGAAATGCGCGCGGTGCACGGTCTGCGCCTGGAACAACAGGTCATTGAACGGCTGGACGAACAGGGCTTTGACTTCGGCCAAAGACCAGTCGTGACGCAAGGTGGCAGTGAGGCTGGCGCTCATGGGCGATTCCTTGTTTATGCTTGGGCAAGCGCTGTGGGTAGGGCAATACCCACAGGCACGACACGGATGCTCGGCATATTTAAGGAAGATTCATGCACTGTCAACCTGACTACAAACATGAGGTTTACATCTGGCTAAAAAGCAACCAGATGTGCCTACTCTGCGACGAAGCCACACATTCAGCCGCGACCCTGTGCAATACCTGCGAAATCGACCTGCCGTGGCTGACGGACGGCTGCGAGGTGTGCGCCCTGCCCTTGCCGATCAGCGGGCTGGTCTGCGGCCAATGCCAGCGCTCGCCGCCCGCATTCAGGCAAGTGGTCGCGCCCTGGACCTATGGCTTTCCGCTGGACAGCCTGATCAGCCGCTTCAAGCACCAGGGCAGATGGCCGCTGGGGCAGATGCTGGCCAGCCTGTTGCGCCAATGCCTGCAAGACCGCTTCGACAACGCCGAACTGGCCCGCCCCGACCGCCTACTCCCGGTGCCGATGGCCGCCAAACGCCTGCGCCAACGCGGCTACAACCAGGCCGCCATGCTCGCCCGCTGGCTGAGCCGGGACCTGGACCTGCCCCTGGATGAACACCTGCTGTTGCGCCCCCATGACACCGTTGCCCAGCAACAGCTGGACGCCAAACAGCGCCAGCGCAACCTGCTCAAGGCCTTTGCCCTGGCCCCCGGCGCGCAGGTGCAGGGCCAGCACCTGGCACTGGTGGACGATGTGCTGACCACCGGCGCCACCGCCCACAGCCTGGCCCGCCTGCTGATGCAGGCCGGCGCGCGCCAGGTCGACGTGTATTGCCTGGCGCGCACGCCCAAGCCCGGCACATGACTTGACTCTGGCGGCGCGTGCCCGCAACGTCCCGGGTATTCCAAGCCAGTGTGCAGCCGTTCGCCATGCCTTTACCGTCCCTGTTGAGCCAACATATTGTCCGCCGCCCGCAGCGCATCGCCTTGCTGCAACATATCGCCGAGCAAGGCTCCATCACCCGCGCCGCAAAAAGTGCCGGCTTGAGCTACAAGGCCGCGTGGGATGCCATCGATGAGCTGAACAACCTGGCGCAAAAGCCCCTGGTCGAGCGCAGCGTCGGCGGCAAGGGCGGCGGTGGTGCGCGACTTTCGGCAGAAGGTGAGCGGGTGTTGCGCCTGTATCAGCGCCTGCAAACCCTGCAAGCCCAGGTGCTGGAAGCCGCCGAAGACGCCAGCGACCTCAACCTGCTGGGCCGCCTGATGCTGCGCACCAGCGCGCGTAATCAATTGCATGGCCAGGTGGTCGCCATCGACAGCCACGGCCGCAATGATCGAGTACGCCTGGAACTGGCCGGTGGCTTGACCCTCGATGCACAGATCACCCATGACAGCACCCTGCGCCTGGAACTGGAAACCGGTACGCAAGTAGTGGCCTTGATCAAGGCTGGCTGGCTGGAGCTGATCGCGGCTGACCAGGCGCCGATGCCTGGGTTTAACTGCATGGGCGGCCAGGTCGAGGCCATCCTTGATGCCGATGATGGGCCCAGTGAGGTGCGTATTGTCTTGCCCAGTGGCCTGGTGCTGTGCGCGTTGGCAGCGCCCGAGCAGCTCAAGGCGCTGGGGGCGGGTGAAGGCACGCAGGTTCAGGTGCAGTTTGCGCCGAGCAATGTGTTGTTGGGCACGCCGGTTTAGCTGATCTTCAGGGCTCATCGCGGGCAAGCTCGCTCCCACACGATGGCACACGCGCCACCTATCCACGGCCCGGTGCGCTACCATACCCGGCCGGACGCGGCGACCTGCTGCGCGCAGGAGTTCGCATGGCCCACCCGTTTGAAACATTGACCCCCGACCTGGTTCTCGACGCTGTCGAAAGCATCGGTTTTCTCAGCGACGCCCGCGTCTTGGCGCTCAACAGCTACGAGAATCGTGTCTATCAAGTCGGCATCGAAGACTCCGAGCCGCTGATCGCCAAGTTCTACCGGCCCCAGCGCTGGACCAACGAGGCAATCCTCGAAGAACACCGCTTCACCTTCGAACTGGCCGAGTGCGAAGTCCCGGTCGTGGCGCCGATGATCCACAACGGCGAAAGCCTGTTCGAACACGCGGGTTTCCGTTTCACCCTGTTCCCCCGCCGTGGTGGCCGGGCGCCGGAGCCAGGCAATCTCGATCAGTTGTACCGCCTCGGGCAGTTGCTTGGGCGCTTGCATGCTGTCGGCGCCACCCGCCCTTTCGAGCACCGCGAAGCCCTGGGCGTGAAGAACTTCGGCCATGACTCCCTGAACACCTTGCTCGAGGGCAATTTCATCCCCAAGAGCCTGTTGCCCGCCTACGAATCCGTGGCCCGCGACCTGCTCAAGCGCGTTGAGGATGTGTACAGCGCCACGCCACACAAGAACATCCGCATGCATGGCGACTGCCACCCCGGCAACATGATGTGTCGCGACGAGATGTTCCATATCGTCGACCTCGACGACTGCCGCATGGGCCCGGCGGTGCAGGATCTGTGGATGATGCTGGCCGGCGATCGGCAGGAATGCCTGGGGCAGCTGTCGGAACTGATGGACGGCTACCAGGAATTCCACGATTTCGATCCCCGCGAACTGGCGCTGATCGAACCCCTGCGCGCCCTGCGCCTGATGCACTACAGCGCCTGGCTGGCGCGGCGCTGGGATGACCCGGCGTTCCCCCACAGCTTCCCGTGGTTCGGCAGCGAACGGTACTGGGGCGACCAGGTGCTGGCGCTGCGCGAGCAACTGTCTGCACTCAACGAAGAACCCCTGAAATTGTTCTGACCCCGGTAGGAGCCGGCTTGCTGGCGATGGCATCCTCAACAGCCCCCCCAACCCGAGGGCGCCATCGCCGGCAAGTTTTGTGGCGATTGAGTTTTCAGCACACATTTGCTGACAAACATCCTTACAATCGCCGCATTGTTAGTTGCCTAAGCAAGGATTCTGCATGCAAGCCGCCAACCCGCGTCGCGGGTACATCCTGGGCCTGAGTGCCTACGTCATCTGGGGCCTGTTCCCGCTCTACTTCAAAGCCATCGCCAGCGTGCCGGCTGCCGAAATCATCGTCCACCGCGTGCTGTGGTCGGCGCTGTTCGGCGGTTTGCTGCTGCTGGTGTGGAAACACCCCGGCTGGTGGCGCGAACTACGGGACAACCCCAAGCGCCTGGCGATCCTGGCGTTGAGCGGCTCGTTGATCGCGGGCAACTGGCTGACCTATGTGTGGTCGGTCAACAGTGGGCGCATGCTCGAAGCCAGCCTGGGGTACTACATCAACCCGCTGGTCAACGTGCTGCTGGGCATGCTGCTGCTTGGCGAGCGCCTGCGGCGCCTGCAATGGGTGGCCGTCGGGCTGGCCGCCGTGGGTGTGGCGCAACAGGTGTGGCAGGTGGGGAGTCTGCCGTGGGTCTCGCTGGTGCTGGCGCTGACCTTTGGCTTCTACGGCTTGATCCGCAAGCAGGCGCCGGTCAAGGCGCTGCCCGGGCTGGTGGTGGAAACCTGGATGCTGGTGCCGATCGCCCTGGCGTGGCTGCTGCTCAACCCCACCGCCCATAGTGCCAACCTAGCGTTCTGGAGCACTTCCGAAGCCTGGTGGCTGGTGGCTGCAGGCCCGGTGACGTTGATCCCACTGGTGTGTTTCAACGCTGCGGCGCGGCATTTGCCCTACACCACCCTCGGTTTCCTACAGTACCTGGCACCGACCCTGGTGCTGCTGCAGGCGGTACTGCTGTTCGACGAACACATGACGCCAGCCAGCCTGGTGGCCTTTGTGTTTATCTGGGCGGGGCTGGCGGTCTACAGCGTTGATGCGTGGCTCAGCCTGCGCAAACGCTGATCAAATAACGTACAAAACCCTACAAGCCACGGCCGGTGTGGCTTGCAGGGTTTCACCCCAAGGTTATCCACAACCTGATCCCCGGCGTTTGTGCACAAGCCGTTGAAATTGCTCGTTTTTTGCTCAAGGCGCCACAAGCCACGGCCGGCGTGGCCTGGCGCCGGGTCTCTACAGCTTATCCACAGGCCCATGCAAGATTTCCATGAACAACCCTGTGGACGGTTATTCCTCGCTGCGCAGCTGCAACTCCACCATCAAATCATCGGCCAGGGTTTCCAGGGCGGCTTGCAGCGTGTCCAGCGCCAGGCTGGACGGCACGGCCAACGCAGCTTCGGCGTGAAACAACGGGTCGCTGCTCATGGGCGCCGGGCGCACGTCGGTACTCAGGCGTTCCAGGTTGACCCCTTGCTTGCTCAACAGTGCGGTGATCTCGCGCACGATCCCCGGCCGGTCATTGCCCACCAGGGTCATCAGGATCGGCTTGCTCGCCGATGCCTGCGCGCCGCTGCTCTCGCCCACCAGCACACGGATGCCATGGGTAGACAAATCCTCCAGAGCGCTGACCAACTCGCTGCGGTTTTCCATCGGCACGCTGACCCGCAGGATCCCGGCAAATTGCCCGGCCATATGAGCCATGCGACTTTCCAGCCAGTTGCCACCGCGCTCGGCAATGCAGTGGGCAACACGTTCGACCACGCCGGGTTTGTCGGCGGCGATCACGGTGAGTACGAGATGGTCCATGGCAACAGCCCTCTTTTATGGATTAGCCAGTATAGGCAGATGTGCTCATGTAGGAGCCGGGAACCATCGCAGGCAAGCCAGCTTCCGCGTTGATCCCATGGCAGTGAAGAAAAACAAATCGTGTACCATTTTTATATTTATCTGGAACAATCCATTGGTTTTTTGAGAACATCCCATGCCCCGCTGTGACCGTACAACCAAAGTGGGTCGTTAAACGACGTATTTAGTCTAATTTTCACAACCGCAACTCATCATGTAGTATGCCTCGGCGCGCACTACATAACGTTAGGTCGATGTCTGCCCAGGCGCCGTCAGAACCCCGAACACCCCGTCAGCAAGCCTTGCGCCGTTGATTGGAACCGCCCAGCCGCCGTTGATGGCATGTACTGGTGCCTTGGGTTTGTGGTTTAAATGGCCAGAGGCTTCATTGGTAAATTGAAAAGCTGAAAAGCGAATTAGCTCCGCAGAGTGAGGCAAGCAATGACTGAACACGTTCAAGTCGGTGGCCTGCAGGTCGCCAAAGTCCTGTTCGACTTCGTGAACAACGAAGCCATTCCCGGTACCGGCCTGACCGCCGACCAGTTCTGGGCCGGTGCCGACAAGGTCATCCACGACCTGGCACCGAAGAACAAAGCCCTACTCGCCAAACGCGACGATTTCCAAGCGCGGATCGATGCCTGGCACCAGACCCACGCCGGCCAGGCCCACGACGCGGTGGCCTACAAAGCCTTCCTGCAAGATATTGGCTACCTGCTGCCAGAAGCGGCGGATTTCCAAGCGACCACCCAAAACGTCGATGACGAAATCGCCCGCATGGCCGGCCCCCAGCTGGTGGTGCCGGTGATGAATGCGCGGTTCGCCCTCAACGCCTCCAACGCCCGCTGGGGCTCGCTGTACGACGCGCTGTATGGCACCGATGCCATCAGCGAAGCCAACGGCGCCGAGAAAGGCCAGGGCTACAACAAGGTGCGCGGTGACAAGGTTATCGCCTTCGCCCGTGCGTTCCTCGACGAAGCCGCACCGCTCACCGCCGGCAGCCATGTCGACTCCACCGGCTACAAGATTGTCGATGGCAAGCTGATAGTCAGCCTCAAGGGCGGCAGCAACAGCGGCCTGCGCAGCGATGCCCAGTTGATCGGCTACCAGGGCGATGCCGCCCAGCCCATCGCAATTTTGTTGAAGCACAACGGCCTGCATTTCGAAATCCAGGTCGACGCCAGCACCCCGGTCGGCCAGACCGACGCCGCCGGCGTCAAAGACATCCTGATGGAAGCCGCGCTGACCACCATCATGGACTGCGAAGACTCGGTGGCCGCCGTCGATGCCGATGACAAAGTGGTGATCTACCGCAACTGGCTCGGCCTGATGAAGGGCGACCTGACCGAAGAAGTGGCCAAGGGCGGCAAGACCTTCACCCGTACCATGAACGCCGACCGCACCTACACCGGTGTCGATGGCAACGCGGTGACCTTGCATGGTCGCTCGCTGCTGTTCGTGCGTAACGTTGGCCACCTGATGACCATCGACGCGATCCTCGATGCCCAGGGCAATGAAGTGCCCGAAGGCATCCTCGACGGCCTGATCACCAGCCTGGCCGCGATCCACAGCCTCAATGGCAACAACAGCCGCAAGAACAGCCGCACCGGCTCGGTGTACATCGTCAAGCCGAAAATGCACGGCCCGGAAGAAGCGGCGTTCACCAACGAGCTGTTCGGGCGCATCGAAGACGTGCTGAACCTGCCGCGCAACACCCTGAAAGTCGGGATCATGGACGAGGAGCGCCGCACCACGGTCAACCTCAAGGCCTGTATCAAGGCGGCCAGCGAGCGCGTGGTGTTTATCAACACCGGCTTCCTCGACCGTACCGGCGACGAAATCCACACCTCCATGGAAGCTGGCGCGATGGTGCGCAAGGCCGCGATGAAGGCCGAAAAGTGGATCGGCGCCTACGAAAACTGGAACGTCGATATCGGCTTGAGCACCGGCCTGCAGGGCCGTGCGCAGATCGGTAAAGGCATGTGGGCCATGCCCGACCTGATGGCCGCGATGCTCGAGCAGAAGATCGCGCACCCGCTGGCGGGCGCCAACACTGCGTGGGTACCGTCGCCGACCGCCGCTGCGCTGCACGCGCTGCATTATCACAAGGTCGACGTCTTTGCCCGCCAGGCCGAACTGGCCAAGCGCGAACGCGCTTCGGTGGACGATATCCTCACCATCCCCCTGGCGCAGAATACCGACTGGTCCGAGGAAGAAATCCGCAACGAACTGGACAACAACGCCCAGGGCATCCTCGGTTATGTGGTGCGCTGGATCGACCAGGGCGTGGGTTGCTCGAAAGTGCCGGACATCAACGATGTAGGCCTGATGGAAGACCGCGCCACCCTGCGTATCTCCAGCCAGCACATCGCCAACTGGTTGCGCCATGGCGTGGTCAGCCAGGCCCAGGTCATGGAAAGCCTCAAGCGCATGGCGCCGGTAGTGGATCGGCAGAACGCCGGGGATGCGCTGTACCGTCCGCTGGCCCCGGACTTCGACAGCAATATCGCGTTCCAGGCCGCGGTGGAGTTGGTGATTGAAGGGACCCAGCAGCCCAATGGTTATACCGAGCCGGTGTTGCATCGTCGGCGGCGTGAGTTCAAGGCCAGGAATGGTTTGTAACGGGTCACTGAAATGAAAAAGCCCTGGTCATATGGCCGGGGCTTTTTATAGGCCGTGTAGCAAGACTTAACTGACAATAATGACGTAGGTACCCGAAATTACGGCCTGCGAGCCAGCCCCAGAACCCGTTCCATCAACTGTAACGCCGGTCAACGTGCCCGAATGCACATTACCGACCACTTTCACCTGGATAGTGCCTCCAACCGAGTGAGTAAATGTGCGTCCAGCAGGATCCAGATAATCTATTTGAAATTGCGTATGCGGCAACGTATGAGTCCCCTGCCCCAGGGTCTGGCCGTAGCTAATTCCCAGGTGCGTAGTATCACTGGTCGCGACCAGCAGCACCCCAGATGACGAGCCAGAAAATTGATTCGGATAAAAAAGGTTATCGTGTCCATTTACACGCGCCGAGATATTCGCTTCGACTGTTGTGGTGCCATTACATGCATTACTCATGGTGAACTCCTGTTCGCTTCATTAGTTGGGGCACCGGTCCCAAACCAGCACCCTCTCAACGATTAAACAGGCCCCCCTCAAACACCCGATACTGTGAAATCTGACAGTGCCGACCAACGGTCCCTCGGCTACGGAGCCATCCCCAACTCGCGCTTGACCATCTTCGCCAACTTCACGCTATCAATCGGCTTGAGCAAAAAGTCCACCACGCTCAAATGCATCGCATCAATAACATCCGGCGCCTCGGCATCCCCCGACATGATGATGATCGGCAACGCCGCGCGGGTGGAGCCACGCACTTTTCGGATCAACTCCAGGCCATTGCTGGGCGCCATGCGCAGATCCGTGATCAACAACCCGATGGAGGTACTGGAATTGAGCAGTTGCCATGCCGCCTCGCCACTGTCCGCCGTCATGCAGCGAATGCCATCGAGCCCGAGAATTTCCGCCAGCAGTTCACGGGCGTCTTTATCGTCATCGACGATCAGCACCCGTTGCGGCGGTAGATCAGGCTCCAGCATCACGGCGCTCAGCGCCTCGCGCTCGGCATCACTCAAAATATCTTGGTCGGGCATAGATTTCTCGGCAGTTTCTCTCAATCTCCCAGCACAGAAGTCAGACATCGCCGGAAGGGCGAACAATGTGCACTTCGTCGGATAGATTTCCTAGTGGGAGATCTACGGGGTTTGGACCATATTCATGTAAGGTTTTTCCCTAGTCATTGAAGGCCGGATAGCTACCTAGACTTACGTCCAATGGGCACCCGCCGCGTGGGGGTCGACCATGAGGGACGATAACGACAAAAAAACTGCGGTCATGGTTATGAGTAAAGCTGATGCTTTCACCCAGGCAGGGAAAACTGCGGTGTTGCAGAACATTCACGGCACCCTGCAATTCCTGCAACGCTTCCCGCCGTTCAACCAAATGGAAAACGCCCACCTGGCGTTTCTGGTGGAACAGTGCCAATTGCGCTTCTATGGCCCCGGCGAGAGCATTCTCAAGCCTTCGGCAGGCCCCGTGGAGCACTTCTACATCGTCAAGCAAGGGCGTGTGGTGGGCGAGCGGCCGGATTCGGCGCAAACCACCTTCGAAATCACCACCGGCGAATGCTTCCCCCTGGCCGCGCTGCTGGGGGAGCGGGCGACCCGCACCGAGCACAAGGCCGCCGAAGATACCTTCTGCCTGCAATTGAACAAGCCGGCCTTTATCAAGCTGTTTGCCCTGTCCAGCCCGTTCCGTGATTTTGCCTTGCGCGGGGTCAGCAGCCTGTTGGACCAGGTCAACCAGCAGGTGCAGCAAAAGGCCGTGGAAACCCTCGGTACCCAATACTCGTTGAACACCCGCCTGGGCGAGTTGGCCATGCGCCACCCGGTGACGTGCAGCCCGCTGACGCCGCTGCGCGAGGCGGTCACGCTGATGCACGAGCAGCAGGTCGGCAGCATCGTGGTGGTCGATGAACACAAGGCGCCCCTGGGGATCTTCACCCTGCGCGACCTGCGCCAGGTGGTCGCCGATGGCACCAGCGACTTCAGCCAGGCCATCGAACAGCACATGACCCAGGCGCCGTTTTTCCTCAGCCCGGATCACAGCGCATTTGATGCCGCGATTGCCATGACCGAACGGCATATCGCCCACGTGTGCCTGGTCAAGGATCGGCGCCTGTGTGGCGTGGTGTCCGAGCGCGATCTGTTTTCCCTGCAACGGGTCGACCTGGTGCACCTGGCGCGTACCATCCGCAACGCGCCCCGGGTCGACAACCTGGTGGCGATCCGTGGCGAAATCGGCCAGTTGGTCGAACGCATGCTGGCCCATGGCGCGTCCTCGACCCAGATCACCCATATCATCACCCTGCTCAACGACCACACGGTGTGCCGGGTCATCGAGCTGAGCATCGCCGACAAGGGCGACCCCGGCGTGCCGTTCAGTTGGCTGTGTTTCGGCAGCGAAGGCCGCCGCGAGCAGACGCTGCACACCGACCAGGACAACGGCATTCTGTTCGACGCCCGTGACGCAGCCCATGCGGCCGAGATTCGCGGCCTGCTGTTGCCGCTGGCGCAGCAGATCAACCAGAGCCTGGCGCTGTGCGGCTTTACCCTGTGCAAGGGCAATATCATGGCCGGCAACCCCGAACTGTGCCTGTCCCGCGCCGAGTGGGCCCGGCGCTTTGCGGCGTTTATCCGCGAGGCGACGCCTGAGAACCTGCTCAAATCCAGCATCTACTTCGACCTGCGGGTGGTGTGGGGCGATGAACAGGGTTGCGAGCAACTGCGCCAGGGCATTCTTGACCAGGTCGCGGACAATCGCCTGTTCCAGCGGATGATGGCCGAGAACGCCTTGCGCCAGCGCCCGCCGGTGGGGCGCTTCCGTGACTTCGTGCTGACGCGCAAGGGCTCGGACAAGGCCACCCTGGACCTCAAGGTGCAGGGTTTGACGCCCTTCGTCGATGGCGCACGCCTGTTGGCCCTGGCTAACGGGATCGCAGCCAACAACACCCTGGAGCGTTTACGCCAACTGGTGGAGCACGAGGTAATCGAACGCCTGGACGGCGCGGCCTATGAAGAGGCCTACCACTTTATCCAGCAAACCCGCATGCAGCAGCACCAGTTGCAGACCCGCGAGAACCAGCCGTACTCCAACCGGGTCGACCCCGACAGCCTCAACCATCTGGACCGGCGCATCCTGCGTGAATCCCTGCGCCAGGCCCAGCGCCTGCAAAGCAGCCTGGCCCTGAGGTATCAACTGTGAGCCTGTTCAGTTGGCTGCGCCCTGCGCGGCCGGGCCTGGATGCCGGTCAACAGGCGCGCCTGCAACACCTGGCCGCCCCCAAGGCGCTCGGCGAACACAGCTTGCGCGAGCAGCGCTGGGTCGTCCTCGACCTGGAAACCAGCGGCCTGAACCTCAATCGTGACCTGGTGCTGTCGATTGGCGCGGTGGTCATTGAAGACGGTGCCATCGACTTTTCCCAGCAGTTCGAACGCACCCTGCTACGGGCTCAAACCAAACTCAGCCCCAGCGTACTGATCCACGGCCTCGGCCCCAGTGCGATCGCCGCCGGTTGCGATCCGGCCGAGGCGTTGCTGGACTTCATGGATTTTGTCGGCGACAGCCCGCTGCTGGCGTTCCATGCCCCGTTCGACCAACACATGCTTGGGCGCGCGCTCAAGGACAGCCTGGGGTACCGCCTGGCTCATCCATTCCTCGACGTGGCGGACCTGGCGCCGCTGCTGTGCCCGCAGGCGCATATTCGCGAAGCGGGCCTGGATGACTGGGTCGGCCATTTCAACCTGCAAGTCGGCGAACGCCATCACGCCAGCGCCGACGCCCTGGCCACCGCTGAATTGATGTTGATTCTGTTCAGCCGCGCCCGCCAGCAAGGGCTGGACAGCCCGGCGGTACTGCAACAGCGCCTGAGCCAATGGAAACGCCGCAAGCAGGCCCCCTCCCTATAGGAAGCATCACCCGACCAACGCCAATTGCACCCATCCGCTGCCTCTGCCACAATCGCGAATAATTCTCGTTAGTTTAAACATCTCGATTGGTGATGCCTTGTCGTCAGCCCAAAGTCCCCACAGTGAGCTTGTTGGCACGTTGTACCGTGACCATCGCGGCTGGCTGCTGGCATGGCTGCGGCGCAACGTGGCCTGCCCCAGTCGGGCCGAAGACCTCAGCCAGGACACCTTCATGCGCCTGCTGGGCCGTGAAGAACTGCGCGAACCCCGCGAGCCCCGGGCGTTCCTGGTGGCCATCGCCAAGGGCCTGTTGTTCGACTATTTCCGCCGCGCCGCGCTGGAACAGGCCTACCTCAGCGAACTGATGCTGCTTCCGGAAAGCGAACACCCGTCCCCAGAAGAACAGCACCTGATCCTCGAAGACCTCAAGGCCATCGACCGCCTGCTCGGCAAACTCTCCAGCAAGGCCCGCGCCGCCTTCCTCTATAACCGTCTCGATGGCCTGGGCCACGCCGAAATCGCCCAGCGCCTGGGGGTTTCCGTGCCGCGGGTGCGCCAGTACCTGGCCCAGGGTATTCGCCAGTGCTACATCGCGCTGTATGGCGAGCCGCTGTGACTCAGATCAGTTCCAAACCGGTTTCGGCACGAGTGCTGGATGCTGCGATAGCCTGGCAACTGTCCCTGGATTCCGGGAATCGCAGCGCCGTAGAGCAGGAAGAATTCAACAAGTGGCTGGCCAGCAGCGATGAACATGCCCGCGCCTGGCACCAACTGGGCATGCTCGACCAGCGTTTCAGTGTGGCCAGCGGCCCGGCGCGGGCGGCGTTGCTGCAATCGCGCGAAAGTATCCGCCGCCGGGTGCGCAAGCTCGGCAGTGGCCTGGCCAGTGTGGTGCTGGTCTGCGGCCTGGCGCTGTTCGCCAGCCAGCGCTACGCGCCCCTCGACTATTGGCTGGCCGACCAACGCACCGCCACCGGCGAACAACGCACCCTGAAACTGGCCGATGGCACGCTGATCAACCTCAATACCCACAGCGCCATTGATGTGCGCTTTGACGAAAAGCGCCGGGTGATTGTGTTGCAGGACGGCGAGATTCTCGTAGAGACCGGCCATAACGACGCGCGCCCCTTTTTCGTCCAGACCCGCGACGGCAGCCTGCGCGCCCTGGGTACGCGGTTTATCGTCAAGCGCGAGGACGACGGAACGCGGCTCAGCGTGTTGCAGTCGGCCGTCGCGGCGCAGCCCGAGGCGGTACAGCAGGAGCAGGTGTTCAAGGAAGGCCAGCAGGTGCTGATGCGCCATGACGGCCTTGGCCCGTTGCTCGCCGTCAGCCCCGGCACCGACGCCTGGACCCGCGGCATGCTGGTGGTCGACAACGCGCGGCTGGCGGATGTGGTCGAGGAACTGTCGCGCTATCGCACCGGCTACCTGGGCGTGGACAAAAACGTCGCCGACCTGCGCATCACCGGCAGCTTCCCGCTGCACGACACCGACCTGGCCTTGAATGCCCTGCTGCCGACTTTGCCGGTGCAGATCCAGCAGCGTACGCCATGGTGGGTAAACGTGGCCGCCGGGCCCGCGCCAGGCGGCTCTGCTAGTAACAACTGAATAAAGACAATTTCGAAAAAGTCCAAAAAACTGTCATTTTTCACAGGTTATGAACACTACCTTTTGCCATCCAATAAGCCTTCGCTTTGCCGGCAACCCGCTGGCTAAAGCGTTTCTGTTAGGCCAACGAGGATGGACCCATGTCAACCCAACTCAATGTTTACCGTCAGAACTATGTCTTTGGCTTTCCTGGCCAAGGCAGCGACCCCTGTGGCGCTTTGGCAGAGTTGTATCAGTGCGTTCCCCAAGCGCGGGAGCAAATTGACGCGACCCTGGCGATCATCGAACACCAGGCGGCCCAATACGAGCCAGATCCGCACCCTGGATTAGTGACCCAGGTTCTGCTGACCCATGATCACGCACTCCCCCTGCCTTCCGGCGTTGCCCAGTTGGCGCTATATGGCGCAGCGGTGGTACTCAATCAATTGCTCCAGGCGGCAGGTGTGGTCCCTGCCCTGATCGTAGCGCAAAGTTTCGGCGAAATTGCGGCCAGGGTCTGTGGCGGCGTGCTCGACATTGCGCAGGGGGCACGCGCGGTGTGCGCTCTCAATGCCGCCTACCGCGACGAGGAGGGCCGAGGCAGCATGCTGCTGATCAACCTTTCGGCGCCGGCCACCCAAGCACTGCTGGACCGCTTCCCCGAGCGCAACCTGGTACTGGGCTCGGTCAACGCACCGGCGCAATGCATCATCAGCGGTGAGACGGCAGACCTTGCGCACCTGTGTGCCCACCATGACGGCAACGCGCCGCCCTTGCGCCCGATCCCCATCGCGTACGCTTCCCACTACCCCCCTCACCTGGAAGTTGCCCGCAAGCTTTACGAAAACCTGCAGCCCCTGATACCCCAGCCGTTCCATACACCGATCTACTCCACCGTACTGGGGCGCCGCTACGAACCCGAGGATGACCTGCACCACATGTTTACCCGGGGTGTCACGCAGCCGACCAACCTGCCCCACACCTTGGCGCAGCTGCCGACGGACGAACACACCGTGTTTATCGACCTCGGGGTGAACAACGGCCTGTCCACGTGCATACACAAGAGCTTGCCCGATGCACAGGTCTACGCGCCGCTGGCACAACCCATCGAAATCCTGCGCCTGTTGCTGACCAAGACACCCCTCGAACACGAAGCGATCATGGCCCTGCGCGGCCTGGCCAATGGCCCGGTCGATGCCCAGGTTCACGCACACATGGCGAAAATCTTCCGCGACCCTGAACTGCACCCCCGCGCCAACCAGAGCTTTCACGACGGCCACCGCCATACCTACCAGCGCTTGCAGCACCTAATGCGCAAACTGCCCGAGGGCATTCACGGGTTTGCACAACCGCAGTTACTGATGGCCGTGGCCTCTCACGCGGCGATCAACGACCCCTCGCTTTTTATGGGCTGCGTGATTCAGCAAGGGCTGTGCATCGGCACACTCCTGGCGTTCGAACAGGATCACCCGCACGCTGCGCAGTGGCGACATCAACTGGAAACGGGCGCGAGACTTGGGGTGTACGCACTGACTGAGATAGGTCGCAGCAACTCCCATATGGGGGCCTGTGTCGAAGCAGTATTCGACCCCAAAACCCGCACGTTTGTGCTGAACACGCCAAACAAAGCGGCGCTGAAATTCGCCAACGTCGGCATCAATAACCTGGACAAGATGGGCGTGGTGTTTGCCCAGGTAACCGTGCAGGGCCAGGCCTGTGGCGTGTTCGCGTTTGTACTGCCACTGAGTGACGCCAAGGGCCCGCGCCCAGGGGTTTGCATGTCGTCACCGACGGAGATTCGCGCAGTGCCGCTCGATTATGGCCTAGCAAGCTTTGACCGGGTGCGCCTACCGTTCGACGCGTGGCTGTGCGATGGCGCCTCGATCGACGCGGCCAATCACTTCCACGACCCATTGGGCAGCACCGACCGCCGCCTGATTCGCTCACTGTTTGCGCCCAAAAATGTCTGGGCCATGGTCGGTATCGGCTTGAGTTCGGTGATGCTGGCCTGTGCAACCCTGGCCCTGACCCATGCCAACCGGCGCACCACCCAGGCGCGGATCGGCAACGGCACCGGCTTGCTGGCTTTTCGTACCCAACGCCGTGCGCTGTTCGGCTGCCTGGCCACGGCCTACGTCATGAAGTGCTTTGCCAATGACTCCGCGCGTTTGTGGATCGAAGGCACGGCCAGCCAGGCATCGCTGCAGACCACCGGCAGCGGCGACGTGACGTGGACCCCATGGGCCGCCATCAGCCAGACCCTGGCCCTGACCAAGGCCCTCTGCGCCCCCGCCGCCGAGGCGCTGGCCACCGAATGCCGATTGCGCTGCGGAGTGGCCGGCGCGCTCAACCTCAATCGCTTCGCCGACTACGAAGGCATGGCCAAGATCTACCAGGATGCCGGTGGCAATAACCGCATGATCCTGTTGGACGCGGCCAAGGTCCTGATCGGTCAGCCCTTGGACGAACCCACCCGGCCAGACCCGCAAGGTGCACTGGATGATGCCGCGTACTGGCAGGCCATGGCGCACACCCTGGAGTATCGCTTGCTCAAGCAAGTGGCCGAGCATGTCGCCCAGCATAGCGGCGAGGGTGAGGACGACATGCAGGTATGGAACTCGCAATTGATGATCGTTGCCCGCGCGGGTGAGGCCTACGCCCAGCGCCTGGCCATCCAGAGCGCGGTGCAAGCGAGCCACTCGCTGCCCCAGGGCCTGGCCAGGGAACTGGGTAGCGCGTTGTGCGGGATGTATGTGCTGGAATACCTGAATAAACACGCCGCCTGGTTTATCAGCGAAGGCCTTATGGACATTGCGCGCTACCGCGCCCTTGAGGAGCGCCTTGATGCGTTGAGCGATTTCCTCACCGCGCACGTTGAACTATTGATTGAGGCGTTCGGCCATGGCGAGGCCACCCGCGCGGCAATCGCCGATACAGCGCCATACCCCGATGCACTGGCCAACAAACTGCAGTGGGCCGTCGGCTGAAAAACCCCGCTATCCTGAGCCTTGAGGGCCATGCATTACGAAGAGTTGTGAACATTCACAGATTTATTTTCACTTGGCCCTATCACTTTTTGATTCTCGTCCGGCACCTAGGCAATTGAGAAATATTTCCATTCCGGAGCCGCCCTATGTCCCGCACACTAGACACCTTGTTGCGCCCCAGCCTGCTAGCCGTGGCCATTGCCCTCAGCGCCCCGTTGGCCAGTACTGCGCTGATCGCCGCCGAACAGGCATCCAGCGTGCGTGCCTACAACCTGCCGGCCGCACCGTTGGCCAGCACCCTGAACCAGATCGCCAGCCAGGCCGGCCTCGCACTGACCCTCAGCCCGGCACTGGCCGCCGGCAAGACCTCGGCCCCGGTCAAGGGCCAGTTCGATGCCCCGGGCGCACTGCGCGAGGCCTTGCGTGGCACTGGGTTGCAGCTGGAGCAAAGCAGCGCGGGCACCTACAGCCTGGTGGCGATTCCAGAGGGTGTGGTGTCGTTGCCGCAGACCAATATCACCGGGCAGGGGAATTACGAGAGCGCGTGGGGGCCGGTGGAGGGTTATGTGGCTACGCGTACGGCGGCTGGGACCAAGACCGATACGCCAATTGCCGAATTGCCGCGCTCCGTGACAGTAATCACCCGTAAACAAATGGAAGACCGCTCAGTTCTGAACCTCAACGACGCGCTGCGCTACACCGCAGGGGTGCAGAGCAGCGGCTATGGTTCTGACTCGCGCAGCGATTGGTTACTGGTACGCGGTTTTGTACCGACCCAATTCCTCGACGGCCTGCCTTTGCCAAAGGGCAACTACGCTACGCCAAAAGTTGACACTTGGAGCCTGGAGCGTATCGCTGTACTGCGCGGTCCGGCTTCCTCCGTCTACGGTCAGACGCCTCCCGGTGGCTTGCTGGATATGGTCAGCCGTCGCCCACAAGCTGAAAGCAGTCACGAGGTCGAGGTACAAACCGGTACCAATAACCACAAGCAGATCAACTTCGATAGCACCGGAAAAATCGATGACGAAGGACAATTCCTCTACCGTATCGGTGGCGTGGTGCGTGACAGCGATACAGCGGTCGATCATATCCCTGACAAACGCTACAACGTCGCGCCCAGCCTGACGTGGAACATCAACGACGACACCAAGCTGACCCTGCTCTCGCAGTTCACCCGCGACGACACCGGGATCACGGGTCAATTCCTGCCGCTACAGGGCACCAAATTGTCATCGCCTGCCGGCAAAATTTCCCACCACAAGAACCTCGGTGATCCGGACTGGGAATTCTACGACCGCACTTACTATGCGCTCGGCTATGCCTTTGAAACTCGCCTGAACGATACCTGGCAGTTCCGGCAAAACCTGCGCTATACCAAAAACGACCTGTCGTTCCAGGGCATCACGGCAGGGGGTAGTTTTTGGCCAAACGGGCCGGAGTTGGCCGTAGACGCCGATGGCAACGTGAGCCGCTCAGCCGGCAAGGTCGATGAAAACATCGGGCAGTTTGCCGTCGACAACAACTTCCAGGCCGACTTCCAGACCGGTGCTGTAAGCCACACCTTGCTGCTGGGTCTGGACCACCAGCGCTCCGATGCCGATGCGCGCTGGCTATGGGGTTCCGCCGGTGTTCCGACCATCAACTTCAATCGACCGGTGTATGGGCAGGACTTCTCCAAAGTCCAATACTTCACCATGTATGACTACACCCAAAAGACCCAGCAGACCGGCCTGTACGTACAGGATCAAATGGCTCTCGACAATTGGCGCCTGACTCTTGGTGGACGTGAAGACTGGGTGCACACCGGCACCACGTTCCACAATCAGAACGACGCCACCAACACCCAGCGTGACAAAAACTTCAGCGGTAATGCGGCACTAAGCTATGTGTTCGACAACGGCGTCACTCCATACCTCTCCTACGCCGAATCGTTCCAAGCGGGCTCAGGGACACAAGTACTCAGTACTGGTGCATTCAAACCCACAGAAGGCAAACAGTACGAAGCAGGGATCAAATATCAGCCGCCTGGCACCAAGGCGTTGCTGACCGCTGCCGTGTTCGATCTAACACAGACAAATACGTCGGTTACCGAGGGCGGCATTACCCGTCAAGTAGGCGAGGTGCGTGTGCGCGGCCTGGAACTGGAAGCCAGCGCCGACGTCACCGAAAGCCTCAAGCTCGTAGGCTCGTACACCTATAACGACAGCGAAATCACCAAGGGCGCTGCCGCAGAAAAAGGCAACCGCATGAATCAGGTACCTCGTAACCAAGCCACCGCCTGGGCCGACTACACCTGGCACAGCGGTCCGCTCGACGGCTTTGGCGTGGGTGCAGGCGTGCGTTATGTCGGCGATACCTACGGCAACGCTGCCAATACCGACTGGGGCCATGTTGGCTCCTACACGGTGTACGACGCCTCGGCCCATTACGATCTTGGCCGCGTAAGCAGCGCTCTGAAAGGTGTCACCGTGGCGGTCGATGCCAAGAACATCTTCAACAAGGACTACCTCGCCACCTGCGATGGTTTCTACTGCTACTACGGCGACCAACGTAACGTCGTCGCCAGCGTGAACTACAAATTCTAAGACGGTTAAAAACCGCAGATGAAGGGCCGCCCCAATTGCGGCCCTTCTGCCTTTTGGAGCCGTGATGAAAAGCACAACCATCCGCCGCTGGTCCTTCATCCACACCTGGACCAGCCTGATCTGCACCGTGTTCCTGCTGATGCTGGCGCTGACCGGGCTGCCGCTGATCTTTCACCACGAGATCGATCACCTGCTGGGCAATGAACCCGAGCTCAAGCAGATGCCGGCCGATACCCCGCAGCTCAATCTCGAGCAACTGGTGGCCAAGGCCCAGGCCCATCGCCCTGGCGAAGCCATGCAGTACCTGGCCTGGGACGAAGACGACAAGAACGGTGTGATTGCGATCATGGCGGCCACCGCCGGGACCGAGCCCAATTCGTCCCACACCTTTATGCTCGACGCGCGCACCGGCGAAAGTGTGGAGATGCCGTCGGCCAATGGCGGCTTGACGATGTTCCTGCTGCGCCTGCATGTGGATATGTTCGCCGGGCTGCCGGGCAAATTGCTGCTGGCGTTCATGGGGGTGCTGTTTGTGCTGGCGATTGTTTCCGGCACGGTGTTGTACCTGCCGTTCATGCGGCGCTTGAAGTTCGCCACGGTGCGCCAGGACAAGTCCACGCGCCTGCGTTGGCTGGACCTGCATAACCTGATCGGTGTCGTCACCCTGACCTGGGCGCTCGTGGTGGGCGTCACCGGGGTGATCAGCGCCTGCGCCGACCTGATCATCGCCGCGTGGCGCAGCGACAGCCTCACCGCGATGATCGAACCCTACAAGAACGCGCCGCCGCTGACCTTGCGTGCGCCGGCCACCAACCTGCTGAACATCGCCGAACAAGTCGCACCGGGCATGACCCCAGATTTTATTGCGTTCCCTGGCACGCGGTTTTCCAGCGAGCATCACTACGCGGTATTCATGAAAGGCAGCACGCACCTGACCTCGCACCTGCTGACCCCGGTGCTGATCGACGCCAGCGACCTGAGCGTCACCGCCGTGGCCGAGCGGCCGTGGTACATGGACGCCATGGGCATGTCCCAGCCCCTGCACTTTGGCGACTATGGCGGCATGCCGATGAAAATCCTCTGGGCGGTGCTGGATGTGCTGACCATCATCGTGTTGGGCAGCGGTGTGTACCTGTGGTGGGTGCGGCGCAAGGCGGCCAAGCCATGAGGCCCCGGCAGTCGAATTTCTGGAAGGTGTTCGGGGTGCCCTTGGTGATCGGGCTGCTCAGTGCTGCCGGGTTGTTTGCGGCGTTGCTGGGGGATGGGGGTTGGGATTCCCTCAGCTGGCTTGGGCTGGGGATCCCGGCGGCAATCGGTGTCTGGGGGTTGCTGCGGCGGCCGTGAGGACGCCATCGCAGGCAAGCCAGCTCCCCCACTTTGATGTGCGAATACCGTCCAATGTGGGAGCTGGCTTGCCTGCGATGAGGCCCGCAAAAACAACCGAGATCCCCCTCGCCAGTCACCTCGCAACTGTCTAGTCTATGGCCGACCCTTTCCGAGGATTGCCCATGTTCGCGCCCAGCATGACCTTGTTCCACAACCCCGCTTCGCCGTTTGTCCGCAAAGTTTTGGTGCTGCTCCACGAAACCGGCCAGCAAGAGCGGGTTGCCCTGGAGACCGTGCTGGTCACGCCGGTCAACCCGATCACCGCGTTGAACGAGGGCAACCCCCTGGGCAAGATCCCGGCCCTGCGCCTGGCCGATGGCAATGTGTTGCACGACAGCCGGGTGATCCTCGACTACTTCGACCACCAGCACGTCGGCAACCCGCTGATCCCCCGCGACGGCTCGGCCCGCTGGCGCCGCCTGACCCTGGCCTCGACGGCCGATGGGATCATGGACGCGGCGGTGTTGGTACGCTATGAAACCGCCCTGCGCCCGGCCGACAAACACTGGGACAGCTGGCTGCAGGAGCAGCGCAACAAAATCCGCCGCGCCCTGGCCGAGTTGGAACAGGACGCCATCGCTGAGCTGGCCAGCCATTTCGACATCGCCGCCATCAGCGTCGCCTGCGCCCTGGCGTACCTGGACTTTCGCCACCCGGACCTGCGCTGGCGTTCAAGCAATCCCAAACTGGCTACCTGGTACGCCGAGGTCAGTCAGCGGCCTTCGATGTTGGCGACCCAGCCGCCGGCCTGAGTGGTGCCTCCCTTGTAGGGGCGAGCTGGCTCGCGAAGGTATTCCAGGCGCATTGTCGAGGGGGAGGCACGCCCGCTCCAAGGGTCGGGCAGCAATGCCCTGATCATCGCCACCAGCTCTCCCCTCTCCCGCTGATCCTCACGTAAGCCGATCATTGCACCGCCTCCAGGTCAAACGCCAACGGCTCGGCCACCTTGCGTTTGCCCACGCCATACCAGTCCAGTTTGCGCGTCAGGACCATCACCGTGCCCAGCAGCCCGAACAGCAACAACGAGCCCATCAGCAGCGCGTAGTCCTCGGCGCTCAACAACCCGTACAGCAAGCCATACAGCGCCGCCAACCCCGCCGAGAACCCCAGGCCGTGGGCCACGCTGCGCAGCACATGGCACACATAAAAACCGATCAACAACACACAGGCACTGGCCGAAATCAGGTACGCCAGGGCAAAGCCGATATGCTCGGACAGCGACAACAGCAGCAGGTAGAAAAACGCCAGGGCCACCCCCACCAACGCGTACTGGATCGGGTGTACCGCCAGGCTCTTGAGCACTTCGAACAGGAAGAAGCCGGCGAATGTCAGGGCGATAAACAGCAGCGCATATTTGATCGCGCGATCGCTCTTGAGGTACTGGTCCACCGGGTCGATAAAGTTCACGCCGAAGCTGCGCTGGTTGAAGTCCTCGCAGCGACTGCCGACCACACAGCCTCCCAGTGATTCTTCAAGGTTGGTGGAGAAAAACGAGGTCTGCCAGCTGGCGCTAAAACCTTGGTCGTTGATCTCGCGCTGCACCGGTAGGAAGTTGCCGACGAAGCTTGGATGGGGCCAGTTGGAGGCCAGCTTGACCTTACTGGTCTTGCCCACCGGCAGCACCAGCAGTTGTTCGGTACCTTGCAGCCGCAGGTCGAACGCGAAGTCCAGCGGCGCGGGGTTCTTGCTGTCCTGGGCGGGCAACGGTACATGCACGCCAGCGCCAAGGAAGCTCACCTGGGTGCCCGGGGCAAACTCCAGGCGCTGGCTGCCCAGCTCCAGTTTCAGGGCGTTTTCAATGCCGCGGATATCGCTGATACCGACCGCCAAAAATGCCTGGCCAAACGTGTAATCGGCAAAGTCCTCCTTGATGCCCATCTGCGCCGGCAGCACAAAGCGGCCGCTGATGCGGTTGTCGGCATGGAACAGCCGCGCCTGGTAGATCCCCCGGGCGCGCAGTTCGGTTTGTACCTTGCCGTCGAGTTCGAACTGCTCCGGCAGGAAGTACAGGCGGCCATCTTCTTCGCTGAGCACTTCATAGCGTTTGTTGAGTTTTTCGTTGAGCTTCCACTCACGCACGGTCTTGCGATACGGCACCACCATCAACGGCCCGCTGACCTGCTGGCTGTAGCTGGAGCTGCGGGCAATGTCCATCAAGACGCCGTCGCGCAGTTCCTGGCGGTCGTTGATGATGCCGTTGATCATCAGCAACGGAATCAGCAATAGCAGGATCAGCAGCGCAATGGCGCCCAGTTTGAATAGCAGGCTGCGGTTCATGGGTCTCTCCCTGTTTTGATGGGGAGAGTGTGGCGGCGGCCTGTGGGGGATTTATGAGGGCAATGTGGAGACTGTGTGGAGATGCAGCACCACTTGCACGCCACCCGGGACGTTGCCGATCTGCAATGAGCCGCCGTGCAGCTTCACTACTTCTTCGACAAAATTCAGGCCCAGGCCGGTGCTTTTGCGCCCGCTGGCCGGGCGCGGCAGGGAGTAGAAGCGCTCGCTCAGGCGTGGCAGCGCGTATTCGGGGATCGGTGCAGCCTGGTTGAACAAGCACACATCCACATCGTGATGCCGCACCTGGGCGCTAAAGCGCAGAGTGCCGCCTGGCGGGGTAAAGTCCAGGGCGTTTTCCAGCAGGTTGCCCAAGGCCTGGCGCAGTAAAAACGGCTCGCCATACAGCTTCACATCCGCTTCGATCAGGCGCTCGACCTGCAACCCGGCCTGTTCGATCCGCGCGCATTGCGCCTTGAGGACTTCATCGACCAAGGCGGCCAACGGTACCGGGACTTGCTGCTCCAGCCCCTGGCGCTGCTCGACCTGTGCCAGGTTCAGCAGGCGCTCGATCAACTGCTGCAAGCGCGCGCTTTCGCTGGCGATATTGCCGACAAACCGCTGTTGCTGGGCGACAGTCATTTCCCCCTGCAACAACTCCGCCGCGCCGCGAATCGCCGCCAACGGGCTTTTCAGTTCGTGGGTCAGAGTGTGCACGTAACGCTCGACGTAGGCCTTGCCCTCCAGTTGCGTGCGCATGTGCTCCACAGCGGTGGACAACTGCGCCAGTTCACCGCCGCGATAATGCGGCAACTCGGCGCGCCGCCCCTCGCTGACCGCCTGGGCATAGGTGGTCAGGCGGCGTAGCGCAGCACTCAACCACCATGACAGCAACGCCCCCAGCAACAAGCCCAGCGCCACCAGGCCGGCGCCGTACCACAGCAGGCGGCGCTCGGTGCGGTCGACATAGGGCTGTAGCGAACTGTTGGGCTTGGCCACGGTAACGGCGCCGATGATCTGCCCGTTATCGCGGATCGGCGCGCCGACATGCATCACCGACGACGCCGGGTCATCGGCATCGCTGCGGGTCGAGCGGGCGCCGTACTCACCACGCAGGGTCAGGTACACGTCGTTCCATTTCGAGTAGTCCTGGCCCACGGCTGTACCTGCCGAGTCCAGCAGCACAACGCCCCTGGCGTCGGTCACATAGATACGGTGGTTGACCTGATTCTTCGCCAGCCCCCAGATCGTCGCGCCCGGCTGGCGCTCGCCGTAGGCCTTGAGCACGGTAGGCCAGTGGCTTTGGCCGAGGGTGCCGTTTTTCACATCGTCACGCAGGATTTCCGCCAGCAGGTTGGCGGTATCTACCAGGGTTTCCTCGGTGGACTGACGCACGCCGGGGCGGATTTCCTTCATCACCGTGTTGAGCACAAAGTAGCCGGTGAGGCCGATAAACAGTGCATACACCAGGAAAATCCGCAGCCCCATGCGCATCAGGCGTGGCTCGGGCTGTAGCTGTAGCCCAGGCCCCGATGGGTCTGGATCGGCTCGGCCTCGGCGGCCACGCCACGCAACTTGCTGCGCAGGCTTTTGATATGGCTGTCGATATTGCGCTCGTAGCCGGCATCGGCGGCCACGCCGACGGCATCCAGCAGTTGCTCGCGGCTGAATACCCGCCCGGGCTGTTCCAGCAGGCAGTTGAGCAGGCGGAACTCATGCCGGGTCAGGCCCAGCAACTGGCCGCGATAGTGGATCTGCACCCGCTCGTGGTCCACCTGGAACAGGCCGCCGCTGGCCGGCGCTGCCACCGGTGCCACGCGCTTTAAGATCGCCTTGACCCGCGCCGCCACTTCCCGCGGGCTGAAGGGCTTGACCACATAATCATCCGCGCCGATTTCCAGGCCCACCACACGGTCGATTTCACCGTCGCGGGCACTGAGGAACATCACCGGTACTTCACTGAAGCGGCGCAGTTGCTTGCAGGTTTCAAAGCCGCTGATGTCCGGCAGGCCGATGTCGAGGATCAGCAGGTCGGCCGGGGTTTGGCGTTGATGCTCCAGCGCCGCCTGGCCGAGGGTCAGCCAGGTGGTGGTAAAGCCTTCGCCTTGCAGGGCAAAAATCAGCGTATCGGCTATGGCCGCTTCGTCTTCGACAATCAGGATATGAGGCATGGCGTCCGAGCACTGGGAGCTAAAGGTGAACGGTGCCCCATGCCTTATGCGGCGTCAATCAGCAGTCGGGCTTGTCCGCGGTATAGCGACGAGCCGGGTTCACGGCGGCGCCGAACTCACGCAGGGCCTTGGCCCCGATCAGCAGCGGGTAGTTGAAGCTGCTGCGGTCGGTAAGGTTGACCTCCACCGTGCGCTTGACGTTGCCCAGGCACATTTCCAGGTCCACCACCGGGCGCTTGGCCACGCTGGTTTCTTCGCCGTCTTCATCTTCGTCGGCGCGGTTCTTGATTTTGCTGATGCGCGCCACTTTGTGTTCGTAGACCTTGTTGCTCACGTCCTTGCCGCTGAGACGGAACCGCACCCAGTCCTCGCCATCGCGGGTGAAGGTCTCGATGTCGCGGGCCGACAGCGAGGCGGTCAACGCGCCGGTGTCCATCTTGGCCTTGAAGGTCTCGCCGATTTCCGGCAACTGGATATATTCGTAGCGCCCGTACAGGGTCGGCTCGGCGGCCATCACGGGCAGGGCAACCACGGCTAATAGGGCAAGGAGGGATTTCACGTAGGAGGATTCCTTGAAGTAAGTAGACGAATACTAGACTGCAAACGCTGCCTAAAGTTGGATCGTTGCCCAGCATACGCAACACAAAGTGAAACATTCGTCAGGCCATTTGCGATTTGGCCTCTAGACTCAAGCTGCTTATCATGGCCCGTCCAATCGCTTGCAAGAGTTGCTTATGCGCCGCCTGCTCACCGGCTGTTTCGTCACACTGCTGCTGTTACTCAACACACTGATCCTGATCGGCCCGCTGCTGGTATTCGCCCTGCTCAAACTGGTGGCGCCCGGGCGGTCACGCGATTACGCCTCCTGGGCCGTGATGTGGATCGCCGAGACCTGGGCCGAGATCGACAAGCTGATCTTTGCCCTGTGCATCCCCACCCAATGGGATATTCGCGGCGACACTGGGCTGAGGGTCGACACCTCATACCTGGTGATCAGCAACCATCAATCCTGGGTGGATATCCCGGCGCTGATCCAGACCCTCAACCGGCGCACGCCGTTCTTCAAGTTCTTCCTGAAAAAGGAACTGATCTGGGTGCCGTTCCTGGGCCTGGCCTGGTGGGCCCTGGATTACCCGTTCATGAAGCGCTACAGCAAGGCGTTCCTGGCCAAGCACCCGGAACTGGCGGGCCAGGACCTGAAGATCACCAAACAGGCCTGCGAGCTGTTCAAGCGCCAGCCGGTGACGGTGGTCAACTATCTGGAAGGCACGCGTTTTACCGAGGCCAAGCGTGCCCAGCAGGGCTCACCTTTCACTCACCTGCTCAAGCCCAAGGCCGGTGGCGTGGCGTTTGTGCTGGCCGCGATGGGCGAACAGCTGGATGCGATCCTCGACGTGACCGTGGTGTATCCACAGCAGAAGATTCCAGGGTTCTGGGACTTGATCAGCGGCGCGGTGCCCCGCGTCATTGTTGATATCCGCACCCGCGAGCTGGATCCGGCGTTGTGGCAGGGGGATTACGAGAATGATCCGGCGTTTCGCCAGACCGTCCAGAACTGGGTCAACCAGCTCTGGATGGAGAAGGATGCGCGCATTGCCCAACTGCGCGCCGAGCGACCTTAGCTACCGGTACCCCAGGCCTGGGCCAGTTTGCCAAGCAGTGAGCTGTCGGCACCCTGGCCGCCCAGGTATTGCAGGATCACCGGGGCAAACTGGCCGATCATGCCGCTGTCCATGCCCAAGGCGCTGAACGCGGTGTTCAGGTCGTTGGTGTTCTTCACGTTACCCAGCACGCCGTCCAGGCCGCTGGTCTTGCTGCCACCGTTCTGGCCAAGCATGCCGCTCAAGGCGCCAAGGCTGCCCAATGCGTTGTTGCCCGACAGCTTGTCCAGGCCCGGTACGCTTTTGCCCAACTGCGAATAATCGGTGCTGCTCAGTTGGTTCTTGGCCAGGCCCAGCATCGCACCGGTACCGCCGACGGCCTGCTCCGGGGTGACATTCAGTTGCTGGGTCAGTGCGCCCAGCAAGCCAGCGGTCTGTGAGGTCGGCGCAGCGGCGGCGGCCTTGTTGGTGCCCTGGGCGCCAGAAACGGCGTTGGCCACATCGCCCAGGCTGAAACCTGCTGCAAATACCGGGCTGGCCGCCACGGTCAGGAGGCAGGACAGGGCAAAACCGCGTGAAATCTTCATCGAGACAACCTCGTAAATGTAGGAGCTAAAGCAGCCGTTTGACTCAGCATCCAACAGGTTGTTCCACGTCACAGATTTGTTCAGAAAAGCACCAAAGCCCGGCACCATCAAACTGCCACTAGGAACCCATCGCCTGCCACAGGGTCAATCAACACACTACAAAACTTGTCAGGAAGAGCCTTATGACTGCGTCCCAACCCCCAGTGATCGAGCACAAGCCCTCATTCTGGACCCGCCCGCGCCTGTTCATCGGCGTCTGCGTGGTGGTGGTTGCCGGTATCGGCGGCGCGCTCTACACCCAGGACAGCGTCAAGTCCGCCGCGACCCTGGTCAGCAGCACCCAACAACCGGCGGCGCAAATTGTGGCGCACAAGGATTACCTGGAAGTCCAGCCCATCGCCGCCACCGCGCCTGAGCCGGACCGCAGCCTCGAACTGTGGGCCCTGCCGGCCGGCGGCACGCCTGTGTCTTTGGGCCTGTTGCCTGAAGATGGCAAAGGCATCATCGGCCTCAACCCACGCCAGCAGGAAACCATCAGCCAGCCGGTGGAGTTAATGGTCAGTTCGGAAACCAAAGGTGGCTCGGTGAGCAAGCAGCCTACCGGCCCGACGGTGTACCAGGGCGCGCTGGCAATTCGCTAACCGCCCTGCCTCCCCTCAAAAAACACTGTGGAAACGGGCTTGCCCGTGATAGCGCACGCGCCGTGAAGTTCGCAAAAAAAACCTGCTCCTTTGCAGGTTTTTTTGCGCCTGCGCATTTGCTCGGTCGCAGTCGCGGCGTTTGAAATAAGACACGTACTTTTAATTGTATTTGATTTTATCTAACTGTCATTTCCCACAGTAGGCACCCTCCAACTCCCGTTGCAACATGAAGCCTCCCACAACAAAGGAACGTTGATCATGCACAGCAAAATTGCAATCGGAGCACTCGTCTTCATGGCCCTGACCGGTCAGACCCTGGCGGCAGACATTAGTAGTTGTCCCGACGTAAGCGCGATCAAATCGTCACCCTACAGCGACCCCGCGCTTGGAACGTTTGCTGATGGTTTCAAATACGAAGCCAGCAGCAACGGCAAGAAGTGGGAGGGCGTAACGGCCGGCACCGACGATGACTACCTTGATCCCAAATACAAACTCAAAGCTGAAGGCTTCAACCAGGCAAATGGCAAGCTGACATGTATTTATGGTGGCGAGGCGGTGAAGGCGGGCGAACCTGGCAAAGAAGTCTATTCCAACCCCTTCCTGAAATTACATGCCCCCGAGTAGTCCGCCCCGGTATCAAAACGCAAAAACGATGACCGTTGGATCTAATGCCGATCAGTCAAGAGAAGGCGCAGACAGGCCGCTGTTCGCTCTTGGTTGGTCGGCATTAACCTCGGGTCACCGTTTTGTATTACGAGTGCCTACGCCGCGCTGAACAGCTTGTGCGGATCAATCACAAACTTCTTCGGCACCCCGGCATCGAACTCGCCGTACCCACGCGGCGCGTCATCCAGGCTGATCACCTGCACGCCGACGATCTCGGCGATGTTGATGCGGTCCCACATGATCGCCTGCATCAACTGGCGGTTGTACTTCATCACCGGGGTCTGGCCGGTGTGGAAGCTATGGGACTTGGCCCAGCCCAGGCCAAAACGAATGCTCAGGCTGCCCATTTTCGCGGCGGCATCCACCGCCCCTGGATCTTCGGTGACGTACAGGCCGGGGATGCCGATCTTGCCTGCGACGCGCACCACCCCCATCAGTGAGTTGAGCACCGTGGCCGGCGCCTCGTGCTTGACGCCATCATGCCCGTGGCCGCGCGCCTCAAAGCCCACGCAGTCCACCGCACAGTCCACTTCCGGCTCGCCCAGCAACGCGGCGATCTGCTCGTGCAGCGGCGTGTCCTTGGACAAATCGGCGATTTCAAAACCCTGGGCCTTGGCGTGGGCCAGGCGGATCGGGTTGACGTCACCGATGATCACCACCGCCGCGCCCAGCAGACGCGCCGAAGCGGCGGCCGCCAGGCCTACAGGACCGGCGCCGGCGATGTACACGGTACTGCCAGGGCCAACGCCAGCAGTGACGGCGCCGTGATAGCCAGTAGGCAGGATGTCGGAGAGGCACGTCAGGTCACGGATTTTTTCCATGGCCTTGTCGCGATCCGGTAGTTTCAGCAGGTTGAAGTCGGCGTACGGCACCAGTACGTATTCGGCCTGGCCGCCGGTCCAGTCGCCCATGTCGACGTAGCCGTAGGCACCACCGGCACGGTCCGGGTTGACGGTCAGGCAGACGCCGGTGTGTTGTTCCTTGCAGGAGCGGCAGCGGCCGCAAGCAACGTTGAAGGGCACAGACACCAGGTCGCCGAGCTTCAGGTTCTCGACGTCGCTGCCCTTCTCGATCACCTCGCCGGTGATTTCGTGACCGAGCACCAGGCCGGTCTGGGCGGTGGTACGGCCGCGCACCATGTGCTGGTCGGAGCCGCAGATGTTAGTGGAGACCACGCGCAGGATGACGCCGTGCTCGATCTTCCTGCCACGGGGGTCCTGCATTTTGGGATAGTCGATTTTCTGTACTTCGACCTGACCGTTGCCGAGATACACGACACCACGATTACCAGACATGCTTTCACCTCGCTGTTGTTTTTATGGAACTGCGGTGCCCGTTCGAGTGGGCAGCGCGTTTAAGTGCTCGGGTTACAGATGCTGTTTTTGCGTTGTTTGTAAGGGCCTCATCGCGGGCAAGCCCGCTCCTACATTTGATCGGGTTCACATATCACCCTGTAGGAGCTGGCTTGCCTGCGATGGCGTCAGTCAGAGCACCACCGTTCTATTGGCATTCAAGAACACCCGCCGCTCAATGTGGTACCCCACCGCCCGCGCCAATGTCAGCCCTTCGATATCCCGCCCCTTGGCAATCAGGTCCTCGGGATAGTGGCTGTGATCCACCACCTCCACGCCCTGGGCGATGATCGGGCCTTCGTCCAGGTCGTTGTTGATGTAGTGCGCGGTGGCGCCGACCAACTTCACGCCCTTGTTGTACGCCTGGTGGTAAGGCTTGGCGCCCTTGAACCCCGGCAGCAATGAGTGATGGATATTGATCGCCTTGCCATCGAGCTTGCGGCACAGCTCTGGCGACAGCACTTGCATGTAGCGCGCAAGGATCACCAGTTCGGCGCCCGCGTCTTCAATCACTTGCCACACCTGACGCTCCTGGGACGGCTTGTCGTTGGGGTCGAGGGGGAAATGGTAGTAGGGAATCTGGTGCCAGTCGGCCAACGGCTTGAGATCGGGGTGGTTGGACACCACCGCGACCACATCCATCGACAGTTGCCCGATACGCTGGCGGTACAGCAGGTCGTTAAGGCAGTGATCGGCCTTGGACACCATGATCACCACTTTTGGCCGGTAGTTCGGTGCCGTCAGCTCGAAGATCATCCCAAAGGCTTCGCCTCGCGTGGCCAGGCCATCGCGAAAACCTTGCTCGTCGAAGCCATCGGGCTGACGGAACTCCACGCGGATAAAAAAGCGCCCCGAGAGGCGGTCATCGAACGAATGGTGCTCGGTGACGTAGCAGCCCTGCTCGAACAGATAGCGGGTGACCGCGTCCACCGTGCCGAGCACGCTGGGGCAGTCGGCGGTCAAAATCCATGTATCGGGTGCGCGGCTCATTACAGTTGACTCCTCAGGGATGCGTTCCCACGCAGCGCGTGGGAACGATCATCAGGCTTGGACATTCAGGCCGAATTCGGCCGAGGCATCCTGCAGCCACAACCACCAATAGTCCGAGAAGCTGCGACGAATCAGCAGTTCCCAGGTGTCTTCGGCGGTATGGCGGATCACCAGTTGCGACTTGGCGAACACCGTGCCCACGGCCTTGCCCACCGGGAAGTTGTCGGGGTGCACGTCGTAGCTGGTGGACTTCATCAGCACATCGCGCACGTTCGGGCCGCTGAGTTCGAGGATCTGCTGGCCGCCGCTGACGTTGACGACTTGGATGTGCAGATCGCCCAGGGCGGCCCGCAGGTTTTGCTCGGCGGCAAACTCTTCACCGCCTGGCACGATCAGCAACCACTCATCCGGGCCGAGCCATTGCAGGCTGGTTTCGCCCTTGACGATGACCTGCAGGGCGCCGGGCAGTTCGATGCCCAGGGCCTTGTGCACGCCGGCGGCGAAGGCCGCATCGTGGCCATCGCCGCGCAGGGTCAGGTGGCCGAGGAGTTTCTTTTCGCGCACGGTCACGCCGGCGTTCTTGCGGCCCTTGCCCACCTGGCTGGCGAGGTCGGCATGGTGCAGCGACGACTCGGCCTTGGCGCCGGAGGTGGGGCGTTGTTGGTACACATTGGCTGCTGTCATAAAGCACCTATCTGAATTCCAATGAACACCACAACCCCTGTAGGAGCCGGCTTGCCGGCGATGAGGCCCTCAAGCCTGGCGGCGATTTCCGAAACGCCATCGCCGGCAAGCCGGCTCCTACAGGGAGTGGTGTCAGATGTTTTGGCGATCGCCTTTCGGGTCGAAGAACACCGAAGACACAATCTCCGCCTCGATCACGCTGCCATCGGCCTGGGGCGAGAACACCCGCTCGCCCAATCGCTTCAAGCCGCCCTTGACCACCGCCATCGCAAACGAATAGCCGAGGGAGTTGTGCGCATAGCTGGAGGTGACGTGGCCGACCATCTTCATCGGGATGCTCTGCTTCGGATCAAACACCAGTTGCGCGCCTTCCGGCAGCCACACCTTCGGATCGATCGGCTTCAAGCCCACCAGTTGCTTGCGCTCTTCACGCACGCAATCCTCACGGTTCATCCCACGCCAGCCGATCCACGAGAACGGTTTGGTGCGGCCCACGCACCAGCCCATGTTCAGGTCGTCCGGGGTCATCGAGCCGTCGGTGTCCTGGCCGACGATGATGAAGCCCTTCTCGGCCCGCAGCACGTGCATGGTCTCGGTGCCATATGGGGTCAGGTTGTACTGTTTGCCAGCCTCGACGATCTGTTCGAGCACGCCCATGGCGTAGTCGGCCTGCACGTTGACTTCGTACGACAGCTCACCGGTAAACGAGATCCGGAACACCCGCGCCGGCACACCGCCCACCAGGCCTTCTTTCCAGGTCATGAACGGGAAGCCGTCCTTGTCCAGATCGATATCGGTGACCTCGCTCAACAGCTTGCGGCTGTTGGGCCCGGACAGGGTCATGGTCGCCCAGTGGTCGGTGACCGAAGTGAAATACACCTTGAGGTCCGGCCATTCGGTCTGCTGGTAGATTTCCAGCCACTGCAGCACGCGGGCGGCGCCGCCGGTGGTGGTGGTCATCAGGAAGTGGTTGTCGGCAAGGCAGGCGGTGACGCCGTCGTCGAAGACCATGCCGTCTTCCTTGCACATCAGGCCGTAGCGCGCCTTGCCCACGTCGAGCTTGGTCCAGGCGTTGCTGTAGATGCGGTTGAGAAACTCCCGGGCATCCGGGCCCTGGATGTCGATCTTGCCCAGGGTCGAGGCGTCCAGCAGGCCGACGCTGTCGCGCACGGCCAGGCATTCGCGTTTGACTGCCGCATGCAGGTCTTCACCGTTGCGCGGGAAGTACCATGGGCGTTTCCACTGGCCGACATCCTCGAACTCGGCGCCGTTTTTCACGTGCCAGGCTTGCAGCGCGGTGTAGCGCACCGGCTCGAAGATATGCCCGCAGTGCCGGCCCGCCACGGCGCCGAAGGTCACCGGCGTGTAGTTGGGACGGAACATGGTGGTGCCCATCTGCGGGATGGTCACGTTCAGCGAGCGCGCGGCAATCGCCAGGCCGTTGACGTTACCCAGCTTGCCCTGGTCGGTGCCAAAGCCCAGCGCGGTGTAGCGCTTGACGTGTTCCACCGACTCGAAGCCTTCGCGGGTCGCCAGTTCGATGGCGGCGGCGGTGACGTCGTTCTGCAGGTCGACAAATTGCTTGGGCGCCCGTGCAGTGGCTTTTTCGTGAGGCACCTGGAACAGGGCCAGGGTCGGCTCTTCCAGGCGCGTCAGGGCCTTGGGCAGCGTACCTTCCACCGGGGCAAACCCGGCTTCGCTGGCCGCGCGCACGCCGCCTTCAAAGCCGTCGGCCAGGGAATCACCCAGGCCGTAGACGCCATTGATACCGCCCACGCACACGCGTTTTTGCGGTGCTTCGCCCGGTACAAAACCGAGGATATCTTCACGCCAGGTTGGCTTGCCGCCCAGGTGCGAGGCCAAGTGCACCACCGGGCTGTAGCCGCCGGAGCTGGCCACCAGGTCGCAGTCCAGCCACTCGCCGGGGCTGGTGACCTTATGTGCTTTGACGTCGATGGCTGCTACACGGGCGCCAGTGACGTGCTTGCTGCCACGGGCTTCGATCACGGCGCTGCCGGTAAGGATGCGAATGCCTTTGGCGCGGGCCTCTTCCACCAGCGCGCCGCGTGGGTTGTGGCGTGCATCGGCCACCGCGACCACGCTGAGGCCAGCGTCGAACCAATCCAGCGCCACACGGTAGGCGTGATCATTGTTGGTCGACAGCAGCAGCTTTTTACCCGGCGCCACGCCATAACGGCGCACGTAGGTCGAAACCGCACCCGCCAGCATATTGCCCGGCACATCGTTATTGCCGTACACCAGCGGACGCTCGCAGGCACCGGTCGCCAGCACCACACGCTTGGCGCGCACACGGTGGATACGCTGGCGTACCACGCCAATCGGCGCACGGTCGCCGAGGTGATCGGTGAGGCGCTCGTGGATGGTCAGGAAGTTATGGTCGTGATAGCCATTGACGGTAGCACGAGGCAGCAGCACCACATCCGGCAGGGCCTTGAGCTCGGCGATCACGCTGGCGACCCACTCGGCCGCCGGCTTGCCGTCGAGGCTTTCGCGCGAGTCGAGCAGCGACCCACCGAATTCTTCCTGCTCATCGGCGATGATCACCCGCGCCCCACTGCGCGCAGCAGCCAGGGCCGCTGCCAGGCCCGCTGGGCCTGCGCCGACGATCAGCACGTCGCAATGGCGGTTCATGTAGTCGTAGGTGTCCGGATCATTCTCGGTCGGCGAGCGGCCAAGCCCGGCGGCCTTGCGGATGTACTTCTCGTAGGTCATCCAGAACGATTGCGGGTACATGAAGGTTTTGTAGTAGAAACCCGGCGGCATCAGCTTGCCGCCGACCTTGCCGAGGATGCCCATCATGTCGTTGTTCACGCTCGGCCAGCCGTTGGTGCTGGTGGCCACCAGGCCCTGGTACAACGCCTGTTGCGTGGCGCGCACGTTGGGGATCTGCGTGGCTTCGGTGGCACCGATCTGCAGCACCGCGTTCGGTTCTTCGGCGCCGGCGGCAAAGATGCCGCGCGGGCGCGAGTACTTGAAGCTGCGGCCGATGATATCCACGCCGTTGGCCAGCAGGGCGGCGGCCAGGGTGTCGCCTTCAAAACCTTTGTAGCTCTGGCCGTTGAAGGTAAACGTCAGGACTTTATTGCGGTCGATGCGGCCACCGTTGGACAGGCGATTGATCTGGCTCATACCTTCTCTCCAGAAGCCTTGGCGGTGAATTGCGGTTGGGTGCCAATCTTGTAGGTTTCAAGAATTTCGTAGGTCAGGGTGTCGCGGGTGGCGTTGAAATACTGGCGGCAACCGGCGGCATGGATCCACAGCTCGTGATGCAGGCCGCGCGGGTTATCGCGAAAGAACATGTAGTCACCCCACTCTTGATCGGTGCAGGCATTCGGGTCCAGCGGGCGCGGGATGTGCGCTTGGCCGGAGGCGTGGAATTCCTCTTCGGAGCGCAGTTCGCCACAGTGAGGACAGAAGATATGCAACATAGGGAATTTCTCCTGTTAGTGGGCGACGGCCGCAGCGCCGTGTTCGTCGATCAGCGCACCGTTGTGGAAACGGTCGATGGAGAAAGGTGCCGCCAGCGGGTGCATCTCACCCTTGGCCAGGCTCGCGGCAAATACGTTGCCTGAGCCGGGGGTGGCCTTGAAGCCACCGGTGCCCCAGCCGCAGTTGAAAAACATGTTCGGCACCGGGGTCTTGGAGATGATCGGGCACGCGTCCGGCGTGGTGTCGACGATGCCGCCCCACTGGCGGTTCATGCGCACCCGCGAGAGCACCGGGAACATCTCGACGATGGCCTGGATGGTGTGTTCGATCACCGGGTACGAGCCGCGCTGGCCGTAGCCGTTGTAGCCGTCGATACCGGCGCCGATCACCAGGTCGCCCTTGTCGGACTGACTGATGTAGCCGTGCACGGCGTTGGACATGATCACGCTGTCGATAATCGGCTTGATCGGCTCCGACACCAGCGCTTGCAGCGGGTGGGATTCAATCGGCAGGCGGAACCCGGCCAACGAAGCCATGTGCCCGGAGTTACCTGCGGTGACCACCCCAACGCGCTTGGCGCCGATAAAGCCCTTGTTGGTCTCCACGCCGATGCACACGCCGTTTTCCTTACGAAAGCCGATCACTTCGGTCTGCTGGATCAGGTCCACGCCCAAGGCATCGGCAGCACGGGCAAAGCCCCAGGCCACGGCATCGTGACGGGCCACGCCGCCGCGCCGCTGCACGGTGGCGCCGAGGACCGGGTAGCGGGTGTTTTTCGAGCAGTCGAGGTACGGGATCTCGTCCGCAACCTGCTTGGCATTGAGCAGCTCGCCGTCCACGCCGTTGAGGCGGTTGGCACTCACGCGGCGCTCGGAATCGCGAATGTCCTGCAGGGTGTGGCACAGGTTGTAGACACCACGCTGGGAGAACATCACGTTGTAGTTGAGGTCCTGGGACAGACCTTCCCAGAGCTTCATCGCGTGCTCATACAGGTGCGCCGATTCGTCCCACAGGTAGTTGGAACGCACGATGGTGGTGTTGCGCGCGGTGTTGCCGCCGCCCAGCCAGCCTTTCTCGACCACCGCCACGTTGGTGATGCCGTGCTCCTTGGCCAGGTAGTAAGCGGTCGCCAGGCCATGCCCGCCGCCGCCGACGATGACCACGTCGTAGACCTTTTTCGGGGTCGGCGTGCGCCACATCTTCTGCCAGTTTTCGTGGTGGCTGAGGGAGTGTTTGAAGAGGCCGAAGCCCGAGTAGCGTTGCATAGGTATTACTCCAAAACCGCGCTCAGCGATAAACCGGGAAATCCGCGCACAGGGCAGACACGTGCTTGGCCACGTTGGCCTCGACGTCGGCATCGCCGAGGTTGTCGAGGATGTCGCAGATCCAGCCGGCCAGCTCCACACATTGCGCCACCTTGAAGCCACGGGTGGTCACCGCCGGGGTGCCGATGCGCAGGCCCGAGGTCACGAACGGCGACTGCGGGTCGTTGGGCACCGCGTTCTTGTTGACGGTGATGTGGGCGCGACCGAGGGCGGCGTCTGCGTCCTTGCCGGTGAGGCCCTGGCGGATCAGGCTGACCAGGAACAGGTGGTTATCGGTGCCGCCGGAGACTACATCGTAGCCACGCTTGATAAACACGCTGGCCATGGCCTGGGCGTTGTCGATCACCTGCTGTTGATAGGCTTTGAAGCCTGGCTCCATCGCCTCCTTGAAGCACACAGCCTTGCCCGCGATCACGTGCATCAGCGGGCCACCCTGTGCGCCGGGGAACACCGCGGAGTTGAGTTTTTTCTCAATCTCTTCGTTGGACTTGGCCAGGATCAGGCCACCCCGCGGACCGCGCAGAGTTTTGTGGGTGGTGGTGGTGACCACATCGGCGTAGGGCAGCGGGTTCGGGTACAGGCCAGCCGCCACTAGGCCGGCGACGTGGGCCATGTCGACGAACAGCAGCGCGCCGACCTTGTCGGCAATCTGACGAAAGCGTGGGAAATCCAGGGTCTTGGAGTAGGCAGAGAAGCCGGCGACGACCATCTTCGGTTTGTGTTCCACGGCCAGGCGCTCGACTTCGTCGTAGTCGATCAGGCCGGTGTCGGTGTTGATGCCGTACTGCACCGCGTTGTACAGCTTGCCCGAGGACGACACCTTGGCGCCGTGGGTCAGGTGGCCGCCGTGGGCCAGGCTCATGCCGAGGATGGTGTCACCGGCATTGATCAGCGCCAGGTACACCGCACTGTTGGCGGACGAACCGGAGTGCGGCTGCACGTTGGCGTAATCGGCGCCGAACAGTTGCTTGGCGCGCTCGATGGCCAGGGCCTCGACCTTATCCACATGCTCGCAGCCGCCGTAGTAGCGCTTGCCAGGGTAGCCTTCGGCGTATTTGTTGGTCAGGCCGCTGCCCTGGGCCTGCATCACGCGCTTGCTGGTGTAGTTCTCCGACGCGATCAGCTCGATATGATCTTCCTGGCGCTGCTCCTCGGCATTCATGGCCGCCAGCAGTGCGTCGTCATATCCCTGGATCTGGTCTTGTTTGCTGAACATCGCGTCTCTCCCAGCCTTTCGTATTGTTGAGGCCCGTGCAGGGCCCTTTGATGCGATGGTAGGGCTGGCGCAGGCAGGTCAAATGCCTACGCACGCCACGCAAAGGTGCGTTTACGACATGGCCAGAACAACACCGAACAAATGTGGGAGCGGGCTTGCTCGCGAATGCGATGTGTCAGGCAGCACATGCATTGGCTGGCCCACCGCATTCGCGAGCAAGCCCGCTCCCACAGGGACTATGTGATGACCTTTCGAAGGAATAGCAGCAGTAAGAAATGCGCGGGATAAAGTGCATACGCCCAGCGCCGCATAGCCGGCGGTGACACATGTGTGACCTGTCGCAATAAGACCAGCCCGGCGAGCGGCGCAATCAGGCATGTGGCCAACCCGAGCATCGCGACGAGATTGCCGCTATTGAGTAAGACCTGCCATTGATTGGCAGCTACACACACCAACCCCGGCAACACGCTGAAATACCAGGGGCGACTGAACACCAGCAACATCGCCAGCGGCAGTAATACACCAAAAAAGCCGAACATCAGTTGCGCCGAGAACGTACCGGCGATCAACAGCGCGATCAGCGCCAATCCGCGGTCAAAATTCGTCTTCTGCTGCCATCCCCTGGCAACCAGCAGCCCCAGCGCCAGGGTCGGCAGCACGTTCAATGTATCGGCATCGTCGATAAACATCCGATACGGCACCTCGCTGATCACGCTGAACAGCAGCAACCAGCCCAGGTAACGCCATTGCCCGCTGACCGGCGCATCCCGGACCCGCTGCAAATTGGCCGCAATCGCCAGGCAAAACCACGGGAACGCCAGGCGCCCCGGCACGTACAGGCCATCGAAGCTTAAACCGACATAACGCAGGTGGTCGAGCACCATGCTCAATAGCGCCAGCCATTTGAGCAGGTCCAGAGCGCCATCGCGCCCGCGCTGCAAAGGAATCGTTTCAGTACCGTGCATAATTCCCCAGAGACTTTGCATTAACAGTGCGTGCGCCCGCCGGATATTCTTGGTTAAAGTGCGCACCAACATCGACCACAGGAACGGGCCATGACCGACAAGAGCCAACAATTTGCCAGCGACAACTATTCCGGGATCTGTCCGGAAGCCTGGGCCGCCATGGAACTCGCCAACCAGGGCCATCAACGCGCCTATGGCGACGATGAATGGACCCATCGTGCTGCCGACGGTTTCCGCAAACTGTTCGAAACCGACTGTGAAGTGTTCTTCGCCTTCAACGGAACAGCGGCCAACTCCCTGGCCCTGTCTTCCTTGTGCCAGAGCTACCATAGCGTGATTTGCTCGGAAACCGCCCACGTCGAGACCGACGAATGTGGCGCACCGGAGTTTTTCTCCAACGGCTCCAAGCTGCTCACCGCGCGCACCGAAAACGGCAAGCTGACCCCCGAATCCATCCGCGAGATCGCCCTCAAGCGCCAGGACATCCACTATCCCAAGCCACGCGTCGTGACCCTGACCCAGGCCACCGAAGTGGGCAGCGTGTACACCCCGCAAGAAATCCGCGCCATCAGCGTCACCTGCAAGGAACTGGGGCTGAACCTGCACATGGACGGTGCGCGTTTCTCCAACGCCTGCGCGTTCCTCGGCTGCTCACCTGCCGACCTGACCTGGAAAGCCGGTGTGGATGTGCTGTGCTTTGGCGGCACCAAGAACGGCATGGCGGTGGGTGAAGCGATCCTGTTCTTCAACCACAAGCTGGCGGAAGACTTCGACTACCGCTGCAAACAGGCCGGCCAGTTGGCGTCGAAAATGCGCTTTTTGTCAGCCCCGTGGGTCGGCCTGCTGGAAAACGACGCCTGGCTCAAACATGCACGCCACGCCAACCACTGCGCCCAGTTGCTCAGCAGCCTGGTGGCGGATATTCCCGGCGTGGAATTGATGTTCCCGGTGCAGGCCAACGGCGTGTTCCTTCAACTCTCGGAGCCGGCCATCGCCGCGCTGACGGCCAAGGGCTGGCGCTTCTACACCTTCATCGGCAAGGGCGGCGCGCGCTTCATGTGTGCGTGGGATACCGAGGAAGAGCGGGTACGAGAACTGGCGGCGGATATTCGTGAGGTGATGGGAGCCTGATCTCCCCCCCGAAGTAGCCGGCGTGCCGGCGATGGCGACCCTGAGGGCGCCATCGCCGGCACGTTGTTGCCTACAACTGGAGGGGTTGTAATGCGTCCCACTGATCAATCGGCCCGGGATTGTGTTCGATCGTCCCACCGCCAAACTTGACCGCCAACTTGTTCACCGCATTCAACGCCGTCGTCACCCCGCCCTCGGCCCAGCCCCCGGTCCAGGAAATATCATCTCCAGACAGAATGAAACCGTCCGGCGCGCCCTCCTTTACACCACTCATGAACTGGGAAAACAGCAGTCTTTGATACTCATACTGCCCCGGCAGGTTCATCTTGAAGGCACACAGGTAGAACGGCTCATTTTCCCAGTTGATCTCGATAAAAGGGTCAACCATGCCGAACTCGGCTGCCAGGTTTAGTTGCGTGTCGGCATACACCGTATCGAGTAAGGTCGTACACAAATCGACATGAGACGGCAACGGCGCGCTGCGGTCGCCAAGGAACTTCAGGCTGTCATCGTTCCAGGTATATGAGAGAAACATGCCGCTGCCCTTGTTCACCCCGTTGCTTGGGGCATAGTCCAGCAGATAGGTGCCACGGGTAAGGCGGTCCGACAAGGTCACACTCATCTTGTAGCGACCGTTCTCGACATCATTCCAAAACGGCCGTCGAGTGTTGGCGAAGATCTTTGCCGATTGCATGTAATGGGTATACATCACCGCTTCCCAGATAGCCTGGGGCAGTAAGTTGTTCATCGGCGTAAAGCGCTCTTTGCCATCCATATAGCGGAACTTGTCGAGCACCCGCACGTGAGGCGTATAAATCACACTTTTAAAGTTACGCAGGGTGTCTCCACCCTGTTTGTTGTCATGCAGGTACACATCGAACGTGCCATCGGCCAGGCGGTGGATCTGCCGGACTTCCTGGTTGAGGGGGTCAGCAATCTCCCGCCGCGTCAAACTCTCCACCGTCGTGCCTGCCGGCCAATGGACCTGGGTGTCGCCGAACGAAGCCGGCGTGCGGCTCCATAGGCGCAGGGGCAGCTCGCTGGAACCGTCATACATCAACGTGTGGTTGGTATCCAGGCCGGTGTACAGCACCCGCAACACTTCCAGGAAACAGTTCGGATAGTCGGTGTTCCAGCCGCCAGTGCCGAAGCCTATCTGGCCAAACAGGTCAATGTCTTCGCGGCTCCACTTGGCTTGCTCGACCATGGCGGCATAGAAACTCAGGTCATCCCAGCCCGCCCTGAGGATCGTATTCCAGATCGCTTTGATTTCACCTTGGTCCACTGCCGTTTCCTGCATCGCGTTTTCCATGTCGGTGAACCGGATCGGGTCTTGTTCAAGGAATTCGCCGAAGAACATATCTTCGATTCGCCTGTATTTTTGCGGCAGGTCATTGCGTTCGTAGTAGGTCTGCTCGTTCTCGTAATCGACGAGGGTACTGGGGGCGGCGGGCGAGCCGGGGTTAGGGAAATCCGCCGAGTTGGCGCTCATCCCGACCTTGGCAAAGTAGTGCATCAACGCCTTGCCGGACTTGGGGAAGCGCATCGCCCCCAGTTCACAGATCACCCGGCCTTGTGGGTCGTTGCGATCACCCAGCACATGGGAATAGAGCCGCCCGCCAATGCGCCCCGAAGCTTCCACCACTATCGGATGCAGGCCCATGCGCATCGCCTCGTAGGCTGCCACCAGCCCGGACACGCCGGCACCGACGATCAACACCTGCTCGCCAAGATGCTGCGCGGCAACTTGGGCCAGGGGCTTTTTAAGGATCGCGGCCTGCCATAAATAGCGGGCGTAATGAAACGGAAAGTCAGGAATCAGCGCCGTGACATTTTTGTTCAAAAGCCGCTGAGCACCTTGGGAGCGGGAGGGAATCGCAGACATGATGGCGTCCTTGCAGGTTGGGTAAATGTCCACCCTCTACTACAAGGCTAAAGGCGAATGCGACGAGACTAAGAGCCAGCCTAGTAGACCGTCCTCGCCACAATTAGATCGCTTTGCAATAAGAAAGAACGGCTCCATCGCCCCCCACGCGCAAAAGCCATTACTTAAGGAAAGTCTGAAGTGATTATTTATAGATCAGGATTTAATCGGGCCATCAGTTGCCCGATGCTGCGGCACTCACTATAAAAACAAGCCGTGAATCTATGAACGCCCTATCTGACAAGACGGTTCCCTGCGTCGCCCCTCGCCCAAAAATCGAGACCCGTTCCATTGACTATGTGCCGCGCAACGAACGGCACGGCAAAGTCTGGCATCAGGGACCCTTCTGGTTCACCGGCAACTTCGTCCTCACCACCATGGTCACCGGGTTCACCGGCGCCGCACTGGGCTTGAGCCTGGTCTACGCGATCCTGGCGATTGTCATCGGCGTGGGCCTGGGCACCTTTGCCATGGCATTCCACGCCAACCAGGGCCCGCGCATGGGCTTGCCGCAGATGATCCAGTCACGGGCCCAGTTCGGCCTGCGCGGCGCTATCGTGCCGTTTGTCGCGGTGATCTTTGTGTACATCGGCTTCAATGTGTTCAACGTGATTCTCGCCACCGACGCCATCAACACGGTGCTGCCGGGCAGCCGGGCGCCGTGGTATGCGTTGATGATCATCCTCGCGGTGATGATTGCCGTGATCGGCCATGACCTGCTGCACACTGTGCAACGCTGGCTGACCTACGTGATGATCAGCGTATTCGCAGTGCTGACCGTTGCCGCCCTGATGAGCCTGTCGGCCGATGCCGCAGTGGCCGAGGCGCATTTCTCCTGGTCGGCGTTCCTGATCCAGCTCAGCGCCGCTGCCGGTTATCAGATCAGCTACGCCGTGTATGTATCGGACTACTCGCGCTACCTGCCCCATCAAACCCCGTCGCGCCGGGTGATTTTCTGGACCTACCTGGGGGCTGCCGGCTCGGCCCTGTGGCTGATGTCTCTGGGCGCGTTCCTGGCCTCGGCCCTGCCCTCGCCCGATGCCATCGCCAGCGTGCGCACGGTGGGCAACCAGGTGATTCCTGGCTTCGGCACCTTGACCGTGCTAATCGCGGTGCCGGCGCTGATTGGCATCATGGCGGTCAATTGCTATGGCGCGATGCTGACCGGCATCAGTGCCATCGACGGTTTCGTGAAAATCCAGCCGCGCCTCAAGAGCCGGGTCATCGGCATCGGCCTGGTGGCAGTGATCATTTTCCTGATCGCCTTGAGCATTCCCGATAGCTATCTGGCCAGCTTCAACACGTTCGTGCTGCTGATGTTGTACTTCCTGGTGCCATGGACTGCCGTCAACCTCGCCGACTTCTACCTGGTGCGCAAAGGCCAATACGCCATCAGCGATATCTTCAACCCCGCCGGCATCTATGGCCTATGGGGCAAGGCGGGCTTGGTCGCGTACTGCCTGGGCCTGGTGTCGATGATCCCGTTCATGTCGTTGAGTTTCTATGAAGGGCCGGCCGCCGTGGCGCTGGGCGGGGCCGATATCGCCTTCGTGATCGGCCTGGGCGTTTCCGCGCTTATCTATTGCCTGATGAGCCGCAACCTTGACCGCGATGCCGAACACCGTGCCATTGCCGCCAGCGAGGCCATGTTGGAAGGTGGTAAGCCATGAACACCCTACGTGTCGTCTGTGATCAACTCGCCCCGCGTATCGCCGATGTGGAACACAACCGCGCACTCAGCGCCAAGGCCATTCGCGGTGCGGCGGCGCTGGGCGCGCAGGTGCTGGTGTTGCCGGAGCTGATGCAAAGCGGCTACGCGTTCAATGACCGGGAGGAAGCCCTGGCAGTGTCCGAGGAGCTGGACGGCCCGACACTCACCCGCTGGAAAACCCTCGCGAGCGAACTGGGCATCATTGTCGTGGCCGGCTTTTGTGAGCGCCTGGCGGCAGGCCAGGTGGCCAACAGCGTCGCGCTGATAGAGCCGGGCGGCAGGCTGACGGTGTATCGCAAGGCGCACCTGTGGGATCGCGAGAAATTGATCTTCACCCCCGGAACTGAACCGCCACCGGTGGTGGAAACCGCCGCTGGACGGATCGCTGTCATGATCTGCTACGACCTGGAACTGCCGGAGTGGGTACGCCTGGCCGCCCTGGCCGGGGCTGACCTGCTCTGTGTGCCGGTGAACTGGCCGGACGGCCCGCGCCCAGCCGGTGAAAGACCGGCAGAAATCGTGCGGGTCCAGGCCAATGCGGCGGTCAACCGGATGTTTATCGCCGCATGCGATCGCCATGGCGAAGAGCGGGGGGTCAACTGGATTGGGGGATCCGTCATTGTCGATGCCGATGGCTACCCATTGGCCGGGGCGGTCTCACATCAGAACGAACAACGCCTGGTGGCCGACCTGCCCCTGGCCCAGGCCAGGGACAAGTTCATCAGCGAGCACAACCACGTGCACCAGGACCGTCGGCCGCAGTTGTACTGATCCGCCCGTTAACTCCCCTGATCGCTCCCACGCGCCACGTGGGAACGATCACACGATCTATCAGAACTCGATCCGCACATCGCCCTTCGGCACGCTGCAGCACGACAGGATGTAGCCCTCGGCTTCGTCTTCCTCGGTAATCCCGCCGTTGTGCTCCATTTCTACTTCCCCGCCCAGTTTCATCACCTTGCACGTGCCGCAAATGCCCATGCCGCAGGCCTTGGGGATCAGCAGGCCGAGCTTGGCCGCTGCCGCATGCACGGTTTCCCCTGGGGCCACACGGATACTTTTGCCCGACGAGATGAACTCCACCTGGTGCAAATCCGCCAGGTCGATTTCTGGCGCATCGGCCGCCTGTTCGGCTTGCTCCACCGCATCGGCACGCGCCTCTGGCGGGGTCGCACCGAAGGACTCCTCGTGGTAGCGGGTCATGTCAAAGCCATTGGCTTCCAGCAGGCGCTTGACCGCGTTCATATAGGGCGTAGGGCCGCAGCAGAACACTTCGCGCTCAAGGAAGTCCGGCACCATCAGTTCGAGCATTTTCTGGTTGAGGTAGCCCCGATATCCGGCCCACGGTTCGCCCAGGCCGTGCTTCTCGCAGATCAGGTGCAGGCTGAAGTTGTCGATGCGCGAGGCCATATGCTCCAGCTCGCGGTGGTAGATGATGTCTTTGGGTGACCGGGCGCTGTGCACGAACACCATGTCGACATTGGCGTTGGTGTCGTAATACCAGCGCGCCATGGACATCACCGGGGTGATCCCCACGCCGCCGCTCAGGTACAGCACCTTGGGGTTGCTGAAGTCGATGGCGTTGAACAGCCCGACCGGCCCGTGTACTGCCAGTTCCTGGCCTTCGTGCAGGGTGTCGTGCAGCCAGTTGGAAACCTTGCCACCGGGCACGCGCTTGATCGTCACCGAGAAGCTGTAGGGCACCGACGGCGAGCTGGAGATGGTGTACGAGCGCATGATCGGCTGGCCGTCGATTTCCAGCTCCAGGGTGACGAACTGCCCCGGCTTGAAAAAGAACAGGATCGGCTGGTCGGCCATAAAGCAGAAGGTGCGCACATCCCAGGTTTCCTGGATGACTTTGACGCAACGGACGATGTGCCGACCATTGGCCCAGGTCTGGGTGGTGACAGGATTCAGGAAGCTGTTGGACATGCTGTTCTCCACGGCCGTAGTTCGGCTTGATGCTGGCGATTCTGCGTAAGGCCGCAACCTGCCATTTACCTATCTGCGACATTCGCATACTTATCGCGACCAGCCCCCATACCACTGGGGTTGCGCGTCGGGAACAGAGTGGGCCATGTCGTTAATGGACAAGGTTGCGGGCAGCGCCGGGCCCACACTCGCAGCCAACAACGACGCTTTCTTTACGCCTTGCTGCAAACCTGATTAGCCACTTATCGCGGCCACACAGAATGGCCTTGAGGACACACACGATGGACGTCACCGCAACCTTGAGCTTGGGCGATCCGCTGGAACCCGCACGCAAGGCCACCGCGCAAATGCTGCAGGAGCGCGAGCGCACTTTTTCACTGCCACAGCCGTTTTACTCTGACCAGCGCCTGTTCGATATCGACATGCAGGAGATCTTCCAGAAGGAATGGTTGATCGCCGGCATGACCTGCGAGATCCCCAGCAAGGGCAACTACCTGACCCTGCAGATCGGCAAGAACCCGATCATCGTGATCCGTGGCGCCGAGGGCGTGGTGCATGCCTTCCACAACGTCTGCCGCCACCGCGGCTCGCGCTTGTGCACCAGCGACAAGGGCAAGGTCGCCAAGCTCGTATGCCATTACCACCAGTGGACCTACGAACTGGACGGGCGCCTGCTGTTCGCCGGCACCGAGATGGGCGCTGACTTCGACATGAAGCAGTACGGCCTCAAACCGGTGAACGTGAAGACCGCCGGCGGCTACATCTTCATCAGCCTGGCCGAGAACCCGCCGGCCATCGATGACTTTTTGTCGACGCTGAACCACTACATGGAACCCTACGACATGGAGAACACCAAGGTGGCGATCCAGACCACCTTGTTCGAAAAAGCCAACTGGAAACTGGTGCTGGAAAACAACCGCGAGTGCTACCACTGCAACGCCTCGCACCCCGAACTGCTGAAAACCCTGCTGGAATGGGACGACGTCACCGACCCACGGGCCGACCAGGCCTTCAAGGACCATGTCGCCGCCTCCGCCGCCGCCTGGGACGCCGAGAAGATCCCTTACGCCCACGCTAGCTTCGGCCTGCGTAACCGCATCGTGCGCATGCCGTTGCTCAAGGGCACCGTGTCCATGACCCTGGATGGCAAGCAGGGCTGCAAGAAACTGATGGGCCGGATCAAGAACCCCGACCTGGGCTCGATGCGCATCCTGCACCTGCCCCACTCGTGGAACCACTGCATGGGCGATCACATCATTGTGTTTACCGTGTGGCCGATCAGCGCCCAGGAAACCATGGTCACCACCAAATGGATTGTCCACAAGGACGCCGTGGAAGGCGTGGACTATGACGTCGACCGCATGCGCCAGGTGTGGGACGCCACCAACGACCAGGACCGGCGCCTGGCCGAAGAGAACCAGCGCGGGATCAACTCCACCGCTTACCAGCCGGGGCCGTACTCCAAGACCTATGAGTTTGGTGTGGTGAACTTTGTGGACTGGTACAGCGAGCGCATGTTGAACAACCTGGGAGCGGCGCCGGCGCCGTACCTTAAAGGTGTCGCCGCTCACGAATAACGGACACACCAGAGATCAAACTGTGGGGCTTGTGTGGGAGCGGGCTTGCCCGCGATAGCGGTGTATCAGTCACAGATTTGTTGGCTGACCCACCGTAATCGCGGGCAAGCCCGCTCCTACATTTGGTTACTCATCTGGTCAGAAATTAATCATCGCGCCTCCAGCCCGCTATTACCCTGCCCTCCAGCCATCCCCCAACAACTTATCCACAAAGCCACCCACAGTAATTGTGGGCAACTGCCTTATCTCCTTGAAATAAAACCAAGAAAATCCGTGACTTATTCAAAGCAGCGGGTTTGATCGAACATTGATCATTTTTTAATCAGAAGCGTACAAGCCACGTTTTATATGGCTTGTAGCGGATCGCAAACACCTTATCCACAGAAGCGCCAACAGACTTTGGGGGCAACTTCGGCCATTCTGTGGAAAACCGCCTGCAACCGAGCAAAATCGAGGCTTTACGCGCGTAAACCGATTGAAATGGCGATATTGATCATATTTCAACCAACTCACTGCAAGCCTCTATTCACATGGCCTGTAGCGGGTAGCGAACATCTTATCCACAGAAGCACCAACAGACTTTGGGGGCAACTCTGAGCCGAGCTTTTTCCTTATCCACAGAAAAAGCCCAGTAAAAACCGACGCTTAGGTTGGTTGTTTTTCGTACAGAGGGCTACAGGGCTTGATTTACATGGGGTGTGGACAGCCGCGAACAGGTTATCCACAGCTGGGCTAACAGGGATTGTGGGTAACACCGCAAACCCTGTAGGAGCTGGCTTGCCTGCGATGCAGGCACCGCGGTTTTTCAGTTACACCCAGGTGACGCCATCGCAGGCAAGCCAGCTCCTACAGGGTCAGCGCACCACGCCCTCTTCGACCAACAGCTTGAGAATCGCCTCGGCACCCGCCTCAGGGCTCACCCCCTTGAGCACCTGCCCACCGCCACCACTGGCCTTGGCCGTGGCGGCTTTCATGCGGTCGGCGCCGCTCTTGGCCTTGATCACCTTGAGTCGCTTGGGCCGAGGCTTGGCCGGTTGCAGCACGGCGCCTGTGAATAACTCATCGTCCACCACCTGCACGTCGTGCTCCTGCAGCACGCCACGCTGGGCCGGGCCGTAGGCGCTTTGCCGAGGCTTGGGCGCGGCGTTATCCACCGTGGCCAAAAAGGGCAGGCGCACCTTCAGGCGCCGCCGCTGCCCGCGAGGCAGCGCCTGCAGCACAAGGGCCACGCCGCTGTCGATGGACTCCACCTGGGCCAGGCCGACGATCAGCGGCCAGCCCAGTTGCTCGGCCAACAGGAACGGCAACATGCCCGAGCCTTCGCCGGTTTCGGCCTGGCTGCCGGTGAGCACCACCTGGGCGCCAGCGTCCCGCAGGTAGTCACCGAGTACCGGCAAGGCATCGGCGCCAGCCGGTTGTTCCAGCACGTGCAACTGCGCCAGCCCCATGCCCAGGTAGGCGCGCAGGGTCGGTTCGGCGATGTCGCCGGCATGCAGGACTTGCAGGTTATCCCCAGCCAGTTGCAGCCCCAGCTCGACGGCGCGGGCATCCTGTTCGGCGCGGCGCGGACGGCCGGAGGTCGGGTGGGCGCCTATGGATACCAGGCTGATTACATGGGTGGTCATGGCCATATCCTTTGTTTAAGCCGCATCGCGCTTGGCGCCGTTGCGGTGGGCCTGGACCGCTGCAATCAAGGCCCGGAGAATGTCACCGCTGTCGCCGATTACCGACAGGTCGGCGCGCTTGATCATGTCGCAACCCGGATCGAGGTTGATCGCCACCACCTTGTCGCAGGCCCCGATGCCTTGCAGGTGCTGGATCGCCCCGGAGATCCCGACCGCCACATACACCCGCGCGGTGACCCAGATACCACTGGCGCCGACCTGGCGATCACGGGTCATAAAACCATCGTCCACCGCCACCCGCGACGCACCTTCGGTGGCGCCCAGGGCAGCGGCGGTCTGGTGGAACAGGTGCCAATCCTTGACCCCGTTGCCACCGGAGAAAATAAACTCGGCCTCGGCCATGGGAATCGCACCGGGATCCACCGCCACCGCGCCCAAATCCTCGATACGCGGCAAGCTGCGCGCCAGGGCTGTGGATAACTCCACGGGCAACACTTCGTGACGCGTATCGCTGACCGGATCGGCGCATTCCACAGCAGCCAGGATCAGCCGTGGCAGCGCGCGCGCCAGGTCTTCCCGGCCTGCGCCGGCACGGCCGATGCACTCAGAGCCCTTGATCTGCCACACCCGGGTGGCCGGGCGTTCCTTGAGGCTGGCGGCAAAGCGCCGCCCCAGTTCGCCACCGCCACTGCGGCTGTCGGGCAGCAGCCAATGACGCGGGCTGAACTGGTTATCCACAGCCCGCAGGCCATGGACCCGCTGCTCCGGTGAATAACCGTCGAATTCGTGCCCGTCGAGCACCAGCAGGCGGTCCACGCCGGCCGTGTCGAAGGCACTTTCCTTATGCTCGCCAAACACCACCGCCAGCACCGCGCCGTCGCTGCCGGCCAGTTGCCGCGCCAGGCCGAGCAAGTCGCGGTCGTGGCTGCTCAGGCGGCCGCCGACCATGTCCGGCACCACGTTGATGTAGAACGCCGGGGCTGGCACCTGGTGCAACGGCAACTGCACTTGCGCCGCTGCCGTACGTTTGGTCGCACCGCCCTGCTGGGCGCCGCTACGGTCGATACGCTTGATGCCGTTGGGCCCGATAAAACCTATGCCATGCACGTTTTTACGGAGGATGCCGTTAGGCCCCATCCAGCTGTGCTGTTCCGGTTGCATCGCCGCATGCAGCGGGTGCAAGCGGTTGCGGGCGATCCATTCGGCCCGTGGGTCGCGGCGGATAATGTCGCTCATCAGTGGACCTCCGCTGGTACACGCGTGTTCTTGGCCGGTACAGCCTCTTCGAGCAAGGCGTCGGCCACCAACTCGGCAATGTCCTTGATCAGTGGGCGGGGTTCGACCACCCCTTCGAGCATCGCCGTGCACTGTGGACAACCCACGGCCACCAGTTCGGCGCCGGTCTCGCGGATGTCTTCCATGCGCATGTCGGGGATGCGCTGCTTACCGGGAATATCGGTGATCGGCGCGCCGCCACCGCCACCGCAACAACGGGAACGGAACCCCGAACGTTGCATCTCCTTGACCTCGATCCCCAGCGCCCGCAGCACTTGGCGCGGTGCCTCGTACTCACCGTTATAGCGGCCCAGGTAGCACGGGTCGTGGTAGGTCACGCTGTTGCCTTTGTGCTGGCCCAGGTTCAGCAGGCCTGCGTCGATCAGCTCGGCCATGTAGGTGCTGTGGTGCTGCACCCGGTAGTTGCCGTCGAAAGCGCCGTATTCGTTTTTCAGCACATGGAAGCTATGGGGATCGCAGGTGACGATGCGCTGGAAGCGGTACTTGGCCAGGGTCTGGATATTGCGCGCGGCCAGCAGCTGGAACGTTGCCTCATCGCCCAGACGCCGGGCCACGTCACCGCTGTCACGCTCCTCAAGGCCCAGTACGGCGAAGTCGACCTTGGCCGCCTTCAGCACTTTGACAAAGGCGCGCAGGGTGCGCTGGTTACGCATGTCGAAGGCGCCGTCGCCGACCCAGAACAGCACGTCGGTGCTGCCTTTATCGCCGAGCAGCGGCAGGTTCAAGTCCGCCGCCCAGTTCATCCGCCCACCCGGGGCGAACCCGCCGGGGTTGTCGGTGGCGATCAGGTTCTCCAGGACTTCGGCGCCCTTGTTCGGGGTCGCGCCTTTTTCCAGGGTCAGGTGGCGGCGCATATCGACGATGGCATCTACGTGCTCGATCATCATCGGGCATTCTTCGACACAGGCACGACAGGTGGTACACGACCACAATGTCTCGGCATCCACCAGGCCATTGACGATCGGTTGGTGCGGGTTGCCGCTGTGTTCGCCGATGGCCTTGCCCGGGTAAGGGCTGCCGGCGAACTTGGCATCGGTGCCGCCGGCCAGGCCGACCACCATGTCCTGGATCAGTTTTTTCGGGTTCAGCGGCTGGCCGGCGGCAAACGCCGGGCACGCGGCTTCGCACTTGCCGCACTGCACGCAGGCGTCGAAGCCCAGCAGTTGGTTCCAGGTGAAATCCTTAGGTTTTTCCACGCCCAGGGGCGCGCTCTTGTCGCTCAGGTCCAGCGGCTTCAAGCCGGTGGAACGGCCCCCGCCAAAGCGTTCGGCGCGGCGGTGCCAGGCCAGGTGCAGGGCGCCGGCAAAGGCGTGTTTCATCGGCCCGCCCCAGGTCATGCCAAAGAACATTTCCGACACACCCCACAGCACGCCCACACCAAGCAGCGCGGCCAACAGCCAGCCACCGAAGTCGGCGGGCAGGAGCCCGGCCACCGGCAAGGTCAACAGGAAGAAGCTCACCGAGAACGCCATTAGGCTTTTCGGCAGGCGCATCCACGGGCCTTTCGACAGCCGCGACGGCGGGTTGCGCCGGCGCAGATAGACGAAGGTGGCGCCGACAAACATCAGCACCGACGCCAGCAGCAAGGCGTAGCCGAGGATGCGGTTATGCAGGCCGAAGCCGTGCACCAGGATCGCCAGCAATGCCGACAGCACAAAGCCCAGGGCCGTGGCGACGTGGGTGTTGGCGATGTATTTGTCGCGGGCGACCACGTGGTGCAGGTCGACCATATAGCGCTTGGGCATGGCCAGCAGGCCGCCCAGCAGGTCGACCTTGGCAGCACGGCCCCGGCGCCACATGTTCATCCGGCGCACAGCACCGAGGACGGCGAGGCCTATCGCTGCGAACAAAAGAATAGGAAGCAAGGTGTTCAACATGGTGAAGCTCCCACAGACCACGCAAGTCTCGCGTGGGACCCGGCTCAATGTGGGAGCTGGCTTGCCTGCGATGGCATCACCCAGGTCTCACTCGAGACCGAGTTGCCTGCATCGCGGGCAAGCCCGGCTCCTACATAAAGCAGCTCCCACATTTTTGACCGAGTCCACATTGGTTCGGTGTTGGGTCAGAAATCCTTGCACAAGCGCAGGGCGTCGTAGATCGCAGCGTGGGTATTGCGCTGGGCCACACAGTCACCGATGCGGAACAGCAGGTACCCTTCCCCCGGCTCGCTCAGGCACGGTTGCGGCTTGATCGCGAACAGCGCCTCGACGTCCATCTGCCCCTTGTTGCGCGCCCCTTGCTTGAGGGCGTAGTAGATTTCTTCGTCCGGACGCACGCCGTTCTCCACCACCACCTGGTCCACCACCCGTTCTTCCTTGGCGCCGGTGTATTCGTTCTCCAGCACGGCTATCAGCTTGTCGCCCTCGCGGTAGACCTTCTCCAGCATCATGTCGCCGGTCATGATCACTTCCTTGGGATACATGCTGCGGTAGTAGGTCGGGAATGACGTACCGCCGATGGCCACGCCAGGCTTGATGTCGTCGGTGACGATCTCGACCTGGCAGCCCTTGTCGGCCAAAAAGTCGGCCACCGACATACCGGTGAATTCGCAGATGGTGTCGTACACCAGCACGTTCTTGCCCGGTGCCACCTTGCCGTCGAGCACGTCCCAACTGCTGACTACCAGGCCTTCTGCCGCGCCCCAGTGTTCGTTCTGCTCGATGAACGGATGCCCGCCCACCGCCAGCACCACCACATCGGGGCGCAGGTCGAGGATGGTCGCGGCATCCGCCGCCACGCCAAGGCGCAGGTCGACGTTCAGCCGCGCCAGTTCCAGCTGGAACCAGCGGGTGATACCGGCGATCTGGTCGCGCTGCGGCGCCTTGGACGCCGTGGTGATCTGCCCGCCGATAAAGTCTTTTTTCTCGAACAGAGTCACGTCGTGGCCGCGCTCGGCAGCGACCCGCGCCGCTTCCATCCCGGCCGGGCCGGCACCGACCACCACCACTTTGCGCTTGGGCCCGGTGGATTTTTCGATGATGTGCGGCACGCCCATGTATTCACGGGAGGTTGCCGCGTTCTGGATACACAGCACGTCCAGGCCCTGATACTGGCGGTCGATGCAATAGTTGGCGCCGACGCACTGCTTGATCTGGTCGATCTGGCCCATCTTGATCTTGGCGATCAGGTGCGGGTCGGCCATGTGCGCGCGGGTCATGCCGACCATGTCCACATAGCCGCCTTCGAGAATGCGCGTGGCCTGGTTCGGGTCCTTGATGTTCTGCGCGTGCAGCACCGGGGACTTGACCACTTCCTTGATCCCGGCCGCCAGGTGCAGGAACGGCTCCGGTGGATAACTCATGTTGGGGATCACGTTGGCCAGGGTGTTGTGGGTGTCGCAACCCGAGCCGACCACGCCGATGAAGTCGAGCATGCCGGTGTCGTCGTAGTACTTGGCGATCTGTTTCATGTCCTCGTGGGACAGGCCGTCCGGGTGGAATTCATCCCCGCACAAACGGATACCCACGCAAAAGTCCGGGCCGACCTCCGCACGCACAGCCTTGAGCACTTCCAGGCCGAAACGCATGCGGTTTTCAAAGCTGCCGCCCCATTCATCGGTGCGTTTGTTGACCCGTGGGCTCCAGAACTGGTCGATCATGTGCTGGTGCACCGCCGACAGTTCCACGCCATCCAGGCCACCGGCCTTGGCCCGGCCTGCGGCGCTGGCGTAGTTGCCGATCACCCGCCAGATTTCTTCCGGCTCGATGGTCTTGCAGGTCGCACGGTGCACCGGCTCACGCACGCCCGAGGGTGACATCAGGGTCGGCCAGTTGAAGCCGTCCCAACGCGAGCGGCGCCCCATGTGGGTAATCTGGATCATGATCTTGGCGCCATGCTTGTGCATCGCGTCAGCCAGGTTCTGGAAGTGCGGGATGATGCGGTCGGTGGACAGGTTCACCGAACTCCACCACTCCTGCGGGCTGTCGATCGCCACCACCGAGGAGCCGCCACAGATCGCCAGGCCAATGCCGCCCTTGGCTTTCTCTTCGTAATACCTGATGTAGCGCTCGGTGGTCATCCCGCCGTCGGTGGCATACACCTCGGCGTGGGCGGTACTGAGCACGCGGTTACGGATGGTCAGTTTGCCGATCTGGATCGGCGCAAACATTGCTTCGAAAGCCATGGCACGGTCCTCGGCTTACAACGGCTTGACGGTGAACAGACCGTCGTCGTGGCCCTCTTCGGAGCCTCCGTAGACTTGCTCGGCGACGGTGCGGATGTTGCTGCCGCGCGCTTGCAGAATCTGGTCCATGGCACCGGCAAACCAGCCGGTGAACATGTAGTCGACCTTGCGCCCGACCTTGCCGTACACATAGACGAAGGCCGAGTGTTCGAGGGTGACGCTGGCGGTGCCTTTATCGAGGTCGATGTCCTGGATCTTGAACAGGCCCCAGCCGCGCTGCGACAGGCGCTTCATGTAGTGTTCGAACACCGCGACGCCTTCCAGGCCGTGGCATTCTGCTTCTTTTTCACACCAGTGCCAGGCGGACTTGTAGCCGGCCTTGTAGAGGATTTCGGCGTAGGCGTCAGCGCCCAGGACCTCTTCGATACCCATGTGGTTGTTGACGAAGAAATGGCGCGGTACGTACAGCATCGGCAGGGCGTCGGAAGTCCAGACACCGGTTTCGCTGTCGACTTCGATAGGCAATTGCGGGGCGATCTTGGCCATGGAAACTCAACTCCAGAAAATTCGGTTTGGTGCCCGCCGCACGGATGGCAGCGGGAAAGAATGCAGGGCTTATTCGCCCCAGACGTCCTTGAGAACGTTGACCCAGTTCTCGCCCATGATCTTGCGCACCACGCGCTCGCTGTGGCCGCGCTTGAGCAGGGTTTCGGTCAGGTTGGGGAACTCGCCCACGGTGCGGATGCCCAGCGGGTTGATGATCTTGCCGAAGCTGGTCAGACGGCGGGCGTAGCCCTTGTCATGGGTCAGCATTTCGAAGAAATCCTGGCCATGGCCCTGGGTGAAGTCGGTGCCGATGCCGATGGCGTCTTCGCCGACGATGTTCATGGTGTACTCGATGGCTTCGGCGTAGTCGTCGATGGTCGAGTCGATGCCCTTGGCCAGGAACGGCGCAAACATGGTCACGCCGACAAACCCGCCGTGGTCGGCAATGAACTTGAGTTCTGCATCGGACTTGTTGCGCGGGTGCTCCTTCAGGCCGGACGGCAGGCAATGGGAGTAGCACACCGGTTTCTTCGATTCGAGGATGACTTCTTCGGATGTCTTGGAGCCGACGTGGGACAGGTCGCACATGATCCCGACACGGTTCATCTCAGCGACGATCTCACGCCCGAAGCCCGACAGGCCGCCGTCACGCTCGTAGCAGCCGGTGCCCACCAGGTTCTGGGTGTTGTAGCACATCTGCACCACACCGACGCCGAGCTGCTTGAAGATCTCGACGTAGCCCAGCTGGTCCTCAAAGGCATGGGCATTCTGGAAGCCGAAGATGATGCCGGTCTTGCCCTGCTCCTTGGCGCGGCGGATGTCGGCGGTGGTCTTCACCGGGATCACCAGGTCGCTGTTCTCGCGGATCAGGGTCTGGCTGGCCACGATGTTATTGATGGTGGCCTGGAAGCCTTCCCACACCGACACCGTGCAGTTGGCGGCGGTCAGGCCACCCTTGCGCATGTCCTCGAACAGGTCGCGGTTCCACTTGGCAATGATCAGCCCGTCGATAACGATGCTGTCGGCGTGCAGTTCGGCTGGGCTCATCAGGCGTCCCCTTATTGGCGATTCATGCGCCGAATCGTCTGCCGGCGCTTTGGGGCCAGCATATGCCCAGGGGCTGACAGAGCCGGGTGCAAAAACGACAGGGGAATTGCCGAAAGCGTCAATCCACGACAAAGGGTGCACGCAGGTGTCTGTCCTGCATCTGTTCTTTGGCCTACGCTTGAGCCAGAATTCGACCCATCCACTGATATGAGAAGGCGCAATGAAACCGATTTTCCTGGCTTTGGCACTCCTCGCCACCGGCGTCCACGCAGCCGAAGACACCGACAGCACCCCGTGTGATGGCATCGAAAACGACAAACAGACCCTGGAATGCGCCTCCTACAACAAAACCACCGCCGAACAGCTGCTCAAGGATAACTACCAGGGCCTGCTGGAACGCATGGGCTCCACCTACGCCAGCAACAAGGCGCAGTTGGCGGACATCACCGCTCGTCTGAAGGATGCCCAGCAGAAGTGGGAAAAACTGCGGGATGCCGACTGCGCGGTGGACACCTTCCCGGCAGTCACCGGCACCAAGGCCTACGCCATTGCGCAAAATGACTGCCTGGCGCGGATGAGTGATGAGCGGTCGGAGTTTTTGGAGTCGATCGGGCAGGAATAAGCGACAATCGCGCCCATCCTTTCCTCTGAACCAAGGCCACCCATGACTCTCTGCGGCATCGAAATCAAAGGCAGCGAAGCCATCATCGCCGTTGCCACCCTGGATCTGGCCCACGTCGCCCTGGCCACCAAGAAAATCGCCCTCGAGGACGATGACGAGGCGGCCAACGTCAAAGCTTTCGCCAGCCAGGTGGCCGCGTTTGTACGCGACAACGCCATCACCCGTATCGCGATCAAGAAACGCAGCAAAAAAGGCGAATTCGCCGGCGGCCCGACCACGTTCAAGATTGAAGGAGTGCTGCAGTTGCTGGACGGCGTTGAAGTGACACTGCTGTCGCCGCAGACCATCAATGCGCAGAACAAGAAGCACGACTTTGCGTTGCCGGCGACGCTGAACAAGTATCAGCATGAGGCGTTTAAAACCGCGTGCTCGGCCTTGGTAAAAAAGTAAGCCCCACCACAAATCCGATGTAGGAGCTGGCTTGCCTGCGATAGCGGTGGGTCAGCAACTTATCTGCCAACTGATACACCGCTATCGCAGGCAAGCCAGCTCCTACATGGGGTCGGCGTATGCGCAATAGACTTACACCACCTCCCGCCGCCGATCCTCCCGCGGGCACTTGGCAAACCGCGCCCGGTAGCTTCGAGTGAAATACGACGGCGACTCGAACCCACAGGCAATGCTTACTTCCAGCACGCTCATGCCGCTCTGGCGCAGTAACTGCCGGGCTTTTTCCAGGCGCAGGCCGAGGTAGAAGTTGCTCGGGGTGTCATTGAGATGCAGGCGGAACAGGCGCTCCAGCTGGCGCCGTGTGACCTTGATCATCTGCGCCAGCGCCAGGGTGCTCAGGGGCGGTTCGGTGTGTTGTTCCATCTCGCCAATCACCTGCACCAGCTTCTGGTTGTTGATGCCGTAGCGCGTGGCGATCTGCATGCGCTGGTGGTCTTTGCGCGGGCGGATGCGGCCCAGCACGAACTGCTCGGAAACCTGGATCGCCAGCTCCGGGCCGTGGGCCTGGCTGATCAGGTCGAGCATCAGGTCGATGGACGCGGTGCCGCCGGCGCAGGTGATACGCCGGCGGTCGATCTCGAACAGTTCCTGGGTCACGGCCAGTGCGGGATAGGATTCCTTGAAGGCATCGATGGCCTCCCAATGCAGGGTCAGGCGGTAGCCGTCGAGCAGGCCGGCCTGGGCCAGGACGAAACTGCCGGTGTCGATAGCGCCGAGGGTCACGCCGTCATGGTCGAGGCGGCGCAGCCAGTGCTCCAGGGCCGGCGTGGCGAATTCCAGGGGCTCGAAGCCGGCGACTACCAACAGAGTCGCACCTTTTTTCAGAGGCTCAAGCCCGGCGTCGGCGTTGACCGACATGCCGTTGCTCGCCAGCACTGCACCACCGTCAGCGCTCAGCACATGCCAGCGATACAGCTCGCCGCGAAAGCGGTTGGCCACGCGCAGCGGTTCGATGGCCGAGATAAAGCCGATGGCCGAGAAACCCGGCATCAGCAGGAAGTAGAAATCCTGGGACATGGTGCGCACTCGTGGGACGGGTAGCGTGGTCACTGTGATACGCCAGTTCCAGCGCCCATTCAAGGGCACAGGTCGCTGCAGTGCAAGAGTGGGTCGCCGCCGTGCGTTTTGCCGCGCTGCAAGCTGGGTAACTTGGCGGCACGGTGCACAAAGACGCCGGAATCCACAATAACGACCTGCCGAGGGATCCATCATGAACCGACTGATCAGCCGCTGCGTGCTCGCACTCAGCGCCGTCTTGAGCACCAGCCTGTGGGCCGCCGATGCCGCTTCCTGTAAGAACGTGCGCATGGGCGTGGTGAACTGGACCGACGTGATCGCCACCAGCGCCATGACCCAGGTGCTGCTCGACGGCCTCGGCTACAGCACCAAGCAAACCAGTGCGTCCCAGCAGATCATCTTCTCCGGCATTCGCGACCAGCGCCTGGACCTGTTCCTCGGCTACTGGAACCCGCTGATGACCCAGACCATCACCCCGTTCGTCGACGCCGGGCAGGTCAAAGTCCTCGACGCGCCCAGCCTCAAGGACGCCCGCGCGACCCTGGCGGTGCCGACCTACCTTGCAGACAAGGGCCTGAAAACCTTCGCCGACATTGCCAAGTTCCAGAAAGAGCTGGGCGGCAAGATCTACGGCATCGAACCAGGCTCCGGGGCCAACACCCAGATCAAGGCGATGATCGCCAAGAACCAGTTCGGCCTGGGCAAATTCCAGTTGGTGGAGTCCAGCGAGGCCGGCATGCTCGCCGCCGTGGACCGCGCCGTACGCCGCAACGAAGCCGTGGTGTTCTTTGGCTGGGCGCCGCACCCGATGAACGTCAATGTGCAGATGACCTACCTGTCCGGCAGCGAGGACGCCCTGGGGCCCAATGAAGGCATGGCCACGGTCTGGACAGTGACCACCCCGACCTACGCCGAGCAATGCCCGAATGTGCACAAGTTGCTGACCAACCTGACGTTCACCGCCGCCCAAGAGAGCCGGATGATGCAGCCGTTGCTGGAGCACAAAGATGCGTTCGAGTCGGCCCGCCAGTGGCTCAAGGATCACCCCCAGGACCAGCAGCGTTGGCTGGAGGGCGTGACCACGTTCGACGGCAAGCCCGCTGCCGCCCATCTGCAATTGACCAGCAAATAACCTCTCCCGAATCACCGTTTCGCGGCCAACAACGGCCGCGAACGGCACTACCACGCCTGTAAGGAACCTGCCCCATGAACCACGACGTCATCATCACCTGCGCACTCACCGGTGCTGGCGACACGACCGCCAGAAGCCCCCACGTGCCGGTCACCCCCAGGCAAATCGCTGCAGCTGCGGTAGAGGCCGCCAAAGCCGGCGCCACCGTGGTGCATTGCCATGTGCGCGACCCGCACACCGGCAAGTTCAGCCGCGACGTGGCGCTGTACCGTGAGGTGATGGAGCGCATCCGCGAGGCGGACATCGACATCATCGTCAACCTCACCGCCGGCATGGGCGGCGACCTGGAAATCGGCGGTGGCGAGAACCCCATGGCGTTCGGCCCCAATACCGACCTGGTCGGCCCGCTGACCCGCCTGGCCCACGTCGAGGCACTGCTGCCGGAAATCTGCACCCTGGACTGCGGCACCCTGAACTTTGGCGATGGCGACACTATTTATGTGTCCACCCCGGCCCAACTGCGAGCGGGCGCCAAGCGCATACAGGAACTGGGGGTGAAGGCCGAGCTGGAGATTTTCGATACCGGCCACCTGTGGTTCGCCAAGCAACTGATCAAGGAAGGCCTGCTCGACAACCCACTGTTCCAACTGTGCCTGGGCATCCCCTGGGGTGCACCGGCCGATACCACCACCATGAAAGCCATGGTCGACAACCTGCCCGCCGCCGCGGTGTGGGCCGGCTTTGGCATCGGGCGCATGCAGATGCCGATGGCGGCGCAGGCGGTGCTGCTGGGCGGCAACGTGCGGGTTGGGTTGGAAGACAACTTGTGGTTGGACAAGGGCGTGCTGGCGACCAATGGGCAACTGGTGGAGCGTGCCGGGGAAATCCTCAGCCGCCTGGGCGCGCGAGTGCTGACCCCGGCTGAAGGCCGAACCAAGATGGGCCTGACCAAACGCAGCTAATCCCCTGCCGCAACCGGCTCAAAAATGTAGGAGCTGGCTTGCCTGCGATAGCGGTGTATCAGTTGATGCATTTGGCACTGACCCACCGCTATCGCAGGCAAGCCAGCTCCCACAATGAACCTCTTTAGCACTGGAAATTACCGAAATGAGCTTTATCACCGAAATCAAAACCTTCGCCGCCCTGGGCAGTGGTGTCATCGGCAGCGGCTGGGTATCCCGCGCCCTCGCCCACGGCCTGGATGTGGTGGCCTGGGACCCGGCACCCGGCGCCGAAGCAGCCCTGCGCAAGCGTGTCGCCAATGCCTGGGCCGCCCTGGAAAAGCAGGGCCTGGCACCGGGCGCCTCCCAGGACCGTCTGCGGTTTGTCGCGACCATCGAAGAATGCGTGCAAGACGCCGACTTCATCCAGGAAAGCGCCCCCGAACGCCTGGAGCTGAAGCTGGAGCTGCACAGCAAGATCAGCGCGGCAGCCAAGCCCAATGCGTTGATCGGCTCCAGCACTTCGGGGCTTTTGCCCAGCGAGTTTTATGAAAGCGCCACACACCCGCAGCGCTGCGTGGTCGGCCACCCGTTCAACCCGGTGTACCTGCTGCCGCTGGTGGAAGTGGTCGGCGGCAAACACACTGCGCCCGAAGCGATCCAGGCGGCGATAAAAGTCTACGAATCCCTGGGCATGCGCCCGCTGCATGTGCGCAAGGAAGTCCCCGGCTTTATCGCCGACCGCTTGCTTGAGGCGCTGTGGCGCGAGGCGTTGCATCTGGTCAACGACGGTGTAGCGACCACCGGCGAGATCGACGATGCGATCCGCTTTGGCGCCGGTTTGCGCTGGTCGTTCATGGGCACGTTCCTCACCTATACCTTGGCCGGCGGCGATGCCGGGATGCGGCATTTCATGGCGCAATTCGGCCCGGCGTTGCAGCTGCCGTGGACGTACCTGCCGGCACCGGAACTGACGGACAAACTGATTGATGATGTGGTCGATGGCACCCGCGAGCAGTTGGGCAGCCATAGCATTGCGGCGCTGGAGCGCTATCGTGATGATTGCCTGCTGGCGGTGCTGGAGGCGGTGAAGACCACCAAGGAAAAACACGGCATGAGCTTCGCCGAATAACGGCTGTTTATTTCTGTGGGAGCTGGCTTGCCTGAAATAACGGTGTTGGATTGACCACCACCATCGCAGGCAAGCCAGCTCCCACAGTTGACCGCGTACAGATCTGGAATTGACGACATGCCCGCACTGACGACCTACACCACCCACATCATCCCCGACTGGGTCGATTACAACGGCCACCTGCGGGATGCGTTCTACCTGCTGATCTTCAGCTACGCCACCGATGCGTTGATGGACACCCTGGGCCTGGACAGCGACAACCGCGAAGCCAGCGGCCACTCGTTGTTTACCCTGGAACTGCACCTCAATTACCTGCACGAAGTGAAACTCGGCGCCGAGGTCGAGGTGCATACCCAGTTGATCGCCCATGACAACAAGCGCCTGCATCTGTATCACAGCCTGCACCTGGTGGGCGAAGAGCGGGAGCTGGCGGGCAATGAGCAGATGCTGCTACATGTCGACCTTGCCGGGCCACGCTCGGCACCGTTCAGCGCAGCGGTGGCACAGCGCCTGGCGGCAATCAGCAGCGAGCAGGCAGACCTGCCCCGGCCTGCCCTGCTCGGGCGTGTCATCGGCCTGCCGGTCAAATAAAAAAAGCCCCGATCAAGCCGTGACAGGATCGGGGCAGAGTGCTTTGTGCGAGCGTGCGGGCCGAGGGTGACCAAACCTTCAATCTGCTTGCTTGAGCCTAAGTGTGCCCACAACCACCCTTGGCAACTGGCCCGAAAACGACCTGTTCATAGTCGTTCCAGCCATCGCGCCATTCAGGCCTTGCCGACCCGCTGACGGCCCACCAGAATCGAACCTGATCGAAGTCTCCCCTAACCAGGATGAACATCATGATGCACGCGGATTTGATTGATCAGGATGACCTGCTGAGCCAGCTGCGCTCCCTGGGTTTCGAGGTGTCCAGCGGCGCCACCGCCGAGCAGGCCTGTGAATGCGCGGTACGCGGCTTGAGTGAAGCACGGGCCAAGGCACTCAAGGGCATGGTCGAACAGATGTATACCGGCAGCGCGACGATTCTGCCGGCGGTGCGCCAGGCGATTGATAAGCAGTTGTTGCCTGCTTTGGTGGCATTCAGGAATAGTTCTGGGGCCTGATACACCGCTATCGCGGGCAAGCCCGCTCCCACAGGGGAATGCATTCCAAATGTGGGAGCTGGCTTGCCTGCGATGCAGGCGACTCGGTCTACAGCCTTACACTGGCAAACGTCGATTCATTGCGCGCCTGGCTCAACGCCGACATCGGCCCCGCCAACGGTGACAACACCAACGCCTGCGGAATCGGCATCATCGACACTTGCTGGGTGGTGTTGGAACCGACGCGTTCATCCCGTGGCGGAATGCCGAAATACTCTCGGTAGCACTTGGAGAAGTGCGGCGTGGACACAAACCCGCACACCGAGGCAACTTCGATGATCGACATCGGCGTTTGCTTGAGCAACTGCCGGGCACGGATCAGGCGCAGCTTGAGGTAGTAGCGCGACGGCGAGCAGTGCAGGTATTTCTGGAACAGGCGCTCCAGCTGGCGCCGCGAGACGGCGACGTAGACGGCCAGTTCATCGAGGTCGATCGGCTCCTCTAGGTTGGCTTCCATCAGCGCGACGATTTCCTGCAGCTTCGGCTGGTTGGTGCCGAGCATGTGCTTGAGCGGCACACGCTGGTGATCCTGTTCATTGCGGATACGTTCGTACACAAACATCTCGGAAATCGCCGCCGACAGTTCACGGCCGTGGTCGCGGCTGATCAGGTGCAGCATCATGTCCAGCGGCGCGGTGCCGCCCGAACTGGTGAAGCGATTGCGGTCGAGGGTGAACAGGCGCGTGCTCATCGACACCCGTGGGAAAGCTTCCTGCATCGACGCCAGGCATTCCCAGTGCACGCTGCAATCAAACCCGTCGAGCAAGCCGGCGCAGGCCAGGGCCCAACTGCCGGTGCACACCGCGCCGAGGCGGCGGGACTGGCGCGCCTGGCTTTGCAGCCACGACACATGTTCGCGGGTCACGGTGCGCTGGATACCCACGCCGCCGCAGACAATCACGGTGTCCAGGGCCGGGGCTTTGTGCATGGAGCAATCGGGGGTGATTTGCAGGCCATCGCTGGCCCATACCTGGTTGCCGTCGACGCTCAAGGTGGTCCAGCGATACAGCTCGCGACCGGACAATTGGTTGGCCATGCGCAGTGGCTCCACTGCGGACGCCAGGGAAATCAGCGTGAAATTGTCCAGCAGCAAAAAGCCGATGGATTGAGGCGCACGGTTCTGGGGTTGAGCCCCGGAGTTGAACGACGTCATCGCGGTATCTCCTCACACAAAGCAGGTGATGGCCTCAGGCGAGGCTCTTGTTATTGCACTCTTCGTCCGTCAGGAGAGAGGCTTTGAATTGATAGAGCAAATGCCATGCCTAAAGTTGAATAGGTATTCAATAACTCCTGAAAACGACCTATTGAGGTGTCTATATAAGCCCGCGCCCGGCGTGAGGATATGAGTCGGAAAAAGCCTACGCTCACGGTCTGTGAGCAGATCGGTAGCACTTGTGGGAAGGCGCTTTCAGGGCGTAGGAAAAGTGTGTCACCACACGCACAGGTGACGGGTGGTCGGGAGGGAAATCGTTTGGGGGCTACTTATCTGTTTGCGACGCGCTAAAAGGTGGCGTGTTGGGGGTGAAGTGTTCACTTTATGAGCAGTGGGGCTTGACACTCCGTCATCGCGGGCAAGCCCCAATGCCAGTCAGTTAAGCGCAGATCCCCTGTGGGAGCGGGCTTGCTCGCGAATGCGGTGGGTCAGTCAATTAAGATGTTGACTGATACACCGCATTCGCGGGCAAGCCCGCTCCCACATTGGATCTTCACTGCTTTGAGCATTGGGTTCGCTTAACACTCGACAGCACTCACCGCCAACCCACCCCGCGAGGTCTCCTTGTACTTGTCATGCATATCCGCCCCGGTATCGCGCATGGTGCGGATCACCCGGTCCAGGGAGATAAAGTGCTGGCCGTCGCCACGCAATGCCATCTGCGCGGCATTGATTGCCTTGACCGCTGCAATCGCATTGCGCTCGATGCACGGCACTTGCACCAGGCCGCCCACCGGGTCGCAGGTCAGGCCGAGGTTGTGCTCCAGGCCGATTTCGGCGGCGTTGCACACCTGCTCCGGCGAGGCGCCGAGAATCTCGGCCAGCCCCGCCGCCGCCATGGCGCAGGCCGAGCCGACTTCGCCCTGGCAACCGACTTCGGCGCCAGAGATCGACGCATTCTTCTTGCACAGAATGCCGATGGCCGCCGCACCGAGAAAGTAGTCCACCACATTGGCCTCGGTGACTTCCTCGCTGAACTTCATGAAGTAGTGCAGCACCGCCGGAATGATCCCCGCCGCCCCGTTGGTCGGGGCCGTGACCATGCGCCCACCGGCGGCGTTTTCTTCGTTGACGGCCAGGGCGAACAGGTTGACCCACTCCATGGCGCTCAAGGTCGAGCCGATCACATTCGGCTTGCCCAACTCCTGCAGGCTGCGATGCAACTTGGCGGCGCGGCGGCGCACATTCAAGCCGCCGGGCAGGATGCCTTCGTGCTTGAGGCCCTGCTCGACGCAGTCCTGCATGGCACGCCAGAGTTTCATCAGGCCGCTGCGGATTTCTTCCTCGGAACGCCAGACCTTTTCATTGGCCAGCATCAGTTCGGCGACGCGCAGGTTGTGGGTCTTGCACAACTGCAACAACTCCACCGCGCTGGAGAAATCATAGGGCAGTTCGGTGCGGTCCATATCTGCCACGCCGCTGCGCGCCTGGGCTTCATCCACCACAAAGCCGCCGCCCACCGAATAGTAGGTATCGCGATGCAACTCGGTCTGGGCGCCGTAGACCACCAGGGTCATGGCGTTGGGATGGAATGGCAGGTTTTCGTCGATCAGGCGCATGTCCCGCGACCACACAAACGGCACCGGGAAGCGGTTGTCCAACAGCAACGTCTGCGTCTCACGCAGGGCCTCGATACGCAGGCCGATCTGCGATGGATCAATCGCGTCTGGCCACTCGCCCATCAGCCCCATGATCACCGCGTTGTCGCTGCCGTGGCCGATGCCGGTGGCCGATAACGAGCCATACAGCTGCACTTCGACACGCCGCACCTGATCCACAAGCGCACGTTCCCGCAAGCCCTGGACGAATAACGCCGCGGCGCGCATGGGGCCGACGGTGTGGGAACTGGACGGCCCAATGCCGATCTTGAACAGGTCGAAAACGCTGATAGCCATTGCGCGAAACTCCTCGATAGCACAGGCCAGGCGCAATAACGCCTGGTGGCGGAGCTGCTACGCTCAAGTCGCCCAGATGGCGGCATCATCAAGCTTTCACTGCGCCGTCCGGCGTCTCACACCGACATACCCATGCTCACCAGCGTCTTCCCCGTGCAATGGGACGTAATCGCCGTTTTTTGCGGCGCAGATCGAGAAAAAGTGCAGTTTTGCCTATGGAAAAATCTGTAAGCGACGTCACCGACACTGGATACGACCATCCCTGTACTGGATACGACCCACCCTGTAGGCGTCAGATTTTCACTGGTACATGATCAGTCTCGACTCGTTTGCAAGGCACCGAGGCTGCACATCGCTCGCACGCCCCAACTGCAACACTTATAAGCGCGGTCAAGCACCGCCGGAAAAACACCAGGAGTCCAAACCCATGAAAGGTTCCCCCCCGTTGTTGTTGGCCGCCATGCTGAGTCTTCCCCTTGCGGCCCTCGCTGCTGATCCTGAGCAGTGCAGCACCGTCAACTTCTCCGATGTCGGCTGGACCGATATCACCGTCACCACCGCCACCACCAGCGAAGTCCTCAAGGGCCTGGGCTACAAGCCCCGCACCACGATGATTTCCGTACCCGTGACCTACAAGTCCCTGGCCGACGGCAAGAACATGGATATCTTCCTTGGCAACTGGATGCCAACCATGGAAAACGACATCAAGCAGTACCGTGATGCCGGCACCGTGGAAACCGTGCGCGCCAACCTGGAAAACGCCAAATACACCCTGGCCGTGCCGCAAGCGCTGTACGACAAGGGCCTGAAGGACTTCGCCGACATCGTCAAATTCAAGGACGAACTGGGCGGCAAGATCTACGGCATCGAGCCGGGCAACGACGGCAACCGTACGATCCAGAGCGTGATCGACAAGAATCAGTTCGGCTTGAAGGACGCAGGCTTCAAGGTGGTGGAGTCCAGCGAAGCGGGGATGCTCTCGCAAGTGGACCGTGCCACCAAGCGCGGCCAGGCCATTGTGTTCCTCGCCTGGGAACCGCACCCGATGAACACCCGTTTCAAACTCAAGTACCTGACTGGAGGTGACGATTCATTCGGCCCCAACTACGGCCAGGCCACCATCTACACCAACACCCGCAAGGGCTACGTGCAGGAGTGCAGCAACGTTGGCCAACTGCTGAAAAACCTGTCGTTCACCCTGGACATGGAAAGCACCCTGATGGGCAACGTCCTCGACGACAAGATGAAACCCGACGTAGCCGCCAAGGCCTGGCTGAAGAAGAACCCGCAAGTACTCGACACCTGGCTCGCCGGGGTCACCACCCTTGATGGCAAACCAGGACTTGCCGCCGTGAAAGCCTACCTCGACAAGTAACCGCTGACCCTGGGCCGGCGTGCCGGCCCAGGATGTTTTCCCTCTTCGCATGTGGACATTCACTACCATGCTGACTGAACAGAAAATCCCACTAGGCCAGTACATCGCTGCCTTCGTCGAATGGTTGACGCAGAACGGCGCCGATTATTTCGACGCGATCGCATCGACACTGGAAACGATGATCCACGGCGTGACGTTTGCGCTGACCTGGTTCAATCCGCTGGCATTGATCGGTCTGATTGCGCTGCTTGCTCACTACATTCAACGTAAGTGGGGCCTGACCGTATTTGTCATCGCCTCCTTCCTGCTGATCCTCAACCTGGGGTACTGGCAGGAAACCATGGAGACCCTGGCGCAGGTGCTGTTCGCCACCCTGGTCTGCGTGGTGATCGGCGTGCCGCTGGGCATAGTTGCCGCGCACAAGCCGATGTTCTACACGATGATGCGGCCGGTGCTCGATTTGATGCAGACCGTGCCAACCTTCGTCTACCTCATCCCGACCCTGACCCTCTTCGGGCTGGGCGTGGTACCTGGCCTGATCTCCACGGTGGTGTTCGCGATTGCCGCGCCGATCCGCCTGACCTACCTGGGCATCCGCGATGTGCCGCAAGAGTTGATGGACGCCGGCAAGGCCTTTGGCTGCTCGCGCCGCCAGTTGCTCTCGCGCATCGAACTGCCCCACGCCATGCCGAGCATTGCTGCCGGCATTACCCAATGCATCATGCTGTCGTTGTCGATGGTGGTAATCGCAGCCCTGGTGGGCGCCGACGGCCTCGGTAAACCCGTGGTCAACGCGCTGAACACCGCCGACATTGCCCTGGGCTTTGAAGCCGGCCTGGCGATTGTGCTGCTGGCCATCATGCTCGACCGCATCTGCAAACAACCCGACGCCAAAGTAGGGGGTGATGCATGAGCATTATCCGATTCGACAATGTCGACGTGATCTTCTCCAAAGACCCACGCGAAGCCCTCAAGCTGCTGGACGAGGGGATGCACCGCAACGAAATCCTGAAAAAGACCGGGCAGATCGTCGGCGTGGAAAAGGCCAGCCTGGATATCGAGAAAGGCGAGATCTGCGTGTTGATGGGCCTGTCCGGCTCCGGCAAATCCAGCCTGTTGCGCTGTATCAACGGCCTTAACACCGTGAGCCGTGGCCAGTTGTTTGTCGAGCATGAAGGGCGCCAGATCGACATCGCCTCATGCACCCCGGCAGAGCTGAAAATGATGCGCACCAAGCGCATCGCCATGGTGTTCCAGAAGTTCGCCCTGATGCCCTGGCTCACGGTGCGCGAAAACATCAGCTTTGGCCTGGAGATGCAGGGCCGCCCCGAGAAAGAGCGGCGCAAGCTGGTGGACGAAAAACTTGAGCTGGTGGGCCTGACCCAATGGCGCAACAAGAAGCCCGACGAACTCTCGGGCGGTATGCAACAGCGCGTCGGCCTGGCTCGCGCCCTGGCGATGGACGCCGATATCCTGCTGATGGACGAACCCTTCTCGGCCCTCGACCCCCTGATCCGCCAAGGCCTGCAGGATGAACTGCTGGAGCTGCAACGCAAGCTGAGCAAGACCATCGTGTTCGTCAGCCACGACCTGGATGAGGCGCTCAAGCTCGGTAGCCGGATCGCGATCATGAAAGACGGCAAGATCATCCAGTACAGCGTGCCGGAAGAGATTGTGCTGAACCCGGCGGATGACTATGTGCGCACCTTCGTCGCCCATACCAACCCGCTGAACGTGTTGTGCGGCCGCAGCCTGATGCGCACCCTGGACAACTGCAAGCGGGTCAACGGCTCGGTGTGCCTGGACCCAGGCGGCGATTCGTGGCTGGACCTGGCCGAAGGCAACACCATCCAGGGCGCGCGGCAAAATGGCGTGGCAATGAACCTGCAGAACTGGGCGCCAGGGCAAGCCGTGGAAGGCCTGGGGCGGTTGCCGACCTTGGTGGATTCGAATATCGGCATGCGCGATGCGTTGCAGATTCGCTACCAGACCGGCAACAAGCTGGTGCTGCACGACAACAACAAGGTGGTAGGGATTCTGGGGGATAGCGAGCTGTACCACGCCCTGCTGGGCAAGAACCTGGGCTAAAGACCCAACTGAAGGAACTGGGTCATTGTAGGAGCTGGCTTGCCAGCGATAGCGGTAGTGAATCCAACACCGCTATCGCTGGCAAGCCAGCTCCTACATTTGAGCGCATTGCCAAGTTTGAACAGGCGGTGTCAGTGACGACACCGCCGGCTTTTATCAGCTATAGACACGGCCAAGGAGCTGCCGATGGCTTTCAAACTGATCGAGCACATCCCGGGTGATCTGCTCCTGGGTGAAGCCCATCAGGTCGTATTCCTGGCCGCCGTTGTGCAGGTAGACCTCGGCGCGGTAGTAGCGCGCACGCTCCTCGTCCGCCTCGATCGACTCACTGGGCGCCGCCAGGTAGCCGTCCAGGCTCACCTCGTAGACAAACGGGTTGCCTTCCATCTCGATCCGCACGCCAATGCAGCGCTTGGACTTACCCAGCAGCGTCTGCACATCCAGCCCCTGGGCGCGCAATGCCACGGCCGCTTCTTCCAGCGCCGGGGTGACTTTCTTGTCCATAAAGCGTTGCACCACCGCCTGGCTCGGTTGCAGGTCCTGGGCGGTGAGGCGCTCGCTGAAACCGCGACGGCCGCGTTCGGCCAATTGCGCCTGCTCCTGTTCGATGGCCACATCCTGGCGCATGGCCTTGTGCAAACCGAACATAAAGAAGATCAGCACCACCGAGAACGGCAGGCCCGCCAGTACCACCATGGTCTGCATGGCTTCAAAGTTGCCGGCAAACAGCAAGCCGATGGTCACCAGGGTGATCACCGCCGACCAGAAGATCCGCAGCCAGTGCGGCGCATCCTCATCCACATTGCCGCCCTTGCACGACAGGTTGGCCATCATCACCGCGCCAGAATCCGCCGGCGTCAGGAACAGCACAAAGCCGACAAAGATCGACACGCCGATCACCACTTTCGACGCCGGGTAGTATTCCAGCAACTGGTAGATCGCCATGGATGGCTGCTCCAGCGCGGTCTTGCCCAGCTCCACCGCACCGTGGTTGAGCACCAGGTCCAACGCCGAGTTGCCGAAGATCGACAGCCACGCCAGGGTAAAGCCCAGCGGGATCAGCAATACGCCAGCCACCAGTTCACGCACGGTACGACCACGGGAAATGCGCGCGATGAACATGCCTACGAACGGTGCCCAGGAAATCCACCAGGCCCAGTAGAACAGGGTCCAAAGGCCCATCCAGCGCTCGGACTTCTCGCCATCGCCTTCGTACACGTAGAGGTCGAAGGTTTTGAGCACCAGGCCGTTCATGTAGTCGCCCAGGTTCTGCACAAAGCCGTTGAGCAGGTGCAGGGTCGGGCCAAACAGCAGCACGAAAATCAGCAGGCCGCTGAACAGCACGATGTTCAGGTTGGACAGGCGGCGAATGCCATTCTCCACGCCCGACACGGCGGCGATGGTCGCCACGGTGCTCATCACGATGATCACGATCAGCAGGTTGGTGTTGCTGTGCTCCATGCCGAACAGGTTTTCCAGCCCGGACGACACTTGCATCGAACCAATCCCCAGGTTCGTCACCAGGCCCAGCAGGGTCACGAACATGCCGAAGCCATCCACCGCATGACCGGCCGCACCCTTGACCCAGCGCTCGCCCATCAACGGGTACAGCGCCGAACGCAGGGCCAGCGGCTGGTTATGGCGGTAAGCAAAGTACGCCACGGCCAGGCCGACCAGCGCATAGATCGCCCAGCCATGCAGGCCCCAGTGCAGGAAGGTCAACTGCAACGCCTGGCGCGCGGCCATATGGGTGGCGGCGGCGCCTTCGGGCGGGTTGAAGTAGTGGTCCAACGGCTCGGACGCGCCGAAGTACAGCAACGAGATGCCGATGCCCGAGGAGAACAACATGCCGGCCCAGGCGCCGTAGCTGAAGTCCGGGGTATCGGCCTTGCTGCCCAGCTTCAATTTGCCGTAGGACGAAAACGCCAGGCCCACCACAAATACCAGGTAGGCGGCGATAACCACCATGTAGTACCAGCCAAAGCTCTTCGAGAGCCAGGTCTGGGCGACTCCCAGCATTCTGCCGGCCTCTTGCGGGGCGATGATCAGAACGGCGGTCAACAACAGGATCAGCGCGGTGGAGGTGTAGAACACCCAACCGTTGACCCGCACCTTTTCCGGTGGGGTCTTTATAAGAGAGGCAGAACTCATGGCACAGAGGCTCCGGGCAGTGCGAGAGAGGACACAAGGCAGCGCGTGACCCGCGCCATCGATTTTTCGGCAGTCGACGGACGGGTGTTATAAAGACATCCCGAAAATCCCCGAACCCCAGCGACCCAGGGTCATGGGCGGTTTCAAGGGTTTTTACGGATGTCAGATGTGCCTGCCGACATGTAGGAAATACCTGTAGGCAGCGACCATTTGTCGCAGATCTTATTCTTTGTTGATTGAACGTTCAATCAAAACAAAATAGACTGGCCCTCAAGCCGACGAACGTTTACGCCCGTCGGCAGGCCTAAGGAGAGGTGCTACATGCCCAAGGTCGGTATGCAACCCATACGCCGCCAGCAGTTGATCGAAGCCACATTGACGGCCATCGATCAGGTTGGGATGGGAGATGCCAGCATTGCGCTGATCGCCCGTCTGGCCGGCGTCTCGAACGGCATCATCAGTCACTACTTTCAGGACAAGAATGGCCTGATCGCCGCAACCATGCGGTACCTGATGAATGTGCTGATCGAGAACGTCCACGAACGCCGGCAGGCATTGAAGGAAGACAGCCCCCGGGCGCACCTTCAAGTGATTATTGGCGGCAACTTCGACGCCAGCCAGGTCAACGGCCCGGCAATGAAAACCTGGCTGGCCTTCTGGGCCACCAGCATGCACCACCCGTCTTTGCACAGGTTGCAGCGGATCAACGATCACCGCCTGTATTCCAACCTGTGCTGCCAGTTCCGCCGTGTGCTGCCGCTGGAAGATGCACGCAGCGCAGCCCGAGGCCTGGCGGCCCTGATCGACGGCTTGTGGTTGCGCGGCGCCCTGTCGGGAGACGCTTTCGACACGGAGCAGGCGCAACGGATTGCTTACGAATACATGGATTTCCAATTGGCCAAGCAGGTGAGTTAGAGCCCACATAAACGCTCAACCCCTGAACTGCTGCTGAGCGGGCTATGCCCCTTCAGTGGTTAACGCCAACCACTTATGCACTTGCGAGGACTTTATGGCCCGTTTCGAACTGCAAAAACTCTACATTGACGGCGGCTACAGCGACGCTGGCAGCGATGCCACCTTCGAAGCCATCAACCCGGCTAACGGTGAAGTTCTCGCCAACGTGCAGCGCGCTACGTTCGAAGACGTTGAGCGTGCGGTGGTCAGCGCCGAAAAGGGCCAGAAAATCTGGGCCGCGATGAGCGCCATGGAGCGTTCGCGCATCCTGCGTCGCGCCGTGGAAATCCTGCGCGAGCGCAACGATGAACTGGCCGCCCTGGAAACCCTGGACACCGGTAAATCCTTCTCTGAAACCAAGTACGTCGACATCGTCACCGGCGCCGACGTGCTGGAATACTACGCCGGCCTGGTGCCCGCCATCGAAGGCGAGCAGATCCCGCTGCGTACCACTTCGTTCGTCTACACCCGCCGCGAGCCGCTGGGCGTAGTCGCCGGTATCGGTGCGTGGAACTACCCGATCCAGATCGCCCTGTGGAAGTCTGCCCCAGCCCTGGCGGCCGGCAACGCAATGATCTTCAAGCCAAGCGAAGTGACGTCGCTGACCACCCTGAAACTGGCCGAGATCTACACCGAAGCCGGCGTTCCGGATGGCGTGTTCAACGTCCTGACCGGCAGCGGTCGTGAAGTCGGCACCTGGCTGACCGAGCACCCACGCATCGAAAAAATCTCCTTCACCGGCGGCACCGACACCGGCAAGAAGGTCATGGCCAGCGCTTCGAGTTCCTCGCTCAAAGACGTGACCATGGAACTGGGCGGCAAATCCCCGCTGATCATCTTCGACGACGCCGACCTGGATCGCGCCGCCGACACCGCGATGATGGCCAACTTCTACAGCTCCGGCCAGGTCTGCACCAACGGCACCCGCGTGTTTATTCCAAAGCACCTGCAAGCTGCCTTTGAAGCCAAGATCGTGGAGCGTGTTGCGCGCATCCGCGTCGGCAACCCAGAAGACGAGAACACCAACTTCGGCCCACTGGTCAGCTTCGCCCACATGGAAAGCGTGCTGGGCTACATCGCCAAGGGCAAGGAAGAAGGCGCACGCCTGCTGTGCGGCGGCGACCGCCTGACCGACGGCGACTTCGCCAAGGGCGCGTTCGTGGCACCGACCGTGTTCACTGACTGCACCGACGAAATGACCATCGTGCGTGAAGAAATCTTTGGCCCGGTAATGAGCATCCTCACCTACGAGACCGAAGAAGAAGTGATCCGTCGTGCCAACGACACCGACTTCGGCCTGGCCGCTGGCCTGGTGACCCGCGATCTGAACCGCGCTCACCGCGTGATTCATCAGTTGGAAGCCGGTATCTGCTGGATCAACGCCTGGGGCGAGTCCGACGCCAAGATGCCGGTGGGCGGCTACAAGCAGTCGGGTGTTGGCCGTGAGAACGGCATCAGCTCGCTGAACAACTTCACCCGCATCAAATCGGTACAGGTTGAGCTGGGCGACTACGCCTCGGTGTTCTAACCCGGCTACCGCCAATCGCCCGCAAGCGGGCTCCTACAAGGATTGCGCACGACCTGTAGGAGCCGGCTTGCCGGCGATCGAGGGCAACGCCCTCGCCTGACCTGACCATCTCCAAAGAGGGTGCATTTATGTCCCAAGAATACGACTACATCATTGTGGGTGCCGGTTCCGCCGGTAACACCCTGGCGACCCGTCTGACCGAAGACGAAGGCGTCACCGTCCTGCTGCTGGAAGCCGGCGGCCCGGACTACCGTTTCGATTTCCGTACCCAGATGCCCGCCGCCCTGGCGTTCCCGCTGCAAGGCCGCCGCTACAACTGGGCCTATGAAACCGATCCAGAGCCACACATGGACGGCCGCCGCATGGAATGTGGGCGCGGCAAGGGCCTGGGTGGCTCGTCGCTGATCAACGGCATGTGCTACATCCGTGGCAACGCCATGGACTACGACAACTGGTCGAAGCTGCCAGGCCTGGAAGACTGGAGCTACCTCGACTGCCTGCCGTATTTCCGCAAGGCCGAAACCCGCGACATCGGCCCTAACGACTACCACGGTGGCGAAGGTCCGGTCAGCGTGACCACGCCTAAAGCCGGGAATAACCCGCTGTTCCACGCCATGGTTGAAGCCGGCGTGCAGGCCGGTTACCCGCGTACCGAGGACTTGAACGGCTACCAGCAAGAAGGCTTCGGCCCGATGGACCGTACCGTGACGCCCAAAGGCCGTCGCGCCAGTACCGCCCGTGGCTACCTGGACACCGCCAAGAAACGTTCGACCCTGACCATCGTCACCCATGCCCTGACCGACAAAGTGTTGTTCGAAGGCAAGCGTGCGGTCGGCGTGCGTTACCTGATCGGCGCCGCCGAAGAACGTGTTGAAGCCCGCGCGCGCAAGGAAGTGCTGGTGTGCAGCGGCGCCATCGCTTCGCCGCAATTGCTGCAACGCTCCGGTGTAGGCCCGGCCAAACTCCTCGAAAGCCTCGACATCCCGGTGGTCCACGACCTGCCAGGCGTCGGTGAAAACCTGCAGGACCACCTGGAGCTGTATCTGCAATACGCCTGCACCCAGCCGGTCTCGCTGTACCCGTCGCTGCTCTGGTACAACCAGCCGGCCATTGGTGCCGAATGGCTGTTCAACGGCACCGGCATCGGCGCCAGCAACCAGTTCGAGGCGGGCGGTTTTATCCGTACCCGTGAAGAATTCGAATGGCCGAACATCCAGTACCACTTCCTGCCGGTCGCGATTAACTACAACGGCAGCAACGGTGTGAAAGAGCACGGTTTCCAGGCGCACATGGGCTCCATGCGTTCGCCGAGCCGTGGCCGTGTGCAAGTGAAGTCGAAGAACCCACGGGACTACCCGAGCATCCTCTTCAACTACATGGCCACCGAGCAGGACTGGCAAGAGTTTCGCGATGGCATCCGCCTGACCCGTGAAATCATGCAGCAGCCGGCACTGGACCCGTACCGTGGCCGCGAGATCAGCCCGGGCATCGACGTGCAAACCGACGAGCAACTGGACAAGTTCATCCGCGAACACGCCGAAACCGCGTTCCACCCCTCCTGCTCGTGCAAGATGGGCACCGACGAAATGGCCGTGGTCGATGGCGAAGGCCGCGTGCATGGCATGCAGGGCCTGCGGGTGGTCGATGCGTCGATCATGCCGATCATCACCACCGGCAACCTGAACGCGCCAACCATCATGATCGCCGAGAAAATCGCCGACAAGATGCGTGGCCGCCAGTTGCCGCGCAGCACCGCGGACTACTACGTGGCCGGCGATGCGCCAGTGCGTGGCAAGCCGTTGCGTGAAGTGGGTCCGACCGCGCGGTAAGCGTTACACCGCGGCGCTCCTATCGCAGGCAAGCCAGCTCCCACATTTGAATGTATTCACCCATCAAAATGTGGGAGGGGGCTTGCTCCCGATGAGGCCCGCCCAGCCAACACACATCTTCCCAGACTCTTCCTACACTGCCCCGCCCTTGATCCCACCCCCCGCGCCGGCCTAATCTAGTCCCTCGCGCAAACGTTTCACCTTCCTACCGACACGCCGGCTTCTGCCTGGCCACGAGGCTTTCTCATGTTTGATGTCGTTTCTTCGAGCAAATGGCCTACCGGCTTCCTGATCAATCCAAACGTTGAACCGCTGGACCCGAAATGGCTGAAGGAATTCAGCAAGATTCCGGCCGCGGCCGTCAGCGACTGCCTGGGCCGTAACGTCGGTGGCCTGGGCCTGAAGGCCTTCCACGGCAATGCACCGATGCTCGGCAGCGCCCTCACCGTGCGAGTGCGCCCCGGTGACAACCTGATGATTCTCAAAGCCATGCAAATGGCCCGCCCGGGCGATGTGCTGGTGATCGACGGCAGCGCCGACCTGACCCGTGCGGTGTTCGGCGGCATCATGCGCGCCATGGCCCTGAAGGCCGGCATTGTCGGGGTGGTGATCAACGGCGCCCTGCGTGACCTCGACGAATGGCAGACCGGCGAACTGCCAGCCTACGCCATCGGCGGCGTGCATCGTGGCCCGAGCACTGACGGCGGCGGCGAGATCAACGTGCCGATCTCCTGCGCCGGCATGCTGGTAGCGCCTGGCGACCTGATGATCGGCGACGGCGACGGCGTGGTCGCCGCCTCGCGCAGCGAACTGCCGGAATTGCTGGTGCGCTGCCATGACCTGCTGGCCCGCGAGAAAGCCACACTGGCCGCCATCGAAGCCGGCACCCTGGACCCTGATCGCTTTGACGCGATTTTGCGCGCCAAGGGTTGCCCGGTCTAAAGCCAAGGCAAAAGCATCGCAGGCAAGCCAGCTCCCACATTTTGATTTGTGAACACATTCAAAAGGTGGGAGCTGGCTTGCCTGCGATGGGGCCCTCAAAGCCATCACCGCCCACAAGGAAGGCCCCATGTTCGACAAACACCCGCAACTCAAACAACATTTCGCCGCCCTGCGTACCCGCGCCGAGTTCTTTTCCCTGCGCTACGTGCGCGAGTCCGGCCAGTACCTGTCGGTGCGCAAGAACGTTGCCGAACCGCCACACCTGAGCCGCGACGAAGGCGCCATGCTCACCGTGCGCCTCAACGGGGTCGAAGCCTACGCGGCCACGAATGATATTTCCCTGACCGGCCTGCAAGCCGCCCTCGAGCGTGCCGAGCAGCAAGCCCGGCGGATCAGGCCCCACGCCCTGCTCGACCTGCGCGACCAGCCGGTGTCCAGCGACGTCGCCGACTATCTGTCGCTAGAACTCGACCAACCCTTCCCGTCCCTGAGCGACTGCTACCAACTGCTCGGCGCCGAATCGGCTGCCGTGCCCAAGGACGAGCGCCTGGTGAACTGGGAGGTCAGCCTGGGCACCACCCGCGTTGAACAGATTTACCTCAACAGCGCCGGCGCCGAGTTGCGCCAGGCCCAGCGCTTTGTGTTCCCCGGCGTCAACGTGACCGCCTACGACGGCAACGACAGCCAGACCCGCACCCTGGGTGGCAGCAACTTTGGCCAGCAAGGTGGCTTTGATGTCATCAGCCGCTTCGGCCTGATAGGTGCTGCACCCCGAATTGCCGACGAGGCCCTGCAACTGCTGCTGGCCCCCAACACACCCCAAGGCCCGCGCGACCTGCTGCTGATGCCCGACCAGATGATCCTGCAGATCCACGAGTCCATCGGCCATCCCCTGGAGCTGGACCGCATCCTCGGTGACGAGCGCAATTACGCCGGCACCAGCTTCGTCAAGGCCAGCGACTTCGGGCACCTGCAATACGGCTCCAACCTGCTGAACGTGACCTTTGACCCCGACATTCCCGAGCAACTGGCCAGCTACGCCCATGACGATGACGGCACGCCCGCCAACAAGCAGTTCCTGATCCGTAACGGCCTGCTGCTCAAGCCCCTGGGCGGGGCGCTGTCGCAATACCGCTCGGGCATGGGCGGCGTGGCCAACAGCCGCGCCAGCAGTTGGAACCGCGCGCCCATCGACCGCATGGCCAACCTCAATATCGAGGCCGGCGACCAGAGCCTGGGGCAACTGATCGGCGGCATCGAGCACGGCATCCTGATGTCGACCAACCGTTCCTGGTCCATCGACGATGCGCGCAACAAGTTCCAGTTCGGCTGCGAATGGGGCCAGTTGATCGAGAACGGCGAGCTCAAGGGCGTGGTGAAGAACCCCAACTACCGGGCGATTTCCGCGCAGTTCTGGCGCAAGCTCAGCGCCGTGGGCGATGCCAGTACCTTCAAGGTGCTGGGCACGCCCAACTGTGGCAAGGGCGAGCCGAACCAGGTGATCCGCGTCGGCCATGCATCGCCGGCGTGTGTCTTCAGTGATGTGGATGTGTTTGGGGGAGACGCCTGATGAAGGCTTTCAAGGACCTGGTGGAGTGGCTCAAGCAGGCCATCACCGAAGGGGAACAGTTTCATCTGGACTACGCGGCGGAGTCGTCCGAATTCGTGCGTTTCAACCACGCCAAGGTGCGCCAGGCCGGCCAGGTACAGCAGGCCAGTGTCAACCTCAAGCTGATCAACGATGGCCGGCACGCCGACCTCGGTATCACCCTGGCCGGAGACCCCGAGGTGGACCGCCAGCGCCTGGCCGAGGGCCTGCAGCAACTGCGCGAAACCTTGCCCTTGCTGCCCAAGGATCCTTACCTGCTGCTCAATCACACGGCCTGGCAAAACAGCAGCGAGCAGGCCCAGGCGCTGCCGGACCTCGATCAGGTCCTGGGCGAAATCAGCCAGGGCGCCCAAGGTTTCGACCTGGTCGGCATTTATGCCGCCGGGCCGATCAGCCGTGGGTTCGCCAGCTCGTCGGGGGCTTTTGGCTGGCATCAGGCCAATAGCTTCAACTTTGATTTCAGCCTGTTCCATGCCAATGGCGAGGCGGTCAAGGCCAGCTACGCCGGCGATGCCTGGGACAGCGCGGCCTTTGCCCAGCGCTTGCAGCAAGCCCGCGAACAACTGGAGTTCCTTGGCCGGCCCTTGCACACCCTGGCGCCCGGTCAATACCGCGCGTACCTGGCACCGGCGGCCATGGAAGAAATCATCGGCATGCTCGCCTGGGGTGGTTTTTCTGCACAGGCTATCGCCAGCAAGGGCAGCCCGTTGCAGCGCCTGTATGCCGGCGACCAGGCCCTGAGCCCGCTGGTGGACATGAGCGAACAGATCACGGCCTCCCTGAGCCCGGCGTTCTCCCGTGACGGTTACCCGCGCAGCGACGTGACCTTGGTCGCCAATGGCCAGGCGCAAGGGCAACTGGTCAACTCGCGCAGCGCCGCCGAATACGGCTTGAGCACCAACGGCGCCAGCGCCGATGAGTCCCCCAGCGCCTTGCAGATGGCCGCCGGCAGCCTGGCCCAGGCCGATATCCTCAAGCAACTGGGCACCGGCCTGTACATCAGCAACCTGTGGTACCTGAACTACTCCGACCAACCGGCGGCGCGCCTGACGGGCATGACCCGCTTCGCCACGTTCTGGGTGCAAGACGGTGAGATCAAGGCGCCGGTCAGCACCATGCGTTTTGACGATAGCGTCTACCAACTGCTGGGCTCACAGTTGGAAGCGCTGACTGCCGAGCGCGAGTTGTTGCTGTCGGCCAGCACCTATGGCGAGCGTAATACCTCGTCCAACCTGCTGCCCGGCGCGCTGGTAAAACGTCTGACCCTGACCTTGTAAACGCCCGGCTTGGCGGCGATGGCGGCCAGAAGATCGCCGTCAGGCTCCCGGGCCTGATCGCCGGCAAGCCGGCTCCTACAGGGGAATACCCTGGGTTCTGATGAACCGTCCCTTGCCGCACCCCGTTGGTTGGCGGGCTGTTGTCGACACTCCAAAACCTCGTTATAACGGTTGGTGGCATCCCGCCACCTTTCAACCCGCTTGCGCGCAAGCGATGCATGACCTCGCCCGGGATAGGGCGAGCCGGAGCGTTGACATGTACCAAGGAAGTTTTGTCATTGATAAGTTGTTCAAGCACTACAACGTTCACGTAGAGCAACTGGGTAACGATCCGCAACGCAAGACCGTGCTGTTGGTCAACGGCGCGCTGTCCACCACCCGCTCATTCGCCCGCACCAGCAAGTGCCTGGCCGAGCATTTCAATGTGTTGATGTTCGACTTGCCGTTTTCCGGCTATTCGCGCCCCCACAACACCGATCTGGACCTGGTGACCAAGGACGACGAAGTCGAGATCCTGCGGGCGCTGGTGGAGCGTTTCCAGGTCAACCACCTGGTGTCGGCCTCCTGGGGTGGCATCTCGACCCTGCTGACCCTGGCGCGCAACCCGCCTTCTATCGAAAGCTCGGTGGTGATGGCCCTGGCGCCCAATCTCAACCAGGCGATGCTCGAATACGTGGAGCGCGTGAGAGTGCTGATCGAGGCCGATGACAAGTCCGCCGTCGGCCACCTGCTCAATGAAACCGTCGGCAAATTCCTCTCCAGCCGGCTCAAGCGCAATAACCATCGGCACCTGTCGACCATGGCCACCACCGAGTACCGCCAGGCGCGCTTTCATATTCATCAGGTGCTTGCCCTGGGCGATGGCAACTACCTGCCGCAATTGCGCCAGATCGAAACCCCGGTGCACTTTCTCAACGGCACCCTGGACGAATACACCCCGGCCAATGAAGCCCAACTGTTCAAGCAGTACGTGGGCCGCAGCAGCTTCGCCAGCGCCGAGCACACCGGCCATTTGCTCGACCTGGAGTCGCGGGAGGCGGCGCTGGCGGTGCACCGGGCGTTGATCGATTTCCTGGTGGGTAAAGACGTTCCCCTGTCAGATATAGACGAACCGCCAGTGGGAAAACCGGCGGAGGTTAGCGCATAATCGGCAACACATAGCCTGCTAACAAAAAGGGATCCCATGCCCAATCGTGTCGTGCTCGATGCCAAGACTGCCCGCTGGTTGCCCTGGGTGGTCGCGATTGCCTTCTTCATGCAGTCGCTCGACGGCACGATTCTCAACACGGCACTGCCCGCCATGGCCGAGGATCTGGCGGAAAACCCGCTGCGCATGCAGGGCGTGATCATCGCCTACATGCTCACCGTGGCCTTGCTGATCCCGGCCTCGGGCTGGATCGCCGACCGTTTCGGCACCAAGAAGATTTTCTTTGGCGCGATCATGCTGTTCAGCATCGGCTCGCTGCTGTGCGCCCTGTCCAGCAGCCTGACCATGCTGGTGGGCGCGCGGGTGATCCAGGGCCTGGGCGGTGCGCTGATGCTGCCGGTCGGCCGGCTGGTGGTGCTGCGCGCCTACCCGCGCTCGGAGCTGGTGCGGATCATGGGCTTTATCACCATCCCCGGCCTGCTCGGCCCCTTGCTCGGCCCGACCATGGGCGGCTGGATGGTGCAATACCTGACCTGGCACTGGATCTTCCTGATCAACCTGCCGGTAGGCATGATCGGCTGCTACGCCGTGTGGAAGTTCATCCCCGACCTGCGCGGCAGCGAGCGAACACGCTTCGACAGCCTGGGCTTTTTGCTGTTTGGCGCGGCGATGGTGCTGATCACCATTGCCATGGAAGGCCTGGGTGAGCTGCACTTGCCGCATTTGCGCGTGATGTTGCTGCTGTTCGGCGGCATGGCGTGCCTGGCGGCCTACTGGCTGCGCGCCGGGCATATCGAAAACCCACTGTTCTCGCCGGTGCTGTTCAAGACCCGGACCTTTGCCGTGGGCATTCTCGGCAACCTGTTCGCGCGCCTGGGCAGCGGCGCCCTGCCGTTCCTCGTACCGCTGTTGTTGCAGATCGCCCTGGGCTATTCGCCGTCCCAGGCGGGGATGAGCATGTTGCCCCTGGCGGCGGCGGCCATGCTCGCCAAGTCCATCGCCCGGCCGCTGATCGAACGCCTGGGCTATCGCATCGTGCTCACCGGCAACACCCTGGCGCTGGGGATCATGCTGGCGAGCATGGGCCTGGTCAGCGAGCAGACGCCGTACCCGCTGTTGCTGGCGATGCTCGCGGTACTGGGGGCGATCAACTCCCTGCAATTTACCGCGATGAACACCGTGACCCTGATCGACCTCGACGACGCCCAGGCCAGCAGCGGCAACAGCCTGCTGTCAGTGGTGGCGCAACTGGCCCTGAGCCTGGGGGTGGCCTGCGCCGGTGCCCTGCTTGGCGGATTTACTGCCGAAGCCGGTAACGATGGGGTCAACACCGTGCTTGAGGCATTCCAGTTGACGTTCCTCACCGTGGGCATCATGGCGATGCTGGCGGCGGCGATCTTCCTGCAATTGTCGCCAAAAGACGGCAAACGGGTGGTCAGCCGCGAGCACGACATTGAGCATTAAGCAGCGTCTCGTCTAGAACTTGCAGGGAAATTCCCACGGGGCTGGTACACTGCGCGACATTTTGTTTTGCAGAGCCAGTCCCGTGACCACCATCGCCACCGCTTTTAATACTTTGCCGCTCTCCGCCGCCATGCTGGCTAACCTCGACTCGCTGGGTTATGCCGAGATGACGCAGATCCAGGCGCAAAGCTTGCCGGTGATCCTCAAGGGGCTGGACCTGATCGCCCAGGCCAAGACCGGCAGCGGCAAGACCGCTGCCTTCGGTATCGGCCTACTGAACCCGATCAACCCGCGCTACTTCGGTTGCCAGGCCCTGGTGATGTGCCCGACCCGCGAGCTGGCAGACCAGGTGGCCAAGGAAATCCGCCGCCTGGCCCGCGCCGAAGACAACATCAAGGTGCTGACCCTGTGCGGCGGCGTGTCCCTCGGCCCGCAGATCGCTTCCCTGGAGCATGGCGCCCACGTCATCGTCGGCACCCCGGGCCGCATCCAGCAACACCTGCGCAAGGGTTCGCTGGTGCTGGACGGTTTGAACACGCTGATCCTCGATGAAGCCGACCGCATGCTCGACATGGGCTTCTACGATGCCATCGAAGACATCATCAGCAAGACCCCGGCCCGTCGCCAGACCCTGCTGTTCTCGGCCACCTACCCGGTGAGCATCAAGCAACTGGCGTCCAAATTCATGCGCGCGCCGCAGCAGGTCAAGGCCGAAGCGTTCCACTCCGATGAGCAGATCGAGCAGCGCTTCTACGAAATCTCCCCGGAAGAACGCATGGACGCGGTGACCAAGGTGCTGTCGCACTTCCGTCCGGCCTCTTGCGTGGCCTTCTGCTTTACCAAGCAGCAAGTGCAGGAAACCGTGGATCACCTGACCGCCAAGGGCATTTCTGCGGTCGGCCTGCATGGCGACCTGGAACAGCGCGACCGTGACCAGGTGCTGGCAATGTTCGCCAACCGCAGTACTTCGGTACTGGTGGCCACCGACGTGGCGGCCCGTGGCCTGGACATCGACTCGCTGGACATGGTGATCAACGTCGAACTGGCCCGCGATTCGGAAATCCACATCCACCGCGTCGGCCGTACCGGTCGTGCCGGTGAGACCGGGATCGCCATCAGCCTGGTGGCACCGTCCGAGGCGCACCGCGCCCAGGCCATCGAACTGCTGCAAAAAGCCCCGCTGAACTGGGACCAACTGAGCAACCTCAAGTCCCAGGGCGGCGCGCCGCTGCTGCCGGTGATGAGCACGTTGTGCATTGCTGCCGGCCGTAAAGACAAGGTCCGCCCAGGCGACATCCTTGGCGCGCTGACCGGTGAAGCCGGGATTCCGGGCGCCCAGGTCGGCAAGATCGCGATCTTTGACTTCCAGGCCTACGTGGCGGTGGAGCGCAGCGTCGCCAAGCAGGCGTTGCAGCGCTTGAACGACGGCAAGATCAAGGGCCGTTCGTTGCGCGTACGGATCCTGTAAAGCTCTTCGATTCAATGGAGATCCAATGTGGGAGCGGGCTTGCTCGCGAATGCGGTGTACCAGTCGCCAGATGGGTTGGCTGACAGTGCGCATTCGCGGGCAAGCCCGCTCCCACATTTTTGATTGCATTTGAGATCAATATTTTGTGAGGACACCGTTTTGCGCTCGACCGAAGTTGTGATCATTGGCGCTGGCGCCGCAGGCTTGATGTGCGCGCTGACCGCCGCCGGGCGTGGGCGCAAGGTGATGCTGATCGACCATGCGAACAAGGCCGGCAAGAAGATCCTGATGTCCGGCGGTGGTCGCTGTAACTTCACCAACATGTACACCGAGCCGGCCAACTTCCTCTCGCACAATGCGCACTTCTGCAAATCCGCCCTGGCCCGCTACACCCAGTGGGATTTCATCGCCTTGGTGGCCAAGCATGGCGTGCCGTACCACGAGAAAAAACTCGGTCAGCTGTTCTGCGATAACAAATCCAGCGACATCCTCGGCATGCTGCTCGACGAATGCATCCAGACCGGCGTGAGCCTGCACCTGGACACCTCGATCCAGGAGATCGCCAGGCTCGACAGCGGCTACCAACTGCAAACCACCCTCGGCGAGTTGCGCTGCGAATCCCTGGTGATTGCCACCGGCGGCCTGTCGATTCCGACCCTGGGCGCCACCGGCTTTGGTTATCAGGTGGCCAGGCAGTTCGGCCATGAACTGCTGCCAACCCGTGCAGGCCTGGTGCCGTTTACCATCACCGATCAGCTCAAGGAGCTGTGTGGCGAGCTGTCCGGCACCTCGGTCGATTGCCTGGTCAGCTGCAACGAGCAGAGCTTTCGCGAGAACATTCTGTTTACCCATCGCGGCCTGAGCGGGCCGGCGATTTTACAGATTTCCTCGTACTGGGAGCCCGGCGACACGGTTGAGATCAACCTGCTGCCCGACCACGACGCCCACGCCTGGCTGCAACAGCAACAGGCCGAGCGCCCCAACAGCGAGCTCAAGACCCTGCTGGGCGAGATCTTCACCAAGAAGATGGCCAACCTGCTGGCCGAGACGTGGTTTGTGTCCAAGCCGATGAAGCAGTACACCCACGCCGAACTCGCGGACATCGCCACCCGGCTGGGCTGCTGGCAATTGGTCCCGGCCGGCACCGAAGGCTACCGCACCGCCGAAGTCACCCTGGGCGGGGTGGATACGCGGGAAGTGTCGTCCAAGACCATGGAATCGCTGAAAAGCCCCGGCCTGTATTTTATCGGCGAAGTGCTGGACGTGACCGGGCACCTGGGCGGCTTCAACTTCCAGTGGGCCTGGGCTTCGGGGTATGCGGCGGCGCAGTACGCCTGAACCAAGGATGTACTCGATCAAACGGTAGGAGCTGGCTTGCCGGCGATAGCGGTGTATCAGTGCCCCATTTGCCGGTTGACCCACCGCTATCGCCGGCAAGCCAGCTCCTACAGTTGATTGCGGTGCCTGGGATATTTTTTGCTTATGAATGTGATCGCCACGCTTGCCGTGGCGTCATTACTGGCTCAATTTAGCGGCATCGTCCCGGAAGACCCCAGACTTCATGTCCTCGACCTCGTTCAAGCAGTCCATGCGGCGCCTTTGGGCACTGGATAAGTTCAGTTACAGCGTACGGGTGTTTATCGCCCTCACCGGCAGCATGGCGCTGTGCTGGTATCAGGATGAAATGTCGCTGCTGATCCCGCTGTTCCTGGGGATTATCGCCAGCGCCCTGGCCGAGACCGATGACAGCTGGCAGGGCCGCCTCAATGCGCTGGCGGTAACGCTGGTGTGTTTCAGCGTGGCGGCGCTGTCGGTGGAGTTGCTGTTTCCCTACCCGTGGATTTTTGCCATCGCCATCGCCCTGGCGAGTTTTTGCCTGACCATGCTCGGCGCGTTGGGCGAGCGTTATGGGGCGATCGCCTCGGCCACCTTGATTCTGTCGGTCTACACCATGATCGGCGTGGATCAGCGCGGTGGCGCCGTCACCGATTTCTGGCACGAGCCCTTGCTGCTGGTGGCCGGTGCCGCCTGGTATGGCGCGCTGTCGGTGCTGTGGCAGGCGATGTTTTCCAACCAGCCGGTGCAGCAGAGCCTGGCCCGGCTGTTTCGCGAGCTGGGGCGTTACCTCAAGCTCAAGTCATCGTTGTTCGAGCCTATTCGCCAGCTGGACGTAGAAGCGCGGCGCCTGGAGCTGGCGCAACAAAATGGCCGGGTGGTGGCGGCGCTCAATGCGGCCAAGGAAATCATCCTGCACCGTGTCGGCAATGGCCGGCCGGGGTCCAAGGTCAGCCGCTACCTCAAGCTGTACTTCCTGGCCCAGGACATCCACGAGCGCGCCAGTTCCTCCCACTACCCCTACAACGCCCTGGCCGAGGCGTTCTTCCACAGCGATGTGCTGTTCCGCTGCCAGCGCCTGCTGCGCCAGCAAGGCAAGGCCTGCCAGGCCCTCGCCGAGTCGATCCAGTTGCGCCAGCCGTTTGTCTACGACGACAGCTTCGCCGAGGCCCTGGGCGACCTGAACGCCTCCCTCGAACACCTGCGCATCCAGAGCAACCCGGCCTGGCGCGGGCTGCTGCGTTCGTTGCGCGCGCTGGCGGCTAACCTGTCGACCCTCGACCGCCTGCTCAGTGACGCCAGCAACCCCGACAGCCTGGCAGATGCCAGCGACAGCAGCCTGCTGGACCGTTCGCCGCGCAACCTCAAGGAAATGTGGACGCGCCTGCGTACCCAACTGACCCCGACTTCGCTGCTGTTCCGTCACGCCCTGCGCCTACCGCTGGCGCTGAGTGTCGGCTACGGCATGGTGCATTTGATCCACCCGTCCCAGGGCTACTGGATCATCCTCACCACCCTGTTTGTCTGCCAGCCCAACTACGGCGCCACGCGGCGCAAGCTCGGCCAGCGGATCGTCGGCACAGCCATCGGCCTGACAGTGGCCTGGGCGCTGTTCGATCTGTTCCCCAGCCCCCTGGTGCAATCGATGTTCGCCATCGCCGCCGGGCTGGTGTTCTTTATCAACCGCACCACCCGCTACACCCTGGCCACCGCGGCCATTACCCTGATGGTGCTGTTCTGCTTCAACCAGGTGGGCGATGGCTACGGGCTGTTCCTGCCGCGCTTGTTCGATACCCTGCTTGGCAGCCTGATCGCCGGGCTGGCGGTGTTCCTGTTCCTGCCGGACTGGCAAGGCCGGCGCCTGAACAAAGTGCTGGCCAACACCCTGACCTGCAACAGCATCTACCTGCGCCAGATCATGCAGCAATATGCCGCCGGCAAGAGCGACGACCTGGCCTACCGCCTGGCCCGGCGCAATGCACACAACGCCGACGCCGCGCTGTCCACCACCCTGGCCAATATGCTGATGGAGCCTGGGCATTTCCGTAAGGAAGCCGACGTAGGCTTCCGCTTCCTGGTGCTGTCCCACACCTTGCTCAGTTACCTCTCGGGGCTTGGCGCGCACCGCGATACCCAACTGCCAGCAGACGTGCGCGAGCACCTGATCGAAGGCGCGGGCAAGACCCTCGCCACGAGCATCGATGAAATCGCCACGGGGCTGGCGAACAAGCAGCCGATCGCGGTGCAAAGCGATGCCGAGGAAGCGCTGGCGGTGGAACTGGAGCAGATGCCGGATGAGATCGACGAAGCACAGCGCCTGGTACAGACACAGTTGGGGTTGATCTGTCGGCAGTTGGGGCCGCTGCGTACCTTGGCGGCGCATTTGATCAAGGAAACCAGTGCGGCTTAGGCCGTCATCGCAGGTGAGCCAGCGCCTACCTTTGAAATGCATTCCCATGTGGGAGCTGGCTTGCCTGCGATGAGGCCCTGAAGACCACTACATCCCATGCTGTTTGAGCAGTCGCGCATAACTGCCATCAACTTTCATCCGGGCAATCTCCCGATCAAACCCGGCAACAATCTGCTCATGCCTGGGGTTTTTCAGGCTGACCAGAATATGCAGGCTGTTCTCACTCAAGGGCTTGGGCAAAAACTCCACCGCACTGCGCACCCTGGGTGATTCCCGCGCGAGGTAAAAGCGCGCGACATATTCGTCCTCGACCGTCAGCCGCACCCGCCGGGCCGCGAGCATGCGCACGGCCATGGCGAAGTTATGCACCGGGACTTTTTGCAGTTGGGGATCGGCATCGAAGTCTGCCGAATAGGCGTAGCCGCGTACGACGGCGACGGGATAGTCGTGCAATTGCTGCAGGTTCTGGAACTCGATGGGATCGTCGCGGCGCTTGATGAAACGCACGCGGTTGAGCAGGTACTCGGCGGAAAACTGCCCCAACTGCGTGCGCGCCTCGTCGTACCAGGCATTGATCAGTACGTCATAACGCCCGTCGCCTACACCCATCAGCGCCCGCGCCCAAGGCACCTGCTCGAAATCACTGGCATAGCCGGCACGCGCCAGGGCAGTGCTGACGATATCGGTGGCCAGGCCTCCATTGACCAGGGTCGCATCGGTAAACGGCGGCCACGCATCCGCCACCAGGCGCAAGCGTTCCGCGGCCACCGTGGGGGCCAGCAACAGCAATACGATCAAAGCAACGGCACGAGACAATCGCAGCATGCTTAATGTCCTTGCACAGCGGGCAGTTCCTTGCGGGCGATGACGCCTGGCGGGAATCCTTCCAGGTTCTGACTTTAGCTTATCGCTCGCGGTGTACCGCAGATTACACAAAGAACCCGGCCGCGAAAGCACTCAATGATGGCAAATTGACGTCACTCACAAAAAACGTGGTTTTGCAGGTGTTTGCACCACCGCCCAAGACAGTCGCCGGTCAGGGCATTACTATCCAGGCAGGTCTTTATGCGAGATGGAACGATGACTGTCGATTGGGTTTGCAAGCACCACAATGATCTGGGCAAGGAACAGCTCTACGCCATTTTGCGTCTGCGGGCAGCGGTGTTTGTGGTCGAGCAGAAATGCGTCTACCAGGATATCGATGACCAGGACCTGGAGGGCGATACCCACCACCTGATGGCCTGGCAGGACAATCAACTGGTGGCCTACCTGCGCCTGCTCGACCCGGAGCTGCACGGCGGCGACGTGGTGATCGGCCGCGTGCTGGTGGCCGAGGCGGCACGGGGTACCGGCCTGGGGCACGAGATGCTGGAGGAAACCCTCAAGCAGATCGACGATATCTGGCCGCAGACGCCGATCTTTCTCTCAGCCCAGGCGCATTTGCAGGGGTACTACGCAAGATACGGGTTCAAGGTCGAGGGGGAGGAATACCTGGAGGATGAAATTCCGCATATTGGGATGCGGCGCGCCTGAGATCGCCATCGCGGGCAACCCAATTTCAGGGATAACCCAACACCTGCTTGACCTGCACCAGGTTGCGCTCGATCCAGCCACGGTCAATCGCCCCCCAGTCGCGAATCCGATAGCGCCCGGCATGATTGCGGGCGCCCTCTTCCTGCTCGAACTCACAGACGATATCCAGGTCCGCCAACGCGGCGATGGTGTCCTGCGCCGTGCGCCGGGGCATGCCGGTCACCTCGGTCAGCGCCGGGACGCTGCTGGCCAATTGGCTATCGATCAGGTACGCCACATACAGGCGGCGGTAGAAACTGCTCTTGGTCTTGCTGACATCCATGCTCGCTTCCTCTCGATTCAATCCCGCGCCGCGCCTTGCAAGTCGCGATAGGTCAGGTACACCCGCAGGTCGAATTCCACCTGGTGGTAGCCGGGCAACATGTATTCGCAAAGTTTATAGAACGCCTTGTTGTGGTCCGATTCCTTGAAGTGCGCCAGTTCGTGGACAACGATCATCTTCAGGAACTGCGGCGCCGCGTCCTTGAACAACGCGGCGATGCGGATCTCTTTCTTGGCCTTGAGATTGCCGCCCTGCACCCGCGAGATCGTGGTGTGCAGGCCCAGGGCGCGGTGGGTCAGGTCCAGGCGGTTGTCGAACAGCACTTTGTCGATGGCCGGCGCGTTGCGCAGGTGCTCCTGCTTAAGGGCCAGGGCGTAGCTGTACAACGCCTTGTCACTTTGCACCCCATGACGCTCGGGGTAGCGCTGTTGCAGGTAGTCGCCCAGTTGATCCTTGGCGATCATTTGGCGCACTTGCTCTTGCAGGGCGGCGGGATAGGCCTGGAGGTATTTCAACGCAGTCATGGGTTCGAACGGCAGGGGCGTGAGGCCGCCAGTGTAGCGAATTCAGCAAGGGCCTGCCCGTAGCGCGAAAAGCTGCGGCCACTGACAAATATCCTCAGCCGTCAGGGGCGGGGCCACCAGCGGTCCCTGGATAAACTGGCAGCCATTGGCCTGCAGCCAGTGGCATTGCTCAAGGGTTTCCACACCTTCGGCGATCACCAGCAAGCCGAAGTGCCCGCACAGCTCGATAATGCTGCGGGCCAGCGCCGCCTCCCGCGGCGAGCCGAGCACGCGGGCGACCAGGCCGGGGTCGAGCTTGAGCGTGTCGAACTCCAGGTCACGCAGATGCGCCAGGGAGCAGTTGCCCGAGCCAAAGTCATCCAGGGCTATGCGCACGCCCAGGCGCCGTAACTGCTTGAGCTGCTTGATGGACTCTTCAATGTTGTGCATCAGGCTTTCTTCGGCGATTTCCACTTCCAGTTGTCGCCCGTGCAGCCCATGTCGCTCCAGTGCCTGCTGCAGTTGAGCCACCAGGTTGGGCATATTGAACTGGCTGCTGCTCAGGCTCACGCTGAGCACCCAGTCGTCACGCATGACTGGGGCCCAGGCCTGTCGCGCCAATGCCACCTGGTGGTAGATCCAACTGCTGAGCTGGCTAATCAACCGCGCCTCTTCCAGCAAGGGCAGGAACAACCCGGGCGGCACATCGCCAACACTGGGGTGCTGCCAGCGCAACAAGGCTTCGACCCCGCGCAAGTGCCCGTCCACCAGGGACACTTGGGGCTGGTACACCAACGTCACCTGCTTGTTGTCGATGGCCTCGCGCACACTGCTTTCTAGCATCAGGCGCGAGCGGGCCCGGCCGTTCATTTCCTGATCGTAATAGCGATATTGCTGACGCCCTGCCCGCTTGGCTTCGTACATGGCGATGTCGGCGGCGCGCAGCAGGCCAGTGAGATCGCGCCCGCAATCGGGGAAAGTGGCAATGCCGATACTGACCCCCAACATCACTTCCAGGCCGTCTACCTGCTGGCAGATCGACACTCGCTCGATCAGTTGTTCGGCGAGCTTGGCGGCCTGCTCCGGGTATTGCAGTTCCAGCAACGCGACAAACTCATCCCCCCCCAGGCGGCCAAGAATGTCGCAACTGCGCAGGCACAGCTCCAACTGCTCCGAGACCCAGCGCAGCACCCGGTCGCCGGCGTCGTGCCCCACGGAATCATTGACCCGCTTGAAGCCGTCCAGGTCCATGTACAGCAGCACCGTGGCCAGCTCGCTGCGCTCGTTGCGCAGCAGGATCGTCTCCACGGTCTGGTAAAAACCCCGCCGGTTGAGCAGACCGGTGAGGGGGTCGGTGACGGCCTGGGACTCCAATTGCTGATGCAGGTGCCGTACTTGCGACATGTCCTGCACAGTCACCACCATGGCCTTCTGCTCGCGGGGCAAGGGCGCACAGGACATCGCCACCGGCAGTTGCTGGCCGGGCGCGGTACGCAGGATCGCATCGTGCAGGCGCCAGGTTTCGCCGCGCAGGTAGCCGGCGTAAAGCTCGCAGCCGAACCAGTCGGGCATATGGGGTTTTTGCAGGTAGCCGAGGAACGCCCGGCCTTGCAGTTCATCCACCGTGGCATTGAGCAATCGCGAAATAGCCGGGTTGGCGTAGCTGATCACCCCGTCTTCGCCCACCACCAGGATGCCCTCGGCGGCGTTGTCGAGCACCGAGGCATTGAAGGCACGGGCCAGTTCCAGGTCATGACTCAAGCGCTGCAAGGCCCGCCGGTTGCGCTGATGCTCCAGCAGGGCCTGGACCTTGGGCTTGAGGATCTGCGGGTCGAATGGCTTGAACAGGTAGTCGATGGCACCGCTGGCATAGCCTTCCAGCACGGCGGCGGGCGATTGCTCATTGGCACTCAAGAAAATGATCGGAGTCATGCGGGTGCGCTGGCTGCCGCGCATCAAGCGCGCCACTTCGAAGCCGTCCATGCCCGGCATTCGCACATCCAGCAGCACCAGGTCGACGTCACGTTCGAGCAGCAGACCCAGGGCTTCCTCGCCGGAAGCCGCCGTCACCACCTGCCAGTCGTCGCGCTGCAGGAGCGCGCGCATGCTGATCAGGTTTTCCGGGTAGTCATCGACCACCAGGAGCACTGAACAGCCGTCGGCCGGGGTTGGAACGGATTCCATGCTGCATCTCTTCCTTGAGGGTTCATTCCGGTCATTTTTGCGACAAAACCGGACACTTAATGTGGAGTCACTCTAGCCCTGGATCCAATAAAGCAGAAGGCGCGACGATGCCATCATTGCGCCAAAAGGCCACACAACCGACTAACGGTCAGCGCCTACAGCCCACGGACTACGGGAAAGATGGCTTTTTGACAGACTATTGACGCCAATAAACCGCCTAAAACTTGTTAACAAACAGTTACCAGCCGCTTATAAAGAACGCGCCAATCCACGGGCCAAAGCCTTTTGACCCTTCTTTCGTACAGTAAAGGCGCACCCCATGATTGATCTGTCCACCTGGAACCTGAGCATCCCTGTTGGCACCCCGCCAGCCACCATCGACACCCCCAAGCTGCTCAGTGGTTTCAAAGGCAAATACTTCCAGGCCGAAGGCAGCAGCGTGCAATTCTGGTCCCCGGTGACCGGTACCCGTACCGAAAACGCCATCTACCCGCGCAGCGAACTGCGGGAAACCTATGCCGACGGCCGGCTGCGCAACTGGACCTATCCCGAAGCCGACAATTACCTGCGTGCCACCCTGGCCATCAACCAGGTGCCCTCTTCGGGCAAGATCGTGATCGGCCAGATTCACGCCTATGACAGCCAGAAACCGCTGGTCAAAGTCGAATACCAGTACAAGGAAAAAACCCAGACCGGCAACATCGTCGCCAAGGTGCGCATGCGCCCGGACGACAGCAAGGGCCGGGTAATTATCGTGGCCGAGAATGTGCCCCTGGGGCGCAACTTCACCTACGTCATTCACCTGAACAAGGCTGGCTTGTTGAGCATCGAGGCGGCCAACGGCCAATGGAACGAACGCCTCGGCGCGGCCTGGGGCAAAAAGCCGTTGTACTTCAAGGCCGGTGTGTACGTGCAAGACAACAGTGGCGACAGCAAAGAGGGCGGCAAAGTGACGTTTGCCAAGCTGGATATCGATCACAACTGACAGTCTGATCATTCTCACGACGCTTTAGGACAGAACCGCGACCCTGGGTCTCGACTTTCTTGTAGGACAATTCGAGTATGGCGCCGCGCACGCGCAATGCTTACCTATAAGAAAGTCATGGAGACTCATCAATGCCCTTCAATCGCACCCTACTCGCCCTGTCCATGGGCATGGTTCTGCTGCAAAACCCGGCCTTCGCGGCCCCGCCGTTGTCGATGACCGACGGGGTGGCCCAGGTCAATATCCAGGACAGCAACGCCTGGGTTGAGATCAGCAAAGCCGCGTTTGAACACAACATCCGCACCCTGCAAACCAGCCTCGCCGACAAGTCGAAAATCTGCGCCGTGCTCAAGGCCGACGCCTACGGCCACGGCATTGGCCTGCTGATGCCATCGGTGATCAAGCTCGGCGTGCCTTGCGTGGGCGTGGCCAGCAATGAAGAAGCCCGCGTGGTACGCGAAAGCGGCTTCAAGGGCCAACTGATCCGCGTGCGCACCGCCGCCCTCAGCGAACTGGAAGCGGCGCTGCCGTACAACGTCGAAGAGCTGGTGGGCAACCTCGACTTCGCCGTGCGCGCCAGCCTGATCGCCGAGCATCACGGCCGCCCGCTGGTTGTGCACCTGGGCCTGAACTCCAGTGGCATGAGCCGCAACGGCGTGGAAATGACCACCGCCCAGGGCCGCCGCGACGCCGTAGCCATCACCAAGGTGCCAAACCTGGAGGTGAAGGCGATCATGACCCACTTCGCCGTCGAAGACGCCGCCGACGTACGCGCCGGCCTCAAGGCCTTCAACGAGCAGGCCAACTGGCTGATCAACGTCGCCCAACTGGACCGCAGCAAAATCACCCTGCACGCCGCCAACTCCTTCGCCACCCTGGAAGTGCCCGAGTCCCGCCTGGACATGGTGCGCCCTGGCGGCCTGCTGTTCGGCGACACCGTGCCGTCGTTTACCGAATACAAGCGGGTGATGCAGTTCAAGTCCCACGTGGCCTCGGTCAACAGCTACCCCAAGGGCAACACCGTCGGCTATGACCGCACCTACACCCTGGCGCGTGATTCGAAACTGGCAAACATCACCGTGGGCTATTCCGACGGCTATCGCCGGGCGTTCACCAACAAAGGCATCGTGCTGATCAATGGCCATCGCGTGCCGGTGGTGGGCAAGGTGTCGATGAACACGCTGATGGTGGATGTGACGGACGTGCCGACCGTGAAGAGCGGCGATGAGGTGGTGTTGTTTGGCAAGCAGGGGAATGTGCAGACGACCCAGGCGGAGGTAGAGGATATTAACGGGGCGTTGTTGGCGGACCTTTATACGGTGTGGGGTAATTCCAATCCCAAGGTTCTGGTCGATCAATAAACTACAGCAACCCTGTGGGTTGATACTTTCAAATCCTGCCCACAAAAAACCCGCATCTCTGCGGGTTTTTTATTAATACCTAAAGCTTAGTTAACCCTGTTATTAATTTTAAATACCACTTCAAATTTACCGCTCTCACACAACTTACATTTCCTAATAACAACCATTCCAAAAAAATCTAAAAAACTGTCATTTCTTACAGATGAAAGCAACAGTTAACGCCCCTATCATTCTCCTCGCACCACCCAGGAAGGGTGAAGCTGGAAACCGGGATTTATCTAATTCACCCACCAACTTTATTTAATAAAGGAATATGCAATGACCATTTCAATCAACTATGCACAAAGCACTTCAACCGGGACCATTACCGTCGGTGGTACAGGCGCAGCACCAAATACTGTTCTAAACGTACAGCAAGCCAACACCGGATATCTCTATGGGCAAATGACCTCAAGTTATGATGGTAGTTTTGCTGGAACATTTGCAGGTGTACCTTCAGGCACACGACAAGACTTGACGATCTACGATACAACCATCGGTCGATACACGCCTTACTATTATGTAGACGTCCGATAAGAAGCATCCCTCTGAGCACTATAAAAGCAACCGAAGGAAGCTTGCTCAAACATCGCTACAAAAAAGCCCGCGTCGCTGCGGGCTTTTTCCATTGAGGATAAAGGGGACGGATCTTTTTTGGCACCATTTTTACTGCTATACGTCTACCCGATTACACGGGCGTGGGAGGATCGATGCCCAATCTGGCCAGAGTTGCATTGCCTAAAAACCCGCATCAGATGGTCCAGCGCAGCCATAACAAACAGATCTTATTAACCACAAGTGCAATCACGAAAAAATATAAAAAAGCCACCAATACTGTGAGATTTCACAGTAGAGACAGTTATAAAAAAAAACTACCTTAAGGACTCAGATCAATCCAGATGAGAAAAATCATGAAAAACTCAATCCTTACGAAGTTATTAAATTCAGGAAAAAACCTCACCCCGGCAGCTTTCCTTGCTTGCACCCTAGCGGTGTCTGCTCCAGCCCATGCACAGGAGGATACATACATATGCAATATATCGTTACCTGGCAACCCAATTTCAACTGTCAAAGCAACGTCTGCAAGTGAGGCAGAAAAAAAAGTAAAAGCGGAAATGGCGGGCACCGCCCAAAAAATTTACGGCATAACATCCCTTAATGTTACTTGCGTAAAAAAGTGAACAAGCCATAACGATAAAGAGGGTAAAGGGGACGGATCTGTTAGATTCCATAGAGTACTGACGCCCCATAAGGGTGGGTTAGTTAAATAGATCTGTCCCCATTATCGATATTCTTCCATTTTATCCTCAATAGCGAAAGAGTCTAAAGACTGCAGCTTTTGACAGGTTTAACTTGGTTTTTGTTGGTTTATTTTTGTTGTGTGGTCTTTGGTGATTAAGGATGAGCCACAAAGTGTGTTTATTTCGCTAAAATTTAGGTGAGGTTTAAAGTCATGGAATATAATTTTGTACAAGCACCACATGTAGGCACTGCAACTGCAAGGGCTTTGGCTCACCGGGACTTTCTTAAAAATCCTGAAGACTCGACAAAGAAACTTTTTATATCTCTTGGGGGTTGGACACCGGAAGACCCTTTATCTTATGAAGAGACACAAGTGCTTCAGCAGCATGACCAACAATGGGCTGAATTTACTAATCATCATTACTTCTTTGAAGAAACCATCTCAGATGCTCAAAGAATCAGTTATATAGTCGGGCATCGCGGTGGAGACGAGTTTCCAGGCGTTACAGGCGCCGCTAATTATGAGGAACTGGCATCTGGGGTCTTGTCGCAATTAAGAGCCGGTACTTATAAACGAGGAAGTGGTGCTGCATATTCCTTGGATGATTTTGAAAAAAATGTGAAGGCGAGCAATAAAAGCAAGTTGAAATCAGGATGGTTGCGAAAAGAATGATTTTGCTGCGGTTTCGCCTTGCGTTGCCAGGTGTTTCACGCATCTATAAAAAACCCGCAGGAATCAGGCTGCGTTTTCACACAGCCTGAAGAGGCGGGTTTTTTATTAACACCTGAAGCTTAGTTAACCTTGGCGTTCAACTCACCTTTCAAGTACCGCTGGTACATCGCTTCCAACGACACAGGCTTGATCTTCGAAGCATTACCGGCAGTACCGAACGCTTCGTAACGCGCGATACATACATCACGCATCGCAGTCACAGTGGCACCGAAGAACTTACGCGGGTCGAACTCGCTCGGGTTGGTGGCCATCAGGCGACGCATCGCACCGGTGGAAGCCAGGCGCAGGTCGGTGTCGATGTTGACCTTGCGCACGCCGTGCTTGATGCCTTCGACGATTTCTTCAACCGGTACGCCGTAGGTTTCTTTGATGTCGCCGCCGTACTGGTTGATGATCGCCAGCCACTCTTGCGGTACCGAGGAAGAACCGTGCATCACCAGGTGGGTGTTGGGGATGCGTTTGTGGATTTCCTTGATGCGGTCGATGGCCAGTACGTCGCCAGTCGGTGGCTTGGTGAACTTGTAGGCGCCATGGCTGGTGCCGATGGCGATGGCCAGGGCATCGACCTGGGTGCGCTTGACGAAGTCAGCGGCTTCTTCGGGGTCGGTCAGCATCTGGCTGTGATCCAGCACGCCTTCGGCGCCGATGCCGTCTTCTTCACCGGCCATGCCGGTTTCCAGGGAACCCAGGCAGCCCAGCTCACCTTCTACCGACACACCGCAGGCGTGAGCCAGGGCGACGGTTTGTTGGGTGACACGCACGTTGTAGTCGTAGTCGGTCGGGGTCTTGCCGTCTTCACCGAGGGAGCCGTCCATCATTACCGAGCTGAAGCCCAGTTGGATCGAGCGCTGGCACACGTCAGGGCTGGTGCCGTGGTCCTGGTGCATGCACACCGGGATGTGTGGGAATTCTTCGATTGCCGCAAGGATCAGGTGACGCAGGAACGGCGCACCGGCGTATTTGCGGGCACCGGCCGAAGCCTGGACGATCACTGGGGAGTCGGTCTTGTCAGCGGCTTCCATGATGGCGCGCATCTGCTCAAGGTTGTTGACGTTAAAGGCTGGGACGCCGTAGCCGAACTCGGCTGCGTGGTCCAGCATTTGACGCATGCTGATAAGTGCCATTGTGTTGTCTCTCCCGGTCGAGGGTCGTTAATCGTGCAAGCCTGCCGTAGCGGCGGCTGCTATTCAAGTTATTGCAGATCAAGGCGTTGAGCCTTGGCCTGCTGAATCGTTATTGCTACTGGGGCTGACCCAAATTCCAATCTGGAACCGAATCATGTGGGAGCTGGCTTGCCTGCGATCGCGGTGTGCCAGACACCGAATTCGCCAACTGCGCCACCGCTTTCGCGGGCAAGGTCGCTCCCACATTTGGATATCATTTATGTTGAGACCGTGTTCTTTCTATTGGGCCTTGCAGCCCCGGCCGATCAAATCATCGGTGGCCACCCAGTAAACCAGGCCTTCCTCACCTTTGGTGTGAAACGCCAGCCGTTCATTGCTGTACAGCGCGCCGGAGGCCGCCACGTCTTCCTTGAGGCGATAGACCTGGTCGGAGCCGCCGAGGCGCACATCCACCTGCTTGTGGTCGGTATCGACAAACCGCCAGTTCACCTGGGCCTGGCTGTCGCATACCCAGGTGGTCCATGGTGCTTGCTGCGGTTGTGCCTTGTTGAACATGTTCAGGTTGGCACAACCGGCCAGTAGAGCCAGTGCTGCCAGGGCGATAACGCCTTTCATTGCCAATCCTCGAACGGCGGCCTGGGGCCGCCACTGCTGTCGGTTAGTGAATCAGACCCATCAAGGGCAACCCTGTTCCTTACCTTTGGGCGGGGAGTCGTATTTCTCCAGCCCGTCGGGCCCTATGCGCTTGCTGATCACCGGCATGGTTTCAGCCTGCCAGTCGGCCTGGTAGCAGCCCTTGTGCGGCGCAGCCCCCGGTGCCTCTGGCGGCGCCTTGGGCGCGCTGCCGCAGCCGGCCAACAGGCCTGCTGCAATCACCAGCGCGAATGGCTTGATCATGGGAATGCTCCTTTTCCAGACCGCAGGCCTCAGCCCTTGGCTCGACTTTCCAGCACTTCAACGGCTGGCAGCACCTTGCCTTCGACGAACTCAAGGAACGCGCCACCACCGGTAGAAATGTAGGAGATCTGCTCAGCAACGCCATATTTATCGATGGCCGCCAGGGTGTCGCCACCGCCGGCAATGGAGAATGCCGAACTTTCGGCAATTGCCTTGGCCAGCACTTTGGTGCCGTTGCCGAACTGGTCGAACTCGAACACACCCACCGGGCCGTTCCACAGGATAGTCCGGGAGGCTTTCAGCAGCTCAGCGAAGTTCGCAGCAGTTTGTGGGCCGATGTCCAGGATCATGTCGTCTGCCGCCACGTCGGCGATCAGCTTGACGGTCGCTTCGGCGCTTTCAGCGAATTCCTTGGCCACTACCACGTCCACCGGCAGTGGCACGCTGACCTTGGCCGCGATGGCGCGGGCAGTGTCCAGCAGGTCCGGCTCGTACAGGGATTTGCCTACCGGATGGCCAGCAGCCGCCAGGAAGGTGTTGGCAATGCCGCCGCCAACGATCAACTGGTTGCAGATCTGGCTCAGGCTGTTGAGCACGTCCAGCTTGGTCGACACCTTGGAGCCCGCCACGATGGCGGCCATTGGCTGGGCCGGTGCGCCCAGGGCCTTGCCCAGTGCGTCCAGCTCGGCAGCCAGCAACGGGCCAGCAGCGGCCACCTTGGCGAACTTGGCTACGCCATGGGTCGAACCCTCGGCGCGGTGCGCGGTGCCGAACGCATCCATCACGAACACGTCACACAGCGCAGCATATTGCTGGGCCAGTTCGTCGCTGTTCTTTTTCTCGCCCTTGTTGAAACGCACGTTTTCGAACAGCACGATGTCGCCGGCCTTGACGTCGACGCCGCCCAGGTAATCAGCCACCAGCGGCACTTCGCGGCCCAGGGCCTTGCTCAGGTAATCGGCTACAGGCTTGAGGCTATTTTCGGCGGAGAACTCACCTTCGGTCGGACGACCCAGGTGGGAGCAGACCATTACGGCCGCGCCTTTTTCCAGGGCCAGCTTGATGGTCGGCAGCGAGGCAAGGATGCGCGCATCGCTGGTGACCACACCGTCCTTGACTGGGACGTTGAGGTCTTCGCGGATCAGTACGCGCTTACCTTGCAGATCGAGGTCGGTCATCTTCAACACGGTCATGGTCGCAGTTCCTGAATTGCTTGATTTTGAAAGGCTGATTTTGCAGAAGCGATGTGCAGATAATGTTCCGCAACATCCAGCATGCGGTTGGCAAAGCCCCATTCGTTATCGAACCAGGCCAGGATATTCACCAGCCTCGGGCCGGAAACACGGGTCTGGCTGGCATCGACGATGGCCGAATGCGGGTCATGGTTGAAATCACAACTGGCGTGGGGCAACTCGGTATAGGCCAACAGGCCTTTGAGCGGGCCGCTGGTGGCGGCGTCGCGCAAGATCCGGTTGACCTCGCCGGCGTCGGTGTCGCTGACGGTTTGCATGGTGATATCCAGGCACGACACGTTCACCGTCGGCACGCGCACTGCTTTGGCCTGGATTCGCCCGGCAAGTTCCGGCAGCAGGCGTTCGATACCGCGGGCCAGGCCGGTGGACACCGGAATCACCGACTGGAACGCCGAACGGGTGCGGCGCAGGTCTTCATGGTGGTAGGCGTCGATCACCGGCTGGTCGTTCATCGCCGAGTGAATGGTGGTGATCGACACATATTCCAGGCCAATCGCCTGGTCCAGCAGACGCAACAGCGGCACGCCGCAGTTGGTGGTGCAGGAGGCGTTGGACACCAGCAACTCGTCACCGGTCAGGCAGTCCTGATTGACGCCGTAGACGATGGTGGCGTCGACATCCGCCTCGCTGGCCATCGGCTGGGAAAACAGCACGCGCGGCGCACCGGCGTCGAGGAATCGCTGGCCATCGGCACGGGTGTGGTAGGCACCGGAGCATTCCAGCACCAGGTCGACGCCCAGCGCCGCCCAGTCGATGCCCTCGGGCGTGGCACTGCGCAAAACTTTCACGCAGTTGCCATTGATATGCAGACAATCGCCGTCGATCCGCACTTCGCCGGGGAACCGGCCGTGGGTGGAGTCGAAGCGTGTCAGGTATTCGATGCTGGCCATGTCGGCCAGATCGTTGATTGCGACAATTTCAAACCCGGCCGCCGCCCCTCGCTCGAACAGCGCACGCAAGACGCAACGACCAATCCGGCCGTAGCCGTTGAGTGCAACTTTGTAGGGACGGGGTTCAGGCATGGGGTTCTCGATCAATATGTTCCATCGCTATCGCGGGCAAGCCCGCTCCCACATTAGACCGCGATCCAAATGTGGGAGCGGGCTTGCCCGCGATGGCGCCAGTACAGACAACGCAGACTGACTTAGTCTTCCAGCAGCTCTTCAGCCTGACCCAGGATGTTTTCCAGGGTGAAACCGAACTCTTCGAACAACGCTGGCGCCGGCGCCGACTCACCATAGGTAGTCATGCCGATCACGCGACCTTCCAGGCCCACGTACTTGTACCAGTAGTCGGCGTGCGCCGCTTCAATGGCGATACGCGCGCTGACCTGCAACGGCAGGACCGATTGCTTGTAGTCCGCGTCCTGGGCTTCGAACACGCTGGTGCACGGCATGGACACAACGCGCACGTTACGGCCTTGGGCAGTCAGCTTGTCGTAGGCCTGAACGGTCAGGCCCACTTCGGAACCGGTGGAGATCAGGATCAGCTCCGGCTCGCCGATGCAGTCCTTGAGCACGTAGCCACCACGGCTGATAGCGGCGATCTGCGCGTCGGTACGCGCCTGGTGCTGCAGGTTCTGGCGGGAGAAGATCAGCGCCGAAGGGCCGTCCTTGCGCTCGATCGCGTGCTTCCAGGCCACGGCCGATTCCACTGCGTCGGCTGGGCGCCAGCAATCCAGGTTCGGCGTGGTACGCAGGCTGGTCAGTTGCTCGACCGGCTGGTGCGTCGGGCCGTCTTCGCCCAGGCCGATGGAGTCGTGGGTGTAGACGTGGATCACGCGCTTCTTCATCAGCGCCGCCATGCGTACGGCATTGCGTGCATATTCCATGAACATCAGGAAGGTCGCGCCGTAAGGCACCAGGCCGCCGTGCAGGGCAACGCCGTTCATGATGGCGCTCATGCCGAACTCGCGCACGCCGTAGTACATGTAGTTGCCGCTGGCGTCTTCAGCCGAGACACCTTTGCAACCTTTCCACAGGGTCAGGTTGGAACCGGCCAGGTCAGCCGAACCGCCAAGCAGTTCAGGCAGCAGTGGGCCGTAGGCATTCAGCGCGTTCTGGCTGGCTTTACGGCTGGCGATGGTTTCGCCTTTGGCGGCCACTTCTGCGATGTACTCGTCGGCCTTGGCCGAGAAGTCCAGCGGCAGGTCGCCATTGAGGCGGCTCATCAGCTCATTGGCCAATGCCGGGAATTGGGCGGCGTAGGCTTCAAAACGCTGGTCCCACTCGGCTTCAGCGGCGCGGCCGGCTTCCTTGGCATCCCACTCGGCGTAGATATCAGCCGGGATTTCGAACGGGCCGTAGTTCCACTTCAGCGCTTCGCGGGTCAGGGCGATTTCCGCGTCACCCAGTGGGGCGCCGTGGCAGTCTTCCTTGCCTTGCTTGTTCGGCGAACCGAAGCCAATGGTGGTCTTGCAGCAGATCAGCGTCGGCTGCTCGCTTTTGCGCGCCGTTTCGATGGCCGTCTTGATCTCTTCCGGATCGTGGCCGTCAACATTGCGGATGACCTGCCAGTTGTAGGCTTCGAAACGCTTTGGCGTGTCGTCGGTGAACCAGCCTTCGACTTCGCCATCGATGGAGATGCCGTTGTCATCGTAGAAAGCAATCAGCTTGCCCAGGCCCAGGGTACCTGCCAGGGAACTGACTTCGTGGGAAATGCCTTCCATCATGCAGCCATCACCCAGGAACACATAGGTGTGGTGGTCGACAACGTTATGGCCTGGACGGTTGAACTGCGCCGCCAGGACTTTTTCGGCCAGGGCGAAGCCCACGGCGTTGGCCAGGCCTTGGCCCAGGGGACCGGTGGTGGTCTCGACGCCAGGGGTGTAGCCGAATTCCGGGTGGCCCGGGGTGCGGCTGTGCAGTTGGCGGAACTGCTTGAGGTCGTCGATGGACAGGTCGTAGCCGGTCAGGTGCAGCAACGAATAGATCAACATCGAGCCATGGCCGTTGGACAGCACGAAGCGGTCACGGTCGGCGAACGAGGGGTTGCTCGGGTTGTGTTTCAGGTAATCACGCCAAAGTACCTCGGCGATATCCGCCATGCCCATCGGGGCACCGGGATGGCCGCTGTTGGCTTTTTGCACGGCATCCATGCTGAGGGCACGAATGGCGTTGGCACGCTCACGACGGCTGGGCATCGCTGATCTCCTGAGGATATTGAATCGAGAGTGAATAAAAGAAACGGAAAAAAGGACCGGCATTTTCCCTCAGCCAAGGCCTTAGGGGCAATGACAGATACCGACATATGTAGGTTTTTCCTGTGGTTTGGACTGCATTGGCAGCAAGAACACTTCCCGCCGTTCGTCTAAAGGTTATAGCGCCTGCTTATAACCACCGATTATCGACCAATATCAAAACTTTTTGATATTGGCCTTGCGAGGATTTGACCTCATCACTAGACTGCTGGCCTTATGAACTTACCTGCGCCTTCCATTCGCCCCGACGACTGCGATGAGCTGGCGGCCCTGTGCAAGGCCGGCGGAGATCCGCTGCGCCTGAATGTACTGCGCGCCCTGGCCAACGACTCGTTTGGCGTATTGGAACTGGCACGGATCTTTGCCATTGGCCAGTCCGGCATGAGCCATCACCTGAAAGTGCTGGCCCAGGCCGACCTGGTGGCCACCCGCCGTGAAGGCAACGCGATTTTTTACCGTCGCGCCCTGCCCCACACCGACTTGCTGGGTGGCAAGCTGCACGCTGCATTGCTCGACGAAGTGGACAACCTGGCCCTGCCGGCTGACGTCCAATCGCGGATCGCACAGGTCCACGGGCAACGCGCCGCCGCCAGCCAGGACTTTTTCTCACGGGTGGCGGACAAGTTTCGCGCCCAGCAGGACCTGATTGCCGGGCTGCCTCAATACCGCGAAAGCGTGTTGGCGCTGCTCGACAAACTGGGCTTCAGCCAGGCTGCCACGGCGCTGGAAGTCGGCCCGGGCGATGGCGGGTTCCTGCCAGACCTGGCACGCCGCTTCCACCAGGTGACGGCGCTGGACAACAGCCCGGCCATGCTGGAACTGGCGCGCCAGCTGTGCGAGCGCGAGCACTTGGGCAACGTCAGCCTGCGGCTGGCCGATGCCTTGAATGATGTAGGGCTGCAAGCCGATTGCGTGGTGCTGAACATGGTCTTGCACCATTTCGCCGCCCCGGCCGATGCCCTCAAACAAATGGCCGGTTTGCTGCAACCGGGCGGCAGTCTTTTGGTAACCGATTTATGCAGCCACAACCAGAGTTGGGCCAGGGAGGCCTGCGGTGATCTATGGTTGGGGTTTGAACAGGACGATCTGGCCCGTTGGGCCACCGCTGCGGGACTCGTTCCCGGGGAAAGCCTCTATGTAGGCTTACGTAATGGTTTCCAGATTCAGGTCCGCCACTTTCAGCGGCCAACTGGCGACACTCACCATCGGTAAATATCAGGAAAACATCGAGATGAGCGAATATTCCCTTTTCACCTCCGAGTCCGTGTCTGAAGGGCATCCGGACAAAATCGCCGACCAGATTTCTGATGCGGTGCTGGACGCCATCATTGCTGAAGACAAGTTCGCCCGCGTGGCGTGCGAGACGCTGGTGAAAACGGGCGTGGCGATCATCGCCGGTGAAGTCACCACGTCGGCCTGGGTCGACCTGGAGCAGATCGTCCGTGACGTGATCACCGACATCGGCTACACCAGCTCCGACGTCGGCTTCGACGGCGCGACCTGCGGCGTGATGAACATCATCGGCAAGCAGTCGCCCGACATCAACCAGGGTGTGGACCGTGCCAAGCCAGAAGACCAGGGCGCCGGCGACCAGGGCCTGATGTTCGGCTACGCCAGCAACGAAACCGACGTACTGATGCCTGCGCCGATCACCTTCTCCCACCAGTTGGTCAAGCGCCAGGCCGAAGCCCGTAAATCCGGCCTGCTGCCTTGGTTGCGCCCGGACGCCAAGTCCCAGGTGACCTGCCGTTACGAAGGCGGCAAAGTGGTGGGCATCGACGCCGTGGTGCTGTCGACCCAGCACAACCCGGAAGTCTCCTACAAAGACCTGCGCGAAGGCGTGATGGAGCTGATCGTCAAGCACGTGTTGCCTGCCGAGCTGCTGACCAAGGACACCCAGTTCCATATCAACCCGACCGGCCAGTTCATCATTGGTGGCCCGGTAGGCGACTGCGGCCTGACCGGTCGCAAGATCATCGTCGACAGCTACGGCGGCATGGCCCGTCACGGCGGTGGCGCGTTCTCCGGCAAGGATCCATCCAAGGTTGACCGCTCGGCCGCCTACGCCGGTCGTTATGTGGCCAAGAACATCGTTGCCGCCGGGCTGGCCGAACGCTGCGAGATTCAGGTGTCCTACGCCATTGGTGTGGCCCAGCCTACGTCGATCTCGCTGAACACCTTCGGCACCGGCAAGATCAGCGACGACAAGATCGTCAAGCTGGTGCGTGAGATTTTCGACCTGCGTCCGTACGCAATCACCACCATGCTCGACCTGCTGCACCCGATGTACCAGGAAACCGCGGCCTACGGCCACTTCGGCCGTACCCCTGAACTGAAGACCGTCGGCGACGACACCTTCACCACGTTCACCTGGGAAAAAACCGACCGCGCCGACGACCTGCGCACCGCTGCCGGCCTGTAATCGCAGCACGTAGCACCCAAGGCCCCGCCGGGTATTCCCGGCGGGGCTTTTTGTTGCGCTTTTTTACAGGCACCGATGAGCACGCGACGGCGAACCTGGCAAATAGTTCACATTTATTGGATCCAAACCTTGCAGGCAAAATGATGGCCCACTAGAATCCGCGCCCTCCCGAGCGCTCAACCACATTGGATATTGCATTGCGCCCGCTCGGGACAGCCAAGTGCGCAGGCAATCGAACATTGAGGTTTTTCATGCGTATTTCCACGTTCGCCCCTGCCGCCGTCCTGTTCAGCCTGTTCGCCCTGCCAGTGCAAGCCGCTGACCTGAGCGGCCTGACTGGCGCCCTGACTTCCCAGTTGGGCGGCGCAACCGGCAACTGCGAAAAACAGAGCCAGGAGCTGCAAGCCAAGGTCGATGCCGCCAAAGCCAATGGCGAAGACCTGAAAGTGAAGGCCATGCAGGCTGCACTGGATCAGGTAAACAAAGGTTGCAAAAAAGTCGGCGAGTCCCAGGGCAAGCTCGACGAAGCCTCGCAAAAGCAGCAGGCCAAGGCAGACAGCAACGACACCGTGAAAGCCCTGGGCGGTCTGTTCAAGTAAGCAGAAACACCCGGTAAAAAGCCTCGCGCCTGCGGGGCTTTTTTATGGGCGTCTGCCTGCTTTAGGCTGGCCCCCCCTTCAGAGCAAGGATGCTCATGATGCCGCCACGCCTGCTGACCTACCTGCTGTTGATGCTCTTCCCTCTCATCGCCTGGGCGCAGGGCTGCCCGGACTGGCCAGTGAACAAGGCCCAGGACGAAATAACCGCCCTGCAACGGCAAATCGGCCTGTGGGATGACAGTTACCATCGGCTCGGCCAATCCCTGATCAGCGACGAGCTCTACGATCAGGCCCGCATACGCCTGGAGCAATGGCGGGGTTGCTTCGCACAGGCACCGTCATCTGCCAACAACCCCCTGTCCAGCGCGCGCGGCACTGTTGCCCACCCAGTCGCGCATACAGGCCTTGAGAAGCTGGTCAACGACCGCGCCGTGGCAGACTGGATCAGCACACGCCGCGACCTGTGGGTACAACCCAAGGTCGATGGTGTGGCGGTGACCCTGGTCTATCGCGCAGGGCGCCTGGCCCAGGTCATCAGCCGCGGCGACGGCCTGTTCGGCCAGGACTGGACCGCCTCGGCCCGCAACATTCCAGGCATCGTGCAACAGCTGCCCGAGGCCATCGACCTGCTCTTGCAGGGCGAGCTGTATTGGCGCCTGGGCGCCCACATACAAGGGGAGACGGGCGGCATGAATGCCCGCAGTAAAGTCTCCGGGCTGATGAACCGCCAACACCTGAGTGACGCCGACGCCGCAGGTATCGGCCTGTTTGTCTGGGCCTGGCCCCATGGGCCGGCGGACCTCAAGCAGCAGTTGGACAGCCTCGCACGCTGGGGTTTTGGCGATAGCCAGCGTTACAGCCAGCCCATCGACACCTTCGAACAGGCACGGCACTGGCGAACTTTCTGGCATGAACATCCATTGCCCTTCGCCACTGATGGCGTGGTGCTGCACCACAGCCAGCGCGCCCCGGCCGAACGCTGGCAGGCCGGTACGCCGTATTGGGCTGTTGCCTGGAAATACCCGGTCATCAAAGCCCTGGCCCATGTTCGCCATGTGCAGTTCAAAATCGGCCGCACCGGCCGTATCACTCCGATCCTGGAACTGGACCCGGTGCTGCTCGACGACCGTCAGATCAAACGCGTCAGCATCGGCTCCCTGAAGCGCTGGCAGGAATTGGATATCCGCCCAGGCGACCAGGTGTCCATCAGCCTCGCCGGCCAAGTGATCCCAAGGCTCGACCAAGTCATCCTGCGCAGCTATCCACGGGTCGATGTCGCGGTGCCGGTAGCCAGCAATTTCCATCACCTGAGCTGCTGGCAATTGGCCCCGGCCTGCGAGGAGCAACTGCTGGCCCGGCTGACCTGGCTCAGCGGCAAGCAAGGGCTGGACCTGCCACACATTGGCCGCGAGACCTGGAATAGCTTGATCCAGGCCGGGCAAATCAGTGGTTTGGTGGATTGGTTGAACCTTGATGAGACAGAGCTTGCTACCATTGACGGATTCGGCGACCGCAGCAGTGCGCGCCTGCTTGCGAGCCTGCAAGTGGCGCGCCAGCGACCGTTCGCGCAATGGTTGATGGCGCTTGGGGTTCCACCTACCGCCCGCAATAACCTGGCGGGCGGCTGGCATGCCCTGGCTGCGCGAGACACTCAAACCTGGCAAGCCGAAGCAGGAATCGGCCCAGGGCGCGCGGCGCAATTGAGCGCCTTTTTTCGCGCCCCCCAGGTGGTGGCTATGAGTGAAACACTGCGGGCTGCCGGGATAGATGGCTTTTAGTCCCGACCCGCCAATTTAATCGGTGCCAGCAGAAATCATCCTGCCCACCTGACAACGATCTGTTTACTTTGGAGTTTCCATGAAATTTCTTGCACCGCTTGCCCTGTTGACCGTTACCAGCTTCCTCGCCACGCCATTGCTGGCTGCCGAGACAGCCCCGCAACTGACCGGTTGCGCCGCCAAGCGCCAGGCCATCAGCCTGCAGATCGAACAAGCCAAGGCCCACGGCAACAGTGAGCAACAAGCCGGCCTGGAAAAAGCCTTGAGCGAAGTCACCGCCCACTGCACCGATGCCTCCCTGAAAAAGGAACGCGAGAACAAGGTGCTGGACGCCAAGCACGAAGTCAGCCGCCGTCAGGCCGACCTCGACAAGGCCATGAAAAAGGGCGACTCCGAGAAGATCAACAAGCGTAAGGACAAGCTCGCTGAATCGCGCAAAGAGTTGCAGCAAGCCCTCGACGACCTGGACAAGTAAGGCGCAGCCAATCGAGCCTCAATGGTCGCGAAACTGCTTATGACAGGCGCTGCAGGCATCTTCGACTTTCTGCACCGCAGGCTTCAAGTCAGTGGCTTTGTAAGGCTGCACCTGGCTGGCGATCACCAATTCACCGGTGGCCGCCTCAAGGTTGCGCGCCAGTTCCTGGAACTGGGCCTGTTTTTGCCATACGTCGTCCTTGGCGCTGGTGTGATCTTCTTCGCGCACCGTTGGAAAGTGCTTCCACGGCTCATGGGACAAAGCGTCAAGCTTGACCGCACCTTCGGCAAATTTGGCCCCGTCGAACGGGATGCGGCCACGCAGCATGCCGCCCAGGTCTTCGCCCGTCTTGAGCATCTGCTTGAAGATGGCCTTGCGCTGGCCCAATGGCGAGTTCGGGTCAACGCCACCGCAAGCGGTCAGCGTCAGGCAGGCCAGCAATACAACAGTCAGTTTTTTAAAAGTCATGATGGCTCAGGGTCACGGGAAACGGCGGCCAGTATCCTCGCCCCGCCCGCAAAGACCAATAGCCCTATTAATAATATGGATGCTTGCGCCGCACCCTGCGCAGGCAATCGCCTTGGGAATTACTTGCATGAATAACCTGTTTAACCCCTGGAGCCGCCGGCTGGCATGGGCTCTGCCGATGATCGCACTACTCGCCGGATGCGACGGCGGCAACGCTCCGGCACCCAAACCTGAGCCAGAAAAACCCCATGCTGTGGCGACCTACGTCAGTGCCACCTGGGAAGACCTGCCGGTGGTTTCGGACAGCGACCTGCAAGCTGGCTTCGAATCCTGGCGCAGCGCCTGCCAACGCTTGAAGAACGACCCGGTGTGGGGCGCCACCTGCGCTGCAGCGGTCAATGTGCCGGGCAATGCCGGGGATATCCGTGGTTTCCTCAAGCAGCAGTTGGACGTCTATGGCTTGCGCTCGGCGGACAACACGCCCAATGGGCTGATCACCGGCTATTACGAACCGGTCTACCCGGGCAGCCTCACCGAAACCAAGACCGCCCACGTGCCGGTGTTTGGGGTGCCGGACGACCTGATCATCGTCAACCTGGAAAGCATCTACCCCGAACTCAAGGGCAAACGCCTGCGCGGGCGCCTGGAAGGCCGGGTACTCAAGCCCTATGACGATGCGGGCACCATCAACCAGCAAGGCTCCAGTGCCAAGCCTATTGCCTGGCTGACCCACCCGATGGACCTGCAATTTCTGCAAATCCAGGGTTCTGGCCGCATCCAGCTGGCTGACGGTCGTCAGTTGCGCGTGGGCTATGCCGACCAGAACGGCTTCCCGTATCGCCCTATCGGCCGCTGGCTGGTGGAGCAAGGCGAGTTGAAGAAAGACGAAGTGAGCATGGGCGCGATCAGTGCCTGGGCCAAGGCCCATCCTGAGCGGATCCCGGAACTGTTGGCGAGCAACCCCAGCTACGTCTTCTTCAGCACCCGCCCCGACAGCAATGAAGGCCCGCGCGGCTCGCTGAATGTGCCGCTGACCGCCGGCTACAGCGTGGCCGTGGACCGCAAGGTCATCCCGCTGGGCAGCCTGTTGTGGCTGTCGACCACCCGCCCCGATGGCGCGCCGGTCGTACGGCCGGTAGCGGCCCAGGATACCGGCGGCGCGATTGTCGGCGAGGTACGTGCGGACCTGTTCTGGGGCACCGGTGATGCGGCGGGCGAGTTGGCCGGGAACATGAAGCAGCAGGGCCAGATCTGGATGTTGTGGCCCAAGGGTACGGCGCTGCCTCAAGTGCCGGATGCGCCTTTGTAGGAACCGGCTGGCCGGCGATGGCGGTTTGAAATCCGACATCGCGGGTGCACGTGCTGGCGTCATCGCTGGCAAGCCAGCTCCCACAAGGGCTGGCTGCGTGCCTTAGATCGAGACGAAGAAGAAACTCGCAATCAACGCCATGCCCACGAACCACACCAGCGAACGCAAGATCGCCCAGTCCGCCAGGTAGCAGATGATGTACAGCAGGCGGCTGGTGATAAACAGCACCGCCAGTACGTTGATGGTCACCAGTTCCGCGTTGCCGGCCAGGTGGGCAATGATCACCGCAGCGGCAAACGCCGGGGTCACTTCGAAGCTGTTGAGCTGTGCACTATGGGCGCGCTTGGCGAAGCCTTCGAGGGTTTCGAGGAAGGCCCGGGGGTCATGGTTCTGCCGGGGGCCGAACTTGCCACCACTGAACTTGGCCACGCCGGTACACAGGTAAGGCAGAAAAATTGCGATCAACACACACCAGAAAGCGACAGTCATCACTCATTCCTTTTTTAGTTTTATCCGCTGGTTAGAGTTTCATCACGAGCATGCCGATCAGTACCAACCCACAGGCTAAGAGCCGGGAGCGGCCGAAAGGTTCTTTCAGGTAACGCATGCCGAACAACACCACCAGGATCACGCTGACTTCCCGCAGCGCGGCGGCCTCGGCAATCGAGCCCAACTGCATGGCCCAAAGCACCAGAGCGTAGCTCAACAACACGCACAATCCCACGCTCAGCCCCAACCGCCATTGTGTGCGCCAGAACAGGCTGAACGCCGCACGCTTGCGCACCATGGCCAACAATGGAAACGGCCAGGCGCTGAGCAGGGTCACCCAGACCAGGTAGTCCAATGGGTGCGACCAGCGCCGCAGCGCCTGACCATCGAGGAAGGTATAGCAGCCGATGCACAGGCCGATCAGCGCCACCGCCGGCAACATCGACCACGGCAACCGATCCCCACCACCGCCATGCCACAACAGGCACAACATGCCGAGCGGGATCAGCAGGATGCCGACAATCTGCTGGGTACTGAGTACCTCCCCGGCAAACACCAGGGTCAACGCCAGCACCACCAGCGGCGATAAGCCGCGCATCAGCGGATACACCAACCCCAGGTCACCGACGCGGTAGGCCTGGATCAGCAGGTAGCGGTAGAGCAACTCGAACAGCGCCGAGGCGATGATCCACGGCCAGATTTCCAAGGGCGGCAGCGACACAAATCCTACCGCCAATAGCACAAACAGCAGCGCAACGCTGTCCATGCAGGCGATCACCAACAGGCGTTCGCCGCTGAATTTGATCAAGGTGTTCCACGTCGCATGCAACAGTGCCGCTATCAGTACCAAGACTGTCGCAAGCAATGGAACCTCCTGTAAGTGATTCGTGATGTGTCAGCACACACATATACCAAATACCGCGCTGGCACACACTGGCCTCACTGATCCTTGTCGATCCGCTGCGGATGCCTCGGGTCCGCCGCCTTTTTGCCCGGCAGGCTGCCTTCGCTGCGAATCTGCGCATGGCTGATCAACGCAAAGATAAAGCTGCCGCCGATGATATTGCCCGCCAGGGTCGGCCCGGCAAATACCAGCCAGAAGTCCTTCCACGGTAGCTCGCCGGCAAATACCAGGTAGGACACTTCCGCCGAACCGACGACGATGTGGGTGAAGTCGCCCAAGGCCATCAGGTAGGTGATCAGGATAATGATCCACATCTTGGCGCTTTCCATGGACGGGATCATCCACACCATGGTGGCGATCATCCAGCCGGAGACGATGCCCTTGGCGAACATCTGGCCCGTATCGTTTTCCATGATCTTGCGCCCGATTTCGAGGAAGGCCTGGTCGGTCTTGGTGTCGAAGATCGGCAGGTGCAGCATCACATAAGCCACCAGCAAGGTGCCGCAGAGGTTGCCCACCAGCACCACCGTCCACAGCCGCAACAGGCGCCCGGCATTGCCCAGGGTCGGCTTGCTCATCACCGGCAGCACGGCGGTCAGGGTGTTTTCGGTGAACAGTTGCTGGCGCGCGAGGATCACTGCAAGGAAGCCTGCGCAGTAGCCAAAGCTGGCAATCACCTTGAAGCCTTCGCCGTCGGGCAGGCGTGAGTTGAGCAGCCCCATGGCCATCAATGACAGGCCCATGGTCAGGCCGGCGGCCAGCGCCGACCACCACAGCGCCGCTACGCTGCGCTCCAGCTCCTGGTCGCCCTGGGTGCGGATGATTTCATGCAGCACCGCCGCCCGGGGTGGCTGGTTCTTGTCCACATCCTGCTGTTCTTCCTGCGACAGGTTGGGAGTCTTGCCGTCTTTTTGCGTGGCCATGGGCGTACCTGAACGTTGGGTGACGATGTTCAGGTACGACCTGCCAGTCATCACCAGCGTTCAATGGCCGCTTGCTTATACAGAGGGTTACTCGCTGTCGTCCTGGAACTGGTCTTTGACGTACTTGATCTCGGTACGACCATGGGGTGCCGGCAGGCCGTCTTCGCCGAGGTTGACGAAGACCATTTTTTCTACGGTGAGGATGCTCTTGCGCGTGATTTTGTTGCGCACTTCACAGGTCAGGGTGATGGAGGTGCGGCCAAACTCGGTGGCGGTGATGCCCAGCTCGATGATGTCGCCCTGGCGCGAGGCGCTGACAAAATTGATCTCGGAAATGTACTTGGTCACCACGCGCTGGTTGCCCAGTTGAACGATGGCGTAGATCGCCGCTTCTTCGTCGATCCAGCGCAGCAGGCTGCCACCGAACAGGGTGCCGTTGGGGTTGAGGTCTTCGGGTTTTACCCATTTGCGGGTGTGGAAGTTCATGTTCACTCCAAAGCGTCTTGCGAAATGATGGCCAACATCATGGCAGAGCGCCGGCCCAAGCTCTATGAGCCATTGCCTATCAGTGTCATGAGCGATCTTCATGACCCCGACAGAAAGGCTTGGGAAGTCAGGCGCAGGCGGCTATAATCGCCACCGTTTCAAAACGGTCATCTGTGATTGATACCGTTCTCCCGCCACCTGTCCGAGGGGCGCTGCAGCAGGCCCTGGCCTGTCAGGCTCGGATGGGGCGTTGCCCAGCCGGGTTGTCCTGGCTGGATACTAAACGCACAACGGCGCCCATTCGCACACTACGAATGGAGGCTCTTCATGAGCGCTGTAATCACGCCTGCAGGTTTTACCGACTACAAAGTCGCCGATATGTCCCTGGCTGCCTGGGGCCGTCGCGAAACCTTTATCGCCGAATCCGAAATGCCTGCCCTGATGGGCCTGCGCCGCAAGTACGCCGCTGAGCAGCCGCTCAAGGGCGCGAAGATTCTCGGCTGCATCCACATGACCATCCAGACTGCCGTGCTGATCGAAACCCTGGTTGCCCTGGGTGCCGAAGTGCGCTGGTCGTCCTGCAACATCTTCTCGACCCAGGACCAGGCCGCTGCCGCCATCGCAGCCGCTGGCATCCCTGTCTTCGCCTGGAAAGGCGAGACCGAAGAAGAGTACGAGTGGTGCCTGGAGCAAACCATCCTGAAGGATGGCGCGCCTTGGGATGCCAACATGATCCTCGACGACGGCGGCGACCTGACCGAGCTGCTGCACAAGAAGTACCCGCAGATTCTCGACCGCGTCCACGGCGTGACCGAAGAGACCACCACCGGCGTACACCGCCTGCTGGACATGCTGGCCAAGGGCGAGCTGAAAATCCCGGCCATCAACGTCAACGACTCGGTGACCAAGAGCAAGAACGACAACAAGTACGGCTGCCGTCACAGCCTCAACGATGCGATCAAGCGCGGCACCGACCACCTGCTGTCGGGCAAGCAAGCCCTGGTGATCGGCTACGGTGACGTGGGCAAGGGTTCGTCCCAGTCACTGCGCCAGGAAGGCATGATCGTCAAGGTCTCCGAAGTCGACCCGATCTGCGCCATGCAAGCCTGCATGGACGGTTTCGAAGTGGTCTCGCCGTTCATCGACGGCCAGAACGACGGCACCGAAGCCAGCATCGACAAGGCCCTGCTGGGCAAGATCGACCTGATCGTGACCACCACCGGTAACGTCAACGTCTGCGATGCGAACATGCTCAAGGCCCTGAAAAAGCGCGCCGTGGTGTGCAACATCGGGCACTTCGACAACGAAATCGACACCGCTTTCATGCGCAAGAACTGGGCATGGGAAGAGGTCAAGCCTCAGGTACACAAGGTTCACCGTACGGGCAGTGGTGATTTCGACCCACAGAACGACGACTACCTGATCCTGCTGGCCGAAGGCCGCCTGGTTAACCTGGGCAACGCCACTGGCCACCCAAGCCGCATCATGGATGGCTCGTTCGCCAACCAGGTACTGGCGCAGATCTTCCTGTTCGGCCAGAAGTACGCCGACCTGTCGCCAGCCCAGAAAGCCGAGCGCCTGACCGTGGAAGTACTGCCGAAGAAACTCGACGAAGAAGTGGCCCTGGAAATGGTCCGCGGCTTCGGCGGCGTCGTGACGCAACTGACCAAGACCCAGGCCGACTACATCGGAGTGACCGTCGAAGGCCCGTTCAAGCCGCACGCCTACCGCTACTAAGTAACCGGCTCTCTCCCTGCTGGAGCGGGCTTGTGTGGGAGCGGGCTTGCTCGCGAATGCGCAGTGTCAGTCGAAGCAGTAACGACTGGCACACCGCTTTCGCGAGCAAGCCCGCTCCCACATTGACGGTGTATGTCTTCCGGTTTTATGAGTTTTCAAGGGTATTACCATGTCCCAAGACCGTCGCTACAGCTTCGAGTTCTTCCCGACCAAGACCGATGCTGGGCATGAAAAGTTGATGGCGACTGCCAAGCAGTTGGCCAGCTACAACCCCGATTTCTTCTCCTGCACCTACGGCGCAGGCGGCTCGACCCGTGATCGTACGATCAACACCGTGCTGCAGCTGGAAAGCGAGGCCAAGGTGCCTGCCGCGCCGCACCTGTCGTGCGTGGGCGACAGCAAGGACGACCTGCGCGGCCTGCTGACCCAATACAAGGCCGCCGGCATCAAGCGTATCGTCGCCCTGCGCGGTGACCTGCCGTCCGGCATGGGCATGGCCAGCGGCGAGCTGCGCTACGCCAATGACCTGGTGAGCTTCATCCGTGAAGAAACCGGTGATCACTTCCATATCGAAGTGGCTGCTTATCCGGAAATGCACCCGCAAGCGCGCAACTTCGAAGACGATCTCAACAACTTCGTGCGCAAGGCCAATGCCGGCGCCAACAGTGCGATCACCCAGTACTTCTTCAACGCCGACAGCTACTTCTACTTCGTCGAGCGCGTGCAGGCCCTGGGCGTGAACATCCCGATCGTGCCGGGCATCATGCCGATCACCAACTACAGCAAGCTGGCGCGCTTCTCTGACGCCTGCGGTGCAGAAATCCCACGCTGGGTACGCAAGCAGCTGGAAGCCTACGGCGATGACGTCAAGAGCATCCAGGCCTTCGGCGAGCAGGTCATCAGTGAAATGTGCGAAACCTTGCTGCAAGGTGGCGCACCGGGGCTGCACTTCTACACCCTGAACCAGGCTGACCCGAGCCTGGCGATCTGGAACAACCTCAAGCTGCCACGCTGAGGCTGCCCCCTTTGTACCGCCGGCCAGGATTCCTTCCCGGCTCGGCGGCGCAATAAAAGTTCAGGTTTGCCGCCTGAAGATCCCCGATCCAGAGCTTCTCTTTAACCTGAGACAGTCGTAACCTCAGGGTATGCCCGTCATTCTCCAGCTGTTGAGCGCTGTTCTTTTCACTTGCCTGAGCCTGACCGCCCACGGCGAGAAACTGCGCATTGTCACCGAGCCCTGGGCACCTTACGTCTACGAAGAAAACGGCCAGATGCGCGGGCTCGACTACGAGACTACCGTCATCGTGTTCCAGCGCCTGGGGATCGAGGTGCAGTGGCAGTTCCTGCCCTGGAAACGCTGCCTGGCCATGCTCGACCAAGGCCTGGCCGACGGCGCGCTGGATATTTTCCACAGCCACGAACGCGACGCGGCGCTGCTTTACCCCAGCGAACCGTTGTCCCAGGTTGAGTTTGTGATGTTCTACGCCAACCAGCGCCCGCATCCGTTCCAGACCCTGGATGAGCTCAAAGGGCTGACCATCGGCACCTCCCCCGGTTACCTGTATAGCGCCGGGTTCAGCGAATCCACGCTGTTTACCCGCGAACCGGCCCCCAGCCATGAGGCTAACTTCGGCAAATTGGCCCGTGGCCGGATCGATCTGGTGATCACCGACCGCCGGGTCGGCCAGCATGTGCTCAAGGAATTGGGCCTGGAGCACCAGGTCACCCAGGCGCCGCCGGTGATCAGCAGCCAGAAACAATTCCTCGCCGTACGCCGTGGCGCGGGCATGGACCTGCTGGTCCAGCGTTTTGGTGCCGAGCTCAAACGTTTCAAGCAAGAGCCCGCCTACGCGGCCCTGAGTGCCAAATATGCCGGCGCCGGGACCCAGATAGCCCCGTCGCCGCTGCTGGACGACACCGTTGAGCAGCAGGAAAGCAGCGCGCAGTGATTGCTCTGTTATACTCCGGCCTTTCCGCCAGGCTTACGCCCGGCCGCTGTGGTCGTATCACAGGCATCCAACCCCGCTACTGCGCAGCTTTGCAGCCCGCGCGAGCCATTGGAGTGCCTGCCAGCCCCAGCAGGACCGGACGGGGTTGCGTTCCTCTAAACGCGATTCGCGCCCGGCAAGATTATCCCTTTGGGCCAAGCCCTAACTACAAACAGGATTACTCATGTCCTTTGCTTCCCTCGGTCTCTCCGAGGCTTTAGTCCGCGCCATCGAGGCAGCGGGCTATACCGAGCCTACTCCGGTGCAACAGCGGGCTATTCCCGCCGTGTTGCAAGGTCGCGACCTGATGGTCGCGGCTCAGACAGGTACTGGTAAAACCGGCGGCTTCGCCCTCCCGATTCTGGAGCGGTTGTTCCCCAACGGTCACCCGGACAAATCCCAGCGTCACGGCCCGCGCCAACCCCGCGTACTGGTCCTGACCCCTACCCGCGAACTCGCCGCACAAGTGCATGACAGCTTCAAGCTGTACGCTCGCGACCTGAAGTTCGTCAGCGCCTGCATCTTCGGCGGCGTCGGCATGAACCCACAGGTTCAGGCCATGTCCCGCGGGGTTGACGTGCTGGTCGCCTGCCCTGGTCGTTTGCTCGACCTGTGCGGCCAAGGCAGCGTCGATCTGTCCCACGTGGAAATCCTCGTGCTGGACGAAGCCGACCGTATGCTCGACATGGGCTTTGTCCATGACGTGAAGAAAGTCCTCGCGCGCCTGCCGGCCAAGCGTCAGAACCTGCTGTTCTCGGCAACGTTCTCCAACGACATCACCGCCCTCGCCGGCAAGCTGCTGCACAACCCCGAGCGCATCGAGGTCACGCCGCCCAACACCACGGTCGAGCGTATCGAGCAACGGGTATTCCGCCTGCCAGCCAGCCACAAGCGCTCGCTGTTGGCCCACCTGATCACCGCTGGCGCCTGGGAACAGGTGCTGGTGTTCACCCGTACCAAGCACGGCGCCAACCGCCTGGCCGAGTACCTGGACAAGCACGGCCTTACCGCCGTCGCCATCCACGGCAACAAGAGCCAGAACGCGCGGACCAAGGCCCTGGCCGACTTCAAGGCCGGCTCCGTACGGATCCTGGTGGCCACCGATATCGCCGCCCGCGGCCTGGATATCGACCAACTGCCGCACGTGGTCAACTTCGAGCTGCCAAACGTCGATGAAGACTACGTGCACCGTATCGGCCGTACTGGCCGTGCCGGTCGTTCGGGCGAGGCCATTTCCCTGGTCGCCCCGGATGAAGAGAAACTGCTGAAAAGCATCGAGCGCATGACCAAGCAGAAAATCGCCGACGGCGACCTGATGGGCTTCGATGCCAGCACCGTGGAAGCCGAAAAACCGGAAGTGCGCGAGCGTCCGGATGTGCGTAACCCGCGCAACCCACGTGGTCCCAAGGGCGATGGCCCGAACGGCGGCGGTGGTGGCGGTGGTCGTCGCGACAAAGGCAAGGACAAGGGCGGCAAGGACAAGGCGCCTACCAACGGCCGTGGCGAACGCCCAGCCCGTGAGCAAAAGCCCCGTGAAGGCACCCCGGCCCGCGAACAGCGCCAGCCGAGCCAGCCGCCACGCGCCGCAGCCGACCGCGCACCGGACGAGTTCCTCGACGACGACGTGGATAACTTCGGCAACCGCGTCGACTACGTGCCCCAGGCCAAGCCGGCCCAAGGCCGTGGTCGCCGCCCAGGTGCCCCGGCACCGGGCGCTGGTGCAGGTGCTCCGCGCACCGGCGGCCAGCCGCAGGGTCGCCAGAACGGTCCGCGCAGCAGCAACGGCGCCACCACTGGCACCCCACCGGCCAAGCGCAATGGCCCGCGCAACGGCGCTCCGCGTGACGGCCAGGCCCGTCGCGAAGAGTCGCGCAACCGCCGCCCTGCGCGTGATGAGCAGCCACGCGCCTCGGAACCTGCCGTGCAGAACCCGCGCAGCGGCACCACGCCGAAGATCATCCACAAGGAGTCGAAAAGCGATCGCTTCCCGACACCTGAGCAGTTGGATCAACTGCCAGGCCGCCCTCGTGGTGAAAAACCAGCGTTGCTGACCCGCAACCGCTGATTTTCAAAGCGCCATAAAAATGCCCCGAATCGAAAGATCCGGGGCATTTTTTTGGACTCGACATCGATCAACTGTGAGAGCTGGCTTGCCTGCGATGACGGGATTTCAGCCTGCATCGCAGGTGGCTGACCTGCCGCTATCGCAGGCAAGCCAGCTCCTACATTGACCGTATTCCAGGCTGAAAAAAACCGGATCTCACGATCCGGTTTTTTATGCAGCCTGCGAATTTACTTCGCTTTGACACCTTCCAGCGAGATGTCCAGGTCCACGGTCTGGGAAGTCGGGCCTGGGCCTTTGATGCCGAAGTCATTCAGGTTCAGCGTAGTCTTGGCGTTGAAGCCAGCACGTTCGCCGCCCCACGGATCCTTGCCTTCACCGTTGAACGTGGCCTTGAAGGTCACAGGCTTGGTCACACCGTGGAAGGTCAGGTCGCCGGTCACGTCAGCAGTTTTTTCGCCGGTTGGTTTAACTGCGGTCGAAACGAACTTGGCATCGGCGAACTTGCCAACGTCCAGGAAGTCCTTGCTGGCGATGTGCTTGTCACGTTCAGCGTGGTTGGACCACAGGCTGGCGGTTTTCACGTCGACGGCGATTTTGCTCGCTTCAGGCTTGGCGGCATCCCAACTGAACGTACCATCCCAGTCCTTGAAGGTACCGTGGATGTAGCTGTAGCCCAGGTGGCTGATTTTCCAATCGATGAAGGCATGCTGGCCTTCCTTGTCGATCTTGTAATCAGCAGCCATCACCTGACCAGCAGACAGCAGAGCAGAACCAATTGCCAGAGCGGCGAGAGTCTTTTTCAACATGCTTTCTATTCCTTGTGAGTCGAGGTTGAACATCAGGCTTTGCGCCCCAGCATACGAACCAGGGTCGCGTCACGATCAATGAAGTGGTGCTTCAACGCGGCCACGCCATGCAGGCCGGCAAACACCACCAGTACCCAGGCCAGGTACAAATGCACCAGCCCGGCTACGTCTGCCTGGTCCGGTAGACCGGAAACCACGGCAGGAATTTCAAACAGGCCAAACACCGGGATCCCGACACCGTCTGCGGTGGAAATCAGGTAGCCGGCAATCATCACGGCAAACAGCCCGAGATACAGGAACGCGTGGCCAAACGCCGCGCCGATCCGGGTCATGCGGCTATAGCTGGCCAGTGGCGGCGGTGGTGGGCTGAGCAGGCGCCAGACAATGCGCACCAACATCACCGCAAACAACGTAATACCAATGCTTTTGTGCAAGTCCGGTGCATCTTTGCGCCATAGGCTGTAGTAGTCGAGGCCGACCATCCACAGGCCCAGCGCGAACAGGCCAAACACCACCAGGGCCACACTCCAGTGGATAACAATGCTGACCCAGCCGTAGCGGGCCGATGTGTTTCGTAGTTGCATTCCCCAAATCCTGTAAGAGCCGTGTCCAAGACTAGCGTGTTACCTATCGATATAAAGCCGAAAATTTCGCTTTGAAATATCGATTTATCCGATGTTGAGCCTATGAACAGTAAATTAACTAGGGATTAAGGACTATTGAGCACAAACGTGACAGACCGTCCTGCATTTACTGCCAATTCACCGTTCATGGGTTGTGACACAGCCCACCATTGCATAGGCTTGCGCGATTGTTTTGCCTGCGCGGGTCACGGCAGCGCTTCGAGGAGACTAAAAGATGGGCTTGAACAACCAGTGGATGCAACGCGATCTGGCGGTGCTGTGGCATCCCTGCACCCAGATGAAAGACCACCAGCAACTGCCGCTGGTGCCGATCAAGCGCGGTGAAGGCGTATGGCTGGAAGACTTCGAAGGCAAGCGCTACCTCGATGCCGTCAGCTCGTGGTGGGTCAACGTGTTCGGCCACGCCAACCCGCGTATCAACCAGCGCATCAAGGATCAGGTGGACCAACTGGAGCACGTGATCCTCGCCGGCTTCAGCCACCAGCCGGTGATCGAGCTGTCCGAGCGTCTGGTCAAGATCACCCCCGAAGGCCTGACCCGCTGCTTCTACGCCGACAATGGCTCGTCGTGCATCGAAGTCGCGCTGAAGATGAGCTTTCACTATTGGCTCAACCGCGGCCAGCCGAACAAAAAGCGCTTTGTCACCCTGACCAACAGCTACCACGGCGAAACCATCGCCGCGATGTCGGTCGGTGATGTGCCGCTGTTCACCGAGACCTACAAGGCGCTGCTGCTGGACACCATCAAGGTGCCCAGCCCGGACTGCTACCTGCGCCCCGCAGGCATGAGTTGGGAAGAACACTCGCGCAATATGTTCCAGGCCATGGAACAGACCCTGGCGGACAACCACGACAGCGTCGCCGCCGTGATCGTCGAACCACTGATCCAGGGCGCCGGTGGCATGCGCATGTACCACCCGGTATACCTCAAGCTGCTGCGCGAAGCCTGCGACCGTTATGGCGTGCACCTGATCCACGACGAAATCGCCGTGGGTTTCGGCCGCACCGGCAGCATGTTTGCCTGCGAGCAGGCGGGCATCCGCCCGGATTTCCTGTGCCTGTCCAAGGCCCTGACCGGCGGCTACCTGCCCCTGGCCGCCGTGGTCACCACCGAAGATGTGTACAGCGCCTTCTACGACGACTATCCGACCCTGCGCGCCTTCCTGCACTCCCACAGCTACACCGGCAACCCGCTGGCCTGTGCGGCAGCCCTGGCGACCCTGGATATCTTCGAAGAAGACAACGTCATCGAGAACAACAAGGCCCTGGCCCAGCGCATGGCCACCGCCACCGCGCACCTGGTAGACCACCCCCATGTCTCGGAAGTGCGCCAGACTGGCATGGTGCTGGCCATCGAGATGGTGCAGGACAAGGCTACCAAGACCGCCTACCCCTGGCAGGAACGGCGCGGCCTGAAAGTGTTCGAGCATGCCCTGGAACGCGGCGCGCTGCTGCGCCCGCTAGGCAGCGTGGTGTATTTCCTGCCGCCGTATGTGATTACCCCGGAGCAGATCGACTTCCTCGCCGAAGTGGCCACCGAGGGCATTGATATCGCCACCAATAGCAAAGTCAGCGTGGCCGTGCCCAAGGACTTCCACCCAGGCTTTCGCGACCCCGGCTAACCCTCAGCCCCCTGTAGGAGCTGGCTTGCCGGCGAAAAACGTGAGAGCGCCGCGTTCATCCAGGCCCCCTCGTTATCGTTGACCTCCATCGCCGGCAAGCCGGCTCCTACAGTACGCCGTCGCTCCCGCTGCATAGCAACACACACATTATTTGCAGAGAACAGAAATGAGACTGTCGCGTTTTTTCACCGATACCCCGCTAAGCCTTGGCGACCACGAATTGCCCGAAGCCCAGGCGCACTACATCAGCCGTGTGCTGCGCATGAACGAAGGCGATGCCGTGCAACTGTTCGACGGCTCTGGCCAGGAATTTCGCGGCAGCCTGCTGGAAGTCGGGAAAAAACGCGTGACGGTGCAACTGACCGAAGCCTTCGCCGGCCAGGTCGAGTCGCCACTGCACATTCATCTGGGCCAGGGCCTGTCCCGTGGCGAGCGCATGGACTGGGCCATCCAGAAAGCCACCGAGCTTGGGGTCAATGCCATCACGCCGATCTTCAGCGAGCGCTGCGAAGTGCGCCTCAAGGACGAACGTGCCGACAAACGCCTGCTGCACTGGCGCCAGGTCGCAATCAGCGCCTGTGAGCAATGCGGCCGCTCTACGGTGCCGGTGATTCACCCACCGCTGTTGCTGGCCGATTGGTTGAAACAGGCCGAGGCGGATTTGAAGCTGGTGCTGCACCCGGTGGCCGAGCCGCTGGTGAGCCATGCCAAGCCATCGAGCCTGGCGTTTTTGATCGGGCCGGAGGGTGGCTTGACCGATGGTGAAGTCCAGACCGCGCAAGGCGCTGGCTTCCACGCCGCACGGCTGGGGCCGCGGGTGTTGCGCACCGAGACGGCGCCCGTAGTTGCGCTGGCCGTCGCACAACAGCTATGGGGCGACTTCTAACCCCACGTTGCAAACCCAATCAAACTGTAGGAGCTGGCTTGCCTGCGATGGCGGCATCAAGGCCTGCGCAAGACTTGCGGGCCTCATCGCCGGCAAGCCGGCGCCTACAGGCTGGGTGTTTTATTCCACCGGATCACTCACCGGCTTGGCAATGATCGCCTTCAGCTCGCTGGTCATGGGGAACTCCAGGTTCAAGCCCTTCGGCGGGATCGGCTGTTCAAACCAGCGCTGGTAGATCCCGTTGATTTCCCCCGAGCTGTACAGCTCGCCCAACGTTTCGTTGACCACCGCCAGAAACTGCGGGTCGTCCTTGCGCACCATGCAGCTGTAGATTTCCCGCGACTGCTCCTCGCCCACCACCACCCACTTGTGCGGGTCCTTGGCCTTGGCACGCTCGCCGTAGAGCAACGCATCGTCCATGTAGAACGCCACGGCCCGGCCCGATTGCAACATCTGGAACGCCTCGCCGTGATCCTTGGCGCTGATCACCGACATATCCAGCTTGTGCTCGTGGTTGTAGCTCTTGAGGAACCGCTCGTTGGTGGTGCCGGCAGTGGTCACCACGTTCTTGCCGCGCAGGTCGGCGAAGCGCTGGATACCGCTGTCGTTGGCAGTGAGCAACTGGCCCTTGACGTAGATAAAGCCATAGGAAAACGCCACCTGCTTCTGCCGCTCGGCCGTCACCCCGGTGGAGCCGCACTCCAGGTCGACGGTGCCGTTGATCACCAACGGAATACGGGTCTGGGAGGTGACCAGGTTGTACTTCACGTTGAGCTGGCGCACGCCGATCTTCTGTTGGATGCGCTCGACAATCTTGCTCGCCAGGTCCACCGAGTAACCCATGGGTTTGCCGGTGTGGTCGCCGACATAGGAAAACGGCACCGACGCATCGCGATAGCCCAGGGTGATGCTCTGGGCATTCGCGACCTTGGCCAGGGTGCCCACCAGCGGCGCTTCATTGGCCTGGGCCTGGGCCGCCAGTAACAGCCCGAGGGCCGTGCCGATCAACGTGATTTTTTGCATTGTTATTCTCCGTTGGTTTTCTTGTTATGGGCGGCGTACAGCGATGACGCTGATTTCCACCAGCACACTGGGGCGTGCCAGTTCCGCCTGCAGGGTGGTACGGGTCGGTGCCTGGCCGGGCGTGAGCCAGGCGCACCAGACATCATTCATCGGCGCAAAATCCTCCTGAATGTTTTTCAAGTAGATAGTCGCGTTGAGCAGATGATCCTTGTCGCTGCCGGCTTCAGCCAGCAGCGCATCAATCTTGGCCAGCACCTCGTGGGTCTGGGTACTGACGTCCTGGCCGTCGCCCGGCACCTGGCCGGAGAGGAAGACCAGGTCCTGGAAAGTCACGGCGCCCGACAGGCGACTATTGCTGTTGATCCGGGTGATGGTCATTGCGCTGTCCTATGCGGCGCGGGGCGCGAGGCCCTGCATATCAATGGAAGGAGTGTGCTGGCCGATCAGTTCGGCCAACACCTGGCCGCTGCCGCAGGCCAGGGTGAAACCCAGGGCGCCGTGGCCGAGGTTGAGCCACAGGTTGCGGTACACGCTGGCGCCAATCAGCGGCACGCCGCTGGGGGTGGCCGGGCGCATGCCGGCCCATTCGATGGCCTGGCTGTAATCGCCGGCCAAAGGGAACGTCTCACTGGCCTGGCGCTTGATCAGGGCCAGGCGCTTGGGCTCAAGGCCCTTATCGAAGCCGACGATGTCGACCATCGCAGCCACCCGCAGTTGCTCACCGATCCGTGCGTAGACGATCTTGCGGTCATAGTCGGTGATGCTGATGTTCGGCGCGGCGTGCTGTGCGCCAATCGGCACACTCAGGCTATAGCCCTTGAGCGGGTACAGCGGCAATGCGATGCCCGGCAAGGCCAACTCGGGGCTGCGTACTCCCGCCGCCAGCACCAGGTGCTGCACCGGCATCACCTCGTCACCCAACTCAATCGCCTGTACGGTGCCGTTGGCATGGCGGATGCCCGTGACCTTGCGCCCCAGCACAAACCGGCACCGGCCCGACGCTTGCAGGCGCGCCGCCAACTGCTGGCAGAAGCCATGACAGTCCGCCACTTCTTCATTGGGCGTGTAGATACCTCCGACAAAATCCCTGGCCCCCAGGGTCGGCTCCAGCCGCGTGCAATCGGCCGCCGACAGCACTTGCTGTTGCAGGCAATCGAGCACCTTGTTGCGAGCGTGCTCGAAGGTGTGATGGCTGCGAAATGTCACCAGCTTGCCGTTCCGTTTCCAGTCGAAGCCGTCCAGCCCGTCTTCTTCGCGCCATTGCTGCAAGGTGCCCTGGCTCAGGGTGGCCAGGCGCAGCAAGTGCCCGGCGTTGCGCTTGTTGACCGATGCCCGGCAGGCGCCAAGGAAGGAGGCCATCCAACGCCATTGCGCCGGGTCCAGGCGCGGGCGCAGCTTCAATGGCGAATCACCACGCAGCAGCCAGCCAATGGCTTGCAACGGCACGCCTTTGTCCGCCAGCGGCGCAACGTAGCGATAGGACAACTGGCCGCCATTGGCAAAGCTGGTCTCGCTGCCCAGGCTGTCGCGCGCCTCGACCACCGTCACGTCCATGCCGGCGCGCACCAGGGCATAGGCGCTCGCCAGACCGATGACCCCACCGCCAATGATGCAAACCTGCTCAGCCATAACGATTCCCAAGCGTTGTAATGAGCGTCCAAGGGTAGGGGCAGGTGACAGGCGCCGGACAATGAATAAAGATGGGCCACCTATAAACAAAGGTTATGGACTCGTCATGCGCTTGCGTCATATCGAAATCTTCCAGGCCATCCGCCAGACCGGCTCGGTCAGTGCCGCCGCGCAGTTGCTGCATGTCTCGCAACCGGCGGTGACCAAGGTGCTGCAACATGCCGAGCTGCAACTGGGCTTCCCGCTGTTCCTGCGCATACGCGGCAAGCTGCAGCCCACCCCGGAAGCCCTGGCCCTGGAGCGCGAAGTCGATAAGGTCAGCGAAAGCCTGCAAGGCGTGCGGCGCCTGGCGCAGAACCTGCGGCGCGCGCCCGGCCAAAGCTTGCGCATTGGCGCCACGCCGGCCCTGGCCTTGTCACTGCTGCCGCCGGCGATTGGCGAGTGGACCCAACGCTACCCGGACATCGCCTGCGAACTGTCCAGCGCCCACAGCCGCGAGCTGGTGCAAAACCTGTTGATGCGCGAGATGGATGTGGCGCTGACCCTCAAGTCCCCGGACCATCCGGGGCTCAAGGCCCAGGCATTGGCCCACGGCGTATTGGTGGCCCTGGCGCCACGGGGTTTCTGGCCGGCGGCGGAACTGGGCAAACCCCTGCCCTTGATGGCCCTGGCGGGCACGCCGTTGATTGGCCTGTCGAGTGCCGACCCGCTGTCGGCGCGGCTCGACAGCTATCTGGAAGCGGTCGAACCACCGCCGCGCGTGCGGATCTCGGTGCAGACCTACTCCCTGGCCCGGGCCATGGTGGAGTCCGGCGCCGGCCTGGCGGTGATCGACCCTTTCACCGCGCTGGGCGCCTCCACCGACAGCACCTGCATCCGCCCCCTGGCCCCGCCGCTGCCCATCACCCTATATGCCCTGACCCGCGCCGACGAGCCACCGCCGCATATGTTGGCGAGCCTGCTGGAGATCTTTGGCAGCCGTGCCCAGGAGCAGCTAGACCGCCTCTAAACCTGTAGGAGCCGGCTTGCCGGCGATGAGGCCATCAAGTCTTGTGCCAACCTTGCTGACTCCATCGCCGGCAAGCCGGCTCCTACCGAGGTGCGTCAGAGCACGTAGCGCATGATCGCCACAAAATGCAGCAGGCTGCCGCCAATCACAAACAGATGCCAGATCCCGTGGGAGTGCCTTAAACGGTGTTCCAGGGCAAAGAAGATAATCCCCACCGTGTACAACACCCCACCCGACGCCAGCCAGATAAACCCGTCCATGCCCAGCGCGGCAATCAACGGCTTGACCGCCACCAACACAATCCAGCCCATCACCGCATAAATCACAATCGACAAAATGCGCGCCTCGGAACGCGGCTTGATCTCCTGCAAGATCCCGATCACCGCCAGCCCCCAGACAATCCCGAACAGCGTCCAGCCCCACGGCCCGTTCAGGGTCACCAGGCAAAACGGGGTGTAGCTGCCGGCAATCAGCAGATAGATCGAAAAGTGGTCGACCTTCTGCATGATTTCTTTTTTGCGCCCGCGCACGCTGTGATACACCGTCGAGGCGCTATACAGCACCAGCAGCGTAAAACCGTAGATCGCCACGCTGACGATCTTCCACGGGCTGCCGTCCATGCTCGCCACCACCAGCATCCACACCGCGCCGATAAAGGCTGCCACGGCGCCGAGCAAATGGCTCCAGGCGTTGAATCGTTCTCCGTGATACATGTGTTGCCAACCTCCAAAACTGCTGCATCTACCCCATAAGGCTCAGGCCTGACAGGCGAGAGTGCAAGACCGTTATGACGGTTGCGGCGCTTTAAGGGCACAATCGAACGCATTCGAATAAGAGTCATCGCCATGCTGATCGACGAAGAATTTACCCTCAAGAAACTGGAAATCTTCCTGGCCTTCATGCGCACCGGCAACCTGGCCCGTGCCGCCGCCGAGTTGCAGACCAGCAATGTCAGCGTGCACCGGGCCATCCACTCCCTGGAAAACGCCCTGCGCTGCCCGCTGTTCAAGCACGAAGGGCGCAACCTCACCCCCCTGGAAAGCGCCTACGTCCTCGAAGAACGCGCGCAGAAGCTGGTACAGGATGTGGTCGACAGCGTGCGCCTGACCCGCGAAGCCGCCGGTTTCTCCGCCGAGCGTTTCAAGCTCGGCGCTCTGTATTCGCTGACGGTCAAGACCGTGCCGCAACTGATCATGGGCCTGAAAATCAGGCGTAGCGAGCTCAATATCGACCTGATCCTGGGCTCCAACGTCGACCTGATGTACAAGCTCAAGAACATGGAAGTCGACGCGATCCTGATCTCCCTCGACGACCAGGCCGTCGAGCCGGACTGCGCGCAGATCCAGCTGTTTTGCGACGATATCTTCCTCGCCACCCCCGCCGACTCGCCCCTGGATCGCGAACAGGAAATCGACCTGGCCCAGGTGCGCGATGCCACCTTCATCACCCTGACCCAAGGCTTCGCCACCCACCAGGACGGCGCACGGGTGTTCAAGCAGGCAGGCTTCGAGCCGAAGGTGGCGATGCAGGTCAACGATATCTTTACCCTGCTGAGCATGGTCAGCTCGGGCGTTGGCTATGCGCTGCTGCCGGGAAGGATCGCGGCGGTGTATGAGAACCGGGTCAAGCTGATCCCGCTGCAACCACGCTACCGGTTGCAGCAGCACATTGGCGTGGTGTTCTTGAAGGCCAAGGAGCGCGATCCGAACTTGCTGGCGTTGTTGGCGGAGTGTCGGATGTATGCCAATCGGCAACGTTGAACACTGCCCCTGTAGGAGCCGACTTGCCGGCGATGAGGCCATTCGCCTTGCGACACATCCAAGGCAGCCATCGCCGGCAAGCCGGATCCTACAAAGGGTCGATCAGCCCACCAACCCCCGCATGATCAAAAACAACAACGAAGGCCCCAACAAACACCCCAGCGCCGTATAAAACGCCGCCGTCAGGCAGCCATAAGGCACCAGCTTCGGATCAGTCGCCGCCAACCCACCGGCCACGCCGCTGGAGGTGCCCATCAGCCCGCCGAAGATCACCGCACTGCGCGGGCTGTTCAGGCCAATCAGCGGGGCGACGAACGGGGTCATCACCATCACCAGAATGGCCTTGATCAACCCCGCCGCGATGGACAGCGCCATCACCTCGGAACTGGCGCCAATCGCCGCCCCGGTCACCGGCCCGACGATGTAGGTCACGGCCCCGGCGCCGATGGTGGTCAGGCTCACCGCATCGGTATAACCAAACGCCATGGCCACTCCGACGCCTGCGATAAACGACGAGCCAACGCCGACAAACAACGCCAGCACCCCCACATATCCAGCACGCTTGAGCTCATCGACGCTCACCCCAAACGCGGTGGCCACGATGGCAAAGTCCCGCAGCATCGCCCCGCCCAGCAGGCCGATACCCGACAACAACGGGATATCCACCACGCCCTTGGCCCCGCCGGTAAACGCACCACCCACATAGGACAGCACCAGCCCCAGCAGGATCGCGATGGCCGAACCATGCAGGCGGCCTTTGGTGAAGGTGTCGCTGATCCAGTAGGACACCCACATGGTCAGGCCGATCACCGCAAAACCGCTGATCAGGCCGTAGCCGGTGATGACTTTCATCAAGGATTCGTACATGGCGCTCACCCTGCCGACTTGGGAGTGACAACCGCTTCCGGCTCACGCTTGCCGATGCGCACCAGCACCGGCACCAGGGCAAATGCCACAACCACCGCGCTGGTGCCGGCGAGGATCGCCATCGGGCCGCCACTGATCGCGCCATACACGTTTTGCTGGGCCGCCATGGCCACCACAATGGGAATGTACACCGCCGCCCAGAAGCTCACGCCCTGCTCGGATTTGCCGGTAAACAGGCCACGCTTGGCGAGGTAACTGCCCAGGCCGATCAGCAGCAACATCGCGATCCCCACCCCGCCGACGTTGGCCGGGATGCCCATCCATTTGCCCAATAGCTCGCCGACGAACAGGCCCGCCAGGGTACACAGGGCCAGAAACGCCACACCGTAAATAATCATGCTGGTAGTCCTCTTGATGCTTGATCGAAATTGTTGTTTTTGTGCTTCGAAAGCCAAGCTCACGCTTTATCGGTGGTGGCGGCCCTCCTGTTCCAGCAAGGCCTGCAAGGTGTCCAGGCGCGCACCTTCGAAGGCAATCACGGTGCCTTGCTCAAACACCCGCCGCGCAAGGCCGGTGAGGACTGTGCCCGGAGGCAGCTCGATGTGCAGGCGCACGCCGCGCTCATAGGCGCTTTGCACGGTGCCGCGCCAATCGACGAGGCGGCACATGTTGAACGCCAGGTCGTCGCGCAACTGCGCAGGATCGCGGATCGGCCGCGCCCGGCTGCTGCTCAGGTAAGTGATGGCCGGCGCCTTGAGCGCGACCTTGGCAAACGCTTCAGCGAGGGCCTGGGCCGGTTGCTCCAGCAGGGCGCAATGGGACGGCACGCTGACGGCCAGGCGCTTGGCCACGCCCTGGCCTTTGACGCGGTTGGCCACCCGTTGCATGGCGGCATCGCTGCCGGCGATCACGCACTGGTTATCGGCATTGATATTGGCCAGGTACACCGGGGTTTGCGCGCTGTGGACCTCGGCGAGCACGCTTTCGACGGTGGATAACTCCAGGCCGATCAGCGCTGTCATGCCGTAGCCCTGTGGATAAGCGTGCTGCATCAGTTCACCGCGCAGGCTGACCAGCCGCAGCGCATCGGCAAACGCCAGGGCCCCGGCGATCACTGCCGCCGGATAAGCGCCGATGGACAGGCCCGCCACATAGTCCGGTGTGTGTTGCAACTCACGGGCATGGGCCACGCCGGCGATCAGCAGGCACAGTTGCACGGCGCGGGTGCTGGCCAGGGCCTGCGCCGAATCGAGCTGGCGCACCTCTTGTCCCAAGGTATCGCTGGCTTCATCGAGGACGTTGGCAGGCAATTGCTGGAGCATGCCCGGGCGTTGGGCACCCTGCCCCGGAAACACCAGGAGGCTGCTCATGCCACGGCCTGCCAAGGGTCGATCACCAGATGCGCACCGCTGGCGTTTTTCAGCAGCACCCGCAGCGATGGGCCGGCCCATTCGCGCAAGGCCACCGCGCCATAAGGGGTTTGCAATTGCAGGTCCACGGCACACGGTGCGGTGTCCAGAATCGCCAGCAGCGCCTCGGCATCACCGCGATCAAGCCGCTCGGGCGCGCGCAGCAGCAAATCCAGATCGCTCTGGGCATGCAGTGCCTCAATGCCCGTGGCCAACTCGAAACCCGCGCTGCCCGTCACACCCCACACCTCTTGCGCCAGTACCGGCCGCAGTTGGTCGAGGGCACGCAACGCCGGTAAATCCCGCGGCGAGATCACCCCGCACAGGGCCTCGGGTGTCACTCGCCGTTGCACAGCCGCCACGGGCATCACGGCTGCAAAGCGCTGCTCACGCAAACGTCCACGCACACCCACCGCCACATAGCCCGGTTCGGCCAGCGCCCGGCGCACCACCACCGGCTGCCCCGCCCCGATCACCGCCAGTACCCAGGCCGGTGCGTCAGCGGGCACGTGCGCCGGGGCCATGCCCCAGAGCAAGTCGTGGGCGTTCACCATTGCTCCCGCAACAGCTGGCGTACATGGCTGGACGCGGCACGGTTGACGGCGCCCAGGCGCCCGCGTAAATCGCGCACGCCGCTGTTCTGCACATCCTTGATCGCCTGCACCAGGCAATCCCTGACCCGCGCCAGGTCGTCGGCGGTCGGTTGTTCGATCTGGCTGACCGTGAGGGTTTCCCAGAGCAAGCCAAGGCTGGCATAGCTGTCGATGTCATAGGCCATGGGCGGCACGCTGGCGGCCAGGGCCTCAAGCTCTTCGACGCTGCGCAAGGTGACCCGCGCCGCCGAGGCCTTGCCCATGGCGTGGACCATCACCCCAGGGTCGCGCAGGGCAATCAGGCGGTTGGCCTGGTAGCCATGGGCGAGAAACGCCCCGGACATGGCCTTGCCCACCAGCAACCCGATCACCGGGTGCCCGGCCAAACGGGCGCGGGCATAACTGTCCGCCGCCGCCGCCAGGGCCTGATGAATGCCCAGGGCTTCTTCGCGACGGCCGTAGGCCTGGCTCGGCACGTCGACAATGGCCACAATCGCGCGTTGATCGCCGCGGGCGATGGCTTCATCCACCGCCTTGGCCAGGCCCCAGCCTTCCAGCAACCCAACCTCACCTTGGCGGGCGCGGGGGAAGCGGTTGGCAGCATCGGGCACCACCGCGATAAACCGCACGGCCTGCTCGCCGAGCACGCCATCAGCAACTTTCAACGAAGCCGGCAAACCCGCCACCGGCGCCGCATCCGCGCGCAATGCGTTGAACCAGTGCAAGCCTCTCATGAGCGTTCTCCCTGATACAGGTCACGAACCGTGGCCGGCTCGATCTGCGGTTCGGCGTCCAGCGCAGCCAGGCGCGCCAGGTAATAGTCGGCCTGGCGGCTGCGTTGCGAGGCCGGCAAACCTTGCTGCAACAGTTCGCTGATCTGCTGGCGGATCTGCGCCACATCGTCCGCCACATAACGGTCGGCCAGGCCGCTGTTGAAGCGCTGCTCGCCGCCGGTCAGGCTCCAGATGAAGGGCCGGTCACGGGAGTCGTATTCTTCAAGGCCGGCTTCCTGTTCGATCACTTGCGGGCCGTTCAAGCCCAGGCGCGCTTCACGGGTCACCACCAGGTAGCTGCACAGGCCCGCGGCAATGGACATGCCGCCAAAACAGCCAACGCTGCCGGCCACTACGCCGATCACCGGTTGGTACTGGCGCAGGTCGACAATCGCCGCGTGGATATCGGCAATCGCCGCCAGCCCGAGGTTGGCCTCCTGCAGGCGCACGCCGCCGGTTTCCAGCAACAGCACCGCACGCGTCGGGATGCCGTTGCGGTTGTCCTCGGCGGCCAGCTCCAGGGCACCGGCGATTTTCGCGCCGCCCACTTCACCGAGGCTGCCGCCCTGGAAGTTGCCTTCGATGGCGGCGATCACCAGCGGCACGCCATCGAGGGTGCCCTTGGCGATCACCACCCCGTCGTCAGCCTGCGGCACCACGCCCTGGCGGCTCAACCACGGCGACATCACGCGCTGGAACGGGTCGATCAATTCACGGTAGCTGCCGGCATCGAGCAAGGCCTTGGCCCGCTGGCGGGCGCCGAGTTCGACGAAGCTGTGCCGGTTGAGTAAATCAGTCATGGCCAAGCTCCTCGAAACCTTGCTCCAGGCGCAAACGCACCACGCCGGGGGTGGCGCCAAAATCGTGGATCTGAATGTTCAGCGCCGGTGGGGTCTGCTCCTGGAAAATCCGCTGGAACAGGTGCTGCCAACGCTGCTCGGCGCCGTTGACCGAGGTTTGCACCTGGATGCTCAAGGTGCCCGCCGTGCCCGGTTCCAGCAGCACTTCAAGGTCGCCGGAACCGACGCAGCCCACCAGCGCGCGGCCTTTGGGCGGCTGCCCGGCGGGGAATTCAAAGGATAGGGTTTCCATCAAAACGCTCCGTCGCAAGACTCGATGCGGTCGATAAACAGGCAGGCGGCCAACAGGTCGGCGGCGCCACCGGGGGAGGCATTCAGGGCCAGCAGTTGCTGGTCCAGCTCATTGAGGCGACGCCGCCCGGCCAGGCTCGCGCTGCCGCCCGCATCCAGCACGGCCTGGGCGCCCCGTTGCATCGCCTGCAAGCCATCGGTGCCGGCGCGGTAGAGCACGCAGGTGTCGGCCAGTTGGGTCATGATCGCCAGCAGCGCATCGAGGCGCGCGTTCTGCTCGCCGTGTTGTTGCAAACGGCTTGCGTGCAGTTGCGGCAGGCCCCGTTGCAGCACTGCGGGGAAGCCCAGTTGCGCTTCTTCGCGGGCGCCACGTACGCCATAGCGCTGCGCGACTTGCGCGCCATGGCTCAGCGGTTGCGGTGCATAACGGTCATGGAGCAGGGCCAGGCGCGCAGCCCTTAAAGTCAGCGCATTGGCCGTGCGCGAGGTAGGTGCCAGCGCGGCGGCGGCCACCAGCAGGCCAAGGGCCCAGATCGCGCCACGGTGGGTATTCACGCCCTGGGTGGTGGCGAGCATCGCCTGTTCGCCTTCGCGGCCGATCCGGCCGAGGGCTTCGCGCAGCGGCAGGCCGATCTCGCCCAGGGCAATCGCCGCTTCGGCCATTTCCTTGAAGGCCGGCCACAAGGACAGCGCCGACGCGTGCATCAGGCCCAGGTGCAAATCGTGATGGGCGCCATTGCCACGCCGATCCACCAGCGCCGGCTTGGGCGACAGGTCCGCTTCGTCGATCAGTGCATCGACCGCCAGGTCCGCCAGTTGCTCGGCCAGGGTCAGTGTGTGCAGTTTGAGTGCGTGCATTTACCAGCTCCTGAACTTGGCGGGCGGGTTGTACAGGCCACCGGACCAGTCCACCAGGTCGGCCACGCTTTTGGCCGCCAGCAGTTCGCGGGTGGCGTCGGTGCGGCGGATGCCGAGGTCTTCGGGCAAGGCGATCAGGCCTTCGCGGCGCATGCGCGCGGTGTCCTTGGGGTTGTGGCGCAGGCCGATGGCGGTCACCCCGGCGACCGCCGCGATCATCGCCTGGCGCTCTTCCAGGGAGCGCGCCTTGTACAGGTAGGCGATGCCTTCTTCGGTGAGCAAGTGGGTCACGTCGTCGCCGTAGATCATGATCGGCGCCAGGGGCATGCCGCTTTTGCGCGCCACTTCCACCGCGTCGAGGGTGTCGACGAAGGTCGGTTTGCCGCCCTCCTGGAAGGTCTCGACCATCTGCACCACCAGCTTTTTGCCGCGCTCCAGCAAGGCTTCGGGGGCATCGTCGTGGCGCATATCGAGCCAGGCCGGGGTGCCGTGGCGGCGCCCGCGTGGGTCGTGGCCCATGTTCGGCGCGCCGCCAAACCCGGCGAGCCGGCCTCGGGTCACAGTGGACGAATGGCCGTCACCATCCACCTGCAAAGTGGCGCCGATAAACAGGTCCACCGCGTATTGCCCCGCCAGTTGGCAGAACATCCGGTTGGAGCGCAACGAGCCGTCGCGGCCGGTGAAGAACACATCCGGGCGCGCGGCGATGTAGTTTTCCATGCCCAGTTCGGTGCCGAAGCAATGCACGCTTTCAACCCAGCCGCTTTCGATGGCGGGGATCAACGTGGGGTGCGGGTTGAGGGTCCAGTTGCGGCAGATCTTGCCTTTAAGGCCCAGGGACTCACCGTAGGTCGGCAGGATCAGTTCAATGGCGGCGGTATTGAAACCAATGCCATGGTTCAGCGACTGCACGTTGTGTTTTTCGTAGATGCCACGGATCGCCATCATCGCCATCAGCACATGCACCGGCTTGATATGCCGGGGGTCGCGGGTGAATAGCGGTTCGATATAGAAGGGCTTGTCGGCCACCACCACGAAATCCACCCAACTGGCCGGGATGTCCACGCGGGGCAAGTCGCTGACGTCGTCCACCAATTGGTTGACCTGCACGATGACGATGCCATCGCTGAACGCCGCCGGCTCGATCAGCGCCGGGGTGTCTTCGGTGCTGGGGCCGGTGTAGATATTGCCGGCGCGGTCGGCCATGAAGCCTGCGGACAGCACCACGTTGGGGATCAGGTCTACGACCAGTCGCGCATAGAGTTCGATGTAGGTGTGGATCGCGCCGACTTCCAGCAGGCCGTCTTCAAGCAGCTGGCTGATGCGCAGGGATTGGGTGCCGGCAAACGAGAAATCGAGCTTGCGGGCGATGCCCTTTTCAAACAGGTCCAGGTGCTCGGAGCGCCCGACGCTGGGCATGATCATGTGCAAATCGTGGAGCACGGCCGGGTCGGCCTTGGCCAGGGAGCGCGAGAGAAAGTCGGCCTGCTTCTGGTTATTGCCTTCCAGCACCACGCGGTCGCCGGGCAGGATCAGGGCTTGCAGGGCCTCGACGATCCTGTCGCTGGGCAGCACGGCCCCGTCGGCAAACGCCTGGACCAGCCCGAGCCGCCGCTGCTTCTCGTCGCGGCGCCGCGTCCAGCGCGAGTCGGGGGTTATTGTTGTTGTCATGATCGCTCCACGGGTTCGCTGTCGTGGGGCTCACCATAGGAGTGAATCGGGGGGGTATCAATCAAGCTCGACGGCGGATTGTTACGGTTGGAGTAATGGTCAGGAGCGCCGCCATTCCATGCGCTGGCGCCACACCGTCCAGCCCAAGCCAATGCCCGCCACGCCATGAAACCCCAGCACCGCCGCCAGGCTCCAGCTCACCAGCCCCCAAATCGCCTGCACGTACACGGGCAGCAGAAACAGCAGCAGCCCAAACAACACGGCCACGCCCCATTGCTCCCACTTCATCAACCGACGCAGATAGGAGACGATCGCACAGCCTGAAGCCGCGCCCAGGAAAGCCAGCAACAGGCCGGTGACTTGATGCCCCGACACCACGGGCCAATCCAGGCGCCACAAGGGCAGGCAGAAAACAGTCAGCACCAGTGAACACATCAGGATAAACACGAACAGGTATTCAAAGACCGCCAGGCCCCAGCCACGAATGCTGGTGCGGGTCTGTTCAATCTCGGCCTTGCTCGGCCTTTTCGAAATGGCCACCCCAAGCAAGCACGAGCCCAAACCGCCGAGGCTCATGACCACCAGGTTGATCACAACACCCTTGATTTCTTTGCCTGTGGCGTTGAGCACGAGGGTTTCCAGGTACCCCAAGATAAACACCGCGCCCACCACCGAAATCCCGAAGCCAGCGAGCTTGCCGCGCCGTGTCGGAAAACTCATCGTCGCGCTGGCAGTGAACACCAACACCAGGAACCACAACAGCAAAGCACCGGTAAACGGGGTGAGGTTGTACAGCCAGGCAAATACGTCAAATAGCCACATTGTGTTGTTGCTTCCACCGAAAGACTCCTTGGGTTATCGGCGGGTTTACGTGGGGCTTTACCCGAGCAGGCATCAGTCCCAAAAAGGGAACGAACGGTCCCTTTCTGGGACTGATCAAGTTTTACGCAACGACCGCAGGCGATATTTGCTCCAGCGCACGCTCGACCAGCAGTTGGCCCAGTTCGGTCATTTGTTGGATGGCCAGGAGCACGCCGCGCTGGGCGCCGTTCAGCTCAAAGGCCAGGCCGCAGGTCAGGGCGTTGAGGGACGCGAGGGTTTCACTGGCGTTGACCAGCAGGGTTTCGGTGTTCTGGTGTGGGTTGACGGTGAAGATACTGGATGAGGTAGGTCGGTTGGGGGTGGGTTTGATCATGGTGAACATCTCCGATATGTGAAGGAGACTGACACCGCTTGCTTGCACGCAAATCGGGTGGCAGCTGTGCGCAGGTGTGCAAGACCGGGCATATCGGACCCCGGCAGACCCGAAGGTCTCCCACGCACAGCCGCCATAACAAACACAGCAGGCATAAAAAACGCCCGTTGAAAGGCTATGGGCGTTGGTGCGCCGATATGTAACCGGACTTGCACGTCCGTGTCACCGTTTTTTGCGATGACCGACCAAGCCTAGGCGCGCAGGCGGCGAGCGACAAGTTCATGGGCGGCGCGAAAATGTGCGGGAAAAATCTGAAGGCATCATGCCGCATGATCATTCCTACAGATTTTTAGGGTTGTTGCTCGGATGGCACCTCTCTAGCCTTTGGAATTTGAATCATCTCACCAGCAGAACATTATGAAACAGGATCAACCAAAGGCATCAACGCGGGTCACGCGAAACGCTTGCGTCGTGTGCTGCTGATTCTGGATAGCGCAGGACACCCGGGCGAATTGAATCTCCCAGGATGGCGTTTTCATCGACTCAAAGGCGATCTGCTCGACTACTGCTCCGTCAGCATTAGCGGTAACTGGCGCATCATTTTTCGTATGCTTGATGATCACGTCGAACTGGTTGATTACCTTGACTACCATTGAACAGGGGCACGTACATGGGTATGCACAACCCGCCACATCCCGGCGAAATCCTGCTTGAGGATGTGATGCCCAGCTTGGGCATCACCATTACCGACATGGCCCGGCGGCTCGGCTTTGCCAGGGAAACATTCTCCAGGATCCTGCATGGTCACGCGCCAGTCAGCCCAGACCTTGCCGTGAGGTTGGAGCGGGCAGGCATCAGCAAAGCGCGGTTATGGTTGTCGATGCAAAGTACCTACGATCTTTGGCAAGCAGAGCACCGTGAACAACCGGTCATTGAGCGTTTTGCGCAGATTAAGTAAGGTTTGGCGCCAAGCGCAATCCAATGTGGGAGCTGGCTTGCCTGCGATGCAGACGCTTCGGTGTGTCAGTTAAACCGAGGTGATGCTATCGCAGGCAAGCCAGCTCCCACACAAGCCAGCTCCCACATTGGGTCTTCAGAGGTGCTGAAAACGGTTGTTCACGCCAACCCAGCCTCGACCAGCAGCGCTTCCAACCCCATCAGATCCGGCACTTTCGCCACATGCTCGCCGACCTGTACCGCCGCCAGTTCCAGCGGTGATAGGGGTACGTCCACGTAGCTCAACTGGCTGTCGAGCTTGTACGAGCGGGGAATGCCCTGGATCACTAGCGCGATGAACTTCAAGGTCGGGCGCCCGCCGAGGGCGTTGAGCACGACGATCCGTGCGCGTTCGCTGACAACGCTGGTACCACCGCAGGCCGCTTCGAAGCTGATCAGGGGCAGTTGCTGGTCGCGCCAGGTCACTTGCCGCAGGTACCACGGCGGAGCGTCGCTGGCCGGTTCGCCGCGCTGGAAGTCGATCAGCTCGGCCACCGCTACGTTGGGCAGCAGCAGGTGGCGGTCGGCCAGGGGCAGCAGCAAGCCGGTGAGTTGGCTGGTGCGGTGGTCAAGCATGTTTCGGGCTCCAGTAGGCGATGCTTTCGAGCAACACCGACTCTTGATAGGGCTTGCCAAGGTAGTCGTTGACGCCAATCGCCATGGCCCGATCGCGGTGTTTCTGGCCGGTGCGCGAGGTGATCATGATGATCGGCAGGCGCGCGAGCCGTGGGTCGTTGCGCACCTGGATCGCCACTTCAAAGCCATCCATGCGCGGCATTTCGATGTCCAGCAACATCAGGTCCGGGGTGTGTTCTTCGAGCAGGGCGATGGCGTCGATGCCGTCCTTGGCAGTCAGTACGTTCATGCCGTTGCGCTCGAGCAGGCGGCTGGTGACTTTGCGTACGGTCACTGAGTCGTCTACCACCAGCACCAGCAATCGCTGTTTTTTCTGCGGCTCGTTGACCGCCAATGCCGTGTCCGCCGCCTGGGCCGGCAAGGCCGGGGCCAGGGCGCGGATATGTGCCAGCAGGTCGATGATCAACACCACCCGGCCATCGCCGAGGATGGTCGCCCCGGACAGCCCCTGCACCGCCGCAAACTGCGGGCCCAGGCCCTTGACCACGATTTCCCGGGTGCCGGCCATGTCGTCCACCTGCACCGCAATATATCGCTCGTTGCATTGCATCAGCAGCACCGGCAGCGGCTGGCTTTGCCCCAGCAGCTTGGGCCGGGCCACGGTGTGCAGCAGCTCGCCCAGGTAATACAGCTCATAGCGCTGGCCGGCGTATTGATACACCGGCGGGTCCAGTTGGTAGTGCCCTTCCAGCTCATTGGGCAACACGCGCACCAGGCCCTGGATGGTGTTCAGCGGGATCGCGTACTGGTCTTCCGCGCACTGCACCATCAACGCCCGGTTGACCGACACGGTGAACGGCAGGCGAATGCGAAAATGCACGCCCTGCCCCGGCGTAGAGTCGATCACCATGCTCCCGCCGAGCTGGCGCACTTCTTCATGCACCACGTCCATGCCCACGCCGCGCCCGGAAATCTGGGTGATTTTTTCGGCGGTAGAAAACCCCGGCTGCAAGATGAACTGCAACACATCGCGATCGCTGATCTCCATCTCCGGGTCCAGCAGGCCACGCTTGATCGCCTTGCGCCGCACCGCATCCAGCGGCACGCCAGCGCCGTCGTCGCGCATGTCGAAGATGATGTCGCCACCTTCGTGGCTCAGGTCCAGGGTGATCCGGCCCTTCTGCGGCTTGCCCGCCAACAGCCGTGCATCCCGCGATTCCAGGCCATGGTCGACGGCGTTGCGCAGCATATGCTCCAGGGGCGCGGCCATGCGCTCCAGCACGTTGCGGTCCATCTCGCCCTCGGCATTGCCGACCACGAATTCCACGTCCTTGCCCAGCTCGCCGGCCACTTGCCGCACGATACGCTTGAGGCGCGGCAGCATGCGCTCGAACGGCACCATGCGCGTGCGCATCAGGCCTTCTTGCAGCTCGGTGTTGATCCGCGCCTGTTGCTGCAACAGGTTCTGCGCGTCCTGGTTACGCTGGTCGAGGGTTTCCTTGAGGTCCAAAAGGTCCGAGGCCGACTCGGACAACGCGCGGGACAGCTGTTGCAACTGGGAATGGCGATCCATTTCCAGTGGATCGAATTCTTCGTAGCCCAGGCGCTCGGTCTCGGCGTGCTGGCGGCTGAGGATACGGCCCTGGGTCTCGGTATCGAGGCGGCGCAGTTGGTCACGCATGCGCTCGATGGTGGTTTCCACCTCACTGAGGGCGGCGCGGGCGTCGTTGACCTGCTGCTCGATGCGCCCACGGAAAATCGAGGTTTCGCCGGCGAGGTTGACCAGGTCATCCAGCAGCTCGGCAGAGATTTTCACCATGTCCGCGCCCGGCTCGCTAGCGGCCGGGGCTTCGGGTTTGCTGGCGGCCATGGCGACCGGTGCGGCCTGGTCTTCGCTGGGCTGGACCAGGCTTTTGATGCGCTCGATCAGGCGCTCCACCGAACCGACCGGCAACCCCGCCGCCACTGCCTCGACCATCTGCGCCAGGCGGTCATGGCAGCCCTGCAGCAGCGCAAACAGCTCGCTGGTGGGCGCCAGCAAGCCCGCCGACAGGCCTTCGTAGAGAAACTCCAGTTCGTGGGCCAGGTCGCCAATCGGGCCAATCTCGACCATCCGCGCGCCGCCCTTGAGGGTGTGCAGGTCGCGCAGCAGAGTCTCGACTTCCTGGCGGCCCTGGGGCTCGGCCTGCCAGCGCGACAGTGCGGCGCCGGAGCTGTCGAGGATGTCGGCCGCTTCCTCCAGAAAGATGTCCAGCAGCTCCGGATCACTGCCGCCGCCCTGTGCATCGGGCGGTGTGGGCAGCGCCACCGGCGCGGCGTTCTGGCGCACCTCGCGCAAGCGGCCAATCAGGGCGCTGGAATCACTCAAGGGTTGCTGCTCTTGCAACTGCTCCAGTTGCAAGGCCAGGTGTTCATGGCTGTCCATCAACACTTGCGCCATTTCAACGGAGTAGTTGTAGCGCCGGTCCACCAGGCCTTCGTAAAGGCTTTCCAACTCTTGGGCCAGATCGCCCACCGGGCCGATTTCGGCCATGCGCGCACCGCCGCGCAGGGTGTGCAGGTCGCGTTGCAGGGACGACAGCGGCGCCACGCCGTCGGGGTCCAGCAGCCAGCGCTTGAGGGACTGCCCGGCGCTGTCGAGGATATCCACCGCTTCTTCAAGGAAGATCTCGACGATCTCATCGTCCACCGCCCAGTCCTGCTGCAACTGCGAGGTGGCCGCGCCCAGTTCGGCAATGCTCAAGGCGCGACTGCCATCGGTTTTGATCAGGCCGGTGGCGCTGGGGTCGAGCCCTTCATCGAGTAACTCGCGCAAGGCTTTCATGCGCGCCGGCGCCGGGCAGACCTCCTGGCCGGCGGCCAGTTGGTCGAGCATGTTGATCAGGGCTTCATGGGCCTGTTCGGCCTCCTGGAAAAATCGCTCGCTGACCGCCAGGCTGCTTTCTTCCACCGCGCCATACAGGTCGAGCAAGGCTTCGCACAGTTCATCCATCGGATGCAGTTCGGCCAGGTGCGCGCCCTCGCCCAGGGTGGTCAGCTCGTCCAGCAACGCACTGAGCTCCTGGCGCTCGCCAGGGTGTTGTTGCCAGCGCCGCAGCAGGCTTTCGGCATCGAGCAGGATGTCCATGCCCTGGGCCAGGAAGTTGCTGATCAACTGTGGGTCGCGCTTGACCCGCAGGCCGGCGCTCGGCGCATTGAGGAAGGCTTCGAGCTGGCTGTCGAGGCGCGCCTGGGTGCGCTCGATCAACGATTGCGCACCGTCGATGGGCGCCAGGGGGTCACTGTCCAACTGGCGCAGGCCGCGCTGGAACAGGGCTTCGCCCTCCAGCAGCAAGTCGATTTCATCCAGGTCCAGGGCCAGGCGATGGGCCTTGTATTCGCGGGTCAGGTGGTCCAGCGGCCGCGCCAGTTCGGCGATGGGCAAGACGCCCGCCATGTAGGCACTGCCCTTGAGGGTATGCAGGGCACGTTGCAGCTCATCGCTGACAGGCAGCGGCATCTGCTCGGTGGCCTGGTGCAAAAACCGATTGAGGCTGTCCAGGTGACTCTGTGCTTCGTTGCGAAAGATCTCCAGCAGCAGTGGGTCGAGCGCGCTGTCATCCTGAGCCACGGCTGGCGGTAACGGCGCGCCACTGGCCAGGGCATGGGCGCGTGCGGCAAGGTGGTCGACATCATCGCGCTGGCGCTGGGTGTCGGCGGCGAACTCGGCGATCAAGGCCGGCAGCAGCACCAGCACGTCATCCAGCACGGCCTGGACCTCGGCGCCCGGCGCGACCACCCGTTCCAGCACGCGGTTCAGCAGGTTTTCCACGGCCCACGCCAACTCCGCCAACACCAGGGCACGCACCATGCGCCCGCTGCCCTTGAGGGTATGGAAGGCGCGGCGCATGTCGCTCAGGGCGGTTTTATCTTCAAGGCTGGCGGCACCTTGGGGCACCAGGCGCTGCAACACGTCCAGCACTTCGGCGGTTTCTTCCAGGAACACTTCGCGCAGTTCATCATCCACCGACTCTTCATCGGCTGGCGGCGGCAGCAGGCTGCCCGGGCGTTGCAGGGCCGGTGGGTTGAGACGTGGGGTCGGGCTGGCCAGGGCCTGCGCCAGGGTCTGGGAATCGACCGGCAATTCATCGTGCGGTGCCGAGGGTTCCTGGCGCCAGGCTTGCTGCGCGGGCACTGGCGCATAACCTAGCGCCGCGAGCCCTTCAAAAGCGATATCCAACACCCGCTCGCCCGGTGCATCCGGGTCCTGCAGCATGCGCTCCAGGTAGTGTTCCAGGCTGGTGAGCACATCGGCGCAATGCTCCAGCTGCGCCGCCGGCGGCGCGGTGTCATGGCCCATCCACTGTTCATCGACGTAAATCTTGAAGCCACGCACCAGGCTCGCCGCGCGCGGCAGCGGGATCATCGCCAGGGCGCCACGCACCTGGGTCAGCAGCTCTGGCAGGGACTCCAGGCGCTGTGTATCCCATTGCGCCTCAAGGCAGTCGATGACCAGCTCTCGCGCCTGCTTGAGGCACTGGCATGACTCCTTGATCACCAATTGGTGGATCTGGGTCAGGTCGGTGGTGGGCAGGCGGCTGTCTTCACGGTTTTGCGGTTCGACGGTGCCGACCATCCCCGCCAGGGTCGCTTCGACATAAAGCAGGGCCCCGGCGACATCCATCAACACCGCGTCGTTGGGCTCGCGCTGCCCCTGGGCCAGGCCCTGGACCACCGCCAATTGGTCGATGATCACTTTGCGCGGCTGGCCAAAGCCCAATACCGCCAGGGTATCGGCGATCTGCCGCAACGGCGCCAGCAGGCTGTCCAGGCCAGAGATGTGTTGGCGGTCGCTGCGCACGAACAGGTCCAGGCGCTCCTTGACCCGCACCAACTCCTCACACAACGCGCCGAGCACCGAGCCCATGGCGTTGCGGTCCGGCCCGGCCAGGCGCGCGCGCTCGGCATCGACCACGGTGCTGTCGGGCAAGGCTTCATCCAGGCCGTAGCGTTCCTTGAGGCTTTGCATGCGCGGCGTCGGTCGGGTGACTTTGGCGATGTAAAACAGCAGGCTCTTGAGCAGTTGGTCGGGCGCCGGGGTGTTGATCCCTTCGATGCCCTGGATTTGCAGGCGCTTGAGCACCTTGTCACAGCTCTTGAGCAGGCTGCGCAACGCCGGGCTATTGGCGATAACGCCGGTGAGCATGCCTTCGGCCAGCGCCGAGGTGACTTGCCACAACGCCAGCAACGGCGCGCCGTGACACAGCGCTTCCAGTTGCGCGAAGACCCGCGCCATGTCTTCCAGGTTGCTCGGGCCGTGGTCTTCACGCAGCAGCCCGGCCAAGCCCTGTTGCAGCATTTGCCGCCATTGCTGCAGTTGCTCGGCAAAATCGGCCGGCGCTCGTTGGGCCAGGGCATCATCGGGCAGCGGCGCGATCACCAGCAGTTGCGGGCTGAACAGGCTGGTTTCCGAGAGCAGGCTTTTGCCGTGCACGCTGCGCAGGTCGTTGAGCAGTGGCAACACCACCAGGGGCAGGTCGCGCCGCGCGCTGTGCACACGGTCCAGGTACAACGGCAGTTGGCCGAGGGCCTGTTGCAGCAGGCGAATGCCTTCTTCACGCTGGCTGACACGCCCGGCTTGCAGGGCCAGGGCCAGGTGCTCCATTTCTTCGGCGAGCAGTGCCGCGCCGTAGAACTCGACCATTTGCAGCGCACCGTGGACCTGGTGAATGCCCTCCAGGCACTGCGCCAGGGCTTGCTCGCTGGCGTCCTCGGCAAAGGCGTCCAGCGCCGCACGGGCCTGCTTCAGGGTGTCGGCGATCTCGCCCTTGACCCATTCGAGGGCGACGTAGTCGTGCCGGTCAACCATAACGACTCCCGTCTGAATGGGTGAAAAGTGAGAATCCATGTGGGAGCGGGCTTGCTCGCGAAAGCGCTGGGTCAGTCGGCACATTAGGTGACTGATACACCGCTTTCGCGAGCAAGCCCGCTCCCACATTTAGATTGCGGTGGCTTTGGGGAGGCATGTCATTCATCGGTCTTGCGCACGGGCGGCAGGGTGAAACCCGATACCGAGCGGCGCAACTGGCTGGCCATTTTGGCCAGGTTGCCAATGCTCTCGGCGGTGGCCGTGGAGCCCGATGAGGTCTGGCTGGTGATCTGCTGGATCACGTTCATGGTCAGGGAGATCTGCCCCGCCGACGAGGTTTGCTGCTGCGCGGCGTTGGAGATGCTCTGGATCAGCGCGGCCAGGGTCTTGGACACCCCCTCGATTTCTTCCAGGGCCACCCCGGCGTCCTGGGCCAGGCGGGCGCCACGTACCACTTCGGTGGTGGTCTGCTCCATGGAGATCACCGCTTCGTTGGTGTCGGTCTGGATCGCCCGCACCAGGTTCTCGATCTGCCGGGTAGCCGCCGACGAGCGCTCGGCCAGGCGTTGCACTTCATCGGCCACCACCGCAAACCCGCGCCCGGCGTCACCGGCCATGCTCGCCTGGATCGCGGCGTTGAGGGCGAGGATGTTGGTCTGCTCGGCGATGTCGTCGATCAGGCTGACGATGTCGCCGATTTCCTGGGACGACTCGCCCAGGCGCTTGATGCGCTTGGCGGTGTCCTGGATCTGCTCGCGAATGTTGTCCATGCCGTGGATGGTGTTGTGCACCACCTCGTTGCCCTTGTTGGCGATCTCCACCGAGCGCTCGGCCACCGCCGAAGACTCGGCGGCGTTGGCCGATACCTGGTCGATGGATTGGGCCATCTGGTTGATCGCCGTCGAGGCTTCGGCAATCTGCTGGGCCTGGTGTTCCGAGGCCTGGGCCAGGTGCATGGCGGTGGCCTGGGTTTCCTGCACGGCGCCGGCCACTTCACCGGCGGTGAGGTTGATGGTCGCCACCAGGTCGCGCAACTGGTCCACCGAATAGTTGATGGAGTCGGCGATGGTGCCGGTGAAGTCTTCGGTCACCGAGGCGGTCACGGTGAGGTCGCCGTCGGCCAGGTCTTCGATTTCGTCGAGCAGGCGCATGATCGCGTTCTGGTTGCGTTCGTTTTTCTCGGCGGTTTCGCGCAGCTGGCGATTGGTCTCGCGCACCATCACCAGGCCAATCAGGATGATTGACGCCAGCGCCAGCAAGCCCAGGACATAGCCGCCGATGGTGTCGAGGGTGCGCCCGCCGGCCAGGTTTTCAAAACCGGTGGCCAGGTGCGAGGCTTCATCGAGCAGGGTTTGCGACAGGCTGAAGATGTTGCTTGCCGAGGCGCGCACCTGGAACAGTTGCGGCGAGGTTTCGAGGATTTCATCCACGGAGCCGGAGACAAACTCGAACAGCTCGGCAATCTCCGCCAGGCGCGCACGGGCGTCCGGGTCCTGCACTTCGCTGATCTTCAGGCCTGCGCTGCCCTGGAGCATGCCGGCCAGGACCTGGCCAAAGCGGTTGGCATCGCGGCCAAAGGCGTCGGCGGCCTTGACCGCCGTGTCATCCCCCGCCAGCACGGTGTTGACCGCCCCCAGGATGCGCTCGGCCAGCAGCGACTGGCGCTGGGCCACGGCCACCTGGCTGGCGGGCGCGCCGCGCTGCAGCAGGATCTCGACGACCTTTTCCGACTCCAACTGCAATTGCGGCACGGTTTCGGCCAGGGTCGCCGCCACTTGATGCAGGGACAGCACCGTCTGCTCGCTGGCCAGGATCACGTCGGTGTTCTTGAGCAAGGCTTCCCAGTCATGCTGCACGGCGCGCATTTCGCTGCGCACGGCGCTGGGCGCAGCGGGCAGGCCGGTGGCCGGGTCGCCTTTTTTCAGGTAGCTCCAGCGCTGGGCAAAATCATTGCGCGCCTCGCTCAACAGCTTGAACGCGGCGGCCTTGCCGGCTGCGGCCTCGGTGGCGTTCTTGGCAATGCGCTGGGACAGCACGCGCAGCTCGCCGGCGTGGCCGATGTACTGCTTGTCGTAGGTGGACTGGGTGTTGAGGTACGCGAAGTTGGCGAACAGCAGCATGATGAAGATGATCAGCGCGATAAACAGCACGATGATCTGCGAGCGGCTACGGGAGGCTTCCTGCGGTTTGACGGGCGTGGCGGTGCTCATGCGGCAACATCCAGAAAGCCCGGGGCCTGGGCCAGGGCGAAGGGGCTGAAGACCTGCCACAGCGGGTCGCCGCTGAACTGGCCTTGGATAAACGCGGCGCTGGCCGCGGGCACGCTGGCCGATACCGGGCGCAGCTGGTCCTGGGCGAAGTGCTGCAGGCCGACCACCTCATCCACCAGCAGGCCGACGAAAGTGTCTTCGTGTTCGATCACCAGCACCCGGCGCTGCTTGCGCGCCGTCGACAGCTCATAGCCGAAAAACCCGCACAGGTTGATCACCGGCAGCAAGCGCCCGCGCAGGTTGGCCACGCCCCTGACCCAGGGCTTGACCCCGGGCATCAGGGTGCAGCGCGGTTCATGCAGTACCTCGGCGACTTCGCCCATGGGCGCCACATACCAATGCCCGCCCAGGCGAAAGCCAATGCCGCTCCAGCTGTGCGAGCGGGTTTCCTGGGACGGCAAATCAGCGGCCAACAGGCGGCAACGGCGGTCGATGTCCAGCAGCAGCTCAAAGGCGGTTTGCGACTCGGTCATGGGAACGTGCCGTCAGGACTTGAGCACCGAGTTCAGCACTTCGATCAGCTTGTCTTCTTCCACCGGCTTGGTCAGGTACGCCTTGGCGCCCTGGCGTGCGCCCCAGATCTTGTCGGTTTCCTGGTCCTTGGTGGTGACGATGATGATCGGGATACCGTTGGTTTCCGGCTCCTTGGACAACTGGCGCGTGGCCTGGAAGCCATTGAGGCCGGGCATGACGATATCCATCAGGACGGCGTCGGGTTTTTCCTGGCGGGCCAGGGCCACGCCATCGGCGCCATTCTCGGCCTTGAGGACTTGGTGGCCGTGCTTTTCCAGCATGCCGGTCAGTTTGTACATTTCAGTCGGCGAATCGTCGACGATCAGAACGCGTGCCATGGTTTTCCCCACTACATTGGTTGACGCAAGCCCAGGGGGCTGGGTCAATGTGCTTGTTCTACTGCGGCGAAACCCGGCACATAGGCCTTGATCGCACTGAGCAGTTCTTCCTTGCTGAAAGGCTTGGTCAAAAATTGATCGACGCCGACGATGCGCCCCTTGGCCTTGTCGAACAGGCCGTCCCTGGACGACAGCATGATCACCGGGATGGCCTTGAACGCCGGGTTGTTCTTGACCAGGGCGCAGGTCTGATAGCCATCCAGGCGCGGCATCATGATGTCGACAAAGATAATGTGCGGGTGATGGTCAACGATCCTGGCCAGGGCATCAAAACCGTCGATGGCCGTGATGACTTCGCACCCCACGTTCTTCAACAGCGTTTCAGCGGTGCGGCGAATCGTTTTCGAGTCGTCGATCACCATCACTTTCAAGGCGTTGGAATGCTGTTCCATATCTGCTCTACCATCGCCACAGCGAATCGGGTTTCGGCGTGTACTGCCGGATGCTGCCTGGGAGGAGCGCCAAAACCCTTGCCATGCAAGGGCCGACACGCCATGGCAGCCTTTTTAGCACAGACTGGGGAGGCAATCTATCGGCCGACCGGCAAGGTGGTTTTTCCTTGACCCACAACAGCCGCAGCGCCACTCTGACGCCACTTTTATGCGCCCTTATTTGTTAGAGGAATTCCCCATGAGCGTTCGCGTCGGCATTGTCATGGACCCTATCGCCAGCATCTCCTATAAAAAGGATAGCTCGCTGGCCATGCTGCTGGCCGCCCAGGCCCGCGGCTGGACCCTGTTCTATATGGAACAGCGCGACCTTTACCAGGGCGATGGCGAGGCGCGGGCGCGGATGCGTCCCTTGCAGGTGTTCGCCAACCCTGAGAAATGGTTTGAGCTGCAAGACGAGATCGACAGCCCCCTGAGCGACCTGGACGTGATCCTGATGCGCAAGGATCCGCCGTTCGACATGGAGTTCGTCTACTCCACCTACCTGTTGGAGCAGGCCGAGCGCGCCGGCGTGCTGATCGTCAACAAGCCGCAGAGCCTGCGCGACTGCAACGAAAAACTGTTCGCCACCCTGTTCCCACAGTGCACGCCGCCGACCGTGGTCAGCCGCCGCGCCGATGTGCTGCGTGAATTTGCCGCCAAGCATGGCGATGTGATCCTCAAGCCGCTGGATGGCATGGGCGGCACCTCGATCTTCCGTCACCGCGCGGGCGACCCGAACCTGTCGGTGATCCTTGAGACCCTGACCGCCCTGGGCACCCAGCAGATCATGGGCCAGGCCTACCTGCCGGCAATCAAGGACGGCGACAAGCGCATCCTGATGATCGACGGCGAGCCGGTGGATTATTGCCTGGCGCGTATCCCGGCGGCCGGCGAGACCCGTGGCAACCTCGCGGCCGGTGGTCGTGGCGAAGCCCGCCCGCTGAGCGACAAGGACCGCTGGATCGCCGCCCAGGTTGGCCCGACCCTGCGGGAAAAGGGCCTGCTGTTTGTAGGCCTTGACGTAATTGGCGAGCACCTGACCGAAATCAACGTGACCAGTCCCACCTGTATCCGCGAAATAGACAACGCGTTCGGCACCAATATCGGCGAAATGCTCATGGCGGCAATTGCCGACAAGCTACAAGCCAAGTGACATAGAACAGCCAGATGTAAACCAACATTGCGCTATCATGCGCCACCCGTGAGACGCGCGATGTTGGTTTTCCTGTTATGACGCTTCCGTCCGACCTGCCCCCCGAACTCAGCCACAGCGGCGTACGCCCGGCTGATCGGCTCGGATTTACCCTATTCCTGGCAGCGCTGATTCATTTGGCGTTGATCCTCGGCCTGGGCTTCACGTTCGTCGAACCCCAGCAAATCAGCAAAACCCTGGAAATCACCCTCGCCACCTTCAAAAGTGAGAAAAAGCCCGAGAAGGCTGACTTTCTGGCGCAGGACAACCAGCAGGGCAGCGGCACCCTGGATAAAAAGGCAGTGCCCAAGACCACCGAAGTGGCGCCCTTCCAGGACAACAAGATCAATAAGGTCACCCCGCCTCCAGCGGCCAAGCCCGAGGTCAAGCAGGCCGCGCCCAAGGCCGCCGTCGCCACCATTGCGCCAAAACCCCAGAAGGCCGTGACCCAGCGCGAAGCCGTGAAGACCGAGCCTGTGCCGAGCAAGCCCGCACCGACATTCGACAGCTCGCAACTTTCCAGCGAAATCTCCAGCCTGGAGGCCGAACTGGCCAACGAACAACAGTTGTATGCCAAGCGCCCGCGCATCTATCGGCTCAATGCCGCCTCTACCATGCGCGACAAAGGCGCCTGGTATAAGGACGAATGGCGCAAGAAGGTCGAGCGCATCGGCAACCTGAACTACCCGGACGAGGCCCGGCGCCAGCAGATCTACGGCAACCTGCGCCTGCTCGTATCAATCAACCGCGACGGTTCCTTATATGAAGTGCTGGTGCTGGAGTCGTCCGGCCAGCCATTACTGGACCAGGCGGCACAACGCATCGTGCGCCTGGCCGCACCGTTCGCCCCGTTTACCGGCGACCTGAACGATATCGACCGCCTGGAAATCATCCGCACCTGGCGCTTTGCCAAGGGCGACCGGCTTTCCAGCAATTGACTACCCCACGCTCGCTCCTACACGGGCAACAAATCCGCTAACCGTATTCCTACACATCCCCAGCTTGTCAGTTCGCCCCTCCAACGCCACACTAGCGGACATGAAAAATGTCAGCCCGACTTACCTCAAGCACCAATTCCTGATCGCCATGCCCCATATGGCCGACCCGAACTTTGCGCACACCTTGACCTATATCGTCGAGCACACGGCCAATGGCGCCATGGGGCTGGTGGTCAACCGACCGCAAGACCTGAACCTGGCGGATATCCTTGAGCAACTGCGCCCGGAGATCGACCCACCCGCCAGTTGCCAGGCGGTGCCGATCTACTTCGGTGGCCCGGTGCAGACTGACCGCGGCTTCGTGCTGCATCCCAGCGGCCCGACGTTCCAGGCAACCGTCGACCTGGAGGGCGTGTCGTTGTCCACTTCCCAGGACGTGCTGTTTGCCATCGCTGATGGCGCCGGCCCGCAGCAGAGCCTGATCACCCTGGGTTACGCGGGCTGGGAAGCCGGGCAGTTGGAAGAAGAGCTGGCCAACAATGCCTGGCTGACCTGCCCCTTCGATGCCGACATTCTGTTCAACACCGCCAGCGAACTGCGCCTGAATGCCGCGGCCAAGCAGTTGGGGGTCAACCTCAACCTGCTGACCAGCCAGGTGGGGCACGCCTGATGGCCTTGCGACTGATCCTCGGGTTTGATTACGGCACCAAGCAGATTGGCGTGGCCGTGGGCCAGGTCATCACTGGCCAGGCCCGCGAGCTGTGTACCTTGAAGGCGCAGAACGGCATACCGGACTGGAATCAGGTCGAAGCCCTGATCAAGGAATGGAAGCCCGACGCAGTGGTGGTCGGCCTGCCGCTGAACATGGACGGCACCCCCAGCGACATGTGCCTGCGCGCCGAAAAGTTCGCCCGCCGCCTCAACGGCCGCTACAACCTGCCCTTCTATACCCACGATGAACGCCTGACGACCTTCGAGGCCAAGGGTGAGCGTCGCGACCGTGGCGGGCAGAAAGGCAGCTACCGCGACAACCCGGTCGACGCCATTGCCGCCGCCTTGCTGCTGCAGGGTTGGCTGGATGAAAACACCGCTTTATTTGAATCCTGACTGACGCGGCTTGCCGCGTCTTCTTACGTTTGAGCCCGGACTTTGCCAGCGTCACGCTGCCCAAGCCCTTGAAGGAGCCACCATGAGCCTGCCCAATCCCGCCGAACTGATCCGTCAGATGGCGACGAGCCTCACGACCCACCTGCAACACCGCGCCATCAGCGAGCCGCGTTTCATCGGTATCCGTACCGGTGGCGTGTGGGTCGCCCAGGCGTTGCTGCAAAAGCTGGGCAGTGATGCGCCCCTGGGCACCCTGGATGTGTCCTTCTACCGCGATGACTTCAGCCAGAACGGCCTGCACCCGCAAGTGCGCCCGTCAGCGCTGCCCTTTGAAATCGAAGGCCAGCACCTGGTACTGATCGATGACGTGCTGATGAGCGGCCGCACCATCCGCGCCGCCATGAACGAGCTGTTCGACTACGGCCGCCCGGCCAGCATCACCCTGGTCTGCCTGCTCGACCTCGAGGCTGGCGAACTGCCGATCAGCCCGGATGTGGTGGGCGCGACCCTGTCGCTTTCGGCCCAGCAGCGGGTAAAATTGTCCGGTCCCACGCCGCTCGAACTCGAACTGCAAGACCTCGCCCTTTAAACCGCCTTGTAAAGAGTCCCCGCGATGACGCCTCTAGATGCCAAGCGCCCGCTGCAGCTCAACGCTCAGGGCCAGCTGCAACACTTCCTGTCCCTCGACGGCCTGCCCCGCGAATTGCTCACCGAAATCCTCGACACTGCCGACTCGTTCCTTGAAGTCGGCGGCCGGGCGGTGAAGAAAGTCCCGCTGCTGCGCGGCAAAACCATTTGCAACGTGTTCTTCGAGAACTCGACGCGCACCCGCACCACCTTCGAACTGGCGGCCCAGCGCCTGTCAGCCGACGTGATCACCCTGAACGTCTCCACCTCGTCGGCGAGCAAGGGCGAAACCCTGCTCGACACCCTGCGCAACCTGGAGGCCATGGCGGCCGACATGTTCGTGGTGCGTCATGGCGACTCGGGCGCGGCGCACTTTATCGCCGAGCACGTGTGCCCGCAGGTGGCGATCATCAACGGTGGCGATGGCCGCCACGCCCACCCGACCCAGGGCATGCTCGACATGCTCACCATCCGTCGGCACAAGGGCGGCTTTGAAAACCTCTCTGTGGCCATCGTCGGCGATATCCTGCACTCGCGGGTGGCACGCTCGAACATGCTGGCCCTGAAAACCCTGGGCTGCCCGGATATCCGCGTGATCGCGCCGAAAACCCTGCTGCCGGTAGGCATCGAGCAATACGGGGTGAAGGTCTACACCGACATGGCCGAAGGCCTGAAGGATGTCGACGTGGTGATCATGCTGCGCCTGCAACGCGAGCGCATGGCCGGTGGCCTGCTGCCCAGCGAAGGCGAGTTCTACCGCCTGTTCGGCCTGACCACCGCACGCCTGGCTGGCGCCAAGCCGGATGCCATTGTCATGCACCCAGGCCCGATCAACCGGGGGGTGGAGATTGAGTCGGCGGTGGCCGACGGTCCGCACTCGGTGATTCTCAACCAGGTCACCTACGGCATCGCGGTGCGCATGGCCGTGCTGTCCATGGCCATGAGCGGGCAAACTGCCCAACGTCAATTCGAGCAGGAGAACGCCCAGTGAAGCTCAGCATTCTCGGCGCCCGAGTCATCGATCCGGCCAGCGGCCTGGATCAAGTCACTGATCTGCACCTGGAAGCCGGCAAGATCATCGCCATCGGCGCCGCCCCCAGTGGTTTCAGCCCGGTTCAGAGCATCGATGCCAAAGGCCTGGTGGCCGCGCCCGGCCTGGTAGACCTGAACGTGGCCCTGCGCGAGCCGGGCTACAGCCGCAAAGGCAGCATCGCCAGCGAAACCCGCGCCGCCGCTGCAGGCGGTGTCACCAGCCTGTGCTGCCCGCCGCAGACCAAGCCGGTGCTGGACACCTCGGCCGTGGCCGAGCTGATCCTCGACCGCGCCCGCGAGGCCGGCAATTGCAAAGTGTTCCCCATCGGCGCCCTGAGCAAAGGCCTGGATGGCGAGCAACTGGCCGAGCTGATTGCCCTGCGCGACGCGGGTTGCGTGGCCTTCGGCAACGGCCTGGAGAGTTTCCGCAGCACCCGCACCCTGTGCCGTGCCCTGGAGTACGCGGCCACCTTCGACCTGACGGTGATCTTCCACTCCCAGGACCACGACCTGGCCGAAGGCGGCCTGGCCCATGAAGGCCCTACCGCCAGCTTCCTCGGCCTGGCAGGCATCCCGGAAACCGCAGAAACCGTGGCCCTGGCCCGTGATCTGCTGCTGGTGGAACAAAGCGGCGTACGCGCGCACTTCAGCCAACTGACCAGCGTCCGCGGCGTAGCCTTGATCGCCCAGGCCCAGGCCCGTGGCCTGCCGGTGACCGCCGATGTGGCGCTGTACCAGTTGATCCTGACCGATGAGGCGTTGATCGACTTCTCCAGCCTGTACCACGTGCAACCGCCACTGCGCACCCGCGCCGACCGTGACGGTTTGCGTGCGGCGGTGAAGTCCGGGGTGGTTTCGGCGATCTCCAGCCACCACCAGCCCCACGAACGGGATGCCAAGCTGGCACCGTTTGGCGCGACAGAGCCTGGGATCAGTAGCGTCGAGCTGCTGCTGCCACTGGCAATGACCCTGGTGGAAGATGGGTTGCTGGACTTGCCAACGTTGCTGGCACGCCTGAGCTCAGGCCCGGCGCAAGCGCTACGCCTGCCGGCGGGCAAGCTGGCGGTGGGTGCGGCGGCGGACCTGGTGCTGTTTGACCCGGCCAGTTCTACTGTCGCCGGCGAGCAGTGGCTGTCCCGCGGTGAAAACTGCCCGTTCATCGGCCATAGCTTGCCGGCGACTGTGCGCTACACCCTGGTGGATGGACGGATCAGCTACCAGGCTTGATCCAGAACTGAAGCGGGCACAGTCAAATGTAGGAGCGGGCTTGCTCGCGAAAGCGGTGTATCAGTTAACAAATAGGTCGACTGATACACCGCTTTCGCGAGCAAGCCCGCTCCCACAATTAGATCCTCACAAGGCTGGAGATGATCAGCGACCGCCCAACCGCTCGGCATTGCGGATCGAAACCTGCGTATTCAACGTCCAGAAGTCATACAGCACGCCAATCAGGAACAAGCCGCCGGTCACCAGGTACAACAGGCCGGTGAGCCATTTGCCCTGATACATGCGGTGCAAGCCAAATACCCCAAGAAACGCCAACAGAATCCACGCCACGTTGTATTCAATCGGCCCGGCGGTAAAACGCAGGTCGGCTTCACGGTCCATTGCCGGGATCAGAAACAGGTCGATCAACCAGCCAATCCCCAGCAAACCAAAGGTGAAGAACCAGATCGTCCCGGTCACCGGCTTGCCGTAGTAGAAGCGGTGTGCCCCGGTAAAACCGAAGATCCAGAGCAGATAACCGATCATCTTGCTGTGAGTGTCCTGTTGCGAAACATCCTGTCGATAGGTGTTCATGAATGACCTCTTTTGCCTCGATAGATAAATATTTCTAGTTTCTTTGTGACTTTTTTACAGGCACCCGACGTACGGCAAATGCTATCGTCGCTTCCCTCAAAGCCTTATGCCGCCTGACTTGTGTAGGACAATTGCGACAGTTCGTCGCGGTTTTCCTGATTTTGACGTCAAGGTTCAGTCGACAAACGGCCTGAGAAAGACACTAAAAGCTGTTATAAAGTTGCGCGCAAACCAACAAGAGCCTGCCTTATGCGACCATTTTTAAAGACATGGCTAACCATTTGCCTATTGATGCCACTGGCCGCCCACGCCACCAATCGTGAGCAACGACTTCCGAACGTTAATGGTTTCACCCCTAAAGTTCACGCCACTACCAGCTCCGCCAAATCGGTAAAGCTCAGCGTCAAGCGCCCGGCTCAACTGAGCAAGGCCAACGTTAAAGCAGTTCCCGGCCTGGTCGCGAGCAATAACCAGCAAAGCAGCAAAGTCTTGAGCCGTGCGGTCAACGTGCTCGGTACCCCTTATCGTTGGGGCGGCAGCAGCCCAAGTAAAGGCTTTGATTGCAGTGGTTTGGTGAAATACGCCTTCAATGATGTAGCTGCGGTGGACTTGCCACGCACCTCCAATGCCATGGCCAGCGGCCACGGGCAGAAGGTTGATCGCAAGGATTTGAAGCCCGGCGACCTGTTGTTCTTCAAGCTCAAGAGCCGCCAGGTCAACCATGTAGCCATTTACCTGGGCAACGACCGTTTTATCCACGCACCACGCCGTGGCAAGTCGGTCAGTATCGACACCCTGAAAAAACCGTTCTGGAACAAGAACTACGTGATTGCCAAGCGCGTGCTGCCCAAAGAGCAGAACAACCTGCGGATTGTGCAGCGCTGACAGTAAATGCAAATGTGAATGCTGGCTTGTGTGGGAGCTGGCTTGCCTGCATCCCAGGCAAGCCAGCTCCCACATCCTATATATCTGCTGGCACCCGCGCCTGCCCCCGCGCCTCTTCGCGACTAATCAGCCCCTGACCGACCAACACCTTCAAGCTCATATCCAACGTTTTCATCCCCAACGCCCCACCTGTCTGGATCGCCGAGTACAACTGCGCCACCTTGTCCTCGCGGATCAGGTTACGGACCGCCGGCGTGCCGAGCATGATTTCATGGGCCGCCACGCGCCCGCCGCCGACTTTGCTCAATAACACCTGGCTCACCACCGCCTGCAGCGACTCCGAGAGCATCGAGCGGACCATGGCCTTTTCCCCAACCGGGAACACATCCACCAGCCGGTCCACCGTCTTTGCCGCCGAACTGGTGTGCAGGGTGCCGAACACCAGGTGCCCGGTTTCAGCCGCTGTCAGGGCCAGGCGGATGGTTTCCAGGTCGCGCAACTCCCCCACCAGGATTACATCCGGGTCTTCGCGCAACGCCGAACGCAGGGCCATCGAGAAACTGTGGGTGTCGCGATGCACCTGGCGCTGGCTGATCAACGCCTTGCGCGGTTCGTGGACAAACTCGATGGGATCCTCAAGGGTCAGGATGTGCTGCTGGCGGGTGTTGTTGAGGTAATCGACCATCGCTGCCAGGGTGGTGGACTTGCCCGAGCCCGTGGTACCTGTCACCAGCACCAGCCCCCTGGGCAGCTCGGCGATGCGCCGGAATACATCGCCAAGCCCCAAGGCTTCCAGGCTTTGGACCCGCGAGGGGATCGCGCGAAACACCGCGCCCATCCCCCGGTGCTGGCGGAACACATTGGCGCGAAAGCGCGCGACACCCGGCACTTCAAAAGAAAAATCCGTTTCAAGAGATGTTTCGAAATCCTTTTGTTGGTGTTTATTGAGGATCGGGCTGAGCAGGTCGGCCAGTTGGGCAGCACTCAGCACCGGCCAATCCAGCGGCAGAACCTCACCATCAACGCGCACCCTCGGCGCCAGCCCTGCCGACAGATGCAGGTCGGAGGCGCCCCGGCTGACACTTGCGGCCAGCAGTTCAGTGATGTCCATAGGGCTATCCATTTCCAGTAGAATGCCGCGGACTCCATATCCACGGGCGCAACTTGAATGTCGACCATAGCAGACAATATCGGCCTGGTTAGTGAGCGCATCCGTGCCGCGGCCCGGGCCGTGCAGCGCGATGAAAGCAGCGTCCACTTGCTGGCCGTGAGCAAGACCAAACCCGCGCAAGCCGTGCGCCAGGCCCATGCCGCAGGGATACGCGACTTCGGCGAGAACTACTTGCAGGAAGCCCTCGGCAAACAGGCCGAATTAACCGACCTGCCCTTGAGTTGGCACTTCATCGGCCCCATTCAATCGAACAAGACGCGCGCTATCGCCGAGAACTTCGCTTGGGTGCACTCCGTGGACCGCCTGAAAATCGCCCAACGCCTGTCCGAACAACGCCCGGCCGACCTGCCGCCGCTCAATATCTGCATCCAGGTCAATGTCAGTGGCGAAGCCAGCAAATCCGGCTGTACACCCGCCGATTTGCCAGCATTGGCCGAGGCGATCCAGGCCCTGCCCCGCTTGAAGCTGCGCGGCCTGATGGCGATCCCCGAGCCCACCGACGACCGCGCGCAGCAAGATGCCGCGTTTGCCGCCGTACGAGACTTGCAAGCGAGCCTGAACCTGGGGCTCGACACACTTTCCATGGGCATGAGCCATGACCTTGAGTCGGCCATTGCCCAAGGGGCCACCTGGGTGCGGATCGGTACCGCCCTGTTTGGCGCCCGCGACTACGGCCAGCCATGAAATGGCTGACTTCCATCTGAGTAAGGACCTGTCATGAGCAGCACGCGTATAGCCTTTATCGGCGCCGGTAACATGGCGGCCAGCCTGATCGGCGGCCTGCGGGCCAAGGGCCTGCAAGCCTCGCAAATTCGCGCCAGCGATCCGGGCGCCGAGACCCGTGCCCGGGTGAGCGCAGAACACGGTATCGAAACCTTCGCCGACAACGCCGAGGCCATCCAGGGCGTCGACGTCATCGTGCTGGCAGTCAAGCCACAGGCCATGAAGGCCGTGTGCGAAGCCCTGCGCCCAAGCCTGGCGCCGCAGCAACTGGTGGTGTCGATTGCCGCTGGTATCAACTGCGCCAGCATGAACAACTGGCTCGGCGCCCAGCCCATCGTGCGTTGCATGCCCAACACGCCATCATTGCTGCGCCAAGGCGTCAGCGGCCTGTACGCCACCGCCCAAGTGAGCGCCGCCCAGCGTGAGCAGGCCCAGGAGCTGTTGTCGGCCGTGGGCGTGGCCCTGTGGCTGGAAGAAGAACAGCAACTGGATGCCGTCACCGCCGTGTCCGGCAGTGGCCCGGCGTATTTCTTCCTGCTGGTCGAAGCCATGACCGCCGCCGGTGTGAAGCTGGGCCTGCCACGGGAAATCGCTGAGCAACTGACCCAGCAAACTGCCCTCGGCGCCGCGCATATGGTGGTGTCCAGCGATGTAGACGCGGCCGAGTTGCGCCGGCGCGTGACCTCGCCCAATGGCACCACACAGGCGGCCATCGAATCGTTCCAGGCCGGGGGCTTTGAAGCCCTGGTCGAAAAAGCACTGGGTGCCGCCGCGCACCGCTCGGCCGAACTTGCCGAACAACTGGGTCAATAAGGAGCCAATATGATTGGTTTGAACACCGCCGCCGTCTATGTACTGCAAACCCTCGGCAGCCTTTACCTGCTGATCGTGCTGTTGCGTTTTGTCCTGCAACTGGTACGCGCCAACTTCTACAACCCGCTCTGCCAGTTCGCCGTGAAGGCCACCCAGCCACTGCTCAAGCCGCTGCGCCGGGTGATCCCGAGCCTGTTCGGCCTGGACATGTCTTCGCTGGTCCTGGCGATCCTGGTTCAACTGGCGCTGATGGCCCTGACGCTGCTGCTGACCTACGGCACCATGGGCAATTTCCTGCAACTGCTGGTCTGGGCCCTGATCGGCGTGACCGCGCTGTTCCTGAAGATTTTCTTCTTCGCCCTGATTATCAGCGTGATCCTGTCGTGGGTCGCACCGGGCAGCCATAACCCGGGCGCCGAACTGGTCAACCAGATCTGCGAGCCGGCATTGGCGCCGTTTCGCAAGATCCTGCCGAACCTGGGTGGCCTGGATATCTCGCCGATCCTTGCGTTCATGGTGCTCAAGCTCCTGGACATGCTGGTGATCAACAACCTGGCGGCAATGACCATGATGCCGGACATCCTGCGCTTGCTGATCTGACCTTTGGAGGAGCCGGCTTGCCGGCGATGGCACCCGCGAAAACGCCATCGCCGGCAAGCCGGCTCCCACAGAAACAAGCCGTCATCAGCCAGGACAAGGTTCGCTTGCCGCTGGCCCCCCCGCTCTTTAGACTTACGCCTCATTTAAACGAGAGCAGGGTCGATGCCAGCTGCCTTCCCCCCCGATTCTGTTGGACTGGTCGTGCCCCAAGTGGCGCACTTCAGCGAACCCCTGGCCCTGGCCTGCGGTCGATCGCTGCCGGCCTATGACCTGATCTATGAAACCTACGGCGAGTTGAACGCCACGGCCAGCAATGCCGTGCTGATCTGCCACGCCCTGTCCGGCCATCACCACGCCGCTGGCTACCACAGCGCCGACGAGCGCAAGCCCGGCTGGTGGGACAGCTGCATCGGCCCCGGCAAGCCCATCGACACCAACAAATTCTTTGTGGTCAGCCTGAACAACCTTGGCGGCTGCAATGGCTCCACCGGCCCCAGCAGCCTCAACCCGGAAACCGGCAAGCCGTTTGGCGCCGACTTCCCGGTACTGACCGTCGAAGACTGGGTGCACAGCCAGGCACGCCTGGCCGACCTGCTGGGCATCCAGCAATGGGCAGCGGTGATCGGCGGCAGCCTGGGCGGTATGCAGGCCCTGCAATGGACCATCACCTACCCCGACCGCGTGCGCCATTGCCTGGCCATCGCCTCGGCCCCCAAGTTGTCGGCGCAGAACATCGCCTTCAACGAAGTGGCGCGCCAGGCGATCCTCACCGACCCCGAGTTCCACGGTGGTTCGTTCCAGGAAGCCGGGGTGATTCCCAAGCGCGGCTTGATGCTGGCGCGGATGGTTGGGCATATCACCTACCTGTCGGATGACTCCATGGGCGAGAAATTCGGCCGTGGGCTCAAGAGCGAGAAGCTCAACTACGACTTCCACAGCGTCGAATTCCAGGTCGAAAGCTACCTGCGTTACCAGGGCGAGGAGTTTTCCGGGCGTTTCGACGCCAACACCTACCTGCTGATGACCAAGGCTTTGGACTACTTCGACCCGGCGGCAAACTTTGACGACGACCTGGCGAAGACCTTCGAGGGGGCCAGCGCCAAGTTCTGCGTGATGTCGTTCACCACCGACTGGCGCTTTTCGCCGGCCCGCTCGCGGGAACTGGTGGATGCGCTGATGGCCGCCCGCAAGGACGTGTGCTACCTGGAGATCGATGCACCGCAAGGCCACGACGCCTTCCTGATCCCGATCCCGCGCTACCTGCAGGCGTTCAGCAACTACATGAACCGCATTACATTGTGAGAAAGCCATGAGAGCCGACCTGGAAATCATCCAAGACTGGATCCCCGCCGGCAGCCGCGTGCTCGACCTGGGTTGCGGCGATGGCGAACTGCTGAGCTGGCTGCGCGACAACAAGCAAGTCACCGGCTATGGCCTGGAAAACGACCCGGACAACATCGCCCAGTGCGTGGCCAAGGGCATCAACGTGATCGAGCAGGACCTGGACAAGGGCCTGGGCAACTTTGCCAGCAACAGCTTCGATATCGTGGTGATGACCCAGGCCCTGCAGGCCGTGCACTATCCGGACCGGATCCTCGACGAGATGTTGCGCGTCGGCCGCCAGTGCATCATCACCTTCCCCAACTTCGGCCACTGGCGCTGCCGCTGGTACCTGGCCACCAAGGGCCGGATGCCGGTATCGGACTTCTTGCCGTACACCTGGTACAACACGCCCAACATTCACTTCTGCACCTTCGAGGACTTCGAAGCATTGTGCAGCGGGCGCGAAGCCAAGGTGATCAACCGCCTTGCCGTCGATCAACAGCATCGCCACGGCTGGGCGAGTAAGCTATGGCCTAATCTTTTGGGTGAAATCGGGATTTATCGGGTCAGCAGTCCTGGCCTGACCGACCACCAGATTGCCGTCTAACCATTTTCGAGGAGGACGATCATGAGTCGCCTGGCTATTTTTCTACTCACCGCCTGCCTGGGCGCCAGTGCCATGGCCGCCGGCCCTATCGACAGCAATCGGCAGAAGGCATTTGGTGATATCACCGTGCACTACAGCACCTTCACCTCCAGCTTCCTGCAACCCGAGACAGCCCAGGCCGTGGGCGTGGTGCGCAGCAAGAACAAGGGCATGATCAACGTTTCGGTGATCAAGGGCGTGGAGCCCGTGGCGGCGCAAGTGACCGGCACGATCAAGGACCTGACCGGCAAAAGTGAAATGCTGACCTTCAAGCAAATCACCGAAAAAGGCGCGATCTACTACCTCGCCCCCTACTCGGTGCCGCAGCAGGAATTCCGCACCTTTACCATCAATGTTGAAACCGGCGGCAAGGCCCACGGTTTCAGTTTCACCCAAGAACTGTTCCCGGCCGAATAATGAACCTGACACAACTCGTACTGGCCAGCCATAACGCCGGCAAACTCAAGGAACTCCAGGCCATGCTCGGCGAATCGGTGCAATTGCGCTCGATTGGCGAGTTCAGCCAGGTGGAGCCGGAAGAGACCGGCCTGTCATTCGTCGAAAACGCCATCCTCAAGGCCCGCAATGCCTCGCGCATTTCCGGCCTGCCGGCACTGGCCGACGATTCGGGCCTGGCGGTGGACTTCCTCGGCGGCGCTCCTGGCATCTACTCGGCGCGCTATGCCGACGGCAAAGGCGACGCGGCGAACAACGCCAAGCTGCTGGACGCCCTCAAGGACGTGCCGGACGCGATGCGCGGCGCGCAGTTTGTCTGCGTGCTGGCGCTGGTGCGGCATGCCGACGACCCGCTGCCGATCCTCTGCGAAGGCTTGTGGCACGGGCGCATCCTGCATACGGCCAGCGGCGAGCACGGGTTTGGCTATGACCCGCTGTTCTGGGTGCCGGAGCGCAATGTGTCCAGCGCCGAACTGAGCCCCGCCGACAAGAACCAGATCAGCCACCGCGCCCGCGCAATGGATCTGCTGCGCCAGCGCCTGGGCTTGAAATGACCCAGAACACCTCCGCGCAGCCCCTGATCCTCGGTGGCGCGCAAACACCTCGGGCGGCCTTGCCAGTGCTGCCGCCCCTGGCGCTGTACATCCACATCCCGTGGTGCGTGCGTAAATGCCCCTATTGCGACTTCAACTCCCACACCGCCAGCAAAGTGCTGCCGGAAGAAGAGTATGTCGACGCGCTGCTGGCGGACCTGGATCAGGACCTGCACGCGGTGTATGGCCGCGAGTTGAGTTCGATCTTCTTTGGCGGCGGCACGCCAAGCCTGTTCAGTGCGGCGGCGCTGGGCCGGTTGCTGGAGGGTGTGGAGCAACGTATCCGGTTTGCCAGCGATATCGAAATCACCCTGGAAGCCAACCCCGGCACCTTCGAGCAAGAGAAGTTCGTCGCCTACCGCAAGCTGGGGATCAATCGCCTGTCGATTGGCATCCAGAGCTTCCAGCAGGAAAAGCTCAAGGCCCTGGGCCGCATCCACAACGGCGACGAAGCCGTACGCGCCGCCGGCATGGCACGCCAGGCCGGGTTCGATAACTTCAACCTGGACCTGATGCACGGTTTGCCCGATCAATCCCTGGACGACGCCCTGGGCGACCTGCGCCAGGCGATTGCGCTCAAGCCGACCCATCTGTCGTGGTACCAACTGACCCTGGAACCCAACACCGTGTTCTGGAACCAGCCGCCGACGCTGCCGGAAGACGACACCCTGTGGGATATCCAGGAAGCCGGCCAGGCCCTGCTCGCCGAACACGGCTACGCGCAATATGAAGTCTCGGCCTACGCCCAGCCGGGCCGGCCCGCGCGGCATAACCTCAATTACTGGAGTTTTGGCGACTTTATCGGCATCGGCGCCGGCGCCCACGGCAAGCTCAGCCATCCAGACGGGCGCATCGTGCGCACCTGGAAGACCCGCGCACCGAAGGACTACCTCAACCCGGCAAAAAGCTTCCAGGCAGGCATGAAAGAGCTGACCAACGAGGAACTGCCCTTCGAGTTCCTGATGAACGCCCTGCGCCTGACCGAGGGCGTGGAAGCCAAGCTGTATGCCGAGCGCACCGGCCTGGACTTGACCAGCCTGGATCAAGCCCGCAGGGATGCCGAACAAAGTGGCTTATTGCAGGTCGAACCGTCACGCCTGGCGGCCACGGACCGTGGGCAACTCTTTCTCAATGACCTGCTGCAGAAGTTTTTGAGCTGATCGCTCTAAGGAAATCGAATGGATCTGGTACTCGACCTGCTCGCCACCGTATCCCGCTGGAGCCGTAGCAACCTGTCGGAAATCTCCCTGGCGCTGGTAGGCTGCCTGTTGGTGCTGTTCGGCGCCGACATCAAGGGCTGGGTCGAAGCGCGCCTGGGCAGCATCGCCGGCGCCTTGCGCGTACCGTTGATGGCCCTGCTGTGCATGATCGGCAGCGGCGCTGCGCTGATCTACGCCACGCCGTGGATTGTGCGGGGGTTGAGCCAGTTCAATAACTACAGCCTGGCACCGGTGCTGTTGGTGGTGCTGGTGTTGATTGGCGTGGTTGCCGACCGTCGCTGACTCAAAGCCCACCACAAAACAACTGTAGGAGCTGGCTTGCCTGCGATAGCATCACCTCGGTGTATCAGTGATACCCAAGTGACGCTATCGCAGGCAAGCCAGCTCCTACAGTTGGTCGCATTCCAGTTTTCTGGCTGATCAAGCCAGCTTTTCGAACTTCAAATCCCAAACCCCATGCCCCAACCGCTCGCCACGGCGTTCGAACTTGGTGATCGGACGTTCGGCCGGGCGTGGTACGCACTGACCATCTTCGGCCAGGTTGCGGTAGCCAGGGGCGACGTTCATCACTTCCAGCATGTACTGCGCATACGGTTCCCAATCGGTGGCCATGTGCAGGATGCCGCCCACCTTGAGCTTGCTGCGCACCAGTTCCGCGAAGGACGCCTGGACGATACGGCGCTTGTGGTGACGACTCTTGTGCCATGGATCCGGGAAAAACAGCATCAGGCGGTCGAGGCTGTTGTCGGCGATGCAGCGGTTAAGCACTTCGATCGCATCGCAGTCATAGACCCGCAGGTTTTTCAGGCCCTGGGTCAGCACGCCGTTAAGCAGCGCGCCCACGCCCGGACGGTGCACTTCCACGCCGATAAAGTCTTGCTCGGGCGACGCCACAGCCATTTCCAGCAGGGAATGGCCCATGCCGAAGCCGATTTCCAGGGAGCGCGGGGCAGAACGGCCAAACACCTGGTCGAAGTCCACCGGCGCATCGGCCAGGGGCAAGACGAACAGCGGCGCGCCCTGGTCGAGGCCCTTTTGCTGGCCTTCGGTCATGCGCCCGGCACGCATCACAAAACTCTTGATGCGGCGGTGCTTGGACTCGTCGCCTTCTTCCACGGGGTTCGGCGTTTCGTTTGATTCAGTCATCAATGGCTCTTACTTGATCAGACCATCCAGCGGCGAGGAGGCGCTGGCGTAAAGTTTTTTTGGCATACGCCCGGCGAGGTACGCCAGGCGGCCGGCGACAATCGCGTGTTTCATGGCTTCGGCCATCATGATCGGCTGTTGCGCATTGGCGATGGCCGAGTTCATTAGCACCGCTTCGCAGCCCAGTTCCATGGCGATGGTGGCATCGGACGCGGTACCGACGCCGGCATCCACCAGCACCGGGATCTTGGCTTCTTCGAGGATGATCTGCAGGTTGTACGGGTTGCAGATCCCCAGGCCAGTACCGATCAGGCCGGCCAGCGGCATCACCGCGATGCAGCCGATCTCGGCCAGTTGGCGGGCGATGATCGGGTCATCGCTGGTGTAGACCATCACGTCGAACCCTTCCTTGACCAGGGTTTCGGCGGCCTTGAGGGTTTCGATCACGTTGGGGAACAGGGTTTTCTGGTCCGCCAGCACTTCCAGCTTCACCAGGTTGTGGCCGTCGAGCAGCTCACGGGCCAGGCGGCAGGTGCGCACAGCTTCGATGGCGTCGTAGCAACCGGCAGTGTTGGGCAGGATGGTGTAGCGATCCGGCGGCAGGATATCCAGCAAGTTCGGTTCGCCCGGGTTCTGGCCGATATTGGTGCGGCGCACAGCCACCGTCACGATTTCGGCGCCCGAGGCTTCGATAGCCAGGCGGGTTTCTTCCATGTCGCGGTACTTGCCGGTGCCTACCAGCAAACGCGACTGGTAGGTACGACCGGCCAGGACGAAGGGCTTGTCGCTACGAACGATGCTCATGGGAAATCCTCGAGTTGGGGTGAGGTTCTGCAGAATCCGGGTAGTTGCCGCAGGGCTAGCCGCCGCCGATGGCGTGGACCACTTCAACCTGATCGCCTTCGGTGAGGGCGGTTTCGGTGTGCTGGCTACGCGGGACGATATCCTGGTTGAGCTCCACTGCGACGCGACGTCCGGTCAGTTCCAGACGGGTCAGCAGGGCCGCGACGGTTTCACCGTCGGGCAGTTCATAGGATTCGCCGTTCAATTGAATGCGCATGCCACGGGCCGCCATCGTTTTTAGGGGCCAGCATTCTAGCCTGATCGTGACCTGAAGGTCAGCTACAAGCGTCAGGCGGTCAGTTGCAGGCGCCAGGCGGCGAGCCCCAGGCACAGCCAGCCAATCAGGAACGCCAGGCCGCCAAACGGCGTGATGATCCCCAACTTGCCAATGCCGATGGTGGTCAGCAGGTACAGGCTGCCGGAGAACAGCAAGATGCCGATGCTGAACGACACACCGGCCCAGAGCACCAGGCGCCCGGGCACATGCGCGGCCAGCAAGGCCACGCCAAACAACGCCAGGGCGTGCACCAGTTGGTAGGTCACGCCGGTGTGGAATATCGCCAGGTATTCAGCCGTCAGGCTTTTTTTCAGGCCATGGGCGGCGAACGCGCCGAGGGCAACACCGGTAAAGCCGAAAAAGGCCGCCAACATCAGAAAGCCACGCAGCATGAGGAACTCCAGTCAGACTCAAAGGGCCGGGTCTGTATAATGGCCCGCTCAACGGGTTCGGCCAAGCCATCTCTATGCTGCGTGTCCTCTTCAGTCGTTTTCTCAAAGTCGTGAAATGGTTTGTCATCGGCAGTGTTTTGCTGGTGCTGCTGTTTCGTGTCGTCCCGCCGCCGTTTACCGCACTGATGGTCGAGCGCAAGATCGAGTCCTGGGTCGATGGCGAGCCCATTGACCTGCAACGTACCTGGGTGCCGTGGGATGAGATCTCCGATGACCTGAAAGTCGCGGTGATGGCCGGCGAGGACCAGCGCTTCCCGCAGCATTGGGGTTTTGACTTCGGGGCGATCCAGGCTGCGCTGCTGCATAACGAGCGCGGCGGCTCGATTCGCGGCGCCAGTACGCTGAGCCAGCAGGTATCGAAAAACCTGTTCCTGTGGGCCGGCCGCAGTTATTTGCGCAAGGGCCTGGAAGCCTGGTTTACCGGGCTGATCGAAATCCTCTGGCCCAAGCAGCGGATCCTTGAGGTGTACCTCAACAGCGTGGAATGGGACGAAGGTGTGTTTGGCGCAGAGGCGGCAGCGCGGCATCATTTTGGCGTGGGTGCCAAGGGGCTTTCGCGGCAGCAGGCCAGTTATCTGGCAGCGGTACTGCCCAATCCACGGGTGTGGAGTGCCAGCCATCCGACCGCGTATGTGGCGCGGCGGGCGGCGTGGATTCGCCAGCAGATGGGGCAGTTGGGTGGTACTGGCTATTTGAATGAGCTGAACAGTACGCGAAAGGCGCCGTGGGCCAACTGACGCAACATAAAACCTGTAGGAGCCGGCTTGCTGGCGATGGCGCTGTATCAGCCAATCATTGAGAGCCGGTAGATCGCCATCGCCGGCAAGCCGGCTCCTACAGGGGCGCGGCACGAACAAAAATGCCCCGATCTTTCGATCGGGGCGTTTTTTTTCTCGTTCGCTGCGTGTTAGGCGGCGATCGACAGTTTCAGCTTATTCATCGCGCTCTTCTCAAGCTGACGAATGCGCTCGGCCGACACATTGTACTTTTGCGCCAGGTCGTGCAGCGTGGCTTTTTCTTCTGCCAGCCAGCGCTGGTAGAGGATGTCACGGCTGCGGTCGTCCAGCACTTCCAGTGCTTCGTGCAGATTGTGATTGGAGTTGTCGCTCCAATCGGCATCTTCCAGTTGACGCGCCGGGTCATACCGGTGGTCTTCCAGGTAATTGGCCGGCGATTGGAAAGCGCTGTCATCGTCCGCTTCAGCGGCCGGGTCAAAGGCCATGTCATGGCCGGTCAGGCGACTTTCCATCTCGCGCACTTCCCGAGGCTCCACGCCGAGGCTTTCGGCCACACGGTGGACTTCCTCGTTGTTCAGCCACGCCAGGCGTTTTTTCTGGCTGCGCAGGTTGAAGAACAGCTTGCGCTGGGCCTTGGTGGTTGCCACTTTCACAATGCGCCAGTTGCGCAGGATGAACTCGTGGATTTCCGCCTTGATCCAGTGCACGGCGAACGACACCAGGCGCACACCCATTTCCGGGTTGAAGCGTTTCACAGCCTTCATCAGGCCGACGTTGCCTTCCTGGATCAGGTCAGCCTGGGCCAGGCCGTAGCCGCTATAGCTACGGGCGATATGTACGACAAAACGCAGGTGGGCGAGCACCATCTGCCGAGCCGCCCCCAAATCCTGCTCATAGTAGAGACTCTCGGCCAGTTCACGCTCCTGCTCGGGCGTCAGCAATGGAATGCTGTTGACCGTGTGCACATAGGCTTCCAGGTTCGCACCCGGGACCAGAGCATAAGCAGGTTGCAAAGAAGTGGTCATACGAAAAAACCTCCGACTCACATAACTCGTGCAGTTCAGCACTGCGAAAATTGACCGGAAACCGTAGGACAAGTTCCCTAAACCACTGATACGGTCAATACAAACGAAACCACATTAATCTGACATTAACTACTTCGGCGCCAGCTCACGTAAATGCCGTGCGACCGCAATCCAAGCACCGATATACCCCAACAACACCGCGCCAAGCAACAGTGATAGACCATCGGCAGCGGGTACGCCAGCCAGGGCAAAATCACTGCCATACAAACCGGCCAGGCCGACTACCGCGTCGTTCAGCCAATCCAGGCCAAACGCCAATACGCCCCAGGACAGAATCCCCGCACCAAAGCCATAAAGCGCGCCCATGTACAGAAAAGGACGACGCACATAGCTGTCTGTGCCGCCGACCAGTTTAATCACTTCTATCTCGGTGCGGCGGTTTTCAATATGAAGGCGAATGGTATTGCCTATCACCAAAAGTAATGCAGAAACCAGCAACACCGTCAGGCCAAAGACAAACCGGTCGCCCAGCTTGAGAATCGCCGCCAGACGCTCAACCCACACCAGATCAAGCTGCGCCTGCTGTACCTTGGGCAATTCAGCCAATTTTTGTCTTAATGCTTCAAGGGCCGTCTTGTCGATTTCATTGGGCGTGACCAACACAACCCCCGGCAGCGGGTTCTGCGGCAGCTCCTTGAGCGCCTCACCCAGGCCGGACTGTTGCTGGAACTCTTCCAGCGCCTGGTCGCGGCTGATGTACTCGGCATCCGCCACGCCCGGCAGGTTCTTGATCTGCTCGCGCAGGGCCTCGCCTTCGGTGGCGCTGGCATCCAGTTGCAGGTACAGGGAAATCTGCGCCGCGCGCTGCCAGGAACCGCCCAGGCGCTCGACATTATTAAGCAGCAACGACAAGCCCATCGGCAGGCTCAACGCCACGGCCATCACCAGGCAGGTGAAGAAGCTGCCAATCGGCTGCTTGCCCAGGCGGCGCAGGCTGTCCACCAGGCTGGCGCGATGGCTTTCGATCCAGGCGTGCAGCAAGGTGCTGAAGTCAGGGCCGTCATCATCGTCGCGTTTCTTTTTCTGCGGTTGCGGGTCGGCCGCTTTCGGCGCTACGCGCTCGGAAACTTTAGGGCTGCGTGTGGCACTCATACGCCGGCCTCCCCGTCACCAATCAGGCGGCCGCGCTGCAGGGTCAGCATGCGATGGCGCATGCGCGCGATCAATGCCAGGTCGTGACTGGCAATCAGCACGCTGGTGCCCAGGCGGTTGATGTCTTCAAAAACACCCATGATTTCTGCAGCCAGGCGCGGGTCGAGGTTACCGGTAGGTTCGTCCGCCAGCAGCAAGGCCGGGCGATGGACGATGGCGCGGGCAATGCCGACGCGCTGTTGCTGGCCGGTGGACAGGTCGCCGGGGTACAGGTCGGTCTTGTCCGACAGCGCCACCCGCTCCAGGGCCGAATCCACACGCTTGACGATTTCGGCCTTGGACAGCCCCAGGATCTGCAATGGCAGGGCGATGTTATTGAACACCGTGCGATCGAACAGCAACTGGTGGTTCTGGAACACCACGCCGATCTGCCGGCGCAGGAACGGGATCTGTGCATTGCTGATGGTGGCCAGGTCCTGGCCCGCCAGCAGCAATTTGCCGGTGGTCGGACGCTCCATGGCCAGCAACAGGCGCAGCAAGGTACTTTTGCCGGCGCCGGAGTGACCGGTGACAAACAAAAACTCGCCACGACGCACCCGGAAACTCAGCTCATGCAAGCCGACATGCCCGTTGGCGTAACGCTTGCCCACCTGTTCAAAACGAATCATGAACGCTCCCGCTCGGCAAACAGTGCCTGGACAAAGGGTTCGGCCTCAAACGTGCGCAGGTCATCAATACCTTCGCCGACACCGATATAACGAATCGGCAGCCCGAATTGTTTAGCCAGGGCGAAAATAACCCCACCCTTGGCCGTGCCATCGAGCTTAGTCAACGCCAGGCCAGTCAGCTGGACTGTCTGGTTGAATTGCTTGGCCTGGCTGATCGCGTTCTGCCCGGTCCCGGCGTCCAGCACCAACAGCACCTCGTGGGGCGCGTCGGCGTCGAGCTTGCCTATCACCCGGCGGACTTTCTTCAACTCTTCCATCAAGTTGTCTTTGGTATGCAGGCGACCGGCGGTATCGGCGATCAGCACATCGATGTTACGGGCCTTGGCGGCCTGCACGGCATCGAAGATCACCGAGGCGGAGTCGGCGCCGGTGTGCTGGGCGATCACCGGGATCTTGTTGCGCTCGCCCCACACCTGCAATTGCTCCACGGCAGCGGCGCGGAAGGTGTCACCGGCGGCGAGCATGACTTTCTTGCCTTCCAGTTGCAGCTTCTTCGCCAGCTTGCCGATGGTGGTGGTCTTGCCGGCGCCGTTGACGCCAACCACCAGGATCACAAAGGGTTTTTTCTCGGTAATCACCAGCGGCGCTTCCACTGGCTTGAGCATGGCGGCCAGTTCGGCCTGCAATGACTTATAGAGCGCGTCGGCGTCGGTGAGCTGCTTGCGCGCGACCTTCTGGGTCAGGCTCTGGATGATCACGGCGGTGGCTTCGACGCCCACGTCAGCGGTCAGCAGGCGGGTCTCGATATCTTCGAGCAGCTCGTCATCGATGATTTTTTTGCCGAGGAACAGGCTGGCCATGCCTTCGCCGATGCTTGCGCTGGTCTTGCTCAGGCCTTGCTTGAGTCGGGCGAAGAAGCCGGTCTTACTGGTTTCAGCAGGTGCGGTGGCAGGCTCGACAATCACCGGTTCGACCACAACGGGCAGGGGCTCGGCGACCACCTCGACCGGCTCCACAACCACAGGAATCGGTGGTGCCACATGTTCGGCCTGCACATCCTCGACCAGCGCGACAGGCTCTTCAGCCACCGGCAATGGCGGCCACGGCTTGTGCTCTGGCTCTGGCTCTGGCGCAGCCTCCACCACCGGCTGCAAGACCGGCTCGGCGATAGGCAGCACCACAGGCGCCGGCGCCTGGACGACAGGCTCGGCCACCGGTTCAATCGCAGGTTGCGCCTGCAAAACAGGCTCAGGCACGGGCTCAGGTTGGACTTGCGGCTGTTCGACGACGGTTTCCTGCGGCTTTTTGCGCAGCCATCCGAACAGGCCTTTTTTCTCGCCAGCCGCAGCTGGGCTCTTCTTGTCGTCGTTGGAACCAAACATGGAGGACGGCTATCTCACGGTAGCGACGCGCCAAGGTGGCGCCTCGGTAAATAATATTCGATGCGCAACAGACTGTTTTTTAGCCAGCTTGTTCATGCGCAGTATTTTGTGAGGCGTGAATACAGCCTCAACAAATCGATTCAATATAGGACTGAAGCGATAAAATCGGCGAAAAGCGGATTAAAACCGGGGAAACCCACGGATAACTCCATCTTCACGACGACTGGATCCGAAACGATATGACAGCCGCAGTGGCCGCCGCTAATACGGATCAGTATCCTAGCACCTCCTCGCCCGCCGACGCTAAGACCAAGCGGGCAGCCCAACAGGTTTAAAAACGAATGAATGCTCTAGCCCGCCGCGCCGCAGGCCTGCTGCTCAGCACAGTTTGTCTGCCCCTTTCAGCCTTGGCTGCCGACCCTCAACCCACCCATGAATTCACCCTGGACAACGGCCTCAAGGTCGTCGTACGCGAAGACCATCGCGCTCCGGTGGTGGTCTCGCAGGTCTGGTACAAGGTCGGCTCCAGCTATGAAACCCCTGGCCAGACCGGTTTGTCCCATGCCTTGGAACACATGATGTTCAAGGGCAGCTCCAAGACTGGTCCAGGCGAAGCTTCGTTGATCCTGCGCGACCTGGGCGCCGAAGAAAACGCCTTCACCAGCGACGACTACACCGCCTATTACCAAGTGCTGGCCCGCGACCGCCTGGGCGTGGCCCTGGAACTGGAAGCCGACCGCATGGCTACCCTGCGCCTGCCGGCCGACGAATTCAGCCGCGAGATCGAAGTCATCAAGGAGGAGCGCCGCCTGCGCACCGATGACAACCCGATGTCCAAGGCCTTCGAACGCTTCAAGGCCATGGCCTACCCGGCCAGCGGCTATCACACGCCGACCATCGGCTGGATGGCCGACCTGGACCGCATGAAGGTCGAGGAACTGCGCCACTGGTACCAATCCTGGTACGTGCCGAACAACGCCACCCTGGTAGTGGTCGGCGACGTGACCCCGGACGAGGTGAAAACCCTGGCCCAGCGTTACTTCGGCCCGATCCCCAAGCGTGACGTGCCACCGGCGAAAAAGCCCCTGGAACTGGCCGAGCCGGGCGAACGCCTGCTGACCATGCACGTGCAAACCCAATTGCCGAGCGTCATCCTGGGCTTCAACGTACCGGGCCTGGCCACTGCCGAAGACAAGCGTTCGGTCAACGCCCTGCGCCTGATCTCGGCACTGCTCGATGGCGGCTACAGCGCGCGCATCCCGAGCCAGCTGGAACGCGGTGAAGAACTGGTGTCCGCCGCCTCGACCAACTACGACGCCTACACCCGCGGCGACAGCCTGTTCACCTTGAGCGCCACACCCAACCAGCAGAAGCAGAAAACCGTGGCCCAGGCCGAAGCCGGGCTCTGGCGCCTGCTGGACGAACTCAAGGCCAAGCCACCGACCGCCGAGGAACTGGAGCGTATTCGCGCCCAGGTCATTGCCGGCGTGGTCTACGAGCGCGACTCCATCACCAGCCAGGCCACGGCCATTGGCTCCCTGGAAACGGTCGGCCTGTCATGGAAACTCATGGACACCGAGCTTGCCGAGCTGCAAAGCGTGACGCCCGAAGACATCCAGAAAGCCGCGCGTACGTATTTCACCCGCGAACGCCTGAGTGTCGCCCATGTCATGCCCGAGGAGACCACTCATGAGTGATCGCAAAAACAACCGCCTGGTGCTGCCTGGCCTGATCGTCGTGACCCTGGTGGCGGCGGTCGCGGTGTATATCGGTCGCCCGGATGATTCCGTGGCCAGCCCAGCGCTGGAGCAGGCCAAGTCCAGCAAGACCCTGCAATCCCTGGCGGAACTGGACGGCAAGAACCCGACCAATCGCCAGCTCAACGTGCAGACCTGGAACACCGCCGAGGGCGCCAAGGTGCTGTTCGTCGAGGCCCATGAGCTGCCAATGTTCGACATGCGCATCCTGTTCGCCGCCGGCAGCAGCCAAGACGGCAACACGCCGGGCCTGGCGCTGCTGACCAACGCCATGCTCAACGAAGGCGTGCCGGGCAAGGATGTGGGGCAGATTGCCGCCGGTTTTGAAGGCCTGGGCGCGGATTTCAGCAACGGTGCCTACCGCGACATGGCGCTGGTGTCGCTGCGCAGCCTCAGTGCCGCCGACAAGCGCGAGGCCGCCCTCACGCTGTTTGACCAGGTGATCGGCCAGCCGACCTTCCCTGCCGACTCCCTGGCGCGGATCAAGAACCAGTTGCTGGCAGGCTTCGAGTACCAGAAACAGAACCCGAGCAAGCTGGCGAGCATCGAGCTGTTCAAGCGCCTGTACGGCGATCATCCCTATGCGCACCCAAGCGAAGGCACACCAGAGAGCGTACCGGCCATTACCCAGGCACAGTTGAAGGCATTCCACGCCAAGGCCTACGCCGCCGGCAACGCGGTGATCGCGATGGTCGGCGACCTGTCCCGTGCCGACGCCGAAGCCATGGCAGCCAAGGTGTCCGCGTCCCTGCCCAAGGGCCCGGCACTGGCGAAAATCGCCGAGCCGACCGAGCCCAAGGCCGGCCTGGGGCACATCGAGTTTCCCTCCAAGCAGACGCACTTGCTGTTCGCGCAACTGGGCATCGACCGTGCCGACCCGGACTACGCCGCCCTGTCCCTGGGCAACCAGATCCTTGGCGGCGGTGGCTTTGGCACCCGCTTGATGAGCGAGGTGCGCGAGAAGCGCGGCCTGACCTATGGCGTGTACTCCGGCTTCTCGCCGATGCAGGTACGTGGCCCCTTCATGATCAACCTGCAGACCCGCGCCGAAATGAGCGGTGGCACCTTGCGCCTGGTGGAGCAAGTGCTGGCCGACTACCTCAAGACCGGGCCGACGCAAAAAGAATTGGATGACGCCAAGCGTGAACTGGCCGGCAGCTTCCCGCTGTCTACCGCGAGCAACGCCGATATCGTCGGGCAACTGGGCGCCATGGGTTTTTACAACCTGCCGCTCAATTACCTGGAAGACTTCATGAAGCAATCCCAGGCCCTGACCACCGAACAGGTCAAGGCTGCACTGAACAAGCACTTGAGCAGCGATAAAATGGTGATCGTGACCGCTGGTCCCACCACCGCGCAAAAGCCACTACCGCCCCCCACTGATGAACCTGCCGAGCAGCCGCTCGGGGTTCCGGAGCATTAATGGCTAGTCCATCGCGCCCTAAAAAACCTGTCCACAACGTTCATAACGGTGTGGGCCAACTGCGCATCATTGGCGGCCAATGGCGCAGCCGCAAGCTGAGCTTCCCCGATGTCGTGGGCCTGCGCCCGACCCCGGACCGGGTCCGCGAGACCCTGTTCAACTGGCTCGCGCCGTACATCGAAGGGGCCAAGGTGCTTGACCCGTTCGCCGGCAGCGGCGCGCTGTTCCTCGAGTCGCTGTCCCGTGGCGCCGCCCTGGGCCAGGCCCTGGACGCGAGCAACGTGGCGGTTTCCAGCCTGCGTGAACACCTGGGCACCCTGCGTTGCACCACCGGTCACGTCCAAACCGCCGATGCCCTGCGCTACCTGGAAACCCAGCCGGCCAGTGCATTCGACGTGGTGTTCCTCGACCCGCCGTTCAACCAGAACCTGCTGCCGACCGTCTGCACCCTGCTGGAAGAGCGCCAATGGCTGGCCGATGACGCCTGGGTCTACACCGAAAGCGAAACCGCGCCATCAACCCTGGGCCTGCCGGGCAACTGGCGCCTGCACCGCGAGCAAAAGTCCGGGCGGGTGTATTACGCGTTGTGGCAACGTACGGCTCTGACCCACTGAAAACGCTGTAGGCGCGAGTTTGTCTGCGGGCAGGCCGCGCCTACAGGACAGGTATTCATGACACCGCCAGCAAACCGCTTCACCCCCGCCTTCGGCCTCGGCAACCCACATCTGCAAACGTTGTGGGGCCCGCTCTGGCGCCCCACCACCCACCTCGAGCGCCAGCGCGAGCGCCTGTGGCTGGAAGATGGCGATTTTCTCGACCTCGACTGGCACGGCCCCCACGACCCGCATGCGCCCTTGGTGCTGGTGCTGCATGGGCTGACCGGTTCGTCCAACTCGCCCTACGTTGCCGGCCTGCAAAAAGCCCTGGCCAGCCAGGGCTGGGCCAGTGTCGCGCTGAATTGGCGTGGCTGCTCCGGCGAACCCAACCTGTTGGCCCGCAGTTACCACTCCGGCGCCAGTGAAGACCTGGCCGCCGCCATCGCGCACCTGCGGGCCAAGCGGCCGTTGGCGCCGCTGTATGCCGTGGGTTACTCCCTGGGCGGCAATGTGCTGCTCAAGCACCTGGGCGAAACCGGCGACCACTGCGGCCTGCAAGGCGCGGCGGCGGTATCGGTGCCGTTTCGCCTGGATCAGTGCGCCGACCGCATCGGCCTGGGCTTCTCACGGGTCTATCAGAAGCACTTCATGCGCGAGATGCTCAGCTATATCCGGGTCAAGCAGCGCCAATTCACCCAGGACGGGCGCGAAGACGCACTGAAGACCCTGGCCGATCTGGGCTCGCTGGAGAAGATGCGCACATTCTGGGATTTTGATGGGCGCGTCACCGCACCGCTGCATGGCTATCTGAGCGCCGAGGACTATTACCGGCGGGCGTCGAGTCGTTACTTCCTGGGGGAGATTCGCACGCCAACGCTGATCATCCAGGCGGCGGATGATCCTTTTGTGTTCGCCCACAGCTTGCCCCAGGCCAGCGAGCTGTCGGACTGCATCGAGTTTGAACTGCAGGCCAAGGGTGGGCATGTGGGGTTTGTCGAGGGTTCGCTGAAGACGCCTGGGTACTACCTGGAGCGGCGGATCCCGCATTGGTTACGGGTAAAACACGGTTAATCATGTGGGAGCGGGCTTGCTCGCGAATGCGGCGTTTCAGCTAATAAATTCGGTGGCTGGCACACCGCATTCGCGGGCAAGCCCGCTCCTACATTTGATCGGGGATTACCCACTTAATCGCCGGTAGCAATTTCGCGCTGCGGATCAGTGATCCACTCACTCCACGACCCCGCATACAACTTGCCCAACGGATACCCCGCCAGGCTCAAGGCAAACAGGTTGTGGCACGCCGTCACACCCGAGCCACAATACGCCACCAATTCCTGGGGCGAGCGGCCTTGCAGCTTTTCTGTAAACCGTTGCTTGAGCTGCGACACCGGCAAGAAGCGTCCGTCACTGCCCAGGTTTTCGCTGAACGCCGCACATTGCGCGCCGGGAATATGCCCGGCAATCGGGTCAATGGGTTCCACTTCACCGCGAAAGCGCGGCAAGGCACGGGCGTCGATCAAGGTCAGGCCCGGCTGGCCCAGGCGTTTTTGCAGGTGCTCGGCGTCCAGCAGAAGATGGTTGTCCGGGCTGCCGGCAAAGGTGCCAGGCTCGGTGCTCGGCGCATCCAGGCTCAAGGGGAAACCGGCGCTGTGCCAGGCCTTCAGGCCACCATCGAGGATCGACACACCGTCACGCTTGCCCAGCCACACCAGCAGCCACCAGGCACGGGCGGCAAACGCGCCAGGGCCGTCGTCATACAGCACGATTTCGCTGTCGGCATTGACGCCCCAGGCCTGTAACTGCTGGACCAGCACCTGGGGCGCCGGCAGCGGATGGCGACCAGTCACGCCCTTGGTCACTGGCCCACTGAGATGGCGCTCCAGGTCCGCATACTGCGCCCCCTCGATATGCCCTTCGGCATAGCTGCAACGCCCGTAATCCGGGTCTTCCAGGGCAAAACGGCAATCGAGGATGACTAAGCCTGCGTGCTGCTGGCGCTCGGCCAGTTGTTGCGGGCTGATCAGTTGTGCAAGCGGCATAACGAACTCCTGGAAATACGTTCGGGAAAGGGCCTACTTCACTTCTTCCAGTGCCTGACTTAGAGGCACGTAAAATTCCTTGAACAACGCGTCCACGGCTTCTTTGGCCTGGGGCGTGATAAACCCCGCCTCCAGCACCAGCACCTGATACACCCCGCGCTTGATCGCCTCGGCACTCAGGTGTGCGGAGTTCTCGTTGGTGGTGCACAAAAAGCGCACCCAGGAGGTGAGGATAATCCAGGCGTTGAGGGTCAAGGCTTCGGTCTGCACCGGGTCCATGTTCAGGATCCCGGCCTCGACAAACCCCCGGTAAATCGCGCCGCCCTGGATCAGGCAGCGCTGGGAAAAGCGCCGGTAGCCGGTGGCCAGTTCCGGATCGCTTTCCAGCAGATGCTCAAGGTCGCGGTGCAAAAAGCGGTAGCGCCACATGCCGGCCAGCACCGCCTGCAGGTAGAAGCGCTTGTCCTCGACCACCATGGCCCGCCCCTGGGGCGGGCGCAGGAAGCTGTCTACCAGGGCTTCGTACTCGCGAAACAGCACGGCGATAATCGCCTGCTTGTTCGGGAAGTGGTAGTACAGGTTGCCGGGGGATATTTCCATGTGGGCGGCAATATGGTTGGTGCTGATGCTGCGCTCGCCCTGCTGGTTGAACAGCTCCAGGCTGGTTTGCACAATGCGTTCGCTGGTCTTTACTCGTGGTGCCATGGGGTATCGGCTTCTAAAATCCTGATGCAAACATCTTACGGTCTATCCTTGCCAGGATAAAACTGCATGTTGCCGCGAAGTCATTTGACAAAATAGAGCAATAACTCTAAAAACGCAGGTATTCCAATAACAATCGGGAACTGCGCCATGTCTGCCAACGTTGCCTACCTGCAAGATTCCCAGGCGCTGGACCAACTCCAGGACCTGTTCGCTGCTCAGCGCCGCGCCTACGCGGCCAACCCGATGCCAACGGCGGCGCAGCGCCAGCAGTGGCTCAAGGCCTTGCGCGACCTGCTCAGCGATGAGCGCCAGGCGCTGATCGAGGCCATCAGCAGCGATTTCAGCCATCGCAGTGCCGACGAAACCCTGTTCGCCGAACTGATGCCCAGCCTGCACGGCATTCACTACGCCAGCAAACACCTCAAAGGCTGGATGAAACCGTCGCGCCGCGCTGTAGGTATAGCCTTCCAGCCGGCATCTGCGAAAGTGATCTATCAGCCCCTGGGCGTCATCGGGGTGATCGTGCCCTGGAACTACCCGTTGTACCTGGCCATCGGCCCGCTGGTCGGTGCGTTGGCGGCGGGCAACCGGGTGATGCTCAAGCTCAGCGAATCCACCCCCGCCACTGGCCAGTTGCTCAAGACCCTGCTGGCGCAAATCTTCCCCGAAGACCTGGTGTGCGTGGTGCTCGGCGAAGCAGAAGTGGGCATGGCGTTCTCCAAGCTGCCGTTCGATCACCTGCTGTTCACCGGTGCCACCAGCATCGGCAAGCATGTGATGCGCGCCGCCGCCGAGCACCTGACCCCGGTGACCCTGGAGCTGGGCGGTAAATCCCCGGCGATTGTCTCGGCCGATGTGCCGCTCAAGGATGCCGCTGAACGGATCGCATTCGGCAAGGCGCTGAATGCCGGGCAAACCTGTGTGGCGCCGGACTACGTGCTGGTTCCCGAAGACCGTGTGGACGGCTTCGTCGAGGCCTACACCCAGGCGGTACGTGGGTTTTATCCGACCCTGGCCGACAACCCGGACTACACCGCCATCATCAACGAGCGACAACTCGCCCGACTCAATGCCTACGTCAAGGACGCAACCGACAAGGGCGCGACCCTGGTGCCGCTCTATGAACAGGGCCAGGCACGGCGCATGGCCCATAGCCTGCTGCTGAATGTCAGCGATGAAATGACCGTGATGCAGGACGAGATTTTCGGCCCGGTGTTGCCCATCGTGCCCTATCGCGGGATCGACCAGGCGTTTGCCTACATCAACCAACGCCCTCGCCCACTGGCGCTGTATTACTTCGGCTACAACAAGGCCGAACAGAATCGCGTACTCCACGAGACCCATTCCGGCGGCGTGTGCTTGAACGACACCCTGCTGCACGTGGCCCAGGACGATATGCCTTTTGGCGGCATCGGCCCGTCGGGCATGGGCCACTACCACGGCCATGAAGGGTTCCTCACGTTCAGCAAGGCCAAGGGGGTGCTGATCAAGCAACGCCTGAATGCGGCCAAGCTGATTTACCCACCGTATGGCAAAGCCATCCAGAAACTGATCCAGAAGCTGTTCGTGCGCTAAAACCGTTACCACCGGGACCACAATAAAAATGAACCCTAGCCTGACTGAATCACCCGCGCTGTCACGGCGCGGCGTCTTGAAAATCGGCCTGTGCGCCAGCGCCTTCCTGGCCACCGCAGGCCTTGGCGCCAGCCTCAGCGGCTGCTCCAGCAGCACCCCCGCCAGCGGCTTTGCCATGCTGCGCAACAGCGACCTGCCGTTTTTGCGCGCAGTGATCCCGGTGTTGCTCGAAGGCGCCGCCAGCGCCGAGGTGGTGGCGGCAGGCATTGAAGACACCCTGAAAAAACTCGATTACAGCCTGCAGCACCTGTCACCGGAGATGTTCAAGCTGACCCAGCAGTTGTTCGACGTACTGGGCATGGCCGTCACCCGTGGCCCGCTGACCGGCATCTGGGGCAGTTGGGAAAATGCCAGCAGCGAGCAGATCCGCAACTTCCTGCATCGCTGGGAGAACAGCTTCCTCAACCTACTGCGCATGGGCCAAGGCTCGCTGCTCAAGCTGGTGATCATGGCCTGGTACTTTCGGCCCGAGTCCTGGGCCCATTGCGGGTACCCCGGGCCACCGAAGATCTGACCTTGGCAACCCACTTTGATAGCCACTCCGTAGCCAAAACAATAAGAGAACAAGCTAATGCCCGTACCTGATGTGTTCCGCGATGGCATGGCCCGCGGCTGGAAAACCCATAACGGCGCCGCCCTCGACCAGGACCTGGTGCTGGAAGCCGATGTCGCGATCATCGGCAGCGGCGCAGGCGGCGGTACTACCGCAGAGATTCTCAGCGCCGCCGGCTACAAGGTGCTGCTGATCGAAGAAGGCCCGCTCAAGACCAGCAGCGACTTCAAGCTACTGGAAGACGAGGCCTACGCCAGCCTTTATCAGGAAGGCATCGGCCGCATGAGCAAGGACGGCGCCATCACCATCCTGCAAGGCCGCGCCGTGGGCGGCACCACGCTGATCAACTGGACCTCGAGCTTTCGCACCCCCGACCCGACGCTGTCCCACTGGGCCAGCGAGTACGCGGTCAAGGGCCACAGCAGCGCCGAGATGGCACCGTGGTTTGAAAAGATGGAACAGCGCCTGGGCATCGCGCCCTGGGCCGTGCCGCCCAACCCCAACAACGATGTGATCCGCAAAGGCTGCGAAAAGCTCGGCTACAGCTGGCACGTGATCCCGCGCAACGTGCGCGGCTGCTTCAACCTAGGCTATTGCGGCATGGGCTGCCCGGTCAACGCCAAGCAATCGATGCTAGTGACCACCATTCCCTCGACCCTGGAGCAAGGCGGCGAGTTGCTGTACCTGGCCCGCGCCGAGCGCCTGAAGTTCAGCGGCGACACCATCACCAGCCTCGAATGCGTGGCCATGGATGCGCGCTGCGTAGCGCCTACCGGCCGCAAGATCACGGTCAAAGCCAAGCATTACGTACTGGCAGGCGGCGGCATCAACAGCCCGGCGCTGTTGATGCGCTCGGACGCACCCGACCCGCATTCGCGCCTGGGCAAGCGCACGTTCCTGCATCTGGTGAATTTTTCTGCGGGGCTGTTCGACGAGGTGATCAACCCGTTCTACGGCGCGCCGCAGTCGATTTACTCCGACCACTTCCAATGGCAGGACGGCACCACCGGCAAAATGTCCTACAAGCTCGAAGCGCCGCCGTTGCACCCGGCGCTGGCCAGCACGTTGTTCGGGGGTTATGGCACGCAGAACGCCCTGGACATGAGCCAGTTGCCCAAGACCCACGCCATGCTGGCGCTGCTGCGCGACGGCTTCCACCCCGACAGCCAGGGCGGCAGCGTCGGCCTGCGCGGCGATGGCACGCCGGTGCTCGACTATGAGGTCTCGCCCTACGCCTGGGACGGCCTGCGCCGGGCTTTCCACAGCATGGCCGAGATCCAGTTTGCCGCCGGCGCCAAGTCGGTCAAGCCGCTGCACCACGACGCGCGCCACGTCAACACACTGGCGCAGGCCCGCAGCCTGATTGACGGCCTGAACCTGGAACTGCATCGCACCTGCCTGGGCAGCGCCCATGTGATGGGCGGTTGCGCCATGGGCGAAGAGCCGAAAAGCGCCGTGGCCGACAGCCTGGGGCGGCATCACCAACTGCGTAACCTGTCGATCCACGACGGCTCGCTGTTCCCCACCAGCATCGGCGCCAACCCCCAGCTTTCGGTGTACGGCCTGACTGCGCAACTGGCGACGGCGCTGGCTGAACGTCTGAAAACAGCATGAAAAAACCAGGTATTCGCGGTGTCTATAGTGCTTTCTTCTGAATAAGTTGACTTGGCCGACCGGGATGGCTGCGATACCATCCGGTTCCCCAACGGACTCCGCCAGGACGACGCGATGAACCGAGTGTTGTACCCAGGTACCTTCGACCCGATTACCAAAGGCCATGGCGATCTGGTCGAACGCGCCTCGCGCTTGTTCGACCATGTGATCATCGCGGTCGCGGCCAGCCCCAAGAAAAACCCGCTGTTTCCCCTGGAACAGCGCGTGGAGCTGGCCCGCGAGGTCACCAAGCACCTGCCCAACGTGGAAGTGGTGGGCTTTTCGACGCTGCTGGCGCACTTTGCCAAGGAACAGAACGCCAATGTGTTCCTGCGTGGCCTGCGGGCGGTGTCGGACTTCGAGTATGAATTCCAGCTGGCCAATATGAACCGCCAACTGGCGCCGGACGTTGAGAGCCTGTTTCTTACGCCGTCGGAGCGTTACTCGTTCATTTCCTCGACCCTGGTGCGGGAAATCGCGGCATTGGGTGGGGATATCACCAAGTTTGTGCACCCTGCGGTCGCCGATGCGCTGACGCTGCGCTTCAAGAAGTAAGACCGCTCGACCGGCGCCCGCTCGCACTGCGGGCGCCAATGCGGCACAATTGCGCGCATTAGTTTTTCAGATGCCTTGGCAGAGCGCCCTGGCAGGAGTTTCCATGTCCCTGATCATCACCGACGATTGCATCAACTGCGACGTCTGCGAACCCGAGTGCCCGAACGCTGCCATTTCCCAGGGTGAAGAGATCTACGTGATCGACCCCAACCTGTGCACCCAGTGTGTCGGCCACTACGACGAACCCCAGTGCCAGCAAGTGTGCCCGGTCGATTGCATCCCGCTGGATGAGGCACACCCTGAGACTGAAGAGCAGTTGATGGAGAAGTACCGGTTGATTACCGGTAAGGCCTGAGACCTTGTGTTGGCTGGGCGGGCCTCATCGCGGGCAAGCCCGCTCCCACATTTTGACTTGTGAACACCTTCAAATGTGGGAGCTAGCTTGCCTGCGATGAGGCCACTCGCAGCACCCGCGAACCTCAGCTCTGGCACTTAGGGCAAAACACACTCGCCCGCTGCCCCAGCATCACATTGCGCAATTCGCTCCCGCAGACCTTGCACGCCTCGCCACCCCGGCCGTAGACGAACAGTTCCTGCTGGAAATACCCCGGCTGGCCATCGCCACCGATAAAGTCGCGCAATGTCGTACCGCCGCGCTCGATGGCGGCCGCGAGGATGCGTTTGATCTCGATCGCCAGCTTCAGGTAACGCCCACGGGAAATGCCCTTGGCCTCCCGGCGCGGGTCGATCCCGGCGGCAAACAGCGCCTCGGTCGCGTAGATATTGCCCACCCCCACCACCACCGCGTTGTCCATGATGAACGGCTTGACCGCCATCGAGCGCCCACGGGACAGCTGGAACAGGCGCTCGCCGTCGAACAGGTCGGTCAACGGCTCCGGCCCCAGGCGCAACAGCAGTTCGTGGTTGTGCGGGTCCTGGCTCCAGAGCATCGCGCCAAAGCGCCGGGGGTCGGTGTAGCGCAGGGCCAGGCCCGACTCCAGCTCGATATCCACATGCTCGTGCTTGGCCGCCGGCAGGCCGACTTCCACCAGACGCAGGTTGCCCGACATGCCCAAGTGGCTGATCAAGGTGCCGACTTCGGCGTTGATCAGCAGGTACTTAGCCCGCCGCTCCACCAGCACGATGCGCTGCCCGGACAGGCGCACATCGAGGTCTTCGGGGATCGGCCAGCGCAGGCGCCGTTCACGCACCACCACGCGGCTGACCCGCTGGCCTTCCAGGTGCGGCGCAATTCCGCGCCGGGTGGTTTCGACTTCTGGCAGCTCAGGCATATTCGTCTCGCGATAGAAAGGTTAGTGCGCGCCCAGCTCGCGGATCGACAACTTCAGGCTCTCGAAGTCGTAGTCCGACAGGCCCACGTAATCCAGCACCAGGTGGCCGATGCTCTCCCATTCATGGTCAACCGTCTGGTTGCCCAGCACCCGATAGGACGCGCAAATGTGCTCCGCCATCTTCAGGATCGCCAGCAGGTTTTTCAGCGGGCTGTTGCGCGCCGACTCATCGCTGAAAATCGCCAGGGCGTTGTGGTGGTTGGCGATGGCGTTGGTCACATGCTCCGGCAGGCGCCAGGACTTGGCAGTGTAGTAGCCCACCACCGCGTGGTTGGTGTGGAACGCACGGTTCTCGGTGTCGACCACCCGGCAATCGGGCCCTGCCTTGGCGTAGGAGTCTTCCAGCACGCTCATGTAGTCCGGGAAACGCTTGAGCATCAGCGGCACGCCACAATCGTGGAACAGCCCCAGGGCATAAGCTTCGTCCACCGCCTGGGAGCCGGTGCGCTTGGCCAGGGTCAGGCAGGTCATCGCCACATCCTGGGCGGTGTCCCAGAACCGATTGAGGGTGACGATGGTGTCGTCGCTCATCTCGCCCTTGATCGACTGGGCGTTGATCAGGTTGACGATCGAGCGGCTGCCCAACAGGTTCACCGCGCGCTGGATCGAGGCAATCTTGTTGCTCAGGCCGTAATACGGCGAGTTGACGATTTTCAGCAGCGAGCCGGACAGGCCGGGGTCCTGGGAGATCAGCCGCGCAATCACCTCCAGGTCCGGATCGGGCATGTACTGCTCCATCTGCAAATCCACCATGATTTGCGGTTGGGGCGGCACGCTGATGCCTTGCAGGGCCTGTTGGATCTGTTCGGCGGAAAGCTCTTGGGACATAAATACACACTCTGGGCTAGGGGGCGATTCTAACCCCGATGGGAACCTGACCGACACCTCAAAAGCCGGATTGGAAACCGGAGCAAAATGTGGGAGCTGGCTTGCCTGCGATGGCATCGCTGCGGTGCGACAGACAGACCGAGTCGCCTGGATCGCAGGCAAGCCAGCTCCCACATGTCCGGCGGCGCGGCCAACAACGACACAACACGGTATACTCCCGCTCTTTTTTCCGGAGCGACGTCATGTCCCTGCCAAGCCTGCGTCTCAAAGCCAACGCCGATCGTCGTTTGCGCAACGGCCACCTGTGGGTCTACAGCAACGAAATCGATGTGGCCGCCACCCCACTCCACGGCTTCCAGGCAGGCGACCAGGCCATCCTCGAAGCGGCCGGTGGCAAGACCCTGGGCATCGTGGCCATGAGCCCAAACAACCTGATCTGCGCGCGCCTGCTGTCGCGCGACATCAAGTTGCCATTGGACAAGTCGCTGCTGGTGCACCGCCTCAACGTCGCCCTGTCCCTGCGCGACCGCTTGTTCGACAAGCCGTTCTACCGCCTGGTCTACGGCGACTCCGACCTGTTGCCGGGCCTGGTGGTCGACCGTTTCGGCGATATCCTGGTGGTGCAGATCGCCTCGGCGACCATGGAAGCCCATAAAGAAGACGTGATCGCCGCACTGACCCAAGTGCTCAAGCCCAGCGGCATCCTGTTCAAGAACGATTCCGCCGCGCGCGACGCCGAAGGCCTCAACCGCTACGTCGAAACCGTGTTCGGCCTGGTGCCAGAGTGGGTTGCCCTGGAAGAAAACGGCGTGCAATTCGAAGCCCCGGTGATCCAGGGCCAGAAGACCGGCTGGTTCTACGACCACCGCATGAACCGTGCACGCCTGGCCCCGTATGCCAAAGGCAAGCGCGTTCTCGACCTGTACAGCTACATCGGCGGCTGGGGCGTGCAAGCTGCAGCGTTCGGCGCCAGTGAAGTGTTCTGCGTCGATGCCTCGGCCTTTGCTCTGGATGGCGTAGAGCGCAACGCCGCGCTGAACGGCGTTGCCGAGAAAATGACCTGCATCGAAGGCGACGTGTTCGAAGCCCTCAAAGAATTGAAAGCCAGCGAAGAGCGCTTCGACGTGATCGTCGCCGACCCACCGGCCTTCATCAAACGCAAGAAAGACATGAAAAATGGCGAGGGCGCCTACCGCCGCCTGAACGAGCAAGCCATGCGCCTGCTCAGCAAGGACGGCATCCTGGTCAGCGCCTCGTGCTCCATGCACCTGCCTGAAGACGACCTGCAAAACATCCTGCTGACCAGCGCCCGCCATCTGGACCGCAATATCCAGATGCTCGAACGTGGCGGCCAGGGCCCGGACCACCCGGTGCACCCGGCGATTGCCGAGACGCGCTACATCAAGAGCATCACGTGCCGGTTGCTGCCCAATAGCTAAGTAACACGCAGATCAAAGGTGGGAGTGGGCTTGCCTGCGATAGCGGTGTATCAGTTACAGATTTTTAATCTGTTACACCGCTATCGCAGGCAAGCCAGCTCCCACCTTTTTTTGTGCAGTGTCAGAAAGATTTTCCTACCTTCGCCAGCCACGCGCCCCCAGGAAATTTCCTTCAAAGGTTTTGATTGAATTCCACTTTTTGCAGACTAGTATCGGTTTCTGGCTTTACTGCGGAAAACAAAAACAATGTCTGATTCCACCTGCTCGCCCGTCCTCGATGGCCCAGCCAAACGCCAGTATTTTTCCCGCTTCATCCTGATCACCTGCATTTCCCTGATCAGTTTCTTCCCGATCAATATCCTGCTGCCTTCATTTCCGGCCCTCGCCGCCAGGTTCGACACGCCCAGCGCCAATGTCGCGCTGTCCATCAGCCTGTTTACCCTGGTCTTTTCGGTCTCCCAACTGATCGCCGGCCCACTCTCGGATAAATGGGGGCGCAAGGAAGTCCTGCTTGGCTGCATCACACTGTCGATCCTGGGGGCGATAGGCTGCACGCTGGCACCGGACTACCTGACCTTCCTGCTGTTTCGCAGCGTGCAGGCCATGGGCTGTGGCTTCTTCGTGCTGGGCCACGCCCTGGTGGAAGACCTGTTCGAGGAGCAGGACCGGGCTCGCGTGCGCCTGTATTACATGACCCTGAGCGGCTCGTTCGTCGCCCTTTCGCCGCTGATCGGCTCCTGGCTGCAAACCACCTTTGACTGGCAAGGCAGCTTCTACGGGTTCGCGGTGATGGCATTGGGCATGTTGATCCATGCGCTGTGCATCCTGCCCACCAAGTCCGCCAGCCCCCATCGCGCATCGGTGTCGATCATTGCCACGTTGAAAGCCGTGGCCGGCAACCGGGACTTCCTGCGCTACTGGTGGATCGCCGCACTGGTGTTCGCCTGCTACTTCGCCTTGATCAGCGTCACACCCCTGATGTTCATGGATGGGCTGAAACTGTCCGAATACCAGTACGCCCTGGTGCTGATGGTCTACGGCGTGGCCTATCTGCTGGGCGGCATGGTGGCCTCGTTTCTGCAAAAACGCATCTCGCTGGCCCGGCAAATCAATATCGGCCTGGGGTTACTGCTGGTGGCCGGTGTGCTACTGATGCTGATCGTCAGCCTTGACGCCATCACCACCATAACCCTGCTGATCCCGATGCTGATCAGCGCCCTGGCCGTGACCCTGGTGCGCCCGGCGGCCATTTCGGCGGCGATGCTGTTGTTCTCAAGCAGCGCGGGCACGGCCGCCTCGGCGGGCAACAGCATCATGTTCCTGACGGCCGCCATCAGCAGCGCAGCCCTTGCGCAAACCGGAACGCATTTGCTGATGACCATTGCCGCAAGCTTTATCGTCTTCAGCCTCTGGGGCTGGCTGACAAATACGAGGGTCGGGCGATAAAGCCCCGGGACATGCTTCTCGCCATTCCCTCCCGACGCCAGCGGTGTAGAATCGACCCTATTCATCGCCAGTCATCCCCCGGCGGGTTTATGAGCTCAAGGCCAATGCGCACGGCGATCCCGTAACGTTTGCGGCAACTTCCGGACACACGGCTATTTCTGAGTGTTCCAGACGTCAATAGAAGCTCACTCCCCTATTTAGTACCTGATTAGCCGCCCGGAGTGCTCCATGCCAGATTACCGCTCGAAAACATCCACCCATGGCCGCAACATGGCCGGCGCCCGCGCACTGTGGCGTGCCACGGGGATGAAAGATGACGACTTCAAGAAGCCGATCATCGCGATTGCCAACTCGTTCACCCAGTTCGTACCGGGCCACGTCCACCTCAAGGACCTGGGCCAACTGGTCGCCCGCGAGATCGAACGTGCTGGCGGCGTAGCAAAAGAATTCAACACCATTGCCGTGGATGACGGCATCGCCATGGGCCATGACGGCATGCTGTATTCCCTGCCGAGCCGCGAGATCATCGCCGACTCCGTGGAGTACATGGTCAACGCCCACTGCGCCGACGCCATCGTCTGCATCTCCAACTGCGACAAGATCACCCCCGGCATGCTGATGGCCTCCCTGCGCCTGAACATCCCGGTGATCTTCGTCTCCGGCGGTCCGATGGAAGCCGGCAAGACCAAACTCGCCTCCCACGGCCTGGACCTGGTGGACGCCATGGTCATCGCCGCCGATTCCAGCGCTTCTGACGAGAAAGTCGCGGAATACGAGCGTAGCGCCTGCCCGACCTGCGGTTCGTGCTCCGGCATGTTCACCGCCAACTCGATGAACTGCCTGGTGGAAGCCCTGGGCCTGGCCTTGCCGGGCAATGGTTCGACACTGGCCACCCACAGCGACCGCGAGCAGCTGTTCCTGCAGGCCGGCCGCACCATCGTCGACCTGTGCAAGCGTTACTACACCGACAACGACGAGTCGGTATTGCCACGCAATATCGCCAACTTCAAGGCGTTCGAAAACGCCATGACCCTGGATATCGCCATGGGCGGTTCCACCAACACCATCCTGCACTTGCTGGCCGCAGCGCAAGAAGCCGAGATCGACTTCGACCTGCGCGACATCGACCGCCTGTCCCGCCACGTGCCGCAGTTGTGCAAGGTCGCGCCGAACATCCAGAAGTACCACATGGAAGACGTGCACCGCGCCGGCGGGATCTTCTCGATCCTAGGCTCCCTGGCCCGTGGCGGCCTGCTGCACACCGACCTGCCGACCGTGCACAGCACGTCCATGGCCGAGGGCATCGCCAAGTGGGATATCACCCAGACTGACGACGAAGCCGTGCACACCTTCTTCAAGGCCGGCCCGGCCGGCATCCCGACCCAGACGGCCTTCAGCCAGTCGACCCGTTGGGACACCCTGGACGACGACCGTGAAAACGGCTGCATCCGCAGTGTCGAGCACGCGTACTCGCAAGAAGGCGGCCTGGCCGTGCTCTACGGCAACATCGCCCTCGACGGCTGTGTGGTGAAGACCGCTGGCGTGGATGAGTCGATCCACGTGTTCGAGGGTCGCGCCAAGATCTACGAAAGCCAGGACAGCTCGGTGCGCGGCATCCTCGCCGACGAAGTGAAAGAAGGCGACATCGTGATCATCCGCTACGAAGGCCCGAAAGGCGGCCCGGGTATGCAGGAAATGCTCTACCCGACCTCGTACCTGAAATCCAAGGGCCTGGGCAAAGCCTGTGCGCTGCTGACCGACGGGCGCTTCTCGGGCGGCACTTCGGGCCTGTCCATCGGCCATGCTTCGCCAGAAGCCGCTGCCGGTGGCGCGATTGGCCTGGTGCAGGATGGCGACAAGGTGCTGATCGACATTCCGAACCGCTCGATCAACCTGTTGATCAGCGACGAAGAACTGGCCGCACGCCGGGTCGAGCAGGACAAGAAAGGCTGGAAACCGGTGGAGAAGCGTCCGCGCAAAGTCACCACCGCCCTCAAGGCCTACGCCCTGCTGGCCACCAGTGCCGACAAGGGTGCGGTGCGTAACAAGGCCATGCTCGACGGCCTGTAAGCCCCGCCCATAAAAATGCCCCGCCACGTGCGGGGCATTTTTTTGCCTGCCTGAATTGCCAAACCACAAGAGATCAAATGTAGGAGCTGGCTTGCCGGCGATCCAGGCGACCCGGTCTGCCTGCCACACCGCAGTGATGCTATCGCAGGCAAGCCAGCTCCCACAGGGTTACTGGATTTCATCGGGCTTGACGATCACCCAGTTCTTGTCCGCCGTCACCGCCAGCCCTTCCTTGGCCTGGGCCGCAGCATGCTTGGCAATCATGCCGTTGAGCTGGGTCATGTACTTGTCCTTGCGGTTGATCCACAAGTGGATGCCACCCTTGGCCACGTCCACATCGTGAAACAGCATGTAGCCGTCGCTGGTAGGGGTGTCGCCGCCGACCAGTAGCGGTTTTTTCCATTCGTCGATGTAGGTGAGGATCGCCGCATGCTTGCCGGCCATCCAGGTCGCCGGGGTCCACAGGTAGGGGGTCAGTTCCAGGCCGAGGTTGGCCTTTTCATCGTATTTGCCGGCGCTGATCTGCTTGCGGGCAGTGGTCAGCTCGCCAGTCTTGCGGTCCTTGAGCAACAGGCTGACCCCGATGACATTCTGCGGCTTGACGTTGTAGCCGTACTTCGGATCGGAGGCGACCATGCGCACCAGCTCTTCAGAGGCGGCGGTCATCACGTACACGTCGATGCCGTTTTCCATCAGTTTGTTGTACAGCTCGGTCTGGCCGGTGAAGATTTTCGGCGGTTGCACCTCCATGTTCTTCACCACATCGCCTTCAAAGTAGGTGACCGGCACCGGCTTGCCGGAGGCCATCAACTCATCCACGTAACCCTTGAGTTCCTTGAGGGTAAAGCCTGAAAACACCTGGGCGACCCACGGGTAGCAGACCATGTCGTCCACTTCGCACAGGCGATAGTAGTAACTGAACAGACTTTCCTTGTGCTCGGCGGTGTCTTTGAACGGCATAAGCTTGAGCGATGGGTCGAGACTGTCGCGGGTGATCAGGCCCTTGTTTTCCATGTACGGCAACAGCGACTCTTCGAGGTCGAAGCGGTAGCTGGTGTTGTCCATGTCGAACACCGCGTAATTGCCCTTGTTGGCGTTGGCCGCAATCATTTCATTGAGTTGCTTGGCGGCGGGTGCCGGCCAGTGCTTCAACTCGGTGGCGGCCATGACCTGGCTGGCAAGCCCCAGGCACAGCGCGGCGGCAAACAGTCTCGACGTGAGCTTCATGTGCGTTTTCTCCCTGAGTGAAAGACATCGACGCTAACAAATCCGTGTGACCGTTCCCGGCACCAGCACGACCGTCTGCGTCCTGAAACCGCCACCGGCATATGTCAGGGCGCCAGGCCCTTATTCCAAAAACGACAGTAGTCATTCCATAAAGGTATTAAATCAATATATTTCAAGCTGTTAGGCTTTCCGGTTCGCAGTCGCACGCTCAGGCGACTGGCAGCCATTTACTTGGAGCTTCAATGAATCTGCCGCTGATTCTCAATCTGCTGGTGTTCCTGGCCTTATTGCTAGGCCTGGCCCAAACCCGTCGCACCCACTGGAGCCTGGCCAAGAAGGTCTTGCTGGCCCTGGTGCTCGGGGTGGTGTTTGGTGTGGTCCTGCACACCATCTACGGCGCCGGCCACCCGGTGCTCAAGGCCTCGATCAGTTGGTTCGACCTGGTGGGCAATGGTTATGTGCAACTGTTGCAGATGATCGTGATCCCGCTGGTGTTCGCCTCGATCCTCAGCGCCGTGGCCCGCCTGCATAACGCCGCGTCCCTGGGCAAGATCAGCTTCCTGACCATCGGCACGCTGCTGTTCACCACCGCCATTGCGGCGCTGATCGGTATCGGCCTGACCAACCTGTTCGGCCTCACCGCCGAAGGCCTGGTGGCCGGCACCCAGGAACTGGCGCGCCTGCAGGTGATCCAGAGTGACTACGCGGGCAAGGTCGCCGACCTGAATATCCCGCAGTTGCTGCTGTCGTTCATCCCGCAGAACCCGTTTGCCGACCTGGCCCGGGCCAAGCCGACGTCGATTATCAGTGTGGTGATCTTCGCTGCGTTCCTGGGGGTTGCCGCGCTGCAACTGCTCAAGGACGACGTGGAAAAAGGCCAGAAGGTGCTGAACGCCATCGACACCCTGCAAGCCTGGGTGATGCGCCTGGTGCGCCTGGTGATGAAGCTGACTCCTTACGGGGTGCTGGCACTGATGACCAAAGTGGTCGCCAGTTCCAACCTGCAAGACATCATCAAGCTCGGCAGTTTTGTGCTGGTGTCCTACCTGGCGCTGGGGCTGATGTTTGTGGTCCACGGCCTGCTGCTGTCGCTGGCCGGGATCAACCCGCTGCGCTTCTTTCGCAAAGTATGGCCGGTGCTGACTTTTGCCTTCACCAGCCGCTCCAGCGCGGCGAGCATCCCGCTGAGCATCGAGGCGCAGACCCGCCGCCTGGGCATCCCGCAGTCCATCGCCAGCTTCGCCGCCTCGTTCGGCGCGACGATTGGCCAGAACGGCTGTGCCGGCCTGTATCCGGCGATGCTGGCCGTGATGGTGGCGCCGACCGTGGGCATCAACCCGCTGGACCCACTGTGGATCGCAACATTGGTGGCGATTGTGACCTTGAGTTCAGCCGGCGTGGCCGGTGTGGGCGGCGGTGCGACGTTTGCCGCGCTGATCGTGCTACCGGCCATGGGCTTGCCGGTGGCGTTGGTGGCGTTGCTGATTTCCGTGGAGCCGCTGATCGACATGGGCCGCACGGCGTTGAACGTGAATGGTTCGATGACCGCCGGGGCGATTACCAGCCAGATCATGCAGCAGACCGATAAAAAGCTGCTCGATGCCGATGAGCATGCTGAGTTGGCGCAGGCCTGATAGAGCGCTATCGCCGGCAAGCCGGCTCCTACACGGTCCTGTAGGAGCCGGCTTGCCGGCGATGCTTTTAGGCCTTTTCCCAGACTTCGAAGTTGTACGCCGGCTTGTCGCCTTCTGCCGGATTCTGCACATTCGACACCAGCGTCCACCGGTTCAAGTCAAACTCCGGAAACCACGCATCCCCCTGCGGGCTCAACGCAACCCGCGTCAGATACAGGCGATCCGCCTGCTCCAGCCCCTGCGCATACAGTTGCGCGCCGCCGATCAGCATCAGCTCGTCCACGCCCTGCTCCAGCGCCCAGGCCTCGGCTCGCTCAATTGCCGCATCGAGGGACGGAAAAACTTCCGCACCTTCGAGCACCAGATCGGTCTGACGGCTGACCACTATGTTCAAGCGACCCGGCAACGGTCGACCCAGGGAGTCCCAGGTCTTGCGCCCCATAATGATCGGCTTGCCCAGGGTGGTGGCCTTGAAATATTTGAAATCCCCCGGCAAATGCCAGGGCATGCTGTTGTCGACGCCGATCACGCGGTTTTCACCGAGGGCTGCGATCAGGCTTAAAGGGAGAGTTTTTTTCATGGCGACGAGAATACCAGAGGCGCGGGCCAGCGGTTATGCTCCAGGCTCACTGACACAACAGGACGGCGCGTGACTGCTCTGAACCCCCTGCACACACTCTGGCTGACGGAAACCGTGCGCCTGCGTGAAGAACACGCTGGCCCCCTGGAAGACCAGGAAGCCAATCGCCTGGCCCGCAGCCACGGCGGCGACCTGCCGACGCGCATTCAAAACCGCGCGTTGTGGCTGGCCGAGCGTGACGGCCTGCACGCCGCCCTGCTCCACTGGCTGCAAGGCGCACGCCTGGCGCTGATCGTGCTGATGGTGCTGGCCATCGTCAGCGGCGCTGGCCTGGCCTTCGCCGCCCTGGGCAACGGCCTGGCCCCGGTCAATGTGTTCTGGGCCCTGGGCAGCTTGCTGGGCTTGAACCTGATCCTGCTGCTGAGCTGGGCCCTGGGCTTGCTGTTTGCCGGCGAACACAGCGCCAGCCTCGGCCGCCTGTGGTTGTGGCTCAGCGAAAAACTCGCCCGCGATGCCAAGGCCGCGCAACTGGCGCCAGCGCTGTTGTTGCTGCTGCAACGCCATAAGCTCAACCGCTGGGCGGTGGGTGTGCTGGTCAATGGCCTGTGGCTGCTGGCACTGTGCAGCGCGCTGGTGATCCTGCTGACGCTGATGGCCACCCGGCGCTACGGGTTTGTCTGGGAAACCACCATCCTTGGCGCCGACACCTTTGTCAGCGTGACCCAGGCCCTGGGCAGCCTGCCCGCGCTGCTCGGTTTCAGCGTACCCAGCGTGGAGATGATCCGCGCCAGCGGCGATTCGGCGCTGAATATCGAAAGCGCCCGCCAGGCCTGGGCTGCGTGGCTGGTAGGGGTGTTGCTGGTTTATGGCTTGCTGCCAAGGCTGATCCTCGCCGTACTGTGCCTATGGCGCTGGAAACGCGGGCGCGCAGCCCTGGGCCTGGACCTCAACCTGCCCGGCTACAGCCACTTGCGCGAAGCCTTGATGCCCAGCAGCGAACGCCTTGGCGTCAACGATGCCGCGCCGCCGCAGTTGCACCACGTCAGCGGCGGCGCCAGCGACCTGCACAGCGATGGCGCCCTGCTGGTGGCCATCGAACTGGACGACCAGCGCCCCTGGCCGCCCAAGTTGCCGGCCACGGTCAAGGACGCCGGCATCCTCGACAGCCGCGAATCGCGCCACAAACTGCTGGAGCAACTGACCCGCTTCCCGCCGGCACGCCTGCTGATCGCCTGCGATCCACGCCGCTCGCCGGATCGCGGCAGCCTCGCGCTGATCGGCGAGCTGGCCCGCAGCGCCAGCGCTACCCGCGTCTGGCTGCTGCAAGCGCCACCGGGCCAGGCGCTGGATGCCGAGCGCCTCGGCGATTGGCACAGCGCATTGCAGCAACTGGACTTGCCCTTCGCCGATTGCGCGCCGCTCACCTGGCTGGAGACCGGTCATGACTAAACCCCTGAAACTGGCGGTGGTCGGCCACACCAACGTCGGCAAGACCTCGCTGCTGCGCACCCTGACCCGTGACGTAGGCTTTGGCGAAGTGTCCCACCGCCCCAGCACCACCCGGCATGTCGAAGGTGCGCGCTTGTCGGTCGACGGCGAGGCCTTGCTGGAGTTGTACGACACCCCAGGCCTGGAAGATGCCATCGCCCTGCTCGACTACCTCGAACGCCTCGACCGCCCCGGTGAACGCCTGGATGGCCCGGCGCGCCTGGCGCGTTTCCTCGAAGGCAGCGAAGCCCGCCAGCGCTTTGAGCAGGAGGCCAAGGTCTTGCGTCAGTTGCTGGCGTCCGACGCCGGCCTGTACGTGATCGACGCCCGGGAGCCGGTGCTGGCCAAGTACCGCGACGAGCTGCAAGTGCTGGCCAGTTGCGGCAAACCGCTGCTGCCGGTGCTCAACTTTGTCAGCAGCGCCGAACACCGCGAGCCGGACTGGCGTGAAGCCCTGGCCCGCCTGGGCCTGCACGCGCTGGTGCGCTTTGACAGCGTGGCGCCCCCCGAAGATGGCGAGCGGCGGTTGTATGAAAGCCTCGCCCTGTTGCTGGAAAGCTCGCGGCCACAGTTGGAACGGCTGATCCTCGACCAGGAAGCCCAGCGCCAGGCGCGCCAGCTAAGCGCCGCGCGCCTGATCGCCGAGCTGCTGATCGACTGCGCTGCGTGCCGACGCAGCGTGGTCACCGAGGATGAACAGCAAGCCATCAGCGATCTGCGCAAGGCCGTGCGCCAGCGCGAACAACGTTGCGTCGAGGCCCTGCTCAAACTCTACGGCTTCCGCCCGCAAGACGCTGCGGCCAGCGACCTGCCGTTGCTGGACGGGCGTTGGGGTGATGATTTGTTCAACCCCGAAACCCTCAAGCAACTGGGGGTGCGGGTCGGCGGCGGGATTGCCGCGGGGGCCGCCGCCGGTGCCGGTGTGGATTTGCTGGTGGGCGGCCTGACCCTGGGCGCAGCCGCCCTGGCCGGGGCGATTGCCGGCGGCGCGCTGCAAACCGCGCGCAGCTACGGCAGCCGTCTGCTGGGCAAGATCAAGGGCCAGCGCGAACTGACCGTGGATGACAGCGTGTTGCGCCTGTTGGCCCTGCGCCAGCGCCAGTTGCTCAAGGCCCTGAACCTGCGCGGGCATGCGGCGCTGCACAGCATCAAGGTCGACACCCCGCAGGACAAGAGCTGGCGCGAAGGCAAACTGCCCGACGCCTTGCACAAGGCGCGCGCCCATCCGCAATGGTCATCGCTCAACCCTCACCCAAGGTTGAGCCAGGCCGAGCGCCAGGAACAGATCGAGGCCCTGGCCCAACGCCTGGACGAGGCCTAGGCCGCCAGCAGTTGCCGGGCCTTGGCCTTCAACACCTCAAGGTCGAGCAGCGGCACGTGCATTTCCTTGGCCTGTTCATCCCAGTGGCGCATGCGCAGGCTCACCGCGCACAGCGGGTCCTGCTCGAACGCGCGGGCCTCGTCGGCCGTCATCACCCCGCCCTGATAACCCAGGGTGCGGCGGCTGGCCTCGCTCAAGCGTGCGTAATAGTCCGGCTGGCTGAAGGTCAGGTAACGCTTGGCCTGCACGTGATACTCCACCAGTTTCGCCAGGCGTTCGCTGAACCCGGCGCGCCGCAAGTAATCGGCGCCCAGCCGTTCGTGGCTGACCACGCCGTAGCCGCCCATGTTCGCGCCACCCTGGCCGCAGATATGTCCGATGTCGTGAAAGAACGCCGCCAGCACCACTTCATCGTCGAAGCCTTCGGCCATGGCCCGTTGCGCGGCCTGGGACATATGCTCGATCTGCGACACCGGCTCGCCGATGTAATCGGCAGCGCCATGCTGTTCATACAGAGCAAAGACCTCGGCGACTACCTGCTCAGCTTTCATTAGGCCTCTCCCCAGAATTAAGTGATGTAGCGAATTGCAGACCACTATTGCAGGCAAGCCAGCTCCCACAGGGTGAATTGTGAACACCTTCAAATGTGGGAGCTGGCTTGCCGGCGATAAGGCCATCAGCCCCAACGAATATTATTGACCTGCCACTTTCTCCGACTTGCCGTCATAGCGCTTGCGCCATTCAGCCAGGATGTTGTCACGGTTCTTCGAGGCCCAGGCAAAGTCGTTTTTGATCAGGCGCTGCTCATAGTCCGCCGGCAATTCGGTCTGCGGCTTGGCAATGCCCGGCTGGGCCAGCACCGCGAAGTTTTCCTTGTACAGCTCCATCGCTGCGGGGCTGGCGGAGAAGTCGGCGAGTTTCTGCGCTGCTTCCGGGTGGGCCGTACCCTTGATCACCGCAGTGGCTTCGATATCCCAGCCCAGGCCTTCCTTGGGCAATACGATGTCCAGCGGCGCGCCCTGGCGTTTCAACTGTACCGCCGGGTATTCGAAGGAAATGCCGATCGGGAACTCACCCGAAGCCGCCAGCTTGCACGGCTTGGAACCGGAGTGCACGTACTGGCCGATGTTCTGGTGCAGGTCATCCATGTACTGCCAGCCCTGCTTCTCGCCGAAAGTCTGCAACCAGGCGCTGACGTCGAGAAAACCGGTGCCGGACGACGCCGGGTTAGGCATGACGATCTTGCCCTTGTACTCGGGCTTGGTCAGGTCCTGCCAGCTGATGGGTTTGCTCAGGCCCTGTTTCTCGGCTTCGACGGTGTTGAAGCAGATCGTCGCGGCCCACACGTCCATGCCGACCCAGGCCGGTGGGTTGGCGGCGTCGCGGTAGTTCTTGCCAATCTTGTCCAGATCCTTTGGCGCATAGCTTTGCAGCATGCCTTGCTGATCGAGGATCGCCAGGCTGGAAGCCGCCAGGCCCCACACCGCATCGGCTTGCGGGCGGGATTTTTCCGCCAGCAGCTTGGCGGTGATGATCCCGGTGGAGTCGCGCACCCACTTGATCTCGACGTCCGGGTTGGCCGCCTCGAAGGCTTTTTTGTAGGTCTTCAACTGCTCGGCTTCAAGGGCCGTGTACACGGTCAACTCGGTCTTGGCAGCAAAGGCATTCAGGCTGAACGCGGTGAGCACAGCAGCGGCGAGGGCCAGGGGCTTGAACATGGTGCGTTTCCTTGTGGGGGCAGAGTTATTGACCGGGCGCGGTTTGGCGCCAGGCCTGGGAGCGGCGCAACAAACCGCGTGAGGCCCACGCCAGCAGCAGCGAGACGCTGGCTGAGGTGAACAGAATCAGGGTCGACATGGCCGCCGCGCCGCCTACGTTGCCGGCGTCGTCCATGTTCAGCACGGCCACTGCGGCGAGGATGGTGTCGGGGCTGTAGAGAAAAATCGCGGCTGATACGGTGGTCATCGCCGAGACAAACAGGTAGCGCAGGATGTCCAACAGCGCCGGCAGGCAGATCGGCACGGTGACCCGCAAAAAGTGGCGGTACAGCGGCGCCTTGAGCGACAGCGCGGCGGCTTCGAACTCGGCGTCGAGTTGGCGCAGGGCCGTGGTGGCGGTCATTTGCGCGGTGGTCAAATAGTGAGCAATGGTGCACACCACCAGCAGCGTCATGGTCCCGTAGAGCACATGCAGCGGGTTGCCGTTGAGGTTGAAAAAGAACACGTAGCCCAGGCCCAGCACCAGGCCCGGCACCGCCATCGGCACAAAGCTGAGCATGCGCAGCGCCAGGTTGAGGCCTTTTTGCCCCTTGGTCTTTTCCATCAGATAAGCGCCGGTGAAGATCAGTACGCTGCCGATCAGTGCGGTGCAGATCGCCATGGTCAGGCTGTTGCGATAGGCCAGCCAGCCGCCGCCGGCGGTGTCATTGAACTGATAGTGGTTGAGCGACAGCGACAGGTTGTACGGCCAGAACTTCACCAGCGACGAATACACCGCCATGCCGAACACCAACATCAGCACCGCGCAGATCAGCAGCACAATCGCCAGGTAACAGCCATCACGCAGGCGCGATGGCGCCGGCTGGAACACCTGGGCGCGGCCGCTCATGGAGTCGCCGTGGCGCCGGCGCAGCCAGGTATCCACCGCAAAACTGAGCAGCGCCGGCAACAGCAGCACCATGCCGATCAGGGCACCACGACCGAATTGCTGCTGGCCGACCACGGCCTTGTAGGCTTCCAGCGCCAGCACTTGATAGTCGCCGCCCACCACCACCGGCACGCCGAAGTCGGTGATGGTCAGGGTGAACACCAGGCAGAACGCGGCGAACACCGCCTGGCGTGTCGCCGGCCAAGTGATGCTGCGAAACGCCCGGGCCGGGCTGGCGCCCATGCTTGAGGCGGCATCGAACAGCCGCGCGTCCGCCAGGGACAACGCCGACAGCAGGATCATCAGCGCGTGGGGAAAGGTGTAGATCACTTCACCGAGGACAATCCCCCAGAAGCCGTAGATGTTGTCTGACAGCAAACCGCGCAACATGCCCTGGTTGCCGAACAGGTACACCAGGGCGATGCCCGGCAACATCGACGGCGCCATCAGCGGCAGCAACGACAGGCCGCGCCAGAGGGTCTTGCCGGGGATCAGCGTGCGTTGCAGGGCGTAGGCAAACAGGTAGGCCAGGGGTACGACAATGATCGCGACGCTCAGGGAAACCTTCAGGCTATTGCCCAGCAGCCAATGGAAGTTGGCGCTGGTCAGCAACTCGCGCGCGGCCACCAGGCCGCCGCCCTGGCCGTCTTCGGCGCTGAAACCGCGCCAGAAGATCGCCAGCAGCGGCAGCAGCACGGCGACACCCAACAGGCACAGCAACAGCAGCTTGCCGCCCAGCACAAAGATGCGGTCGCCGATTTGCGCACGGGAAGCCTGACGGGCCACGCGGCCGGGTACCGGCAGGCTCATATCAACGGCCATCTCAGGCAAACACCTGCAGGCTGCGCGGCGGCAGTGCCACCCAGATGTCCTGGGCGCCCAGGCGCGGCATGGCTTCCGGCGCCAGTTCGGCCAGCAGTGAATGGCCGGGCAACTGGTCCAGTTCAAAGCTCATGCGGCAACGGTTGCCGAGGAAGGTGATCTCGCGGACCTTGGCCGGGAACAGGTTTTCTTCGTGTACCGGCGGGTTGACGCTGATCGCTTCCGGCCGGCAGAACAGGCGGCCCGACGCGGCTTTGCCGCAGTCATCGGCCAGGCGCACGTTCATCCCGCCGACCTGGGCGTGGCTGGCGCTGTTGCGGCTGAACGGCAGCCAGTTGCCCTGGCCGACAAACTCGGCCACGAACGGCGTGGCCGGGCGGTCGTAGATTTCTTGCGGGGTGGCGTACTGCTCGACCTTGCCGTTGTTCATCACGGCGATGCGGTCGGCCATCAGCATGGCCTCGTCCTGATTGTGCGTGACCATCAGGGTGGTGATGCCCAGGCGGCGTTGCAGTTGGCGCAGCTCGGTACACAGGTGCTCGCGCACTCGGGCATCGAGGGCCGACATCGGTTCGTCCAGCAGCAACAGCGACGGGGCCGGCGCCAGGGCACGGGCCAGGGCGACGCGCTGTTGCTGGCCGCCGGACAGTTGGCCGGGGTATTTTTTTTCGCTGCCGGTCAGGCCCACCAGTTCCAGCATCTGCGCCACGCGCTTGCGCACTTCATCGCGACCGCTGCCGGTCAGGCCGTAGCCGATGTTGGCCTCGACGCTGAGATTGGGAAACAGCGCGTAGGACTGGAACAGAATGCCGTAGTCCCGCGCCTGGGGTGCCAGTAGGGAAACGTCGCGATCACCCAGGTACAACTCGCCGCTGTCCTGGCGTTCCAGGCCGGCGATGCAGCGCAGCAAGGTGGTCTTGCCGCAGCCCGAGGGACCGAGCAGGCACACCAGTTCACCGGCGGCGACGTCCAGGGACACATGGTCCAGGGCAGTAAAGGCGCCAAAGCGCTTCTGGATACCACGCACCTTCATCGGCGCGCCGGGGTTGAGCTGGGCTGTGTTCATGGTGGCACCTCATCAAACTGATGAAGGCCATGCTAGGGAGCAAATGCGTCCCTGGTGTGGCAGGAAGGCAAAAGCGGGTGATAGTGGTATTGGTGGATTTGGGTAGGGGTATAGCCTTGGGGTGTTTGGTCTACCGCTATCGCAGGCAAGCCAGCTCCCACATTTTGATCTGTGAATACATTCAAATGTGGGAGCTGGCTTGCCTGCGATGGCGATTTCATAGCCATCCACCTTTTCAGAGTGGCGACATTTCCTGCGCCAACCCCAGAAACGCCGCCGGCAACCGGGCACCTTTGCGCTCTTTAAGGCAGTACAGGTACTCGGGAATCTGCGGCGCATTCTCGATGGTCAGCACTCGCAGTTGCGGGTCATGGGGCACTTCCTGGCGGGCGATGATACTGATGCCGATGTTGCGCAGCACCGCCTCGCGAATCGATTCGCGGCTGCCGATTTCCAGCAGCGGCCCATAACTCACGCCAGCGCCCTTGAGCATCTCTTCAGTCAGGCGCCGGGTGGTGGACCCTGCCTCGCGCATCAACAGGGTATGCCCCGCCAGCGCACTGAGCGGCACATGCTCCAGCACGGCCAACGGGTGATTGCGATGCACCGCCAGTACCAGTGGATCGGTGCCCAGCACCCGGCGGATCAGGCGCGGGTCGTCCAGCAGTTGCGAGGAGGCGGCGACGTCCACCCGGTAATCATCCAGGGCTTCGAGGACCTGCTGGGAATTGCCGATTTCCACCGCCACTTCCACGTGGGGCAAGCGCTCACGAAAGGTTTTCACCAGGTCGAGGATGTAATAGGGCGCGGTCGCGGCGATCCGCAACGTGCCCTGGACCTGGCCACTGTTGCGCAGGAAAAACTCGATATCCGCTTCCTGTTGCAACAGCGCCTTGACCATCGGCAACAGCCGCGCACCTTCGTCGCTGACGGTGAGGCGGCGGCCACCGCGGTAGAACAGCTCAACTGCGTACTGGCTTTCCAGATGGCGGATCTGGGTGGTCACCGTGGGTTGGCTCAGGCCGAGTTTTTTCGCCGCCTGGGTAATACTGCCCAGGCGGGCAACCATGTAAAACGCCTTCAACTCGGCACTCAGCACACCACCCTCTCATCGACTATTTGCGCAGTAGGCGCAGACCATTGAACACCACCAGCAGGCTCACGCCCATGTCGGCGAACACCGCCATCCACATAGTGGCCATGCCCATGAAGGTGACCGCCAGGAAGATCGCCTTGATCACCAGCGCCAGGGCAATGTTCTGCTTGAGGATACTCGACGTTTGTCGCGACAAGCGTATGAATGCCGGAATCTTGCGCAAATCGTCGTCCATCAGCGCAACGTCGGCGGTCTCGATGGCCGTGTCGGTGCCCGCTGCAGCCATGGCAAAGCCAATCTCGGCGCGGGCCAGGGCCGGGGCGTCGTTGATGCCGTCGCCGACCATGCCGACCCGGTGGTTTTTCCCGTACAGGTCCTCGATAGCCTTGAGCTTGTCGGTGGGCAGCAGGTCGCCCTGGGCCTGGTCGATGCCCACCTGGGCAGCAATTGCCTGGGCGGTGTGGGTGTTGTCGCCGGTGAGCATCAGGGTCTTGATGCCCAGCTCGTGCAACTGCTGGATGGCTTCGCGGCTGCTGTCCTTGACCGTATCGGCCACGGCGAACAGCGCCAATGGGCCGGATGTGTCGAGCAGCAGCACCACCGACTTGCCTTGTTTTTCCAGGGCGAAGAGTTTCTCTTCGAGGGCCGGCGAGCACAGGCCCAGTTCTTCCACCAGGCGATGGTTGCCCAGGTGATAGACCTGGCCATTGATCTCGCCGCGCACCCCGCGCCCGGCCAGGGCTTCGAAGTTATCCACAGCCTGTAGCGGGAGTTTTTTATCAACAGCGGCATTGGCGATCGCCAGCGACACCGGGTGGTCGGAACGCGCGGCCAGGCTGGCGGCCAGCGCCGGTGCGCGGTCCTCCAAGTTGGGGAACAACGCCAGGTAGTCGGTCTGCACCGGCTTGCCGTGGGTGATGGTGCCAGTCTTGTCCAGGGCCAGGTAGTCGAGCTTGTAGCCGGCCTCCAGGTACACGCCGCCCTTGATCAGGATGCCTTTGCGCGCAGCGGCAGCCAGGCCGCTGACGATGGTCACCGGGGTGGAAATCACCAGCGCACAAGGGCACGCGACCACCAACAGCACCAGGGCGCGGTAGATCCAGTCAAACCACACCGCGCCCATGAACAGCGGCGGGATCACCGCCACGCCGAGGGCAAACAGGAACACCGCCGGGGTGTAGATTTTCGAGAAGCTGTCGACAAAGCGCTGGGTCGGCGCCCGCGAGCCCTGGGCCTGTTCCACTGCATGGATGATGCGCGCCAGCGTCGAGTTGTTGGCGGCAGCGGTCACCCGGTATTCCAGGGAACCGGCCTGGTTGATGGTGCCGGCGAAGACTTTATCGCCCACGGTCTTCTCGATCGGCAGGCTCTCGCCGGTGATCGGCGCCTGGTCGATGGTGGACTGGCCGGCAGTGACTTCGCCGTCCAGGCCAATGCGCTCGCCGGGACGTACCCGCACGACAGCGCCCAGTTCAATGGTCTTGACCTCTTGTTCGACCCAGCTACCGTCAGCCTGACGCACCGTGGCCCGCTCCGGGGTCATCTGCATCAAGCCACTGATGGCATTGCGCGCACGGTCCAGGGACTTGGCCTCGATCAACTCGGCCACGGTAAACAGGAACATCACCATCGCCGCTTCCGGCCACTGGCCGATCAGGATCGCACCGGTCACGGCGATGCTCATCAGCGCGTTGATGTTCAGGTTGAGGTTTTTCAGGGCAATCCAGCCCTTTTTGTAGGTGGTGAGGCCGCCACTGAGGATCGACACCAGCGCTACCAGCGCCACCACCCAGGTCGGGGCCGCGTCGGTGAAATGGATCACCTCTGCTGCCAGGGCGCAAAAACCAGACAGGGCCAGCGGCCACCAGTGCTTCTTGGCCGGTGGTGCGGCGGCCGGCACGCCCTCCTCGATCGGATCGGCCTGCATGCCCAGGGACTTGATGGCCTCGACGATCGGCGCGGTGCTCGGCAGGTCGTGGGTCACGCCGAGGATACGGTTGATCAGGTTGAATTCCAGTTGCTGCACACCGGCCATCTTGCCCAGTTTGTTCTGGATCAGCGTCTGCTCAGTGGGGCAGTCCATGGCCTCGATGCGGAAGGTACTCAGGCGCGCGTTGGCGCTGGTTGCTTGCGTCAACGTCACCAACGACGGGGCTGCGGCGCCGGAACAGCAGGAGCCGCCACCGTGATCATGCTTTTTCACAGGCGCAAGCTTTTGCGCGTGATCATGATGGCTATGATCATGGCCGTGGCCGTGATGGCTGTGATCATGGTCGTGATCATGATCGTGGCTGTGGTCGTGCTTGTGCGGGGTGCGCAGGGAATCGCTCATTGTGTCGCGTCCATGAAGGTGCCTGTTGCCAAGTAAAGACCCTGTAGCCACTATAGGGTCAAGCACCCTTTTGGAGATTGCTGCGATGAAGATCGGCGAACTGGCAAAACTGACCGACTGCCCGGTGGAAACCATCCGTTATTACGAGAAAGAAGGCCTGCTGCCACCACCGGCGCGCAGTGAGGGCAACTACCGGCTGTACACCCAGGCGCACACCGAGCGCCTGACCTTTATCCGCAACTGCCGCAGCCTGGACATGACCCTGGAGGAAATCCGCAGCCTGCTCGGCCTGCGTGACAGCCCCCAGGACCAGTGCGAGAGCGTGAATGCACTGATCGACGAGCATATCCATCACGTCAAGGCGCGGATTGACGGGTTGCTGGCCTTGCAGACACAACTACTCGACCTGCGCCAGCGCTGTGGCGAAGGGCCGGAGATCGACCAGTGTGGGATTTTGCAGCGGCTGGAGGTCAGTGGGAGTGTGGCGGCCAGTGAGGCGGAGCACTCACATGTGGGTCGTAGTCACGGCCATTAGATAATGGGGTAACTGAGCTGACGCCATCGCAGGCAAGCCAGCTCCCACATGTGCCTGAGTACTCGGTCACATGTAGGAGCTGGCTTGCCTGCGATGCAGACGATGCGGTCTCGACTAGACCGCCATCGGCGCCGTCATCGGCGCATGGTGCTCATAGCCTTCCAGCGAGAAGTCGCCAGGCTCGATCAGCTCCAGCCACTCCGGCTGGTACACCCCGGTCTTGGCAAACTCCGGCACGCGCTCGCTGATCACCAGCTTCGGCGCGGCGAATGGCTCGCGCTTGAGCTGTTCGCTGAGCATGTCCAGATGGTTCTCGTAGACGTGCGCATCACCGATGAAATAGGTGAACCAGCGCGGCGTGTAGCCGGTCAGGCGCCCGATCAGGCTCAGCAGCGCGGCGCCTTCGGTGAGGTTGAACGGCGTGCCCAGGCCCAGGTCGTTGGAACGGATGTAGAGGGTCAGGGAGATTTCCTTGGTCTCGACATTCGGGTGGAACTGGTACAGCAGGTGGCACGGTGGCAAGGCCATTTCATCGAGCTGGGCGCAGTTCCAGCCGTGGAACAGGATGCGCCGGCTGCCCGGGTCCTTGATGATGGTGTCGACACACTGGCGGATCTGGTCGATGGCCTTGTACAGCACCACGTAGGCCTGGCCGTCTTCCTCGCCTTCGGCGATTTGGCGATAGCCCTGGGCCAGGGTCTGCTCGATAGCGGCCTGGTTGCTTAGCGGGATCTGCTTGTACGCCGGCCATTTGCGCCATTGCACACCATAGATCTCGCCCAGGTCGTCCTCGCCCTGGCGGAACGGGTTGGCCAGCCACTGCGCGTTTTCGTTGGCGTTCTGGTCCCAGACCTTGCAGCCCAGGGCGCGGAATTCGGCGGCGTTATTCACCCCACGCAAAAAGCCGCACATCTCGCCAATCGCCGATTTGAAGGCCATTTTGCGGGTGGTGATGGCCGGGAAGCCTTCCTGCAGGTCAAAGCGCAACATCGCACCGGGGAAGCTGATGGTGTTCACGCCAGTGCGGTTGGCCTGCTTGGTGCCGTTGTTGATGACGTGGGAAACCAGCTCGAGATATTGCTTCATGACATTACCTGTATCGGTGAAGCCGAGGCCCTCGGGCCTCGGCGTTCGAATTTATAGCGCAGTGGTCTTGATCGCCTGTGGGCGGTTGTAAGCCCACCAGAGCAGGCCCAGGCCAACAAGAATCATCGGAATGCTCAGTACCTGACCCATGGTCAGCCAGCCGAACGCCAGGTAGCCCAACTGCGCATCCGGCACCCGCACGAACTCGACGATGAAACGGAAAATCCCGTAGAACAGGGCGAACATCCCCGAAACCGCCATGGTCGGCCGCGGTTTGCGCGAGTAGATATAGAGGATCAGGAACAGCGCCACGCCTTCAAGGGCGAACTGGTACAACTGCGACGGATGGCGCGCCAACTGCGCCGGGTCGCTGAACGGCGGGAACACCATGGCCCACGGCACATCGGTCGGCTTGCCCCACAGCTCGGCGTTGATGAAGTTACCGATCCGCCCGGCACCCAGGCCGATCGGCACCATCGGCGCGACAAAATCCATCAGTTGGAAGAACGACTTACCGTTTCGCCGGCCAAACCACCAGGCCGCGAGCATCACGCCGATAAAGCCGCCGTGGAACGCCATGCCGCCCTTCCATACCTCGAAAATCAGGGTCGGGTTGGCCAGGTACGCGCTCAGGTCGTAGAACAGCACATAGCCCAGGCGCCCGCCGACGATCACGCCCATCGACATCCAGAACACCATGTCGGAGAGCTTCTCCTTGGTCCAGGTCGGGTCGAAGCGGTTCAGGCGTCGGGAAGCCAACAGCCAGGCGCCGCCGATGCCGATCAGGTACATTAACCCGTACCAGTGGATTTTCAGCGGACCGATGGCCAGGGCCACCGGGTCGATCTGCGGGTAAGGCAGCATTGCGACTCCTCGTTAAATCATTCGTTATTGCGCACGGACCTTGCCGGTGGACGATTAAGCCTGCGTTACAGCAGCTCGATCAAATGAAGAAGTTCGCACCCGCGCCAAGCAGCCTGGCATGTTAACGGATGGGAGGCATCTGGCCCAACTTCGATACGATGGATAGCCGGCGGTTCTATGGGTAGAGTGAGCAAAACACAAAAGGATCGCCTTATGTGCCTGATTGTTTTCGCCTGGCGGCCGGGCCATGCCCAGCCGCTGATCGTCGCGGCCAACCGTGACGAATTCTACGCCCGGCCCAGCCTGCCCTTGGCCCAGTGGCCGGATGCACCGCAGGTGTATGCCGGTCGCGACCAGGAAGCGGGGGGCACTTGGCTGGGGGTCGGCGCCGATGGACGGTTTGCCGCGCTGACCAATATCCGCGACCCGCACCAGCCACCGGCGCGCAAGTCCCGCGGCGAGTTGGTAGCGCGCTTTCTCGGCGGTTCTCTGCCGGTTGCCGACTACTTGGCCGAGGTTAACGGCAGATCGATTGAATATGCCGGATTCAACCTGTTGCTTGGCACGCCGCACGAGCTGTGGCACTACAACGCCAATGAATCGGCCCCCACCCAACTGACGGCCGGGATCTATGGTTTATCCAACGCCGGGCTGGATACGCCCTGGCCAAAGCTGCTCAAGGCCAAGGCGGCACTGAGCCAAGTGCTGGGTGATCCGCAGCCGGATGCCTTGCTGGAAATTTTGAGCGACCCGCAGACCGCTCCTTTTGCCGAGTTGCCGGATACCGGGGTGGGGTTGGCTACGGAGAGTTTGTTGTCGAGTGTGTTTATCGCCAGCCCCAGTTATGGGACGCGGGCGAGTACCGCGCTGATTGTGCATGCCGATGGGCTGCGACATATGCTCGAACGCAGCTTTGGGCCCCATGGGGGGCGGTTGGGCGAGGTGGAACTCAAGATCTAACAGCGCCGCAGGTCAACTGTGGGAGCGGGCTTGCCCGCGGTAGCATTGGATCAGTCGGCATCTTAGTTGACTGACCTACCGCAATCGCGGGCAAGCCCGCTCCCACATTTTTTAGAGGGTTTTCGTCGCGGTCGGATTGATCATCCGCGCCAACCCCAGGCTTTTCAGGGCCAATTGCAGCGAGCTGTGGATAACTTGCGGGTTGTCGATGGTCATCAGTTCCGCCAGCAAGTCCTTGGCCTTGCTCAGGTTGATCTGGCGCAGCATCCACTTGACCTTGGGCAAGTTGGTGGCGTTCATCGACAGGCTGTCAAAGCCCATGGCCATCAACAGCACCGCCGCCGCCGGATCACCGGCCATTTCCCCACAGATACTCACCGGCTTGCCTTCGGCATGGGCATCGCGCACCACGTTCTGCAAGGCTTGCAGCACCGCCGGGTGCAGGTAGTCGTAGAGGTCGGCCACCCGTGGGTTGTTGCGGTCCACGGCCAGCAGGTATTGGGTCAGGTCGTTGGAGCCCACCGACAGGAAGTCCACCTGCCGCGCCAGTTCCTTGGCCTGGTACACCGCGGCCGGGATTTCGATCATCACGCCAATCGGCGGCATCGGCACGTCGGCGCCTTCGTCGCGCACTTCGCCCCAGGCCCGGTGGATCAGGTGCAGGGCTTCTTCCAGCTCATGGGTGCCGGAGATCATCGGAAGGAGAATGCGCAGGTTGTTCAGGCCTTCGCTGGCCTTGAGCATGGCGCGGGTCTGGACGAGGAAGATTTCGGGGTGGTCGAGGGTAACGCGGATACCGCGCCAGCCAAGGAAGGGGTTGTCTTCCTTGATGGGGAAATAAGACAGTGACTTGTCGCCGCCGATGTCCAGGCTGCGCATCGTCACCGGTAACGGATGGAAGGCGGACAGTTGCTCGCGATAAATCGCCAGCTGCTCCTTCTCGCTCGGGAAACGTTGGTTGATCATGAACGGCACTTCGGTGCGGTACAGGCCCACCCCTTCAGCGCCACGTTGTTGCGCACGCGCCACGTCCGCCAGCAGGCCAGTATTGACCAGCAGCGGTACACGGTGGCCGTCGAGGGTCACGCAGGGCAGTTCGCGCAGGGCATCGAGCCCCTGGGACAGCTGGCGCTCCTCCTCGACAACTTCGGCGTACTGCTTGCGCAGCACCTCGCTGGGGTTGGTGAACACCTCGCCACGGTGCCCGTCGACGATCATCGAAATGCCGTCGACCTTGGAATACGGCAGGTCCACCAGGCCCATCACTGTCGGGATGCCCATGGCACGGGCCAGGATCGCCACGTGGGAGTTGCCCGAACCCAATACCGAGACCAGGCCCACCAGTTTGCCTTCCGGCACTTCGCCGAGCATGGTGGCGGTCAGTTCTTCACTGATCAGGATGGTGTTGTCGGGGTAGACCAGGTTGGTGGTGCGGTCTTCCTGCAGGTAGGCCAGCAGGCGCCGACCGAGGTCGCGCACATCCGAGGCGCGCTCGCGCAGGTAGGCGTCGTCCATCAATTCAAAGCGGTTGACGTGATCGGTGACCACCTGGCGCAGCGCGCCCTGGGCCCACTGGCCGGTCTTGATCACGGTCTTGACTTCGTTACCCAGGGACGCGTCGTCGAGCATCATCTGGTACACGTCGAACAGCGCCCGTTCTTCGGGGCGCAACTGGGTGGCCAGCTTGGTCGACAGGTTGCGCATATCGGCGCGCACGCCTTCCAGGGCGGTCTTGAACAGTTTGATTTCCGCGTCGATGTCGTCGACGGACTTGTCCGGCACCACATCGAGGTCGGCCGGCGGCAGCATGACCACCGCAGTACCGACCGCCGCACCCGGCGAACCCGGTACGCCGACGAACTTGGCTTCCTGGATACCCTTGCCCTGGCGCCCCAGGCCGCGAATCGAGCCGGTGGCTTCGGCGTGGGCGATCACCCCGGCCAACTGCGCGCTCATGGTCACGAGGAAGGCTTCTTCACCTTCATCGAACTGGCGGCGTTCTTTCTGCTGGATGACCAATACGCCGACAACGCGGCGGTGGTGGATGATCGGTGCGCCGAGGAATGAGGCATAGCGCTCTTCACCGGTTTCGGCAAAGTAGCGATAACGCGGGTGATCGGCCGCGTTTTCAAGGTTCAGGGGTTCTTCACGCGTCCCCACCAGGCCCACCAGACCTTCATTGGGCGCCATGCTGACCTTGCCGATGGAGCGCTTGTTCAAGCCCTCCGTAGCCATCAGCACAAAACGGTTGGTCTCGGGGTCCAGCAGGTAAACCGAGCAGACCTGGCTGCCCATGGCTTCCTTGACGCGCAACACAATAATCCCCAACGCCGCCTTGAGATCCTTGGCGGAGTTAACTTCCTGGACGATCTTGCGCAGCGTATTGAGCATGGCTCGGGGTCGAACTCCGTCGTCAGTCGCGCGCTAAAAGGCGCGGGGCAAGCTCTTTGAGAGCGCGACGATAAACCTCGCGCTTGAATGTCACCACCTGGCCCAACGGATACCAATAACTGACCCAGCGCCAGCCATCGAACTCCGGTTTACCGGTCAAATCCATACGCACCCGCTGCTCGTTGGAGACAAGGCGCAGCAGAAACCACTTTTGCTTCTGGCCGATGCACAGCGGTTGGCTGTGGGTACGCACCAGGCGTTGCGGCAAACGATAGCGCAACCAGCCTCGGGTACAGGCCAGAATTTGCACATCTTCGCGCTCCAGGCCGACTTCTTCGTTCAACTCACGGTACAGGGCGTCTTCAGGGGTTTCATCGGGGTTGATCCCACCCTGGGGAAACTGCCAGGCATCTTGGTTGATTCGGCGAGCCCATAGCACCTGTCCGGCATCATTCGTAAGAATAATCCCGACATTTGGACGGAAACCATCGGGGTCGATCACGGCAACAACCTCGCAAACGCATGTCGCCGCATTGTTCCACAAAGCTTGTTGCAGCGGCAACGAGGCTGCTTACCTTATGTGCACTCTTGTGAAAAGACCGTATTCTGGACGCCTTTTTACAGACTTTTCAGCGAGTAACCGCAATGCGCCTGGCTTTATTCGACTTGGACAACACGCTTTTGGGCGGCGACAGTGACCACGCCTGGGGTGATTACCTGTGTGAGCGCGGCATCCTCGATGCCGTTGCCTACAAGACCCGCAACGACGAGTTCTACCAGGATTACCTGGCCGGCAAGCTGGACAACGCCGCGTACCTGAACTTCAGCCTGGAGATCCTCGGCAGCACCGAGATGGCCCAGCTCGACGAATGGCACCGCGACTTCATGCGCGACTGCATCGAGCCGCTGATGCTGCCCAAGGCGGCTGAACTGCTGGCCAAGCACCGCGCCGCCGGTGACACGCTGGTGATCATCACCGCCACCAACCGCTTTGTCACCGCGCCGATTGCCGCACGTTTGGGGGTTGAAACCCTGATCGCCACCGAATGCGAGATGGCCGATGGCCGCTACACCGGGCGCAGCACCGATGTACCGTGCTTTCGCGAGGGCAAGGTCACGCGCTTGAATCGTTGGCTGGAAGAGACCGGGTATAGCCTGCAAGACAGCTATTTCTATAGCGACTCAATGAATGACCTGCCGCTGCTGGAGCAGGTGACCCACCCGGTGGCGGTGGATCCGGACCCGAATCTGCGGGCCGAGGCCCAGAAGCGTGGCTGGCCGGTGATTAGCCTGCGCGGCTGATAAAGCTTTCGCGAGCAAGCCCGCTCCCACATTCGACTGCATTCCAAAGGTGGAACCCGATCAAATGTGGGAGCGGGCTTGCTCGCGAATGAAGGCGACCCGGTTTCAAGCCTTAAACGGGTTTGGCACCCATCAACCCGGCAATCGCCACAAACCCCACCAGGCTGACAACCGCCAGGGCCAGGGTGAACTTCGCACTGCCCGTACCGCCCAGCCGCAGGCGATTGAGGCGCACCACCAGCCAGAACCAGGCCAGCGCCGCCACGGTGTAGATCACGCTGGAGCCCAGGATCCATGTCTGCCCCAATGGCCAGCCGATCAGGTGCACCAGCCACCAGCCGGTAAACGGCATGCTTACCAGGCTTACGCCCATCAACAACCAGACAAACAGCCATGGCCGGTGCAACGTAACCGCCGGGCCGGCGGCGCGCTTGCGCCAGCTCAGTACGGCCAGCGCCAGGCCACTGGCCAACAGCAGTACTGTTGCCACCATGTGGATCGTCTTGAGGGTCGTCAGATATTCCATGCTCTCGATTCCTTAAAGGCCGCCCAGTCAGCGTAGTCGCTCAACCGAGGAACAGCTGATAGGCCGGGTTGTCACTTTCATCCCAATACGGGTAGCCAATCGCTTCCAATGCCGCTGGCACCAGGTGGCGCTCGTTGGCCGGCACTTGCAGCCCAGCCACCACACGGCCATCGGCCGCGCCGTGGTTGCGATAGTGGAACATCGAGATGTTCCAGCGCCCGCCTAATTTATTCAGAAAGTTGAACAAGGCCCCCGGACGCTCCGGGAACTCGAAGCGAAACACCACTTCATTGCTGACATGCGCCGCATGCCCGCCGACCATATGGCGGATGTGCAGCTTGGCCAGTTCGTTCTCGGTCAGGTCCAGCACCGGGAAACCCTGCTCGCTCAGGCTGGCAATCAGCGCGCTGCGCGGGTCGGTTTCCGGGTGGGTCTGCACCCCGACAAAAATGTGCGCTTCGCTGCCGGAGTGGTAGCGGTAGTTGAATTCGGTGATCTGGCGCTTGCCCACGGCCTCGCAGAAGGCCTTGAAGCTGCCCGGGCGCTCGGGGATGGTCACGGCAATGATCGCCTCGCGACCTTCGCCCAGCTCGGCGCGCTCGGCCACATGGCGCAGGCGGTCGAAGTTGACGTTGGCCCCGGAATCAATGGCGACAAAGGTCTGGCCGCTGACGCCACGGGTCTCCACATACTTCTTGATCCCGGCCACGCCCAATGCCCCTGCAGGCTCGGTGATGGAGCGGGTGTCGTCGTAGATATCCTTGATCGCCGCGCAGATTTCATCGGTGCTGACGGTGATCACTTCATCCACATAGTCCTTGCAGATATCGAAGGTGTGCTGGCCGATCTGCGCCACCGCCACGCCATCGGCAAAGATCCCCACGGCCGGCAGTACCACGCGTTCGCCCGCGGCCATGGCGGCTTGCAGGCAGTTGGAGTCGTCCGGCTCGACACCGATGATCTTGATCTCCGGGCGCAGGTACTTCACGTACGCCGCGATGCCGGCAATCAGGCCGCCGCCGCCCACTGGGACGAAAATCGCATCCAGCGGCCCTGGGTGCTGGCGCAGGATTTCCATCGCCACGGTGCCCTGCCCGGCAATGGTGTGTGGATCATCGTAGGGGTGAATATAGACGTAGCCTTTTTCGTCGACCAGTTTCAGCGAGTACGCCAGCGCTTCCGGGAAGGAGTCACCGTGCAGCACCACTTTGCCGCCACGGGAACGCACGCCTTCGACTTTGATCTCCGGGGTGGTCTTGGGCATCACGATGGTGGCCTTGACCCCCAGCACCTTGGCCGCCAGGGCCAGGCCCTGGGCATGGTTGCCCGCCGAGGCGGTGACCACGCCACGGGCACGTTCTTCGGCGCTCAGTTGGGTCAGCTTGTTGTAGGCGCCGCGAATCTTGAAGGAGAACACCGGCTGCAAGTCTTCACGCTTAAGCCAGACCTTGTTGCCCAGGCGCTCGGAGAGCTGGCGGGCGGTCTGCAACGGGGTTTCCACGGCAACGTCGTAAACGCGCGAGGTGAGGATCTTCTTGACGTACTGTTCGAGCATCGGAAAGCATCACTGGGCGGGTTGGGCAGGGCCGAGGAGTCTAACCCGCCTCTTGGCCGGACGACCACACGAATCCAGAGGTTTTGTTGGGTTATACTCGCGCCCCTCTTTACTCCCCGCCCGTTCCGGAGCCCGCATGACCCAGGATCAACTCAAACAGGCAGTGGCCCAGGCCGCCGTCGATTTAATCCTTCCTAAACTCGACGATAAAAGCATCGTCGGCGTCGGCACCGGCTCCACCGCCAATTGCTTTATCGATGCGCTGGCCCTGCACAAGGGCGCGTTCGACGGCGCCGTGGCCAGCTCCGAAGCCACCGCCGCGCGCCTCAAGGGCCATGGTATTCCGGTGTACGAGCTCAATACCGTGAGCGACCTGGAGTTCTACATCGACGGCGCCGATGAAAGCGACGAGCACCTGAACCTGATCAAGGGCGGCGGCGCAGCCCTGACCCGCGAGAAGATCGTCGCAGCCGTGGCCAAGACCTTTATCTGCATCGCCGACGCCAGCAAGCTGGTGCCAGTGCTGGGCAACTTCCCGCTGCCCGTCGAAGTGATCCCCATGGCCCGCAGCCACGTGGCCCGCGAGCTGGTGAAACTGGGCGGCGACCCGGTGTACCGCGAAGGCGTGCTGACCGATAACGGCAACATCATCCTCGATGTGTTCAACATGCAGATCACCAACCCGGTGGAGCTGGAGACCCAGATCAATGCCATCGTCGGCGTGGTCACCAACGGGTTGTTTGCAGCGCGGCCTGCCGATGTACTGCTGCTGGGGACCAGTGAAGGCGTGAAAACCCTCAAGGCCTAAGTACACGCAGAACCCCTGTGGGAGCGGGCTTGCTCGCGAATGCGGTGTGTCAGCTAGCAAAATCGGTGACTGGCACACCGCATTCGCGAGCAAGCCCGCTCCCACATTTTTGACCGCGCCCTATCCGATGTACATGTAACAAAAACGCTACTTTTCGCAGCATTCCCTCCCCCGCCTGCCCCAATTTGTGCGCCAGCTCACGGCATCCCCTGCCATATCTGGTATCAAATCCGTTACAACTTATAGCCAGGCGACCCCCACTTCCAACAACGCGCCAATTCGCGACCGCCCCATGGAATGAGGCGCGCATTGTGCAATCGGTCCCGCCGAGCCACTCCCTCAACCACCTCAAGGAAGACCTTGTGATCAAGCCCCTAGCCCTCGCTGTCAGCGTTGCCTGTGCCCTGCTGTCGACTCAATCCCATGCCTACGACTACGGCGAGCACGCCAATGTCACCCTGGAAAAGCTGATCACCGACTACCCAGGCCGCTATCGCGGCACGGCCAACTTTGCCGGGGCCGCCGACTGGATGCAGAGCCAGATGGGCAGCGCCTACAACATCAGCCGCCAGGACTTCACCTGGAATGGCGGCAGCCGCGCCTCGCAGAACGTGGTGGCCTACGCCGCCGGTACCAAACCGCAATATGTGGTGATTGGCGCGCACTTCGACACCTACTTCGGCCGCCCGACCCTGCAAGGCCTGGACGACAACGGCTCCGGCGCCAGCGTGCTGACCGAAGTGGCGAAGAACCTCGGTGGCCTGCAACTGGAAAACGGCCTGCAGATCGTCGGCTTCGGCGCCGAGGAGGAAGGCCTGCGCGGCTCCCGGGCGTTTGTCGACTCATTGAGCGCCAGCCAACGCGCCAATATGCTGGCCATGATCAACCTCGACAGCCTGATCACCGGCGACATGATGTACGCCCACGCCGGCCAGAACAGCACCGCCAACCCGGCCCTGGCGTCGTTACGCGAACACACGTTCCAGATCGCCAAGGAGTTGAACATCAACCTGTTCACCAACCCCGGCCTGGACGCGCAATACCCCGCCGGCACCGGCTGCTGCAGTGACGGCGAGGCCTTCGAGGCGCTGAACATCCCGATCCTGTATATCGAAGCCACCAACTGGGAGCTGGGCGCCCTGGACGGCTACACCCAGACCAACAACCCGGCAATCCCCGGCGGCTCGACGTGGCACGACCCCAATGAAGACAACAAGACGGTCCTGACCAACGCCTTCGGCCAGGAACGCATCGACCAGCGCCTGCGCGACTATTCGCGCCTGCTCAGTCGCCTGGTGCTGGAACTGACCAATGCCGACTTGATGGCATCGACCACCTCGGGCGGCGCGGTTGCGCGCAATATGCAGGACAACCTGCAGCGCCAGCACCAGGCCATGGTGCGCCTGCACGACCGTCGCTGGCTGACTTTGCAAGCGGCCAGCCGTGAAGTGGGTAGCTTCGATGGCGAGATCGGCGTGGACGGCGAATACAACCCGGACAGCGGCTTCGACACCGCCCCCAACCCAGAGGCCCGGCGCCTGGGCCTGCATGCCCTGGGCGACTATCAACTGAGCAGCAGCCTGAACATCGGCGCCAGCCTGAGCTACCTCAACGGCCGCGACAAGCTGGAACACCGTGGCAAGCTGCAAAGCGACACCTGGCAAGCCGCGGTCTACGCCTTGTTGAACGATGGCGGCCCGACCTGGCTGGCCGGAGACCTGAGCGTGGGCCACAGCAGCTTCGACTCCAAGCGCAACCTGCTGATCCAGGCCAACAGTGGCCCCGTGCTACTTAACCAGCAGTTGACTGGCGAGACCGACGCCCTGTCCCTGGGCGCCCGAGTGCTCGGCGGTTATGACTTCGATCTGGGCGCGATCAAGACCGGGCCGTTTGCCGGGCTCGATTACAGCCACTCGCGCATCGACAAGTTCCACGAGAAGCAGAACCTGCGCACCGCCCTTGAATATGAAGAACAGTCCTTCGATTCCCTGGAAGCCAGCCTCGGCTGGCGCGTGCGCGGTGCCGTGGCCCTGCCTTATGGCCTGAGCCTGATGCCCTACGGCGACATCGCCTGGGTCAAGGAATTGGCCGACGGCCGCCTCGACGACCTCGACCTGACCGCCCGCGCCGACGGCCAGGCCCGTACCGCACGCCTGGGCTCAGTGGACAAGAGCTTTGGTCGCGCACAGGTCGGCAGCCAATTGGCGATCACCCCGCAGCTTGGGGTGTACGCAGAGGTGAACGGCCGCCTGGGCCATGCCGAAGGCAGCCAGACCGGCTATTCGTTGGGTGTGCAGTGGATGTTCTGATCCGCGCTTAGCGCTGCTCGGGCTTTTTCTTGAAGACATAGAACAGGTTCGGCTCACTCACCAGGTACAACGTGCCATCGTCATCCATGGCAATACCCTCGGCCTGGGGCACGCGTTTCTTCAGGCCATTGCGCCCCTTGAGCAGCGACAAGCTGCTCAAGGGGCGACCGTCGATATCCAGTTCCAGCACCAGGTACGACTCATCGGACAGCGCCAGCAAATGGCCGCTGCGCTCATCGTATTGCAGGCTGGACAGGTCGCGTACAAACAGCCCGGCATCGCGTCGGGGGTTGTTGACCACGTGGACCGAGTAGGTTTTTTCCGGTTTGAAATGGGGAAAGCCGTGCACTTCGTAGATCAGCATCGGGTCCCGTTCCTTGGCGACAAACAGGCGCTTGCCCACCGAGTCATAGGCCAGCCCTTCAAAACCTTTGTTGCCCTTCAGGTGTACACCCAGGGTCATCTGCTCGGCCTCGGCCGCGTCGAGAAACTGCGTGTCGTCCTCCAGGTGAATCTTGATCAGCCGCTGCTGGCGCTCATCGCTGACCACGTAGGTGTTTTCGCTGATGAACTCCACCGCCTCGGCATCGCCAAACCCCACCAGGTTGATGCGCCGCAGGATCTTGCCGTCCAGGGACAACTCGACCAGTTCGGCGTTTTGGTTGGTCACGGTAAACAGGCTCTTGCGCACCGGGTCGTAGGTCAGCGCCGAGACATCATCATCCAGGCCTTCAATTACCTGGGCTTCCAGCACCACCTCATAGTCCGCCAGGCCAATGGAGCGTTCATCCAGCGGCTGGCGCCAGGTCTGCCAGTTGAACCAGGCGCGCTCGAATAAACGAAACTGCTGGGCGACCACGCCCACAGCAACCAGGGCGATCAACACTAGGATAAGAAGGGCAGGTTTGGGGCGGGCAAATCGGCGCATGGGGGCTGGCTCAAAGTCAAAACTGGCAAATGAATATCACAGCCATCTGAATTTAAACTTAAACGCAGCTCAATGTCTGGGGAATGCCGCTCATAGAGAAGAATCCGACGTAATCAATCGGCTATTTCTGCTTCTCGAAGCGGTAGAACAAATTGGGCTCGCTGACCATGTACAGGGTGCCGTTTTCGTCCATGGTCACGCCTTCGGCGCGGGGGATGGTGTTTTTCAAGCCGTTGAAGCCGCCCAGTACAGTCATGAAGCTGACTTGCTCGCCCTTCTCGTCCAGTTCCAGCAGCAGATGGGAGTCGGCGGACAGTACCAACAGGTGGCCGGTACGCGGATCGACACTCAGGGCCGAAAGGTTGCGGATATCCAGCTCGGAGCTGGGCAATTTCTGCTTGTCGCCCGCCAGGACCTGGCTGCCGTCGCTGGCCCAGGTAAACAGCTGCGCTGGGCGCTCGATACCCAGCACCAATTGTTGATTGCGTTTGTCCCAGGTAATGGCCTCGAACGCCTTGTTCTGGTTCTTGGAGGGGCCCAGGTCGTAGCTCGGGTAATCGGCGAAGGCCAGTTGCCGCGTGTCGGCATCGACCTTGACCAGGGTCACGTTGTGCCTGCGCTCATCCACGATGGCCAGCACGCCGTTTTCCATGACCGTCACGCCTTCCGGGTTGCTCCAGCCCACCATCGGAATCTTGCGCAACACATCACCCTGCAGGCTCAGCTCCACCAGGAACGGGTTTCTGCCCATGACGGCGAACAGGGTCTTGGTCCTGGGGTCGTAGGCCAGATCCGAAGCTTCGTCCTTTTCCATGCCAGGCAACGGCTTGGCGTCGATCACCGCCTGGTAATCCGGAAGCCAGATGCTCTCGCGACGCTCCATCGGGCTTTCAAACCGCTCCAACACCCACAACGCGCCCCGGTCATCCCAGTGCATCAACCAGGAAATCCCGTACATGATCGCCCCGGCCAGGAACAGCCAGGAATACCAGCGCATGTTCAAGCGCGAACGAAGAGTGGGTTTCACAGAAGGGAGGGGCACGGCCATGGAGGCATTCCAGATAATCGGCTGTAGGTGATGGCCCAGGCTCAGAGCGCCTGCGTGCCATATGGCCGAGGATTATCCGGATGGAGTGTGAAAAAAATGCAAAGCCCCGATGTGCGCAGTACGCACAAATAATCTGTGTACAAGCTTGTGTGGGAGCCGGGCTTGCCCGCGATGCAAGCACCGTGGTGCATCAGGCACACCGCGGTGATGCTATCGCACGCAAGCCAGCTCCCACTAAAGCCGGCTTCTACATGAGTATGGGAGTTAGCGTACGGCGCTTTCGAAGCGGCTGACACCCGGCAGTTCCAGCACCAGTTCGTCACCCACTTCCAGCGGGCCCACGCCCACAGGGGTTCCGGTCAGGATCACATCCCCGGCCTGCAGCGAGAAGCAGCCCGCCATGTGCTGGATCATCGGCACGATCGGGTTGAGCATTTGCGCGCTGTTGCCGTCCTGGCGCACCTGGCCATTGATGGTCAGGCGAATGCCGATATCGGTCAGGTCGGGAAAGGTGCTGCCCACCACGAACGGCGCAATGACTGCCGCACCGTCGAAGGACTTGGCGATTTCCCACGGCAGGCCCTTGGCCTTGAGCTCGGACTGCTTGTCGCGCAAGGTCAGGTCCAGGGCCGGGGCGAAGCCGGAGATGGCGTCCAGCACTTCTTCACGGCTCGGGGTTTTCGACAGGGGTTTGCCGATCAACACCGCGATTTCCGCTTCGTAATGCACCGAACCGCGCTCGGCTGGAATGGCAAAGCCGCCTTCCAACGGCACCACGCAACTGCCCGGCTTGATAAACAGCAGGGGCTCGGTCGGTACCGGGTTGTCCAGTTCCTTGGCGTGTTCGGCGTAGTTGCGCCCGATGCAGACCACTTTGCCCAGTGGAAAGTGGATGTTGGTGCCGTCGACGTACTTGTGCTGATAGCTCATGGACCGCTTCCTCTTTCGTGATGGTTAAACAGCGAAGATCTTGCCCGGGTTCATGATCCCGTTCGGGTCGAACACGGCTTTCACTGCCTTCATATATTCGATTTCAACCGGAGAGCGGCTGTAAGTCAGGTAATCGCGCTTGGTCATGCCCACGCCGTGTTCGGCAGAGATCGAGCCGTTGTACTTCTCGACCGTCTCGAACACCCACTTGTTGACGGTGGCGCACTTGGCGAAGAACTCGTCCTTGGACAGGTTTTGCGGCTTGAGAATGTTCAAGTGCAGGTTGCCATCGCCGATGTGGCCGAACCAGACAATTTCGAAGTCTGGATAGTGTTCGCCGACGATCGCGTCGATTTCCTTAAGAAATGCCGGCACTTTCGACACGGTGACCGAAATGTCGTTCTTGTAGGGCGTCCAGTGGGAGATGGTCTCGGAGATGTACTCGCGCAGCTTCCACAGGTTGTGCAACTGGGTTTCGCTCTGGCTCATCACGCCATCGAGCACCCAGCCCTGTTCGACACAGTGCTCGAAGGTTTCCAGGGCGTGGTTGGCGACTTCTTCGGTGGTGGCTTCGAATTCCAGCAGGGCGTAGAACGGGCAATCGGTCTCGAACGGCGCCGGCACATCGCCACGGCCGAGGACTTTGGCCAGGGCCTTGTCAGAGAAAAACTCGAACGCCGTCAGGTCCAGTTTGCTTTGGAACGCGTGCAGCACCGGCATGATCGAGTCGAAGTCGGTGGTGCCCAACACCATTGCGGTGAGGTTTTTCGGCGCCCGGTCCAGGCGCATGGTGGCTTCGACCACAAAACCCAGGGTGCCTTCAGCGCCGATAAACAGCTGGCGCATGTCGTAGCCGGTGGCGTTCTTGATCAGGTCGCGGTTCAGTTCCAGCACATCGCCTTTGCCGGTGACGACCTTCATGCCCGCTACCCAGTTACGGGTCATGCCGTAGCGAATCACCTTGATCCCGCCGGCATTGGTGCCGATATTGCCGCCAATCTGGCTGGAACCGGACGACGCGAAGTCCACCGGGTAGTACAGGCCGTTTTCTTCGGCGACGTTCTGCAATTGCTTGGTGACCACGCCCGGCTGGCACACGGCGGTGCGATCGGTGAGGTTCACATCGAGGATCTGGTTCATGTAGTCGAACGACACCACCACTTCGCCATTGGCCGCCACGGCAGCCGCCGACAGGCCGGTACGCCCGCCGGACGGCACCAGCGCCACCTTGTGCGTGTTGGCCCAGCGAACGATGGCCTGCACCTGCTCAATGGTCTTGGGGAAGACGATAGCGGTCGGCGCGGGGGCGAAGTGCTTGGTCCAATCCTTGCCGTAAGCCTCCAGGGAGTCTGCATCGGTCAGCACTTTGCCGGGCTCAACCAGGGTCTTTAGCTCATCAATCAGGGCAGGATGGGTCATCGACAGAACTCTCGAACAATTCATGGTCATCCTGAGAACGCTTCACGTCGCAGGAATGAGTGTTTAGCGGGGCGCGTATGCTAGCATACCGCCCCCGCAGGACAGAGCCCAAGGGCGTTTCTGCGGTGACGGCTTTCCTGCCGTCCGGGTCAGCTTGCGCTGCTCGATTCCCTGCCATTTTTCTCCGGGATACAGGTTTACGCAGATGAGCAAGACTTCTCTCGATAAGAGCAAGATCAAGTTCCTTCTTCTGGAAGGCGTCCACCCATCGGCCGTCGACGTCCTAAAGGCCGCCGGGTACACCAGCATTGAGTACATCACCAGTTCTCTGCCGGAATCCCAGCTCAAGGAAAAGATCGCCGACGCGCACTTTATCGGCATTCGCTCCCGCACCCAGCTGACCGAAGAGATCTTCGACCACGCCAAGAAGTTGGTGGCGGTCGGTTGTTTCTGCATCGGCACCAACCAGGTCGACCTCAATGCAGCGCGCGAGCGCGGTATCGCGGTGTTCAACGCCCCGTACTCCAACACCCGTTCCGTGGCGGAGCTGGTGTTGGCGGAAGCCATCCTGCTGTTGCGCGGTATCCCTGAGAAGAACGCTTCCTGCCACCGTGGCGGCTGGATCAAGAGCGCGGCCAATTCCTTCGAAATTCGCGGTAAAAAGCTGGGTATCGTCGGTTACGGCTCCATTGGTACCCAACTGTCGGTATTGGCTGAAGGCTTGGGCATGCAGGTGTTCTTCTACGACACCCTGACCAAGCTGCCGTTGGGCAACGCCACCCAGGTGTCGAGCCTGACCGAACTGCTGGGCATGTCCGACATCGTCACCCTGCACGTGCCGGAAACCGCTGAGACCCAGTGGATGATCGGCGAGAAGGAAATCCGCGCCATCAAGAAGGGCGGGATCCTGATCAACGCCGCACGCGGCACCGTGGTCGAACTGGATGCCTTGGCCGACGCGATCAAGGACAAGCACCTGATCGGCGCTGCCATCGACGTGTTCCCGGTGGAGCCACGCTCCAACGACGACATCTTCGAAAGCCCGCTGCGTGGCCTGGATAACGTGATCCTGACCCCGCACATCGGCGGCTCCACCGCTGAAGCCCAGGCCAACATCGGCCTGGAAGTGGCAGAGAAGCTGGTCAAGTACAGCGACAACGGTACGTCGGTGTCCTCGGTCAACTTCCCGGAAGTGGCCCTGCCGGCTCACCCTGGCAAGCACCGCCTGCTGCACATCCACCAGAACATTCCTGGCGTGATGATGGAGATCAACAAGGTCTTCGCGGAAAACGGCATCAACATCTCCGGTCAGTTCCTACAGACCAACGAGAAGGTCGGCTACGTGGTGATCGACGTAGACGCCGAGTACTCGGACCTGGCGCAAGAGAAGCTGCAGCACATCAGCGGTACTATTCGTAGCCGCGTGTTGTTCTAAGGTTTCAAGCGCGCCACGAAAAAGGGAGCCCCGCGGGGCTCCCTTTTTTTCGTCTGAACAAATCTTACTTCACGGTAACAGTGATCACTTTTGAGGCTACAGTAGGTTCGAACTGACGATGCAGGTTATCGCCCGCCACCAGTTGCAGCGTGTGCTTGCCTGGGGCCAGGGTCAGTTCGGTCTTGGTTTGCGCCTTGCCGAAGTGGATCACAGTGTCGGTGGCCGGAATCGGCTGGCTTGGATCTGGCAGTTGCGCCTGGTCGACCAGCAGGTGGTGATGGCCTGCACCCGGGACTTGTTTGTCGATGGGCTCCAGGTCCATGCCCTTGATGCCAAACTCGACGGTGAAGGTCTTGTCGACGGTGGCGCCATCCTTGGGCGAAACAATGAACACTTCAGCCCCTTTGGGTGCCGGTGTGCGCGGGATATCCGCCGCAGACGCCAGCATTGAAGCCCCCAGCAGCAGGCTGGCCAGGGTTGCACGAGACAAAATGGCTTTCATTAACTTCTCCAGTTTTTCTATGAAATCTGTAGGGTTAAGACAACTTAGTGACGAAACGTTGTCCAAGGCACTCAACACCATAGCAAAGCGAGCCTTAACCGCGTCTCGCACCTTCGAATTCTTTAGGAGTGACCATGCGTTTTTTGCCTGGCCTGTTACTTGTGCTGCCTTTGCTGAGCCCCTTGGCTCACGCCGAACTGTTCGACGAGGTGTTTGACCGTGGCGAACTGCGCATTGCCCTGGAAGCGGACACGCCGCCCTTCAACTTCAAGGAAGGCGACAAACTCACCGGCTTTGAAGTGGACCTGGGTGAGTTGCTGGCTCGGGAAATGGACGTACGCGCCTCCTTTATCACCACCGACGACAGCGACTTGCTGCCCGGTGTGGAAAGCGGCAAGTACGACGTGGCGATCAACCACATCGCTGTGACTCCTGAACTGCGGGATCGTTTCGATTTCAGCGCGCCTTATAGCTATGCCAATGCCCAGATGCTTGCCAACAAGCAGCAAAAACCCCTGTTGAGCGGCCTGAATACACTCACCAGCAGTCAATTTGCCGCCAAGCCCACCGCGGGCGTGGATTTGCGCAGCCGGGTCGATGCCAAGGCCACGCTGACCCTGGCCATCCCCTTCCAGAAGGGCAACCCGGCGTTCAAATCGAGCCTGGACAAGGCACTGGAGCGGATCAAGGCCGATGGACGGCTGACGGCGCTGTCGGAAAAGTGGTTTGAGGCTGACACCAGCAAACCTGCCAAATAACCAATGTGGGGCCAGATTTGTGTGTGTGTGTGTGTGTGAGTGGGCTTGTGTGGGAGCGGGCTTGCTCGCGAAAGCGGTGTGTCAGTCAACAAATCTGGCACTGATAAACCGCATTCGCGAGCAAGCCCGCTCCCACAAAAGGCTGGTCCTACATGGGATTTAAGCGGGGTTTGAGAGCTGGTCCAGGGCTACCGCCGCCTCGGCCAGCTCCAGCTCGCTGAACACCTGCACCCCATGGCGCTTGAGCAACGCCGCCGTCACGCCTTCGCCCGTGACTTTGACCCCACTGAAGGTGCCGTCATACGTCAGCAGGTTGCCGCAAGACGGGCTGTTGGCCTTGAGCACGGCGATGCGGATGCCATGGCGCTGCACCAGGGCCAGAGCCTGGCGCGCACCCTCGACAAAGGCGTCGCTGAAGTCCTCGCCATCGGCGGTCAGCACTTGGGCGCGGCCTTCCCACACCGCCATCCCCTGCCCGCCCGGAATCTCGGCAGATGGCCGTGGGGTAGGCAGGCCACCGGCCACCTCCGGGCATACCGCAACCACCCGGCCTTCGGCCTGCCAGGCGGCCAGTTGGTCAAACGGCCCGCTGGCCCCACCGTCGTAACGTACGCGATGCCCCAGCAGGCAGCGGCTGACCAGAATCTTTTGCATGCTCAAAACGGCTCGTTGCCCCGCCGGCGAAACCAGCCTGTCAGGGACAGGCGTTCGCGGTGGGCGGGCAGGACTTCGTGGGGCACTTCCCCCGACAGGAACACCACCAGGCAACCGCCGGTGGGGTCCACGTCGTATTCAACGCCGTCCTTGAGGTACATGCGCAACTGGCCGCCGTGCTCGGGCAGCCAGTCCTGGTTCAGGTAGACCACCGCCGAGACCATGCGCCGGTCATCATCGCGAAAACGGTCGAGGTGCTTGAGGTAGAACGCCCCCGGCGGGTACATGGCGAAGTGGCATTCGAACTCTTCCAGGCCGAGGAACAGCCCGCGGTTCATCGCCAGCCGCAGGTTGTCCATCAACGCCAGATAGCGGTCGCAGATCGCCGCCTGGCCGGGCTCCAGCCATTGGATATGGTCGCCACGGATCCCCTCGCGAATCTCCTGGGCCGGGCCGCGTCCGACAGCGGCCGGGGCCAATTCGCCTTCAATTGCGCGTTTATGGCACTCAGCCGCCAGTTCCAGGGTCAGAGCCTCTGGCAGGAAGATGTTCTGCTGCGACCAGCCCTTCACGGCCAGGTCGTCGACGATGCTTAGCAGCAGCGGGTCATCAGGGGATATTTGCATGGCGCGCATAGTATCCATACGCCTGGCAAACCGACAGCGCCGCCGAGCGCCTAAATACACTTTAGTCAGGCGATTGATAGGACTTCTCGACAAATCCTACGCCCGACACGGACAATAGTGGCCGACTGACAGGAGTCCCTATGCGTCGTTTGTTTTTATCCTTGCTGATGTTCTGCGTGTTGCCCGCCTGGGCAGACAGCCATGACCAGTTGTACGCGGTCGCCGGCTGGCCGGAACAACGCGCGCATTTTAATGACGCCTTGAGTGCCGCCCAGCAGCGCTACCGCAACAGCTTGCCGCCGGCGGTGTACCAGGCGCTGGTGGACAACAGCAATAAACGCTTCGCCCCCAAGGCCATGGATCAGCGCGCCGAAGCCCAGTTGCGCCAGAACCTGGCGGACCCAAAACCGGCGCTGGCGTTTTTCCAGTCGCCGCTGGGGCGCAAGATTGTCGCCGCCGAGTTGCTGGCGACCCGTCGCGACCAGTTGGCCAAGAACGCCCAGGGCTTGCCGCAGATCCAGGCCGACGCCACCCGCAGCCTGATCATCGGCCATCTGGCCCAGGCCCTGCCTGCCCGCGAAGCCGGGGCCGAAGTCAGCCTGGCGATTGCCGGCGTGGCCGCAGACAGCCTGAGCCAGATGATCCCCGGCCTGTTGGGCGGCGGTCAGGCGCAGAGCATGCTCAATGGCCAGCGCGAGCGGTTGATGCAGCAGATCGGCAATGACCTGAACAACACCTTGTTGTACGTCTATCGGGATTTGTCGGACCCGGAGCTGGAAGAATTCGCCACCTTTGCCGAGTCGCCGCAAGGCAAGGCTTACTACCAGGCAGCACTGGCGGCGATCCGCGCCGGGCTGGCGGTCGGCCAAAGCACCTCCAGCCTGGCCCCCTGACGCCCCTCCCCCTGTAGGAGCGAGCTTGCTCGCGAAGAACTCAAGGACGCCGCGTCTAACCAGGCAGCACGCGTTATCGTTGACGTTCTTCGCGAGCAAGCTCGCGCCTACAGGGGGGAGGGTTATTTCAGGTGGTCGGTGAGGAACTTGAAGTATTGCTCGCGGATTTCAGGCAGCTCATTGGCCATGTGATGCCGCCCACGCGGCACCATCAGGATCTGCGGCTGATCAAACTTGCCGCGCAGCACCTGCAAGTTGTGCTGCCAATCCACCGTCATATCTTCCTCGCCCTGCACGATCAGTGGTCGCCGCGTACTGCGCGGCGCGGCCTCGATGCGCTTGATCCAGCGCGCCAGCGCGCCCACCCAGGCGGTCGGCAGTTGCCGGGGCTGCAACGGGTCGGCCTCGAGGAACGGACGGAACGCCGGGTCGTTGCTGTTATCGCTGAAGCGCCGGGCGATACCTTTGACGAACGGCTTGAGCAGGTAATAGCTGAGCTGCGACCAACCCCAGGCACGCGGCCGCACCAGCGGCGACAACAGGAAGGTCTGGCCTTGCGCCGGGCTGCTGGAGCCATGGTTGAGCAGATGGTCCACCACAATCGCCCCGCCGGTGCTTTGCCCGAACAGGTGCCAGGGCTTGGGCAGTTGCAGCGCGTCGGCCTGGTCGAACAAGCCGTTCACCACGTGCTGGTACACCGCAAAATCATCGATGCTGGCACGTTCGCCACTGGATAGGCCATGGCCCGGCAAATCGCAGGCAATCACCACAAAACCCTGGTCCAGCCCCCACTCCACCACGCTGCGATACAGCCCCATGTGATCGTAGAAGCCGTGGAACATAAACAGTGTGGCCACAGGGTGCGCCGGCCACCAGACCTGGCTGACCACCTCGAACCCATCCACCTCCATGCGCCCCAGGCGGCTGGCCACCGGGGTTTTGCGCGCGGCCAGGTCTAGCCCATAGAAGCGCTGGTAGACCCTGGCCTCGGCCGAAAGCGGCTGCGCGTCCACCAGGGGCCGCAGGCTTTCGCGCAGATGATCGGGGTCAAAGGTAACGGGCATAAGAACTTCCAGACTAGGGCTTCACAGCAGTGAACAGATGAATATTGAGTCGCGATATTCATCTGTCAGGGCAAGCATGGCAAGCTACGCCACCGTCGAGGATTGTTCTGAATGCCAAAGCCCTACCGCAACGCCCTGCTCGCCAGCCTGATCCTGCTGATCTGCGCCGTGGTGCTGTGGGTTGCGTATGACTGGTTCCAGGGCCGCTACCTGCGGGCATTCAGCGAACATACGGCGGTGTTTTCCGGCGACCTGCTACGCCTGCCCGACGACCTCGCAGGCCCCGGCCCGATCCGCCTGGTGCACTTCTGGGACCCGGCTTGCCCGTGCAATGTCGGCAACCAGCAGCACCTGAGCGAACTGATCGAGCAATACGCGCCCCAGGGCGTGGAGTTCTATGCCCTGCAAAAAGCCGGCAGCCACGGCCAATTGCCCGCGACCCTTGGCGCGATGAAAATCATCACCGCCCTGCCCGGCGCCGACCAGGTGCCCGCCAGCCCGGCGGTGGGTATCTGGGATCGCAGCGGCAAGCTGGCGTATTTCGGCCCGTACAGCGAGGGCCTGACCTGTAATTCGAGCAACAGCTTTATCGAACCGATCCTGCAGGCGCTCAACGGCGGGCGGGCGGTGAACGCAACCCACACCCTGGCAGTGGGCTGCTATTGTTCCTGGCCGCAAGGTTCGTAGATTTTCAAGGTAGCCCCACTTCTAATAATAAGGATTGTTTATGAAGCGCGTTTTGTCGGGTCTTGTAGCCCTGCTGGTGTTGATCGCCCTCGGGGCTGGCTGGTACGTCTACAGCAAGCAACCCTCCCGCCAGGGCACGGTGGAGCTGGCCAACCTGCAAGGCTCGGTCACGGTGCGCTATGACGACCGGGGCGTGCCGCATATCCGCGCGGAAAACGAGGCCGACCTGTATCGCGCCCTGGGTTACGTGCACGCCCAGGACCGCCTGTTCCAGATGGAAATCATGCGCCGCCTGGCGCGCGGTGAGCTGGCCGAGGTGCTCGGCGTCAAGTTGCTGGACACCGATAAACTGTTCCGCAGCCTGCGTATCCGCGAGCGCGCCACCACCTACGCGGCCCAGATGGACCGCCAGTCCCCGCACTGGAAGGCCCTGCAAGCCTATCTGGACGGGATCAACCAATATCAGGACAGCCACGCCAGCCCCATGGAGTTTGACGTGCTGGGCATCCCCAAGCGGCCGTTCACCGCCGAGGACACCATCAGCATTGCCGGCTACCTGGCCTACAGCTTTGCCGCAGCCTTTCGTACAGAGCCCTTGCTGACTTACGTGCGCGACCAACTGGGCAGCGATTACCTGAAGGTGTTCGACCTCGACTGGAAACCCAAGGGCGACCTCGGCCTGGCCGCCGCCGACTGGCAAGGCCTGAGCGCCATCGCCCGCCTCAGCGAGCAGGCCCTGGCCGACAATGGCCTGCCGCAGTTCGAAGGCAGCAACGCCTGGGCCATCAGCGGCAACCGCACCAAGAGCGGCAAGCCGTTGCTGGCGGGCGACCCGCATATCCGCTTTTCGGTGCCGTCGGTATGGTACGAGGCGCACCTGTCGGCGCCCGGCTTTGAACTCTACGGTTATCACAACGCCCTGGTGCCGGTGGCGTTCCTGGGCCATAACAAAGCGTTTGGCTGGAGCCTGACGATGTTCCAGAACGACGACCTCGACCTGATCGCCGAGCAGGTCAACCCGGACAACCCCAACCAGGTGCGCTACCACGACCAGTGGGTCGACATGACCAGCAGCGAGCAACAGATCGCGGTCAAGGGCCAGGCCCCGGTGACGCTGACCCTGCGCCAGTCGCCCCACGGCCCGATCATCAACGACGTGCTCGGCGCCAATGCCGGCACCACGCCGATTGCCATGTGGTGGGCGTTCCTCGATACCGAAAACCCGATCCTCGATGGTTTCTACCAACTCAACCGCGCCGACACCCTGGCCAAGGCCCGCCAGGCGGTGGCCAAGGTGCATGCACCGGGGCTGAATATCGTGTGGGCCAATGCCAAGGGCGATATTGGCTGGTGGGCCGCAGCGCAGTTGCCGATCCGCCCGGCCGGGGTCAACGCCGGGTTTATCCTCGATGGCAGCACAGCCCAGGCCGACAAGCTGGGCTTCTACCCGTTCAGCGCCAACCCCCAGGAAGAAAACCCGGCCCGTGGCTACGTGGTCTCGGCCAATGCCCAGCCGGTGTCACCTACTGGCATGCAGATCCCCGGCTATTACAACCTGGCGGACCGTGGCCAGCAGTTGAACGCGCAATTGAGCGCCAACCAGGTCAAATGGGACCTGGACAACAGCCAGGCCCTGCAACTGGGCACCACCACTGCCTACGGGCCACGCCTGCTGGCGCCGCTGTTGCCGGTGCTGCGCGAGGTGGTCAAGGACCCGGCCGAACTCAAGCTGCTGGAGCAACTGGCCGCGTGGAAAGGTGACTACCCGGTGCAGTCGATCCCGGCCACGCTGTTCAACCAACTGCTGTACGACCTGACTGACGCGGCCTTTCGCCCCAAACTGGGTGACGAGATGTTCAAGACCCTGATCACCACCCGTGTGATCGACGCCGCCTTGCCACGCCTGGCCGCTGCTGCCGATTCGCCGTGGTGGAACGGCCAGCGTGCCGCGACCGTCAAGCACGCCTGGGACAACAGCCTGGCGCACCTGAGAACCACCTTCGGTGACGACCCGGCGCAATGGCAGTGGGGCAAGGCCCATACCCTGACCCACGGCCATCCGCTGGGCATCAAGAAGCCACTGGACCAGATCGTCAATGTCGGGCCGTTCGCCTCACCGGGCAGCCACGAAGTGCCGAACAACCTGTCGGCAATCATCGGCCCTGCGCCATGGCCGGTGACGTACGGCCCGTCCACCCGACGCCTGGTGGACTTTGCCGACGCCGCTCACGCGCTGACCATCAACCCGGTGGGCCAAAGCGGTGTGCCGTTCGACAAGCACTATGCCGACCAGGCCGAGACCTATATCGAGGGCGGGTACGAGCAGGCGCATTTTGATGAAGAAGAGGTCCAGGCCAATACTCGCGGCACCCTCAAGTTGTTGCCGGCCCGCCCACAACAGCCCTGAAGAAACACCCTCAAAACGGTGGGAGCGGGCTTGCTCGCGATGGCTGAGTGTCAGTCGATACATTAGTTGACTGATACACCGCCATCGCGGGCAAGCCCGCTCCCACAGTTTTAATCTGCGTTGCGCATTCGACCGGGCGCTTGGCCATATGCCTCCTTGAATTTCTTGCTGAACGCCGCCTGGGACTGGTAACCCACCCGGGCCGCAATATCCGTCAGGCTCAGCCGTGACTGCTGCAGCAGATTGAACGCCAGCTCCATGCGCAACTGGGTCAGCAGCACCCACGGCGACACGCCGGCCACTTTGACAAATGCGCGCATGAACGTGGCCCGGGACATCGATGCAGCCCCCGCCAGGCTGTCGATGGTCCAGTCATGCCCGGGCTCGGCCAGCATCGCCTGCCAGGCGCGGCCCAGGCGTTTGTCGGTGAGCAAGGCAAAGGTGCCGGCCAGCGGCGCCAGTTGCGCCAACCAGGTGCGCACCAGCAAGGTGAACAGCGCCACCGACAGGGCATCAATAAACGACCGCGCGCCCAGCCGCTCACCGTCAGCCTCACTGCGCATCAGCGCAATCAGTGCCGCCAGTTGCCCATCGGCCGGCCATTGTCGGCTGGACACCACCAGGTACTCGGGCAAGGCCGCAAACAGCAACGACTGGCGGTTGTAGTGAAAGGCGCCACAGAGCATCTCCACATCCGGCTGATCACCGCCCAAGCGATGCACCTTCAGTACCCCGCTGTCGATCACCGTGGGCAGCCTCGGCAGGGTCTGCGCGCCCTGGCTGCGCAGCAGATGGGTCGCACCACCGGGCATCAACAGGATATCGCCTTCTGCCAGCGTCACCTGCTGCCCACCCGAAAGCTCGGCGTGGCAGGTCCCCCGCACGACAATATGATACGGCGCCATCCCCAGCGATTCGGGCGCATGGTCCAGGGCCCAGTCGCCCTGGAACTGGCAGCGCACGTCAAGGCGGCCACGCAGGTTGGCCAATGTGATCAGCGTGTCGATAGCGTTCATTTGCGAATATCGGTCAAAAAGATGAGCGGATCGAACAATACCGCCAAATCCGAACGGCACACACTGGCTTCACACCCAACCCGTTCAGGAGTCAACGCAATGTTCAATAACTGGCCCGACTTGCTGCCCACCGTGAAGAACGCCTTTGGCGCACTGGGCAAGAGCAACCCGAAGATGGTCAAAGCCTACATGGCGCTGGGCGAGGCTGCCGAGGAAAACAACGTCCTGGATGCCAAGACCCGCGAACTGATCGCGATTGCCGTGGCCATCACCACCCGCTGCGACGGCTGCATCGGCGTACATGCCGACGCCGCGATCAAGGCCGGCGCCACCCGCGAAGAAATCGCCGCGACGCTTGCCACCGCGATCTCGCTGAATGCCGGCGCCGCCTACATCTACTCGCTGCGCGCACTGGAAGCCTACGACACACTCAAACCAGCGCCGCAAAGTTCAGCCGAAACTGCTGCGGCGTCACCCCCAGCCGGCGCTTGAACACACTGCGCAGGTGCTGGGCGTCGCGAAACCCGCATTGGTAGGCCACGGTCTTCAGCGGTGCGGTGCTGCTTTCGAGCATCACCCGCGCCGCATCCACCCGCGCGCGCTCGACAAACTCTGCCGGGGTGATCCGCGCTTCGCGGGCAAACACCCGCGAAAAGTTGCGCGCACTCATATTGGCCGCGCGGGCCAGGTCGGCGATGCCCAGGTCACCCGTCAGGTTCGCCAGCACGTACAACTGCACTTGCGCCACCGCCGAGGTGGCTTCGGCGTGGGGCGTGAGAAACGGGCTGAACTGCGATTGCCCGCCGCTGCGCTGGGTAAACACCACCAGGCGCTTGGCCACGCTCAAGGCCACTTCCGGCCCGTGGTCCTGGGCCAACAGGTACAGCGACAGGTCGATGCCCGCCGTGACCCCGGCCGAGGTGTAGAGGTTGGCGTCCTGCACGTAGAGGCGGTCGGCGTCGACCTGGGTCGAGGGGCACAGGCGCGCCAGATCAGCCGCATCGCTCCAGTGGGTGGTGACGGTTTTGCCATCCAGCAATCCGGCCCGGGCCAGCATGAAGGCGCCATTACAGATCGAACCGAAGCGCCGGGCCCTGGCGCTGGCGTCACGCAGCCATTGATGGAACGGCGCGCCGAAATCTTCGAAGGGCAACTGCGGGCCGCCGGCGACCAACAACAGGTCATAGGCTTGCAGCGCATTGCTGTAATGGATATGAGCCTGCAAGGACAGACCGTTGGAACAGGCGATCTGGCCCTGGACCTGGCCGATGACTTCGAGCCGGTAATGATCCGCAGGCGCCAGGAAGCGATTGGCCTCGCAGAACACATCCATGGGGCCGGTCACGTCCAGCGACTGGACGCCGGGGAAGATCAGGATCGCGACGGTCTTGTGCATGGGTAAACCTTCCTCTGGACTGTCGCAAAACCCTGTGGGAGCTGGCTTGTCGGATCGCCGCATCGCTGCGATGGCATCACCTGGGTATACCTGATGTACCGAGGCGATGCTATCGCAGGCAAGCCAGCTCCCACATTGCATCGTGTACAACCATGGCGCGATATGAAGGCACATTGGCCGGGATCGCGCCCCTGCGGCGGTGGTTGCCTGGCAGTTGGGCGACCAGACTGGACTGATCAGCGCCAACCGGCGCTTTCTTGAGGATCATGACCATGAGCACCACCATCGCCGGCATCAAAATCCCCGACAGTGCCCTGGCCAAGGCTACCACCGAGTACATCCGCGACATTGAATCCGACCTGCTCTACCACCACTCCCGCCGGGTGTTCCTGTTTGGCGCCTTGAGCGGCGAGCGCCAGCAATTGGCCTACAACCCGGAGCTGCTGTACATCGGCGCAATGTTCCATGACTTGGGCCTGGTGGCCGGCCACCGCAGCGATGATGAGCGTTTTGAAGTGGACGGCGCCAACGCTGCCGCCGCCTTTCTGAAGCCTTATGGCTTGAGCGACGACGATATCGAGCAGGTGTGGCTGTCCATCGCCCTGCACACCACGCCGGGCGTGCCCAAGCACCTGCGCCCTACCGTCGCCCTGGTGACCGCTGGCGTGGAGATGGATGTGCTGGGCATGGACTACGCCGCGTTTACCCACGTGCAGCGCGAGGCGGTGGTGCATGCGCATCCACGGGGTGAAGGGTTCAAGGAGTGCATCATCTGCGCGTTTGCCGACGGGTTGCGCCATCGCCCGCAGACCACGTTTGGCAACGTGAAGACCGATGTGCTGGTGGATCAGGAGCCGGGGTTCAAGCCGATGAACTTTGTCGAGGTGATTCGCCAGTCGCCGTGGACGGCTTAATCAACTTGAAATGCAATTGAATGTGGGAGCTGGCTTGCCTGCGATAGCGGTGGTTCAGTCACATCTTCTGTGACTGACACTCTGCTATCGCAGGCAAGCCAGCTCCCACATTTTGAGCCTGTTCCGGCCGTTAGACCGGTGCGGGCGCGCGCCGTACATCCGGCTGTTTCCAGCCATCCGCCGCGGCTTCTTCGATCGCTTGCTGGATCGCCTTCTTGCGACGCTCTTCGGCACGGCGGCTGAAGAACCACACCAAAAAGGTCACCAGCGACACCGCCAACAGAATCAGGCTGGCCACGGCGTTGATCTCGGGCTTGACCCCAAGGCGCACCGCCGAGAACACTTCCATCGGCAAGGTGGTCGAACCCGGGCCCGACACGAAGCTGGCCAGTACCAGGTCATCCAGGGACAACGCGAACGACATCATGCCGCCCGCCGCCAGCGAGGGTGCGATCATCGGGATGGTGATCAGGAAGAACACCTTCCACGGCCGCGCACCCAGGTCCATGGCCGCCTCTTCGATCGACAGGTCCAGCTCACGCAAGCGTGCCGACACCACCACCGCCACATACGCCGCACAGAACGTGGTGTGGGCGATCCAGATGGTGACGATGCCACGCTCCTGGGGCCAGCCGATCATCTGCGCCATGGCCACGAACAGCAGCAACAGCGACAGACCGGTGATCACTTCCGGCATCACCAGCGGCGCGGTCACCAGGCCGCCAAACAGCGTGCGGCCCTTGAACTGGCTGATACGGGTCAGCACGAACGCTGCCAACGTACCCAGCGCCACCGCGGCCACCGCCGTGTAGCAGGCGATTTCCAGGGAGCGCGCCACCGAGCCCATCAACTGGGTGTTGTCCAACAGGCCCACGTACCACTTGATCGACCAGCCGCCCCACACCGTCACCAGTTTCGATTCGTTGAACGAATAGATCACCAGGATCAGCATCGGCAGGTAGATGAACAGCAGCCCTACGACCAGCATGAAGCTGGAGAAACTGAAGCGCTTCATACCTTGCCCTCCATCTCTTTGGCTTGGCTGCGGTTAAACAGAATGATCGGCACGATCAGGATCGCCAGCATCACCACCGCCAGCGCAGAGGCCACCGGCCAGTCGCGGTTGTTGAAGAATTCTTGCCACAACACTTTACCGATCATCAGGGTTTCCGGGCCGCCCAGCAGTTCCGGGATCACGAACTCGCCCACCACCGGGATGAATACCAGCATGCAGCCGGCAATGATGCCGTTCTTGGACAGCGGCACGGTGATTTTCCAGAAGCTGTTGAAGGTGCTCGAACCCAGGTCCGACGCGGCTTCCAGCAGGCTCTGGTCATGTTTGACCAGGTTGGCATACAGCGGCAGGATCATGAACGGCAGGTACGAATAGACCACGCCGATATACACCGCGATATTGGTGTTGAGGATCTGCAACGGTTCGTTGATCAGGCCCATGGACATCAGGAAGCCATTGAGCAAGCCGTTGTTGCTAAGGATGCCCATCCACGCATACACGCGGATCAGGATCGCGGTCCAGGTCGGCATCATGATCAGCAGCACCAGCACGGTCTGCATCTCTTTGCGCGCACTGGCGATGGCGTAGGCCATCGGGTAGCCGATCAGCAGGCACAAGGCCGTGCTGAAAAACGCCATCTTCAGCGAGCCCAGGTAGGCGGCAATGTACAGTTCGTCGCCGGCCAGCAGGCTGTAGTTGGCCAGGTTGAGCACCACCTCCAGCTTCTGCTCGATGTAGGTGTAGATCTCGGTGTAGGGCGGGATCGCCACGTCGGCTTCGGCAAAGCTGATCTTCAGGACGATGAAGAACGGCAGCATGAAGAACAGGAACAGCCACAGGAATGGAATCCCGATGACCACCTGCTTGCCGCTGGGAATTATTCGGTGCAATCGCCGTTTGAATTTCTTCATGTTCATGAGCGAAGTACCACGCCGCTGTCGTCTTCCCACCATACGTAGACCTGGTCACCCCAGGTCGGCCGCGCGCCACGGCGTTCGGCGTTGGCGACGAAGGACTGCACCAGCTTGCCGCTCGGCAGCTCGACGTAGAACACCGAGTGGCCGCCCAGGTAGGCAATGTCATGCACCTTGCCGCTGGACCAGTTGTGCTCGCAGGTCGGCATTTCGGTGGTGACCAGCAGCTTTTCCGGGCGGATGGCGTAGGTCACCGACTTGTCTTCCACCGACGTGGCGATGCCATAACCCACGTAGATATCGCGGTCCAGGTCGGCGCACTTGAGCACCGCGTGGCCTTCGGCGTCATCCACCACCACGGTGTCGAAGATGTTGACGTTGCCGATGAACTCGCACACCAGGCGGCTGGTGGGGGTTTCGTAGATATCGATCGGGCTGCCGATCTGCGCGATCCAGCCCAGGTGCATGATCGCGATGCGCTCGGCCATGGTCATGGCCTCTTCCTGGTCGTGGGTCACCATCACGCAGGTCACGCCGACGCGCTCGATGATTTCGACGAGTTCAAGCTGCATCTGCGAGCGCAGCTTCTTGTCCAGCGCGCCCATTGGCTCATCGAGCAGCAGCAGTTTCGGGCGCTTGGCCAGGGACCGGGCCAGGGCCACCCGCTGACGCTGGCCGCCAGACAACTGGTGCGGCTTGCGCTTGGCGTACTGGCTCATCTGTACCAGCTTGAGCATCTCGGCCACGCGGGCCTCGACTTCGGCCTTGGGGATCTTGTCCTGTTGCAGGCCGAAGGCGATGTTCTGCGCCACGGTCATGTGTGGGAACAAGGCGTAGGACTGGAACATCATGTTGATCGGCCGCTCGTAGGGCGGCATGTCGGTGATATCCACACCGTCGAGGAAAATCCGCCCTTCGGTCGGTCGCTCGAAACCTGCGAGCATGCGCAGCAAGGTGGACTTGCCCGAACCAGAACCGCCGAGCAAGGCGAATATCTCGCCTTTCTTGATTTCCAGGGACACATCGTCCACGGCAATCGTCTCGTCGAACTTCTTCGTGACCCGGTCGATTTTGACCAACACCTTTTTCGGTGTCTGGTCGCCCTCGAGGGCTTTCTTATAGGCGCCGGAGGCAACTGCCATTTACGAAACTCCCAGAAAAAAAGAGTGCAGAACGTCCAATACGGACGAACCTTAGATAGTGTGAGCCTTACTTGCCCGTCTTGACCTTGGTCCAACTACGGGTCATCAAGCGTTGCACTTTCGGGGGTAGCTCGAAGTTGACAAACGTCCGGTCGAGAACCGCCTGCGGTGGATAAACCGCTTCGTCGGTGCGTATCGATTGCTCCATCAGCGTGTCCGCCCCTGGGTTAGGGTTGGCGTAGCCGACGTAATCACTGACCTGAGCGATCACTTCAGGTTGCAGTAAATAGTTGATGAAGGCGTGGGCCTCCTTGACGTTGGTCGCGTCCTTGGGGATCGCCAGCACGTCAAACCACAGGTTGCCGCCTTCTTTCGGAATCGCGTAGGCGATGTTCACGCCCTTGCCTGCCTCGGCCGCCCGGGCCTTGGCCTGGAACACATCGCCGGAGAAGCCGGCAGCCACGCAGATATTGCCGTTGGCCAGGTCCGAGATGTATTTGGATGAGTGGAAGTAGGTCACGTAGGGACGTACTTTCAGGAGTTTTTCCTCGGCCTTTTTATAGTCGGCCGGGTTGGTGCTATTAGGGTCCAGGCCCATGTAGTTGAGCACCGCCGGTAGCATTTCATCGGCCGAGTCCATGAAGGACACGCCGCAACTGGCCAGCTTCTTCATGTTTTCCGGCTCGAACAGCACGGCCCAGGAGTCGATCTTGTCGACACCCAGCACTTCTTTGACTTTGTCGACGTTGTAGCCAATGCCGTTGGTGCCCCACAGGTAAGGCACCGCGTATTGGTTACCCGGGTCGTTCTTTTCCAGGCGCTTGAGCAGCGCCGGGTCGAGATTGGCATAGTTGCTTAGCAACGACTTGTCGATCTTCTGGAACGCGCCCGCCTTGATCTGCTTGCCCAAAAAGTGGTTGGACGGCACCACCACGTCATACCCGGTGCGCCCGGCCAGCAACTTGCCTTCCAGGGTTTCGTTGGAATCGAACACGTCATAGACCGGCTTGATGCCGGTGGCCTTTTCAAAGTTGGCCAGGGTGTCGGGGCCGATGTAGTCCGACCAGTTATAAATATGCACAGTCGAAGCCGCCTGCACGCTGACTGCCAACGTGAGACCCGCCCCTACCAGCAAGGCTTTGCGAAATAAAGAAATTGGCAAGTGGAGGTCCTCTTAAATAGTTGGGCCCAAAGTTGTTGCCCGACAACAAAACCGGCGCGCAACTTACCCTCGATAAACCGATCCGGCAAAACTTTCTGTCATTTAATTTGTGAGAGCGGGCTTGTGTGGGAGCGGGCTTGCTCGCGAAGGCGGCGTGTCAGCCTGCATATGTCTCTACTGACACGCCGCTTTCGCGAGCAAGCCCGCTCCCACCCAAACCCTCTCCCACACTTATCAAGGCTTATTTACCCGACTTGATCTTGGTCCAGCTGCGTGTCAGCAGGCGCTGGGTAGCGGCCGGCAGGTCGCTGATTGCATACAGCTTGGCTTTCACTGCATCCGAGGGATAGATGCTCGGGTCACCCGAAATATCCTTGTTCACCAGCGGCGTAGCGGCCTTGTTACCGTTCGGGAAACGTACGCTGTTGGTGATGGCAGCCATGACTTCAGGCTTGAGCAGGTAGTTCATGAACTGGTAGGCGGCGTCCAGGTTCTCGGCATCTTTAGGGATGGCGACCATGTCGTAGAAGCTGCCTGCGCCTTCCTTGGGAATGGCGTAGGAAACCTTGACCTTGCCACCGGCTTCAGCCGCGCGGGACTTGGATTGTTCCAGGTCGCCCGAGTAACCCACGGCCACGCAGATGTTGCCGTTGGCCAGGTCCGAGATGTACTTGGAGGAATGGAAGTAGCCTATCGAAGGACGGATCTTGAGGAACAGTGCCTCGGCTTCAGCCAGTTGCTTCTTGTCCTGGCTGTCGGTCGGGTAGCCCAGGTAGTGCAGGGCCACCGGGATCATTTCGGTTGGCGAATCGAGGAAGCTCACGCCACAGCTTTTGAGTTTTTCGATGTTCTCGGGCTTGAACAGCACATCCCACGAGTCGATCTTGTCCACGCCCAGCGCAGCCTTGACCTTGTCGGGGTTGTAGCCGATGCCGATGGTGCCCCACATGTACGGGAATGCGTGCAGGTTGCCTTTGTCGCTGGCGTCACCGACGGCCTTGAGCAGGTCGGTATCGAGGTTCTTCCAGTTAGGCAGCTTGGACTTGTCCAGCTCCTGGTACACACCGGCCTTGATCTGCTTGGCCAGGAAGTTGTTCGACGGCACAACCACGTCGTAGCCGGACTTGCCCGCCAGCAGCTTGGCCTCGAGGGTTTCGTTGCTGTCGAAAACGTCGTACACCACTTTGATGCCAGACTCTTTCTCGAAGTTGGCGATGGTGTCCGGTGCAATATAGTCGGACCAGTTGTAGACATGCAGTACTTTACTGTCTGCCTGGGCCGCGCCCGCCATCACGCCCATCAGGGACAAGGCCAGGAGGGTCTTGCCAGCGTTCTTCAAACCTAATGCCTTCATTCGGTCATGCTCCAATTTTTCTTTTTTGGGCCACATTTTTCTACGTTTCATGGCCCGTCGAAGGGCAACAAAACAGGGCGACAGTCTGGCAAGTTCAGGGGCCGGCTTTCAACCAAAGCCCCGCATTTATCATTGCCCGAATGCAACAGCCGCTAGCCGCTGCATTCTGAGCCTAGCACTTAGCCCTGCAATGCCGCCAAAGTCAGGTCCAGGCACTGGCGAGCCTTGGTGACCAGCTCGTCAATCTCGGCCTTGCTGATCACCAGCGGCGGCGAAATGATCATGGTGTCGCCCACGGCGCGCATGATCAGGCCATTTTCGAAACAGAAGGTGCGGCAGATCATGCCCACGCCCTTGCCTTCATAACGCTTGCGCGTGGCCTTGTCCTGTACCAGCTCGATCGCACCCAACATGCCGACACCACGTACTTCGCCCACCAGCGGATGATCCGCGAGCTCGCGTAGACGCTTTTGCAAATACGGTGCCGTTTCGTCATGGACGCGGCTGACAATTTTTTCATCGCGCATGATGCGGATGTTTTCCAGGGCCACCGCAGCAGCCACCGGGTGCCCGGAATAGGTGAAGCCGTGGTTGAAATCGCCGCCTTCGTTGAGCACTGCCACCACTTCGTCGCGCACGATCAGGCCGCCCATGGGGATGTAGCCCGAGGTCAGGCCCTTGGCGATGGTCATCATGTCCGGCTTGAGACCATAGAAATCGCTACCGAACCACTCACCGGTGCGGCCAAAGCCACAGATCACTTCGTCGGCGACAAACAGGATGTCGTACTTGGCGAGGATTTCCTTGATGCGCGGCCAGTAGGTCTCTGGCGGCACGATCACACCGCCGGCGCCCTGGATCGGCTCGGCGATAAAGGCACCGACGTTGTCCACGCCGACTTCCAGAATCTTCTCTTCCAGTTGATTGGCGGCCCACACCCCGAACTCTTCAGGGCTCATGTCGCCGCCTTCGCCAAACCAGTACGGCTGGGCGATGTGCACGATGCCCGGGATCGGCAAGTCGCCCTGCTCGTGCATATAAGTCATGCCGCCCAGGCTGGCGCCGGCCACGGTGGAACCGTGGTAGCCATTCTTGCGGCTGATGATGGTCTTCTTGTTCGGCTGGCCCTTGATCGCCCAATAGTGGCGGACCATGCGCAACATGGTGTCGTTGCCTTCGGAGCCGGAGCCAGTGAAGAACACGTGGTTCATGCCGGCCGGGGCGATATCGGCGATCGCCTTGGCCAGTTCCAGCACTGGCGGGTGGGCGGTCTGGAAGAACAGGTTGTAGTAAGGCAGTTGTTTCATCTGCTTGGCGGCGGCGTCAGCCAGCTCATCGCGACCATAACCGATGGCCACGCACCACAGGCCGGCCATGCCGTCGAGGATCTTGTTGCCTTCGCTGTCCCACAGGTAAACGCCCTTGGCGTTGGTGATAATGCGCGGGCCTTTCTCTTTCAACTGCTTGAAGTCGCTGAACGGCGCCAAGTGATGATCGTTGCTCAGGGCTTGCCATTCACGGGTTTGCGGGTTGTTGCTGGACATACCAATCTCCAAAAAGTAGGTGAAGGTGCGACCCATCCTGGCCGCACCCGGCGCATCAGACGGCGAAGAGCAGGAATTCCCGCTCCCACGAACTGATCACGCGCTTGAAGTTTTCATGCTCGGCCCGCTTGACCGCGACGTAGCCAGTGATGAATTTGTGACCCAGGTATTTCTCGATGGTCTTGCTGTTTTCCATGCGCTCCAGCGCATCTTCGATAGTCAACGGCAGGCGCAGGTTGCGTCGCTCGTAACCACGACCGACCACCGGGGCGCTCGGGCTGATGCCTTCGACCATGCCGATATAGCCGCACAGCAGGCTGGCGGCGATGGCCAGGTACGGGTTGGCATCGGCGCCCGGCAGGCGGTTTTCCACGCGGCGGTTCTGCGGGCCGGCATCCGGCACGCGCAGGCCCACGGTGCGGTTCTCTTCGCCCCACTCCACGTTCACCGGCGCCGAGGTGTCGGGCAGGAAGCGGCGGAACGAGTTGACGTTAGGCGCGAACAGCGGCAACAGCTCGGGGATGAACTTCTGCAGGCCACCGATGTGGTGCAGGAACAGCTCGCTCTTGGAGCCGTCCTCATTGGAGAACACGTTCTTGCCGGTGGCGATATCAATGATGCTCTGGTGCAGGTGCATGGCACTGCCGGGCTCGCCGGTCATCGGCTTGGCCATGAAGGTGGCGGCCACGTCGTGCTTGAGCGCGGCTTCACGCATGGTGCGCTTGAACACCAGGATCTGGTCGGCCAGGGACAGGGCATCGCCGTGACGGAAGTTGATTTCCATCTGCGCCGTGCCGTCCTCGTGGATCAGGGTGTCGAGGTCCAGTTCCTGCAGCTCGCACCAGTCGTAGACATCTTCGAACAGTGGGTCGAATTCGTTGGCCGCTTCTATAGAGAAGGACTGGCGACCGGTTTCCGGACGGCCAGAGCGGCCAATCGGCGGTTGCAGCGGGAAGTCCGGGTCTTCGCAGCGCTTGGTCAGGTAGAACTCCATCTCTGGCGCCACGATGGGCTGCCAGCCTTTGTCGGCGTAGAGCTTGAGGACTTTCTTGAGCACGTTGCGCGGCGACAGCTCGATGGGGTTGCCTTGCTTGTCGTAGGTGTCGTGGATCACCTGGGCGGTGGGCTCGATGGCCCAGGGCACCAGGAACACAGCGTTTTGGTCCGGGCGGCAGATCATGTCGATGTCGGCCGGGTCGAGCAATTCGTAATAGATGTCGTCTTCGACATAGTCGCCGGTCACGGTCTGCAACAGAACGCTCTCGGGCAGGCGCATGCCTTTTTCGGCAATGAACTTGTTGGTCGGCGAGATCTTGCCCCGGGTGATCCCCGTGAGGTCGCCAATCATGCATTCGACTTCTGTGATCTTGTGGTCTTTCAACCAATCGGTGAGCTGGTCGAGGTTGTTACTCATAAATGCCTCTGGGCTGGGTTTCCTGACATCCATTAAAGGTCAGGCGTTGTTTGACGCGTGCGCGTCTCTTTGTTTCGCCCGCGTTCGGCAGGCATCGCCAAATGCCTGGAAGATCGCGAGGTAGTACGGGTTGGAGCTTACCTGCCATTCAGGGTGCCATTGCACTCCTAATGCAAAAGCGTCTGCAAAAGCCTTGCCCTGTTTGAGCGAAAAAGCCTCGACCAGGCCGTCCGGCGCGGTCGCCTCGACCTGCAGGCCCGGCGCCAGGCGGTCGACGCCCTGGCTGTGGATCGAGTTGACCTGGATCGTGTCCGGCAAGCCCAGGCCCGCCAATACCCCGCCCGGGGCAATCGCCACGGCGTGCGCCGGGCCGTACTGGACTTCCAGCGGCTGGGTATCGTCTTCGCGGTGATCGAGCATACCCGGCAACTCATGAACCTTCTGGTGCAGGCTGCCGCCCAGGGCCACGTTCATTTCCTGGAAGCCCCGGCAAATCCCCAGCACCGGCACGCCTGCGGCAATCGCGGCGCGAATCAGCGGCAGGGTGCTCTGGTCCCGTGCAGGATCATGGGCAGTCCCGGGCGCACTGGCCGGACCGTCGTAATGGAAGGGTTCGATATTGGAAGGTGAGCCGGTAAAGAGAATGCCGTCCAGACCGTCAAGAATATTGGCCGGTTCGAACAGCTCCGCCAAGGACGGAATAATCAATGGCAGGCCCTTGGCAGCGACTGCCACGGCGCGGACGTATTTGTCGCCACTGATGTGATAAGCATGCAGACCAACCTGTTTGGAGCAGGCGGTGACGCCGATTAACGGCAGGCCAGACATGAAGCACCCCGGTATTATTGCTGTTATGGGTTTGAATCGAGCTTAGCCTTGTTCATTTTTTTACACAACACCCCCGTAAAAAATACAACACGGCCCGCTCAAGCCTGCTAGTCCCAAGCCGGTCAAACTGGCAAAACTGCCCAAAAAAGCCGCAAAAAAGCCCCCCGGGCGCTTTTTTAGGGCAAAAAAGGCCTCGCTTGACTTCGGCAAGCCGTTCGGGTTGACTGAAACCAGAAAAGATCAATGATTGATATTTTTAACAACAAAGGTGTTGCATCATGTCGGTACCCCCGCGTGCCGTTCAGCTTAACGAAGCGAACGCGTTCCTTAAGGATCATCCTGAGGTTCTGTACGTAGACCTTCTAATTGCGGATATGAATGGTGTGGTGCGCGGTAAGCGCATCGAACGCACCAGCCTCCACAAGGTTTACGAGAAAGGCATCAACTTGCCGGCCTCTTTATTTGCCCTGGATATCAATGGCTCGACGGTGGAAAGCACCGGCCTGGGTCTGGACATCGGTGATGCTGACCGAATCTGTTATCCAATCCCCGACACCCTGTGCAATGAACCCTGGCAAAAGCGCCCTACCGCGCAACTGCTGATGACCATGCACGAACTTGAAGGTGAACCTTTCTTCGCCGATCCGCGCGAAGTGCTCCGCCAAGTTGTAACCAAGTTTGACGATATGGGCCTGACCATCTGCGCCGCCTTCGAGCTTGAGTTCTACCTGATCGACCAGGAGAACGTGAACGGCCGGCCACAACCTCCCCGCTCGCCGATTTCCGGCAAACGCCCGCACTCGACACAGGTCTACCTGATCGACGACCTCGACGAATACGTCGACTGCCTCCAGGACATTCTGGAAGGTGCCAAAGAGCAAGGCATCCCGGCTGACGCCATCGTCAAGGAAAGTGCCCCGGCGCAGTTCGAAGTGAACCTGCACCACGTCGCCGATCCGATCAAGGCATGCGACTACGCGGTACTGCTCAAGCGTTTGATCAAGAACATTGCCTACGACCATGAGATGGATACCACCTTCATGGCCAAGCCTTACCCAGGCCAGGCCGGCAATGGGTTGCACGTGCATATTTCGATCCTGGACAAAGACGGCAAGAACATCTTTGCCAGCGAGGATCCCGAGCAGAACGCCGCATTGCGTCACGCGATCGGCGGTGTGCTGGAGACCCTGCCTGCACAAATGGCTTTCCTGTGCCCCAACGTCAACTCCTACCGTCGTTTCGGCGCACAGTTCTACGTGCCGAACTCGCCGTGCTGGGGCCTGGACAACCGCACCGTGGCGATTCGCGTACCGACCGGCTCGTCCGACGCCGTACGTATCGAACACCGTGTGGCCGGCGCCGATGCCAACCCTTACCTGCTGATGGCTTCGGTCCTGGCAGGCGTACACCACGGCCTGACCAACAAGATCGAGCCTGGCGCACCGGTGGAAGGCAACAGCTACGAGCAGAACGAGCAAAGCCTGCCGAACAACCTGCGCGACGCCCTGCGCGAGTTGGACGACAGCGAGGTGATGGCCAAGTACATCGATCCGAAATACATCGATATCTTCGTCGCCTGTAAGGAAAGTGAGCTGGAGGAGTTCGAACACTCCATCTCCGACCTTGAATACAACTGGTATCTGCATACCGTGTAAGCGGTGGCTGCAATAAATGAACGCTGCAGGCTTATGGCCTGTGGCGTTTTTTTATGGCCGCCTGCGGCGGATCGCTGGCAAGCCCGCGCCTACAGCGATAGCGGTTTGGCAGACAACACACCTTCCTGCTCATACAATGCCCGCTGCCCTGTAGGAGACATCCATGACCCGCCCCGCCGCCCCTCGCAAACCCCGCGCCCGCAGCCAGGCCCGGATCGACGCGATCCTCGACGCCGCCCGCACCTTGCTGGCCGCCGAAGGTGTGGCCAGCCTGTCGATCTACAGCGTGGCCGAACGGGCGCAGATTCCGCCGTCCTCGGTGTATCACTTTTTCGCCAGCGTACCGGCCTTACTCGAAGCCCTGACGGCAGACGTGCACGCCGCCTTCCGCGCAGCGCTGCAAGCACCCATCGACCACGACCAACTGCACACTTGGCGCGACCTGTCGCGCTTGGTCGAGTTGCGCATGCTGGCGATCTACAGCAAGGACGCCGCCGCCCGCCAATTGATCCTCGCCCAGCACGGCCTCACCGAAGTGACCCAGGCCGACCGCCAGCACGACCTGGAGTTGGGGGACTTGATGCTGCAAGTGTTCAACCGCCACTTTGAGGTGCCGACGCTGCCGGCGGATGTGGACGTGTTTGCCCTGGCACTGGAACTGAGCGACCGCGTGTATGCGCGCTCGGTGCATCAGCATGGGCAGATCACCCCGCGCATGGCGGAGGAAGGGATGCGGGTATTCGATGCGTATGTGGGGCTTTATTTGCCGGTGTTTTTGCCTAAGCGATAAGTTTTACGGTGACTGGGCCGGTCTCTTCGCGAGCAAGCCCGCTCCCACATTCGACCGCATTCCCATGTTCGAATGTGGCAGTAGGCTTGCCTGCGATAGCGGCCTGAAGCCGATCACAGCTTGGCGATCGACACCTCGGTGGACTTTACAAACGCAATCACTTCACTGCCAATCACCAGCTCCAGCTCTTTGACCGAGCGGGTGGTGATCACTGACGTGACGATGCCGGACGCCGTCTGCACGTCGATTTCCGACAGTACGTCGCCTTCGACGATTTCCTTGATGGTGCCTTTGAACTGGTTACGCACGTTGATCGCTTTGATAGTCATGGTGTTATTCCTTAAGGGACAAGTGAGTTATTGCGCCCAACGCAATTGCGTAGGCAACGGTGAAACAGGTTCCGGCTCAGGCGGCGTGCCGGGCAGTGACAGCACACGGTTGAGCACTTCGGTTTCCAGGGCCGCCAGGCGATGGGAGCCGCGGACCCGCGGGCGTGGCAGTTCCACATGCAGGTCGAGGCCGATTTCGCCGTCCTCGATCAGGATCACGCGGTCGGCAATGGCCACGGCTTCGCTGACGTCATGGGTCACCAGCAACACGGTAAAACCATGCTTGCGCCACAGGTTTTCGATCAGTTGCTGCATCTCGATGCGGGTCAGGGCATCCAGCGCCCCCAAAGGTTCGTCCAGCAGCAACAGGCGCGGCTGGTGAATCAGGGCGCGGGCCAGGGCCACCCGTTGTTTCTGGCCACCAGACAACGCTGCCGGCCACTCATCGGCACGCTCGGCCAGGCCGACCGCTTCCAGCGCTTCAAGGGCCTGGGGCCGCCAGTTGCCTTTAAGGCCCAGGCCGACGTTATCGATGATTTTTTTCCAGGGCAGCAGGCGCGCTTCCTGAAACATCAGCCGCGTGTCTTCGAGCGCTTCGCTCAACGGTGCGGAGCCTGCAAGCAACTCGCCACTGGTGGCGCTATCAAGGCCGGCCAGCAAGCGCAGCAAGGTACTTTTGCCGCAGCCACTGCGCCCGACCACGGCGACGAACTGGCCCGCCGGGATGTGCAGATCGATCTCGCGCAGGACTTCCCGCGCGCCAAAGGCCTTGCGTAGCTTGCGCACCGCCAACGGGATACCCCGCAGCAGGCGTGGAGGTTGTTGAGCGGTCATGCCGCACCTCCTTTATGTACTTGATAGGCCGGATGCCAGCGCAGCCAGACCCGCTCCAGGCCCCGCGCCGCCAGGTCCGCCAGCTTGCCGAGCACCGCGTACAGCACGATCGCCAGCACTACAACGTCGGTTTGCAGGAACTCGCGGGCATTCATAGCCAGGTAGCCAATGCCGGAACTGGCCGAGATGGTTTCCGCAACGATCAGCGTCAGCCACATAAAGCCCAGGGCAAAGCGCACCCCCACCAGGATCGAGGGCAAGGCGCCGGGCAGGATCACCTGGCGAAACAGGCTCAAACCCGACAAACCGTAACTGCGAGCCATCTCCACCAGCGCCGGGTCGACGTTGCGGATGCCGTGATAGGTGTTGAGGTAGATCGGGAACAGCGTGCCAAGGGCCACCAGGAAAATCTTCGCCGTCTCATCGATGCCAAACCACAGGATCACCAGCGGGATCAACGCCAGGTGCGGCACGTTGCGAATCATCTGCACCGAGCTGTCCAGCAGGCGTTCGCCCCATTTCGACAGGCCGGTGATAAAGCCCAGGGCCAGGCCGATGCCGCCGCCGATCACAAAACCCAGGCCCGCGCGCCAGCCACTGATGGCCAGGTGGGTCCAGATTTCACCGCTGCTGACCAGATGTACCCCAGCCGCAATCACTGCGCTGGGGGCCGGCAGAATACGCGTCGACAACCAGCCCGCCGACACCGACAACTGCCACACCGCCAGCAACAGGACCGGCAGCGCCCACGGCGCCAGCCGATGCAGAATCCGTTGACTATTCATGACGGCGCCTCAGCTCTGCGACGCGGCTTTGGGAAGAATGTCGTTGGCCACCATCTCGCCAAACGGGCTGACGTAACCGGCGCTTTTCGGCAGCTCGGGACGTTCGATATCCAGGTGCGGGAACAATAATTCCGCGACCCGGTACGACTCTTCCAAGTGTGGATAACCGGAGAAGATAAAGGTGTCGATGCCCAGGTCCGCGTACTCCTTGACCCGCGCCGCCACGGTCGGCCCGTCACCCACCAGTGCCGTGCCGGCACCACCGCGTACCAGGCCGACGCCGGCCCACAGGTTAGGGCTGACTTCGAGGTTGTCGCGGCTGCCGCCATGCAGGGCGGCCATGCGTTGCTGGCCCACCGAATCAAAGCGCGACAGCGACGCCTGGGCGCGCGCGATGGTGTCGTCGTCCAGATGGGAGATCAGTTTGTCGGCGGCTTTCCATGCCTCGTCGTTGGTTTCACGCACGATCACATGCAAGCGAATACCGAAGCGCACGGTGCGCCCGAGCTTCGCCGCTTTGGCCCGCACCTGCTCGATTTTTTCCGCCACCGCCGAAGGTGGTTCGCCCCAGGTCAGGACCATTTCCACTTGTTCGGCTGCCAGGTCCTGGGCCGCTTCGGAAGAACCGCCGAAATACAACGGCGGCCGAGGTTGCTGGATGGGGGGGTACAGCAGCTTGGCGCCTTTGACGCTGATGTGCTGGCCGTCGTAGTCCACGGTTTCGCCTTCCAGCACGCGCCGCCAGATGCGGGTGAACTCCACCGAGGCCTGGTAGCGCTCTTCATGGCTGAGGAACAGGCCGTCACCGGCCAGCTCTTCTGGATCGCCACCGGTCACCAGGTTGAACAGTGCGCGGCCACCGGACAGCCGGTCAAGGGTCGCTGCCTGGCGCGCCGCCACCGTCGGGGAAATGATCCCGGGGCGCAGCGCAACCAGGAACTTCAGACGCTGGGTCACCGGGATCAGCGAGGCGGCCACCAGCCACGAGTCCTCGCAGGAGCGCCCGGTGGGGATCAGCACCCCGCCAAAGCCCAGGCGATCAGCGGCCTGGGCGACCTGCTGCAAATAACCGTGATCCACGGCGCGAGCGCCTTCGGCGGTGCCAAGGTAATGGCCGTCGCCGTGGGTTGGCAGGAACCAGAAAATATTGAGGCTCATGGAGTTGTCTCCTGAAGAAGTCGGATTACGGCGCTTTGGCAACGGTCGCAGGTGGCGTCCAGATCACGTCCTTGATGCTCAAGGGCTTGGGAATCAATTTGAGCTGGTAGAAGGTGTCGGCGATTTTCTGCTGGGCGGCTACCACTTCCGGGGTCAGGAACAGCGCGCCGTATCCTTGGCGTTTCACCGAGGTCAGGGTGATGTCAGCCGGCAGGCCGAGCAATGGTGCGACTTGTTCGGTGACTTGCTGGGGGTTGGCCTTGGACCATTCGCCCACGGCGCGTACTTCTTCCACCAACGCCTTGATCACGTCCGGGTGTTTTTCGGTGTAAGGCTTGGTGGCCAGGTAGAACTGGTGGTTATCGGCAATGCCGGTGGCGTCACGCAGGGTGCGGGCTTGCAGTTGCTTCTCGGCAGCCGCCTGGTACGGGTCCCAGATGACCCACGCATCGACACTGCCACGCTCGAAGGCGGCACGGGCGTCGGCGGGCGGCAGGAACACGGTCTGTACGTCGGTGTATTTCAGGCCCGCGTCTTCCAGGGCGCGCACCAGCAGGTAATGCACGTTGGAGCCTTTGTTGAGCACGACTTTCTTGCCCTTGAGCTCGGCCACCGATTTGATCGGCGAGTCCTTGGGTACCAGGATGGCTTCGCTGGTCGGCGCTGGCGGTTCGTAGGCGACGTAGAGCAGGTCGGCGCCGGCGGCCTGGGCGAACACTGGCGGGGTCTCGCCGGTGACGCCAAAGTCGATGGAGCCGACATTCAGCCCTTCAAGCAACTGCGGGCCGCCGGGAAATTCGGTCCACTGCACGTTCACGCCCTGGTCCGCCAGGCGTTTTTCCAGGGTGCCCTTGGCCTTGAGCAGCACCAGGGTGCCGTACTTCTGATAACCGATCCGCAGGGTTTCTGCGGCTTGGGCTTGAACAATGGCGCCGAAGGACACAGCCGCAGCAAACAGTGCGACCAGGCCCCGACGCAAGATGACAGTGCGCATGGCGCTCTCCAAATTGACGATGAGGGTTGTGGCTGCACCTGCTTGGCCGTTGGCGGCTGAGTAAGGTGAGGGTTTCTTACATTAGGGTTCGGCTTAGATGCTCCAGCGAGCGTTCAACAAACGTTCATTCAACACATGGGGGTCCAGCGGTTGCGGGCGGCGGGCCATGGCGCTGTAGAACTGCTCCAGGGCTTCGCTCAAGCGTTGTTCAAGGATCGGCACCAACTGCGCCTGGGCACTGCCTTCGCCGTAGGCGATCTGGCTGTCTTCGGCGAAAATCCCGTGCAGCAGCTCCTGGGCTTTCAGCGCCGACAGCACGGGTTTCAGGGCGTAGTCCACCGCCAGCATGTGGGCAATGCTGCCGCCGGTGGCCATGGGCAATACCACTTTGTGGGCCAGGGCGCGTTCCGGCAGCAGGTCGAGGACGGTTTTCAATGCACCGGAAAACGAAGCCTTGTACACCGGCGTGGCAATCAGCAAACCATCGGCATTGGCCACCTGGGCCAGCAGGTCGAGGACCTTCGGGCTGTCGAAGCGGGCATACAACAAATCTTCGGCCGGGAAGTCCCGTACCTGATAACTCACCACTTCCACGCCTTGCTGCTGCAACCAGCGCCGGGAATGATCCAGCAAGACCCCCGAGCGGGAACGCTGACTGGGACTGCCACCAAGTGTTACGACCAGCATCTGGAGTTTCCTTGAGCAAGTGTCGGCGGTTCGCGGTGCGGCGATGGCGCCAAGATGGGACAGACCTTATCAGCAGATTTATATATCTATAAATCTTATTTTTTCATTTGTTTATTCTTAAATTGCATATAAGAAAGATCATTCGCCAGGCGAAAAAAAAGGCCGTCGAAACGGCCTGAAAACCCCTGCTATGTGAGTACTGAAATGCGATTAACTTGTGGGAGCGGGCTTGCTCGCGATTGCGGCGTATCAGTCAGCACATTTCTTGCTGAACCACCGCATTCGCGAGCAAGCCCGCTCCCACATTGGATTCGGGTTACCGGTTGGGCTGTGGGGTCAGCCGCAGATACGGCTTCACCGCCCGATAGCCCTTGGGAAAGCGCTTCTTGATCTCTTCCTCATCCTTGAGCGAAGGCACGATCACCACTTCGTCACCGTCCTGCCAGTTGGCCGGGGTGGCGACTTTGTAGTTGTCGGTCAGCTGCAACGAGTCGATAACCCGCAGGATTTCGTGGAAGTTGCGCCCAGTGCTGGCCGGATAGGTGATGGTCAGGCGAATCTTTTTGTTCGGGTCGATCACGAACAGCGAACGCACGGTAAGGGTATCGTTGGCATTGGGGTGGATCAGGTCGTACAGGTCCGAGACCTTGCGGTCGGCATCGGCCAGGATCGGGAAGTTGACGATGGTGTTCTGGGTTTCGTTGATGTCTTCGATCCACTTGTGGTGGGAGTCCACCGGGTCTACCGACAGGGCAATGGCCTTGACCCCGCGCTTGGCGAACTCATCCTTGAGCTTGGCGGTGAAACCCAGCTCGGTGGTGCACACCGGGGTGAAGTCAGCCGGGTGGGAAAACAACACGCCCCAGCTATCGCCCAGCCACTCGTGGAAGCGAATCTTGCCGGCGCTGGAATCCTGTTCAAAGTCGGGGGCGATATCGCCCAGTCTGAGGCTCATGGTGTGGCTCCTGATGAGTGCTTATGGAACCCACTGTGCCTGTGCCGATGATATTTTAAAAAGAATAAATATCGATTTATTTAGACGATAAAGGAATATTAAAAATCTGTTCACTGGACCGCAACCAAGGTGCAGGCCAACATGCACCCAAGGTTCGAGAAGGCCTTGAGACGCTGTAGAAAGAGGGGTTCAGGAAGGGCTTGCGGGGGTTGAGCCCGACTTGAAAGCAACAGCACCTTGCCCGGCATTGCGCCGGGCAAGGTTTTACTGCTGGTCTTACAGGATCGGCAGGGTGTAGCTGACGATCAGACGGTTTTCGTCCTGGTCACGCTGGGTAGTAACCTGGGAACGCAGCGAGGCGTTTTTCCAGGCCAGGCCCAGGCCCTTGAAGGTGCCTTCAGGGATGACGTAGCCGAGGTTGAAGTCACGTTCCCACTCGCTTTTGTCACCATTCACGGCGGCAATGTTGTCGCCCTTGAGGTAGACCACAGAAGTGGTCAGGCCTGGCAAGCCGATGGTTGCGAAGTCATAGGCGTACTGGGCCAACCAGGTACGCTCACCGGCGCGTTGGAACTTGCCGATCTGCATGTCGGTGATGATGTAAGCCGAAGCGCCATCACCCTGGTTGAGGAACGGGAAGTCGCTGGTGCCATTGACACGCTGGTAGCCGGCGCTGATGGCGTGGCCTTGCAGGCTGTACGTGAACTTGGCGCTCCAGGTGCGGTTGTCGACTTCGCCGCCATTCTGGTAGCCCGAAGCACGGTAGCCGGCAATACGACCTTCCTGGCTCGAGTTCTTGCCGTCGGAGTCGCTGTTGAAGTAACGCAGGTCGGACTTGATGCTACCGACTGGCAGCGCCCAGTTGTGGGTCAGGCCCAGGAAGTGCTGCTTGTAGAAGTCAGACAGGTTGCCGTAGTAGTACTGGGCAGTCAGGTCCTTGGTGATCTTGTAGTCACCACCAGCAAAGTAGAACTCGTTGCTGCGGGCGTTGGCGGTAGCGGTGCGGGTTGCACCGTTGGAGCCAGCGATGGTCAGCGAGTCGTTGTTGGTGGAGTTACGGCCTTTGGCGTGTTCCAGCTTACCGCCAACCAGAGTCAGGTTGTCGATGTCGTTGGAGGTGATCTGACCGCCTTCAAAGGTCTGCGGCAGCATACGACCGTCGTTGGACGTCACTACCGGCAGTTTCGGCAGCAAGGTACCCAGCTTCAGTTCGGTCTTGGAGATCTTGACCTTACCGGTCAGGCCCAGGCTGGCGAAGTCGTCTACCGCACGACCGTCGTGGTCGCTAGGGAACACGGTGCCGCCCTTGGAGTTGTTGCCGTTGTAGGCAGTGCCTTTACCGGAGTCCAGCTTGACGCCGTACAGGCCGATTGCATCAACACCAAAACCAACGGTGCCTTGGGTGTAGCCCGAAGCAAAGTTGAAAATGAAGCCCTGGCCCCACTCTTCCTGCTTGGAAGGCTTGGCCGTGCCATCACGGTTGTCGGTATTGATGTAGAAATTACGTGCAGTAACGCTTGCCTTGCTGTCTTCAACAAAACCAGCGGCGCCAGCTTGCTGGGCCAAAACCCCAGCTGCGACGGCGAACGCCAATGTGGACTTCTTCATGTACCGCTCCTCTCGTTTCTAATTTTTGTAGTTCTTTGGTCTCGGGTCTGACGCCCTCGATCCACAGATGCGCGATTAGCGCCAGATCGTGACTGACAAGTCAATCGTAACCTTGTGTGTCTACTACCTTCGTCTAATCGCAGTTGATTTGGTCCCTGCAGGGTAATGAGTTTTTCATACACCCAAAAAGAATTATTTCATCCTTTTTCATACTATTCAGGAATAACACTTTCCATGGCGCGACAATCCCGCAGCGGGGTATCGCTCCATAAGCTAATTCCTAAAGGGTATTTATTGGCCATTTTTTAGATCGTTTAGTGTGAGCAGAATCTCGCACACGTCACTCACGATCAAAAAGGCGACGCCATCATGGCCAAACGCGCATCCTCTAGTCAATTTGTTACAGTTTTACTATCGCTTACACTTTCTTTTGGGGTGCAGGCCGCCAACCTCACCATCGGCTATCAGACCGGCATCGATCCGAGCAAAGTGCCCCAGGCCGACGGTGTTTATGAGCAGGCCATCGGCGAGAAAATCGACTGGCGCCGCTTCAATAGCGGCCCGGACGTGGTCACCGCGATTGCCTCCGGCGATGTGCAGATCGGCAACCTCGGCTCCAGCCCGTTGGCGGCCGCCGCATCCCGCAATCTACCCATCGTAGCCTTCATCGTATCGGCTCAGATCAATAGTTCTGAAGCTTTGGTAGTGCGTAACGGCAGCCAAATTGACGCACCCAAGGACCTGATCGGCAAAACCATTGCCACACCTTTTGTCTCCACATCCCACTACAGCCTGCTCGGGGCCTTGAAACACTGGGGCCTGGACACCACCCAGGTGAAAGTGGTGAACCTGCAACCAGGCGAAATTGCCGCAGCCTGGAAACGCGGGGATATCGATGGTGCCTTTGTCTGGTCGCCCGCCCTGGGGGAAATCCGCAAGACCGGCAAGACGTTGACCGACGCCGCCGAGGTGGGCCAATGGGGCGCGCCGACGTTCGAGGTGTGGGTGGCGCGCAAGGACTTTGCCGAGAAACATCCGGAGGTCGTGGCCAAGTTTGCCAAGGTCACCCTGGATTCGTTTGCCGAGTACGCAGCGCACAAATCCGAGTGGACGGCGGATTCGGTACCGGTGCAGAAGATCGCCCGGTTGACCGGCGCAAACGCCGCAGACATCCCCGAACTGCTGGAAGGCAGCACCTTCCCCGATGCACAGGCGCAGCGAACCGACGCTTTGCTCAATGGTGGGACAGCCAAGGCCATTGGGGAGACGGCGAAATTTCTTAAGGAACAAGGGAAAGTAGAGACCGTGTTACCGGACTATTCGGCCTACGTCACCGGAAAATTCATCAAAGAATAAACCCTCCCCCTGTAGGAGCGGCTTGCCGGCGATGGCGATGGCGGTGGCGGTGGGCCAGTTAACAAAGATGTCGACTGATACACCGCCATCGCGGGCAAGCCCGCTCCTACATTGGATGGGTGGCGCTTATAAGGTCTTTTCGAAGATCTTCGAATTACGCTGGAAGTTGTACAGCGAAGCCCGCGCCGATGGCAGGCGATCGACGCTGCTCGGCACGAAGCCGCGCTCGCGGAACCAGTGGGCAGTGCGGGTCGTCAGCACGAACAAGGTCTTCAAGCCTTGGGTCCGGGCGCGGGTTTCGATGCGCTCCAACAGCTCATCGCCACGGCCGCCATGGCGATACTCCGGATTGACCGCCAGGCACGCCAGTTCGCCAGCATCCGAGTCGGCAATCGGGTATAGCGCGGCGCAGGCGATGATCATGCCTTCGCGTTCCACCACGCTGAACTGCTCGATTTCCCGCTCCAGCACTTCCCGCGAGCGGCGCACCAGGATCCCCTGCTCTTCCAGCGGGCTGATCAAGTCCAGCAAGCCACCGACGTCTTCAATCGCCGCCTCACGCACCAGCTCGAACTGCTCCTGAGCCACCAGGGTACCGCCGCCGTCGCGGGTGAAAAGTTCGGTCAACAGCGCACCGTCCTCGACATAACTGACGATATGGCTGCGCCCCACGCCCCCACGACAGGCCTCGGCCGCCGCATCCAGCAGCTCGGCCTGGTAATTGTTGCCCAGGCGTTGCAGGTGCGCCGGCACTTGTTGCGGACGCAGTTCGCGCACCAGCCGGCCATTTTCGTCGATCAGGCCCAGGTCTGCGCCGAACAGCAGCAGCTTGTCGGCGCCCAGGTCGATGGCGGCGCGGGTGGCGACGTCTTCACAAGCGAGGTTGAAAATCTCCCCGGTCGGCGAATAGCCCAACGGCGACAGCACGACGATGGAGCGCTCGTCCAACAGGCGATTGATGCCCTTGCGGTCGACCCGGCGCACTTCGCCAGTGTGGTGGTAGTCGATGCCGTCCAGCACGCCGATCGGCCGCGCGGTCACCAGGTTGCCACTGGCCACCCGCAGGCGCGAGCCCTGCATCGGCGAAGACGCCATGTCCATGGACAGCCGCGCTTCAATGGCGATGCGCAGGTGGCCGACCGCGTCGATCACGCACTCAAGGGTTGCCGCATCGGTGATGCGCATGCCGTCGTGGTAATGCGGGGTCAGGCCGCGAGCGGCAAGGCGGGTTTCGATTTGCGGGCGCGAACCATGCACCAGCACCAGGCGCACGCCGAGGCTGTGCAGCAGCACCAGGTCGTGGACGATATTGCCGAAGTTGGGGTGATCCACACCGTCGCCCGGCAGCATGACCACAAAGGTGCAGTCACGGTGGGCATTGATGTAGGGCGAAGCGTGACGAAGCCAATTGACGTATTCGGGCATAAAACCTGGGCCTGTAATAAAAAGCAGCCAAAAAAGGATGAATCGCTAAACGCACAGCGGGCTGATGGTTATCGTCGGAACAGGCTTGGCGACACGCTCGCTCTCCTTCTATGTACGGGGTGCAATGGAGTTAATTTATGCAGGTTTGAGGCAGTAGTGTTCAATCAATTCCCGCAATAGACGCACTGTAGGCGTCAAGCGTGACATTTCAAGGTACTCGCCCGGCTGGTGGGCGCAGGCGATATCCCCAGGGCCGAGCACCAGGGTTTCACAACCAAGGCGCTGAAGATAAGGCGCTTCAGTGCCGAACGCTACTGCTTCGGCACGATGACCGGTCAAACGTTCCGCGACCCGCACCAGCTCCGCATCTTCCGGCTGCTCGAAGGGCGGCACTTCAGGGAACAGTGGCGCGTAGTCGATCTGCACCTGATGGCGCTCGGCGATGGGCGTCAGCTTCTGGCGGATGGCGTCGCGCAACACCTGGGGATCCATGCCGGGCAAGGGCCGCAGGTCGAACTCCAGGGAGCACTGGCCACAAATGCGGTTGGGGTTATCGCCGCCGTGGATGCAGCCAAAATTCAAGGTCGGCTGGGGCACGCTGAACTGGGGGTTGCGGTACTCCCGCTGCCAGGCCAGGCGCAGGCCGCGCAGCTCGCCCATGGCGTCATGCATGGCTTCGAGGGCGCTGTGGCCCAGGCTTGGGTCCGACGAATGGCCACTGCGTCCGAGAATATCGATGCGCTCCATCATCACGCCTTTGTGCAGGCGGATCGGCTTGAGGCCCGTGGGCTCGCCAATCACCGCGGCACGCCCCAGCGGGCGACCGGCCGCAGCCAGGGCGCGGGCGCCGGCCATGGAGCTTTCTTCATCGCAGGTGGCGAGGATCAGCAGCGGCTGCTTGAACGGTTGGTCGAGCAGCGGCAAGACGGCTTCAATGGCCAGCGCGAAGAAACCCTTCATGTCGCAGCTACCCAATCCTACCCAGCGCCCGTCCACTTCCGTCAACTTCAAAGGATCGGTCTGCCATAGCGCTTCATCGTACGGCACGGTATCGCTATGCCCCGCCAGCACCAGGCCACCGGGGCCGCTGCCGAAGCTGGCCAACAGGTTGAACTTGCCGGGGCTGACCTGCTGGATATCGCAGGCAAAACCCAAATCGCCGAGCCAGGTGGCGAGCAAATCGATCACCGGGCGGTTGGTCTGGTCGAGAGACGCTTGGGTACAACTGACAGAGGGCGCGGCAATCAGTGCGGCAAATTGTTCTTTCATGGACGGTAAAGGCATGCGCTGTCTCTCAACTTCCACAGATGAAACCCATCATAGAACCATCCGCGCTGCACAATAAACCCGTTACGGCACGTTGCCCGGCTCAGTCCTGTACACTGCACGGCCTTGGCAGCCACCTATTCTCCCGGCTGCACTCCCGATCCTGGATGTTCCGGCCATGCAAAAAGAAACCGAAATCAAGCTCCGCGTCAGCCGCGAGACCCTCGCCGCGCTGCGTGAGCACCCGCTCCTGAAAAAACGCAACAAAAGTGGCTGGGAACGCCGTGAGTTGATGAACCAGTACTTCGACACCCCCGAGCGCGACCTGGCCCAGGCCAAGGTTGCCCTGCGCCTGCGCAAGGATGGCGACGAAGTGATCCAGACCCTCAAGACCCGTGGCCACAGCGTTGCCGGCTTGTCGGAGCGCAATGAATACGACTGGAAACTGGCCAAGGCCAAGCTCGACGTGAAGAAACTCGACGGCGAGTGCTGGCCCGAGCAACTGGCCGAGCTGGACAAAAAGACCCTCAAGCCGATCTTCACCACCGACTTCGTACGCGAACGTGCCGAGATCGCCTGGGGCCGTGGCAAGGCCAAGGTGGTGATCGAAGCCGCCCTGGACCTGGGCCAGGTGATTGTCGGCAAGCAGAAGGAAGAAATCTGCGAGCTGGAACTGGAACTGCGCGAAGGCGAGCCCGCCGCCCTCCTGGAACTGGCAGCCGAGCTGGCGCAAACCCTGGCGCTGATGCCGTGTGATATCAGCAAGGCCGAGCGCGGCTATCGCCTGTTCGACGCCAACAGCTACTCCCTGAGCCTGCCGGCCCCGCAACTGCAACCACAAATGCCCCTGGACGACGCCTTCGCCGCGCTGACCTGGCATTTGCTGGGCAGCAGCCAGCGCCTGGCCGAGCAGTACCGTTTCAACGGTCACTGGCGCCTGTTGCAGGACTGGGTAGACAACCTCGCCGAAATGCGCGCCCTGATCGGCAGCCTTGGCCAGGCCGCGCCGCGCCAATCCACCAGCGAACTGCGCAGCGCCCTCGACGCCCTTTTGGAAGACTGGCGCCCGCTGGTCCAGGCCGGTGAAGACGATGAAGACGTGCGCAAGGCCGCGCCAGAACAGTTCCTCGAAGAATTGACCGACGTGCGCTGGGGCCTGTTCTCACTGAACACTTCGCGCTGGTTGCTGGCCCGCACCTGGACCCTGGACCGCAATGTGCGTGGCAACCGCCAGGGCGCCGCCCAGGTCGCCAACTGGCTGCCGCGCCTGCTGGCCGACGAAGCCGTGGCCCTGCGCCTGCCGCGCTACCAGCAACAGCCCGAAGACCTGGCCGAGCAACTGCCGCGCATCGAGCGTCTGCAGGCCTGGCTGCATCACGCCCGCCACCTGCTGGAGATCCCGGAGCTGGATCGTTTGTACGGCGAGTTGAACAAGTTGGCGGCCCTGGCCAACCAGCCGATCACCGATGAGTCGCTGGATGCGCGGATGCATCAGGTGATTGCGGTGTATCAGAACCGTGCCTGGAAGACTTTGTTGCGCATGTAAGATTGCTATCGCGGGCAAGCCCGCTCCCACACTCGAACCGATTTCCTCTGGAACACTCGGTCAACTGTGGGAGCGGGCTTGCCCGCGATGACACCCGCACTATCACCGCAACACTGGCAGGCTGGTGGTGGACTTGATCTCCGACAGCGCCACAATCGAATTGACCTCCTGAATCCCCGGCACCATCGACAGTTTCTCGAAGAAGAAACGCTCATATGCCTCGATATCCGAGGTGACAATGCGCAGTAGAAAATCCACCGACCCCATCAGCACATAACACTCCAGCACTTGCGGGAACCCGCGGATCGCCTCGGTGAATTCCGTGAAGTTGGAGCGCCCGTGGGCGTTGAGTTTGACCTCGGCAAAGATCTGCGTATTAAGGCCGATTTTCTTGCGGTCGAGCAGCGTTACCTGGGCGCGAATCACCCCCTCCTCCTTGAGCCGCTGAATCCGCCGCCAGCAGGGCGACTGCGACAGGCCGACCTGTTCGGCAATCTGCGCGCTGGAGAGCGACGCGTCTTCCTGGAGCAGTGCCAGGATCCGGCGGTCGTAGACGTCCAACTCACTGTGCATAAAAATACCTATTAATCCAGTTTCTGCGAATTACCTTATTCATATATAAGGCATATCACTCCAACATAGATAAGAAATACCCCACACCCCATGTAAAAATTTCTCCAGTCAAATTTGGAGAACGGCCATGCATTCAATTCCATCCAGCCCCACCACCCGCGTCGATGCCTGGGCCGTCAACAACAGCCATTGCCAGGCGCGCTACCAGATCCTCGCCGAAGCCGAGCCCGATGTGCTGTGCCGGATCCTCAATTTCTTCGCCTTGCAGTTTTTGGTGCCGCAGCAGGTGACCGTGATGCGCGACGATGACCTGCTGAACATCGACGTAGTGATGGATGGCCTGAGCTGGCACCGCGCCCAGGTGATCGGTGAAAAACTTCGTAACCTGATCAGCGTGTGCTCGCTGGAACTGCAACCCGTTGAATCCACAAGGCTACAAACCGTGCAGGCGGTGGCTCAGTAAAAACCGGCAATAACCCGCTGGGCGACAGCGAGCAGGATCGGACTAGCCTTGGCGCTGCTGCTTCAAACCGCCCAGGAAACCGCCATGTCCGCTGTGCCAGAACACCAGGATCGCAGGCTTTGCCTCGACGATCTGCTGCCCGCCCTTACCGCCCACGGTTTGCTCGACACCGCCCTGGCCGAGCGCTTGCGGCGCACATCGGCCAATGGCTTGCATCCGCTGGAGTTTCTCGCCGGCCAGTCACTGCCTGATCCCGCCAGGCCCGGCCTATTGCTGTGCCTGGAACGGCTGACGGAGTGGCTCGCCCGTCAGGTCGGGCAGCCCTACCTACGCATCGACCCGCTGAAAATTGATGTCGCGAGCGTGGTGCCGCTGATGTCTCACGCCTTCGCCCAACGCCACCATATCCTTGCCGTCGCCGTTGACCGCGACAGCGTGACGGTAGCCAGTGCCGAACCGTACCTGCGTGAGTGGGAAACAGGCCTGGCCCATGTGTTGAAGCGCCCGATCAAGCGCGTGGTAGCCAACCCCGAGGCAATCCGCAGTTGCACCCAGGAGTTCTTCCGCCTGGCCAGGTCGGTCAACGGGGCCGACCAGACCAACCCCACGGCGACCGCTGCCGAGCAACTGCTCAGGCTCGGTGCCGGTGAGCAGGAACCAGACGCCAACGACGCGCACATCGTCAATATTGTCGACTGGCTGCTGCAATTTGCCTTTGGCCAGCGCGCCAGCGATATCCACATCGAGCCGGGCGCCGACCAGGGCCGCGTGCGCTTGCGTATCGATGGACTGCTGCACGATGCCTATCAGTTTCCGTCCCAGGTCACCACCGCCGTGGTCAGCCGCCTGAAAAGCCTTGGGCGGATGAATGTCGCCGAAAAGCGCAAACCCCAGGATGGCCGGATCAAGACCAAGACGCCCGCGGGGATCGAAGTGGAACTGCGCCTTTCGACCCTGCCCACGGCCTTCGGCGAGAAGCTGGTGATGCGGATTTTTGATCCACAGGTGCTGCTCCAGGACTTCCAGCAACTGGGGCTTTCGGCCGATGACTTGCTGCGCTGGCGGCAAATGACCGGTCAGGCCAACGGCATCATCCTGGTCACCGGCCCCACCGGGTCAGGCAAGACCAGCACCCTCTACAGCACCCTGCGACAGCTGGCGACCCGCACGGTCAACCTGTGCACGGTGGAAGATCCAATCGAGATGGTGGAACCGGCCTTCAACCAGATGCAGGTCCAGCACAATATCGACCTGACCTTCGCCAGCGGCATCCGCGCGCTGATGCGCCAGGACCCGGACATCATCATGATCGGCGAGATCCGCGACCTGGAAACCGCTGAAATGGCGATCCAGGCGGCCTTGACCGGCCACCTGGTGCTCTCGACCCTACATACCAACGATGCCCCCAGCGCGATCAGCCGCCTGCTGGAACTGGGCATCCCCCATTACTTGATCAAGGCCACATTAATTGGGGTCATGGCCCAGCGTCTGGTGCGACGGTTGTGCCCACAGTGTAAAAGCCCGGAGGCACTGAACCAGGACGATTGGCGCAGCGCCACCCAGTCCTGCACGCCGCCCCCCGCCAGCGTCTACCGGGCCAATGGCTGTGCAGAATGCCGGGACAGTGGCTATCGCGGACGCATCGGGGTTTACGAGATCATGCTGATGAATGACGCTGCCAGGAACCTGGTCTGCGCCGAAACCGACCTGCAGGCATTGCGCCGCCAGGCGCTCAAGGACGGCATGCACAGCCTGCGATTGTCGGGCGCCCACAAGGTTGCGGCGGGGCTGACCACCCTGGAAGAGGTCTTACGGGTCATCCCCTCCAACGAGTAAACCGTTCTTATCTGCGACAAGCCCGTTACAATCGACAGACTTCGCGTACCGCCACCACCAGACAAGGAATCGTTATGCAGATCGGAACAGTGCTTCTCCTCTTCGTAGGCTTGGCCATTGCCATCCTGTTCATGGGCTTCAAAGTCGTGCCCCAGGGCTACCAATGGACGGTGGAGCGCTTCGGCCGCTACACCAACACGCTCAAGCCTGGCCTGAATATCATCATTCCGGTGATGGACCGCATCGGGCGCAAGATCAACGTGATGGAAAGCGTGCTGGATATTCCGCCCCAGGAAGTGATCACGGCCGATAACGCCACGGTGCAGATCGACGCGGTGTGCTTCTTCCAGGTGGTGAATACCGCCCAGGCGGCCTACGAGGTCAACAACCTCGAACATGCGATCCGCAACCTGCTGCAAACCAACATCCGTACGGTGCTCGGTTCCATGGAACTGGACGCCATGCTCAGCCAGCGCGACGGCATCAACGAGAAGCTGCTGCGCACGGTCGATGAAGCCACCGCGCCGTGGGGCATCAAGATCACCCGCATCGAGATCAAGGACATCAGCCCACCTGCCGACTTGATGGCCGCTATGTCCGGCCAGATGAAAGCTGAGCGGATCAAGCGTGCCCAGATCCTCGAAGCCGAAGGCCTGCGTGCCTCCGCTATCCTGACCGCCGAAGGCAAGAAGCAGGCGCAGATCCTCGAGGCCGAAGGGGGTCGCCAGGCTGCGTTCCTGGAATCTGAAGCCCGTGAGCGTCAGGCTGAAGCCGAAGCGCGCGCCACACAGGTGGTATCGGAGGCGATTGCCACCGGTAACGTGCAGGCCATCAACTACTTTGTCGCGCAGAAATACATCGATGCCCTGGGCAAGCTGGCCTCGGCCAACAACAGCAAAGTGATCCTGATGCCGCTGGAAGCCAGCCAGGTCATTGGCGCGGTGGGCGGCATCGGCGAAATCGTCAAGGCCACCTTCGACAACAAGAAAGCCTGAGGCTCGCGCCATGTGGGAATTCCTGCAACACCTGTCGTTCTGGGATTGGCTGGCGCTGGGCACCGTGCTGCTGATTCTCGAAGTGTTTGGTGCCGGCGGCTATCTGTTGTGGATGGGGATCGCGGCGGCAGCGGTTGGCGTGCTCAAGTTCCTGATTCCAGGGCTTGGGCTGGAGCTGCAACTGCTGCTGTTTGCGGTGCTGTCGATCCTGACGGCGGTGTACTGGTGGAAGCGCCAGCGCAGCAGTGCCAAGGCCAGCGATCAGCCGGGCCTGAATATGCGTGGTTCGGAGCTGATTGGCCGCACCTTTGTGGTGCATCAGGCGATTATCGATGGCCGGGGCAAAGTCAAGGTCGGCGATGGCGTGTGGATGGTCACCGGGCCTGATGCGCCTGTAGGGGCTCAAGTACGGGTGATTGGCCAGGAAGGCGTGATTCTGCGGGTCGAAACTGTTTAGTCAGCCATGGAACTAGGCTGGGTTATCTACAATCAAACTGTTCAGATAACCCAGTCGGAGTCACCCATCATGCGTCTCAAATATGCTGTCGCCACCCTCGCCGTGCTTTCCCTCCCAGTTGGATCGGCCATGGCCGACAGCTTCTGGCGTAATGTCATCTCATCGGGCGCCACCACCGGCTCCACGTACCTGACCTTCAAGGACCACAAGCTGGTAGTCGCCGCCCAGGACGACGCCGGTAGCTTCGTCGCCAGCGACGGCGGCATCCGTGGCCCTTACCTGGAAGCCGCCATGCAGAAAGTGCGTGCCGACAACCCAGGCCTGAAGGCCACTGACATGGAACTGGCCAACGCCATCCTGGCGAAGAACGCCATCGCCGCCGAGTAAACCGGGCACAAAAAAGCCGCTTCAAAAGCGGCTTTTTTGTGCCTGTCGTTCGACGATTCGTTCACGGATGACAGGCTATATTCAGTTACCCCGTGCGACGATGCCGGGGTTGATATGAGCTTTTATTCTTAGTTCTTCTTAAAACGGATGCTTTCAACGTCATGAGCCAACTGCCTTTCCTGCCGTTTTCAAAACCGACCATTGATGAAGCCACTATCGCGGCAGTCGGTGAAGTGTTGCGTTCCGGCTGGATCACCAGCGGGCCCAAGGTGCAGGCGTTCGAAGCACAATTGTCGGAATATTTTGGCGGCCGGCCGGTGCGCACCTTCAACTCCGGCACCTGCACCATGGAGATTGCCTTGCGCATCGCCGGTGTCGGGCCGGGGGATGAAGTGATCACCACGCCGATTTCCTGGGTGGCAACGGCCAACGTGATTCTGGAGGTAGGCGCCACGCCGGTGTTTGCCGATATTGACCCGGTGACCCGCAATATCGACCTGGCCCAGGTGGAGGCCGCCATTACGCCGCGCACCAAGGCGATCATCCCGGTGTACCTGGCCGGCCTGCCGCTGGACATGCCGATGCTCTATGCACTGGCCAACAAATATGGGCTGCGGATCATCGAGGACGCCGCCCAGGCATTGGGCTCCAGTTGGGATGGCCAGCGAATTGGCGCCACGGGGGATTTTGTCTCGTTCAGCTTCCAGGCGAACAAGAACATCACCTGTTCCGAAGGCGGCTGCCTGGTGTTGAACAACGCTGAAGAAGCGCGCCTGGCGGAGAAATACCGCCTGCAAGGCGTAACCCGCAGTGGGTTCGACGGGTTGGACGTGGATGTGCTGGGCGGCAAGTTCAACATGACCGATATCGCCGCCGCCATCGGCCTGGGCCAGTTTGCCCATCTCGAGCAGATCACGGCCCATCGCCAGGCCCTGGCCCGGCATTACTTCGAGTGTTTGGGCAGCGATTTCGAGGCAACGTACGGCGCACAACTGCCGCCTGCGGACTTTGAAAACAGCAACTGGCACCTGTTCCAACTGGTTCTGCCCGAGCGTTCGGATGGCCTGCCGGCCCGCGCTACGTTCATGGAGCAGATGCAGGCCCAGGGCGTGGGCATTGGCTATCACTACCCGCCGATCCACCTGCTGAGCCTGTATCGGGCACAGGGGTTCAAGGAAGGCATGTTTCCGGTTGCGGAAAGCGTCGGGCGCTTGATTGTGTCGTTGCCGATGTTTACGGCGATGACCAAGGCGGATGTGGAGCGGGCTGTTGCGGCGGTGAAGCAGGTGCTCAAGCCCTGACCGTTGCAGGAGCCGGCTTGCCGGCTCCTGCAGGGGACGTTGTTATTCGCCGATGGCGGCTTGGTAGCCAGCGGCATCCAGCAGTTTTTCCAGTTCGGCGGTATTGCTTGGCTGGACCTTGAAGATCCAGGCCTCGTAAGGCTTTTCATTGAGCGACTCAGGGGCATCGGCCAAATCCTCGTTGACCGCAATCACTTCACCCGAAACCGGCGAGTAGATATCCGAAGCAGCCTTCACCGATTCGACTACGCCTGCGGCGTCGCCCGCGGCGAACACCTTGCCCACTTCCGCCAATTCAACAAACACCACATCACCCAACGCTTCCTGGGCGTGATCGGAGATCCCGACGGTCACGGTGCCATCCGCTTCCAGGCGTGCCCATTCGTGGCTTTCGGCAAAACGCAGTGCGGCAGGGATATCGCTCATAGTCTGTGTCCTCAAAAAGAAATGTCAGCGGCCATTGGCCTGCCGCAAAAGGTTAGATCAAGGTCTTGCCATGGCGCACGAAGGTCGGCTTGACCACTCGCACCGGGTACCACTTGCCGCGAATCTCTACTTCCGCGCGGTCAGCGGTTGCCATCGGTACACGCGCCAGGGCAATGGATTTACTCAGCGTAGGAGAGAAACTACCACTGGTGATCTCTCCTTCGCCAACATCGGCGATACGAACCACTTGATGAGCGCGTAAAACCCCGCGTTCTTCCAGCACCAAACCCACCAGCTTGAGCTGCACTCCGGCGGCCCGTTCAGCCTCCAGGGCGGCACGCCCGATGAAGTCGCGGCCCGCGGGTTCCCAGGCGATGCTCCAGGCCATATTGGCGGCCAAAGGTGACACATTCAGGTGGATATCCTGGCCGTAGAGGTTCATGCCGGCCTCCAGGCGCAGGGTGTCACGCGCACCCAGGCCGATAGGCGAGATGCCCGCGCCCACCAGGTCGTTGAAAAAGCCCGGGGCCTGGTCGGCGGGCAGGACGATTTCCAGGCCATCTTCGCCGGTATAGCCTGTGCGTGCGATAAACCAGTCGCCGTCGGCGCGGCCCTCGAAAGGCTTGAGCTGGTGGATCAGCACGCCGCGAGACTGGGTGACCAGCTCGGCAATCTTGTGCCGGGCCTGGGGCCCCTGGATCGCCAGCATGGCCAGGTCCGGGCGCTCACGCATCAGCACCTGATAGCTGCCCAACTGGGCCTGCATCCACGCGATATCCTGGTCGCGGGTGGCCGCATTGACCACCAGCCGGTAACCGTCTTCGGTGCGGTAGACAATCATGTCGTCCACCACCCCGCCCTGCTCGTTGAGCATGGCGCTGTACAGCGCATGGCCGCAGCCATGCAAACGATCGACATCATTGGCCAGCAAGTACTGCAGCCACTCCCTGGCCTGGTGGCCTGAGATATCGATCACGGTCATGTGGGAAACATCAAACACCCCGCAGTCACGGCGCACCTGATGGTGCTCCTCGACTTGCGAGCCGTAGTGCAGAGGCATATCCCAACCGCCAAAATCGACCATTTTCGCGCCGAGGGCGAGATGCAGGTCATACAGAGGCGTACGCTGTCCCATGGGTTTCTCCTTCCGGGCGTGGCGAAGGTGCGGACGGTTGCCGTTCGGGCTACACACCTTGAAATACAAGGCCTGCAGCCACAATCAGCCACCCTGCCCGGAAGACGGGCCGCACCGAATGCCGCGCATTGTAGCCTCAAGCCGTAGGACTGGCACCTAACCGATTCGTCGCGCCGAACGTCGGATCAAGCCGATGACCGGTAACAGGCCGACCAACACCAGGGTCAGGGCGGGCAACGAGGCACGCGCCCACTCGCCCTCGCTGGTCATCTCGAAGATGCGTACCGCCAGCGTGTCCCAGCCGAATGGGCGCATCAGCAGGGTCGCGGGCATTTCCTTGAGCACATCGACAAACACCAGCAAGGCCGCGCTCAAGGTGCCGGGCAGTAAAAGTGGCAGATACACTTTGCAAAACAGTCGTGGCCCACTGACCCCCAGGCTGCGCGCTGCTTCCGGCAAGGACGGGCGGATGCGCGCCAGGCTGTTTTCCAGCGGGCCATAGGCCACCGCCAGGAAGCGCACCAGATAGGCCATCACCAGCGCCGACAGGCTGCCCAGCAGCAAAGGTTTGCCAGCGCCGCCCAGCCAGCTGGAAACCGGAATCACCAACTCGCGGTCCAGATAGCTGAAAGCCAGCATGATCGACACCGCCAATACCGAACCCGGCAAGGCATAGCCCAGGTTTCCCAGGCTGACCCCGGAGCGGATAGCCCGGGTCGGCGCCAGGCGGTTGGCGAAGGCCAGCAGCAACGCCACGCTGACGGTGATCAGCGCGGCCATGCCGCCCAGGTAGAGGGTATGCACGATCAGCCCGGCATAGCGCTCGTCGAGGTCGAAACGCCCGCGCTGCCAGAACCAGGCCAGCAGCTGGAGCATCGGGATAACAAAGGCACAGGCAAACACCAGGGCGCACCAGCCGGTGGCGGCGGCGGCCTTGACGCCATGCAGGTGATAGAGCGCCTTGCCCCGCGGTCGCTCGTTGCTCGGGCGGCTGGCGCCACGGGCCCGGCGCTCGCCGTAGAGCACCAGCATCACCACCAACAGCAGCAGGCTCGCCAGTTGTGCGGCGCTGGACAGGCTGAAAAAGCCATACCAGGTCTTGTAGATGGCGGTGGTGAAGGTGTCGAAGTTAAACACCGACACCGCGCCGAAGTCCGCCAGGGTTTCCATCAACGCCAAGGCTACGCCGGCGCCGATGGCCGGGCGCGCCATGGGCAGGGCCACCCGCCAGAACGCCTGCCAGGGCGACTGGCCCAGCACCCGCGCCGCTTCCATCAACCCCTTGCCCTGCGCCAGGAACGCGGTGCGCGCCAGCAGGTAGACGTAGGGATAGAACACCAGCACCAGCACGATGATCACGCCACTGGTGGAGCGCACGCGCGGCAGGCGCAGGCCCATGCCGAACCATTCGCGCAGCAGGGTTTGTACCGGCCCGGAGAAATCCAGCAAACCCACGAAGACAAACGCCAGGACATAGGCCGGGATGGCAAACGGCAGCATCAACGCCCAGTCCAGCCAGCGCCGGCCGGGGAACTCACAGAGGCTGGTCAGCCAGGCCAGGCTCACGCCCAGCACCGTTACGCCTACCCCGACGCCCACCACCAGGGTCAAGGTGTTGCCCAGCAGACGCGGCATCTGGGTGTCCCACAGGTGCGACCAGATTTGCGTGTCGATGCTTTGCCAGGACAGCAACAGGACACTCAGGGGCAGCAGCACCAGGGCGGCGACAGTGAAGACCGGCAGGTACCAGCGGCGTTGGGCGGGGTGGGCCAAAAGGAATTCTCAAGCAGTGGATTATTCGCAGGCCTGCACAAAACACTGTGGGAGCTGGCTTGTGTGGGAGCTGGCTTGCCTGCGATGCAGACACCTCGGTTTATCAGCGATACCGGGGTGATGCTATCGCAGGCAAGCCAGCTCCCACACAAGCCGCTCCCACATTAATTAGAACTGCGGTGTGCTACAAATTGTACTCAGTTCCAGCCCGCACGATCCATCAGGCGAATCGCCTCGGCCTGGCGCTTGCCCGCCACTTCCACCGGCAGGGTGTCCGCCTTGAACTTGCCCCAGCTCGCCACTTCAGCCGAAGGTTCTACCGCAGGGTTGGCCGGGAACTCCTGGTTGACGTCGGCAAAGATCTTCTGCGCCTCAGGCGTAGTCATCCACTCCACCAGAGCCTTGGCGGCTTCCGGGTGCGGGGCGTACTTGGTCAGGCCGATGCCCGACAGGTTGACGTGCACGCCACGGTCGCCCTGGTTCGGCCAGAACAGTTTCACCGCCAGTTTCGGGTCCTGCTTGTGCAGGCGCCCGTAGTAGTAGGTGTTGACGATACCCACATCGCACTGCCCGGCGTTGATTGCCTGCAGTACCGCAATGTCATCGGAGAAGACGTCGGTGGACAGGTTATTGACCCAGCCCTTGATGATTTCTTCAGTCTTTTCTGCGCCATGGGTTTCGATCAGGGTGGCGGTCAGCGACTGGTTGTAGACCTTCTTCGCGGTGCGCAGGCACAGGCGGCCTTCCCATTGCTTGTCGGCCAGGGCTTCGTAGGTGGTCAGCTCTGCCGGCTTCACGCGGTCGGTGGAGTAGGCGATGGTGCGCGCCCGCAGGCTCAAGCCCGTCCAGGCATGGCTGGAGGAGCGATATTGTGCAGGGATGTTGGCGTCGATCACCTTGGAGGTGAAGGGTTGCAGAATGCCCATCTGCTCGGCTTGCCAGAGGTTGCCACCATCGACGGTCAGCAGCAGGTCGGCGGTGGCGTTCTGGCCTTCGGCCTTGATGCGCTGCATCAGCGGCGCTTCCTTGTCGGTGATGAACTTCACCTGCACCCCGGTTTTCTTGGTGTAGGCGTCGAACACCGGCTTGATCAACTCGTCGATACGAGAGGAGTAGACCACCACTTCGTCAGCCGCCTGGACGGTGGTGCTGGCGATAAGGGTGAGTGCCAGGGCAGTCAGGAGGCGCTTGGGTGCCAACATAGGTGCGGTCTCTCGTAGGAAAAGTGAGCGCAAATGATAAGGACTCACATTTAGCATCTCAACCAAACACTGGGCGCAGGCGTTACGAGATGTTGCATGGGAAGAATTTACCCTGCGACAACCGGCCTCATCGCCGGCAAGCCGGCTCCTAGCGGGGTGAACGCACTCAGGGCTTGGCCAGGTCCGGCAGGTCGCCGGTCAAGCCCAGCGCCTGACGCACAAACAGCGCCTTGGCCTCGGGCATTTGGTCGACCAATTTCAGCCCGGCATTGCGCAACCAGCGCAACGGCAGCTGGTCGGCCTGGAACAACCGTTCAAAGCCCTCCATCGCCGCCATCAGCGCCAGGTTGTGCGGCATGCGCCGGCGCTCGTAGCGACTGAGCACCTTCACATCTGCCAAGCGTTCACCGCGCTCGCACGCCTTTAGCAGCACCTCGGCCAACACCGCGGCGTCGAGGAAGCCCAGGTTCACGCCCTGCCCCGCCAACGGGTGAATAACGTGGGCGGCATCGCCAATCAGCGCCAGGCCTTCGGCGACGTAGCGCTTGGCGTGGCGCTGGCGCAGCGGTACGCACAGGCGTGGGTCGGCACTGACCACGCTGCCCAGGCGACCCTCAAAAGCGCGCTCCAGTTCACCACAGAAGCTTTCGTCGTCCAGGGCCATCAAGCGTTCGGACTCGCTCGGCGTGGTCGACCAGACGATCGAGCACCAATCTTCCTGGCCATCGCGCACCAGCGGCAGGAACGCCAGCGGGCCATGGTCGGTGAAGCGCTGCCAGGCCGTACGCTGGTGCGGCTGGCTGCTGCGCACGCTGGTGACGATGGCGTGGTGCAGGTAATCCCATTCGCGTGTGGCGGTGCCGGTCAGGCGGCGCACGGCCGAGTTGGCGCCGTCGGCGGCGATCACCAGCGGCGCGCGCAGGGTGCGGCCATCGGCCAGGGTCAGCAGCCAGTCATCGCCGGAGCGGCGCATCTGCTCCAGGCGTGCATTGGCCAGCAGGCCCAGGTCGCAGTCGTGCAGGCGCTCAAGCAGGGCGTCCTGGACCACACGGTTTTCGACGATATGCCCCAACACCTCGGCATGCACACTGGCCGCCGAGAAGTGGATCTGCCCGGTGCCGCTGCCATCCCAAACCTGCATTTCGCCGTAGGGGCTGGCGCGGCGACTGGCGATGCCGTCCCACACGCCCAGGCGGTCGAGGATGCGCTGGCTGGCGGCCGACAAGGCGCTCACCCGCGGTTCAAACGGAGCATCAGCGTCAAATGGCTTGACGCTCAACGGGCTGCCGTCGAGCAGCAGCACTTGCAGGCCACTGCCCTGCAACGCCAGCGCCAGGGCGCTTCCGACCATTCCGGCCCCGACAATCAGCACATCTGCGCGCATGTCCATGCTTTATGCCTGTTTCGCTGGCGGCTTGCGCCGCACGTAAAGGGTTTTGTCGACTCGCGCCACCAGGGTGCCGGAGCCGTCGTAAATCTGCACCTTGAGGTGCGGCAAGTATTTCTCGCCGCCCTCGGTCTGGCGTCGCACTTCATCGAGCAAGGCCTGGTCGATGGAGAATTCGGCAAACACCGGGCCTTTGCCCGGCGAGATGAAATCGATGCTCGCCGCCTTGTCCCAGACGATGTAGTCGCGGCCCAGGTTCTCCATCAGCATCAGCATGTAGAACGGGTCGACCATCGAATACAGGCTGCCGCCAAACTGCGTACCGACGTAATTGCGGTTGTACCAGCCCAGGCCCATGCGCACCTTGGCGTGACAAAAGTCGGCACTCAGGTGCTGGACCCGCACCCCGGCGCCGAGGTACGGCGGGTACAGGCTCAAGAACCAGCGTAATAACCGCGCCTTGCCCAGGCGCTCCGTCAGCCACTTACGCATCGGGGCGCGTGCCCAGGCCCATGGCCTGCCGGGCGAACCAGCGTTTGGCCGGCGGCAGCAGGTCCAGGCCCAGCAGGCCGAGGTTACGCCCCATGGCGACCAGCGGTTGGCCGCTGCCGAACAGGCGGGTGACCTGGTCGGAGAAGCCCACGGTCAGTTGTTGATCCAGGCGCTGGCGTTCGCGGTAGGCCTGCAAGGTCGCCAGGTCACCCGGCACGGCGGGCCCGGCCAGCAAGGCCTCGGCCAACGCATAGGCATCGCGCAGGGACAGGTTGAAACCCTGACCGGCAATCGGGTGCAAGCTGTGGGCGGCGTTGCCCAGGACCACCAGGTGCGAGCGCACTTGCTCCTCGGCCTCCACCAGCGTCAGCGGATACAAGTGGCGCGCGCCGACCTGTTTCAGGGTGCCCAGGCGATAGCCAAACACGCCCTGCAACTCGTTGAGGAAACTGCGTTCATCCAACTGCGCCAGGCGCTGGGCGTCCATGCCGACGCGGGTCCAGACCAGCGCGCAACGGTTGTCCGCCAGCGGCAGCAAGGCCATCGGGCCTTCGTCGGTGAAACGCTCGAACGCCTCGCCGTTATGGGCTTCGCTGGGGGTGATGTTGGCGATCAGGGCACTCTGGTTGTAAGGCCGTTGCTTGACGCCAATGCCCAACTGCTCGCGCAGCCCGGAGCGGCCACCATCGGCCAGTACCGCAAGGTCGCACTCAATGACGGTTTCATCGTTGAGGGTCAGGCAGTAGCCATCGGCCAGCGGCTCCATGCGGCTGACTTCTGCGGGGCAGCGCCAACTGATCACGTCTTTGTCCAGGCCTTGCCACAGGCACTGCCCGAGCCAGGCGTTTTCCACCACATAGCCCAGGGCCGGTACGCCCTCTTCAAGGGCCGACAAGCGTGCGGTAGAGAAGCGCCCACGGTCGGAAACATGGATTTGCTTGATCGGTTCGGCACGTCGGGAAATGTCTTGCCATACACCCAGGCGCTGGTAGATCTGCCGCGCGCCAAAGGACAGCGCCGAGGAACGCGCGTCATAGCTCGGCTGGTAGCTGTCGCCGGGGGCGAAGGGTTCGATCAGCACGATTTTCCAGCCACGGGCCTTGGCCCCGGCCTGCAATGCCAAGGCCAGGCTGGCGCCCACCAGGCCGCCACCGATAATCGCCAGGTTGACCCGGCTCATCGGGCGGCCGCCATCAGTGCTTCAATCTCGACCACGGTCTTGGGTACGCCATTGGTCAGAACTTCACAGCCTTGCTTGGTCACCACCACGTCATCCTCGATGCGCACGCCTATGCCACGCCATTTCTTTGCCACGTTCTGGTTGTCCGGGGCAATGTAGATGCCCGGCTCCACGGTCAGGGCCATGCCCACTTCCAGCACCCGCCATTCGCCGCCGACCTTGTACTCGCCCACATCATGCACATCCATGCCCAGCCAGTGCCCGGCGCGGTGCATGTAGAACGCCTTGTAGGCTTCGCTGGCGATCAACTCGTCCACATCACCCTGCAACAAGCCCAGCTTCACCAGCCCCGCGGTGATGACTTGCACCGTCGCCTCATGGGCCTGGTTCCAGTGCTTGTTCGGCGCGATCTGGGCAAAGGCGGCGTCCTGGGAGGCCAGCACAATTTCGTAGATCGCCTTCTGCTCGGCCGAGAACTTGCCATTGACCGGCCAGGTGCGGGTGATATCGCTGGCATAGCAGTCGATTTCACACCCGGCGTCGATCAACACCAGGTCCCCGTCCTTGAGCAGCGCGTCATTCTGCTGGTAGTGCAGGATGCAACTGTTGCGCCCCGAGGCGACGATGGAGCCATAGGCCGGCATCTTCGCCCCGCCCCGGCGGAATTCGTAGTCCAACTCGGCTTCCAGGCTGAACTCATGCAACCCGGCGCGGCTGGCCTGCATCGCCCGAATATGGGCCGCGCAGGAAATCCGCGCGGCTTCGCGCATGACCTTCACTTCTGCGGCGGATTTATACAGGCGCATGTCGTGCAGCAGATGATCCAGGGCAACGAATTCGTTCGGCGGCTGCGCACCGAGGTGCGCCTTGGAGCGGATCACGTTGATCCACTCCATCAGGTGCCGGTCGAATTCGGCATTGCTGCCCATGGCCGAGTACACCCGGTCGCGGCCTTCGATCAGGCCGGGCAGGATGTCGTCGATATCGGTAATCGGGAACGCATCGTCGGCGCCGTATTCGCGAATCGCGCCTTCGGTGCCAGCGCGCAGGCCGTCCCACAATTCGCGCTCGGCGTTGCGTTCACGGCAGAACAGCACGTATTCGCCGTGAATGCGCCCAGGCATCAGCACAATCACCGCTTCGGGCTCGGGGAAGCCGCTCAGGTACTGGAAGTCGCTGTCCTGGCGGTACACGTGCTCGACATCACGGTTGCGGATCGCCACGGCAGCGGCCGGCAGGATCGCGATGCTGTTGGGTTCCATCTGCGCCATGAGCGCCTTGCGGCGGCGGGTGTATTCCGCTTTGGGGATATGGATCATGGGCAGGTGGGTTCCCTCTCTTAGTGCAGCGACGGCTTGGTTGCAGCAGGTTCAGCAGACTTTTTGTTCTCGGTGAACAGCAGCAACGGCGCGACGCGCAGGTATTCCATGACTTCCATATAGTCGCCTTCGCCGTCTTCGGATTCTTCCAGGGCATCTTGCACCTGGGAGATGGCTGCGAGGTCCTGCAACACTTCCTTGGCGTCGGTGCTCAGCTCCAGGCCGCCGGCGTTCACGCCAAAGCCATGGAGGAAACCCTGGCACCATTGGCCCAGTGCAGCGGCACGCTCGGTGAGCGACGCATCGTCGGTTGGCAGCAGCAGGACCACGGTGACGTCATCACCGGTCAGTTCGCCTTTAACCATTTCTTGCAAGCCGATCAACGCGTTGCGCACGTTTTCGGTAGGCTCGGTTTCCAGCAGCTCGGCCACGTCGGCCAGCCAGTTGTCGGCGTCAAAACCGACGCCGGTGCAACTACGGCCCAGCAGCACGCCATGCAGTTCGGCAGGCGAGCAAGGGTGACCGCTGGAGCTCAGCAGTTTGGAAAAAGCGTCGTACGGGGAGTTCTGAATAGGCATGATGAGCTAGGCGCCAGGCGGCGCGATGTCTAGAATGAAGCGCTGTATCCTAGCACCGGCAGACGCACCCGACTATCAAGGGCGTCAGATCGTTTATCCTGCAGTTGCCATTCATCAGACAAATCCAGTGGAACCCTATGGAAGACGCCGACTTGCAAGCGCTGATGGCCAGACTCGAATTGCTAATTACCCGGGTCGAGCAACTAAAGAGTCAAAACGGACTCCTATTAGCTCAGGAAAAGACCTGGCGCGAGGAACGCGCGCACCTCATTGAAAAAAACGAAATCGCCCGGCGTAAGGTCGAATCGATGATTTCGCGCCTGAAGGCCCTGGAGCAAGACTCATGAGTTCAAGCAATAGCGTCACCGTGCAGATTCTCGACAAAGAGTATTCGATCATCTGCCCCCAGGAGGAGCGCAGCAACCTGGTGAGCGCCGCCCGCTACCTGGATGGCAAGATGCGTGAAATCCGCAGCAGCGGCAAAGTCATCGGCGCCGACCGTATCGCCGTGATGGCCGCGCTGAACATTACCCACGATTTGCTGCATAAGCAGGAACGCCCTGACGTACAGGCCAGTGGTTCGACACGCGAGCAAGTGCGTGACCTGCTCGAGCGCGTCGACCTGGTGCTTTCTACCGACCAGGAACCACCCAAGGGCTGATCGCCGCGTCTATTTCGGGTATACTCGCCTCACTCCCTGGCGTGCTTGCCAGTCGGCGATGTCCCTGAGCCGATTCGCACTACCCTGGAAGTTGCACGTTGGGCTGGTGTGCATGTCCGCTAGACGGAAAGCCTTAAAGCCTACTGCATCTTCCACCTTGAACTTTCGGGTTCAAGGGCTAAGTCGACAGCGGTTCTGTCGGGGAGCCTGATTCCCAAACTCAATGCCAGTCCCCGGACTGGCATTGTTTTATGAGCCGAACACCATGACCGAACCTGCGCCACTTTCCCGTCCGCACCTTCGACGCATGTTGCGCAAGGCCCGCCGCGCCCTGACGCCGAGCGAGCAACGCCAGGCCGCGCTTGGCCTGTATCGGCAACTGGCACAGCACCCGCTGTTTCGCCGGGCCAAACATATCTCCCTGTACCTGTCGACGGATGGCGAAATCGATCCGCGCTTGCTGCTGCGCACTGCCCAGCGCCGGGGCAAGGCCACCTACCTGCCGGTGCTCAGCGCCTGGCCACGGACCAAGATGGTGTTCCAACGCGTGCGCCCTGGGGAAAAGCTCGCGCCCAACCGCTTTGGCATTCTTGAGCCACGGGTCAATGTCGGGCGCCAGCGCAAGGTCTGGGCCCTGGACCTGGTGCTGCTGCCGTTGGTGGGTTTTGATGACGCGGGCGGGCGGCTGGGCATGGGCGGCGGTTTTTACGATCGCAGCCTGGCGTACCTGGCGCGCCGCTCGTCGTGGCGCAAGCCGACGCTGCTGGGGCTGGCCCATGAATGCCAGAAGGTCGAACGCCTGGCGCAGGCAAGCTGGGACGTGCCGTTGAATGGCACCGTTACCGATAGAAGATGGTATGTCGCAGAGGGGACGCCGCTGGACTCAACGGCGCCGAAATAGCGTCAACGCTTGAAGGTTTGTTGTTGCTGCTGTGCAAATTCAACCGGGGCTTGGGTCTTGTTCGACCATAGGCTTTGCGCATACCCGGTGGTCACGACGCCCAGACCGAACAAAATAACCAAAATCCATAGTAAATCCGGTTTGCGTTTCATCGATTGCCCCCCTTCAGGCATATCACACACGATGACAGCAACGTTCCAAAGTAGTCCGTTCCAGCTGCGTCAAGCTTAAAATCCCGGCATTCTGCGTTAACGTGAACCAACACGCAAACCTTGGCGTCAACCGACCGTCGGTTTGTCATGAAATTGACAGACAAGCTGCCCAATCCCCTGCAAAGGAGCAAAACCATGGCCTATTGGCTGATGAAATCCGAGCCCGATGAGCTGTCCATCAAGGGCCTGGAAAAACTCGGCGAGGCGCGCTGGGACGGCGTGCGCAATTACCAGGCGCGCAATTTCCTGCGGGCCATGGCCGTGGGCGACGCGTTCTTCTTTTACCACTCCAGTTGCCCGGAACCGGGCATTGCCGGCGTAGGAAAAATCATCGAAGCGGCTTACCCCGACCCGACTGCGCTGGAGCCTGATAGCCATTACTTCGATGCCAAGGCCACCACCGAGAAGAATCCGTGGAGCGCCATCACCGTGGCCCACGTCGAAACCTTCCCCAAAGTCCTCGGGCTGGGCTACCTCAAGCAACAGACGGCCCTGGCCGAATTGCCGCTGGTGCAAAAAGGCAGTCGCCTGTCAGTGATGCCAGTGACGGCGGAGCAATGGGCGGCGGTCATGGCGCTGCGCTAACGCCTAAAGGTATTCATTTGACCGGTATCAACGGCTATCGGTTACGATCCCGGCAAACTAGGACGCTAACACCGCAGGATGCACCCATGTCGACGTCACATCGCAGTTCGCAATTCTTCGCCTTTCTCCTGATTTTGCTGTTGGTGGCCGCCGGCGGCTTCGGTTACTGGAAGTCCACCCTCGACCGCCTGCCGGAAGGCTTGAGCATGGGCAACGGCCGACTGGAATCCACCGAAGTGCAGATCGCCACCAAGATCCCCGGCCGCTTGGCCGAGGTGCGGGTCGATGAAGGCGACAAGGTGCTCAAGGGCCAACTGCTGGCGCGTATCGACACCCGCACCCTGGAAGCCCAGCGTTCCCAGGCCGAAGCCGAAGTACTGCGCGCCAAGGAGAACTTCGCCGCTGCCGAAGCCAACGTGCAATTGCGCCAGAGCGAGAACCTGCTGGCCAGCCAGGAACTCAAGCGGACCCAAGAGCTGTACCGCCGCGGTTTCGCCAGCGCGCAGTTGATCGACCAGCAGCAGGCACGCCAGAACACCGGCAATGCGGCGGTGGTGGCCGCCCAGGCCCAGGTGAATGCGGTCAAGGCCGCCATTGGTGCCGCCGAGGCCCAGGTGGCGCAACTGACCAGCGAAATCGACGACAGCAGCCTGCGCGCGCCCATCGACGGCATCATTCAACTGCGCCTGGCCGAACCTGGCGAAGTGCTCGGCGCCGGTGGGCGGGTGTTGTTGCTGATCGATCCGAATGACCAGTACATGAACCTCTACCTGCCCGCCTCCGTCACTGGTCGCCTGACCGTGGGCAGTGAAGCGCGGATCGTGCTCGATGCCCTCACGGATCAGCCGCTGCCAGCGAAAATCAGCTTTGTCGCGGCCAAATCCCAGTTCACCCCCAAAGAAGTGGAAACCCGCGACGAGCGCCAGAAACTGGTGTTTCGCGTCAAGCTGCGCCTGACTCAACCAAGCGCCGTGCCCCAGGCCAAGCCCGGCATGCCCGGCGCCGGCTACGTGCGCACTGCCGACCTGGACTGGCCGGCCAACCTGCAATGAACGGGCTGGCGCTGCACGCCACGGGCATCAACCACCGCTACGGCAAGCAACAGGCGCTGATCGACATCGCCTTCAGCCTGCCGGCCGGCACCCGCTGCGGCCTGATCGGCCCCGATGGCGCGGGCAAGTCGAGCCTGCTGGGCTTGATCGCCGGGGTCAAAAAGCTGCAGACCGGTGACTTGCAGGTGCTGGGCGGTTCCATCGAAGACCGCCGCCACCGCAACAGCCTGTACCCGTTGATCGCCTTCATGCCCCAGGGCCTGGGTGGCAACCTGTATCCAGAGCTGTCTATCAGCGAGAACATCCGTTTTTTCGCCACCCTGTTTGGCCTGTCCACAGCCGATTGCGACCAGCGCATGCACAACCTGTTGCTGGCCACCGACCTGGCACGCTTCGCCGACCGCCCGGCGGGCAAGCTGTCGGGCGGGATGAAGCAAAAACTGGGGCTGTGCTGCGCGCTGATCCACGATCCGGACCTGCTGATCCTCGATGAACCGACTACCGGCGTCGACCCTTTGTCACGCCGGCGCTTCTGGGAACTGGTAGAAACCGTACGCAGCGAGCGCCCACAACTGACGCTGCTGGTGGCCACGGCCTACATGGAAGAAGCCGAGCAGTTCGAGCACTGCCTGATGCTCGACCGCGGCAAGCTGATTGCCGATGGCCTGAGCCGTGACCTGGCTGCTGTTACGCCCAGTGGCAAGCTGGATGACGCGTTCACCCATTTCCAGGGCGACAGCGCGCACAACAACCAGCCGCTGGTGATCCCCCCTCGGGCTAACGACAACACCGATATCGCCATCGAAGCCCACGACCTGACCCTGCGTTTTGGCGACTTCACCGCTGTCAACAAAGTCAGCTTCGCCATTGGCCGTGGCGAGATCTTCGGCTTTCTCGGTTCCAACGGCTGCGGCAAGACCACCACCATGAAAGTCCTCACCGGGCTGATGCCGGCCAGTGAAGGCAGCGCCACGCTGCTGGGCAACCCGGTGAATGCCAAGGACCTGGCGACCCGCAAGCGCGTGGGTTTCATGTCCCAGAGCTTCTCGCTGTACGGCGAACTCAGCGTGCGCCAGAACCTGGTGCTGCACGCACAGTTATTTGATCTGCCCAAGGCCGACAGCGGCCCACGCATCGAAGAATTGATCCAGCGTTTTGACCTGGGCAGCGTCGCCGAACAACCCTCCGGCGAGTTGCCCCTGGGCTTGCGCCAGCGCCTGTCCCTGGCCGTGGCGGTGCTGCATCGCCCGGAAGTGCTGATCCTCGACGAACCCACATCGGGTGTGGACCCCGCCGCCCGCGACGATTTCTGGCGCTTGCTGGTGGAGTTGTCCCGCGAGCAAGGGGTGACGATTTTCCTCTCCACCCACTTTATGAACGAAGCCCAGCGCTGCGACCGCATCTCGTTGATGCACGCAGGCAAGGTGCTGGCCTGCGACACGCCAGACGCCCTGCAACGACAATTCCACGGCGAGACCCTGGAAGCCGCGTTCGTCACCTGCCTGGAGCAAGCCCAGCAAACCCCGGAAACCGCCGCGCCCAGCGCGAGCGTCAGCACGCCGACCACGCCGCCCGTCAGCAAGCGCGGCTTCAGCCTGGCGCGCCTGCTGGCGGTGGCCAGCCGTGAAGGCAAGGAACTGCTGCGCGACAAAGTGCGCATGGCCTTTGCCTTGCTCGGGGCGATTTTCATGATGGTGATCTTCGGCTACGGCATTTCCCTGGACGTGGAGAAGCTCGCCTTCGCCGTGTATGACCAGGACCAGACGCCGCAAAGCCGCGCCTATCTGGAGGCCTTTCGCAGTTCGCGCTACTTCGCCGAACAGCCGCCGATCACTGATTCGGCCGAGCTGCACCGGCGCCTGCAACGTTCGGAAATCAAACTGGCCCTGGAAATTCCGCCCGGCTTTGGCCGCGACCTGTACGCCGGGCGCCAACCAGCGGTGGCCGCCTGGCTCGATGGAGGAATGCCGTTTCGCGCCGAGACCAGCCGCAATTATGTAGAAGCCGTACACCAGGCCAACCTGCAACAACTGGCCGAACTCAACAGCACACCGCTGTCCCAACCGGCCGCGGCCAAGCTGGAAACGCGCTTTCGCTACAACCAGGACGTGGTCAGCGTAAATGCCATCGGCCCGGGTGTGATGGCGCTGATCCTGGCGTTTATCCCGGCCATGCTCACCGCCCTGGGCATCGTGCGCGAGAAGGAACTGGGCTCGATCACCAACTTCTACGCCACGCCCCTTACCCGCCTGGAGTTCCTCCTTGGCAAACAGGCGCCGTACCTGGTGATCAGCCTGATCAACCTGGCCTTGCTGGTGGCGATGAACCGCTGGCTGTTCGGCGTGCCGTTCAAGGGCAGCGGCCTGACCCTGGCGTTTGGCGGCCTGCTGTATGTGCTGGCCACCACCAGCATGGGCCTGCTGATTTCCGCGTTCACCCGCACCCAGATCGCGGCGATCCTCGGCACCATGATCATCACCAGCCTGCCGACCATCCAGTTCTCCGGGTTGATCGTGCCGCGCTCGTCCCTGGAAGGGGCGGCGGCGCTGATGGGGATGCTGTTTCCCGCCGGTTACTTCCTGGATGTCGCCGTCGGCACCTTCACCAAAGCCCTGGACCTGCGCCAACTGTGGCCCCAGTGCCTGGCGCTGTTCGGGTTTTTCCTGGGGTTCACCGGGCTGAGCCTGGTCATGCTCAAGAAGCAGGAGGCCTGATGCACAAGTTCGCCCATATCCTGCGCCTGGGAGTCAAAGAGCTCACCAGCCTGCGCCACGACAGGGTGCTGCTGTTGTTCCTGTTCTATGCCTTCACCGTCGCCATCTACATGCCGGCGGCCGGCTCGGTGATTGGCGTGCACAACGCCAGCGTGGCCTTTGTCGATGAAGACCACGGCCAATTGTCGCGCCAGTTGGCCGAAGCCCTGCAGCCACCGGAGTTCCAGCCTGCCGTGCCACTGCCCTACGACCAGCTGGACAAAGTCATGGACAGCGGCCAGTACACTTTCGTGATCAACGTGCCGGCCAATTTCCAGGCCGACCTGTTGGCCGGACGCCAGCCGAGCGTGCAGGTCAACGTGGATGCCACGGCCATGAGCCAGGCGTTTATGGGCGCGGGCTATATCGGGCGGATTTTCCAGCGCGAACTGCTGACCTACGGCGGCCAGTCCGACGCCAGCCAGCGCGCGCCAGCGGCCCTCACCACCCGCGCGTTGTTCAACACCAACCTGGAAGGTGGCTGGTTCCTGGCGGTGATCCAGATCGTCAACAACATCACCATCCTCGCCATCGTACTGACCGGCACCGCCCTGCTGCGCGAACGCGAGCACGGCACCCTCGACCATTTGCTGGTGCTGCCGCTGACCGCCCTGGAAATCATGCTGGCAAAAATCTGGAGCAATATGCTGGTGGTGGTGCTGTGTACATGGCTGTCCCTGGAAGTGGTGGTCAAGGGCCTGCTCGGCGTGCCGCTGGCCGGCTCGTTGAGCCTGTTCCTGCTGGTGACGGCGTTATACCTGTTTGCCAGCACCGCCTTGGGCATCTTCCTTGCCACCCTCGCCCGCTCGACGCCGCAGTTCGGCTTGCTGGCGATCCCGGTGATCATTCCGATGCTGCTGTTATCAGGCGGCAGTACGCCGTTGGACAGCATGCCCGAATGGTTGCAATGGGTGATGCAGGGCTCGCCGTCCACGCACTTTGTGAGTTTGAGTGCGGCGATTCTGTTCCGGGATGCGGGGGTGAGCGTGGTGTGGCCGGATTTGCTGGCGCTGGCGGGAATTGGGTTGCTGTTTTTTGCGGTGGCGTTGGCGCGGTTCAGGAAGAGTCTGGCGTCTTGAACTATCACTTGTAAATTATAAAAACCACTAAGCCTATTAAAAAACAAAATAAAAAACTGTCATTTATGACAGTAGCCGGCATTCCTCTCCCCTTGTTAGCTTGAACAGCCAACCACGAACTTATCGCCGTAGCACCCCGGGAGAACGAAAATGGTCAATAAATCAGATTCGGATAACAGTGGCTCCAGCGACGCTGCCACCCCAGAGGTCATAGAGATTAAGATCGACTCGAATAACCCCAACGGAAAAACAACAGTTACAGGGGAGTATTCATTGCATGGATATAAAGGAGCGATAGAGGTTGAATACACCTGGAGAAGTAATGTCTACACGATAACTGCGCTCAGATATCTATTCGAGCGTACTGCGGTAACGGGTAAAAACCCCCGCTTCGAAATCACCAGAGACACCGAGGGCCCCATCGGCCCCACATTGTCAGTCAACCCTCCACAAGATGGCCAATGGCACTCTTGGGGTTCATCAATGAGCTACCAAACAGCCAACACAGCACTATTTTTCACTTTCTACTTTATCTTCGACGCGCCCCCCGAGGGAGTATGGAGAACAGATAGAAAAACACTGAAGCTCACTGTGTACTAACTATTACAACCAGCAACTTAGTTGCTGGTTTTTTAAACCATCAAAAGCTCCCCCACTCGGAGCTATTGAATGATCAGGTTGTTAAACAACAAATCCTCAACCACCGGCTTGCCCGTCTCATCGTTCATCACTTGCTGAGCCTGCTTCAGCGCTTCCTGGCGCAACTTCTCCTTGCCCTCGACACTGCCCATGCTCTCGACTGTCTGCTGGGTAAACAACGCCACCAGTTGATTGCGAATCAGCGGCTCATTGGCCTTGATCGCCGCCGCCGCTTCCGGGCCGGTCACGCGCAGGGCCACATCGGCCTTGTATACCCGCAGTTTCGGGCCGCCATCCAGGGCGTAGTTGCCGACAAAAGGCGGCGTCAGGCTGTAATAGCTGACCTTGGGCGCTTCGCCTTCCTTGGCTTCTTCGGCATGGGCTGCCATCGGCAACGTCAGGGCCAGCATCAACAGGATCCACGCTTTCACAGTTCATTCCTCATATTCGGTGGCCAGTAGCATAACGCTAGCAAGGCAGAGCACAAGCTTATGGCGACTTATCAGGCCGGGGCATGCTCGTTGACCCGTGACCTTACCCACCTACACTTATCGGCCAATACGCCAAAAGGAATAGTCCGATGAAAGCCGTGCTGTGCAAAGCCTTCGGCCCTGCCGAAACCCTGGTGTTGGAAGACGTCGAAAGCCCGGCGATCAAGAAGAACGAGATCCTGCTGGATGTGCACGCCGCCGGGGTGAATTTCCCGGACACGCTGATCATCGAGGGCAAGTACCAGTTCAAGCCACCCTTCCCGTTCTCGCCGGGTGGCGAAGCGGCAGGTGTGGTCAGCGAGGTCGGGGAAAAGGTCAGCCACCTCAAGGTCGGCGACCGGGTCATGGCGTTGACCGGGTGGGGCAGCTTTGCCGAGCAGGTCGCGGTGCCGGGCTATAACGTGCTGCCGATCCCACCGAGCATGGATTTCAATACCGCCGCTGCCTTCAGCATGACCTACGGCACTTCGATGCACGCCCTCACCCAGCGTGGCCATCTGGCCGCTGGCGAGACCCTGCTGGTACTGGGCGCGTCCGGTGGCGTCGGACTGGCCGCCGTGGAAATCGGCAAGGCCATGGGTGCCCGGGTGATCGCCGCCGCCAGCAGCGCCGACAAGCTGGCCGTGGCCAAGGCTGCCGGGGCCGATGAGTTGATCAACTACAGCGAAAGCAACCTCAAGGATGAAATCAAACGCCTGACCGATGGCAACGGCGCCGACGTGATCTACGACCCGGTGGGTGGCGATCTGTTTGACCAGGCCATCCGCGCCATTGCCTGGAACGGCCGCCTGCTGGTGGTGGGGTTTGCCAGCGGGCGCATCCCTGAACTACCGGTGAACCTGGCGCTGCTCAAGGGCGCGGCGGTGCTCGGGGTGTTCTGGGGCTCGTTCGCCCAGCGCCAGCCGCAGGATAACGCGGCGAATTTCCAGCAGTTGTTCAGTTGGTATGCGCAGGGCAAGTTGAAGCCGCTGGTGTCGCAGGTGTATCCGCTGGATAACGCGGCGCAGGCGATCAATGACCTGGGGCAGCGCAGGGCGGTGGGCAAGGTGGTCGTGCAGGTCCGCCAGTGATTTGAAATGCAATCAATGTAGGAGCTGGCTTGCCTGCGATAGCGGTGGGCCAGCTACATCGTTGGTAACTGATCCACCACTATCGCAGGCAAGCCAGCTCCTACAGTGGGTCTGCGGTGTTCTGAAGAATCTGGTTACGACCCATACTTGTCTATTGGCGACATGTTCGTAAAAGAACATGCAATTACTCCGGTTTCCTGTGTTTGCGGATAAGAGGCGATGCTATTTTCGGTAACGAAACTGTAACATTCGCATCCGCAGTCAAAACAAGAAATTTGGAGCTCTTGAATGTTTGCTTTCTTTCGTCCTGCCCCACACCAGGCACCCCTGCCTGAAGAAAAGATCGACAGTACCTACCGACGACTGCGCTGGCAGATCTTCGCCGGTATTTTCTTTGGCTACGCGGGTTACTACCTGCTGCGCAAAAACTTCTCCCTGGCCATGCCGTACCTGATCGACGAGGGTTACACCCGTGGTCAACTGGGCTTGGCCATGTCGGCAATCGCCATTGCCTACGGCCTGTCCAAGTTCCTCATGGGCCTGGTGTCCGACCGCTCCAACCCGCGCTATTTCCTGCCGTTTGGCCTGCTGGTATCGGCCGGGGTGATGTTCATTTTCGGTTTCGCGCCTTGGGCAACCTCCAGCGTGACCATGATGTTCATTTTGCTGTTCATCAACGGCTGGGCCCAGGGCATGGGCTGGCCGCCAAGCGGGCGGACCATGGTGCACTGGTGGTCGCAGAAAGAACGCGGCGGCGTGGTGTCGGTATGGAACGTGGCGCATAACGTCGGCGGCGGCCTGATCGGCCCGCTGTTCCTGTTGGGCATGGCCTGGTTCAACGACTGGCACGCAGCGTTCTACGTGCCGGCCACCGTAGCCTTGGCAGTGGCGGCGTTTGCCTTCATCACCATGCGCGACACCCCGCAGTCGGTGGGCCTGCCGCCGATCGAGAAGTACAAGAACGACTACCCGGAAGGCTACGACGCCAGCCACGAAGACGAATTCAGCGCCAAGGAAATCTTCGTCAAGTACGTGCTGCGCAACAAAATGCTCTGGTACATCGCCTTCGCCAACGTGTTCGTCTACCTACTGCGCTATGGCGTGCTGGACTGGGCACCGACCTACCTCAAGGAAGCCAAGCACTTCACCGTCGACAAGTCGTCGTGGGCGTACTTCTTCTACGAATGGGCGGGGATTCCCGGCACGCTGCTGTGCGGCTGGATGTCGGACAAGATCTTCCGTGGCAACCGTGGCCTGACCGGCATTGTGTTCATGGCCCTGGTGACCGTGGCGACCCTGGTGTACTGGCTCAACCCGCCAGGCAACCCGATGGTCGACATGATCGCGCTGTTCTCCATTGGCTTTTTGATCTACGGCCCGGTGATGTTGATCGGCCTGCAGGCGCTGGAGCTGGCGCCGAAGAAAGCCGCTGGTACGGCGGCAGGCTTTACCGGCCTGTTCGGCTACCTGGGCGGTTCGGTAGCGGCCAGTGCGGCCATGGGCTACACCGTGGACCACTTCGGCTGGGACGGCGGCTTTGTGCTGCTGATCGGCGCGTGCCTGCTGGCCATCGCGTTCCTGATCCCAACCCTGTGGCACACCAATAGCGTCAGCTCGGCGCGTTAATCGCCGCGACGCCTTTGGCACATCGCTTGAGCCGCGCCTCCAGATTTTTATCTGGCATGGCGTGGCTACGCAGGGCGTTGACGGTCTGCTCGACATAATCGCGAGTGGTGCCGTAACGCCCGCAAGCGCTTTCAAATACCTGGTTCAGCACGCTGTCGGGCAAGTTGCCGGCGTAGCTGGGCAGGTGCCGCTCCAGCACAAAACCCAACGCCTGCACCTGGCTGCCGTCTTCAAGCCGGCAACTGAGCCAATGTGGCCGATACGATGGGTAAGGCATCTCGCGCTGCCACAAGGCATAGAGCGAGGCCTCCAGTTGATCCTCCGGCAGGCGGTAGGCAAAGCCGCTGCACGAGCCACCACGATCCAGGCCAAACACCAGCCCCGGCAACTCCGGCGTGCCCCGGTGCTCGTGGGACCACAGGTACAGGCCCCGGTGATACCCATGGACCCGGGCGCGCAGGCGCTGGGTCGCCGAACACTCGGGACGCCAGATCAGCGAGCCATACGCAAACAGCCAGACCGGCCCACCCTTGTGCAGGCCCATGGTGGCTTGCATCGAGCTCATCAATTGTTCGTGAGTGAGTTGCGGCCCCAGATCGAGCCGCGGTGGGTAAGCCAATTGCAGACGTTCGGATTCAATAACGGTCATGGCAGATCGCTTAGGTCTCCTGTGCATTACCAGTTATAGGCGACTTTACCGTAATAGAACGCGCCGCTGTAACCGTAAGGCGAAAAAGTGCTATAGGCCAGGTTGCCGCCACTGCTGGCGTAGGCATTGAGCTTTTCCGGGTATTTGTCGGTCACGTTGTCGCCGCCCACGGTGAAGGTCCAGTTGTGCAATTTGTAGTCAGCCGACAGGTCCAGCACCCAGGCGGCCTTGAAGGTCTGGTCGTTGACCTTGTCTGCCTGGTAGCTGGTGAATTCGCCATAACGCACCAGGTTGCTGTGCAGCGCCCAGTTGCCGAAGGTGAAATCGTTGGCCAGGCTCAGCTTGTGCTGGGGCGTGGTGTCGCCCAGCAAGCCGATGCGCTCGCGCCGGTCGACCCGCACCAGGTTGGCGCCCAGGCTATCGAGAATGGCCGGGTTGGCCTTCACGTCCGTGACCTTGGTGTGGTTGTAGTTGTAGCCCACAGTGCTGTTCCAGCGGATGCCGTTATCCAGTTGGTAGCGGTAATTGGCCACCAGGTCGACACCATCGGTGCTGGTGTCGGTGGCATTGGTGAAGTAACGGGCGGTGGTGTAGTCGATGTTGCCAACACCGTTGGCCTGCAGATAAGCGCGAGTCGCCGCGTTGAGCGCGAGGTTGGACGACAGGCTGATACGGTCGCGGATATCGATACGGTACACGTCGACCGTCACCGTCAGGTTATCCGCGGGCTCCAGCACCAGGCCCAGGCTGTAGTTGCGCGACTTTTCGGCCTTGAGGTCTTCGGCGCCGAGCAGGCGGGCGACCTGGCTGGTGGCCGGGAACGTGCCGGCTTCCTGGATAGTGTTGCCGATCAACTGCGACGAGGTGTAGGCAAAGTTCTGCTGGGCCAGGGACGGTGCGCGAAAGCCATTGGAAATGCTGCCGCGCAGGGCCACCTGCGGGGTGAAGTCATAGCGTGCCGACAGCGAGCCGCTGACGTTGGAGCCAAAGTCGCTGTAGTCCTCATGGCGCACCGCCGCCGAAACCCCGAGCTTCTCGGTGAAATTGGTTTCCAGGTCCAGGTATTGCGCCCAGTTGTGGCGCGAGGTGCTGCCGGCGTCGGCATCACGGAAACCGCCGAGGCCCGAACTGCCGGTCTGGTAGTAGGACGCCGGCTCACCGGCTTCAATCTCATAGCCCTGGTGCAGGTACTCACCACCGAAGGCCACCGACACCGGGTACGGCAACCAACCAAGGTCGAACTCCCGGGACAGGTCAAGGCTGAGCTGCTTCTGTTCGTTGCTCAGGGTGCCGTTGTCGAACTTGCGCGGCGTCGCCAGGCCCAGGGAGGTGTTGATGGTTTCGGTGCGCAGTTCGTACTGGTTCTTGCCGTAGTTGGCCGACAGGTCGTAGTGCCAGTCATACGCCAACTGCCCACGCAGGCCGGCCACCAGCGAGGTGTCTTCGAGGTTGCCACGGATCAGCGGCAGGTAGCCATTGGGGTTGAGCGCCGGGATGTTGTTGGACGCATTGCTCGCCCGGTAAAACGCCGCCGTCTCGCCGCGCCGCTTACTGTAGCCGCCAAAGGTGTAGAACTCGGCAGCATCGTTGAAGGCATAGCCGGCGTTCAACCACAGCTTGCCTTCGTTGGTCGAGGGTTCGCCCTGGCGGAACACCCGCTGGCCGTACGTGGTAGAGCCGATGCTGGCCGGGCGGTAATCGTGGCCGGCGCGATTGGTGTAGTCATTGTCGGCGCCTTCGGCGGAGAGGTTGATAAACCCATTCTCGCCCACTGCCAGGCCGGTATTGCCGCTGATGTTGCGCTGGATCCCGTCGCCTTTCTTGTATTGCCCGAACTTGCTGGAAACCGCGCCTCCATGGTCGGTCTGCTTGAGGATCACGTTGATCACCCCGGCAATCGCGTCAGAGCCGTAGCGGGCCGACGCGCCATCGCGCAGCACTTCGATATGGTCGACCGCCGACAGCGGGATGGCATTCAAGTCTGCCGGGGCCGAACCGCGACCGACCGCCCCGCCCAGGTTGACGAAGGCACTGGTGTGGCGCCGCTTGCCATTGACCAGCACCAGCACCTGATCCGGCGACAGGCCGCGCAGTTGCGCCGGGCGCACCAGCTCGGCGCCGTCCACCAGGCTGGGGCGTGGGAAGTTGATGGAAGGAATCAGCCGCGCCAGTACAGCACCCAGCTCATCGGAGCCGGTACTGCGCAGACTTTCGCCGGAAATAACATCAATCGGTGACAGTGAGGCGCTGGCCGTGCGTTCTTGGGCACGAGTGCCGGTGACGATCACCGTGTCGAGCTTTGGTGCGTCCGCAGTCGTCGTTTCAGCGGCGATCACTGGATTGAATCCCACGGCGGTCAGCAAATTGGCTGACAAAATCGCCGTGTACAGCGCGTGTTTGTTGTAGCTCCCCATACCGCTCCCCTTGCAATCAAAAGTCAGAACTTCAATGCCCTGAGTTCATACGATCGATCCGTGTGGCGGACGGTGGCGGTCATTTACTGGTTATTGGCAGAAAGTCGGTGGCCCGATGACATATAGCTTAATGATATTTATCTTGACGAATAAATATCTTTTAAGAATAAGAGAAAGCATAAGCAATGGGCCCCATTCGTCAGGATTGCCCCGGTAAACGTCGTTGTTTCAGCACCGGTTCAGCCTTTACGGGCGGCCTGGCCTCAAGATGGGCCCGCGTCACGACCCCACTTAGCCGCGCATTAACCGACTATCGAGGTCGCCCCATGAAAAACCGACTTTCTGGCCTGCTGCTCCTGGCGCAGGCCACCACCGCCCTGGCCGCCGAAACACCCGCCAACGACGACAAAGGCTTCTGGTACGCCCAGACCAGCGTCTACACCCGGCACTTTGCGCCGGACCCCGAGCACAACAACCACCAGGACCTGATCGGCCTGGAGCGCAATGACGCTTCGGGGTGGGTGTATGGCGGTGCGACCTTTCGCAACTCGTTTCGCCAGCGCTCGTATTACGCCTATGCGGGCAAGCGCTATGACATGGCCAACTATCCGGTGTACCTGAAGCTGACCGGCGGGGCGATCCAGGGCTATCGCGGCAAATACCGCGACAAGATCCCGCTGAACCGCTACGGCGTGGCACCAGTGATCATTCCGTCGGTAGGCGCGCACTATGGGCCGGTGGCGGCAGAGCTTGTGCTGCTGGGGTTCAATGCGGCGATGGTGACCACGGGCGTGCGCTTCTGAGGCCGCGCACCTGAGTAGACACAATCCGATGTGGGAGCTTGCCCGCCCCCATATTTGATTTGTGGCGGTACCAAAATTCCCTGCCATGCGCAGATCCCCTGTGGGAGCGGGCTTGCCCGCGATAGCGTTGGTTCAGTCAATATCGTCGCTGACTGATACACCGCTATCGCGGGCAAGCCCGCTCCCACAGTTTGATCGGCGCCTCAGGCGCGAGGGGCGTAGGCAAACACGTCAGCACGCATCTGATGTGCATCCATGCCCGCGTTGACCAGCGCATCCAGCGTGCCATAGATCATTGCCGGCGAACCGCTGGCGTAGACATGCACAGCCTTGAGGTCAGTTATGTCTTCGCACACCGCCTCATGCAACAAGCCACAACGCCCCTCCCAACCGCACAGGTCGCTGACCACTTTGTGCAGGAACAAGTTGGGCAATTGCTGCCACTGCTCCCAATGTTCGACCTGATAGAAATCTTCGGGACGGCGCACGCCCCAGTACAGATGCACCGGGTGCTTGAAACCGCTGGCCCGGCAGTGCTCGATCAGGCTGTGCATCTGCGCCATGCCGGTGCCGGCCGCGATCAGCACCAGCGGCCCGTCGGGCAGCTCGGCCAGGTGGGTATCGCCAAACGGCAGTTCGACCCGCGCCATCTGGTTGCGCTGCAACTGCTCGATCAGGCTGCGGGCACTGTCTTCGCGCACCAGCACATGCAGCTCCAGGTCGCGCCCGGCATGGGGCGCCGACGCCAGGGAAAACGCCGATTTCTCGCCGTTTTCGCGCTCGATCATCAGGTACTGGCCAGCGTGGTAGCGCAGCGCCTTGCCGGCCGGCGCACGCAGGCGCACGCGCCACACATCGCCACCCAGGTCCACGCACTCGCTCAACTGGCAGGCAAGCTTGCGCACCGGCAACTCCCCCGGCGCCAACACGCCATCCCATAGCACGATGCAATCTTCCAGCGGCTCGGCGATGCAGGTGTAGAACTCGCCATGATCGCGCACCTCGCCGGCCTGCTGCACCCGGCCCTCGACCAACAGGGCCGCGCACACGTGGCACACGCCATTGCGGCACGCCTGCGGGCATTCGTAGCCCAGGCGCCGCGCACCTTCAAGAATCCGCTCGCCCGGCTGCAAGTCGAGGACCGCACCGGAAGGTTGCAGGGTTACACGCATCAATCTATTCCCAATTCTTTCCACATCGCATCGACACGCGCCGTCACGGCTTCATCCTTGACGATCACCCGGCCCCACTCACGGGTGGTTTCACCCGGCCACTTGTGGGTGGCATCCAGGCCCATCTTCGAGCCCAGGCCCGACACCGGCGAGGCGAAGTCGAGGTAGTCGATCGGCGTGTTATCGATCATCACTGTGTCGCGCTTGGGGTCCATGCGCGTGGTGATGGCCCAGATCACATCGTTCCAGTCCCGGGCATTGATGTCGTCATCGGTGACAATAACGAACTTGGTGTACATGAACTGTCGCAAAAACGACCACACACCGAGCATGACGCGCTTGGCGTGGCCCGGGTAGGACTTCTTCATGGTCACGATGGCCATGCGGTACGAACAGCCTTCCGGCGGCAGGTAGAAGTCGGTGATTTCCGGGAACTGCTTCTGCAGGATCGGCACGAACACTTCGTTCAGCGCCACCCCCAGGATCGCCGGCTCATCAGGCGGGCGGCCGGTGTAGGTGCTGTGGTAGATCGGCTTGATCCGGTGGGTAATGCGCTCGACGGTGAACACCGGGAAGCTATCGACTTCGTTGTAGTAGCCGGTGTGGTCGCCATAGGGGCCTTCATCGGCCATCTCGCCCGGATGAATCACGCCTTCGAGGATGATTTCGGCGGTGGCCGGCACTTGCAGGTCGTTGCCACGGCACTTCACCAGCTCAGTGCGGTTGCCGCGCAACAGGCCGGCAAAGGCGTATTCGGACAGGCTGTCCGGCACCGGCGTCACGGCCCCGAGGATGGTGGCCGGGTCGGCGCCCAGGGCGACAGATACCGGGAACGGCTGGCCGGGATGCTTCTCGCACCACTCACGAAAGTCCAGCGCGCCGCCACGGTGGCTAAGCCAACGCATGATCACCTTGTTGCGGCCGATCACTTGCTGGCGGTAGATGCCGAGGTTCTGGCGGTCTTTGTTCGGGCCCTTGGTGACGGTCAGGCCCCAAGTGATCAGCGGGCCGACGTCGCCGGGCCAGCAGGTCTGCACCGGGAGCATTGCCAGGTCGACGTCATCGCCTTCGATGACCACCTCCTGGCACACCGCGTCCTTGACCACTTTGGGCGCCATGGCAATGATCTTGCGGAAGATCGGCAGCTTCGACCAGGCATCCTTGAGGCCCTTGGGCGGCTCGGGCTCCTTGAGGAAGGCCAGCAGCTTGCCGATCTCGCGCAGTTCGCTGACCGACTCGGCGCCCATGCCGAACGCCACCCGGTCGGGCGTGCCGAACAGGTTGCCGAGCACCGGGATATCAAAGCCTGTGGGGTTCTCGAACAGCAGCGCCGGGCCCTTGTTACGCAGGGTGCGGTCGCAAATCTCAGTCATTTCCAGGACCGGGGAAACCGGCACCTGAATACGTTTCAACTCTCCGCGCTGCTCAAGTTGCTGCACGAAATCCCGAAGATCCTTGAATTTCATTAACCATGCCACCCGTAAAATAGGCGTACATCCTACCTGCTCTGAGGGCGGCTGGCAGCTTATCGCGGCGTATTTGCGTTTGGAACATGCTTAAAAAACACACGAAAAAAAATGGCGCCCCTGGGGGCGCCATTCTTTCGGACCTGAAACGTCGTATTACTTACGCTTCATCGACAGGAAGAACTCGTCGTTGGTCTTGGTGGTTTTCAGCTTGTCGATCAGGAACTCGATGGCGGCAACTTCGTCCATCGGGTGCAGCAGCTTGCGCAGGATCCACATGCGCTGCAGTTCGTCGTCGGCCGTCAGCAACTCTTCGCGGCGGGTGCCGGAGCGGTTGATGTTGATGGCCGGGAACACGCGTTTTTCAGCGATGCGACGGTCCAACGGCAGTTCCATGTTGCCGGTACCCTTGAACTCTTCGTAGATCACTTCGTCCATCTTCGAGCCGGTTTCAACCAGCGCGGTGGCGATAATGGTCAGCGAGCCGCCTTCTTCGATGTTACGCGCGGCGCCGAAGAAACGTTTCGGCTTCTCCAGGGCGTGGGCATCGACACCACCGGTGAGCACTTTGCCGGAGCTCGGGATCACGGTGTTGTAGGCACGGGCCAGACGGGTGATGGAGTCGAGCAGGATCACCACGTCCTTCTTGTGTTCGACCAGGCGCTTGGCCTTCTCGATCACCATTTCGGCAACCTGCACGTGGCGGGTTGGCGGCTCATCGAACGTCGAGGCAACCACTTCGCCGCGCACGGTGCGCTGCATTTCGGTCACTTCTTCCGGACGCTCATCGATCAGCAGCACGATCAGGTGAACTTCAGGGTTGTTACGCGCGATGTTCGCTGCAATGTTCTGCAGCATGATGGTCTTACCGGCTTTCGGCGGTGCGACGATCAGGCCACGCTGGCCCTTGCCGATCGGGGCGCACAGGTCGATCACACGACCGGTCAAGTCTTCAGTGGAACCGTTGCCGGCTTCCATCTTCATGCGCACGGTCGGGAACAGCGGCGTCAGGTTCTCGAAGAGAATCTTGTTCTTCGCGTTCTCGGGACGATCGAAGTTGATCGTGTCGACCTTGAGCAGGGCGAAGTAACGCTCGCCTTCCTTTGGAGGACGGATCTTGCCAACGATGGTGTCACCGGTGCGCAAGTTGAAGCGACGGATCTGGCTCGGCGAGACGTAGATATCGTCTGGGCCGGCGAGATAGGAGGCGTCTGCAGAGCGGAGGAAGCCGAAGCCGTCCTGGAGAATCTCCAGCACGCCATCACCGGAGATTTCCTCGCCGCTTTTCGCGTGCTTTTTCAGCAGGGAGAAAATCACGTCCTGCTTGCGCGAACGGGCCATATTTTCTATGCCCATTTCTTCGGCCAGTTGGAGCAGGTCGGTAATCGGCTTTTGCTTGAGTTCAGTCAGATTCATATAGGAATGACGTAATCATTTATAGAGGGGGGGAATTAAGCTTTTGGCTTAATGAGGCCGCGCCGCAGAGAAGGCGACAGGATCGCGTACTAATCGAAAGGAATGCGTCGGCGACGGCTTGCAGGGGGCAGTGGAGAAACCAGTGCGGGGCCGAATGTACCACCTGAGTTTGGGAGCGTCTAGCCCTGTTTCACGAAAAAGCCCCGCAATTTGCGGGGCTTTTTGACGACGCTTAGATGTTGGCGTCGAGGAAAGCTTGCAGTTGCGACTTCGACAGCGCGCCGACCTTGGTGGCCTCGACGTTGCCGTTCTTGAACAACATCAGGGTCGGGATACCACGTACGCCATGCTTGGCCGGGGTTTCCTGGTTGTCGTCGATGTTCAGCTTGGCGATGGTCAGCTTGCCTTCGTAGGTAGCTGCGATATCGTCCAGGACCGGGGCGATCATTTTGCAAGGGCCGCACCACTCAGCCCAGTAGTCAACCAGCACCGGGCCTTGGGCCTGAAGGACTTCGGCATCAAAGGTCGCGTCGGTGACGTGCTTGATAAGATCGCTGCTCATGGATGTCTCCGGGTTGTAAGCAAAAAAAACGTTGCCCATCATAGCCGCCCTTCCTTCGTTCAGGAAGCCGCCGCTGATTGACTCTTGCTATGGGACGCTATCATTTTGGATATGGCCGGGTCATGAGGCTACCGGGGTGATAAAGGCGATCCCCGTACGCAGCGCCGCGTTACGCACGTGCTCCTGCATGGATTTGTGCGCCGCCGCGCTGCTGCGCCGGGCCAGGGCACGGAGGATCTTGCGGTGCTCCTGCCAGGTTTCCATCGCCCGTTCCGGTCGGATGAACGGTAGTTTCTGGCTTTCCAGGAACACCTCGGCGCTGGCGCTGAGGATGCTCACCATCGCCTGATTGCCACTGGCCAACAGGATGCGCTGGTGGAAAGCGAAGTCCAGCCGTGCGGCGGCCTCGAAATCACCGGCCTTGAGCTCCCGGCGCATGGCCTGGACATTGTCTTCGAGCCCATCCAGTTCCTCGGTGGTCAACGTCATGGCCGCCAGCCCCGCAGCAAAACCCTCCAGGGCGTAACGCAACTGGAAGATATCCAACGGGCTAGCCTGTGCCGTAAACGGCCAGGCCACACCGCCCATATCACCCGCCAGTGGTGCCTGCACGAACACGCCCTTGCCCGGTTGCACGCTGACCAACCCCAGGGCGCTGAGCGATGACAAGGCCTCACGCAACGAGGCACGACTGACCCCCAGTTGCAGCGCCAGGTCCCGCTGGGAAGGCAATGCATCACCTGGACCGAAGCCCTGTTGCTTGATCAGTTTGCGGATGGCTTGCAAGGCCGCTTCCGGTACGGCTTGGGCGATGGAATTCATAAAAACCCGAGGTTTTAGTCAACAGTAAGCCTAGTTGTAAATCTATTCTCGGCAGCCCGCAAGCCACGCCCCAAAGGGGCTCGTGCGGTTTTGCCGGCGCTCGAAAAGGGTGCGAAACAGCGGCTGACTGTTCAGACCAGTAAGACCGCTGCAAGCCCATTAAATCCTGCCTTGCGACCGTTTCAGGGCGTCATGGCATGGGCTGTGCACTGGGCAAACTCAGAAAACCCCTTCACCCTTTTCGGAGAGTTGCCATGACCAAGCGTTGCAGCGCCCTGCTCACTGCCTTGTTTGCCAGCCTGATGCTCAGCCAGGCGCCAGCCCAGGCCAACGGCCTGGACGATATCGTCGCCCGTGGCACCCTCAAGGTCGCGGTGCCCCAGGATTTCCCGCCGTTCGGCTCGGTCGGCCCCGACATGAAGCCGCGCGGCCTGGATATCGACACCGCCAAACTGTTGGCCGAGCAACTCAAGGTCAAGCTGGAGCTGACCCCGGTCAACAGCACCAATCGCATCCCGTTCCTCACCACTGGCAAAGTGGACCTGGTGATTTCCAGCCTGGGCAAGAACCCGGAGCGCGAGAAGGTCATCGACTTCTCCAAGGCCTACGCGCCGTTCTATCTCGCGGTATTTGGCCCACCTGACGCGGCCATCGCGAGCCTCGACGACCTCAAGGGCAAGACCATCAGCGTAACCCGCGGCGCCATCGAAGATATCGAGTTGACCGCCGTCGCGCCCAAGGAAGCCACGATCAAGCGCTTTGAAGACAACAACTCGACCATCGCCGCCTACCTCGCCGGCCAGGTAGACCTGATCGCCAGTGGCAACGTGGTGATGGTGGCGATCAGCGCGCGCAACCCCAAGCGGGTGCCGGCGTTGAAAGTCAAACTCAAGGATTCGCCGGTGTATGTCGGCGTGAACAAAAACGAGCCGGCGCTGCTGGAGAAGGTCAACCAGATCCTGGTCGCCGCCAAGGCTGACGGCAGCCTGGAAAAAAACGCGATGCAGTGGCTCAAAGAACCGTTGCCGGCAGACCTGTGAGGCGGAGCTGATCCATGGCCTATCAATTCGACTTTGTGCCGGTGCTGGCCAATACCGACCTGTTGTTGCGCGGTGCGCTGTTCACCCTGGAGCTGACCGCTATCGGCGCCATCCTTGGGGTGGCGCTGGGGATTGTCGGCGCCGTGGTGCGGGCATGGAAAATCCAGCCGTTCTGCTGGCTCTTCGGGGTGTATGTCGAGTTGATCCGCAATACGCCATTCCTGGTGCAGTTGTTCTTCATCTTCTTCGGTTTGCCGTCCCTGGGCCTGCAGATTTCCGAATGGCAGGCAGCGGTGCTGGCGATGGTGATCAACCTGGGGGCTTATTCCACGGAGATCATTCGCGCCGGGATCCAGGCGATTCCCCGTGGGCAACTGGAGGCCGCAGCGGCGCTGGCAATGACGCGCCTTGAAGCGTTCCGCCATGTGGTGTTGCTGCCGGCGCTGGGCAAGGTGTGGCCGGCGCTGAGCAGCCAGATCATCATCGTGATGCTCGGTTCGGCGGTGTGCTCACAGATCGCCACGCAAGAGTTGAGCTTTGCCGCCAACTTTATCCAGTCCCGCAATTTCCGTGCGTTTGAAACCTATGCACTGACCACCCTGGTGTACCTGTGCATGGCGTTGATGATCCGCCAGTTGCTCAACTGGATCGGCCGCCGCTATGTGATGAGGAACAGCCGATGAGTGATTTTTCGTTCTGGGACATCGTGCGCAACCTGCTGACCGGCCTGCAGTGGACGCTACTGTTGTCGCTGGTGGCGTTTATCGGCGGCGGGCTGATCGGCTTGCTGGTGATGACCCTGCGCATCAGCAAAAAGGCACTGCCGCGCAATATTGCCCGCACCTATATCGAACTGTTCCAGGGCACGCCGCTGCTGATGCAGTTGTTCCTGGTGTTCTTCGGCATCGCCTTGCTGGGGATCGATATCTCGCCGTGGCTGGCCGCCGCGATTGCCTTGACCCTGTTTACCAGCGCCTACCTGGCCGAGATCTGGCGCGGCTGTGTCGACGCGATCGCCCATGGCCAGTGGGAAGCCTCCGCCAGCCTGGCCCTCAACCCTTATGAGCAACTGCGCTACGTGATTTTGCCCCAGGCCCTGCGAATTGCCGTGGCGCCGACAGTGGGTTTCTCGGTGCAGGTGGTCAAGGGCACGGCGGTGACGTCGATCATCGGCTTCACCGAATTGACCAAGACCGGCAGCATGCTCGCCAACGCCACCTTCGAGCCCTTCATGGTCTACAGCCTGGTGGCACTCGGTTACTTCCTGCTCTGCTACCCCTTGTCCCTCAGTGCCCGCTACCTGGAAAGGAGACTGCATGCCTCTGCTTAGAATATCCGCGCTGCACAAGTATTACGGCGATCACCATGTGCTCAAGGGTATCGATTTGACGGTCGAGGAAGGCCAGGTGGTGGCGATCATCGGCCGCAGTGGCTCGGGAAAATCCACCTTGCTGCGCACCCTCAATGGCCTGGAGTCGATCAACGATGGGGTGATTGAAGTCGACGGCGAATACCTCGACGCGGCCCGCGCCGACCTGCGCAGCCTGCGGCAGAAAGTCGGCATGGTGTTCCAGCAGTTCAACCTGTTCCCCCATTTGACCGTGGGCGAAAACGTCATGCTCGCGCCCCAGGTCGTGCAAAAAGTCACCAAGGCCAAGGCCGCGGACCTGGCGCGACAGATGCTGGAGCGCGTCGGGCTGGGGGAAAAATTCGATGCCTTCCCGGATCGCCTGTCCGGCGGCCAGCAACAGCGGGTGGCCATCGCACGGGCACTGGCGATGTCGCCCAAAGTGTTGCTGTGCGATGAGATCACCTCGGCGCTGGACCCGGAGTTGGTCAATGAAGTGCTCACAGTGGTGCGCCAACTGGCTAAGGATGGCATGACCTTGATCATGGTCACCCACGAGATGCGTTTTGCCCGGGAAGTCGGCGACAAATTGGTGTTCATGCACCAGGGCAAGGTACATGAGGTTGGCGACCCGAAGGTTCTGTTTGCCCAACCGCGCACCGCTGAGCTAGCCAACTTTATTGGTTCTGTGGAGCAGCCGGGCTGATGCCAGCCCCGTGCGGCACCCACTCGACCTGGACCTGCCCTTCCAATGTGGTTTCACGGCGCACAGAGAACGCATCGACCGGCAGATACGGGTCGACCTCCAACTGCGCCGATAATCGCCGGCCTGTCACCGGTACGCCTGCGGCCCGGGCGATCAGCACCTGCCCGGGCACAAGCTGATCGCCGGTCGAGCCGTCGACGGCCAGGTCCACGGGGCGGCCATCCAGCTGGGAGTGCCGGATACTCAAGGTAACGACGCCCTCGTCACCAAACCGAAACCCCCGCCCTCCCGCAGGCAACCCGCCAAACCGGATCGCCATGGGCACGGGATCGATGCACACCACGTTCAGCACCACCGTACGCTTGCCCAGTGACGGTGAACTGGCGGGGCCATCAAGCCACTGAGCGTGGCGCAATATGCCAAAGTCGACGCGAGGCTGGCTTAAAACCAACTGGCAATTGGCGACACTGGCTTCACTGGCCAATATCGCGATAACGAACAACAGGCGCTGATAAAACCTGCTCACCGATTTACAACCCTTGGCAGGTGGCCGAGGCGGTTTCATAAAGTTTGTCATTGGAGGGCTCTGGCTCAAGGTTCAGTTGCAACAGGCAGGGTTTGGTCGAATCCGGCAATTGGACACTCAGGGTTTGCTGGGGCTGGCTGTCATTCAGGAAGATCAGGCCTTCGCCCACCACGCTGGTCACAAAGGCCTTGTCGGTGCCAAACACAGCAGCCCCCTGGGGTAACGCGCGCCCATGCTGATCACGGGCAGTCAATAGAACACGGCGGGCACTGACCACCTGGAATTCCACGGTATTGAACGAGCCGCGTGCAGCCGCCAGGGTTTGGGTGCCGTTCTTGAGGTCGACGCGCTTGGGCAGCGATTGGGTCTGCACTTGGAGGTGGCTGTTGCTGTACGCCGGTAGCCCAGGAATGACCGCTTGGCCGCGATAGTCAGTCCAGACCGGGCCCTGGGGCGTCTCGACCTTGGCGCCCGAGATATTCCCCACCGACAGCAGGCCGAACGTGTCCTGTACCGGGTAGGGCGAAAAAGTCAGCCCTTGCCCATGGGCCACCACGGCGCCCTGCAATTGCCCGGTGTAGCTGGTTCCCGAGGCGTCGCGGTTCACTCCCGCACCTATGCGGGTGTAGCGCGGCATGACATCGACCCGCCCGTGCACCGATTGCTGGCGGTCCGTCAGATCGCGCTCGGCTCCAACCTCATAGTCCACATACTCATTGACCCGTTCCGACAAGGATGTGCCGATATCGGAGCGGCCATTGCGCCGACTGGCGTAGGAGGTCAGGCGACGGCTCTCGCCAAAGGGCAGGCTGACCTGCAGGCGCAGGGACATCCCTTGCGAGGGAAGCTCCTCATTGGCGGCATAACGGCGTTTTCGGCGGCGCGACGGGCCGGTTTGCGAGTCGGCGATCAACGCGACATCAACCTCACTGAAACGCCTGTTCCACGACGCGAATACGTGTTCGGCACCCTGCCCGTCAAACTGGGTGCTGCGCGAATAGCTGAGAGATAGCGCGCCAAACAGCGGCTCGGCCCAACTCAGCCCGGCGGTGTACTGGCGCTGGAAACGCGCATCCAGAAAGTCCTTGTTCGAGACGGCGCCTGCCTCCAGGACATCCCGATAACCTCGGCTCTGGGTAGTAGCACTCAGGTTCACTTCAACCCCGGCGCCCAACGGGCTGCCCAGCGACACGGCATTGCGCGTGCCGCCCACGCCACGGACCTGGTCACGCGACATGTTGTGCCTTGCCGTCAGCGAAACCCGCTGGAAAAACACCCGGCTCAACGTACCACCGGCCGCATGATATTCATCTGTCCCCAGCACGCCGAACCCCAGGGCCGTGCCTGCGCCCAGGCCCCAGGTACCGCTGCCCATCGCCACCACCGGTTGCTCCCGGCCACTGACGAGCGTTTCGCGCACCTTGCCCAGGGCAAAGTCGAAGCCAGGCGCCACAGGCACCTGGGCTCCGAACGACGCCGCCGGCACCACGAAACTGCGCTTGCCACCCCGGGTCCCGATGACACTCACGTCCAGGTCACTGGTGCCATTGAGCAGCGGCAGACCGGTCAGGCTGAAGGGGCCTTCAGGCACCAGGGTCGAATAAATCAGTACCCCGGACTGGCGCACCTCAACCCTCGCCTGGCTATGGGCCAGGCCTTCGACCACTACACCGTTGGCGCTCCCAAGGCGCGCCACACCATCGGGAAAGAATTGGAAGCCCGAAAGCTGGAGCCCACCAAACACCGGGCTGCGGCTGGAAATCTGGCCTGCCTGGAAGGTCGATTGCAGGGCCGCGAAATCGCGCTGGGCGTAGGCATACACATGCTCGCTGCTGCCCCTGCCATTATCGGAAATGTAGAACTGCCGACTGCGCACAACCCAGTTGCCCAGGTTGAACCCCGCCTCGGTATAGGCCGAGACAAACCGGCTGGAGCCATCACGTGCATGGCTGTCGAACCCCAGCACATCGTAGTTGAGCATGGCGGCCGTACCGCCCTGGCTGAAGCTGCCCGCCTCCCACTGCGCCTCGCGCAACGATTGCGTGGGCACCACCAGGGATACTTCGTCACTGCCGGGGCGCAGCCGCACTATCGTTGCCGGATACTCACCAATAAAGTCATGGCATGCCTGATCGGCCGTGACACCGGCCTGCAAGATCACCGATGGCACCCGCAAACCGGCCTTGTCCAGCAGCCCTCGGGTAAAGCACAGTTGGCCCTGGTAGTCGAAACGAGCGTCGACCAACCCCAATGCGGCGCCATTGACCCGCAGCCCGACCACCTGGACACCCTCGCGAAAACGCGCGGCACTGCGAAAGTATTCCGAGACTTTTGGATCAATGCCATGGGTGGTCAGGGCCGCCAGGTCAAACCCCGTCCCCAGCTCGATGGCCACCACCTCCCCATGCCCCCCGAAAAGGCTGGCCAGGCCCATGAACAGCCCCGAACAACGGGCACCACCCGTCATCTTGCCCACCGCCCGGTCAATTCCCATGATCGGCCACATTGGCTTGGTAAGTGTCGACGCTGAACCCGTAGACAGTCGCCGGCTGCAGGACCACCGAGCTGACGGCGGAAAGGGCGCCCTGGGTCGCGACCGCCAGGGTCTCACCCGGCAGGATGTAGCTGCGCGGCAGGGTCGCCAGCTGTTTGCCCGGCAGCAGTTGCAACTCCAGCGCCAACCGCACCACATACGCACTGTCGTTGTGCACGACCAGGCCACTGCCCTGGCGCTTCCACTTCAGCAGTTCCCAGGGTGCCTGGTGCCTGGCCAGCCCCTTGGGATGCAGGATCAGCGGCAGGTTCTGGCGCAGCGTGATGCCAATGGTCGCCCCGCCGGGGCTGCGGGCCTGGGGGATGCCTTCAAAGGACACTCGTTTCAAGCGCTGGGTCTTGAGCGGCGCAGCGGCGGTGCTGATAAAACGCACCAACTGGGTTTCACCGGCTTCGACCCGGCTAATCGGCGGCGTGACAACCAGCAGCGGCTCTTGATCTTCCGGGATGTTTTCAATCACCGAGTGAAGTAACGCGGGACCCGGATCGGTGTTCTTGAGATTGATCGTCGCTTCACCGTCTTCTTCATAGAGCACGACCACCGTTGTCTCGGGCTGCATGCCATCGGCGAAGGCCATGCCACTTGCGCAAAACAGTAAAGCTGAACAACTCAACAGCGTCACACTTGCTTTCAAAAAACAACTCACAGTGTTTTCTCCGCAACGACCCAAACAAATAACAAACAAGTGCCCACGCAAAAGCAGCCGACAAGTTCCGGAAGTACCAAGAAAACTTCCGTTGCAATATCGGCTGTTTTTATAAGTGCTTAGATGTAACTAAGTACTAAAGTAGCCCGCCCATCCAGCGTGACATCCCGGGTGAGGTCCAGGTCCTGCGCCTTGTTGATGACCGCCTTGACCGCAATCACACCGGTCAGTTGGGCAACGGCTGCCGGAGTAATGGTCGCGCCATTGCGCCACGAATACTGGCTGGGGGATTGCGCGACTTTGCCATCACTGACCTGCCAGGCGCCGGTGCCCGACCGCATGATCGGGTTCAACACCACCCCTGACGACCTCAGGTCGCGCAGGGTGACCGAGTAACCGCCGGTACGCCGGTTCGATACGGCCCCCAAGCCGAAGTTCTGCGCCTCGGTATAGCCGGCACCGAGGATCCCGGTGACCTTGCTGCTAGCCTGTAGGTCGGTCAGGGCCAGGGCGAACTTGGCCGGGGTGCTGCCGCAGTTGACGGACACCGAGGTGGTTCGCTCCTCGCGAGGGTTGAAGGCGGTCTGGGACAACTCGCCGGAGCGGATGGTCCCGTAGTCGATGATCCCACCACCACCCAGGCTCAGGTTGCAGGAGGTGGGAGTGATCGTCCCCCGCACCACCAGTTGCGCTACGTTTGTTGCCTGGGCAGCGATACTGGCTGCCAGGCAGATAATGCCCATCGTCAAACCCAATGCTTTTTTCATGATCAACCTGTCGTTAGAAAGTGTCAGGCGTTATTTATTTAAACCGGGCAGTTTACCGCCCATCTTTAGTTCCTTGTTGAAACACAAAGCCATAAATAAATAACACCACGGCATCATTGCCGAAGGACAGTTTCACCCTGCCCACCACCTAATAAATATAAGACAACACCTTAAACCCTGTGAGACCTGTTAAATACAACCGTCCCTTTTAACAACTATAGAAGTAGTCCGGAGCAAACTAAAGATCAGCATAATTAACGCCGCCATGTAGGAAACCGCATAAGCACTTCAACTTTTGAAAAACTTTATAACCCCCTACATACCACTAGGGAGATGTCATAGGCCGCCCGGGAATTTGCCCTACATTTCCTACAAAACTTGATCGAGAGCAGGGGTAAGACAAATCACCGAGCACTACGCGTTGGCGCCAGCGTTTGATCGTGGCACGATGGCAAGGTTATCGACCGAGATCCCCTACCCATGCCGCAATCCCAAGCCAAGAATCTGTCCCTGATCGCCGCCATCGACCTGGGCTCCAACAGCTTTCACATGGTCGTGGCCAAGGCCCAGAACGGTGAGATCCGCATCCTTGAGCGGCTCGGCGAAAAGGTACAATTGGCGGCCGGGATCGACGATGAGCGCAAGCTCAACGAAGAATCCATGCAGCGCGGGCTCGATTGCCTCAAGCGCTTTGCCCAACTGATCAACGGCATGCCCCAGGGCGCCGTGCGTATCGTCGGCACCAACGCCTTGCGCGAAGCGCGTAACCGTGGCGAATTCATCCGCCGCGCCGAGGAGATCCTCGGGCACCCGGTGGAAGTCATCTCCGGCCGTGAAGAAGCGCGCCTGATCTACCTCGGCGTTTCCCACACGTTGGCCGATACCCCCGGCAAGCGCCTGGTGGCCGACATTGGCGGCGGCAGCACCGAGTTCATCATCGGCCAACGCTTCGAGCCGCTGCTGCGCGAAAGCCTGCAAATGGGTTGCGTCAGCTACACCCAGCGCTATTTCAAGGACGGCAAGATCACCCCGGCCCGCTACGCCCAGGCGTACACGGCGGCGCGGCTGGAGATCATGAGCATCGAGCACGCCCTGCACCGCCTGACCTGGGATGAAGCCATCGGCTCATCCGGCACCATCCGCGCCATCGGCCTGGCCCTGAAGGCCGGCGGCCATGGCACTGGCGAAGTGAATGCCGAAGGCCTGGCCTGGCTCAAGCGCAAGCTGTTCAAGCTCGGCGATGCCGAGAAGATCGACTTCGATGGCATCAAGCCCGACCGCCGCGCCATCTTCCCTGCCGGCCTGGCGATCCTGGAAGCCATCTTCGACGCCCTCGAGTTGCAGCGTATGGACCATTGCGATGGTGCCCTGCGTGAAGGTGTGCTCTACGACCTGTTGGGCCGCCATCATCACGAAGACGTGCGTGAGCGCACCCTGGGTTCGCTGATGGAGCGTTACCACGTTGACCTGGAACAGGCGGCACGGGTCGAGCGCAAGGCGCTGCATGCCTTTGACCAGGTCGCCGAGGATTGGGACCTGGAAGACGGGGTCTGGCGTGAACTGCTGGGCTGGGCGGCCAAGGTCCATGAGGTGGGTCTGGACATCGCCCACTACCATTACCACAAGCACGGCGCGTACCTGATCGAGCACTCCGACCTGGCGGGGTTTTCCCGGGAGGACCAGCAGATGCTGGCGCTGCTGGTGCGCGGCCATCGCCGCAATATCCCCAAGGACAAGTTCGCCGAGTTCGGCGCCGAGGGCATCAAGCTGATTCGCCTATGCGCCCTACTGCGCTTTGCGATCCTGTTCCATCACATTCGAGGCACCCAACAGATGCCGCAAGTCACCCTGCGCGCCAATGGCGACAGCCTGGATGTGGTGTTCCCCAAAAACTGGCTGGACGAGAACCAACTGACCCAGGCGGATTTCGCCCAGGAAGCCGAGTGGCTGACGCGGGTGGGGTTCAGCTTGAACGTGCACTGACACCTAGACCCTCTCGGACGACAGCGGTACGCCAGGCCGGAACGCCGGCTCGCGGATGGCCTGCGAGGCCTGTTCATAACCGTGTGCAACCGAGAGCAGCGTGGCTTCACTGTTGCCCGTGCCGCAAAAGTGCAGCGCGGTCGGCATACCCTCCTCATCCATGCCCGAGGGCACCGAGATGCCGGGGTAACCGGCTGCGGCGGCAAAGTAGTAACTGTCGGAGCGGAAGTTCGACACGATGGCATCGAGCCTGTGCTCGCTCAACGGCTTATCGAGGGTGTCCTTGAAAGTCGGCAGGACGGCCGCCCACAGTTGCTCGCGCTGCTCATCCGTCACGTCCAGGCTGTTGATGTGCTCCAGCAACGCCTGGTCCGGCTCCCCGGTTTTCCTGTCACGCTCGTTGAACGCAATCAGCTCAGCCAGCGACTTCACGGGCAACCCTTCCCGGCCGGCCAAGTAGCCTTCCAGGCGTTGCTTGATCCCAGCAAACAGCGCGTCGCTGTATTGATCGTACGTCTCATTCGATACATTCGCGTCCAGCCTGCCTATGGGCACCATGACTGCACCCTTGGACGCGAGCAATGCGAGCGCGTCCTCGTAGTGCTTTCTGTCTGCGCGCAGGGCCGGATTCTGGGCGGCCTGCGGCGACAGCTCAGGCAGCGGGGTGTAGCCGATACGCTTACCCTGCAAGGCATTGGCCGTCAGGCCGGCGGTGTAGCCGGTGGTTTCGGTCATGGCATTGAGCGCTTCGCCAGCATCCCGCACGCTGCGGGTAAACGTGCCCACCGAGTCCAGCCTGGAACTGGTGATGACGCCCTCGGTACTCACCAGCCCGACCGAGGTTTTCAAACCAACCACGCCGTTGTAGGCCGCCGGGGCAATGATCGAGCCGTTGGTCTCGATGCCCAGTGCCAGCGGTACCAGGCCCTGGGCGACCGCCACCGCCGAACCCGAACTGGACCCTGCCACCTGCCCTCCCAGCCGATGGGGATTGAGGGTCTGCCCGCCACGGGAGCTCCAGCCATCGACCGCCACGCTGGAGCGGAAGTTGGACAGCTCGCTCATATTGGTCTTGCCCACGATCACGGCGCCAGCCTTGAGCAGGTTGTCCACAACCTTGGCGTTTTTGGTCGCCGGTGAACCGACCAGCGCACGGGAACCCGCACTGGTGTGCATTTTACCGCTGGTTTCAAAGACATCTTTCAGGGCAATCGGCACGCCGTGCAAAAAACCGCGCACGGTACCGCCGGCACGCTCCTGATCGCGCGCCCGCGCCTGTTCACGTGCATCGGGGTTGACCTGCAGGAACGCATTGCCACCCTGCAAACCCTGGTCGATGTTGGCGATACCTTGCAATGAATCGCGCACCAGCGACTCTGAAGTGACTGCCGCCCGAGCCATGTCGGACGACATGGCCTGCGCACTGCGGTAGCCCTTCGGCGGTGCGGCCAGCACCTCAAAAAAACCCGAGGCTTCAAGCCCGATTCCTACGCCCGATCCGATCATCGAAAACTCCTCAACTGCGCTATACAGGCTATCGCCTGATAGCCCGAGGTCAGTCTAGGAGCGGGAGCCTGGGCTCCCCAACCTGGGAAATCTGACGGTGCTGTCCGATTTCTCAGTGGGGGGTGTAGGCCTGGCCGATATCAGCGGACCGTCAGCACCGGGCTGCCCAAGCGCTCCAGCAAGGTTGCCTGGGCACTGCGCGGGTTCTGGTTGCCGGTCGGCGTGTTGCGCACATAGCGCCCGTCCGACTGTAGGCTCCAGCTGTGGGTGTTGTCGGTCAGATAACTCTCAAGCTCTTTCTTGACCCGCATGATCAGCTTCTTGCCTTCCACCGGGAAGCAAGTCTCCACCCGCTTGTCGAGGTTGCGCTCCATCCAGTCGGCGCTGGAGAGGAACATCTGCTCCTCGCCGCCGTTGAGGAAGTAGAACACCCGCGTGTGCTCCAGGAAGCGCCCAATGATCGAACGCACGTGGATATTGTGGGACACGCCCGCGATGCCCGGACGCAGGCAGCACATGCCCCGCACCACCAGGTCGATCCGCACGCCGGACTGGCTGGCCTTGTACAGCGCGCGAATGATCTTCGGATCGGTCAGCGAGTTGAACTTGGCGATGATATGCGCCGGCTTGCCGTCGAGGGCGAACTGGGTCTCGCGGGCAATCATGTCGAGCATGCCCTTTTTCAGGGTGAACGGCGCATGCAGCAGCTTTTTCATGCGCAGCGTCTTGCCCATGCCGATCAACTGGCTGAACAGTTTGCCGACGTCTTCGCACAGCGCGTCGTCGGACGTCAGCAGGCTGTAGTCGGTGTAGAGCTTGGCGTTGCCCGCGTGATAGTTGCCGGTACCAAGGTGCGCGTAACGCACGATTTCACCGGCCTCGCGGCGCAGGATCAGCATCATCTTGGCATGGGTCTTGAAGCCGACCACGCCATAGATCACCACCGCGCCGGCCGCTTGCAGGCGGCTGGCCAGTTGCAGGTTGGATTCTTCGTCGAACCGCGCACGCAGTTCGATCACCGCCGTGACTTCCTTGCCGTTACGCGCGGCGTCGACCAGTGCATCGACGATTTCCGAGTTGGCGCCGCTGCGGTACAGGGTCTGGCGCACGGCCAGGACATGAGGATCCTTGGCGGCCTGGCGCAACAGGTCGACCACCGGGGTGAACGACTCGAAGGGGTGCAGCAGCAAGATGTCCTGCTTGCTGACCACACTGAAGATGTTCTCGCTGTTTTGCAGCAGCTTCGGAATCTGCGGGGTGAACGGCGTGTATTGCAGTTCCGGGTGGCTGTCCAGGCCGGTGATGCTGAACAGGCGCGTCAGGTTCACCGGGCCATTGACCTGGTACAGCTCGGTCTCGGCCAGGTTGAACTGCTTGAGCAGGTAGTCCGACAGGTGCTTGGGGCAGGTGTCCGCCACTTCCAGGCGGACCGCGTCGCCGTAGCGCCGCGAGAACAGCTCGCCGCGCAGGGCGCGGGCCAGGTCTTCGACGTCTTCGGTGTCGACCGCCAGGTCAGCGTTACGGGTCAGGCGGAACTGGTAGCAACCCTTGACCTTCATGCCCTGGAACAGGTCATCGGCGTGGGCGTGGATCATCGACGAAAGGAATACATAGTTATCGCCAGCCCCCCCGACCTCTTCCGGTACCTTGATGATCCTTGGCAACAGGCGCGGTGCAGGAATGATCGCCAGGCCCGAATCACGGCCAAAGGCATCGATCCCTTCGAGCTCGACAATAAAGTTCAGGCTCTTGTTCACCAGCAGCGGGAACGGGTGCGTCGGGTCCAGGCCAATCGGGGTGATGATCGGCGCGATCTCGTCACGGAAATAGCGACGAACCCAGGTCTTGAGCTTGACGGTCCAGTTGCGGCGGCGGATGAAGCGCACCTGGTGCTTTTCCAGCTCCGGCAAGAGGATGTCGTTGAGGATGGCGTATTGGCGATCCACATGGCCGTGCACCAGCTCGCTGATACGGGCCAGGGCCTGGTGCGGCTGCAGGCCATCGGCGCCGGCTTGCTCGCGGGCAAAGGTGATCTGCTTCTTGAGGCCGGCGACACGGATCTCGAAGAACTCGTCCAGGTTGCTGGAAAAGATCAGCAGGAACTTCAAACGCTCGAGCAACGGGTAGGACTCATCCAGCGCCTGTTCCAGCACGCGGATATTGAATTGCAGTTGCGACAGCTCGCGATGGATGTACAGGCTGCTGTCGTCCAGGTTCGGAATCACGATAGGCGGTGCCGCCACCACCGGCTCCGCGGTCACGGCAGGCTGCTCGGGCGCAAGCTCCGGCGGGGTTTCGGCCACCTGTTCAACCACCGGGTGCGCATCTTTTACGGCAACTTCTGTGAGTCCTTCGGTATTCATCGAGTGTTCCTGTGAGGGCTATTGTTGCTCTCTAAGCAATTGGGCGGCACGGGCGGCAAAGTAAGTCAGGATGCCATCAGCACCCGCACGTTTAAAGGCGGTAAGGGACTCAAGGATCACGCCTTCACCCAACCAGCCATTTTGAATCGCGGCCATGTGCATGGCGTATTCACCACTGACCTGATAGACAAAGGTTGGCACCTTGAATTCCTCCTTGACCCGATAAAGGATGTCCAGGTACGGCATGCCAGGCTTGACCATCACCATATCGGCGCCTTCGGCCAGGTCCGCCGCCACTTCGTGCAAGGCTTCGTGGCTGTTGGCCGGGTCCATCTGGTACGAGGCCTTGTTGGCCTTGCCCAGGTTCAATGCCGAGCCGACCGCATCGCGGAACGGGCCGTAGTAGGCGCTGGCGTACTTGGCCGAATAGGCCATGATCCGCACGTTGACATGCCCGGCCAGCTCCAGCGCCTCGCGGATCGCCTGGATCCGACCGTCCATCATGTCCGAGGGGGCCACCACCTGGGCGCCCGCTTGGGCATGGGACAGCGCCTGCTTGACCAGTGCGTCGACGGTGATGTCGTTCTGCACATAACCCTCTTCATCCAGGATGCCATCCTGCCCGTGGGTGGTGAACGGGTCCAGCGCCACGTCGGTGATCACCCCAAGCTCGGGGAAACGCTCGCGCAGGGCGCGGGTTGCGCGCTGGGCAATGCCTTCAGGGTTCCAGGCCTCGGCGGCGTCCAGGGACTTGAGCCCGGCCGGCGTGACCGGGAACAGCGCCAGCGCCGGGATCCCCAGTTCAACCCACTGCGCCGCCTCTTCGAGCAGCAGATCAATGGTCAAGCGCTCGACACCCGGCATCGACGCCACCGCTTCCCGGCGATTTTCACCGTCCAGCACAAACACCGGCAGGATCAGATCATCCACCGTCAGTACGTTTTCACGGACCAGGCGGCGAGAAAAATCATCACGACGGTTGCGGCGCAGGCGGGTAGCGGGAAACAGGCGTTGGGCGGGGGTAAAGCTCACGGCAGACTCCTGAGCCCGGCTTGACGGGCGAGCGTGACAGTTATAAGCGGCCATTATGACGAAGGAATGACAGTTGTGCTTACTCATCCAACTGGCATGCGACCTGTAGCCGCATTCATGCTTTACGTAGGAAATGTTCACTTCGTGACACATCTCGATACTTTCATGAATGTTCACGAAGGCGTAGGCTGCGCGTTCATTTCGCCAGCACCCAGACAATGCTCCAACAATTTCTGAATGACTTTGGCTACTTTGCCCTCTTCCTGGGGACGTTCTTTGAAGGTGAGACCATCCTGGTTCTCGCAGGCTTCCTTGCGTTCCGCGGATACATGGATATCAACGTGGTGGTGGTGGTCGCGTTCTTCGGCAGCTACGCCGGCGACCAGCTCTGGTACTTCATGGGCCGCAAGCACGGGCGCAAATTGTTGGCGCGCAAGCCACGCTGGCAACTGCTGGGCGATCGGGCGCTGGAGCATATCCGCCGGCACCCGGATATCTGGGTACTGAGTTTCCGCTTCGTCTACGGCTTGCGTACGGTCATGCCCGTGGCCATTGGCCTGTCCGGCTACCCGCCGGGGCGCTACCTGTTGCTCAACGGTATCGGCGCGGCGATCTGGGCGGCAGCGCTGGGTGCTGCGGCCTATCACTTTGGCGCCGTGCTCGAAGGCATGCTGGGCAGCGTCAAGAAGTACGAGCTGTGGGTCCTCGGCGCCTTGCTAGTGCTCGGCTTGGGCTTGTGGCTGCGCCGGCGCATCCGCAACGCCCGCCTGACCCGGGAAAACTGCGCGGCCGAAAAAGCCCGGCTGGAGCAGGAACAACTGGCCGAGCCGAAAAAGCCCGAGCCTACGACGCCAATCGAGTAAGCCGGCCCCGGCAACAGTAAAGGCCGATGACACTGAGCAGGCTGTAGCTGGCCAACCCCAGCCAGCCCAGCACGCTGGCGGGCCACAACCCGACCAGCGGCGCCAGCCACACGAGCGGCACATTCAGCCCCAACCGCAGCAGCTCGGCCTTCAAGGCCCACGGGCGATTCTCCAGGGCCACGCCCAGGGTAAACAAGCCCAGTGCCATCACACTCCAACCCAACACTAGCGCAGCCGTCGGCATACCTTCGCCGACATTCATCAAATAGCTGCCAAAACCCACATACGCGGCAAATTGCAGGGCGATGTAAATCTGCTGGCGCGTGTCCAGGGGCACCTCGAATTTCCGGAACTGGCTCAGGTCCGGCTTGGCCAGCGGGTACCTGGCCTGGACGTCCGCCGGGCGCCAGCCGGTGCGCATGAACCAGATACGCAGTTTGTCCCACCCATTTTCGGTACGCCGGGCGTCACTCCACAGCTGTGCATAAAACTGCAGGTTGGCCCACAGCGGATTCCAACTGGCCAGAGGCGTGGTCACGCCAAAGATCACCGGCTCGTTTTCGTCTTCTTCCTGGAACGAGCCAAACAAACGGTCCCAAATAATGAACACCCCGCCGTAGTTGCGATCCATGTAGAGAGCGTTCTGTGCATGGTGGGCCCGATGATTGGACGGTGTGACGAAGCACCATTCGAACCAGCCGAGCTTGGGCACATGGCGGGTATGCACCCAGAACTGGTACAGCAGGTTGAGCGACGCCACGCTGATAAACACCAGCAGCGGCACGCCGACGACAGCCAGCGGCAGATAGAAGACCCAGCTCAGCAAAAAGCCGGTGCTGGTCTGGCGCAAGGCGGTGGTGAGGTTGTAGTCCTCGCTCTGGTGATGCACCGAGTGCGCCGCCCACAGGATATTGCGCTCGTGGCCGCAGCGATGCAGCCAGTAGTAGCAGAAGTCGTAGAAGACAAAGGCGAACACCCAGGTCCAGACGCTCTGGGCCGGCAGCTCGAACAGCGCCAAATGCTTGAGGGCGAAGGCATAGGTCAGCAGCCCGACGCCTTTGGTCAACAGCCCAGTGGTGGTGGACAATACACCGGTGCTCAGGCTGTTGATGGCGTCGGCCACCCGGTAGTTGCGCTCGCCGCGCCAACGGTCGGCCAGCAGTTCGACCACAATCAGGGCAATGAAAAACGGTACCGCATAAGGGACGAAGTCCATGGGCCAGTCCGGTCAATTATTGTTACACCAAGATTAGTGCAGTGGCCGGTTGTCCCATTGGCAATGCGCGACAAATAAGTAGACATTTAACGCCATAAATCAGGAGAAATGCCCATGAGCAAAAAGATTGCAGTGATCCTTTCCGGCTGTGGCGTGTACGACGGCGCTGAAATCCATGAAAGTGTTATCACGCTGCTGCGCCTGGATCAGCGCGGCGCCGAGGTCCAGTGCTTTGCCCCGGACATCGCGCAGTTGCATGTGATCAACCACCTCACCGGCGAAGAAATGCCTGAGTCGCGCAATGTCCTGGTGGAGTCGGCGCGCATCGCCCGGGGCGAGGTGAAGGACATTCGCGAGGCCCGCGTGGAAGAATTCGATGCGCTGATCGTGCCCGGCGGTTTTGGCGCGGCGAAGAACCTGTCGAACTTTGCCGTCGAAGGCGCCGGTTGCAGCGTCAACCCGGACGTACTGGCACTGGCCGAAGCCTTTGCCGAAGCGGGCAAGCCGGTGGGGTTGATCTGCATTTCGCCGGCCCTGGCGGCAAAAATCTACGGCCCAGGCGTGACCTGCACCATCGGCAACGACGCCGACACCGCCGCCGCCCTGGACAAGATGGGTGCGACCCACCAGGAATGCGCGGTAGACGAAATCGTCGAAGACAAGGCGCGCAAGCTGGTGAGCACGCCGGCCTATATGCTGGGCAAGAACATCAGCGAAGTGGCATCGGGGATCAACAAGCTGGTGGACCGGGTGTTGGAACTGACCCACGAGAACGACTGAACCAGCGAAGCCGATCAAACAGGTGGGAGCTGGCCAGCTCCCACAATTTGACCGCAAGTACCTTCAGGAAGCCGCCACCCGGCGCTTCTCGGCCAAGCGGCTGCGGCTGTACAGCACCACAATCGCAATGATCGCCACGGCCTGGGCACTCAACGAGTACGCATCGGCATGGATGCCCAGCCAATCGAAGTCAAAGAACGCCACCGGCCGGGTACCGAAAATGCCGGCTTCCTGCAACGCCTTGACGCCATGCCCGGCGAACACCACCGACAGCGCACACAGCAACGCCGCGTTGATGCCGAAGAACAGTGCCAACGGCAACTTCGCCGAACCGCGCAGGATGATCCACGCCAGGCCCATCAGCAGCACCAGCGCCGTGGCGCCACCGGCCAATACCGCGTTATGCCCGGCAGGACCGGCCTGCAGCCACAGGGTTTCGTAGAACAGGATCACCTCGAACAGTTCGCGGTACACCGAGAAGAACGCCAGGATCGCAAACCCAAAACGCCCGCCACCACCGACCAGGCTGCTCTTGATGTAGTCCTGCCAGGCGGCCGCGTGGCGCCGATCGTGCATCCATACCCCCAGCCACAACACCATCACACTGGCAAACAGCGCCGTGCAGCCTTCGAGCAATTCACGCTGGGCGCCGCTGACGTCAATCACATACGCCGCCAGGGCCCAGGTCGCCGCGCCAGCGACCAACGCCAGCGCCCAACCGACGTTGACGCTGCGCACCGCCGACTGCTGGCCGGTGTTACGCAAAAAGGCCAGGATCGCCGCCAGCACCAGGATCGCTTCCAGCCCTTCACGCAGCAGGATCAGCAAGCCCGAGATATAGCTCAACGACCAGCTCAGGCCGTCGCCGCCCAACAGGCCGGCCGCTTCAGTGAGTTTGCCCTTGGCCACATCCAGGCGCTGCTGGACCTGCTCGATTGGCAATCCGTCCTGCAACGACTGCCGATACGCCATCAGGGCTTTCTCGGTGTCCTTGCGCACGTTGGCATCGACGTTATCCAGTGAGCTTTCCACCAGCTCGAAGCCTTCCAGGTACGCCGCTACCGACAGGTCGTAGGCCTGCTCGTGCTCACCACTGCGGAACGCCGCAAGGCTCTTGTCCAGGGTCGCCGCGGTGTACTCCAGCAACTGCGCCGGACCACGCTGGACCTGCGGCGGCTGCGCGCGCTGGGCGCGGAACACCCGGACGGCGTCCGGCCCTTCGGCGGCCAGCACCTCTTCCGGGGTCTGGCGCGCCAGGTCGGCCAGGTTGAAGGATTTTTCGCTTTTTGCAGCGGCCGGGTCGGCGGTGAAGCCGGCGATGTAGGTCGCCAGGTCCCAGCGCTGACGGTCATCCAGCTGGTCGGCGAACGACGGCATGTCGGTGCCTTCGACGCCCAGGCCCAGGGTGTTGTAGATGCCATACAGGCTCAGGCGGTCCAGGCGCTGCGCATCGCGCAGGTTGGCCGGCGGCGGGGTCATGCCGACACCGGCCGGGCCATCGCCCGCCCCGGCGTCACCGTGGCACACCGAACAATGCTGGGCGTACAGCGGCGCGCCACGTGTCGGGTCCGGGGTAATGGCCGGCGCCTGGCTGACTTCATAGGCTACCGCCAACTGCGCCCCCAGTTGCCGGGCCTGGCGTGCTACCGCGTTACCGTCCTGATGGCTGGTAACGGCGGCCAGCAGCTCATCGACGCCTTTGACCAGCGCCTCACGCTCGGGCTTGTCCGGCAGTTCTGCCACCAGCCCCTGCAACACGCCGAGAAATTCCACCTGCTCACGGTATTCAGACTCATCGACCACCTTGCCCGCCTGCACCGTCGGCGGATAGTCGGCGCCAATATAGTCCAGCAAATGCAGGGCCTGGGGCGCACCTTCTGCGGTGGCAGCCAGCAGATTGAAGCTGCACGACACCAACGCTGGCAACAACAGCCAGGCGAGAAAACGGGAGGGGGCAGTCATGAATGAATCTCAGATGGAAACAAGAAGTAACATATTGTCGAATGTTAATGGGTTTGACTCAAGGCGTTAGTGATTGGCGGCTGAAATCTGTGCCCTGGGTAGTGGCACAAACCTTAAACAATGCCGCTGAAAAGCCATTGTTTTGCCAGTAACGAGGCCTATAATGCGCCGCCTTCGTTATCGCGAATCGGCATTTAGGCTCCTCTTTTTATGAGGAATAGGTAGGAAAAAGCTTCCTGCGATTGGTTATTCGACCCGACCAGCCCCTTCGGCCGATTACGCTCAGGGAAGCAGCACCTCAATGGCATCTCGCGCTTTTACCTCCCTTGCCCTCGCGGCAGTCACGCTGCTGTCGGGCTGTTCGATGTTCCGCAGTTACGACACGGAACTGCAAGCCACCAACCAGCAGTTGGCCAGCGGCAACGTGGATGCCGCGCTGACCCTGCTGGAAAAGAACAACAGTAGCGAAGACAAAGACCTTCTCTACTACTTCGAAAAAGGCGAGTTGCTGCGCGCCAAGGGCGACCTGGCCGGCAGCCAGGCGGCCTGGCACCGCGCAGACGTGGTGGTGTACAAGTGGGAGGAGTCGGTCAAGTTCGACACCGAGCGCTATCTGGCGCAGTTCGGCAGTTTCCTGGTCAATGACAAGGTGCGGCGCTACGAAGGGTATGACTATGAAAAAGTCATGCTCACCACCCAGATGGCGTTGAATCTGCTGGCGGTCAATGACTTCGACGGCGCCCGGACCGAAATCAAGAAAACCCACGAACGCGAAGCGGTGATCGCCGAGCTGCGGGACAGGGAATACCTCAAGCGCGAAAACGAAGCCGAGCGCCAGGGCGTAGCCACCCAGTTCAAGGACTTGCGTGGCTACCCGGTAGAAAGCCTCGACGCGCCGGACGTGGTGGGCCTGAAGAACAGCTACCAGAGCGCGTTCAGCCATTACCTGGCCGGTTTCGTCTACGAAGCCCTGGGCGAAAAGGACCTGGCCGCGCCGGGCTATCGCAAGGCCGCCGAACTGCGCCCCAACACACCGCTGCTGGAACAGGCGCTGCTCGATCTGGACGCTTCTGCCGTGGCGGCTGACGAAAGCGACGTGCTGATCGTGGTCCAGAGCGGCCTGGCGCCGGCCCGCGACTCGATCCGCCTGCCGTTGCCGATTCCTATCGACGGGCATTGGGTGATCACACCGCTGTCGTTCCCGGTGATTAAGCCAGACACTTCGACGGCCACCTTTGCGCAGATCGGCGTCGATGGCCGGCAGCAGAACCTCACGGCCCTCAACAGCACGACCGCGATGTCACGCCGCGCCCTGCGCGACGACATGCCGGGGATCATCCTGCGCACGACCGTGCGTGCCATCAGCCGTGGCGTGACGCAAAAAAACCTCAACCAGACCAACCCGATGGCCGGCCTGGTGCTGGGCATCGCCTCCGCCGTCACCGAGGGCGCCGACACCCGCACCTGGCGCACCCTGCCGGACGTCACCCAGGTCACGCGCCTGCGCCTCAAGCGTGGCGAGCACCAGGTGAGCCTGCCCAATGCCCTGGGCGGCAGCCTGGTGACGGTCAAGGCCGAACAACGCCACCAGGTGATCACCTTGCGGGTGGTCGGCAACCAGGTCTTCGCCAGCGGCCTGGCGGCCCATGTGGTCGCGAGCAACCCGGCCCAGGCCGTCGCCAGCCTCAAACAACCTTAAGGAGCACGCTATGCGTCATTTCATCCTCGGCGCCCTGGCGCTGATCTTCCTCGCCGGCTGCGCCACCCCGCCGCCGGCACCTGGCAGCGCCGCGAGCAAAGTCGTGGTGATGGGCAAGTTCAAGGGCATCGCCGTCGGCGCCATTCGGGTGGCCCGCGAAAACGGCTTCCTGACAGCCAAAGTGCAACTGAGCAACATCACCAGCAGCAATCAGATGATGTACTACCGCTTCGCCTGGCTGGGCGCCGATGGCTTCCCGGTGGGCGACGAAGAAACCTGGAAAGTGCTGAACCTCTACGCCAACCAGGCCACCTTCCTGCCGGCCATCGCCAACCTGCCCCAGGCCGCCGACTTCCGCCTTGAAGTCAAGACGCCTTGAGCCTGGCCCCTATTCAGTTTTCGAGAGACCTTCCCATGTTTGCACGCTTTTCGTTCCTCGCCGTGATCGCCGTCCTGGCCAGCGGCTGCGCCAACACCTCGCCGGTCATCGGCGGCAAAAACATCAGCTATGGCGACACCAAGGCCGTGGAACTGGTGACCAACGAGTTCGGCTCCACCGACCTGCAGATGATCGCTGAAAGCATGACCCGCTCCCTGGCGCAGTCCGGCATCCTCCAGGGCCGCCCGGTGGTGCAGGTGTATGACGTGAAGAACAAGACCAGCGAGTACATCGATACCCGCGAGATCACCACCTCGATCAAGACCCAGTTGATGAAGACCGGCACCGCCCGCTTCGCCAGCGACAACACCGATATGCAAAGCCAGGTCGACCAGCTCAAGCTGCAAAACCAGAGCGGCCTGTACAAGAAGTCCACGGTCAGCAAGACCGGCAACATGGTCGCCGCCAAGTACCGCCTGGAAGGTTCCATCAGCTCCATCGTCAAGCGCAGCGCCGACTACAAGGACGTGTTCTACAAGTTCAGCCTGCAACTGGTCGACGTCGAAAGCGGCCTGGCGGAATGGATGGACGAAAAAGAAATCCGCAAGACCACGGAGCGCTAAGCCATGGGCCCATGGATCGGCATCATCGCCCTGCTGTGCAGCTTTGGCGCCTGGGCGGCGCCGAAAATCGCGGTCACGGACCTGGCCTACGAGGCGCGGGTGGAGCAATACATCCACGCCGTCGCGGCCAGCAATAACTTCCAGGCCAGCCCGTACAACGCCAGCGGTGCGTCCAGCTACACCGAGTTCGAGAGCCGCAACAGCTACATCGAACAGAGCGAGCTGCGCAAATTCAGCGGCGATATCAAGGGCGAGATTCTCAAGTCGCGCCAGTTCCAACTGGTCCAGGGCACGCCCTACACCAGCGAGGCCAAAGGCGATGTGTACGACGTGATCAAGCGGATCAAGGCCGGCCACTTCAAGGGCGCCGACTATGTGTTGTTTGGCACCTTGTCGGATATCGACTTCACCCAGGACATCAACGCCCTGGATCGCACCAACAGCTATTCAGCGGTACTGGGGCTGGCGGTCGTGGCGGACTTCAGCCTGATCAACACCCGTACCTACGAGATCACCTCGGCATTTACCGCCATGGGTGAAGGCCAGGACACCAAGTTGGTGAGCAGTCGCGACGTGCGCGTGAGCCTGAGCCGGCCACGGGTGGTGAAGGAAGTGTCGAAAACCCTGGGTGAAGATGTGGCGCGCCAGCTACAAGAGCAGTTGGGCGGCGGGTATCAAGAGCCCGGCCAGCCTGCGTTGCGCAATAACCTGCCAAGGGATGAGGCGCCGAAGATCCTGCACTGAACCCAAAACCAATGTAGGAGCCGGCTTGCCGGCGATAGCGATGGGTCAGTGCAATATATGCTGGCTGATACACCGCTATCGCCGGCAAACCAGCTCCTACAGTTTTGATTGGGTTTATTCAGTCAGGCCGTTGCGCGATGCAGGCTGGCGAGGAAACCCGCCGCGCCCACGAACAGCCCGGCAAACGTACGGTTCACGCGTTTTTGCTGCTTGGGTGTGCGCAACAGGCGCAGTACCTTCGACGCCAGCCCGGTGTAGCCGGCCATCACGACCATATCCACGCCGATCATGGTCGCGCCGAGGATCAGGTACTGGATCAGCAGCGGTGCCTGCGGGTTCACAAACTGCGGCAGCACCGCCAGCATGAAGACCAGGGCCTTGGGGTTGCTGGCATTGACCAAGAAACCACGGAACATCATCGCCATCGGCTTGCCGATCGGGCGTACGGCCGCGTCATCGCTCATGTCCATGGGCAAGGCGCGCCATTGCTTGACGGCCAGGTACACCAGGTACGCCACGCCAAACCACTTGATCGCATAGAACGCGGTAGAAGACGCCGCAAGAATGGCGCCCAGGCCGCCCGCCACCACGGCAATCTGCATCGCCAGGCCCAATTGCAGGCCGATGGCGTTCCAGTAACCGCGCAGGAAACCGTATTGCAGGCCGCTGGACATGGAGGCGATGGCGCCCGCGCCGGGGGAGAGACTGATGATCCAGCTGGCCAGGAAAAAGGCCAGCCATGTGTCGAGCGCCATTACACACCTCGTAGCAAATTCGTTGTGAGCACTAAGCTAACTCCGAGGGCCGAGGGCTGGCTAGAGAATTTTAAGGCAAGGGGCTGATATCACTACCGCGCCAGCGGCGTACCGAACGCTGGAAGAACAGGCTGTTGGGCACTTGCACCACCGCGCTGTCGGTGCCCGCCTCGGCCACTTCGATCAGCGTGGTGTAAAGCAGGTTGATCGCGATCACCCGGCCTTTGACGCCAGGCTTGTCGACGGTGTCCACCAGCTCGACCACATCGCCCAGGCGAAACGGGCCGACGGTAAAAATCAGGATCGCGCAGAGCAGGTTGGACAGCACCGACCACATGGCAAAGAACGCCACTGCCGCCACGGCCACAAAACCCGAGAGCGCAGTCCACAGCACGGTGGCCGACACGCCCAGGCGTTCGAGGACGAAGATCAGCGCACTGCCCATGATCAGCCAGCGCAGGCCGCCACGCAGGGGCATCAGCAGTTGTGGCGGGAACGGGTAGCGCTCGCCCAGCCGCGTCAGGCCCTTGGCGACGAAGCGCTGGGCCAGGTAGCCGGCCAGCAGGATCAGCAGGATTTGCACGCCGACCCACACCGGTTCGATCCATTGCGCTGGCAGCGGCAGTTGCAAGGCTTCCATCAGGACAGCGCCTCCAGCTCCGCTTGCAGGCCTTCGAGCAATTCGAGGGCTTCCATCCAGGTTTCCTCCAATTGCCCTTCACGCACCTTGAGCTTGGCCTGTTCGGCCAGCAAGTCGCGCAGTTCATCCTTGCGGGCCGCTTCGTACACCGCGCTGTCGCCGAGGCTGGCTTCGATCTTGGCCAGGCGCTCGTGGACCTTGCCCAACTCGGCTTCGAGCTTGTCGGCTTCGCGTTTGTGCGGCGCCAACTGCTGGCGCAGGGCAGCGGCGGCCTGGCGCTGGGCTTTCTTGTCGGTCTTGTCCGGGTTGACCGGGGTGTTGCTGACCGGCGCGTTACGCAGGCGATAGTCAGTCAGCCAACGGGCGTAGTCGTCCAGGTCGCCGTCGAACTCTTCCACCTTGCCATCGGCCACCAGCAGGAAATTGTCGGTGGTGCTCTTGAGTAAGTGGCGGTCGTGAGACACCACCAGTACCGCCCCGCTGAACTCCTGCAGGGCCATGGTTAGCGCCAGGCGCATTTCCAGGTCCAGGTGGTTGGTCGGTTCGTCGAGCAGCAGCAGGTTGGGCCGGTCCCAGGCGATCAGGGCCAGGGCCAGGCGGGCTTTTTCGCCGCCGGAGAAATTCAGCACCGGCTCATCGATGCGTGCACCACGGAAGTCGAAGCCACCGAGGAAGTCACGCAGGGTCTGTTCGCGCTCGGTTGGCGCCAGGCGCTGCAAGTGCAACAGCGGGCTGGCCTTGGAGTCGAGGGAGTCCAGTTGATGCTGGGCGAAGTAGCCCACCACCAGGTTCTCGCCACGGGTCAGGCGCCCGGCCAGGGGTTGCAGCTCGCCTGACAGGTTCTTGATCAGCGTCGATTTGCCCGCGCCGTTGGCGCCGAGCAAACCGATGCGCGCACCCGGGGTGAGCTGCAGCTTGACCTTCTCCAGGATGGTTTTGTCGCCATAACCCAGGCGTGCATCCGAGAGATCGAGCAAGGGGCTGGAGATTTTCACCGACTCGCGAAACACAAAGTCGAACGGCGAATCGACGTGGGCCGCCGACAGTTCTTCCATGCGCTCCAGGGCCTTGATCCGGCTCTGGGCCTGGCGGGCCTTGGTGGCCTGGGCCTTGAACCGGGCGATGTAGCTTTCCATGTGCGCACGCTGCGCCTGCTGCTTCTCGAAAGCCTGTTGCTGCTGGGCCAGGCGTTCGGCACGGGCCCGCTCGAACGCGGTGTAGCCGCCGCGATAGAGGGTGATTTTCTTTTGCTCGACATGGGCGATGTTATCGACCACGGCGTCGAGGAAATCCCGGTCGTGGGAAATCAGCAACAAGGTGCCGGGGTAGCTCTTGAGGAAATCCTCCAGCCACAGGATCGCATCGAGATCCAAGTGGTTGGTCGGCTCATCGAGCAGCAACAGGTCCGAGGGGCACATCAGCGCCTGGGCCAGGTTCAGGCGCATGCGCCAGCCACCGGAAAAGTCGGCGACCGGGCGATCCATCTGTTCGTTGGTGAACCCAAGGCCGGCGAGCATTTTGCGCGCGCGGGCGTCCGCGGTGTAGCCGTCGGCGCTGTCGAGTTCCGAGTGCAGGCGGGCCTGGGCGGCACCGTCCTGGGCTTTCTCAGCCTCGGCCAGGTCGTGTTGCACCTGGCGCAGGCGCAGGTCGCCATCGAGCACATAGTCGATCGCGATGCGGTCCAGGGTGTCGATCTCCTGGCGCATATGGGCGATACGCCAGTCGGCCGGCAGCAGGCAATCCCCGGAATCCGGGGTCAGCTCACCGAGCAACAGGGCAAACAACGTGGATTTTCCGGCGCCATTGGCACCGATCAGGCCGGCTTTGTGACCGGCGTGCAGGGTCAGCTCGGCGTCTTCAAGAAGACGTTGCGGGCCACGCTGTAATGTTAGGCTTTGAAGTCGGATCATAATGGCGGCGGAGTCTACCAGCTTCGTTGACCGCTGGCTTGGGTGTGAACATGTGCGCTGACCTGTGGAGCTTTGCCCTCTCGACCTACGCCCGTGCGGGCGCTGAAGATGCCTGCCTGCGCTTGCAGGAACAAGGGGCGAATGTGTGTCTGTTGTTGTGCGGGCTGTGGCTGGAACAGCGTGGCGTCGCACCCGAACCTGCGCGTGTGCTGGCACTACGGGAAATTGCCGACCCCTGGCAGGCAGATGTCGTACAGCCCTTGCGCAAGGTGCGCACGCAATGGCGCGCTATGGCGCAGCAGGATGTGGAACTGGGAGCTTTGCGCGAGCGGGTCAAGGCCCTGGAGCTGGAAGCCGAACGGCAGTTGCTGTTACGCCTGGAGGCGCTGGCGAAGGGTTGGCCAACAGGGGAACGAGCCACGGATCAAACATGGCTTGAAGGACTGGCGACCGAAGCCGCCAACCTCGACCACGACGCGCTGCATCAGCTGCGCGCCGCGGCCACCGGCACTTAGGAAGCGCTGGTTGGGGTGGTGACGGGTGCTGCCGGGGCAGGCGTGTTGCTGGCCGGTGCGGTGGTAGCGGCTGGAGCGGCAGGGGTAGCAGGCTTGGCGGCTGCTGGAGCTGGTTTGGCGGCTGGCTTTGCAGCAGCTGGCTTGGCAGCAGCAGGTTTAGCCGCTGATTTTGCAGCAGCAGGTTTGGCAGCTGGTTTTGCGGCAGCAGGTTTGGCAGTTGGCTTGGCGGCTGGTTTTGCGGCAGCAGTTTTAGTAGCTGGCTTAGCGGCCGGCTTTGCAGCAGCAGTTTTGGCAGCTGGCTTGGCGGCTGGTTTCGCAGCAGCAGTTTTGGCAGTTGGTTTAGCGGCAGGCTTTGCAGCAGCAGTTTTGGCAACTGGCTTAGCGGCTGGTTTCGCAGCAGCAGTTTTGGCAACTGGCTTAGCGGCTGGTTTCGCAGCAGCAGGTTTGGCAGCTGGCTTGGCGGCTGGTTTCGCAGCAGCGGTTTTGGCAGCTGGCTTGGCGGCTGGTTTCGCAGCAGCAGTTTTGGCAGCTGGTTTAGCGGCTGGTTTCGCAGCAGCGGTTTTGGCAGCTGGTTTAGCGGCTGGTTTCGCAGCAGCGGTTTTGGCAGCTGGTTTAGCGGCTGGTTTCGCAGCAGCGGTTTTGGCAACTGGCTTGGCAGCTGGTTTCGCAGGCGCTTTTTTAGCAGCAGGCTTAGCCGCAACTTTGGCCGGCGCCTTGGCCGCAACGGCCTTGGCCGGTGTACGAGTGCTCAGCACTTTGGCCACCGCTTCTTTCACACGACCAACACCCTGCGCCAATTTCAGGCTCTCTTGGGCATCGCGCTTGAGTTGAAGGATGTAGGTGCGGGTTTCGGATTGACGATCCTTGAGGGCATCGAGCAAGTCCTCAAGTTCTTTCACGGCGCCCTTGGCTTTGGTTTGCGCCTTGGCTTTGCCGGCGGTTGCGGCGTCTTGCAGTTTGGTACGGGATTTATGCAGTTTTTCTTGCGCCTTGCCGCGTTGCTTTTCCAGCTTGGCGAGCAATTTTTCTGCATCAGCCAAGGCTTGGGAGCAAGCGCTTTCCAAATGTTCGAGCAGGCTGCCCGAGAGTTGTTGGAGCAAGTGCAACGGGGTATTAACAGGCTTCTGTTTGGCCGACATGGTTTACCTCCTGGCTGACGTGGGTGCGGCTCATACTAGCCCTCTGCTCTTACCGCCGCTAGGGCATGTTGACAGTATCGAATGCGTTGCGTTGCACCGCACAAAAATTCTTATCGATATAACGAAAAACCACTCCATTCTTTACCCCCTCACACTGGCATAATCCACCGCACTTTCGGCTGGAGAATACCCATGTCGCGTTACCTTTTTTTCATCCTGGGTTTGTCGATTTCAGTGGCCAATGCAACTGAACCGGCGGCGTCCAAAGACAGCCACGATCTGGCCTACAGCCTGGGCGCCAGCCTGGGTGAGCGCCTGCGCCAGGAAGTCCCCGACCTGCAGATCCAGGCCTTGCTCGACGGTCTCAAACAAGCCTATCAAGGCAAGCCCCTGGCACTGGATGAGGCACGCATCGCACAGATTCTCGCCCAGCACGAAGCGCAGGCCAGCAACGAGACCCAAGTGCCGCAAAGCGAAAAGGCCCTCGCCGCCGAACAACAATTCATGACCACGGAAAAAACCCGGACCGGCGTGCGTGAATTGGCCGACGGTATCTTGCTCACGGAACTTACCCCCGGCAGCGGGAAAAAGCCGGGCGCCCATGATCGGGTTCAAGTGACGTATGTGGGGCGATTGCCCGATGGCACGATTTTCGACCAGAGTGCCCAGCCCCAATGGTTTCGCCTGGACAGTGTGATCAACGGCTGGCAAAGCGCGTTGCAGCAGATGCCGGTGGGCGCGAAGTGGCGCCTGGTGATTCCATCGGCACAAGCCTATGGCGCAGACGGCGCAGGTGAGTTGATAGCACCTTACACGCCACTGGTTTTCGAGATTGAGTTGCTCGCAACCGGAGCCTGACCCCAACGAAAAACGGTGCGCCATGCGCACCGTTTTCTTGTCTCGCGGCGAAGGCTCAAGCCTGGGTTGCAGGCTCTTCCTTGTGGGCGTTGTGCAGCACTTCGATCAGGCAGTCTTCCAGCTCGAAACGCTCATGGAGCAAGCCGCCCAGCTCTTTGAATTTTGCGGCAACGCACTCACCCTTGTCGCAGAGGTCGTTAAAAGCCAGGAGCTTTTCGGTGATGACGTCGATGCGCGGGTAAATGGTCTTGGCCAAGTCCAGGCCACGCTGGTCGTCAAAGGCCTCGGCCTCCTTGGTCAGTTGCTCATACACCCCGAAGTGCCCTGCCGAGACGTAGTCCACCAAGACCCCACAGAACTCCTGCAGAGGCTTGCGGTTCTCAGCCAGAGCCTCGGGTTTCTCACCAAGAGCATCAAAGGCCCGAACCAATTCGTGACGTGCTTTCAACCAGCTGTCGATCAGCTTATGCACACCACCCCAGCGTTCCTGAGCATTCTGACAACTTTCCAACATGATGATCTCTTCCCTTATGGGCGGTGCCGCTTTTGCCCGCGCAATACGTCGAGGATAAGCGGCAAGCGGACAACGCCGCATCGAACAAACTGTTTCAATAACGCGTGCGGGCCAGATTATGCCCGCGTGACTATGGCTTCAAGGTACGCAGACCAGAAAGTTCATACAAGTGTTTAATCCCATCCTACGAGCCAACACACCCAATCAGTGCTTCACGAACCGCAAACCCGGGCCGGGCAACAAACGCGAAAACTGCGTTGCCCCCAGGATGAGCATGGCCACGAAGAACAGCAGGCTCCACTCCGGGATGCTCAAGTCGAACAGCGTCCAGTTGATTTCCACACAATCGACGGTGCCCTTGAATGCCAGTTGCAAGGCTTGCCCCAGCGACAGGTTTTCGATCATGTATTCCAGGCTCGGCCAGCAGTTGGGCATCTGGTCAGGCGGGATGTTCTGCAACAGCACCTGGCGCACCGCTGTCACTGCGCCGAGCAGCGCACAACCCATGCTCGCCGCCCAGTACAGGTAAATGCCCACGCGCCTGGGGCCATGGAGCGTTGCTATCAGGGTAATCAGGGTGAACACCGCCAGCAGGCTGCGCTGGATCAGGCACAGGAAACAAGGTCGCAGCAGAGCCCCGTATTCCAGATAAAAAGACGCGCCCAACGTCAGCACACCGGCCATGAACGCCAGGAAGAACAAGGAGCGTGAGGGGGCCAAAGACATTGTTTATCCGCAACGCAAGAGATAGGTAGTTACGGTAGAGGAAAGACCTTACCCCTTTCAATACGCGCTGGAGCAGACGCTTCCGCGAGATAGCAGGGATATCCCGTCAGAGGGCAGGCGACTTTACGTGGCCCGGTGTGGGAAACCACCTCAAGCCCCTGAAATCGAGAAAACCCAGGGATTTTGAAGGGCTGGTTACCAGATGCTTCCGAGCCAACCCTTCAAAACATCCTACGTTAAACCCGTGCAGGCACCGGTAGCGGCGAAGCCAGCAGGCGACTATCCAACAACCCCAGGCCTTCCTGGAACAATTGATTACTGCGCTCGGTGTCACCCAACTGCGCCAGCAATCGCGCCAATTCGGCGCAGGCCTCGGGGTTGCGTTGCACTTGCAGGCTGCTTTCCAGATAGTCCCGCGCCTTGCCCCAAAGACTGTTTTGCAGGCAGAGCCGGCCCAGCGTCAGCAACAGACTGGCGTCCCCCGGATGGTCCTTGAGCCAACCTTCGGCGAATTTCAGCTGGCGTGCCGGATCGCTACCGCGCAGCAGGCCATACAACCTGATCAAGTGACTGTCGTAACCACGCTTGAGCGCAACACGCAACGCCTCTTCGGCCTTGGCATCGGCGCCCAATTGGCGCAATTGCTCGGCATAGGCCAACACCAACTGGGGCTCCTGGCGCTGGGCCGAGGTCAATTGTTGCCAGGCCCGCTCAAGGGATTGCAGGCCCGCCTCGCCCTGTTCTTCACGCTGTACCGCCAAGCTCAGGTTTTCACCCCAGGCCCGGCGCTCCAGATCCGCCAGCTCGGGGGCGGGCAGCACTTTGTCCTTGCGCAGCTCCGGTAACAGCCGGATCACCGAGGACCAGTCACCGCGCTGCTGGTGCAAGCGCTGGAGCTGGCGCAAGACCTGGGCGTTGTGCGGATGGCGCTCATGCATGGCCTGCAGCGTCACGAGGGCCGCATCCGTGTCGCCACGGTCCATCTGCAACTGCGCGTGGCTCAAGGCGATGGCGAGCTCGGCCTGGGGCTGACGCTCCAAAGCGCGCTCCAGCAGGCTGTCGGACTCTTCATAACGCCCCTGCTCGTTGGCCGCCCGGGCTGCGCCAAGGTAATACAGCAATGGTTGGCGTTCGGCTTCCGCCGCGCGGTGCAGGTGCCGCTCGGCACTGGCCCAGCGGCCTTCCGCCAGGTCCATCTGCCCTTGTTCAATAGCGACTTGCACCCGTCGACTGCGATTGCGCCGCGACCACGGGTTGACCACGCCACCGGAAGTCGTCACCAGGCCCAGCAGTACCCGCAGCAGATAGATCGCCAGGCCGACGACAAACACCGCCACCAGGGTCGACCACAGGCCGGACTCATAATGCAGCACATGGGGGTAGCTGATCAGCACATAGCCGGTGTGTTTCGAGATGCCCACCGCCAGCGCCAGGGCGAGAGCTATCGCCAGCACCAGGATCACATAGAAACGCTTCATCGGCTTTACTCCTGGGTCGCCGGCTTACCGGCTGAAGCCTTGGCTTCATCGGCAGACAGGTGGCGGCGTTCAAGGTAAGCCTGCACCGCAGACAAACTCGCGGCGAGGTCCGGGGTCACCACCGAGACGGCCTTGGGCTCAAGCTCGGTGATACGCGCCAGCATGGCCTGGCTTTGCGGATTGTCCTGGTTGAAGTTGCCCTGCAACACGCTGCGCGCCTCGCCCAGCGCTCGGGCGTATACCGCCGGCTCGCCATTGAGTGCGGCCCATTGCGCCTGCTCCAGCGCCAGGCTCAGGGCCAGGCGCACCTGGTTCAGGCCTTGGCCTGCCAGCAACGGGCGGATGTTATCGTCGGGATTGAAGTCGATACGGAAGTAGCGGGAAATCTGCTCCCACCATTGGCTCCAGCGATTGTCAGTGTCGGTAGTCGCAAGGCCTTGCGGGCTTTCTTGCAGCTGATATTCCGGGGACACGGCCGCCAGTTGCACCACCTGGTCACGCAGCGCCGCCAGTTGCAGGTACAGCCCGGTACGATCTGGCTGCTCGACACTGCGCAACGCCGCCAGGCTCTTGGCCAATTGCTCGCGGGCGGCGTACGAACCCGGATCGCTCTGCTCGCGCAGGATCTCATCGGCGCCCTGCACCAGCGCCTGGGCACTGTTGATGTCCTGCAACGCTGACAAACGCAGGCTGGCCAGGCGCAGCAGATGCTCGGCCTCGGCCAGGCGCCAGTCCTTGCGGCTGGCACCCAGTACGGTTTCCAGACGCTGGTTCAGGCGCTGCTGGTCGCCCTGTAATTGCGCGACCAACCGGCGGCGTTCCTCCAGCTCATCAGCACCGGGCAATTGTGCCAGACGTGCGGCCAACTGCTGTTGCGCCTGCGCGATGCCCTGGGATTGTTCATCCAGGGTGCGCACCTGCCCCAACTGTTGCTGGCTGCTCGCTTGCAAGGCCCGGACCTGCCAGAGCCCCCAGCCGCCAGCCGCAACACCGGCGGCACCAAGCAGCAGAGCGAGGATCGCCAGGCCATTGCCACGGCGAGGCGCAGTGATCGGGGTCTCAACAGGCGCATCGAGCGCGGGCTGAGCTTCATCTTTAGGCAAGGCTGTTTCGCTCACGTGTCCATCCTTTGCGTTATTAGAGAGTGGGAACGGGCTGGCTCCGTAACGCCACTAGCAAAGCCGCGGCACTGGCACCACGGCAATCCACAACTTTTTCCGCGCCCGCCGCCCGCGCCATTTCGGCGACTCGTGGGCTGGGCACGAACAACGGCAACTGGGCCACGCGTGGCCAATGGGCACCGGCGAGGCCTTGCAGATGCAAAAAACCCTGCCCACTGCTGACCACCAGGCCGTTCAAGCGTTCCACTGCAATGCGTTGGGCGAGCACATCCGGGTCGTAGGCCGGCAGAAACCGACGATACAACTCCAGATAATCGACACTAGCACCTTGGCCGCGCAAACGCTCAGCCAGCAGCTCTCGCCCACCCTGCCCGCGCAGGATCAATACCCGCGCATGGTCAACAGCGACAGCCTCGCGCAACCTGGGCAATGCAAGCAAGGCCTCACTGTCATCCCCAAGCTCGGGGTAGCTCACGTTAAGGCCATGCTCAGCCAGGACCTGGGCCGTTGCCGCACCAACGCTGAACCACGGCAAGGCCGGCACTGCTGGCGCGTATCGATCAAGCAAGTGCAACGCCCGGCGTGCGGCCGGCTTGCTCACGACGATCACCGCACAATAGCGATCCAGGCCCTGAAAAACCGCCCGGTGTTCAGCAGTGATGGGCAAGGGTTGGGTTTCCAGCAACGGCAGGCTGCTGCTGAAGATACCGGCTTCGGACAACGAGGCCGCCAAGGCTGCCGAATCCTCGGCAGGCCGCGTCAGCAGCACACGCCAGCCGGTCACTGCGGGCCGGCCTCGCCATAGACTTTTTGCAGAATGGCGCCGGCGCCTTTTGCCAGGAGCTCTTCGGCTACCTGCACGCCCAGGCTCGCGGCTTCGGCTTGTGGCCCGCGGATTTGCGCGGTGAGCAGCAAACCACCGTCAGGGTCGCCCACCAGGCCGCGCAGCCACAGGTTCTCACCCTCAAGTACCGCGTAGCAGGCAATCGGTACCTGGCAGCCACCATTGAGGTGTTTGTTCAGGGCGCGTTCGGCGGTGACACGAACCTCAGTGTCGTGGTGATCCAGAGGCTTGAGCAGCGTCTGGATTTCCCAGTCTGCGGTGCGGCATTCGATACCGACTGCTCCCTGGCCACCGGCCGGCAGGCTGTCCTCGACACTGATGGCCGAGGTGATGCGGTCTTCAAAGCCCAGGCGAATCAGGCCAGCCGCCGCCAGGATGATCGCGTCGTACTCGCCGGCATCCAGCTTGGCCAGGCGGGTATTGACGTTGCCCCGCAGGAAGCGGATCTGCAGGTCCGGGCGACGGGTCAGCAACTGGGCCTGGCGACGCAGGCTGGAGGTGCCGACGATACTGCCCTGCGGCAATTCATCGAGGGAGGCGTAGGTGTTGGACACGAAGGCATCGCGCGGGTCTTCACGCTCGCAGATGCAATACAGGCCGAGGCCTTCGGGAAAGTCCATCGGCACGTCTTTCATCGAGTGCACGGCGATGTCGGCTTCGTTCTCCAGCAGAGCGGTTTCCAGCTCCTTGACGAACAGGCCCTTGCCACCGATTTTCGACAGCGGCGAGTCGAGCAGCTTGTCGCCGCGACTGACCATGGGCACCAGGGTCACCGTGAGGCCAGGATGGGCTTGCTCAAGGCGGGCTTTGACGTATTCGGCCTGCCACAAGGCCAGGGCGCTTTTACGGGTGGCGATGCGGATTTCGCGAGAGGACATGGATCAATCCGTACTGAATAGATACGGCAGATAATAACAGCTCAGGCAGAACCGCCTTGATTTGAATCAGCAAGTGCGGGGCCTCCCTGGCCGCAGCGCACCGCAATTGGGGCATGCAGGTCGCTACAGCCTTCGGGCTAAAGCTGCTGCATCATCTTGCGCACGCCTGCGACGTGGCGCCGGCTGACGATCAATGCGTCGCCGTTGAGCCCTTTGAGGAACAGCTGGAAATGGCCCAGGGGCGTGCGCTGCAGACGCTCGATGCGTTCGCGGGCCACCAGCGCGTTGCGGTGGATACGCACGAAACGCTCGCCAAATTCGTCTTCCAGGGCCTTGAGCGGCTCATCGAGCAGCACTTCACCGTGCTCGTGACGCAAGGTCACGTACTTGTGATCGGCAATGAAATAAATCACCTGGTCCACGGGAATCAGCTCGATGCCCTTGCGAGTCCTGGCACTGATATGGCTGCGGGGGCCGTTGCCACTTTGCGCCGCGGGCTGGGTCAGGGCGGCAAGTTGCACGCGATTGGGCCGCTCGGCTTTCTTCAAGGCCTTGAGCAGGGCATCGGCTGATACCGGTTTGGCCAGGAAGCTCACACCGCTGGCCTCCAGGGCCTCGGCAGAAAACTCCTCGTCGCTGGCGCATAACACCAGCGCCGGCGGCGACTCGCGCTCGCTCAAGCGGGCGGCGACCTGCAGGCCATCAAGGCCCGGCATGCGGATATCGAGGAGCACCACGTCCGGCTTCAGGCTGTCGATCAAGGTCAATGCCTCGTCGCCACTGGACGCGCTCGGTTCAAGGGCAGTGTATCCCTCGAGTTCACTGACCATACGGCTCAGTCGCTCGCGGGCTTGGGGTTCGTCATCAACGATCAGGACATTCATATTGCGCTGGATTCCTGCGTGAGTCTCGCACAAGGATAGCGTAGACAGGTGCGGTGACTTCCGTCACGGCGATCCACGCTAAGACTAGCGTGAGCGGCAAAAAGTGCCCCGAGAGCGACACCAATATTTACCCGGACCTGTTCAATACCGCCCAAAACCCGATACCGCAGGGCATCGTCATAGGGTTTGCTGATACTCAATATGAACACCCCCTCTACTTTAAGGTTAGCCTGGAGTTCGACCTCATCGCCTGGCATTGGTGCACTGCACCCCTGTCAGTGCAACTGTAGACGCTCACGAAGGCGACATTGCTCAATCGTCAAATATCGTCTCGATAAACACCCTTTGTTTACCTCAGGAACCGACCGGTTTAAACCCCCGCGTTCACTCCCGCCTCCAGTCTCATCCCGGACGCGGCCAACGGCAAGGCACTTTGCCACCCATCAAACAAATAAAAATGCCGACGCGGCGTATCAACGCCTCCACGGACAACCCTGTTATTATCGGCGGCACACTTTCATGCCCTCTTTTAAGCAGATCACGAGCGAATCCATGAGCACCGACAAGACCAACCAGTCCTGGGGCGGCCGCTTCAGTGAGCCCGTCGACGCCTTCGTCGCGCGCTTCACCGCCTCCGTCAATTTCGACCAGCGCCTCTATCGCCACGACATCATGGGCTCGATCGCCCACGCCACCATGCTGGCCAAGGTCGGCGTGCTGACCGATGCCGAGCGCGACAGCATCATCGATGGCCTGACCACCATCCGTGGCGAAATCGAGGCTGGCACCTTCGACTGGCGCGTGGACCTTGAAGACGTGCACATGAATATCGAGGCGCGTCTTACCGACCGCATCGGCGTGACTGGCAAGAAGCTGCACACCGGGCGCAGCCGCAACGACCAGGTGGCCACCGATATCCGCCTGTGGCTGCGCGATGAAATCGACCTGATCCTGGCCGAAATCACCCGCCTGCAAAAAGGTCTGCTGGAGCAGGCCGAGCGTGAATCGGACACCATCATGCCCGGCTTCACCCACCTGCAGACCGCACAACCCGTGACCTTTGGCCACCACCTGCTGGCCTGGTTCGAAATGCTCAGCCGCGACTACGAGCGCCTGGTCGACTGCCGCAAGCGCGCCAACCGCATGCCTCTGGGCAGCGCGGCCCTGGCCGGCACCACCTACCCGATCGACCGCGAGTACACCGCGCAACTGCTGGGTTTCGACGCCGTGGGCGGCAACTCCCTGGACGGCGTATCGGATCGCGACTTCGCCATCGAGTTCTGTGCAGCAGCCAGCATCGCGATGATGCACTTGTCGCGTTTCTCCGAAGAACTGGTGTTGTGGACCAGTGCACAGTTCCAGTTCATCGACCTGCCGGACCGCTTCTGCACCGGCAGTTCGATCATGCCGCAAAAGAAAAACCCCGACGTGCCGGAGCTGGTGCGCGGTAAAAGTGGCCGTGTATTCGGCGCACTGATGGGCCTGTTGACCCTGATGAAGGGCCAGCCCCTGGCCTACAACAAAGACAACCAGGAAGACAAGGAACCGCTGTTCGACGCCGCCGACACCCTGCGCGACTCGCTGCGCGCATTTGCCGACATGATCCCGGCGATCAAGCCCAAGCACGCGATCATGCGTGAAGCGGCGCTGCGCGGTTTCTCCACCGCCACTGACCTGGCGGACTACCTGGTGCGCCGTGGCCTGCCGTTCCGTGACTGCCATGAAATCGTCGGGCATGCCGTGAAGTACGGCGTCGACACCGGCAAGGACCTGGCGGAAATGAGCCTGCAAGAGCTACGTCAGTTCAGCGACCAGATCGAGCAGGATGTGTTCGCGGTGCTGACCCTGGAAGGCTCGGTCAATGCCCGTAACCATATCGGCGGCACGGCTCCGGCCCAGGTCAAGGCAGCCGTGGTGCGCGGCCAGGCCCTGCTCGCCAGCCGCTAAAAGCATCGCAGGCAAGCCAGCTCCCACCTTTGACCAGAGCCTTCAATTTAACTCGGTCAAAATGTGGGAGCTGGCTTGCCTGCGATAACATCACCTTAGTGTCACTGACACACCGAGGTGCCTGCATCGCGGGCAAGCCCAGCTCCCACACAAGCCCGCTCCCACATTTATGACTTCTTCGCCGCGACCATCGCCATGAAGGCTGGCATCGCCGCCTCCTTGTCCGCCGCCACTCGCTGGGCGTTGGGCAGGTCTTGCAGCTTCTTCAGCAAGGCCTTGGCCTTCGGCAACTCAGCCAGCAGATCCAGGCCAAACAGCTTCCCACCGACCGCACACGCCAAGTCCACGCTGTACATAAAATACAGATCGGCAAGCGTAAAACTCTCCCCCGCCACATACGGCGCGAACTTGCCGTGCCGGCCCAGCGACGCAATCCCCAACAGCAACTCGGCCTTGGCCTTGTCCTTGATCGCCTGCGGTACCGTCATGCCAAAGAACGCCTCGCCATAACAAGCGCGGGCCGGCAGTTCGATGTACAACTCGATTTCCCGGCACAGCGCCAACACTTGGGCGCGCTGGAATGCATCGCCTGGCAGCAGGGCCGGGCCCGACTGGGTCTGTTCGAGGTATTCGAGAATCACGCTGGTTTCGTTGATAAAACCTCTCTCGACCTTCAGCACCGGCACCTTGCCGCGCGGGCTCACCACCAGGGCTTCAGGGGTTTGCCCGGCATAAAAAGCCACTTCCTCGAAGGGCAGGCCTTTTTCCAGGAGCGCCAGCTTGACCATGTTGTAGTAGTTACTGACCGAAAATCCGTAGAGCTTGAGCATCACAAAGCCTCCAGGCCGTGCAGGGGGTTGGCTGGGTAGGTTATAGAACGTGATGCGCCGCCTGACCAGCAGCATCACCTGGCTGAATGGAGGTAGACTGGCGCCCTTTCCTGACAGGAGGCAGCCATGAGCGAGCCAACCGATATCGACAACGACGACGAAGAGTTCGCCGAGTCCACCCTGACCCAAGCGATCGAAAACCAGATCGAAAGCGACAACCCGCCCGCGGCCAAGGCCACGTTCAACAAGCTGACCCTGGTGGGTTACGAGCGCGAAGACATCCTGAACCTGATGGCCCATGTGCTGGCCGTGGAAATCGACGCGATGCTGGAAGAAGACCGGCCGTTCAACACCGACTGGTATGAAACCGCCCTGCGCGCACTGCCAGAGCTGCCGCCGGAAAACCAGTAGGCCCCTGGAACCGCCATCGCCGGCAAGCTGGCTCCTACAGGAGTGCGGCTTGCCTCCCCTGTGCCCATATCGCACTGGACAGTTCGCCCAAGTACGTTCACCTTAGGGGCTGCTAGCGTCTGACAATTCCTAGAACGTCTGGAGTCCTTATGTCGTATACCCCTGAGTTGGTTGCCGAACTGGAAATCCTTGCACTTTTTAACCTGGGCAATATCCAGGAAGGCCTGAAAGTCCATCAGACCGCCGCTCCCACTGCCATTGCTGCTGCCAAACGCCTGTTCGAGAAAAAACTGATCGACCAGCCAGATGGCGGCTACCTGACCAGCCTGGGCCGCGACGCGGCAGAACAAGCGCAAACATTGCTGACGATTCTGACTACCGCTACCACCAAAGAAGCCGCCTGATCCACCGTATCGCCCACGGGATCCTCTGTTCACGGATTCCGCGGGCATTCCCGTGTGCACGATAAAATTCTGACGTCAAAAACAAATTCCCCTTAAACCTCCTACGATTCTGTCTGTAAACTCCTACACGGCTGCCCACGCCGGGCCCTGCGAGCCGTTGAGTTCGACATGACCAGTACCCATGAAATCCGCCCTGACTTGGATGAAGGCATTGACCGCAAGGTACTGGCCCAACTGCGCTCGCGTTTCCTGACCCTCAATGCCGGCCGCATGGCCCGCGCCGTCGAAGGCCTGACGCCGCGCCAGCAAAGCGTGCTGGCGCTGCTGCCGCTGTTTTTCCACGTCAATCACCCGCTGCTGCCGGGCTATGTCTCGGGCAGTACGCCGGCCGGCTTGGCGAATTTTGAACCGGATGCCCAGGTCCTGGCCGAAGCCCAGCGCCTGACCCGCTCGTTTTCCTACAAGCCACGCCACGGCAACCCGCCCACCCCGATCCACGGCCTGTTCCTGATGGGCAGCCTCGGCACGTTGGCCCAGGCTGACCAGAGCGATATGGACGTGTGGGTGTGCCACGCCGCCGACCTGAGCGAGGCCGAGCTGGGCGAGCTGCGCAAAAAATGCCAACTGCTGGAAGCCTGGGCCCTGGGCATGGGCGCCGAAGCGCATTTTTTCCTGATCGAACCGAGCCGCTTTGCACAGGGCGGTCGCGATACCCAGCTCAGTTCGGATGACTGTGGCACCAGCCAGCACTATCTGTTGCTCGACGAGTTCTACCGCACCGCCATCTGGCTGGCCGGGCGCACGCCGATCTGGTGGCTGGTACCGGTCTACGAAGAAGCGCGCTACGCCGAATTTACCCACACGCTGATTTCCAAACGTTTTATCCGCGCCGACGAAACCCTCGACCTCGGGCACCTGGCCCATATTCCACCTGGGGAATTCATCGGCGCCGGCCTGTGGCAACTGTTCAAGGGCATCGAGTCACCCTATAAGTCGGTGCTCAAGCTGTTGCTGACCGAGGTGTATGCCAGCGAACACCCCAAGGTGCAGTGCCTGAGCCTGCGTTTCAAACGCGCAGTGTTCGCCAACCAGTTGGATCTGGATGAGCTGGACCCGTATATCGTGGTCTACCGCCGCATCGAGGAATACCTGCGCAGCCGCAACGAACCCGAACGCCTGGAACTGGTGCGGCGCAGCCTGTACCTGAAGGTCAACCGCAAGCTCACCACCGGCCAGCGCACCATCGGTTGGCAGCGCGCACTGCTGGAGCGCCTGGCCAATGAATGGGGCTGGGACCAGCGGCAACTGGCCCTGCTCGACAGCCGCAGCCAGTGGAAAGTGCGCCAGGTCGCGTCCGAGCGCCGGGCCCTGGTCAATGAGCTCAATTACAGTTATCGCTTCCTGACCCAGTTCGCCCGCACCGAACAGACCGTGAGCCTGATCAACAAGCGCGACCTCAATGTGCTGGGCCGGCGCCTGTACGCGGCCTTCGAACGCAAGGCCGGCAAGGTCGAGTTCATCAACCCAGGGATTGCTCCGGACCTGGCCGAAGACACCCTCACCCTGGTTCATTCGCCCAATCGCAAGGAGCCGGGTCAGTTTCACTGGGGCCTGTACAACGGCAGCCTGACCGCCCTGGAATGGGAGCACTTTGCGCCGATCAAACGCAGCCGCGACCTGCTGGAGATGCTCACCTGGTGCCATCGCAACGGCGTGATCGACAGCAGCACACGCCTGGCCCTGCACCCCGGCACCAGCGACTTGAGCGAATTCGAGCTGTTCAACCTGCTGGGCAGCCTGCAACAGACTGTCGCCCTGCCCCTGGCCACGGTCGATGAAGAACGCCTGCTGCGTACGGCGATACCCGAGGAGGTGCTGTTGCTGATCAACGTCGGCGTCGACCCCCTCAAGCATCACCGTGACTTGAATATCCTGATGACCACCGAGCGCACCGACTCCCTGAGTTACGCCGGCGTCAGGGAAAACCTGGTGCTGACCCTGGACCAGGTGACGCTCAACAGCTGGAACGAGGTGATGGTCAGCCGCTACGAGGGGCCCCACGCCCTGCTCGATTGCCTGCGCGATTACCTGAATCAGTTACCGCATGACCGATTGCCGCGGCTGCGGGTGCGTTGTTTCTGTCACAACCGTGCGCAGTTCATTGCCCAGCGGGTCGAAGAGATTTTCGATACCGCGCAAAACCTGATGCTCAGCCAGCTCAACCACCGCTATCTGATCCAGGTACAACAGCACTATCACGTCATGGAGCTGGCACCGGGGCAAGCCAATCACGTGTCATTGCCCAGCCAGCAGGCGCTGGTGGACTACCTCAGCGAGGAGCTGGCCAGCTACAGCCCGTTGCACCTGGATGCCATGGCCCTGGAAGACCACGACCTGGCAGCACTGCTGCCCATGGGCCAGGCCGATTGTGTGCAGGTGTTCTACCGCATCAACGACGGCTTCGCCGAGCTGTACGTACTCGACGAGTTCAACGCCCTCTGGCAACAGCGCCTGCCGTTTCATGATGAGCAGAGCTTGCTCGCGCCTTTGCAGCGCTTTCTGCAATCGATCATTTATCGACGGGACGCGCTGTCACCGCTGGACCCGCAGCAGCCACTGGGGGCGGTGCAGACGCTGTATTACCAACTGCTGCCATCGGCAGGCGGCCGTACCCGTCGGGTCGAGCCACGGCCTGCGCCGCAGACTCCGGCCAACAAACCGTTCTACGACGTGCAGGCGATTATCGGCAAGGGCGCGCCAGGCCAGGTGGGGATTACCCTGTACTGCAATCAGCGGGAGTTTTGCGAACTGGAGTTTGGCGACCAACTGTTTGCTGTGGTCGCCCAGGAGATCGTCGGGCAGCGCCGGGAAACCGAGCGCTATCGTTGCTACATCACCGATTTGGACCTATCCGGCCTACTCGGTGATGTTCAAAGCCCAAGCAATCTGTACCTGCGCTACAAAGCCGAGTTGGAGCAGGCGCTCAACCAGGCCTTGAATGAGGTTTAGAGCGCGAATGCGCCGCCGTCCTTCGGCTGGCCTTCGACACTCAGCAGCTCAAGCTTGAGGGTCTTGCCGCCCGGAGCAGGCCAATCGATATGCTGGCCGACTTGCAGGCCCAGCAACGCACTGCCCACCGGGGCCAGGATCGAGATCTTGCCTTCGTCGGCATTCGCGTCCTTGGGGTAGACCAGGGTCAGGTGATAGTCCTTGCCGCTGCTTTGCTCACGGCAATGCACGCTGGAGTTCATGGTCACGACACCGGCAGGCACTTCATCGTGGCCAACCACCTCTTCGGCGCGGTCAAGTTCGGCTTGCAGGGCGATGACGCCTGGCAGTTTGTCGTCCATACGGTCGATCAGTTGCTCAAGACGTTGCACATCGAGACGGGTGAGGATGATGGAAGGTGCAGTCATGATTGCGGCAGACTCCTTTTTTTCTGCACAAAAAAGCAAAACCCCGCCAATAAACGGCGGGGTTCTCACGGACCTCGATGAGTTGAGGTATACCCGGACACTACCACAGCACACCAAATAAACAAGATGGGCCGGCCTGAAGGTCAGGCGCCAGCCTTGCGTTGCTCGGCCTGGGCGACGATCACGCGGCGCCGCTGATCGTCGGCGGAGCGCCATTCCCGGATGTCTTCCACATGCCGGAAGCAGCCAAGGCAGACTTTTTGCTCATCCAGCCGACACAAACTGATACAAGGTGACGGCACAGCCGGGCTGACATTGCTGAACAGCGGCTTGGGCGGGCGGACGGGCGCGGGCTGGGTCACGATCAGATCTCGTCGAAGTCCAGCTCGACGCCGGCTTGTTCCAGGGTGATGCGTGCAAGCATTTCGCTCAACAGCTCGTCACTGGTGTCGTTCGACCAGCGTTTTTCTTCTTCGTCGTAGTCGAAGTGAAACCCTCCGGAACGCGCGGCCAGCCACAGCTGGCGCAGCGGCTCCTGGCGGCTGAAGATCAATTGGCTGCCGTTCTCAAACTTGACGGTCAACACGCCTGCAGAATTTTCCAGATCCACGTCCAGGCCACTCTCGTCGAAAATATCCTCCAGCGCTTGCTGGGTCGCATCGACCAGGTCGTGAAAGCGGGCTTCGGTCAAACTCATGGTGGGAACCTCAAAAAGTGTCTACTCACGCTCAAGCGCCGCACGATACGGAGGCGCCATGATGATTGCAAAGGATACCGATTTCATTCCCACCAGCCGTGCGAATTATCCCGACGGGATGTAGGCCACATCACGACATACTCGGCAAAGCCCCGCCGGACGGGTGTCCCGGCGCATAGGCAAGCTGGCGGGTGGTCGGTATACTCGGGCGCAATTAATGCATATTCAAGGATTTAGCCATGAAGCGCCTGATCTCTTCCCTTGCTGCGCTCGTCGCGGTCGCTTGCCTCGTCAGTGCCTGTGGTCAAAAAGGCCCGCTGTACCTGCCCGATGACAGCAAAGACCCGAATGAACAGGCGCAAACGTCGCAATCCAAAGCGCACAAGCACGACACCTACTAAGGGAATTTCATGGACGCTTTTAACTACCGGGACGGCGAGCTGTTCGCGGAAGACGTGGCGCTGTCCGCGATTGCCGAACGCTTCGGTACCCCGACCTATGTGTACTCGCGAGCGCATATCGAAGCGCAATACCGCACCTTTGCCGATGCACTGGAGGGTACGCCAAGCCTGGTGTGCTATGCAGTAAAAGCCAACTCCAACCTGGGTGTACTCAATGTCCTGGCGCGCCTGGGCGCTGGTTTTGACATCGTGTCCCGTGGCGAGCTGGAGCGTGTACTGGCCGCGGGCGGCAAGGCTGACAAAATCGTGTTCTCCGGTGTCGGCAAGACCCGCGAAGACATGCGCCGCGCCCTGGAAATCGGCGTGCATTGCTTCAACGTCGAGTCCACCGACGAGCTGGAGCGCCTGCAAGTGGTGGCCGCCGAGATGGGCGTGCGTGCGCCGATTTCCCTGCGCGTCAACCCGGACGTGGATGCCGGCACGCACCCGTACATTTCCACCGGTCTCAAAGAGAACAAGTTCGGCATCGCCATTGCCGACGCCGAAGACGTGTACATCCGCGCCGCCCAACTGCCGAACCTGGAAGTGCTGGGCGTGGACTGCCATATCGGCTCGCAACTGACCAGCCTGCCACCGTTCCTCGATGCCCTCGACCGCCTGCTGGCGCTGATCGATCGCCTCGGCGAGTGCGGCATCTACCTGCACCACATTGATCTGGGTGGTGGCGTGGGCGTGCGTTATCGCGACGAAGAGCCGCCGCTGGTGGCCGACTACGTCAAGGCCGTACGCGAGCGCACCGAAGGCCGCGACCTGAAGCTGATATTCGAGCCGGGCCGCTACATCGTTGCCAATGCGGGCGTACTGCTGACCCAGGTCGAGTACCTCAAGCACACCGAACACAAGGATTTCGCCATCGTCGATGCGGCGATGAACGACCTGATCCGCCCGGCCCTGTACCAGGCCTGGATGGATGTCAGCGCCGTGCGCCCGCGCGACAGCGCGCCGCACACCTATGACATCGTCGGCCCGATTTGCGAGACCAGTGACTTCCTGGCCAAGGACCGTGAACTGGCCCTGGCAGAAGGCGATCTGCTGGCCGTGCATTCGGCCGGTGCCTATGGGTTTGTCATGAGTTCCAACTACAACACCCGCGGGCGTACCGCCGAAGTGTTGGTGGACGGTGATCAAGCGTTTGAAGTGCGTCGCCGCGAGACGGTAGCCGAGTTGTTTGCTGGCGAAAGCCTGCTGCCGGAGTAAGCCATGCTGCTGCGTTTTACCAAGATGCACGGGCTGGGCAATGACTTCATGGTCCTTGACCTGGTCAGCCAGCACGCGCATATCCTGCCCAAGCACGCCAAACTGTGGGGCGACCGCCATACCGGCATCGGCTTCGACCAACTGCTGCTCGTCGAAGCGCCGAGCAACCCGGAGGTGGATTTCCGTTACCGGATCTTCAACTCCGACGGTTCCGAAGTGGAGCAATGCGGCAACGGTGCGCGCTGCTTCGCGCGGTTCGTGCTGGACAAGCGCCTGACCGCCAAACGGCAGATTCGCGTCGAGACCAAAAGCGGCATTATCGAGCTGGATATCCGCAGCGACGGCCAGATCAGCGTCGACATGGGCGCCCCGCGCCTGGTACCGGCCGATATTCCGTTCGTGGCTGATGCCCAGGCGTTGAGCTATCCGCTGGATGTCGACGGTACCGTGGTCGAGGTGGCCGCCGTGTCCATGGGCAACCCCCATGCAGTGCTGCGGGTCAACGACATCAACAATGCGCCAGTGCATGAGTTGGGCCCGAAGATCGAACATCACCCACGTTTTCCGGCACGGGTCAACGTCGGCTTCCTGCAGGTCATCGACCGCTCCCGCGCGCAGTTGCGGGTCTGGGAACGCGGCGCCGGGGAAACCCAGGCTTGTGGCACCGGTGCTTGCGCCGCCGCCGTGGCGGCGATCAGCCAGGGCTGGATGGATTCGCCACTGTTGATCGACCTGCCTGGTGGACGCCTGTCCATCGAATGGGCAGGCCCAGGCCAACCGGTGAAGATGACCGGCCCGGCATCCCGTGTATACGAAGGACAGGTCCGTCTATGAGAGCGACTCGCTAATGACCGATAAGCCCCAGGCACCCGCCAAGCAGCCCGAAGGATCCCCTTGCGAAAGCCTGGAGGCAGCGGCTGTCGCCGCTTACCTGGAGGCTAACCCGGACTTCTTCGTCGAACACGACGAGCTGCTGCCGGCCCTGCGCATCCCTCACCAGCGCGGCGATACCGTGTCGCTGGTGGAGCGGCAGATGAAGATCCTGCGCGAGCGCAATATCGAAATGCGCCATCGGCTCTCACAGTTGATGGACGTGGCCCGCGACAACGACCGCCTGTTCGACAAGACCCGCCGCTTGATCCTGGCGCTGCTGGATGCCGCCAGCCTGGAAGACCTGACCATTGCCGTCGAAGACAGCCTGCGCCAGGACTTCCAGGTGCCGTTTGTCAGCCTGATCCTGTTCAGTGACAACCCGATGCCGGTCGGGCGCTGGGTCAAGGGCAGCGACGCACAGACCGCCATCGGCGGCCTGTTGTCGGAAGGCAAGACCATCAGCGGCACCCTGCGCGAGCATGAGCTGGACTTCCTGTTTGGCGAAGACCAGCGCGTGCAGATCGGCTCGACTGCCGTGGTCGCCCTCAGCCATCAAGGCTTGCACGGTGTCCTGGCCATCGCCAGCCGTGATCCGCAGCACTACAAAAGCACCGTGGGCACGCTGTTCTTGACCTACATTGCCGAAGTGTTGAGCCGCAGCCTGCCACGCTTCACCAGCGCCCTGCGCGCGGTGCGCTAGCCATGGAACGACAACTGGACGCCTACTGCGCTCACCTGCGCAGCGAGCGCCAGGTGTCTCCCCATACGCTGGAAGCCTACCGGCGGGACTTGAACAAGGTCCTGGCGTTCTGCCAGAAACAACAGATCGGCAGTTGGAAGGCCCTCGATATCCAGGGCCTGCGCAGCCTGGTTGCGCGCCTGCACCAGCAAGGCCAATCCTCCCGCAGCCTGGCGCGCCTGCTGTCAGCGGTGCGTGGCCTGTATCACTACCTCAACCGCGAAGGCCTGTGCGATCACGACCCGGCCAACGGCCTGGCACCGCCCAAGGGTGAGCGCCGCCTGCCCAAAACCCTGGATGCCGACCGCACCCTGCAATTGCTCGATGGCGCGGTCGAGGATGACTTCCTGGCGCACCGCGACCAGGCGATCCTGGAGCTGTTCTATTCCTCGGGCCTGCGGCTGTCGGAGCTGACCAGCCTCAACCTCGAGCAGTTGGACCTGGCCGATGGCCTGGTGCAAGTGCACGGCAAAGGCAGCAAGACCCGCGTGCTGCCCATTGGCAAAAAAGCCCGCGACGCCCTGCTGGTATGGCTGCCCCTACGAGCCCTGGCCAACCCGCCGGACGATGCGGTGTTTGTCAGCCAGCAAGGCCGACGCCTCGGGCCACGGGCCATTCAGCTGCGGGTCAAGGCCGCCGGCGAGCGGGAACTGGGGCAGAACCTGCATCCGCACATGCTGCGCCACTCCTTTGCCAGTCACCTGCTGGAGTCATCACAAGACTTGCGCGCCGTGCAGGAACTGCTCGGCCACTCGGATATCAAGACCACACAGATCTACACCCACCTGGACTTCCAGCACCTGGCGACGGTGTACGACAGCGCCCATCCACGGGCCAAACGCGTTAAAGGCGGCGACTCATGAGCATCAAGCTAATCACCTTCGATCTGGACGATACCCTGTGGGACAACGTCCCCGTCATCATCAGCGCCGAAGCGTCGATGCGCCACTGGCTGGCGACCCATGCGTCCAAGGTCGGCGACCTGCCCCTGGAGCATTTCGCCAGCCTGCGCCAGCACGTACTGCAACGTCATCCCGAACTCAAGCACCGGATCAGCATCCTGCGCCACCGGGTGCTGATGCACGCCTTTGAAGAGGCCGGTTATCCACAGCCGCAGGCCACGGAAATGGCCGATGTGTGTTTTGAAGCGTTTATTCATGCGCGGCACCAGCTCACGGTCTTCCCGGAAACTGAGCCGATGCTGCAAGCCCTGCGCCAGCACTTCCTGCTGGGGGTGATCACCAATGGCAATGCCGATGTCCAGCGCGTGGGCCTGGCGGATTACTTCCACTTTGCCCTGAGGGCCGAAGATATCGGCATCGCCAAGCCGGATGCGCGCTTGTTTCAGGAAGCGTTGCAGCAAGGTGGGGTGGATGCCAGTGCGGCGGTACATATTGGCGACCATCCGGGCGACGACATCGCCGGGGCGCAGCAGGCGGGGTTACGGGCGGTGTGGTTCAACCCGGCGGGCAAGGTTTGGGAAGGCGAGAAATTGCCGGATGCGCAGATTCGCAGCTTGAGCGAGCTGCCTTCGCTGCTCCACAGCTGGAAATAACGCGACCCGACAAGCCAGCTCCCACATGGGTTTGCGGCACTGGCCATTTGTCTCAGGCATGAAAAAGCCCGCAGCGACGGCGGGCTTTTTCAGCAAGCAAGTAACCGGCCTCAGATAGGCCGACTGCCGTACTTGTTGTCCGGCTTCTTCGGTGGATCTGCCACCACGTTGGCCTCGACTTCCTGCACTTTGCCGCCCTTGGCGAGGAATTCTTCCATCGCGCGGGCCAGCGCATCGCGCTCTTTGTTCTTGGCTTCAACGCTCGGCAACTCATCAACCGACACAGCAGCCTTGGCCTTGCCCTTGGCGGTCGGGGCCGGCGCGTCATCGCCGCCGTCGTCGTCAGCTACGTCTTCGGCAGCCGCCTCAAGACCTTCTTCGGTTTCGTCGTCACCTACTTCGAGGTCGTCGTTTTCCAGATCATCGTCGCTCATGTTCTACCTCATGACTTGCGAAAAGCAGATTAGTTATAGCCCAGCTTCACCATCTGTCGAAGGCTGCCGGAAAAAAATCAACGTCCACCGGATAACCAGTGGCTTATGCCCCGTCACCGTGCAAGGTGCCGAGGACGTTACGAGCACCGCCATGATCACGCTACTCGCCCAGATAAACGCCTTGCCATGTGCCCATTGCCAAATGGCCGGCCGTGACCTGCAAACTCAGTTGGCGAGCCGAAAGGCTGCCCTTGAAATGACCCGGGGCTTGGCCCGCAGGGTAATCAGGGTCTGCCGATGTATACAGTTCTGCGCCCATCGGCGCGCATTCTAGCGCGCTCTGGGAAAAAACAAAGTGCCGAATACGCCTACATGCCTGTAAGACATTCGCACACTGAAAAGTACCGTGTGGATCCGATCACAAACTCGACACAAAAATTCTCACACGCTTTCACCACAGGCAAATACCAGACAAAAAAATGCCCGGCAAGCCGGGCATGTTTTTTTCATAGGTTCTTACAAGTTGTAGCCACGTTCGTTGTGTTCCGCCAGGTCCAGGCCAACGGCCTCTTCCTCTTCGGTCACACGCAGGCCGATGGTCAAGTCCAGCACCTTGAGAATCACAAAGGTCACGATACCGGTGTAGATCACGGTAAAGCCTACGCCCTTGGCCTGGATCCAGACCTGCGCGGCAATATCGGTCACCGTGCCGAAGCCACCCAGGATCGGCGCCGCGAATACACCGGTGAGGATCGCCCCGACAATCCCGCCAACACCGTGCACGCCGAAGGCATCCAGGGAGTCATCGTAGCCCAGCTTGCGCTTGAGGCTGGTGGCGCAGAAGAAGCAGATCACGCCAGACGCCAGGCCGATCACCAGGGCGCCCATTGGGCCCACGGTACCGGCGGCCGGAGTAACGGCCACCAGGCCGGCGACCACACCCGAGGCGATGCCCAGGGCGCTTGGTTTGCCGTGGGTGATCCACTCGGCGAACATCCAGCCCAGTGCCGCAGCCGCGGTAGCGATCTGGGTCACCAGCATCGCCATGCCCGCCGTGCCGTTGGCCGCAGCAGCGGAGCCGGCGTTGAAGCCGAACCAACCGATCCACAGCATCGCCGCGCCGATCAGGGTGTAGCCCAGGTTATGCGGGGCCATCGGCGTAGTCGGGTAGCCTTTACGCTTGCCGAGCACGATGCACGCCACCAGGCCAGCCACACCGGCGTTGATGTGCACCACGGTGCCGCCAGCGAAGTCCAGCACGCCCCAGTCCCACATCAGGCCGCCGTTGCCGCTCCAGACCATGTGCGCGATCGGCGCATAGACCAGGGTGAACCAGATGGCCATGAACAGCAGCATGGCGGAGAACTTCATACGCTCGGCAAACGCACCGACGATCAGCGCCGGGGTGATGATCGCGAAGGTCATCTGGAAGGTGATGAACACCGCTTCCGGGAACAGCGCTGCAGGCCCAGTGATGCTGGACGGTGTGACACCCGCCAGGAACGCCTTGCCCATGCCGCCGAAGAACGAGTTGAAGTTGACGACGCCTTGCTCCATGCCCGTGGTGTCGAACGCAATGCTGTAGCCGTAGACGACCCACAGGATGCTGATCAGACCGGTAATGGCGAAGCACTGCATCATCACAGAAAGAATGTTTTTGGAGCGGACCATGCCGCCGTAGAACAGCGCCAGGCCAGGGATGGTCATGAACAGCACCAGTGCGGTGGCTGTCAGCATCCAGGCAGTGTCGCCGGAATTGAGGACTGGAGCCGCCACTTCGTCTGCCGCCATGGCCAGGCTGGGCATTACGATGGACAACAGGGCTCCTAGCCCTGCGAATTTACGCAGAGTCATATTGTTTTCTCCTGGGGCGTTGGGGTTTGGCGGCTTAGATTGCGTCGGTATCGGTTTCGCCGGTACGGATGCGAATAGCCTGTTCCAGATTGACCACGAAGATCTTGCCGTCGCCGATCTTGCCGGTGTTGGCCGCCTTGGTTATCGCCTCGATAACCCGATCAAGATCCTTGTCGTCAATGGCGACATCAATCTTCACCTTCGGCAGGAAATCGACTACGTATTCCGCGCCGCGATACAGCTCGGTATGACCCTTCTGCCGACCGAAGCCTTTGACCTCAGTGACGGTAATGCCCTGCACGCCGATCTCGGACAGTGACTCGCGTACATCGTCCAACTTGAACGGCTTGATGATGGCAGTGACTAGCTTCATGAAAACTCTCTCCCGAATTGGTGGACTTGCCCCAGGAAAACAAACCCGTCTCAAGTCTAAGCGCAGTGCCTGGCTTTGTAACGCATCGTCGCCTCGGCAATTGCCTTGGCGACGCCAGCTAACCGTTGGTGACGAAACATGTACCCTGGTCCGTCAGCGCACTGCATTCGTCACAGCGACTGCATCAGTGCATGGGTCATGATCGTCTAAGCAGAAACCTTGCCAGCTCCGTAAAAATCACTGAAATCAATCCGTTGCCCGCTCACACCGAGCGATGGGCCGTTGTAGCAGCCCACATACGCACAAAAACAGTGCGTCCGCATTCGGGCCAATGCGCGAAAAGCGTGCGCAGAGCACTGGGAAAAGACTATAGGCGCTGCGTGATACACTGCCGGCCAACTGTTTTCCGGAATGTTTCCCATGCTCGCGCCCAAAGACCTCCTCGACGCCCTGAGCGGCCACGCCTCTCGCCTGTTCAGCGGCGAGACCCCGCTGCCTCGCAATGAAATCGAAAGCCAGTTCAAGGCACTGCTGCAAAGCGGGTTCAGCAAACTGGACCTGGTCAGCCGGGAAGAATTCGACAGCCAGATGGTAGTCCTGGCCCGCACCCGAGCACGCCTGGAGAGCCTGGAGGCGAAGGTGGCAGAGTTGGAAGCACGGTTGAATCCACCCCAGGAATAACCACCCTGCCCCCTGTAGGAGCCGGCTTGCCGGCGATGGCTGTCTACCTGACACACCAAGCCGGCTCCTGCAATTTCAACGCCCGGATACGTTCAGTAAAACCTGCGCAAGGCGCCTCCCCCTCTCTCGTCTACCCTTGAAAAACCGCAAAGCGGCCCTCCCTTCAAGGAACGAACATGTCCCTCGCCATCGTCCACAGCCGCGCCCAGATCGGCGTCGAAGCCCCCGCCGTCACGGTCGAAGTGCATATGGCCAATGGCTTGCCGTCCCTGACCCTGGTGGGCTTGCCGGAGACTGCGGTCAAGGAAAGCAAAGACCGCGTGCGCAGCGCCATTCTCAACAGTGCGCTGCAATACCCCGCGCGCCGCATCACCCTTAACCTGGCGCCCGCCGACCTGCCCAAGGACGGCGGGCGTTTTGATCTGGCGATTGCCCTGGGGATTCTCGCGGCCAGCGTACAGGTGCCGGCACAGGCGTTGGATGGCGTGGAGTGCCTCGGCGAACTGGCCCTGTCTGGCGAAGTGCGTGCCGTCAAAGGTGTGTTGCCAGCCGCATTGGCCGCACGCAAGGCCGGGCGCAGCGTGATCGTGCCCAGGGCCAATGCCGAGGAGGCGTGCCTGGCCGGCGGGTTGAAGGTGATTGCGGTGGATCATCTGCTGCAAGTGGTGGCGCACCTGAATGGGCTGGTGCCGATCGAGCCTTACACGTCCGACGGATTGCTGTACCTGAACAAACCTTACCCGGACCTGAGCGAGGTGCAGGGCCAACTGGCCGCCAAGCGCGCACTGCTGATTGCGGCAGCGGGTGCCCACAACTTGCTGTTCAGCGGGCCACCCGGCACCGGCAAGACCTTGCTTGCCAGCCGCCTGCCCGGCCTGCTACCGCCCTTGAGCGAACAGGAGGCGCTGGAAGTGGCGGCGATCCAATCAGTGGTCAGCCTGGCGCCGTTGAGCCACTGGCCTCATCGGCCCTTTCGCCAGCCGCACCATTCCGCGTCCGGGCCGGCGCTGGTGGGCGGCGGCTCGAAACCGCAGCCTGGGGAAATCACCCTGGCCCATCACGGGGTGTTGTTTCTCGATGAGCTGCCGGAATTTGATCGCAAGGTGCTGGAGGTGCTGCGCGAACCGCTGGAATCGGGACATATCGTGATTTCCCGGGCACGCGACCGCGTCAGCTTCCCGGCACGCTTTCAACTGGTGGCGGCGATGAACCCCTGCCCTTGCGGTTACATGGGTGAGCCCAGTGGACGTTGCCGGTGTACGCCGGAGCAGATCCAGCGCTACCGCAACAAACTCTCCGGGCCGTTGCTGGACCGGATTGATTTGCACCTGACCGTGGCACGTGAAACCACCGTGCTGAACCCCTCCCAAAAGGTCGGTGATGACACGGCGAAGGCATCCGCCCAAGTGGCCGAGGCCCGGGAGCGCCAGCAAGGGCGCCAGGGTTGCGCGAATGCCTTCCTCGACCTGGCGGGATTACGCGAGCACTGCGCACTGGTAAACGCCGATGAAAGCTGGCTGGAGAGCGCTTGCGAGCGGCTGACGTTATCGCTGCGCGCAGCCCACCGACTGCTCAAGGTCGCGCGTACCCTGGCAGACCTTGAGCAAGTGGAAGGCATCGCTCGCCATCACTTGGCGGAGGCATTGCAGTACCGGCCGGCATCAGTTGGCTAGCAGCGTTCAGGAAAAATCCAGCAGCAGCCTCGCCACTTCCAGCACCTCACCCAGTACCGCTTCTGCCGACTCGGCGGAAGGCTTGAGCATCAGGTCATCGGCGTAGCCCATCGCCAGGGCGAAGAGCTGCCGTGCAGCGCGTTGGGGCGACTTGCAGCGAAAGACCCCGGCAGCGACACCCCGCTCGATCACCTCGGCAAGCATGCCTTGCCATTGGGCATTGATCACCAGGTAAGCCTTGGCCATTTGCGCGTCATGCATGGCCTCGTCCCAGGCGTCCAGCCAGAGAGCCCAGCCTGCATCGGCGGTGCTGGGCAGACAGTCGCTCAAGAATCCTACGAGCGCCTCCAGTGGTGGGGCATCGGCCAAGGGCTCGCGCACTTCATCCAATTGCTCATTCGCAAAGCGCACAAAGGCTTCGCGGCGCAATTCATTCCAGTCGCTGAAGTAGTGATAGACATGGCTGCGCGACAGCCCGGCATGTTCGGCCAAGTCACGGGTGGATACATCGGCAAACCCCTTGCTGCGAAACAGCTCCAAGGCAGCGGCGATGATCTGGTCTTTACGGTCGATACGCGACATGGGCAATTCCTTACGGGCGCCACCAGATAAGCGGCGCTTGCTTTTTGAGCGATCGCTCAAGGATACTTGAGCAGTCGCTCAATAGTAGCGCCTATTACTCCTTCGGTGCACCCATGCCATCCACAACGCCACACATCCTGATCGAAGAAAGCAAGAAAATCGGCCAGCAATCGGCCAGCCAAACCCTCAAGGCAATCGCCAAGGCTTATCCCGGCAAGCTGTTCTGCACGCTGTCGTTGGTTGCGCTGGAGAACGCGTTGCTGCTGGCCTATCCCCTGTTTGCCGGTTTCGCCGTGGACTCGATCCTGCGCGGCGATGCCGGCAGTGCGCTGTTCTATGCGGCCGTGGTGATGGCGTTCTGGGTGGTCGGCGCCGCACGCCGGGCGTTGGATACCCGCACTTTCACGCGGATCTACGCCGATCTTGCCGTACCTGTGATTCTCAATCAGCGTCTGCAGAACCACAGCACGTCCAAGGCAGCCGCACGGGTGGTGCTGGCGCGGGACTTTGTCGATTTTTTCGAAAAACATGTGCCCGTGATCGCAACGGCCTTGGTCTCCATCGTTGGCGCAGCTGCGATGCTGCTGGTGATTGAACCTTGGGTGGGCCTGGCCTGCTTTGCGGCATTGCTGCTTTGCATCATCCTGCTACCGCGATTTGCCCGCCGTAACGAGCAGTTGCACGAACGGTTGAATAACCGCCTGGAGAAAGAAATTGGCCTGGTGGAAAAGGTGGGCGCCCAGACATTGCGACGCCATTACCAGTTGCTGTCACGCCTGCGTATCTGGCTGTCGGACCGCGAAGCCGCCGCCTACCTGTTTCTCGGCACGCTGGCAGCGCTACTGTTCATCGTAGCGATCAGCCAACTGGCCTTGTCGCCAGCGGTCAAGGCCGGTCATGTCTATGCGGTGATGACGTACCTGTGGACCTTCGTCAGCAGTCTCGACGAAGCGCCAGGGATGGTTGATCAACTGGCGCGACTCAAGGACATCGGCAAACGGGTGGACCCGGGGCTCGGGGATTGATCAGCCTTGTCGAAACCGATCCACCTCCTGCCGCAACCCCGCCGCCAACGTCTCCAGCTCCCGGGCAGTGATCGCAAGGTTCGACACCACTTCCCGCTGCTCACTGTTGGCCAGGGCAATGCTCTGCAGGTTGCTGCTGAGCAAAGTCGCGGTGCTGCTTTGCTCCTGGGTCGCGGTGGTAATCGCGGCGAACTGCTGCCCCGCCGAACGGCTTTGTTCGTCGATGCGCGCCAGAGCCGAGGCCACGTCGGCGTTGCGCGACAGGCCTTCCTGCATCAGCACATTGCCCTGCTCCATGGTGCTGATGGCGTTGCCGGTTTCCTGCTGGATGCTCTGGATCATTCCGGAAATTTCATCGGTGGCCTGGCGGGTGCGTGAGGCTAGGTTGCGCACTTCATCGGCGACCACGGCAAACCCACGCCCCTGCTCCCCGGCCCGCGCCGCCTCGATGGCGGCGTTGAGCGCCAGCAGGTTGGTCTGATCGGCAATCGAGGTGATCACGCCGACGATGCCGCCGATTTCCTGGGAGCGTTGGCCCAGGGTATTGATCACCGTGGCCGTGCTGTTGAGTGCCGTGGCGATATGTTCCAGGGACGACGACGCCTCCTGCATCGAGTTGCGACCGATGCGGGTCTGCTGGGCATTTTCCTGGGCCAGGCGCTCGGTATTGCCCATGTTGTCGGCAATGTTCAACGAGGTGGCGCTGAACTCTTCCACCGCGCCGGCCATGCTGGTGATCTCGCCGGACTGCTGCTCCATGCCCTCATAGGCCCCGCCCGACAGACCCGACAGCGCCTGGGCGCGGCTGTTGACCTCTTCGGCCGCCTCGCGGATGTGGGAGACCATGGTCGACAGGGCTTCACCCATCTGGTTGAAACTGCGCGCCAGTTGACCGATCTCGTCATGGCTGGACACATTCAGCCGCGCACTCAAATCACCGGCGCCCAGGGCTTCGGCCTGGCGCACCAGGTCACCCAGGGGCTGGAGTTTGCTGCGCAGCAGCCAGACCGCCGCGCCCACGGCCAACAGCATCGCCAGCACGCTGCCGATTACCAGGCGGATACCCACGGCCCAGGTCACCGCGCGGATCTCGGCCTTGGGCATGGTCGCCACCACCGACCACGGGCCGCCGTCAAACGGCACCGCAACGCTGTAGAAGTCCTCGCCCTGGTCACTCCAGAAACGCCCCTGGCCGGGCTTTTGCGCCAGCTCCAGGATCGGCGCAACCGCCTGCTCCGGGGCCTGCACACCAGCGGGCGGCACCAGCCAGTGCTTTTGCTCGTCCAGCAGCGCCAGCGAGCCGGTCTGGCCAATGCGAAAACGCTTGAGGTTGGCGAACTGGGCGTTCTGCGCATCGGTGTAGTCAAAACCGATAAACAACACCGCAATCACCTGGCCGCTGGCATCGCGCACCGGGCTGTATTGGGTCATGTAGGAGCGCTCGAACAGAACCGCACGGCCAATGTAGCTCTGCCCGGCAAGCAGGCGCTGGTAGGCCGGGCCCTGGCGATCCAGCACGGTGCCGATCGCACGGTTGCCGTCCTGTTTGGTCAGGGAGGTGCTGATGCGGACAAAGTCTTCGCCACTGCGCACGAACACCGTAGCCACGCCACCGGACATCTGCTTGAACTCATCAACCTCGTCGAAGTTGTTGTTCAACACCTGGTCGCCCAGGTACAGGCTCGGGGTCTGTACCCCGGCCACGTTCACTTTCTGCTCGGGATGCACGCGCAACCCGGCGGCGAAGCGCTGCTCAAACAACCCGCTCAAACGCTCGGTGCTCTCGCGCAGGGTGCTGTGGAAGGTATTGAGTTGGTCGGCGAGCAAGCGCGCTTCGCTGGCCAGGTGTTCTTCGCGGGTTTGCAGGTTGGCCGAATCCAGGGAGCGCAGGGCAAATAGGGTGCTGGCGCTGATCACGACAGCCAATATGACCGCCAAGGCAATGCCCAGCTGCGAAGCGATGCGGGCGCGGGGTTGAGACATGACAGCTCCTGGCCGAGGCCCGGATCGTCCTGATCTCATAGCGCTAATCGGCGAATTTCTTGGATTGGGGGGCACGCTGAGCCGCAACTAATGGCGGCTCCGACACACCTACTTCGGCGGCCTGGATCAATACTTGAGCAAATTACAGGGGTATCACTCAAACGCATTGTTTGCGCGCGCTGCATCGATTCAGTCGAGCTGCTCCACTGGCGGCAGTGTCATGGCCCGGACCTCACTTTGCAGGAAGTCCGAGAGCCTGCGCAGGCGCTCGCCGCCGGGGCGGGTCTTGGGCCAGACCAGGTAGTAACTTTCGCCGCTGGCCACCGCAGTAGGCCAGGGCAGGCTCAAGCGCCCCTGCGCCACATCTTCGGCAACCATCAGCAAATCCCCCATGGACACGCCATAGCCCCGAGCGGCGGCAATCATGCCCAACTCCAGCGTATCGAACACCTGCCCACCCTTGATGGCGACACGAGAGGCCAGGCCGGTGCGTTGCAACCAACGGCGCCAATCACGCCGGTCCGGCGTGGGGTGCAGCAGTTCAGCGCCGGCCAGGCGCTCCACATCCCAGGGGCCATCGTTGAGCAGGTTCGGCGCGCCCACCGGGATCAGCAGTTCGGGGAACAGGTAACTGGCCTCCCAATCTGTGGGAAAGTGCCCATCGCTCAGTAGGACCGCGCAGTCGAACGGCTCCTGGTTGAAATCCACCTCATCGATGCTCATCCACGCACTGGTCAACTGCACCTCGTTGCCCGGCTGCAAGTGCCGGAACCGACTCAGGCGTGCCAGCAACCAGCGCATGGTCAGGGTCGACGGGGCCTTCATGCGCAGGATGTCATCTTCGGCATTCAAGGTATGGCAGGCGCGCTCCAGGGCGGCGAAGCCCTCGCGCACGCCCGGCAGCAGCAAGCGCGCCGATTCGGTGAGCTGCAAGGTGCGCCCGCTGCGCTGGAACAGGCGACAGGCGAAATGCTCCTCCAGGGTGCGGATATGCCGGCTGACCGCACTTTGGGTGATGGACAGTTCTTCGGCGGCACGGGTGAAGGAGTTGTGCCGTGAGGCGGCTTCAAATGCACGCAAGGCATACAGCGGAGGAAGGCGACGAGACATGAGGAAAACTCCGACGGCACGATCCGCAAACCCTACCAGAATCATCCTGGCATGAGTTTTAATCATGCCAATGATCGCATTTATCCCTTTGTGAAAAGCGCTGAGAGCGTCGAAAATCAACCCTTCTACCCTTTGTGCAAATATTGAGCGTGATGATCATGCAGCATCCGGCGCGTACCGAACTCTGGGCCATTCTGCGGCTGTCAGGGCCGTTGATTGCCTCACAGCTGGCGCACATGCTGATGGTGCTGACCGACACCCTGATGATGGCCCGCCTGAGCCCCGAAGCCCTGGCCGGCGGTGGGCTCGGCGCGGCGAGCTATTCGTTCGTGTCGATCTTTTGCATCGGCGTGATTGCCGCCGTGGGCACCCTGGTCGCCATTCGCCAGGGCGCCGGTGATATCGAAGGCGCTACCCGCCTGACCCAGGCCGGCCTGTGGCTGGCCTGGCTGATGGCCTTGGTGGCGGGCCTGCTGCTGTGGAACCTCAAGCCGGTGCTGCTGATGTTCGGCCAGACCGAGACCAACGTGCAGTCGGCCGGCCAGTTCCTGATGATCCTGCCGTTTGCCCTGCCCGGCTACCTGACATTCATGGCCCTGCGCGGCTTCACCAGCGCCATCGGCAAAGCCACCCCGGTGATGGTGATCAGCCTGTGCGGCACGGTGATCAACTACCTGCTCAACCATGCATTGATCGAAGGCATGTTCGGCCTGCCCAAACTGGGCCTGATGGGCATCGGCCTGGTCACGGCGATTGTCGCCAACTGCATGGCCCTGGCGCTGTTGTGGTACATCAAATACAACCGCGCCTACGCCGCCTACCCATTGGGCAAGGGCCTGTTGCAGCCCAACCTGCATTACTTGCGCGAGCTGTGGCGCCTGGGCCTGCCGATTGGCGGCACCTATGCAGTGGAAGTCGGCTTGTTCGCCTTCGCGGCGCTGTGCATGGGCACCATGGGCAGTACGCAGTTGGCGGCCCACCAGATTGCCCTGCAAATCGTCTCGGTGGCGTTCATGGTCCCGGCGGGCATGTCCTATGCGGTCACCATGCGCATCGGCTTGCATTACGGCGGCGGGCACCTGCTCGGCGCACGGCTCGCCGGGCGTGTGGGTATCGCCTTCGGCGCGACGGTGATGCTGGGGTTTGCCATGGTGTTCTGGCTGTTTTCAGACCCGCTGATCGGCCTGTTCCTCGACCATGACGACCCGGCCTTCGCCCAGGTGATCAGCCTGGCGGTGAGCCTGTTGGCCGTGGCGGCGTGGTTCGAGTTGTTCGACGGTGTGCAGACTATCGCCATGGGCTGCATCCGCGGGCTGAAGGATGCCAAGACGACCTTCCTCGTCGGCCTGGGCTGTTACTGGTTGATTGGCGCACCGGCGGCCTGGCTGATGGCGTTTACCCTGGGGTGGGGGCCGACCGGGGTGTGGTGGGGGTTGGCGCTGGGGCTGGCCTGCGCGGCGATTACCCTGACGTGGGCGTTTGAAAGAAAGATGAGGCGGATGATTGCCCAGACAAACTGAAGAAGGTACGCGTTCACTGTAGGAGCTGGCTTGCCAGCGATGGCGATGTATCAGTCACAGTATCGTTGACCGACAGACTGCTATCGCTGGCAAGCCAGCTCCTACAATGATTGGTTTGACCGCACCGGCCTAGATCACTTCACCCAACAACGCCTGCTGGCTGCTGCCAAACGTCAGGTATTCCACCAATTCCGCCAGCGGCAACGGCTTGCTGATCAGGTAACCCTGGGCCTGGTCGCACCCAAACAAGCGCAACAACGCCAGTTGCTCGGGGGTTTCCACGCCTTCGGCCACCACTTCCAGGTTGAGGTTGTGGGCCAGGTTGATCATGGCATGCACCAGCTTGCGGTTTTCCTCGCGTTCTTCCATGCCGCCGACAAAGCTCTTGTCGATCTTGAGCAAGGCAATCGGCAGGCTGTTGAGGTGTACGAAGGACGAGAAACCAGTGCCAAAGTCATCCAGGGAGAAACGCACCCCCAGGCGGCCCAGGGCATCCATGGTCTGCTTGACCAGGTCGCTGCGGCGCATCACGGCGGTTTCGGTCAGCTCGAACTCCAACCACTGCGCCTCCACCCCGCGCTCGGCAATCAAGCGGCTCAAGGTCGACAGCAACTGGCTGTCCTGGAACTGACGGAACGACAGGTTGACCGCCATGTGCAGCGGCGGCAGGCCGCGTTCGCGCAGGTCCTGCATATCGCGCAGGGCTCGGGAAATCACCCAGTAGCCCAACGGCACGATCAGGCCGCTCTGCTCGGCCAGCGGCACGAACTCGCTAGGCGGCAACAACCCGCGCTCACCATGGCGCCAGCGCACCAGGGCTTCGAGGCCGACGATATGCCCATCGTCCAGGTCCAGACGCGGCTGGTAATGCAGTTCCAATTCGTCACGGCGCAGCGCCCGGCGCAGTTCGCTTTCCAGGTCGGCGAGGCTGCGGGCGTTGCGGTTGATGCGTTCATTAAAGATATGAAAGGTGCAGCCCTGGGTGCTCTTGGCCTGCTGCATGGCGATATGCGCGTGCCACATCAACGGGTCGGCGCCGGCCTTGGCGCGGGCATGGGCCACACCCAGGCTGCAACCGATCAGCAGGCTCTCGCCATCGACCCAATAAGGTTCCGCCATGGCCTCGGTGATGCGCTCGGCCATCCACTCGGCGCGCTGCGGCGCACGGCGGGTGTCGATCAGCAAGGCGAATTCGTCACTGCCCAGGCGTGCCAGTTGGTCGCCGACTTCCAGTTGGCTCTTGAGCCGCGAGACCACTTGCAGGATCAGCCGGTCGCCCGCCTGGTGACCGAGGGCATCGTTGGCGTGGCGGAAGTTGTCCAGGTCCAGGTGGCCGAGGGCCAGGCCACGCCCGTCGTTTTCGGCAAGGCGCGCGGCCAGCAAGGTCTGGAAGCCCTGACGGTTGGCGATGCCGGTCAGCGGATCCTGTTCGGCCAGGCGTTGCAGGGTATTTTCCAGCACGCCGCGCTCGCGCACGTGGCGCAGGCAGCGGCGCAGCGTATCCACGTCAAACGCACCACGGATCAACCAGTCGCTGGCGCCCAATGGCGCAACCAGCGGTTCCTGCTCCAGCAGCAACACGGTGGGCAGGCTACAGCGGCCAGGGCCGGGTTGCAGGCTGGGGGTGGTCAGCAATACAGCCGTGCGGTCGTCGTCGAACAGGCTGCTCACCGACTCCCAGTTTGGCGCACTGATCAGCACAGCCCCATCGCCCATCGGCGTCAGGCACTCGCGCAACAACGCTGCCCACGCAGGCTCATCGGCCAGTAGCAGCAAACGCAAGGGTTCGACAGGCGTAGACAAGCTAGCTCCCTAGACTTTGCAAAATTTCGTTGGCGGCGGGCATTATGACGTGCAGCCTGATAATGACCAATGATATTGGTTATCAAATACGTGCTGTGCGGCTCTAGATCGAACAATAGACCCAAAAACCCCGCACATCCTGCGGCAAAGTAACAAAACCGGCAAATTTAGATCGAGTGGTACGTCACACTGTCGTTCAGAGGCGGCAGAATCTTGCCAGCCTGTTAAAATGCCCGCCCTTTTCGCTCAAAGACTCCCAAAACCCTGTATGTCCCGACTCAATCCCCGGCAGCAAGAAGCCGTGAACTACGTCGGCGGCCCTCTATTGGTGCTCGCCGGTGCTGGCTCCGGCAAGACCAGCGTGATCACCCGCAAGATCGCGCACTTGATCCAGAACTGTGGCATCCGTGCCCAGTACATCGTCGCCATGACCTTTACCAACAAGGCGGCGCGGGAAATGAAAGAGCGCGTCGGCACCCTGCTCAAGGGTGGCGAAGGCCGTGGCCTCACCGTGTGTACCTTCCACAACCTGGGGCTGAACATCATCCGCAAGGAGCATGTGCGGCTGGGCTACAAGCCGGGCTTCTCGATCTTCGACGAGACCGACGTCAAGTCCCTGATGACCGACATCATGCAGAAGGAATATGCCGGCGACGACGGCGTAGACGAGATCAAGAACATGATCGGCTCGTGGAAAAACGACCTGATCCTGCCCGCCGAAGCCCTGGAAAACGCGCGCAACCCCAAGGAACAGACCGCCGCCATTGTCTATACCCACTACCAGCGCACGCTCAAGGCGTTCAACGCGGTGGACTTCGACGACCTGATCCTGCTGCCGGTGAAACTGTTCCAGGAACACAAGGACATCCTGGAAAAGTGGCAGAACAAGGTGCGCTACCTGCTGGTGGACGAATACCAGGACACCAACGCCAGCCAATACCTGCTGGTGAAGCTGCTGATCGGCACGCGCAACCAGTTCACCGTGGTCGGCGACGATGACCAGTCGATCTACGCCTGGCGCGGAGCGCGCCCGGAAAACCTGATGCTGCTCAAGGACGACTACCCGTCCCTGAAAGTGGTGATGCTGGAGCAGAACTACCGCTCCACCAGTCGCATCCTGCGTTGCGCCAACGTGCTGATCTCCAACAACCCCCACGAGTTTGAAAAACAACTGTGGAGCGAGATGGGCCACGGCGACGAGATCCGCGTGATCCGCTGTCGCAACGAAGACGCCGAAGCCGAGCGCGTGGCCGTCGAACTGCTGACCTTGCACCTGCGCACCGACCGCCCCTACAGCGACTTCGCCATCCTGTATCGCGGCAACTACCAGGCCAAGCTGATCGAGCTGAAGTTGCAGCACCACCAGATTCCTTATCGATTGTCAGGCGGCAACAGCTTTTTCGGACGCCAGGAGGTAAAGGATCTGATGGCCTACTTCCGGCTGATCGTGAACCCGGACGACGACAACGCCTTCCTGCGCGTGATCAACGTGCCACGCCGGGAAATCGGCTCCACCACCCTGGAAAAGCTCGGTAACTACGCCACCGAACGCAAGATCTCGATGTACGCCGCCACCGATGAAATCGGCCTGGGCGAGCACCTGGACACGCGCTTCACCGATCGCCTGTCGCGCTTCAAGCGCTTTATGGACAAGGTGCGCGAGCAATGCGCCGGCGAAGACCCGATCAGCGCCCTGCGCAGCATGGTCATGGATATCGACTATGAAAACTGGCTGCGCACCAACAGTTCCAGCGACAAGGCGGCGGACTACCGCATGGGCAACGTCTGGTTCCTGATCGAGGCGTTGAAGAACACCCTGGAAAAAGACGAAGACGGTGAAATGACCGTCGAGGACGCCATCGGCAAGCTGGTGCTGCGCGACATGCTCGAGCGCCAGCAGGAAGAAGAGGATGGCGCCGAAGGTGTGCAGATGATGACCTTGCATGCGTCCAAGGGCCTGGAATTCCCCTACGTGTTCATCATGGGCATGGAAGAGGAAATCCTCCCACACCGTTCCAGCATCGAAGCCGACACCATCGAAGAAGAACGGCGCCTGGCCTACGTGGGTATTACCCGCGCGCGTCAGACCCTGGCCTTCACCTTTGCGGCCAAGCGCAAGCAGTACGGCGAGATCATCGACTGCGCCCCGAGCCGGTTCCTCGATGAGCTGCCACCGGACGATCTGGCCTGGGAAGGCAACGACGACACCCCAACTGAAGTCAAGGCGGTACGCGGCAACACCGCCCTGGCGGATATACGCGCGATGCTAAAGCGCTAGAATCGACTACTTTTTAATCTACTTTCGGCGCCCCTTGCGCCACCAGAGGAAGCTTTTGTGGAAGCACTGCACAAGAAAATTCGCGAAGAAGGCATCGTGCTTTCCGACCAGGTACTCAAGGTCGACGCCTTTCTGAACCATCAGATCGACCCGGCGCTGATGAAGCTGATCGGCGACGAATTCGCCGCGCTGTTCAAGGACTCGGGGATCACCAAGATCGTCACTATCGAAGCCTCTGGCATCGCGCCGGCGATCATGACCGGCCTGAACCTGGGCGTGCCGGTGATCTTCGCCCGTAAGCAGCAGTCCCTGACCCTGACGGAAAACCTGCTGTCGGCGACGGTGTATTCCTTCACCAAGAAAGTCGAAAGCACTGTGGCAATTTCCCCGCGCCACCTGACCAGCAGCGACCGCGTGCTGGTGATCGATGACTTCCTGGCCAACGGCAAGGCGTCCCAGGCACTGATTTCGATCATCAAGCAGGCTGGCGCCACCGTGGCAGGCCTGGGGATCGTGATCGAGAAGTCGTTCCAGGGCGGGCGTGCCGAGCTGGATGCCCAGGGTTACCGGGTTGAGTCGCTGGCGCGGGTCAAGTCCCTGGCTGGCGGTGTCGTGACCTTCATCGACTGAAGGTGAGCGAGCACAGTTAAAAATGTGGGAGCTGGCTTGCCTGCGATAGCGCAGTGTCAGGCGACAGAGATGTCGACTGTCAGGCCCTCATCGCAGGCAAGCCAGCTCCCACATTTGCCTTGTGTTACCTGTCAGCGTGCGGTGGCCTGTAGGCCAGCAAGCAATAGACGCTGATACAAATCCTCTTTAAACCCCTCCGGCTTTTCCAGGCGCATGCGCAGCAGGTGCTCGGCAAACGCCTCAGGCTCCGGTGCATCCAGCGCCGCCTTGCCCAGTTCCAGAATCTCCGTCAGCTTGAATTTGCTCTTGAGCCAGTTCAACGCGCGCAACAAATCGCGCTCTTCGTCAGTGAAGTCACTGCCCAGCGGGTACTCCGGGAACAGCCTTGGATGCCGCGCCTGCACGGCCTCCAAGCGCTCGGGCGTGTTGTCGGCAAAGCGCGGGTCGAGCTGGAAGTCCTTGGGCAACTTGCCGGCTTTTTGCGCCTGCTCGATCAGGTCGGCCTGGAATCGCGAGTCGGTGATATTGAGCAGCGCCTCGATCACCTTGGCGTCCGTCTGGCCGCGCAGGTCGGCGATGCCGTATTCGGTGATCACAATGTCGCGCAGGTGCCGGGGAATCGTGCAGTGGCCGTACTCCCAGACAATATTGGAGCTGACATCGCCACCCGACTCGCGCCAGCTGCGCAGGATCAGGATCGAGCGCGCGCCCTCCAGCGCATGGCCCTGGGCGACAAAGTTGTATTGCCCGCCCACCCCGCTGAGCACGCGGCCGTCTTCCAGTTGGTCGGCAACACCGGCGCCCAGCAACGTGACCATGATCGCGCTGTTGATAAACCGCGCATCCAGGCGCTGCAAGCGCTTGAGCTCTTCCTGCCCGTACAGCTCGTTGATGTAGCTGATGCGGGTCATGTTGAATTCAAGGCGCTTGGCGTGAGTCATTTCCTGCAAGCGCTGGTAAAAACTGCGTGGCCCGAGGAAGAAACCACCGTGGATCGAAACGCCATCCGGCTGCGCCGCATCGTCCAGCAGGCCAGCGTTAGCCTGCTGCTGAGTCGCCACATCCGGGTACACCCTGCGCCGCACAATCCCGGCGTCGGCCAGCACCAGCAGGCCGTTGACGAACATTTCGCTGCAGCCGTAAAGGCCCCGGGCAAACGGCTCGACCCCGCCCTCACGGCTGATCAGCGGTGCCCACTGGTACACATCAAGGTCTGTGAGCAACTGCCGGTAGCCTTCGTTATCGGCCTGGCGCGCCAGCAGCGCAGCGGTCAGGGCGTCGCCCATCGAACCGATGCCGATCTGCAACGTACCGCCGTCGCGCACCAGGGTGCTGGCGTGCAAACCGATGAAGTGGTCCTGCAAACCCACGGGCATGTTCGGCGTGGAGAACAGCGTGGTGCGGTCTTTTTCGTCGATCAGGAAGTCGAACTGATCCATGCCCAGCTCGGCATCACCGGGCATGTAGGGCAAATCTTCATGCACCTGGCCGACCACCAGGATGGTCTCCCCGGCCGCACGGCGCTTGGCGATCATCGGCAACAGGTCGAGGGTGATATCGGGGTTGCAGCTCAGGCTCAGGCGATCCGGGTGTTCGCTGCTGCTGGCCACCAACTGCGCGACCAGGTTCAGGCCGGCGGCGTTGATATCGCGGGCGGCATGGCTGTAGTTGCTGCTGACATAGTCCTGTTGGGCCGAGGCGCTATGCAGCAGGCTGCCGGGCTGCATAAAGAACTGCTGCACGTGGATATTGGCCGGCAGGCTGTCCTTGCGCAGGGCGGCGAGGAAGTCCAGCTCGGGATAATCGCCAAACACCCGCTCGATAAACGGCTCCAGGAAACGCTTCTGCAAGCCATCGCCCAACGGTGGGCGGCCCAGGCTGAGGGCCGTGTAGATGGTCAGCGCCCGCTCGGGCAGCTTGGCAATGCGCCGGTACAAGGCGTTGGCAAACAGATTCGGCTTGCCCAGGCCCAGCGGCATCCCCATGTGGATATGCGCAGGCAAGCGCTCCAGTACGTCATCGACCGCTTGTTCGATTGAACACAACTGCACCATCCGACCCTCCTGAACATTCCGTGATTAGGGGTTGGACCGAGCTTGCCGGGTCTTTGCTGCAATGAACAGCCTTGGCCGCCAAATTGCGCCCACAAAAAAGCCGCTGGTCAGCGGCTTTTTGGCGAAGATCGGTTTATTTCAAACCAGACATCTTCTCGATCGCAGCCTTGAGGTCGTCATCCGAGCAATCGGAGCAGGTGCCTTTAGGCGGCATGGCGTTGATCCCGGTGATGGCTTTGGCCAGGATGCCGTCGAGGCCGCCCTGGTGGTCGGCGCGTTCTTTCCAGGCTGCGGTGTCACCGATTTTCGGTGCACCCAACAGGCCCGTGCCGTGGCAAGCATTACAGTGTTTGGCAATGACTTCGTCCGGCGTTTTCGCACCGCCGCCGCCTGCTGTCACAGCGACTTCCATCCCCTTGCACTCTTGCCCCTGGACACACACCTGTCCGACAGGCGCCAGGCGCTTGGCAATATCATCATTGGTCGCAGCTTGAGCGCTGGCAGCCCAAAGGGCCAGTACGGTTGCTGGTACGGCCAGCATTTTCATAATTAGGTTCACGCGTTCACCCTCATGGTGGCTATTCACGCCTGCGGCCACGGTTTCGCAGGCGGCGAAAGTATAACGGTTAGGCCGCCTCACTGAAACAACCCTATTATCCAAGGGGAGATTCAGTAGGGCGAAATACAACGATGGGCACCTCTGCAAGGTAGGCAGGGCGCCTCTTCTGTTAAAAGTTCGCGGGCGTGGCTGCGCTGATTAGTCGCGCCGGCACATCGAACGGATTGCGAAAACGGTGCGGCTTGGTGCTTTCAAAGTAGTAGCTATCGCCGGCTTCGAGCACAAAAGTTTCGACGCCCACGACCAACTCCAGACGACCTTCCAACAAGATCCCGGTTTCCTCACCGTCATGGGTCAGCATTTCCTCGCCGGTATCGGCGCCTGGCGGGTAGATTTCGTTGAGAAACGCAATCGCCCGGCTGGGATGCGCCCGGCCCACCAGTTTCATCGTGACCGCGCCATCGGAGATGTCGATCAGCTCATTGGCTTTATAGACGATCTGCGTCGGTTTTTCCTGGAGGATCTCCTCGGAAAAGAACTCGACCATGGACATGGGAATGCCGCCCAGCACCTTGCGCAAGGAGCTGATGGAGGGGCTGACACTGTTTTTCTCGATCATCGAAATGGTGCTGTTGGTGACGCCCGCACGCTTGGCGAGTTCACGCTGGGAAAGACCTTTCAGTTTACGGATGGATTGCAGTCGTTCGCCGACGTCCAATGCAGGAGCCTCCTAGGATTCAGGCTTTGTTGTAATTGAGCGTTATCATGGCGACAGCGTTCAGTATTTACAACACTTTGGTCTGAATCCTGGTGGACGTGATCGGCGGCCTGCGGCTATGTGCCGGAATAGAGCCGTGGCACGCGGCGCAGGTTGCAAAAAATCTGGTAGGGAATGGTATCGGCGGCGCTCGCCACATCGCTGGCGAGGATGTTTTTGCCCCACAACTCCACGGTCGAGCCCAGGCCGGCCTGGGGCACGTCGGTCAGGTCGATGCACAGCATGTCCATCGATACCCGCCCCAGCAACTGGCTGCGCTGGCCGGCGACCAGCACCGGCGTGCCGGTCGGCGCGTGCCGTGGATAACCGTCGGCATAGCCCATGGCAACCACGCCGATACGCATCGGCTTAGGCGTCACGAACCGCGCGCCATAACCCACAGGCTCACCCGCTGGCAGCTCGCGCACGCAGATGACTTTCGACTCCAGGGTCATCACCGGCTGCAAACGCGCGGCAACTGCCTGGTCTTCGCCAAAGGGCGTCGCACCGTAAAGCATGATGCCCGGTCGTACCCAATCACTGGAAACGCTCGGCCAGCCCATCACCGACGGCGAATTGCGCAGGCTGACCTGGGCCGCCAGGCCCTGGCGCGCCGCCTCGAATACCGCGACCTGCTCATCGCTGCTGGCGCAGTCCAGCTCATCGGCACGGGCGAAGTGGCTCATCAGCACAATCTTTGCGACTTTGCCGCTGGCCAGCAGGCGCTGGTACGCATCGTGATAGTCCTTGGGATGCAGCCCAACCCGGTGCATGCCCGAATCCAGCTTCAACCACACCGTCAGCGGCTTGCTCAGGCGCGCCTGTTCAATCGCCTCCAGTTGCCACAGCGAATGCACCACGCACCACAAGTCATGCTCGATGATCAGCGGCAGCTCGTCGGCCTCGAAGAATCCTTCGAGCAACAACACCGGCCCACCAATTGCAGCGGCGCGCAGCTCCAGCGCTTCCTCGATGCAGGCCACGGCAAAACCGTCGGCCTGGTCTTCCAGGGCCTGGGCCACACGCACGGCACCATGGCCATAGGCATCGGCCTTGATCACGGCGAGGGCCTTGGCCCCGGTCAGTTCGCGGGCCAATTGGTAGTTATGGCGCAGGGCTTGTAGGTCGATCAGGGCACGGGCAGGACGCATGGCGGCAGGCTTCTAGGCGGCGGTGGGAAGAAAAAACCGGTACCGGCCAATAGCGCCGGCACCGGAAGAGGGATCGTTTATGGCAGAGCAGCCACGACAGACAGCTCCACCAGGATTTCTGGCTCACACAGCTTCGACTCGACCGTGGCACGGGCCGGGGCCACGCCTTTTGGCAGCCACTTGTCCCATACCGCGTTCATGCCGGCAAAGTCGGCGTCGATGTCTTTGAGATAGATCGTCACCGACAGCAACTTGGTTTTGTCGGTACCGGCCAGATCCAGCAATCGCTCGATATTGGCCAGGGTTTCTCGGGTCTGCTGTTCAATCCCGGCACTCATGTCGTCGCCGACTTGTCCTGCCAGATACACGGTACCGCTGTGGACAACGATCTGGCTCATGCGCTCATTGGTGAGCTGGCGCTGGATTGACATGTTTTGTGGACTCCTGAGGGTTGCCGTAACGGGAAATATCAAGGCCTGCGGCACTGATCTGCGGGGTTTTCTTGGCCATCAGGTCCGCCAGCAGGCGACCAGAGCCACAGGCCATGGTCCAGCCGAGGGTGCCGTGGCCGGTATTCAAGAACAGGTTCTTGAAGGGCGTGGCGCCGACGATCGGCGTACCGTCCGGGGTAGTCGGACGCAGGCCGGTCCAGAAGGTGGCTTCGCTCAAATCACCGCCCTGAGGATAAAGGTCGTTGACGATCATCTCCAGGGTTTCGCGCCGGCGCGGGTTCAGCGACAGGTCAAAACCGGCTATTTCAGCCATGCCACCGACCCGGATGCGGTTGTCGAAACGGGTGATCGCGACCTTGTAGGTCTCGTCGAGAATGGTCGAGGTCGGGGCCATCGCCGGGTTGGTGATCGGCACGGTCAGGGAGTAACCCTTGAGCGGATACACCGGCGCCTTGATCCCCAGCGGCTTGAGCAACTGCGGCGAGTAACTGCCCAGGGCCAGCACGTAGCGGTCGGCGGTTTCCAGCTTGCCGTCGATCCACACACCGTTGATGCGGTCGCCGGCGTGGTCCAGGCGCTGAATGTCCTGTTCAAAGCGGAACTCCACACCCAACTGCTTGCACATATCGGCCAGGCGGGTGGTGAACATCTGGCAGTCGCCGGTCTGGTCATTGGGCAGGCGCAGGGCACCGGCCAGGATATCCGTGACACTGGCCAGGGCCGGCTCGACGCGGGCAATGCCGGCGCGGTCAAGCAGCTCGAACGGAACCCCGGACTCTTTCAGCACGGCGATATCCTTGGCTGCGCCATCGAGTTGCGCCTGGGTGCGGAACAATTGCGTAGTCCCCAGGCTACGGCCTTCGTAGGCAATGCCGGTTTCGGCGCGCAGTTCGTCGAGGCAGTCGCGGCTGTACTCGGACAGGCGCACCATGCGCTCTTTGTTCACCGCATAACGGTTGGCCGTGCAGTTGCGCAGCATCTGCGCCATCCACAGGTATTGGTCGATATCGGCGGTGGCCTTGATCGCCAGCGGCGCATGGCGCTGCAGCAACCACTTGATGGCCTTGAGCGGCACGCCCGGCGCGGCCCATGGCGACGCATAACCGGGCGAGACCTGGCCGGCGTTGGCGAAGCTGGTCTCCATTGCAACGGCCGGCTGACGGTCGACCACGACCACCTCAAAACCGGCACGCGCCAAATAGTAGGCACTGGCCACACCAATGACACCGCTACCCAAGACCAAAACGCGCATTTTTATATCCTCATCACGGCTTGACCGCTGACGTTTGTTGTTCAGCACAAAGATGTGGGCAGTATAAAAAGCAATGGCCAGTGCATTTCACTATATAAGTGCCTATATTTGGCGACAATTCTCGGCAAAAACCCTTTTCACGGAGGAGCATCCCCTATGCGGACCAATACCCAGACCAAGCGGGAGCTGGACAAGATCGACCGCAACATCCTGCGCATCCTGCAGGCCGACGGGCGGATTTCGTTTACCGAGCTGGGGGAGAAGGTCGGGCTGTCGACCACGCCTTGCACCGAACGGGTCCGGCGCCTGGAGCGCGAGGGGATCATCATGGGCTACAACGCCCGCCTCAATCCGCAGCACTTGAAGGGTAGCCTGCTGGTGTTTGTCGAGATCAGCCTCGACTACAAATCCGGCGATACCTTCGAAGAATTCCGACGTGCCGTGCTGAAACTGCCCCATGTGCTGGAGTGTCACCTGGTCTCAGGGGATTTCGACTATCTGGTGAAGGCGCGGATCTCCGAGATGGCTTCGTACCGCAAACTGCTGGGCGACATCCTGCTCAAGCTGCCCCATGTGCGCGAATCCAAGAGCTATATCGTGATGGAAGAGGTGAAGGAGAGCCTGAACCTGCCGATCCCGGATTGACGCCCCTACCGTGTAGGAGCCGGCTTGCCGGCGATGAGGCCCTGGAGTCATGCATTCAATTGAATGACGCCATCGCCGGCAAGCCGGCTCCTACAAGGGGAGCAGTCAGACCAGGACCTGCCGGGTGGTCGCCATATACTCGTGGATCTGCTTCTCCACCCGCGGGTGAATCAACTCCACCGGGCCACGGTTGTTGGGGCATGGCAGGCTGGGGGTAGTGCCAAACAGCCGGCAGATCAGCGGGCGTTCGTCGTACACCGTGCAGCCGTCGGGGCCCAGGTGTACGCAATTGAGCTCATCCATGGCCGCTTCCTGCTCGGCCGCCGTCTTGCGCGGCAGGCGCGACATTTCCTCGGTGGATGTAGTCACCGGCCCACAGCAATCATGGCAACCCGGCACACACTCGAACGAGGGAATCTGCCGGCGCAGCGCGTTGACTTTCTGGCTGTTGCAACTCATCGAAACCCATACCGAACGGCGAATAGGCGTGGATTTTGCCCTAAAAGCCCCGAGTGAGACAGCTTCACCCGACCGCTGTATCCTGCGTCAAATTTTCCAAACACGGATGCTCCCCATGACCGCCAGCGCCCGGCACACCGCTTCCTACTACGCCGCCAGCAGCCTGCCGCAGCCCGATTATCCGGTGCTGGCAGGCGAAGTCGTCGCCGATGTGTGCGTGGTGGGCGGCGGGTTTTCCGGGCTGAACACCGCGCTGGAGCTGGCCGAGCGCGGCTTTAGCGTGGTGCTGCTGGAGGCGCGCAAGATCGCCTGGGGCGCCAGCGGGCGCAACGGCGGGCAGTTGATTCGTGGCGTCGGTCATGGCCTGGATCAGTTTGCCAATGTAGTCGGCACCGAAGGTGTGCGGCAGATGAAGCTGATGGGCCTGGAAGCCGTGGAAATCGTGCGCCAGCGGGTCGAGCGCTTTCAGATCGATTGCGACCTGGCCTGGGGCTACTGCGACCTGGCCAACAAGCCCCGCGACCTGCAAGGCCTGGCCGCCGACGCCGAAGAACTGCACGGGCTTGGTTATCGCCATGAACTGCGCCTGCTGCAAGCCGGGGAGATGCGCAGCGTGATCGGCTCCGACCGTTACGTGGGCGGCATGATCGACATGGGCTCCGGCCACCTGCACCCGCTGAACCTGGCCCTCGGCGAAGCCGCCGCCGCGCAGCAACTGGGGGTCAGGCTGTTCGAGCAGTCCGAAGCCCTGCGCATCGACTACGGCCCTGAAGTCAAAGTCCACACCGCCCAGGGCAGCGTGCGCGCCAAGACCCTGGTGCTGGGCTGCAATGCCTATCTCAATGGCCTCAACCCGCACCTGAGCGGCAAGGTGCTGCCCGCTGGCAGCTACATCATTGCCACCCAACCCTTGAGCCCAACCCAGGCCGCCGAGTTACTGCCGCAAAATATGGCGGTGTGTGATCAGCGGGTCACGGTGGACTACTTCCGCTTGTCGGCCGACCGGCGCCTGCTGTTCGGCGGTGCTTGCCACTACTCCGGACGCGATCCCCAGGACATCGGCGCCTATATGCGGCCGAAGATGCTCAAGGTCTTCCCGCAATTGGCCGAGGCGAAGATCGACTATCAATGGGGCGGCATGATCGGCATCGGCGCCAACCGCCTGCCGCAGATTGGCCGGCTGGCCGACCAGCCCAATGTGTACTTTGCCCAGGCCTACGCCGGCCATGGCCTGAACGCCACCCACCTGGCCGGCAAACTGTTGGCCGAAGCCATCAGCGGCCAGCACAGTGGGCGCTTCGATCTGTTTGCCCAGGTGCCACACATCACCTTCCCTGGCGGCAAGCACTTGCGCTCACCGCTGCTGGCCCTGGGCATGCTCTGGCACCGCTTGAAAGAACTGCTCTGACTCAGCCGCGCCAGAACGGTTTCAAGCCTTCCCGGCGCGCCTGCTCGGCACTCAGGCCGATGTCGCGCAGTTGCTCCCGGCTCAACTCCAGCAAGGCCTTGCGCGTGTGGCGCCGGCGCCAGAACAGTTCCCAGCGGCTCGGATTGCCAGGCGCCAGCCCGGCCAGCGCACGTTCCTGCCCTGCTTCCAGTTCCTGACTGTGTAATGCCAGCCGCACGTCGCTCAAGCCACTCATTGTCTTGCCCCTCATTTGCCTGTTGCCATGAGTGACTAGAATGAGCGCCGCAGCAAAACCATTACAGATTCAACCAACTTATATTAAATCCATACAGATACTCCACAGCACACGCTGAATCCTGTATTTTCCAGGCATCTGTACTGGTCCTCGGGAGCAACCGCCATGACACTTTACGTCAACCTCGCCGAACTGCTGGGCACGCGCATCGAACAGGGCTTCTATCGCCCCGGCGACCGCCTGCCCTCGGTGCGCGCCCTGAGCGTAGAACATGGCGTCAGCCTGAGCACCGTCCAACAGGCTTACCGGCTGCTGGAAGACAACGGCCTGGCGACACCCAAGCCAAAATCCGGCTACTTCGTGCCTGTCGGGCGCGAGCTGCCGGCGTTGCCCGCCGTAGGTCGGCCGGCCCAGCGCCCGGTGGAGATTTCCCAGTGGGACCAGGTGCTGGAACTGGTCCGCGCGGTGCCGCGCAAAGATGTCATACAGATGGGCCGAGGCATGCCGGATGTACTGTCGCCGACCATCAAGCCGCTGCTGCGCAGCCTGGCCCGGGTCAGCCGGCGCCAGGACCTGCCAGGCCTGTACTACGACAACATCTACGGCTGTATGGAGCTGCGCGAGCAAATCGCCCGTCTGTCATTGGATTCCGGCTGCCAGCTCGACGCCCAGGACATCGTGATCACCACCGGCTGCCATGAGGCGCTGTCCTCCAGCATCCGTGCGATTTGCGAGCCTGGCGATATCGTCGCCGTCGACTCGCCAAGCTTTCATGGCGCCATGCAGACCCTCAAGGGCCTGGGCATGAAAGCCCTGGAAATCCCCACCGACCCGCTCACCGGCATCAGCCTCGAAGCCCTGGAACTGGCCCTGGAACAATGGCCGATCAAAGTCATCCAGTTGACCCCCAACTGCAACAACCCCCTGGGCTACATCATGCCCGAGGCCCGCAAACGGGCGCTGCTGACCCTGGCCCAGCGCTTTGACGTGGCAATCATCGAAGACGATGTGTATGGCGAACTGGCCTACAGCTACCCGCGACCACGCACCATCAAATCCTTCGACGAAGATGGCCGCGTCCTACTCTGCAGTTCCTTCTCCAAAACCCTGGCCCCCGGCCTGCGGATCGGCTGGGTAGCCCCTGGCCGCTATCTGGAGCGGGTGCTGCACATGAAGTACATCAGCACCGGCTCCACCGCCACCCAACCGCAGATCGCCATTGCCGAGTTCCTCAAGAACGGGCACTTCGAGCCGCATTTACGGCGGATGCGCAGCCAATACCAGCGCAATCGCGACCTGATGCTCGATTGGGTCAGCCGCTATTTCCCCGCCGGCACCCGCGCCAGCCGGCCCCAGGGCAGCTTTATGCTGTGGGTGGAACTGCCCGAGGGCTTCGACACCCTCAGGCTCAACCGCGCCCTGGTCGAGCAAGGCGTACAGATTGCCGTGGGCAGCATCTTTTCTGCCTCGGGCAAATACCGGAACTGCCTGCGGATGAACTACGCTGCCAAGCCAACACCCCAGATTGAAGAGGCGGTGCGCAAGGTCGGGGCCACGGCGATCAAGATGCTCGCCGAAGCCGAACAGCGGGTGGACTGACCTTTTGCCAGCAATCACCGTCATATGCCCACCACCGCCCTGATTCGGAACCTGCCTCCTTGATGAGCCAACGGCTGTTAGCGCTTCTTTTGCTGGGGTTCCTGGGCCTGGGCGGTTGCGCCACCCTCAACGTACCCCGCGTACCCAGCGAAGCGCTGCCGGCCACGCAGTCCGCCTTCGGCCGCTCGATCCAGGCGCAGGCCGCGCCCTATCAGGGCCGCTCCGGGTTCCGCCTGCTGCCCAACAGCAGTGAAGCGTTCATGGCCCGCGCCGAACTGATCCGCAATGCCCAGACCAGCCTCGACCTGCAGTACTACATCGTCCATGACGGCATCAGCACGCGCATGCTGGTGGACGAGTTGCTCACCGCGGCCGACCGGGGCGTGCGGGTGCGCATCCTCCTGGACGACACCACCAGCGACGGCCTGGACCAGATCATCGCCACCCTGGCCGCGCACCCGCAGATCCAGATTCGCCTGTTCAACCCCTTGCACCTGGGGCGCAGCACCGGCGTGACACGGGCCATGGGCCGGCTGTTCAACCTGTCGCTGCAACACCGGCGCATGCACAACAAGCTGTGGCTGGCGGACAACAGCGTGGCGATAGTCGGCGGGCGCAACCTGGGGGATGAGTATTTCGATGCCGAGCCCAACCTGAACTTCACCGATATCGACATGCTCAGCGTGGGGCCTGTGGCCGAGCAACTGGGCCACAGCTTTGACCAGTACTGGAACAGTGCACTGAGCAAACCCATCGCCGACTTCATCTCCAGCGCCCCCTCCTCCCGCGACCTGGCCACCGCGCGCGGGCTCCTGGAGAAGTCCCTGGCCGAGTCGCGCCAGCAAAACCATGCCCTGTACAACCGTCTGCGCACCTACCAGACCCAGCCTCGCATGGACATCTGGCGCCGAGAGCTGATCTGGGCCTGGAACCAGGCACTGTGGGATGCACCGAGCAAGGTCCTGGCCAAGGCCGATCCCGACCCGCAACTGCTGCTCACCACTCAACTGGGGCCAGAACTGGAAGGCGTGCACAGTGAACTGATGATGATTTCGGCCTACTTCGTCCCCGGTCAGCCGGGCCTGGTGTACCTCACCGGGCGCGCAGACGCGGGTGTGGACGTACGCCTGCTGACCAACGCCCTGGAAGCCACCGACGTGCCGGCGGTGCATGGCGGCTATGCGCCCTATCGCAAGGCGCTGCTGGAACACGGGGTGAAGTTGTACGAACTGCGCCGCCAACCGGGCGACGGCGGCGGCAGTGGCCCGCACTTGCTGGGTAGCCGCGCGCTGCATGGCTCGGACTCCAGCTTGCACAGCAAGGCGATGATCTTTGATCGGCAGAAGTCGTTTATCGGCTCATTCAATTTCGATCCGCGCTCGGTGCTGTGGAACACCGAGGTCGGGGTGCTGGTGGACAGTCCTGAGCTGGCCGAACACGTGCGCAACCTGGCCCTGCAAGGGATGGCGCCCGCCTTGAGCTATGAGGCGAAACTGCAGCAGGGCCAGGTGGTCTGGGTGACGGAAGATAACGGCCAGTTGCACACCCTGACCCGTGAGCCGGGTAGCTGGTGGCGCCGGTTCAATGCCTGGTTCGCTACCACCGTGGGCCTGGAGCGCATGCTCTAACCCCTGTAAGAGCCGACTTGCCGGCGATAGCGGCGGGTCAGGTAAGTTGCTATCGCCGGCAAGCCGGCTCCTACAGGTTTACCTAGGCTGGCTGCTCAACGCCAAACGCTCCTTGGCGCAACAACAGAATCACCAGCCCCAAGGCCCCCGCCGCCATCAACAACGGCAACGCATGCCCGCTGATCCACTGGCTGCCAGCCCCCGCTACCAGTGGGCCGATCAGGCAACCAATGCCCCACAACTGCGCGATATGGGCATTGGCCCGCACCAGCGCATCATCACGGTAGCGTTCGCCGATCAGGATTAACGACAAGGTAAACAAGCCCCCGGCGCTGGCACCGAACAGCACCCAGATCGGCCAGATCAGCCAGGTATCGAGCAACGGCGCAATCGCCAGGCTCGACAGCAGCAACAGCACCGCGCAGCCCAGAAACAGGGTGCGCCTTGGCAGGTAATCGGCCAGGGCGCCAATCGGCAATTGCAGCAGGGCATCGCCGACGACCACGGTGCTGACCATCGCCAGCGCCACCTCGGCGGTAAAGCCCTGTTGCAGGCAATACACCGGTAATAGCGTCAGAATCATCGCTTCGAACGCGGCAAACAGCGCCACCGCCCAGGCAATCGCCGGCAAGCCACGGCAAAAACCCCACAAGTCGCCAAAGGTCACGCTGAAGGCTTCTGCCGTCGGCGCCCCGCTGCGCCCCAGGAGCAGGACCGGCGCAACGATCAACAGGCCGACACCAACCCAGAAACCATAGTCATGCTCGGTGCCCAGCACACCGAGCAACAACGGCCCCGACAGCTGGCTCAAGGCGTAGGTACAGCCATACAGCGCCACCAGCCGGCCACGCCACTGCTCCACCACCAACTGGTTGATCCAGCTCTCGCCGAGGATAAACACGATGGTCAGGATCACCCCGATCATCAACCGCAGCACCAGCCACACCGGATAGCTGGGCAGTACCGCCAGTAAACCGATGGAAATCGCCCCGGCCCACAGGCACAGGCGCATCAGGTTCGCCGTGCCCAACCAGGAGGCCAGGCGACTGGACACCTTGGCGCCCAACAACACACCGAATGCCGGCATGGCCGCCATGATGCCGATGGCAAAGTTGCCATAGCCCCAGCTTTCCAGGCGCAGGGACACCAACGGCATGCTCACGCCCAGGGCGAGGCCGACGCTGAGTACCGACGCCAGGACGGCGAAGTAAGTCGCCCAACGCATTGCCACGCTCCTGTGGGTTATTTCCAGATCACGCAAAATACTGTGGGAGCGGGCTGGCCCGCGATGAGGGAGTACCAGCCAACTCATGAGTGACTGATATACCGCTATCGCGGGCAAGCCCGCTCCCACATTTGGGTCTACTGCAGCTTGGGCCCGGAGTCCGGACTTACAGCTTGATCCAGGTCGCCTTCAGCTCGGTGTACTTGTCGAACGCGTGCAGCGACTTGTCGCGACCGTTGCCCGACTGCTTGAACCCACCAAACGGCGCAGTCATGTCGCCGCCATCGTACTGGTTGACCCACACGCTACCGGCGCGCAGGGCCTTGGCGGTCAGGTGAGCCTTGGAGATATCCGAAGTCCAGACTGCAGCGGCCAGGCCATACGGCGTGTCGTTGGCAATCGCCACCGCTTCTTCAGCACTGTCGAAAGTCAGCACCGACAGCACCGGGCCAAAGATCTCTTCCTGGGCAATTTTCATGGCGTTGGTCACGCCGTCGAAAATCGTCGGCTCGACATAAGTACCACCGGTCTCCTGCAGGGTGCGCTTGCCACCGGCCACCAGCTTGGCGCCATCGGCGTGCCCGGCCTCGATGTACGACAGCACGGTGTTCATCTGTTGGGTATCCACCAGCGCACCGACATTAGTCGCCGGGTCCAGCGGGTTGCCCGGCTTCCAGCCCTTGAGGGCCTCGATCACCATTGGCAGGAATTTGTCCTTGATCGAACGCTCCACCAGCAGGCGCGAGCCGGCCGTGCAGACTTCGCCCTGGTTGAAGGCGATGGCGCCCGCAGCGGATTCGGCGGCGGCTTGCAGGTCCGGGGCATCGGCAAACACGATGTTCGGGCTCTTGCCGCCGGCTTCCAGCCAGACGCGTTTCATGTTCGATTCGCCGGAGTAGATCATCAGTTGCTTGGCGATCTTGGTCGAACCGGTGAACACCAAAGTGTCGACGTCCATATGCAGCGCCAGGGCCTTGCCGACAGTGTGGCCATAACCCGGCAGCACGTTGAGCACGCCTTTGGGGATACCGGCTTCAACGGCCAGGGCGGCGATGCGGATGGCAGTCAGCGGGGATTTTTCCGAGGGCTTGAGCACGACCGAGTTACCGGTGGACAGAGCCGGCCCCAGCTTCCAGCAGGCCATCATCAGCGGGAAGTTCCACGGCACGATGGCCGCCACTACGCCGACGGGCTCGCGGGTCACCAGGCCCAGTTGGTCATGGGGGGTGGCGGCCACTTCATCGTAAATCTTGTCGATGGCCTCGCCGCTCCAGCTCAGGGCTTGCGCCGCGCCAGGGATGTCGATGCCCAGGGAGTCGCCGATGGGCTTGCCCATGTCCAGGGTTTCGAGCAGGGCCAGCTCTTCGGCATTGGCCTTGAGCAGCGCGGCGAAACGGATCATGGTGGCTTTACGCTTGGCCGGGGCCAGGCGTGACCAGGCACCGGAGTTGAAAGTGGCGCGGGCGTTTTCCACGGCGCGCTGGGCGTCGGCGACGTCACAGCTGGCAACCGTGGTCAGCAGGCGGCCATCGACCGGGCTGAGGCATTCGAACGTGTCGCCGGAAACCGCGGCGGTGTATTCGCCATTGATGTAGGCGCGGCCTTCGATCTTCAGGTCCTTGGCGCGTTGTTCCCAGTCGGCACGGGTCAGGGTGGTCATGCGAGTGTCCTCCTCTTATTAAATATAAGGGCCCGGCGTTATAACCGCTCCCTTCCAAATGCTTGCCCGGCCAGCCAGCTATTCGGTCCGAGGCACCCGCCACCCTAAACCAGCCGCAAGGGATGTTTCAATATATTTGACATAACCGCGGCAAACGCCCTTGCGATGTTCATTTTAATAAACATAGACTTTGGCTCTCCAACCCCAGGCCTAGACGGGATACGTGCATGAACATTCAGGATGTCGTCGATTTCAGCCAGGCGAACACCGCCGCCGAACGCTACCGCCCCGCCACAGAAAAAATCCTCAAGGGCGACCCCGAGCAGACGCTCTACAACCACTACAACAGCCCGTGCGGCCAGATGAACGCCGGGGTCTGGGAAGGTGAAGTCGGGCAATGGAAGGTGAACTACACCGAACACGAGTACTGCGAGATCGTGCAGGGGGTTTCGGTGCTGCGCGATGCCGAGGGCAACGCCAAGACCTTGCGCGCCGGTGACCGCTTCGTGATCCCGGCCGGGTTCAGTGGCACGTGGGAAGTGCTGGAGCCGTGCCGCAAGATCTACGTGGTGTTCGAAGAAAAGGCCTGATCGGTCGAGCGCGACTTTTCAAAAGGCAAAAAAAACCCGCATCGTGAGATACGGGTTTTTTTCACAAGAAAGAAAACCAATTACTTGATTTTGCCTTCTTTGTAGATCACGTGCTTGCGAACGCGCGGGTCGAACATTTTCTTTTCGAGCTTGTCCGGGGTAGTACGCTTGTTCTTGTCGGTAGTGTAGAAGTGACCAGTACCGGCGCTAGAGATCATTCGAATCAATTCACGCATGATTTAGCTCCTTAGATTTTGCCGTCGCGGCGCAGTTCAGCGAGCACGACAGTGATGCCACGCTTGTCGATGATACGCATGCCTTTGGCAGATACGCGCAGACGGACAAAACGTTTCTCTTCTTCAACCCAGAAGCGGTGATGCTGCAGGTTTGGCAGGAAACGACGACGGGTTTTGTTGTTTGCGTGGGAAATGTTATTCCCAGTCACCGGACCCTTACCGGTAACTTGACAGACTCTCGACATGCCTCAGCCCTCTAAAACCACATGCCCAACCCGGCATGGGTTGGCCGCTTAATCTCTCAGTCATTTGGCGCCAGGCGCCGCGTTTCTTTAAGGGTCTTACCGGCTACACCTACAGTGAAGGAACCGGGCCCCTAGAAAAGAGCGCTGCTTTATACCAGAAAGACCCCAGTGCAACAACAGCCGGTGTGTTTTTCCCGCTGTAAATCTCGCCCGAACAGCTCTCAAGCGCTGCCAGGGTGGGCCGCCGTGCTGGCGAACCGCTCGTCGCACCAAATGATTTATCGCCGCTGCTTGTAGGCCAAGGCCCCGGGCAAAATGACCTGAGGCGCCATCAAAACAGTATTTGCTGCAAATGCACAGGCAAAAATGGGCTAGTCATTTGTGAATCAGGCCACTACGGTAGGCCTTTTCCAGACTGCACTCGCAGATGGGCCTCCGATCTGCAAAGGAAACCGACCATGCGCCTCGCTGCCCTGCCACTCCTGCTCGCCCCGCTCTTTCTCGCCCCGCTGGCCCAGGCGGCCTCCACGTTGAGCGTCTGCACCGAGGCCAGCCCCGAAGGGTTCGATGTGGTGCAGTACAACTCCCTGACCACCACCAACGCCTCGGCGGATGTGTTGATGAACCGCCTGGTGGACTTCGACGCCGCAAGCGGCAAGCTGGTGCCGAGCCTGGCCGACAGCTGGGAAGTCTCGCCAGACGGCCTGACCTACACCTTTAAATTGCACCCGGACGTGAAATTTCACCGTACCGCGTATTTCAGCCCAAGCCGCAGCCTCACCGCCGAAGACGTACGCTTCAGCTTCGAGCGCATGCTCGACCCGGCCAACCCCTGGCACCAGATTGCCCAGAGCGGCTTCCCTCACGCCCAGTCGCTACAACTGCCGGCGCTGATCAAGAAGATCGACGCCCTCGACCCGCTGACCGTGCGTTTTACCCTGAATCACGCCGACTCCACGTTCCTCGCCGCGCTGAGCATGGGCTTTGCCTCGATCTACCCGGCCGAATACGCCGACAAGCTGCTCAAGGCCGGCACCCCGGAGAAGCTCAATAGCCAACCCATCGGCACCGGGCCCTTCGTTTTCGGGCGTTTCCAGAAAGATGCGGCCATTCGCTACAAGGCCAACCCGGATTACTTTGCCGGCAAACCGGCTGTGGATAACTTGATCTTTGCGATCACCCCGGACGCCAACGTGCGCCTGCAGAAACTGCGCCGGGATGAGTGCCAGATCGCCTTGTCACCCAAGCCCCTGGATATCGGCGAGGCGCAAAAGGATGCGGCGCTCAAGGTGGAAAAGACCGCAGCCTTCATGACCGCCTTTGTGGCCATCAACAGCCAGCACCCTCCGCTGGACAAGCCAGAAGTGCGCCAGGCGATCAACCTGGCCTTCGACAAGGCCAGCTACCTCAAGGCCGTGTTTGAAGGCACCGCCGAAGCCGCCACCGGCCCCTACCCGCCCAACACCTGGGGTTTTGCCAAGGAATTGCCGGGTTATCCACAGGACATCGCCAAGGCCAAGGCCCTGCTGGCCCGTGCCGGCTTGAGTGACGGCTTCAAGACCACCATCTGGACCCGGCCCTCGGGCAGCCTGCTCAACCCCAACCCAAGCCTGGGCGCCCAGTTGTTGCAGGCGGACCTGGCCAAGGTCGGCATCCAGGCCGAGATCCGCGTGATCGAATGGGGCGAACTGATCCGCCGCGCCAAGGCGGGCGAGCACGACCTGCTGTTTATGGGCTGGGCCGGCGACAACGGCGACCCGGATAACTTCCTGACCCCGCAGTTTTCCTGCGCAGCGGTCAAATCCGGCACCAACTTCGCTCGCTACTGCGACCCCGCGCTAGACAAGCTGATCAGTGCCGGCAAGACCACCAACGAGCAAGGCGTGCGCAGCAAGCTGTACCAACAGGCGCAGGCGCAGATCCAGCAGCAGGCACTGTGGTTGCCACTGGCCCACCCGACGGCCTTTGCCCTGACACGCAAGAGTATCGAGGGGTATCAGGTCAGCCCGTTTGGGCGCCAGGACTTCTCCAAGGTCAGCGTAAAACCCTGACCCGGCCTTTGTAGGAGCCGGCAAGCCGGCTCCTACAAGAGGTTGCGTTACAGCCAGCCATATTCAGCCATCGACAGCGGGTCACCGTCGCCGACAATGATGTGGTCCAGTACCCGCACGTCCACCAGATCCAGGGCCTTTTGCAGCACTTTGGTCAATTTTCGATCAGCAACGCTCGGCTCGGCATTCCCGGAGGGATGGTTGTGGCACAGGATCAAGGCCGCCGCGTTGTAGTCCAGGGCGCGCTTGACCACTTGTCGCGGGTAGACCGTGGCGTTGTCGATGGTGCCCTGGAACAGCGCCTCGAAACCCAGCACCCGATGCCGGGAGTCGAGAAACAGGCAGCCAAATATCTCGTGGGGCTGGTGGCGCAGCAGGGCCTTGAGGTAATCACGCACGGCGACCGGGCTTTCCAGTACTGACTCATTACGCACATGCTCGGCCAGATGGCGCCGACCCATTTCCAGTACCGCCTGCAACTGGGCGAACTTGGCCGGCCCCAGGCCCAGGTGCTGGATGAATACGGCCTGGCGCGCCTCCAGCAGCGTACGCAGGCTGCCAAACTGCCCCAACAGGTGGCGCGCCAGGTCCACCGCGCTTTTACCCGAGACACCGGTACGCAGGAAAATCGCCAGCAACTCGGCATCCGAGAGGCTCTGCGCACCCAACTCCAAAAGCTTCTCCCGCGGACGCTCCGCCGCAGGCCAATTGCGAATACTCATGGCACCTCCGTGTGCATGTGCGCCGCTGTTGCATGGCGGACGCTGTGTTATCTTAGCCGCTCTTTTTTGCGCGCGATTTCACCCTGGGGAGGGGGGATCGCAACGCCATCACTGAACTGGAAAGGCAAACCAATGCAGCGTCTGTATCGGAAACGCATCGTTCTCGGCGTCGGCGGCGGCATTGCCGCCTACAAGAGCGCAGAGTTGGTTCGCAGGCTCCTGGACCAGGGCGCCGAAGTGCGCGTGGTCATGACCCGTGGCGGCAGTGAGTTCATTACCCCACTGACCATGCAGGCACTGTCCGGCCACCCGGTACACCTGGACCTGCTGGACCCGGCTGCCGAAGCCGCCATGGGCCATATCGAACTGGCCAAATGGGCCGACCTGGTGCTGATCGCACCCGCCACCGCCGACCTCATCGCGCGCCTCGCCCAAGGTATTGCCGACGACCTGCTGACCACGCTGGTACTGGCCACCGACGCCACCGTCGCCATCGCCCCGGCGATGAACCAGGCCATGTGGCGCGACCCGGCCACCCAGGCCAACACCCAATTGCTGCAAAGCCGTGGCCTCAAGGTTTTTGGCCCGGCCTCCGGCAGCCAGGCCTGTGGTGACGTCGGCCTGGGCCGCATGCTCGAAGCCACGGACCTGGCGCTGTGCGCCGCCGAGTGTTTCCAGCACCTGGCCCTGACCGGCAAGCACGTGCTGATTACCGCCGGCCCGACCCAGGAAAACATCGACCCGGTGCGCTACATCACCAACCATAGCTCAGGGAAAATGGGCTTTGCCCTGGCTGAGGCGGCGGTTGAGGCAGGCGCGCGCGTGACCCTGATCACCGGCCCGGTGCATCTGCCAACCCCGGACCGGGTCACCCGCATCGACGTCGTCAGCGCCCGCGACATGCTCGCGGCCTGTGAGGCGGCGATTCCCTGTGATGTGTTTATCGCTTCGGCAGCGGTCGCAGACTACCGCCCGGAAGTGGTTGCGCCGCAAAAACTCAAGAAAGACCCTACAAGCGGCGATGGCCTGCTCCTGCAAATGGTCCGCAACCCGGACATTCTGGCCACCATTGCCACCCGCGCCGATCGTCCGTTCAGCGTCGGTTTCGCCGCCGAGACCGAAAACCTGCTGGACTACGCCGCACGCAAACTGAAAGACAAAAACCTCGACCTGATCGTTGCCAATGATGTTGCCAACCCCAGCATCGGCTTCAACAGCGAGGAAAACGCCTGCAGCGTGATTGACCGCGAGCTGCACGCCACCCTTTTCGCCCAGACCAGCAAGGGCAAGATTGCCCGCCAACTGATCTCTTTTATCGCCCAACGGCTGAACCAGGTTTAATTTCCATGCACGCTTTGCAAGCCAAGATCCTCGACCCCCGCATCAGCACCGACTTCCCACTGCCGGCCTACGCCACACCCGGCTCCGCCGGCCTGGACCTGCGCGCCATGCTCAAGCAAGACACCGTCCTTGAGCCGGGCCAGACCCTGCTGATCCCTACCGGCCTGTCGATCTACGTCGGCGACCCTGGCCTGGCTGCGTTGATCCTGCCGCGCTCGGGCCTTGGCCACAAACACGGGATCGTGCTGGGTAACCTGGTGGGCCTGATCGACTCCGACTACCAAGGTGAACTGATGGTCTCGTGCTGGAACCGTGGCCAGACCGCCTTCAACATCGCCGTCGGCGAGCGTATCGCCCAACTGGTGCTGGTACCGGTGGTGCAGGCGCATTTCGAGCTGGTGACCGAGTTCGACGAAACCCAGCGCGGCGCAGGCGGTTTCGGGCATTCCGGCAGCCACTGACTACGCTCAGGCATGCCGGGCGCAGCGTCCGGTATGCCCCAGTGGCACTTTCGCACTACGAACTCTAGGGCTAAAACGCCGTCTTACCCTTCAGTTTGAGCCTGCCGGTCGCCGCACTCAGGCCTGTCCGCCCCGTATCGATGGAGTTTCCCCAGTGATGAGCAACGCAGCCCCAGTCGCACCGACGTTTCCCGACAGCATTTTCCGCGCCTACGACATCCGTGGCGTCGTCCCGAAAACCCTGACCGCCGAAACCGCCTACTGGATCGGCCGCGCCATCGGCTCCCAAAGCCTGGCCCAGGGCGAGCCCAACGTCTCGGTGGGGCGTGACGGTCGCCTGTCCGGCCCCGAGTTGGTGGAGCGCCTGATCCAGGGCCTGGCCGACAGCGGCTGCCATGTCAGTGACGTAGGCCTGGTGCCAACGCCGGCGCTGTACTACGCCGCCAACGTGCTGGCCGGCAAATCCGGCGTGATGCTCACCGGCAGCCACAACCCATCGGACTACAACGGTTTCAAGATCGTGATTGCCGGCGACACCCTGGCCAACGAGCAGATCCAGGCCCTGCACACTCGCCTCAAGACCAATGACCTGACCAGCGGCCAGGGCAGCATCACCCAAGTCGATATCCTCCAGCGCTATTCGGACGAAATCACCCGGGACGTCAAGCTCCAGCGCCGCCTGAAAGTCGTGGTGGACTGCGGCAACGGCGCAGCCGGCGTGATCGCCCCGCAACTGCTCGAAGCCCTGAACTGCGAAGTGATCCCGCTGTTCTGCGATGTCGACGGCAACTTCCCCAACCATCACCCGGACCCGGGCAAGCCTGAAAACCTGGTGGACCTGATCGCCAAGGTCGCAGAAGTGGGGGCCGATGTCGGCCTGGCCTTCGATGGCGACGGCGACCGCGTGGGCGTGGTGACCAACACCGGCAGCATCGTGTTCCCCGACCGCCTGCTGATGCTGTTCGCCCGCGACGTGGTTGCACGCAACCCAGGCGCCGAGATCATCTTCGACGTCAAGTGCACCCGGCGCCTGACGCCGTTGATCAAGGAATATGGCGGCCGCCCACTGATGTGGAAGACCGGTCATTCGTTGATCAAAAAGAAAATGAAAGAAACCGGTGCCCTGCTGGCCGGCGAAATGAGCGGCCACGTGTTCTTCAAGGAACGCTGGTTCGGTTTTGACGACGGCATCTACAGCGCCGCCCGCCTGCTGGAGATCCTCAGCAAGGAGAAATCCAGCGCTGAAGACTTGTTCGAGACCTTCCCGAACGATATTTCTACGCCGGAAATCAATATCCATGTGACCGAAGAGAGCAAATTCAGCATCATTGACGCATTGCACGATGCGCAATGGGGTGAAGGCGCCAACCTGACCACCATTGATGGTGTGCGAGTCGATTATGCCGAAGGCTGGGGCCTGGTTCGCGCGTCCAACACCACTCCGGTGCTGGTCCTGCGTTTCGAGGCGGATACCGAGGCCGAGTTGCAGCGCATCAAGGACGTGTTCCACGCCCAGTTGAAACGTGTTGCCCCTGATCTCCAACTACCGTTCTGATTATTTGCCCCGGAGCCCTGAATGACCCTCGAACGCGACGCCGCCGCCAATACCGCCAAGGTCCTTTCCGAAGCGCTGCCTTACATTCGACGCTACGTCGGCAAGACGCTGGTGATCAAGTACGGCGGCAATGCCATGGAAAGCGACGAGCTGAAAACCGGCTTTGCCCGCGACATCGTGTTGATGAAAGCCGTCGGGATCAACCCGGTGGTGGTACACGGCGGCGGCCCGCAGATCGGCGACCTGCTCAAGCGCCTGTCCATCGAGAGTCATTTCATCGACGGCATGCGTGTCACTGATGCACAGACCATGGATGTGGTGGAGATGGTCCTGGGCGGCCAGGTGAACAAAGACATCGTCAACCTGATCAACCGTCACGGCGGCAGCGCCATTGGCCTGACCGGCAAGGACGCCGAGTTGATCCGCGCGAAGAAACTCACCGTGACCCGCAAGACCCCGGAGATGACCCAGCCGGAAATCATCGACATCGGCCAGGTGGGCGAAGTGATCGGCATCAACACCGATTTGCTCAACCTGCTGGTCAAGGGCGACTTCATCCCGGTGATCGCGCCGATTGGCGTGGGGGCCAATGGCGAGTCCTACAACATCAACGCTGACCTGGTAGCCGGCAAGGTGGCCGAGGCCCTGAAGGCCGAGAAGCTGATGCTGCTGACCAACATCGCCGGCCTGATGGACAAGGAAGGCAAGGTCCTGACCGGCCTGACCACCCAGCAAGTCGACGACCTGATCGCCGACGGCACTATCTACGGCGGCATGCTGCCGAAGATCCGCTGCGCACTGGAAGCAGTGCAAGGTGGTGTCGGCAGCTCGCTGATCATCGACGGCCGGGTGCCCAATGCGGTGCTGCTGGAGATCTTCACTGATACGGGCATGGGCACGCTGATCAGCAATCGCAAGCGGCCGTAAACACTGAAACAAAAAGCCCCCGTTCAACCTGGTTGAACGGGGGCTTTTTTATGTGCATCGACCTGCAGCATTATGGAGATCCCCTGTAGGAGCGGGCTTGCCCGCGATAGCGGTAGTCCATTCAACACTGATGTTGACTGACAGATCGCCATCGCGAGCAAGCTCGCTCCTACACAAGCTCATCAGCTACAAGGGGTCAGACGCCAAACTGCTCGCGGTACGCACGCACTGCCGGCAGGTGCTGCTTGAGCTGCGGGTCGTCTTCGAGGAACTGCAATACCTGGTTCAGCGACACGATGCTGACCACTGGAATGCCAAAATCACGCTCTACTTCCTGGATCGCCGACAACTCACCGTTGCCGCGCTCCTGGCGGTTCAGTGCGATCAGCACGCCGGCGGCCTTGGCGCCGTCCTGGGATGCAATGATCTGCATCACTTCACGAATCGCGGTGCCGGCGGTGATCACATCGTCGATGATCAGCACATCACCGGCCAGCGGTGCGCCGACCAGGCTGCCGCCTTCGCCGTGGGCCTTGGCTTCCTTGCGATTGAAACACCATGGCAGATCCCGATCGTGATGTTCGGCCAGGGCCACTGCGGTCGCGGCGGCCAACGGAATGCCTTTGTAGGCAGGGCCAAACAGCACGTCGAAGGAAATACCGCTTTCAACAATAGCGGCGGCGTAGAAACGCCCCAGTTGCGCCAGGGCAGAACCCGAGTTGAACAGGCCAGCATTGAAGAAATATGGGCTGGTGCGCCCGGACTTGAGGGTGAACTCACCGAAGCGCAAAACCCCGCGATCGATGGCAAAACGAATGAAATCGCGTTGATACGCCTGCATGAAAAAAGCCTCAGATACCACGGATTTAGCTAAATAGGTAGACGGCGTGTATCATACACGCACGCGATTTTTGGGGCCATTTATGCGGATCATCAGTGTGAACGTTAATGGTATTCAGGCTGCAGTCGAGCGTGGTTTGCTCAGTTGGCTGCAAGCCCAGAATGCCGACGTCATCTGCCTGCAGGACACCCGCGCCTCCGCCTTTGAACTGGACGACCCAGCCTTCCAACTGGATGGCTACTTCCTTTATGCCTGTGATGCCGAAGTCCCTGCCCAAGGTGGCGTGGCTCTGTATTCACGGTTGCAACCCAAGGCGGTCATCAGCGGCCTCGGCTTCGAGACAGCCGATCGCTACGGGCGCTACCTGCAAGCCGATTTCGACAAAGTCAGTATTGCTACCTTGCTGCTCCCTTCGGGGATGAACGGCGATGAAGACTTGAACCAGAAGTTCAAGCTAATGGACGATTTCGCCCGTTATCTGGATAAACAGCGACGCAAACGTCGCGAGTACATTTATTGTGGCTCGTTGTACGTGGCGCAACAGAAGCTGGATATCAAGAACTGGCGCGACAGCCAGCAATCCCCGGGTTTCCTGGCGCCGGAACGGGCCTGGATGGACGAGATTGTCGGCAACATGGGTTATGTAGATGCCCTGCGTGAAGTCAGCCGCGAAGGCGACCAGTACAGCTGGTGGCCGGACAACGAACAGGCCGAGATGCTTAACCTGGGCTGGCGTTTCGACTACCAGTTGCTGACCCCCGGCCTGCGCCGGTTTGTGCGCAGCGCACGTCTGCCGCGTCAACCGCGCTTCTCGCAACATGCGCCGTTGATCGTGGACTACGACTGGACCTTGACCATCTGAGGTCAATATCCAGGCACAAAAAAACCGACATCGCTGTCGGTTTTTTTGTGGGCGATGATTATTTGATCAATCGCCAGGTGAGCGGGTAACGGTAGGCAATGCCTTTGTTCGCCTTGACCCCGCCGATGATGGTCAACACCAGCGCGGCAATTACCAGCACCACCATCAACAGGAAGCCGATCACCACGAACCCCAGGACAAAGCAGACCAGCCAGGCGATGGCCACGGTCAGCTGGAAGTTCAGCGCTTCCTTGCCCTGGTCATCGATCAGCGGGTCCATGTCCTTCTTCACCTGCCACAGGATCAACGGCCCCAACACACTGCCAAAGGGGAACACCAGGCCGAGGAACGCCGCGAAGTGACAGAGCATCGCCCACTGACGCACTTCTTTGTTCTGGGCCGACACGGGAAGCTGGTTGTCACTCATGGCGTTGCTCCTTGAGGCTGGTTTCAGTCAGCCAGTGCGGCGTTCTGCAGTTCGAAGATTTCGCTCATGCCTTTCTGGGCCAAGGCCAGCATGGCGTTCAGGTCGGCCGGTTGGAATGGCGCACCTTCGGCGGTGCCCTGCACCTCGATGAAGCCACCGGTGCTGGTCATGACCACGTTCAGGTCGGTCTCGGCAGCCGAGTCCTCCAGGTAATCCAGGTCCAGTACCGGCTCGCCCTGGTACATGCCCACCGACACAGCGGCAATCATCTGCTTGAGCGGGTCGCCACCTTTCAGGCCACCGCGTTTCTTGATCACTTTCAGCGCATCGACCAGGGCGACCATGGCGCCAGTGATGGACGCGGTGCGGGTGCCGCCGTCGGCCTGGATCACGTCGCAGTCGACATATAGGGTCACGTCGCCCAGTTTGGACATGTCCAGCGCAGCGCGCAGGGAGCGGCCGATCAGGCGCTGGATTTCCAGGGTACGACCACCCTGCTTGCCACGACTGGCTTCACGCTGGTTACGCTCGCCGGTGGCGCGCGGCAACATGCCGTACTCTGCAGTCAACCAACCCTGGCCCTGGCCCTTGAGAAAACGCGGCACGCCGTTCTCGACGCTGACGGTGCAGATGACCTTGGTATCGCCAAACTCGACCAGTACAGATCCCTCGGCGTGTTTGGTGTAGTTGCGGGTGATGCGGATCGAGCGGAGCTGATCGGCAGCGCGACCACTTGGACGTTTCATAGGGGATACCTGTACTAAGGACGAAAAACTGCCGAGCATTATAGAGCCGCAGGCCGCTTCTCGGCACTGCTAATAAATTCGGTAACGAATGGACAAGCCCTGCCACCCTTTGTCACAGCCAGCATTTGGGGGCGCTCGCCCCGTTGCGCTACAATCCTGCGCCTTCGCAGCCAGTCGGCTTCAATCTACCTACCAGCCCGCCCGTTTGCGGGACTGTATCGCGAGGTACCTCCATGGTGCACAGCATGACCGCCTTCGCCCGCGTCGAAAAAGCCGGCGCCCAGGGCACCCTGAGCTGGGAACTGCGCTCGGTCAACAGCCGCTACCTGGAGCCGCACCTGCGCCTGCCCGAATCCTTTCGCGACCTTGAAGGCGCCGTGCGCGAAGCCCTGCGCGCCGGCATCTCCCGTGGCAAGCTGGAATGCACCCTGCGCTTTACCGAGGAAACCACCGGCAAGCCGTTGCAGGTTGACCGCGAACGCGCCGCGCAACTGGTCGCCGCCGCCGAGACCATCGCCAGCCTGATCAAGCAGCCGGCAGCCCTGAACCCGCTGGAAGTCCTGGCCTGGCCCGGCGTACTGGTGGCCGACGCCACTGACCCGCAGGCGCTGAATGCCGAGGCCCTGGCCCTGTTCAACCAAGGCCTGAAGGAGCTCAAGGCCGGGCGCGAGCGCGAAGGCGCCGAACTGGCGCGCCTGATCAGCGAGCGCCTGACCGCTATCGAAGCCGACGTGGTGACCCTGCGCGAATTGGTGCCGCAAATGCTGGCCACCCAGCGCCAGAAGGTCCTCGACCGCTTCGCCGACATGAAGGCCGACCTCGACCCGGTGCGCCTGGAGCAGGAAATGGTCCTGCTCGCGCAAAAAAGCGACGTCGCCGAAGAACTCGACCGCCTGAGCACCCACATCCTGGAAGTGCGCCGCGTGCTCAAGTCGGCCGGTGCCGCTGGTCGGCGCCTGGACTTCCTGATGCAGGAACTCAACCGCGAAGCCAATACACTGGGCTCTAAAGCCTTCGACCCGCGCAGCACCCAGGCGGCGGTCAACCTCAAAGTGTTGATCGAGCAAATGCGCGAACAAGTACAGAATATTGAGTAAGGCAACTCCCATGACCCACAGCACCGGCACCCTCTACATTATTTCCGCGCCCTCGGGCGCGGGCAAAAGCAGCCTGGTCAAGGCCCTGACCGACGCCAACCCGGAGATCCGCGTATCGGTCTCCCATACCACCCGCGCCATGCGTCCGGGTGAGGTGAACGGCGTGAACTATCACTTCGTCGAGCGCAGCGAGTTCGTGAAGATGATCGAACACGGTGACTTCCTGGAGCGTGCCGAAGTGTTCGGCAACCTCTATGGCACGTCCCAGAGCCATTTGCAGCAGACCCTCGACGAAGGCCATGACCTGATCCTGGAAATCGACTGGCAGGGCGCCGAACAGGTGCGCCAATTGATGCCCAAGGCGCGCTCGATCTTTATCCTGCCGCCGTCCCTGGAAGCCTTGCACCAGCGCCTGACCAATCGCGGCCAGGACAGTGACGAGATCATCGCTGGGCGCATGCGCGAAGCCGTCAGTGAAATGAGCCACTATGTGGACTACGACTACCTGATCATCAACGACGATTTTGCCCACGCCCTGGACGACCTGAAGGCGATTTTCCGTGCCAATCAGCTCCAGCAAAAACGCCAGCAACAGCGTTTTGGCAAATTGTTGGCCGAACTGCTCGGTTGAATGGCTCTTCCCAAAACCGCTGCAAGGGCCTTACATTGGCGCTTGTAGCGTGTTTGCCGGGGCCTGCGGAAAATCAGCGCTTCCCTAAACGCTGGTGATTTTTTAAACTGTTGAGTCCGCTCGCCCAACCGGGCAGCGCGCATCTTGCATTCGCTCCGAGGAATACCATGGCCCGCGTAACCGTTGAAGACTGCCTAGAACACGTGGATAACCGCTTTGAGCTGGTCATGCTCTCTACCAAGCGTGCCCGTCAATTGGCCACTGGCGGCAAAGAGCCGTTGCTCAATTGGGAAAATGACAAGCCAACCGTGATGGCCCTGCGCGAAATCGCTGCCGGCGTGATGAGCTACGAGTTCATCGCCAACGCCGAGATCGTTGAAGACGAACCGCTGTTTGCAGCGTTCGAGGACGAGTCCAACGAGGCCGTCTAAGCCTATGCCTGGTCGACGTAGCACGGCGCGGGGTCAAAGCCTTCGGCAGGAGTTAATACCTTGCCGAGCATAGACGCCCTCGCCGATCGCTTATCGACCTACCTCGGTACCGACCAGGTCAACCTGGTCCGCCGAGCGTATTTCTACGCCGAACAAGCCCACGACGGCCAACGCCGCCGCAGCGGCGAGGCATATGTCACCCATCCTCTTGCGGTGGCCAATATTCTTGCCGACATGCACATGGACCATCAAAGCCTGATGGCCGCGATGCTGCATGACGTGATCGAAGACACCGGCATTGCCAAGGAAGCGCTCAGCGCGCAATTTGGCGAAACCGTGGCCGACCTGGTCGACGGGGTCAGCAAGCTGACCCAGATGAACTTCGAAACCAAGGCCGAGGCCCAGGCGGAAAACTTCCAGAAAATGGCCATGGCCATGGCCCGGGATATCCGGGTGATCCTGGTCAAACTGGCCGACCGGCTGCACAACATGCGCACGCTGGAAGTGCTGTCCGGCGAGAAACGCCGGCGCATTGCCAAGGAAACCCTGGAAATCTACGCGCCCATCGCCAACCGGCTGGGCATGCATGCCATTCGTATCGAATTCGAAGACCTTGGTTTCAAGGCGATGCACCCGATGCGTTCAGCGCGTATCTACCAGGCGGTCAAGCGCGCCCGGGGCAATCGCAAGGAAATCGTCAACAAGATCGAAGAGTCCCTGAGCCATTGCCTGGCAATCGACGAGATTGAAGGCGAAGTCAGCGGGCGGCAGAAGCATATCTACGGCATCTACAAGAAGATGCGCGGCAAGCGCCGGGCCTTCAACGAGATCATGGACGTGTATGCGTTCCGGATCATCGTCGACAAGGTCGATACCTGCTACCGCGTGCTGGGCGCTGTACATAATTTGTACAAACCCCTGCCAGGCCGCTTCAAGGACTACATCGCGATCCCCAAGGCCAACGGCTATCAGTCGCTGCATACCACGCTGTTCGGTATGCATGGGGTGCCGATCGAGATCCAGATCCGCACCCGGGAAATGGAAGAGATGGCCAACAACGGCATCGCCGCCCATTGGCTGTACAAGTCCAGCGGCGACGAGCAGCCCAAAGGCACCCATGCCCGCGCCCGCCAGTGGGTCAAGGGCGTGCTGGAAATGCAGCAGCGTGCCGGCAACTCCCTGGAATTTATCGAAAGCGTGAAGATCGACCTGTTCCCGGACGAGGTCTACGTGTTCACGCCCAAAGGCCGGATCATGGAGCTGCCCAAGGGCTCCACGGCGGTCGACTTTGCCTACGCGGTTCACACCGACGTCGGTAACAGCTGCATTGCCTGCCGGATCAACCGTCGCCTGGCCCCACTGTCGGAACCGCTGCAAAGCGGTTCCACCGTGGAAATCGTCAGCGCGCCGGGGGCCCGGCCGAATCCGGCGTGGCTCAACTTCGTGGTCACCGGCAAGGCTCGCACCCATATCCGCCACGCGCTGAAGCTGCAACGTCGCTCCGAGTCCATCAGCCTGGGCGAACGCCTGCTGAACAAGGTGCTCAACGGTTTCGACAGCTCCCTGGAGAAGATTCCCGCCGAGCGCGTGCAGGCGATCCTCCACGAGTACCGCCAGGAAACCATCGAAGACCTGCTCGAAGATATCGGCCTGGGCAACCGCATGGCCTACGTCGTCGCCCGTCGCCTGCTGGGCGAAGGCGAGCAACTGCCGAGCCCCGAAGGCCCGCTGGCCATTCGTGGCACCGAAGGCCTGGTGCTGAGCTACGCCAAATGCTGTACGCCAATCCCGGGCGACCCGATTGTCGGGCACCTGTCCGCCGGCAAAGGCATGGTGGTGCACCTGGACAACTGCCGCAATATCAGCGAAATCCGCCACAACCCGGAAAAATGCATCCAGCTGTCATGGGCCAAGGATGTGACCGGCGAATTCAACGTCGAGCTGCGGGTGGAGCTGGAGCACCAGCGCGGCCTGATCGCCCTGCTGGCCAGCAGTGTCAACGCGGCCGACGGCAATATCGAAAAAATCAGCATGGACGAACGCGATGGTCGCATCAGCGTGGTCCAACTGGTGGTCAGCGTGCACGACCGCGTGCACTTGGCCCGTGTGATCAAGAAACTGCGTGCCCTGACCGGGGTTATCCGCATCACTCGCATGCGCGCATAACACCCCCCTATAGCCCGGACATTACAAGGAGTCATTCATGACCAAGACTGTTATCACCAGCGACAAGGCACCTGCTGCCATCGGTACTTATTCCCAGGCGATCAAGGCGGGCAACACCGTCTACATGTCCGGCCAGATCCCACTGGACCCAAAGACCATGGAACTGGTTGAAGGCTTTGAAGCCCAGACCGTACAAGTCTTCGAGAACCTCAAGTCGGTAGCTGAAGCAGCAGGCGGTTCGTTCAAGGACATCGTCAAGCTGAACATCTTCCTCACCGACCTCAGCCACTTCGCCAAGGTCAACGAGATCATGGGCAAGTACTTCGAACAACCCTACCCAGCCCGCGCCGCCATTGGCGTTGCCGCCCTGCCCAAGGGTTCCCAGGTTGAGATGGACGCGATTCTGGTCATCGAGTAATACATTCGGCGCAACCCACGGGGTTGCGCCGACTTCGTTTTAAAAGGATTTCGTAATGCGCAAAGCGCTCGTTGCCTCCACGCTGCTGGCCCTTCTTCTTGGCGGCTGCGCCAGCAGTCCTGCCACCCGGGATGTGAGCGGTACCTGGATCAACCAGGTTGCCATCGATGCGGCGTCCAAGGGCGGCCCTTTGCGTGAAGCCCTGCAAGCCTACGGCCCGAACCTCGAATGGGAGGTCAACACCCGGGCCAACCAGGCGCGCTACTTCAACGGCTTTGAACGCCCTGAAGGCACCCTGGCCGGCGAAAAGTCCGGCACCTGGAACGTTGATTTCTACGGCAGCTCGACCACCGAACTCAAGCGCAAGGGCAAACAGCTGCTGCAAGTGGCCAACGACAACGAGCCCGAACAGCTCTTTGATCGCCCCAAGGACCCTGCCCCTGAAGGCGCACCGTTGGGTGCCAACTTCGAACGGGCGCTGTACGCGGCCTACATGGGCGGCAGTTGGAAAATCACCAGCGGCAGCGGCCTGGGCGAGACCGTACAGTTCCAGGCCAACGGCCAGGTTACCGGCCTGCCGGGTGCCGACCAGTATTCACTGTGCCTGGCAGGCGATTGCGCCTCCATGAGTGGTGGCTACGACAGCATCTGGCTGCAACAAGGCGGCCAGGGCAACCCGTGGATCTTCAGTCGCAACGACAAGCAACTGGAGATTTTCCAGGCGATCAATACATCCCAGGCCGACGAAGTGCCTTCGTTCACCCCCGGGCCGCGCCAGTGGCTGTTGGAAAAACAGTGATACGAAACAAAGGAGCCTACGGGCTCCTTTTTCTTTAGCCTGCAATCCTTTGCCTCGGACTACGCCATGTTCAAACCACTCCTCATTGGCCTGGCCTTGCTGGGCGGCTGCACCCACGTATCGCAACCCGTCGACATCAGCGGGATCTGGATCAACCAGGCCGCCATCGATGCCGCCGCCCAGGGCCGGCCGCTGCTCAACAGCCTGCAAGCCAACGGCAGGAACCTGGAGTGGAATGTCGACACCCGCACCGGCCAAGCTCATGCCAGCAGTGCCTTTGAGGTAGATGAAGGCCAACTCCTGCCAAAAGCACCTGGCGCATGGACCGTCGATCACAACGGCTATGGCCGTGACGAACTGCAATTAAAGGATCAGCAACTGCTCCAACTGCCTCGCAAGGATCTGCCCGGCCAGGTGTTCCAGCGTGCCCACCCATCGACCACGGAGGGTGCGCAATGGGGGAGTACATTCCGGCAGGCACTGAACTCAGCTTACATGGGTGGCCCGTGGAAAATCCTTGAGGGCGAAGGCGCCGGCGGCACCGTAGTGTTCAATGCGCATGGCAACCTGTCGGGCCTGGGAAAGAATGACCGATACGAATTGTGCCTGGGCGGGGACTGCGCCACTCAAGGCGCCGGCAATGACACCCTGTACCTGGGCAAAGGCGACGCGGGGGATAGTTGGATTTTCGTGCGCAACGGCAACACGCTGGAAATTTTCCAGGCGATCAATCATTCCAGGCCAGACGAAATTCCTCAGTTGAGCCCTGGGCAGCGCCAGTGGCTGCTGGAAAAACAGTAAGACCACTGTGGGAGCTGGCTTGCCTGCAATAGCATCACCTCTGTTTCACTGACACACCGAGCTGCCTGCATCGCAGGCAAGCCCGGCTCCCACAGGAGAGGTCAGCCCTTGAGGATAGCGGCGTAGCCTTCGCGGTAGCTTGGATAGGTTGGCGTCCAGCCCAGCGCCTTGGCTCGCGCATTGCTGCACTGCTTGCTGCCCGCACGCCGCACGCTGGCGTCTTCGGCCCACTCGGTGACCCCAAGGTACTCGCGCAGCCAATCCACGACTTCGGCCAGCGGCGCAGGCGCGTTGTCGACACCGATGTAGACCTTGTCCAACGTACCGCCCTGCTCCACATGCAGCAGCAAAAAGGCCAGCAGCCCTGCCGCATCATCGACGTGGATGCGGTTGCCATATAAAGGTGGCTCAACCGCCACGCGATAGCCTTGGCGCACCTGGCTCAACAACCACTCGCGACCAGGACCATAGATACCGGTCAAGCGTACAGTCGTGGCCGGGATACCGCTGTCCAATGCCACTTGCTCGGCTTCCAGCATCACCTGCCCGGAGTACCCAACGGCATGGGTGGGCGAGGTTTCATCGACCCATTCACCGTTTTGCTGGCCGTAGACGCTGCTACTGGACACAAACAGCAGGTGCTTGGGCTGCTGACCATAGTCATCGAGCCACTCCAGCACATGCTGCAAACCTTCGACATAGGCTTTGCGATAGCCCGCTTCATCGTGGTCGGTTGCGGCCGCGCAGTACACCAGGTAGTCCACGCCACCAATCGGCCAGGTGTCGGGGCAGTCCTTTTTGAACAGGTCGCCGGCAATGCCAATCACCCCTTCCGGCAGGCGCGAGACATTGCGTCGCAGGCCATGCACCTCCCATCCCGCGACCAGCAATTGACTCGCCAGCCGACTACCTACATCACCACAACCGGCAATCACCACAGAAGGCGCAGACATCACAAAACTCCGTTCTCAAAGGTCTAGATTAGCCCTCGCAGGTGACCAGCGGCCAGAAAAAGCACAAATAAAGTTACTGTATTACTTCTGTTAACAAGAATTACTTGCAATAATAACGGCCCATTTGTCCTCGGCCCTTTTGCGGCCTGGCAGGGCAATCCCTTATTTTTTCCTCTCAGGTCCGGCCAGCATGACACGCAATAACCTCCCCGCTTCGCCAACCAAGCCTCACAGCCCGTCCCGCGCCTGGCGCGCGATAACTGCGTTGCTGCTCAGCGTCCTGCTGGCTCCGACCGCCGCGTTCGCCGATGCCACGGCACCGGCCACCCCGCCTGCCGCCGCTGCACCAGCCCCGGCTGCAGCCCCAGCACCTGAGCAAAACGCCGCAGCTCCCGGCGCGCCGGCTGCCGCACCTGCGGCCACCGACCCGGTCGCAGCTGACGGTGTTACCCCGCAAGATGAAACCGGCGTAGTTCTGGAAGAAGACAACACCCTGGGCATGGCCCACGACCTGTCGCCGTGGGGCATGTACCAGAACGCCGACATCATCGTGAAGATCGTGATGGTCGGCCTGGCTATCGCCTCGATCATCACTTGGACCATCTGGATCGCCAAAGGCTTCGAACTGCTGGGCGCCAAACGCCGCCTGCGCACTGAAATCGTCAACCTGAAAAAAGCCACCACCCTTAAAGAAGCCAGCGAAAGCGCGGCCATCAAGGGCACCCTGGCGCATCTCTTGGTGCACGACGCACTGGAAGAAATGCGCCTGTCGGCCAACACCCGCGAAAAAGAAGGCATCAAGGAACGCGTGAGCTTCCGCCTGGAGCGCCTGGTAGCGGCCTGCGGTCGCAACATGAGCAACGGCACCGGCGTGCTGGCAACCATCGGTTCTACCGCACCGTTCGTCGGTCTGTTCGGTACCGTGTGGGGCATCATGAACAGCTTCATCGGCATCGCCAAGACCCAGACCACCAACCTCGCCGTCGTTGCCCCAGGCATCGCCGAAGCCCTGCTGGCAACCGCCCTGGGCCTGGTCGCCGCGATTCCGGCGGTGGTGATCTACAACGTCTTCGCACGCTCGATCGCCGGCTACAAGGCCCAGGTGTCGGATGCTTCGGCAGAAGTCCTGTTGCTGGTCAGCCGTGACCTCGATCACCTGCCTACCGAGCGCAGCTCGCAACCGCACATGGTGAAAGTGGGGTAATCGGCCATGGGCCTGCATTTGAATCAAGGCGACGACGAGCTCGTCGAGAACCACGAAATCAACGTCACGCCGTTTATCGACGTGATGCTGGTGCTGCTGATCATCTTCATGGTGGCAGCACCCTTGGCCACGGTGGACATCAAGGTCGACCTCCCCGCCTCCAGCGCGAAACCCGCGCCGCGGCCGGAGAAACCGGTGTTCCTCAGCGTCAAGGCTGACCAGCGCCTGTTCCTGGGCGAAGAAGAAGTCAAATCCGAAACCCTGGGTGCGGTGCTCGACGCGCGGACCCAGGGCAAGAAAGACACGACGATCTTCTTCCAAGCCGACAAAGGCGTGGACTACGGCGACCTGATGAGCGTGATGGATGCCCTGCGGGCGGCCGGCTACCTCAAGGTCGGTCTGGTCGGACTTGAGACGGCAGCCAAAAAATGATCACGACGCGCCACAAACTGACGCGTTATGGCACCAGCCTCGCCGTCGTGCTGGGCGTCCACGCCGTCGCGATCATCCTCGCGTACCAATGGTCGGCACCCCATATGGTGCAGTTGCCACCGGCGGCCATGGTCATCGACCTGGCGCCGATGCCGGCACCACCGCCTCCGGCCCCGCCGAAGGTGGTGACGCCGCCGCAACCGCCGGCGCCGGTGGAAGAGTTGCCCTTGCCGAAACTGGCCGAGGCACCCAAGCCGACGATTTCCGTGCCCAAGCCGGTCAAGCCAAAGCCCAAGCCGCAGCCGCCCAAGCCTGAGAAAAAGGTCGAGCAGCCCAAGGAGAAACCTTCCGAGGACCCGCCGAGCGAAAGCCCTCAGAACAACGCGCCTTCGGAAAAGTCGGCCCAACCGCAACCCGGCCCTTCGCCAGCGCAAGTCGCGGCCAAGGCCACCTGGGAAAGCACGCTGCTCGGTCACCTGGCGAAATACAAGAAGTACCCGCCAGGCGCCCAGGCCCGTGGCAAGGAAGGCTTGAACCGCTTGCGGTTCGTGGTGGATGCTGAAGGCAAGGTGCTGTCTTATGAATTGGTGGGCCGTTCCGGCAACGCCGACCTGGACCGCGCCACTCTGGAGATGATCCGTCGTGCCCAGCCGCTGCCCAAGCCACCGGCCGACATGTTGAAAAACGGCAGCATCGAAATCGTTGCGCCGTTTGTCTACAACATCGAGAAGCGTCGCCGCTAACCCCTGTGGGAGCGGGCTTGTGTGGGAGCAGGCTTGCCCGCGATGACGGTGTAACAGTCAACATCCACAATGACTGACACACCGCCATCGCGAACAAGCCCACCCCCACACAAAGCCGCCAACGCCATTAAGCAAAATCCCCCGCACAAACCGCTCAATCCCCAATCTAGTTCTGATAACGTGCGCCTATCGATTGCAGCCGGTATGCTTGGCCCGCAACCTCATGGACGCCCGCTATGACTCTTACAGAATTACGCTACATCGTGACCCTCGCCCAAGAGCAACACTTCGGCCATGCCGCCGAACGTTGCCATGTCAGCCAGCCGACGCTGTCGGTGGGTGTGAAGAAGCTTGAAGACGAACTCGGTGTGCTGATTTTCGAGCGCAGCAAGAGCGCCGTGCGCCTCACTCCGGTAGGCGAAGGCATTGTGGCCCAGGCCCAGAAGGTACTGGAGCAGGCCCAGAGCATTCGTGAACTGGCCCAGGCCGGCAAGAACCAACTGACTGCCCCGCTGAAAGTCGGCGCGATCTACACCGTCGGCCCGTACCTGTTCCCACACCTGATCCCGCAACTGCATCGCGTTGCGCCGCAGATGCCGCTGTATATCGAGGAAAACTTCACCCACGTACTGCGCGACAAACTGCGCAACGGTGAGTTGGACGCGATCATCATCGCCCTGCCGTTCAACGAAGCCGACGTGCTGACGTTGCCACTCTATGACGAGCCGTTCTACGTGCTGATGCCCGCCTCCCACCCGTGGACGCAAAAAGACACGATCGACGCCGGCCTGCTCAACGACAAGAGCCTGCTGCTGCTCGGTGAAGGCCATTGCTTCCGCGACCAGGTGCTGGAAGCCTGCCCGACCCTGACCAAGGGCAACGACGGCGCCAAGCACACCACGGTGGAATCCAGCTCCCTGGAGACCATCCGCCATATGGTGGCGTCTGGCCTGGGCATCTCGATCCTGCCGCTGTCGGCCGTGGACAGCCATCACTATGCAGCCGGCGTGATCGAAGTGCGTCCGCTCACCCCGCCCGTGCCGTTCCGCACCGTGGCGATTGCCTGGCGTGCCAGTTTCCCGCGCCCGAAAGCGATTGATATCCTCGCCGACTCGATCCGCCTGTGCTCGGTGGCCAAGCCGCCCGCTGCGAGCTAAGCCTTGTATGACTGAGTTGTCGCAGGTGTCGGTGACGGCACTCAAGGGTGTCGGTGAAGCCATGGCCGAGAAGCTGGCCAAGGTCGGCCTGGAAAACCTCCAGGACGTGCTCTTTCACCTGCCCCTGCGCTATCAGGACCGCACCCGCGTAGTGCCCATCGGCCATCTGCGCCCCGGGCAGGACGCGGTGGTCGAAGGCACCGTCAGCGGTGCCGATGTAGTGATGGGCAAGCGCCGCAGCCTGGTGGTGCGCCTGCAGGACGGCACCGGTGGCCTGAGCCTGCGCTTCTACCATTTCAGCAACGCGCAAAAGGAAGGCCTCAAGCGCGGCACTCGCGTGCGTTGCTACGGTGAAGCGCGCCCGGGCGCCTCGGGCCTGGAAATCTACCATCCGGAATACCGCGCCATTACCGGCGACGAACCGCCGCCGGTAGACACCACCCTCACTCCCATCTACCCGCTCACCGAGGGCCTGACGCAACAGCGCCTGCGCCAGCTGTGCATGCAGACCCTGACCCTGCTCGGCCCGCAAAGCCTGCCCGATTGGCTCCCGCAGGAGCTGGCCCGTGACTACCAGTTGGCGCCCCTGGCGGATGCGATTCGCTATCTGCACCATCCACCGGCCGATGCCGATGTCGATGAGCTGGCCCTGGGTCATCACTGGGCCCAGCATCGCCTGGCCTTTGAAGAGTTGCTGACCCACCAACTGTCCCAGCAGCGCCTGCGCGAAAGCATGCGCTCCCTGCGTGCGCCAGCGATGCCCAAAGCCACGCGCCTGCCCGCGCAATACCTGGCCAACCTCGGCTTTGCGCCGACCGGCGCGCAGCAGCGGGTAGGCAACGAAATTGCCTACGACCTGAGTCAGAAAGAACCAATGCTGCGCCTGATCCAGGGCGATGTCGGTGCTGGCAAGACCGTGGTCGCGGCCCTGGCCGCGCTGCAGGCCCTGGAGGCCGGCTACCAGGTGGCGTTGATGGCACCGACCGAGATCCTCGCCGAGCAGCACTTCATCACCTTCAAGCGCTGGCTCGAACCCCTGGGCCTGGAAGTGGCGTGGTTGGCGGGCAAGCTCAAGGGCAAGAACCGCACGGCCGCCCTGGAACAGATCGCCGCCGGCGCACCGATGGTGGTGGGTACCCACGCGCTGTTCCAGGACGAAGTGAAATTCAAGAACCTGGCCCTGGTGATCATCGACGAACAGCACCGCTTTGGCGTGCAGCAACGCCTGGCCCTGCGCGAAAAGGGCGTGGGCGGGCGGATGAACCCGCACCAGTTGATCATGACGGCCACCCCGATCCCACGCACGTTGGCCATGAGTGCCTACGCCGACCTCGACACCTCGATCCTCGACGAGCTGCCGCCCGGCCGCACCCCGGTCAACACCGTATTGGTCACCGACACCCGCCGCGTCGAAGTCATCGAGCGCGTGCGCGGCGCCTGCGCCGAGGGGCGCCAGGCGTATTGGGTATGCACGCTGATCGAAGAGTCCGAAGAACTGACCTGCCAGGCGGCCGAAACCACCTACGAAGACCTCACCAGCGCCCTGGGCGAGCTCAAGGTCGGGCTGATCCACGGGCGCATGAAGCCTGCGGAAAAAGCCGCAGTGATGGCCGAGTTCAAGGCCGGCAACCTGCAATTGCTGGTCGCCACCACAGTCATCGAAGTCGGCGTGGATGTGCCCAACGCCAGCCTGATGATCATCGAAAACCCCGAGCGCCTGGGCCTGGCGCAACTGCACCAGCTGCGCGGTCGTGTCGGCCGGGGCAGTGCCGCCAGCCACTGTGTGCTGCTCTACCATCCGCCGCTGTCGCAGATTGGCCGCCAGCGCCTGGGGATCATGCGCGAGACCAACGACGGCTTCGTGATCGCCGAAAAAGACCTGGAACTGCGCGGCCCCGGCGAAATGCTCGGCACCCGCCAGACCGGCCTGCTGCAATTTAAAGTGGCCGACCTGATGCGCGACGCCGACCTGCTGCCCGCCGTGCGCGACGCCGCCCAGGCCCTGCTGGAACGCTGGCCGCACCACGTCAGCCCGCTGCTGGATCGCTGGCTGCGCCACGGCCAGCAATACGGCCAGGTCTGACAGACCGCCGATAGCCGACACCATCACAAACCGCAGTTAGACACCCCCCCGCCGAACCAAGCTGGTTATACTCCAAGCAAATGTAGGAAATTGGATCCGGCCATGTCAGAAGTTGCCCACGCCACAGCCCCGCCGACTGCCCCATCGGTCATTCGGGACCTGCTCGCGAAACTCGCCATCAGCTACACGGAAGTCACCGAACACCCAGGCCTTAACCCGGCCCGAAAGGTTCAAGCGGTACTGCTCGATGACGCGGTGGGCGCCCTGATGGTGCTGTTCCCCCAGAGCCAGTTGCTGGATCTCAATCGCCTTACCGAGCTGACCGGGCGCAACCTCACCGCCGTCGCACCGGAGCGCCTGGAGCGCATGCTCGGCAAACACAGCCTGAGCCTGCTGCCCGGCCTGCCGCCGTTGACCAGCTCGCCATGCCTGTATGAAGAACGCCTGCTGCGCGAGCCGACCCTGCTGGTGCACTCGGGCGAAGCCACGGTGCTGCTGGAAATCGCCAGCGATGACTTCAAGCGCATGCTGAGCAAAGCCAGCGCCGCCAACTTCGGCGAGCCCTTGAGCAGCATCCGGCCCAACTTCGATCGCCCTAACGATGACCGCGACGAAATCTCCCAGGCCATGCAGGCGTTTACCGCCCGCCGCATCCAGCAAAGGCTGGAAGCCACCATCGAGATTCCGCCGCTGGCCGACACCGCGCAGAAGATCATCAAGCTGCGGGTTGACCCGAACGCGACCATCGACGACATCACCGGCGTGGTCGAGACCGACCCGGCCCTGGCCGCGCAAGTGGTGAGCTGGGCGGCATCGCCGTACTACGCCTCGCCGGGCAAGATCCGCTCGGTAGAGGATGCGATTGTGCGCGTGCTGGGCTTCGACCTGGTGATCAACCTGGCCCTGGGCCTGGCGCTGGGCAAGACCCTGAGCCTGCCCAAGGACCATCCGCAACAGGCCACGCCCTACTGGCACCAGTCGATCTACACCGCTGCGGTGATCGAAGGCCTGACCCGCGCCATGCCCCGCGCCCAGCGTCCGGAAGCCGGCCTGACCTACCTGGCGGGCCTGCTGCACAACTTTGGTTACCTGTTACTGGCCCACGTCTTCCCACCGCACTTCTCGCTGATCTGCCGGCACCTGGAGGTCAACCCGCACCTGTGCCACAGCTATATCGAGCAGCACTTGCTGGGCATCAGCCGCGAACAGATCGGCGCCTGGCTGATGCGTTACTGGGATATGCCGCAAGAGCTGTCCACGGCCCTGCGCTTCCAGCACGACCCGAGCTACGACGGCCAATACGCCGAATACCCGAACCTGGTATGCCTGGCGGTGCGTTTGCTGCGCGGGCGGGGGATTGGCTCCGGGCCTGAGGCCGAGATTCCGGACGAGCTGCTGGAGCGCCTGGGTCTGAGCCGCGACAAGGCCGAGGACGTGGTGAGCAAGGTGCTCGATGCTGAGGTGTTGTTGCGCGAACTGGCGTCGCAGTTCAGCCAGGGGTAAAGCTGGTGCCTGTTGTACCGCTATCGCAGGCAAGCCAGCTCCCACATTTGACCGAGTTCCAACGTTGGAATGCACTCAAAATGTGGGAGCTGGCTTGCCTGCGATGAATGCAACTCGGTCTTTCAGGCCTTCTTTTTCTTCGGCTTCAAATACTTGGTCAAGCCCTGGAACCACATCACCAGGGCCGGGTTGCCCTTGATCTGGATCGACTTGTCCTGAATCCCCGTCATGAACGCCAGTTGCTTGTTCTTCGCCTGCATCGTGGCGAAGCCATAGGCGGCGTCTTTGAAGGCGATGGCGAACGCAGGCTCCGGGTGTACACCCGAGCGACTGGTGATGCGCTGGTCTTTGACGATGAAGTGGCGGGCGACCTTGCCGTCGAGGGTCTGCAGCTGGAATGCCAGGTCTTTGTCACCCAACTGCTGCTGGAACGCGGGGTTGTTGCGGCTGGCTTTGGCCATCATCAGGCCCAGCACCCACAGGAGAAAACGAAATTTCATGCACACGGCCTCAGTGTAATTATTGGGTGGCCGCAGCAGTTTAACGATTTGCGCGCGGAACGCCACCGATCTCCCGCGTTAGCCGGAGATCGGCTGGCGTTTACCGCTTATAGCAACAACTTGGCTTAAACCTCAGGGCAAGGCATCGGTGCCCAGTCGGTCACTCCAAGCGTCACCCACACAACCGTCGTGGCCCAAGAACGCGCCCCAACAAAAATGGGCACCCGACCCAGTCGGCGTGCCCATTTTTCATACCTCCACACCTCCCTTCGAGGCGGTGCCGCGCTTACGGGTTGACGCTGTCTTTAAGCGACTTGCCCGGTTTGAACGCTACGGTGTTGCTCGCCTTGATTTTCACCGGCTCGCCGGTTTGCGGGTTTTTGCCGGTGCGGGCGCCACGGTGGCGCTGCAGGAAGGTGCCGAAACCAACCAGGGTGACGCTGTCCTTGCGGTGCAAGGCGCCAGTGATTTCTTCAAGAACGGCGTTGAGGACGCGGTTGGCCTGTTCTTTGGTCAGGTCTGCTTTTTCTGCAATGGCGGCTGCGAGTTCTGGTTTACGCATAGGTGAAGCCTCTTTGACGGTTTTTTGTTGTTATGTCCGTGCTGCTCTCTGCTGGAGCAGCGCCAAGGCGCCGCAGGCTCTACTCTGCGGCAGACGGGAGTGAGGATGGCATGCCATTGGTGCCTGCGCCAGTCTCGCGGCGACCTTTCTAGGGGGAAAAAGGTGCTTATTCCGACAGAACGACCAGCATTTACGCCAGCAGAGGCGGAAGTTCCTTATTCAGGGCCAGTTTTTCCATGACTGCCGTACCGGTAAGCGCATAGCCCAGCAGGCGACCGCTGGCATCGCGGCACAAGGCCTTGATGTCGCCGCCCTGCCCTTCGACACTCCACACGCCTTCAGTGCCCCGTGGCGGTGGTGAGACCACCAGTGGGCACGCCGGGGTTTTCACCGTGACCGGCATCGGCCCGTAGTTGACCGCCGTGGCGTTGCCCGCCAGGGTCTGGGCCAGGGCGCGGGCGCAGCTCATCAGGGGCATGACGTACAACAGATTCAGGCCATCGACCTCGGCGCAGTCGCCCAGGGCGTAGATATTGGCGTGGGAGGTCTTGAGGTGGCGGTCGACCATGATCCCACGGCTGATTTGCAGGCCGGCCGCAGCCGCCAGGTCCACCCGGGGGCGCAGGCCGATGGCGGAAACCACAAGGTCGCAATCAATCACCGTGCCATCGGACAGGTGGGCCTCCAGGCCGTCAGCCGTGCGTTGCAGGCGGTTAAGCACCGGGCCCAGGTGGAAGCGTGCGCCCAGGCCTTCCAACCCGGCCTGCACCGCTGCAGCCGCCGCCGGGTGCAGCAGGGTCGGCATGACTTGCTCGCACGGTGCCACCAGGTCGATGGTGTAGCCACCCAGGATCAGGTCGTTGGCAAATTCACAGCCGATCAGGCCCGCACCCAATAGCAACACCCGGCGCTTGCCGACAGCGGCGTGGCGAAAGCGCGCGTAGTCTTCCAGGTCGTTGATCGGGAAAATCAATTCAGCGGCATCGCCCTCGACGGGCACCTGCACAGTCTGGGCGCCCCAGGCCAGGATCAGGTCGCGGTAGGCCACCGCCTCCTCGCCGATCCACAGGCGCTTATGCCCAGGGTCGATCCCACTGATTCGGGTATGGGTGCGCACCTCGGCCTTGAGTTGCTCGGCCATGGCGCCAGGGGTCGCCATGCTCAGGCCATCGGCATCCTTGTTTTTGCCAAAACCGGTGGAGAGCATGGGCTTGGAGTAGGAACGCCCATCATCCGCGGTGATCAGCAACAGCGGGGTTTCGCTGTCGAGCTTGCGAAACTCCCGAGCCAGGTTGTAACCGGCCAAGCCTGTACCGATGATCACGACAGGTGCGCTCATTCCATTCTCCTTGTAGTGCGTTTCTTAAATTCAGCGAATCAACCGATTTCGATCATTTCAAAATCCATTTTGCCGACGCCGCAGTCCGGGCACAGCCAGTCTTCCGGGACGTCCTGCCACAGGGTACCTGGGGCGATCCCGTCATCCGGCCAACCGTCCTTCTCGTCATAGATCAGGCCACAGACTACACATTGCCACTTCTTCATTACTTGCTTCCTCAGGGTCCAGGCTTACTGGCCGACGGTCGATAGATCCAGCATTGCCGTGCGGCTCAGGGCGTTTTGTACTGATCGGGGCGCCCAGATGCAAGCATGTTCGACCCAATGTCCCGGCACACGCCGGCAACAATCCAGGCTGCCATGGTAAGCTCGGCGCCTCATTAACTGCCAATAATGACTCCCCGTGCCGCATTCGATTGCCGTTCCCGATGCCTGCCAATGGCTGAACCAGAGCCTTCTGCGCCCTCTGCCCGCCCCCCCTGCCCTTGACTGGCTGTTCGATGAAGGCTCGCTGACCCGCCGCCTGACGCACCTGTCCAACGATGGTTTCAGTGTTACGCCGCTGTACGAAGGCTGGCAGCCCCTGCGAGACGACGAATGCGCCGCCCTCGACCTGCCAGCGGCCAGTATTGGCTGGGTACGCGAGGTGTATTTGCGCGGTCACGGCCAGGCCTGGGTGTTCGCCCGCAGCGTGGCGGCGCGCAGTGCCTTGCAGGGCGATGGCTTGCATATGGATGAGTTGGGCAGTCGCTCCCTGGGCGAGTTGCTGTTTTGTGACCAGGCCTTCACCCGCCAGGCCATCGAGGTCTGCCACTACCCACGCGCCTGGCTGCCGCAGGCCGATCAGGCCAATGGCTTGTGGGCGCGGCGCTCGCGCTTTGATCGCGGCGCGTTGAGCGTGTTGGTGGCGGAAGTGTTCCTGCCGAGCCTGTGGCAAGCCGTGCAGCAATCTGCGGAGGATTGCTGATGTACCAGCGCCTGCTCCAATCCCTGAACCGCTTGAACCCACGGGCCTGGGACTTTGTGCAACTGACGCGGATGGACAAGCCCATCGGCATCTATCTGCTACTGTGGCCCACCCTGTGGGCACTGTGGATTGCCGGCAAGGGCTCGCCATCGTTGAGCAATATCGTGATTTTTGTGTTGGGCGTGACCCTGACCCGGGCGGCGGGCTGCGTGATCAATGACTGGGCTGACCGCAAGGTCGACGGCCATGTGAAGCGCACCGCGCAACGCCCGTTGGCCAGCGGCAAGATCAGCTCCAAAGAGGCCCTGGTGTTCTTTGCGGTGCTGATGGCCATCAGCTTTTTGCTGGTGCTGCTGACCAATGCCGCCACCATCTGGCTGTCCCTGGGCGGCCTGGCCCTGGCCGTCAGCTACCCCTTCATGAAGCGCTACACCTATTACCCGCAAGTGGTGCTCGGCGCGGCGTTTTCCTGGGGCATGCCCATGGCGTTTACCGCCGAGACCGGCAGCCTGCCGGCCATTGCGTGGCTGCTGTATATCGCCAACCTGCTGTGGACCGTGGCCTACGACACCTACTACGCCATGACCGACCGCGATGACGATCTGAAAATCGGCGTCAAATCCACCGCGATCCTGTTTGGCGATGCCGACCGGATCATCATCCTTACCTTGCAGGGGCTGGCGCTGCTTTGCCTGCTACTGGCGGGCTCACGCTTCGAACTGGGCGGCTGGTTCCACCTGGGGCTGGTGGCGGCGGCGGGGTGTTTTGCCTGGGAGTTCTGGTACACCCGGGATCGGGACCGGTTGAAGTGCTTCAAGGCGTTTTTGCACAACCATTGGGCAGGGTTGGCGATTTTTCTCGGGATTGTGGCCGACTACGCCTTCCGATAATGCCCTGTAGCTTGTAGGAGCCGGCTTGCCGGCGATGAGGCCAGCAGCCCTGCGGTGATTTCAGGGCCGCCATCGCCGGCAAGCCGGCTCCTACAGGGGAGATTAGGGCTTGGCGACCTTCCAGGCGCCGTCCATTTTGCCGTCGCCGGTCGCATCGCCGGCCTTCTTGTCGGCGATGAAGGTATACAGCGGCTTGCCGTCATAGGCCCATTGGCTGGTGTTGTCGTCACGGGTGATGACGGTCCACTTGCCCATCGGTTTATCGGTGGACTCGGCCTTCAACGGCGGCCAGTTGGTGGCGCACTTGTCGTTGCAATTGGACTTGCCGTCGGCATCCTTGGCAAAGGTATAGAGCGCCATGCCCTTGTGGTCCACCAACATCCCGTCTTTTGTCATGGCCGGGTCCGCCGCGACAGCCAGTGTCGGCAGCGTCAACGCCGCCGTGACCAGCAGGGCTTTCCAAGAAAAAATACCTTGAGTCATCAGAACCTTCCTTTCGCGGTTGTCAGGATTCGGACTCAAAGCGTAGTTCAGGACTAGGCCGATTGCGCAGGCCAGTAAAATACTGTCACACGACTGCAATAATTCCGTTATCTAATGCGGCGCAAGACAGTTAAATGACAAGAGGACTTAGCATGGTTGGCAGGAGCATTCTGATCGTTGACGACGAAGCGCCCATTCGCGAAATGATCGCCGTTGCGTTGGAAATGGCCGGCTATGACTGCCTGGAGGCAGAGAACTCCCAGCAGGCCCACGCCATTATCGTCGACCGCAAGCCGGACCTGATCCTGCTGGACTGGATGCTGCCCGGCACCTCTGGCATCGAGCTGGCCCGGCGCCTCAAGCGCGATGAGCTGACCGGGGATATCCCGATCATCATGCTCACCGCCAAGGGCGAAGAGGACAACAAGATCCAGGGCCTGGAAGTCGGCGCCGATGACTACATCACCAAGCCGTTTTCCCCACGGGAACTCGTTGCACGTCTGAAGGCCGTGCTGCGCCGCGCCGGCCCGACCGATGGCGAGGCGCCGATTGAAGTCGGCGGCCTGCTGCTGGACCCGATCAGCCACCGCGTGACCATCGACGGCAAGCCTGCCGAAATGGGCCCCACCGAATACCGCCTGTTGCAGTTCTTCATGACCCACCAGGAACGCGCCTATACCCGTGGGCAATTGCTGGACCAGGTGTGGGGCGGCAATGTGTATGTCGAGGAGCGCACCGTGGACGTGCACATCCGCCGCCTGCGCAAAGCCTTGGGCGATGCCTACGAGAATCTGGTACAAACCGTGCGCGGTACCGGCTATCGGTTTTCCACCAAAGGCTGAGCCAGCCCTTCCCAGACTTAACAGCCGACAAGGACGCATGTTCAAGTGAACCAAAACTGGCATGGCACCCTGATCCGCCACATGCTCCTGCTGGTCACCGGCTGCCTGTTGGTCGGCCTGATCAGCGGCTACTACGGCTGGAGCCTGGCCATCGGCCTGGGCCTCTACCTGGGCTGGACCCTCAAGCAATTGCTGCGCCTGCACGAGTGGCTGCGCCAGCACAAACCCGATGAAGCACCACCCGACGGCTACGGCCTGTGGGGCGAGGTGTTCGACAGCATCTATCACCTGCAACGCCGCGACCAGCGGGTGCGGGGCCGCCTGCAAGCGGTGATCGACCGGGTCCAGGAGTCGACGGCCGCGCTCAAGGACGCGGTGATCATGCTCGACAGCGACGGCAACCTGGAATGGTGGAACCGCGCCGCCGAGACCCTGCTGGGCCTCAAGACGCCCCAGGACAGCGGCCAGCCGGTGACCAACCTGGTACGCCATCCGCGCTTCAAGGAATACTTCGAGCAGGATAACTACGAAGAAGCCCTGGAAATCCCGTCGCCCACCAACGACCGGGTGCGCATCCAGCTGTACCTCACGCGCTATGGCAACAATGAACACTTGATGCTGGTGCGCGACGTCACCCGCATCCATCAGTTGGAACAGATGCGCAAGGATTTCGTCGCCAACGTCTCCCACGAATTGCGTACGCCGCTGACGGTGATCTGTGGCTACCTGGAGACGCTGCTGGACAACGTCGAAGGCGTCAACCCGCGCTGGAACCGTGCCTTGCAGCAGATGCAGCAACAGGGCTCACGCATGCAGACCCTGCTCAACGACCTGCTGCTGCTGGCCAAGCTGGAAGCCACCGACTACCCCTCGGACAACCACCCCGTGGCCGTACAGAGCCTGCTGCAGACCATCAAAAACGATGCCCAGGCCCTGTCCGGCGAGCGCGGCCAGATCATTACCCTGGAAGCCGACCCGTCGGTGCTGCTCAAGGGCAGCGAGGGCGAATTGCGCAGTGCTTTTTCCAACCTGGTGTTCAACGCTGTGAAGTACACCCAGGACAAAGGCACGATCCGCATCCGCTGGTGGGCCGATCAGCAGGGGGCGCACCTGAGCGTGCAGGATTCGGGGATTGGTATCGACAGTAAACACCTGCCACGCCTGACCGAGCGTTTCTACCGCGTCGACTCCAGCCGCAACTCCAACACCGGCGGTACGGGGCTGGGCTTGGCGATCGTCAAGCACGTGCTGTTGCGCCATCGGGCCCGCCTGGAAATCAGCAGCGTCCTGGGCCATGGCAGCACCTTTACCTGCCACTTTGCGCCGACGCAGGTCAGTCGTTCGCAAGCAATCGCGACGAAGGATTAATCTGAAAATAACCCCCACCCTCCTGTGGGAGCTGGCTTGCCTGCGATAGCATCACCTCGGTGCATCTGTAAGACCTAGGCGCCTGCATCGCAGGCAAGCCAGCTCCCACATGAGCCCAATGCAGCAGGCATTCACGGATCCGCCCGGCAGCCGCCACTAGGCAAGCGCCCCTTCAGCCGCTACATTGCCTGACTTGTGCCCGCCCTTGAGGCACAGCCATCACCCCTTTTTGAATACACGGAACCCGCAAAACCCCATCATGGACCCTTCCCCTGGTATCACCCTCGCGACACTCTTCGCCGATTTCGGCATGATTCTTTTTGCACTGATCCTGGTACTGCTCAACGGTTTCTTCGTTGCGGCGGAATTTGCCATGGTCAAACTGCGCTCCACCCGGGTCGAGGCCATCGCCCACACCAACGGCTGGCGCGGGCAGATCCTGCGCACCGTACACAGCCAGCTCGACGCGTATCTGTCGGCCTGTCAGTTGGGTATCACCCTCGCCTCCCTGGGCTTGGGCTGGGTCGGTGAGCCGGCTTTTGCGCACATCCTGGAGCCGTTGCTGGGGGCCATGGGCGTCGAGTCGCCTGAAGTCATCAAGGGCGTGTCGTTCTTTGCCGCCTTCTTCGTGATTTCCTACCTGCACATCGTGGTCGGTGAACTGGCGCCCAAGTCCTGGGCCATTCGCAAGCCCGAGCTGCTGTCGCTGTGGACGGCGGTGCCGTTGTACCTGTTCTACTGGGCGATGTACCCGGCAATCTACCTGCTCAACGCCAGCGCCAACGCGATCCTGCGCATCGCCGGCCAGGGCGAGCCCGGCCCCCATCACGAGCACCATTACAGCCGCGAAGAACTCAAGCTGATCCTGCACTCCAGCCGTGGCCAGGACCCAAGCGACCAAGGCATGCGCGTGCTGGCCTCGGCCGTGGAAATGGGCGAGCTGGAAGTAGTGGACTGGGCCAACTCGCGGGAAGACCTGGTGACCCTGGACTTCAACGCGCCGCTCAAGGAAATCCTCGCGCTGTTCCGCCGCCACAAATTCAGTCGCTACCCGGTGTACGACCCGGTGCGTGGTGAGTTTGTCGGCCTGCTGCACATCAAGGATCTGCTGCTGGAACTGGCGGCCCTGGATCATATTCCCGAGTCGTTCAACCTGGCCGAGCTGACCCGCCCGCTGGAGCGCGTGTCGCGGCACATGCCGCTGTCGCAATTGCTCGAACAGTTCCGCAAGGGCGGCGCGCACTTTGCCCTGGTAGAGGAAGCCGACGGCAACATCATCGGCTACCTGACCATGGAAGACGTGCTGGAAGTGCTGGTGGGCGATATCCAGGACGAACACCGCAAGGCCGAGCGCGGCATCCTCGCCTACCAGCCGGGCAAACTGCTGGTGCGTGGTGACACGCCGCTGTTCAAGATCGAGCGCCTGCTGGGCATCGACCTGGACCACATCGAGGCCGAAACCCTCGCTGGCTTGATCTACGACACCCTCAACCGGGTGCCGGAAGAGGAAGAAGTGCTGGAAGTGGAAGGCCTGCGGATCATCATCAAGAAGATGAAAGGCCCGAAAATCGTGCTGGCCAAGGTCCTGATGCTCGACTAGGGCACACCCCCTGTAGGAGCGAGCTTGCTCGCGAAGGACGTTAACGATAACGCTGGGATCCTGACACCCGGCAGCGCCCTCAGGTTTTTCGCGAGCAAGCTCGCTCCTACAAAAGCCTTACCGCGTGCCCGACGCAAAGTTGGGCAAGGCCTGTACCGGCTGCGTGAACTCATATGGAATCGACACCCACCCCGCCCCCGTATCGCGCTGCACCACAAAATGCAGGTGTGGCCCGCTGCTGTTGCCGGTATTGCCCGACTGCCCCAGCGGGCTACCCACCCCCACGTGCTGCCCATCCCTGACGCTGACCGACCCTCGTTTGAGGTGCAGATACACACCCTGGGTGCCGTCATCATGCAACACCCGCACGAAGTTGCCCGACGGGTCACTGCCGCGCCCGGATTGGTTGTTCTCGGTCTTCACCACCAAGCCACTCCGCGCAGCGATGATCGGCGTGCCCTCGGGCATGGCGATATCCATGGCGTAGCGACTCTTGACGTCAGAATGACTGAACGTGCCGCCAGGCCCCTGGGTCAGGCGGAAAGGCCCGCCACGCCAGGGCAAGGGGTAGCGCTGGAACTGCGCCGGCCGCAAGTTACGCCGCGGCTGGGGATCAAGCACCTGGCGCTTCACCGGCACCACCCGCCGTTCCTGGAACACAAACGCCTGGGCGCCGGGGGTCTTCTGCTCGCTGAAAAACACCACGCCACGGGCATCGGTGGAACGATAGAGGGTCATGGCCAGGGTCGATGAAGCGACCGCACACAGGCCACAAAACAACATAAAACGCACAAGCATCGGATAAACCTGCCGGGTATGACTGAACGGCAGGCTAGCAAGGGTTCATGACACTGTTGTGTGGACCGACGTCCCTGTAGGAGCCGGCTTGCCGGCGATGGCGGTTTATCAGTCACCGCGCCACGCCATCGCTGGCAAGCCAGCATCTACAGGGATCAGGGGGTTGGTTCAGGCACCCGGCACAAAATGCTTCTGCGCGGTACCCCGGGCAATCAGCCGGGAGATGTAGTCCAGCTTCTGCGCGTCCTGGTCGATAAAGCGGAAGGTCAGTTGCAGCCAGTCGCTGTCGGGGCGTGGTTCATAGGCGACGATGGCGTGCAGGTAGCCGTTGAGGCGGGCGGTTTCAGCGTTCTCGCCTTGTTCAAGGTCAAGCACAGCACTTTCCAGCACTTGCGGCAGGACGTCGCCACGGCGCACCACCAGCAGCGCCTCCTTGATGCTCAGGCCCTTGATCACACATTGCTGGGTGCCACTGGACAGGCGCAATTGGCCCTGGCCGCGACCGCTGGCGGCCGAGGGGGCGGCGGTGGACTGCACGGGCGGGCTGTTGAGCAGGCCTTTGCTCGGCGCGGCCACCGGGGCGGGCTTGACCGCTTCGGGCTTGCCACCGGTCAGGGCGCTGAGGGAGTCGTTGCCGAAAGCCGAGTTCATCTTGGTCGGCGCACTGGCCAGCAAAGCGTCGAGGCGGCCGATCTTATTCAGGGCCTGCTTGACCTTGTTCAGCAACTGTTCGTTGGTGAACGGCTTGCTGACATAGCCGGAGACGCCGGCCTGGATGGCCTGGACCACGTTTTCCTTGTCGCCACGGCTGGTGACCATGACAAACGGCATGGACTTGAGCTGTGGCTGCTCACGGCACCAGGTCAACAGTTCCAGGCCAGACATTTCCGGCATTTCCCAGTCGCACAGCACCATGTCGAAGGTTTCGCGCATCAGGATGGCCTGGGCCTTTTTGCCGTTCACCGCATCTTCAATCTTGATACCGGGGAAGTAGTTACGCAGGCACTTCTTCACCAGGTCGCGAATAAACGAGGCGTCATCCACCACCAACACACTGACTTTACTCATCGACCCTTCATCCTCTCAAAACCCCGGCAAGCAAAACGCTTAACTGATGGCATTTTGCCAAAAACTCGTCAGTCACGCCGGGACTTTATGGCTGCCCGCAGCGCAAAACTCATACGCCACAAACGCAAACGCCCGACCAGAGGCCGGGCGTTTATTTCTCGGGCAATCTTACTTATCGTCAGATTCGGCCGGAACATTAGGGATTTGATCGGCCGTGCCTTCAACTTCGGCTTTCATGCGCTTGAGGCCCATGTGCCGTACGTCGGTGCCGCGTACCAGGTAAATGACCAATTCCGAGATATTGCGCGCGTGGTCGCCGATCCGCTCCAGGGAGCGCAGCACCCAGATGATGCTCAATACCCGCGAGATGGAGCGCGGATCTTCCATCATGTAGGTCGCCAGCTCACGCAGGGCGGTCTTGTACTCGCGGTCGATGATCTTGTCGTACTGGGCCACCGACAACGCCAGGTCGGCGTCAAAGCGGGCAAACGCATCCAGCGCATCGCGCACCATGTTGCGCACCTGGTCGCCGATGTGACGCACTTCGACGTAACCGCGCGGCGCTTCGCCTTCTTCGCACAACTGGATGGCGCGACGGGCGATCTTGGTGGCTTCATCGCCGATGCGCTCCAGGTCGATCACCGACTTGGAAATGCTGATGATCAACCGCAGGTCAGAGGCCGCCGGCTGGCGACGAGCGAGGATGCGCAGGCATTCCTCGTCGATGTTGCGCTCCATCTGGTTGATCTGGTCGTCGATCTCGCGCACTTGCTGGGCCAGGCCCGAGTCGGCCTCGATCAGCGCGGTCACCGCGTCGTTGACTTGCTTCTCCACCAGCCCGCCCATGGCCAGGAGGTGACTGCGCACTTCCTCAAGCTCGGCGTTGAACTGCGCGGAGATGTGGTGGGTAAGGCCTTCTTTGCTAATCATGTTGGCGTCCTTGGAGCGTCCGGTAAGGTGCGGAGAACCGCAGCGTCAGTGCAATAAAAACCACAGCTTCCTAGCCGTAGCGACCGGTGATGTAGTCTTCGGTCTGCTTCTTCGCCGGATTGGTGAACAGGGTATCGGTATCGCCGAACTCCACCAGTTTGCCCATGTACATGAACGCGGTGTAGTCGGAAACCCGCGCCGCCTGTTGCATGTTGTGGGTCACGATGACGATGGTGAACTTGGACTTGAGCTCGTAGATCAGCTCTTCGACTTTCAGCGTCGAGATCGGGTCGAGTGCCGAGCACGGTTCGTCGAGCAGCAGCACTTCCGGCTCCACGGCGATGGTCCGGGCAATCACCAGACGCTGCTGCTGGCCGCCGGACAGGCCGAGGGCCGATTCGTGCAGGCGGTCCTTGACCTCGTCCCACAGCGCCGCGCCCTTGAGGGCCCACTCCACCGCTTCGTCAAGGATGCGCTTCTTGTTGATGCCCTGGATCCGCAGGCCATAGACCACGTTTTCGTAGATGGTCTTGGGGAACGGGTTAGGCTTCTGGAACACCATGCCCACCCGGCGACGCAGCTCGGCCACGTCTTCGCCCTTGCGGTAGATGTTGCTGCCGTAGAGGTTGATCGCGCCTTCCACACGGCAACCGTCCACCAGGTCGTTCATGCGGTTGAAGGTGCGCAACAGCGTGGACTTGCCGCAGCCCGACGGGCCGATAAAGGCGGTCACGCGCTGCTTGGGGATGTTCATGCTGACGTCGAACAGGGCCTGCTTCTCACCGTAGTACAGGCTCAGGCCCGGGACTTCGATGGCCACGGTTTCTTCGGCCAGGCTCAGGCTCTGCTTGTCGCGACCCAGGGCTGACATGTTGATGCCGTGGGAATGGGTTTCATGTTGCATGGGATGCTCCCTGTGCTACCAATTCGTTTCGTTGAACCGCCGGAGCGGCTTACTCAAATTCTGTGTCTGTGGGAGCTGGCTTGCCTGCGATGGCATCACTGCGGTCTTACTGATACACCGCGTCGTCTGCATCGCAGGCAAGCCAGCTCCCACATTGGACCGTGTCAGCTATCCAGTGCCTTGTACTTTTCGCGCAGGTGGTTACGAATCCATACCGCCGACAGGTTCAGGGTGGCGATCACCAGCACCAGCAGGAACGCGGTGGCGTACACCAGCGGACGGGCGGCCTCGACGTTGGGGCTCTGGAAGCCGACGTCGTAGATATGGAAGCCCAGGTGCATGATCTTCTGGTCCAGGTGCAGGTACGGGTAGTTGCCGTCCAGCGGCAGCGATGGCGCCAGCTTGACCACACCCACCAGCATCAGCGGTGCTACTTCACCCGCGGCGCGGGCCACCGCGAGGATCATGCCGGTCATCATCGCCGGGCTGGCCATGGGCAGGACGATTTTCCACAGGGTTTCGGCCTTGGTCGCACCCAGTGCCAGGGAACCTTCACGCACCGTGCGTGGGATTCGCGCCAGGCCTTCTTCGGTGGCCACGATCACCACCGGCACCGCCAGCAGCGCCAGGGTCAACGAGGCCCACAACAGGCCCGGCGTACCGAAGGTCGGCGCCGGCAGGGCTTCGGGGAAGAACAGGCGGTCCACCGAACCACCCAGCACGTACACAAAGAAGCCCAGGCCGAATACGCCGTAGACAATCGCCGGGACGCCCGCCAGGTTGTTCACCGCGATACGGATAATGCGGGTCAAGGTGTTCTGCTTGGCGTATTCACGCAGGTAGACCGCCGCCAGCACGCCGAACGGAGTCACGATCATCGCCATGATCAGGGTCATCATCACGGTGCCGAAGATCGCCGGGAAGATCCCGCCTTCGGTGTTGGCTTCCCGCGGGTCATCGCTGAGGAATTCCCAGACCTTGCTGACATAGAAACCCATCTTGGTCAGGGTGCCCATGGCGTTCGGCTGGTAGGCATGCACCACATGGCCGATGTTGATTTCCAGCTCTTTGCCGTTGGCATCACGGGCCGTGAGGCTGTCGCGGTTGAACTGGGCGTGCAGGTCGGTCAGGCGCGCCTCGACGGCCTGGTAACGCGCATTCAGCTCGGCGCGGTCGGCATCCATGTCAGCCTGGGCGGCAGCGTCGAGCTTGCCGCTGAGTTCCAGCTTGCGACCGTGCAGGCGGATTCGCTCCAGGCCGGCGTTGATCGCACCAATGTCGCTCTTCTCAAGGGTCTTGAGATCGGCGGCCAACCTGTTCACCCGCTCAACCCGCGCCTGCAGCTCAGGCCACGCCGCCTCGCCTTCGGCGATGACTTTGCCATCCTGCTTGACGTTGACCAGGGTGCCGTAGAAGTTGCCCCACTCACGACGCTCGATGGCCATCAACTCGACAGGCGTGGTCTGGTTGGTCAGCCACTCGCCGACGATCCAGGTGAAGTCATTACCGTTCAAGTCCCGGTTGCCGACCTTGATCAGCTCGCGGGTCATGAACTCCGGACCTTCGTCCGGCACCGGCAGGCCAGCGCTTTTCAGGCGCTCGCGCGGCACTTGTTCTTTCTGTACCACTTCGCCGATGACGATGTGGTTGGCCTGGCCCGGCACGTTGTAGTTGGCCTGGATCAGGTCGGCCGGCCAGAAGTGACCCAAGCCGCGTACGGCAATCACAGCCAGCAAACCAATGGTCATGATGACCGCGATGGCCACCGCGCCACCGCTGATCCAGACGCCAGGGGCGCCGCTCTTGAACCATCCATTCAGGGAGTTCTGTTTCACAGACTTCTACCTTTCTTAAAGCGACGAGTATTTCTTGCGCAGACGCTGACGGATCAGCTCGGCGAGGGTGTTCATGACGAAGGTAAACAGCAGCAGCACCAGCGCCGAGAGGAACAGCACGCGGTAGTGACTGCCGCCCACTTCCGACTCGGGCATTTCCACCGCGACGTTGGCGGCGAGCGTTCGCAGGCCTTCGAACAGGTTCATTTCCATGACCGGGGTGTTACCCGTGGCCATCAGCACGATCATGGTTTCGCCCACTGCACGGCCCATGCCGATCATCAGCGCCGAGAAAATCCCCGGGCTTGCGGTCAGCAACACCACACGGGTCATGGTCTGCCAAGGCGTAGCGCCCAGCGCCAGGGAGCCCAGGGTCAGGCCACGCGGCACGCTGAACACGGCGTCTTCGGCGATGGAGTAGATGTTCGGGATCACCGCAAAACCCATGGCCAGGCCGACTACCAGGGCGTTGCGCTGGTCGTAGGTGATGCCCAGGTCGTGGGAGATCCACATGCGCATGTCGCCACCGAAGAACCAGGTTTCCAGGTACGGGCTCATGTACAGCGAGAGCCAGCCCACAAACAGGATCACCGGGATCAGGATCGCGCTTTCCCAGCCATCGGGAACCCGCAGGCGGATCGACTCAGGCAGGCGGCTGAAAACAAAGCCGGCGACGAGGATGCCAATCGGCAACAACATCAGCAGGCTGAAAATCCCCGGCAGGTGCCCTTCGACATACGGCGCCAGGAACAGGCCGGCGAAGAAGCCGAGGATCACCGTCGGCATCGCTTCCATCAGCTCGATCACCGGCTTGACCTTGCGGCGCAGGCTCGGAGCCATGAAGTAAGCGGTGTAGATCGCCGCGGCGATGGCCAGGGGCGCAGCCAGCAGCATGGCGTAGAACGCGGCCTTGAGCGTACCGAAGGTCAGTGGCGCCAGGCTCATCTTCGGTTCGAAGTCGCTGTTGGCGGCGGTCGATTGCCAGACGTATTTAGGCTCGTCGTAGTTTTCGTACCAGACCTTGCTCCACAACGCGCTCCAGGACACTTCCGGGTGCGGGTTGTCGAGGGTCAACGGCTGCAGCTTGCCGCCGGCTTCGACGATCACGCGGTTGGCCCGTGGCGACATGCCAAAGATGCCCTGGCCTTCGACCACCGGGTCCACCAGCAAAGTGCGGTGCGCGGTACTGTGGAACACCCCGAACTTGCCGGAGGCATCCAGGGCGGTGAAGCCTTTGCGACGCTCTTCAGCGGTGATTTCAACGATAGGCGTGGTGCCCATCTGGAAAGTCCGGATCTGCTTGAGGTGTTGCTCGCCATCCGGGTCACGGGCCATGAACCACTGGGCCAGGCCACCCTTGGAGTCGCCGACGATCAGCGAGATACCGCCCACCAGTTGGGTGCTGGCGGTGATTTCAGCGTTGCCATCTTCCAATAATTTGTATCGACCGTTGAGGCTGTTGTCCCGCAGGCTGAACACATCGGCCAGGGCGCGACCGTTGATCACATACAGCCATTGCTGGCGCGGATCGACGAAGATCGCTTTAACAGGCTCGGTCATTTGCGGCAGGTCGATGCGCTTCTGCTCGCTGACCACTTCGCCGGTCATCATGTTTTCTTCGCGGCTCACCGACAACACGTTCAGGTGCGAACCGGCAGAACCGGCAACGATCAGCGAGCTGTCAGTGGCGTTGAGGGCGACATGTTCCAGCGGCCGACCGGCTTCGTCGAGCACCATTGGCGTGTCGCCGTAGGGGTATTCGATCTCGGGCGAAATGGTCTTCTTGCCGTCCGGGTACGACACTTTATAAGAGTGACGGAACACCAGGGACTGGCCATTGGACAAGCCAAGGATTACCAGCGGGCTGCCGGGCTGGTCTTCACCGATGGACACCACGCTGGCGCCGGCCGGCAGGGCCAGGTCGACACGCTTGAGTTCAGCACCGGTATCAACGCTGAAGAACAACGCCTGGCCCTTGTCGGAAACCCGCATGGCGACCTGGTTCTGCTCTTCCAGCGAGATCAGCAACGGCTTGCCGGCATCCTGCATCCAGGCCGGGCTCAGGGCCTCGTCCTTGGTCAGGCTGGCACCCTGGAACAGCGGCGCGACCACGTAGGCCAGGAAGAAGAAAATCAGCGTGATAGCGCCGAGGACGGCAAGGCCGCCGACCAGTACATACCAACGGGTCAGGCGGTCCTTGAGCGCGCGGATGCGGCGCTTGCGTTGCAGCTCAGGCGTATTGAAATCAATGCGCTTGGGAGGAGAAGTCGTCGTCATGGTGGAATTGGCCAGATCATTCATGCGCACACCCTAGCGATCCTGTATGACAGAAAGATGACAATGCAGTGACGCAAAAAATCCGCCGCGTAGCAGGGCTGGCAGCGGACCGAAAAATTAGGAGTGTAGACCGGCTTGTCATGGGAGCGGGTTGGCCCGCGATGGCATCAACACGATTTCAATTTTAAACCGCGTCGCCTGCATCGCGGGCAAGCCCGCTCCCACACAAGAGCATGCATCTACACCAGGTAGTGCAGGCTTATTTGCCTTCTTTCAGACCCAGGTCAGCCAGTGCCTTGGCGGCAACTTTGGCTGGCAGTGGGATGTAGCCATCCTTGACTACAACTTCCTGGCCCTGTTTGGACAGAACCAGTTTCACGAACTCGGCTTCCAGCGGGGCCAGAGGCTTGTTCGGAGCCTTGTTGATGTACACGTAGAGGAAACGCGACAGCGGGTACTTGCCGTTCAGGGCGTTTTCTTCGGTGTCTTCGACGAACTCGCCGCCTTCTTTCTTGGCCAGGGCAACGGTTTTCACGCTGGCAGTCTTGTAGCCGATGCCCGAGTAACCGATGCCGTTCAGCGAGGAGCTGATGGACTGCACGACCGAAGCCGAGCCTGGTTGTTCGTTGACGTTTGGCTTGAAGTCACCTTTGCACAGCGCTTCTTCCTTGAAGTAGCCGTAGGTGCCGGATACCGAGTTACGACCGAACAGTTGCACTGGCTTGTTGGCCAGGTCACCGGTCACACCCAGGTCACCCCAGGTCTTGGCGTCAGCCTTGGCGCCGCACAGGCGAGTCGACGAGAACACGGCATCGACCTGAGCCATGGTCAGGTGCTTGATCGGGTTGTCCTTGTGTACGAATACAGCCAGGGCGTCCACGGCCACCGGGATAGCCGTCGGCTTGTAGCCGTATTTGTTCTCGAAAGCCTGCAGTTCGTTGTCCTTCATCTTGCGGCTCATCGGGCCCAGGTTAGCGGTGCCTTCGGTGAGTGCAGGCGGCGCGGTGGAAGAACCGGCGGCTTGAATCTGGATGTTTACGTTCGGGTATTCTTTTTTGTAGTTCTCGGCCCACAGGGTCATCAGGTTGGCCAGGGTATCGGAACCGACGCTGGACAAGTTGCCCGATACACCAGTGGTCTTGGTATAGGCCGGAATTGCCGGGTCAACACCAGCGGCCACCGCGTGGGCAGTCGCAACGCCAGCAGCGACAAAAGTCATTGCCGCCATCAAACGCTTCAGTTTCATGCCTTACTCCTAGCAGATAGGGATAGTTGGATCGGGGCCAAGTATCGGTAGGCCGTGTGAACACTCTATGTCTGGAATATGACAATTAGATGAAAGGCCAGTATTGGCTAGGAAAGCGGATGCGGGGGGGGACGCTGAGTAAACGCGGGGGCGAGGCGAGGGATTGCGGTAATTTCAGAAACACTCTGTAAACGTTGCAGGAGCCGGCTTGCCGGCAATGGGCCCTTGAATTGTGCACTGATCAAGGGACGCCATCGCCGGTAAGCCGGTTCCTACAGGGGACTTGCCAGGTTCAGCGCCCGCGTTTCCACAGGTAGGCACCCACCAGCATCCCCATCGTGCAGATCACGGCAACGTAGTACGCCGGGCCCATTGGGCTTTCTTTCATCAGCAGCGACACCACCAACGGCGTCAGACCACCGAACACCGCGTAGGCAACGTTGTAGGAAAACGACAGGCCGCTGAAGCGCACCACCGGCGGGAAGGCCTTGACCATCACGTAGGGCACCACGCCGACCACGCCGACGAACAGGCCGGTAAGGGTGTACAGCGGGAACAGCCAGTTTGGGTGGTCCAGCAGGCTGTGATACAGCGTCCACGAGGTCGCAAGCAGTAATGCGCAACCGGCGATCAGCACGCGCCCGGCGCCAAAGCGGTCAGCCAGCGCGCCGGAGAGGATGCAGCCCAGGCTCAGTGTGACGATCGCCAGGCTGTTGGCCTGCAACGAGACTGTCGGGCTGAAGTGGTAGATGGTCTGCAGCACGGTCGGGGTCATCAGGATCACGACGACGATACCGGCCGACAGCAGCCAGGTCAGCAGCATCGACAGCACGATGGCGCCACGGTGGTCACGCAGGACCGCACGCAAGGGCAGCTCGGCGGCCAGGGTCTTGCGCTGCTGCATTTCGGCGAAGATCGGCGTTTCGTGCAGCCAGCGGCGCAGGTACACCGAAAACAGGCCGAATACACCGCCCAACAGGAACGGGATCCGCCAGGCGTAGTCCGACACCTGCTCCGGGGTGTACAGGGTGTTGATGGCGGTGGCCACCAGCGAACCCAGGAGGATCCCGGCGGTCAGGCCGCTGGTCAGGGTGCCGCAGGCGTAGCCGATATGGCGTGGTGGGACATGCTCAGAAACAAAAACCCACGCCCCCGGCACTTCGCCACCAATCGCCGCGCCCTGGATCACGCGCATCAGCAGCAACAGGATCGGAGCCCACAGGCCGATTTGCGCGTAGGTCGGCAACAGACCCATGATCAGGGTCGGCACGGCCATCATGAAGATGCTCAAGGTGAACATCTTCTTGCGCCCCAGCAGGTCGCCGAAGTGCGCCATGATGATCCCGCCCAGCGGCCGCGCCAGGTAGCCGGCGGCGAAGATGCCGAAGGTCTGCATCAGGCGCAGCCATTCGGGCATGTCGGCGGGGAAAAACAGCTTCCCGACCACCGTGGCGAAGAACACGAAGATGATGAAGTCGTAGAACTCCAGCGCGCCGCCCAGGGCCGACAGCGACAGGGTTTTGTAGTCGTTGCGGTTCAGCGGTCGTGCGGGCGGCGCAATGCTTGAAGGCACTGTGGTCATGGCAAGGCTTCTCTTATTAGGTCAGATCAGGAATCCGCAACAGTGCTGGTTTGGCCTGGCAGGTCCGGCAAGATAACAAATTGCCTGGAAAAGCACAGTCTAAACACCTGCACAGCGGTTGGCGCCGACTCGCAAAGTCACCACCTTGCAAGGCCCGCCTCTTCCTTCTTCGAATTATTGTCGGGGACCAAAAACGCCAGCAAATACTGGGGTGCAGGGTTTAAAAGAAACAATGGTCAAACCCCTCAAGTTGCATGACTGTTTTGGCCATTTGCCCGACACCTTCAAAGCCACGCAGATAGATGTACAAAATCCGGCCCCAATGGTCGTCGCGCAGGCTAGCGACCGATATACTGCCCGCCTTGCACCGGCATATCAGTGGAAGTTGCGCGAAAACGTCGTTGGCACCGGCCAGCCGATTTCGCAGAGTTTCCCTCAAGGCGCCTTTCGAAAAACGTGACGAACGTAGTATGTTCGGGGCTGAATCGTTTTTCCAAGACGGCTATTCACCGATTACATAGTCCAAGAGTCACGGGTCAGAGGCACCCCCGGCATGATCGAACTCGAACAAGAAGATCCTATCCCGCAAGGCGATCTCGCCCTGCAAATCACCGCACTGCCCCGTGAAACCAACGGTTTCGGCGATATTTTCGGCGGCTGGCTGGTAGCGCAGATGGACCTGGCCGGCACGGCAATGGCCAGCAAGGTCGCCGGCGGCCGCGTGGCTACCGTAGCCATCGACCGCATGGCCTTCCTGGTTCCGGTGGCGGTGGGCGCGCAGTTGTCCTTCTACACCCAGGCCCTGGAAATCGGCCGCAGCTCGATCCAGATGATGGTCGAAGTGTGGAGCGATGACCCGCTGTCCAGCGAATGGCGCAAAGTCACCGAGGCGGTGTTTGTGTTCGTCGCCATTGATGGCAGCGGGCGCACCCGGTCGGTTCCGTCGCGGGCGCGTTAAACCTCGCGGCGGTTTGACGGTCCATTGCCCCATTGCCTGTCACTAAGAGAGCCTTGTATGCCTACGCCCCACGTTGAAGCCGTGAAAATGGATGAGCTGGACTGCTGGCGCATCCGCCACAACGGCGCCGAAGTGCTGGTGGCCCAACAGGGTGCGCACGTGTTCAGTTACCAGCCCGCTGGCGCTAAGCCGGTGATCTGGCCAAACGAGCAGGCTGTGTTCAAGGCTGGCAAAGGTATCCGTACGGGCGTGCCGGTGTGCTGGCCGTGGTTTGGTGTGTTCGAGCGCAACCCGCAAAGCGTCAAGGCGATGCGCCAGAGTGATCAGCCGGCCGGCGCCCATGGTTTCGCGCGCACGGCCATCTGGACCTTGGCCGGCGTCGAAGACAATCGGGTTGAACTGGTCCTGCCGGCACCTGCTGACGGCTTCCCTGGCTGGCCCCATCAGGTCGATCTGAAAATGAGCATCCTGCTCGACGAGCAACTGCATATCCGCCTGACCAGCCACAACCGCAGCACCGACACCGTGACCATCAGCCAGGCGCTGCACAGCTACTTCGCGGTCAGCGACGTACGCAAGGTGCAGGTCGAAGGCCTGGACGGATTGGACTATATCGATACCGCCGACGGCTGGGTGACCAAGCAACAGGTCGGCGCACTGCACTTCAGCGCCGAGACCGACCGTATCTACCTCGACACGCCGGCACAGTTGAACATTGTCGATAAAGACTGGCAGCGCCAGATCCAGCTCACCAGCCAAGGATCAAAATCGACCGTGATCTGGAACCCCTGGACTGAACGCGCCAAGGCCTTCGATGACATGGCCGATGACGGCTGGCAGGGCATGCTGTGCATCGAGACGGCGAATGTGCTGGACGATGTGGTGGCACTGGCACCGGGCGCTAGTCACACCATGGGCGTGAGCATCGCCAGTCTGCCCCTGTAACCTAACCAAAATGTAGGAGCGGGCTTGCCCGCGATGGCGGTGTTTCAGCCGATACATTCGGCGACTGATACACCGCTATCGCGAGCAAGCCCGCTCCCACCCAAGCCCGGGGTTTTGTAGCGCTGGTTATAGATCCGCTTCCTGCACCACCCTCACCACTCCCGCATCCAGCGCATACGCCGCATCCGCCAGGTCGTTGTTGACCGTCTCTACCTTCAAGGTGCCGGTCACCCAAAGCGGCGTGTAGATGTCATCCAGCTTCAAGCCCTTGGGATAGCGCACCAACACCAACTGATTTGGCGGCGGCGGCGGCACGTGGATGCACGCGCCCGGGTAAGGCACCAGGAAGAACAAGGTGCTGCGGCCCTTGGCGTCGGTTTCCAATGGCACCGGGTAGCCCCCCAGGCGGATATGCTTGCCGTTCAGGGCGGCCACGGTCTTGGTCGAATACATCACCGCCGGCAAGCCTTTGCTCTGCTTCAAGCCACCCTTTTCGGTAAAGGTGCCCAAGGCTTCCGGGGAGTTGTGGTCGATATCCGGCATTTGCTCCAGGGCTTTCTGGTCTGACTCAGGCATCAGTTCCAGCCAGTCGGTTTCCGGCAATTGGGCGGCGTGGGCCAGGCTTGAACCCAGCAAAAGGACAGTCAACAGGAGGCGGCGCATGAAGGGGCTCGGCAAATGAACACAGTGCCGGCATTCTAGCCCTCTGCGCCTGCGCAGCGCAGAGGGCTTGTCGCTAAATCATTTCTTTTTCAGCAGACCGTAGATCACCAGCAACACGATGGCACCGACCAGCGCGCCAATGAAGCCTGCGCCCTGGCCTGCCTGGTAGATACCCAGCGCCTGGCCGCCATAGGTCGCCGCCAGGGAGCCGGCGATACCCAGCAGGATGGTCATGATCCAGCCCATGCTGTCGTCGCCTGGTTTCAGGAAACGCGCCAGCAGGCCGACGATCAAACCGATAAAGATGGTCCCAATGATACCCATGGCATTTCCCTCTGAATGAAAGTTAGCTGAAGCCTAGTCAGACTTTGGCATCCTGCAATCAGAGGATGGCGGTCACCAATGGTTCCCGCCAGCCCGTGGGTTATTGCGCGGCGATCAGTGCCTGGACCTTGGCGATCTGCGCGTCGAGTGTCGCGCGGTCCTTGCAACGCAGGTTGGCGTGGCCGACCTTGCGCCCGACCTTGAAGGCCTTGCCGTAGTGATGCAGGTGGCAGTCATCAATCGCAATGACCTGCTCTACCGGCGGCACCACACCAATGAAGTTGAGCATCGCGCTCTCGCCCACCTTGGCCGTGGAACCCAGTGGCAGGCCCGCAACCGCCCTCAGGTGGTTTTCGAACTGGCTGCACTCGGCGCCTTCGGTGGTCCAGTGCCCGGAGTTGTGCACGCGCGGGGCGATTTCGTTGGCCTTGAGGCCACCGTCCACTTCAAAGAATTCGAAGGCCATCACGCCAACATAATCCAGTTGCTTGAGCACGCGGCTGGAATAGTCTTCGGCCAGGGCCTGCAACGGGTGGTCGGTGCTGGCCACGGACAGCTTGAGGATGCCGCTGTCGTGGGTGTTGTGCACCAACGGGTAGAAGCGCGTTTCGCCATCACGGGCGCGCACGGCCACCAGCGAGACTTCGCCGGTGAACGGCACGAAGCCTTCCAGCAGGCAGGCGACACTGCCCAGCTCGGCGAAGGTGCCGACCACATCGGCGTCAGTACGCAGGACTTTCTGGCCCTTGCCGTCGTACCCCAGGGTGCGGGTTTTCAGCACAGCCGGCAGGCCGATGCTGGCGACGGCAGCGTCCAGGTCCGCCTGGGACTGGATGTCGGCGAAGGCCGGGGTCGGAATGCCCAGGTCCTTGAACATGCTCTTTTCGAACCAGCGATCACGGGCGATGCGCAGGGCTTCGGCGCTCGGGTACACCGGCACGAATTGCGACAGGAACGCCACGGTTTCGGCCGGCACACTTTCGAACTCGAAGGTCACCAGGTCGACTTCATCGGCCAGTTGGCGCAAGTGGTCCGGGTCGCTGTAGTCCGCCCGCAGGTGTTCGCCCAGGGCCGCCGCACAGGCGTCCGGCGCCGGATCAAGAAACGCGAAGTTCATCCCCAGCGGCGTACCCGCCAGGGCCAGCATGCGACCCAGTTGGCCGCCACCGATTACACCGATTTTCATCAATCAACAACCTCAGGCGATGCGTGGGTCTGGATTGTCCAGGACGCTGTCAGTCTGTTCGGCGCGGAATTTCTTCAGGGCCGCGTGGAACTGTGGATGCTTGGCGCCCAGGATACTGGCCGACAGCAATGCCGCGTTGATCGCGCCAGCCTTGCCGATCGCCAGGGTGGCCACCGGAATGCCGGCGGGCATCTGCACGATGGACAGCAGCGAATCCACGCCCGAGAGCATCGACGACTGCACCGGCACACCGAGTACCGGCAAGTGGGTCTTGGCCGCACACATGCCCGGCAGGTGGGCTGCGCCACCGGCACCGGCGATAATCACCTCGATGCCACGGGATTCTGCTTCATCGGCATACTGGAACAGCAAGTCCGGCGTGCGGTGGGCGGAAACCACCTTCACTTCAAACGGAATGCCGAGTTTTTCCAGCATATCGGCGGTGTGGCTAAGGGTGGACCAATCGGACTTGGAGCCCATGATCACGCCAACCAATGCACTCATCGTCGTGCCTCTTCTCTCTGGGCGCCCGCAGGCGCGTCAAAAAACAACAAGCCACGCGGGAAATCCGGCGTGGCTTGTTGTACGAATTAAGGCCGGTTGGACCGGCCGAAGGCCGCGCAGTATACCGTAATAATGCAGATAAACAGCCCCTGGAATGACCATCTGTCTTACCGGTCAAACCTGCGGTTTTATTGACTTCAGAGTCAGCCAAAACACCCAAAACCTGTAGGAGCCGGCTTGCCGGCGATTGCGGTCAATCAGCACCAAATATTCGACTGGCACACTGCTATCGCTGGCAAGCCAGCTCCTACAGTTAACCGCGTTCGGCCGGCGGATTCTGCGTTGCCCCACCTTCCAACTTGCGCCACAACAACCGCACGTTCGCCTTGCGCACCAACGCGCAGCGATACAGGCGGATCTCCAGCGGCACATGCCACTGCGGCCCGCCGCACACTACCAGTTCACCCCGGGCCAGCTCGGCGCGCACGCTCAACTGTGGTACCCAGGCAATCCCCAGCCCTTCCAGCGCCATGCTTTTAAGGCTGTCGGCCATGGCGGTTTCATACACCGTAGTAAAGCGCAGGGCGCGCTGGCGCAGCAGCAGGTTCACCGAACGCCCGAGGAATGCCCCAGCGCTGTAGGCCAGCAATGGCACGCTGCCCTCGCCTTCCAGGTCAAACAGCGGCTTGCCATCGGCATCGGCGGCGCACACTGGGAGCATTTCGGTATTGCCCAGGTGCAGCGACGGGAAAATATCCGGGTCCATCTGCATTGCCGCATCCGGGTCGTAGAACGCCAGCATCAGGTCGCAGCCACCTTCGCGCAGGGCATGCACCGCGTCGCCGACGTTGGTCGCGACCAGCCGCGTGGCGATGTTCAGCCCTTCGTTGCGCAATTGCGCGATCCAGCGTGGGAAAAAGCCCAGCGCCAGGGAGTGCGCCGCCGCGACTTGCATGACTTCGCCCTGGCCGCCTTCAAGGTGATGCAAATGGCGTAGCACTTCGCCCAGTTGCTCGACCACCGTGCGCGCCGTTACCAGGAACAACTGCCCCGCCGCCGTCAATTCGACGGGCGTGCGCGAACGGTTGACCAGCGTCAGCCCCAGGGCCGCCTCAAGGCTGCGGATGCGTCGACTGAAGGCCGGCTGGGTGACAAAGCGCCGCTCCGCCGCCTGGGAGAAGCTGCGCGTGGCCGCCAGGGCGCTAAAGTCTTCCAGCCATTTGCTTTCAAGGTTCATCTGATTCTCCAGGGCATGCACCATTTTGGCACACACGCCCGCCATGTTAACCGGGTCACATCAACATTATGCCGTTTGTGCATAGGCCAGCGCTTAATAGCATTGGCCCAAAAACTCCCACAAGCCTAGCATTCACAGCGTTCCGGCCTAGCCCGGGTCCATATCGAGATGATTTCCGTCATGTCCTCCGCTGCATCATTCCGCACAGAAAAAGACCTGCTTGGCGTACTCGAAGTACCTGCCCAAGCGTATTACGGCATCCAGACCCTGCGAGCCGTGAATAACTTCCGTCTCTCCGGCGTTCCGATTTCGCATTACCCGAAATTGGTGGTCGGTCTGGCAATGGTCAAGCAAGCCGCCGCTGATGCCAACCGCGAGTTGGGCCAGCTCAGCGAAGCCAAGCACGCTGCCATCAGCGAAGCCTGCGCCCGCCTGATCCGCGGCGACTTCCACGAAGAGTTCGTGGTGGACATGATTCAAGGCGGCGCTGGCACTTCAACCAACATGAATGCCAACGAAGTCATCGCCAACATCGCGTTGGAGGCCATGGGCCACAACAAGGGCGAGTACCAATATCTGCACCCCAACAACGACGTGAACATGGCGCAGTCGACCAACGACGCCTATCCGACCGCGATCCGCCTGGGTCTGCTGTTGGGCCATGACGCGCTGCTGGCCAGCCTCGACAGCCTGATCCAGGCGTTCGCCGCCAAGGGTGTCGAGTTCGGCCACGTCCTGAAAATGGGCCGTACCCAGCTGCAAGATGCCGTGCCGATGACCCTCGGCCAGGAATTCCGTGCCTTCGCCACGACCCTGGGTGAAGACCTGGCACGCCTCAAGACCCTGGCGCCGGAGCTGCTGACCGAAGTCAACCTGGGCGGCACCGCCATCGGTACCGGCATCAACGCCGACCCGCGCTACCAGGCCCTGGCTGTACAGCGCCTGGCCACCATCAGCGGCCAGCCGCTGGTACCGGCGGCCGACTTGATCGAAGCCACCTCCGACATGGGCGCGTTCGTGCTGTTCTCCGGCATGCTCAAGCGTACGGCGGTGAAGCTGTCGAAGATCTGCAACGACCTGCGCCTGCTGTCCAGCGGCCCACGTACCGGGATCAACGAAATCAACCTGCCAGCGCGTCAGCCAGGCAGCTCGATCATGCCCGGCAAGGTCAACCCGGTCATCCCGGAAGCCGTGAACCAGGTGGCCTTCCAGGTCATCGGTAACGACCTGGCCCTGACCATGGCGGCCGAAGGCGGCCAGCTGCAACTGAACGTGATGGAGCCGCTGATCGCCTTCAAGATCTTCGACTCGATCCGCCTGCTGCAACGCGCCATGGACATGCTGCGCGAGCACTGCATCGTCGGCATCACCGCCAACGAAGCACGCTGCCGCGAACTGGTGGAGCACTCCATCGGCCTGGTCACCGCGCTGAACCCGTACATCGGCTATGAAAACGCCACCCGCATCGCCCGCATTGCCCTCGAAAGCGGTCGCGGCGTGCTGGAACTGGTGCGCGAAGAAGGCTTGCTCGACGACGCCATGCTCGACGACATCCTGCGCCCGGAAAACATGATTGCCCCGCGTCTGGTGCCTTTGAAGGCCTGAACGCATGTAGCACCGCTCACCAGGTTGAGGGACTAGACACCTCTCACCCTTTTGAGGGCTTGAAGACTTGCTCTTCAGGCCCTTTTTTTTGCCCGCAATTTGCCAACCCCCAACCTTTGTAGGAGCCGGCTTGCCGGCGATGAGGTCCTCAAGGCAGGTACAACATTTCAAGAACGCCATCGCCGGCAAGCCGGCTCCTACATAAACGCAACCAGTCCCTCGAATGCGTTTTACATATAAAACAAATAACGCCTTTCGCAACTTCCCCGCGTTACCCAATAAAGCACCGACTTCTTGCAACTTCCCATTACACGCTCAAGCAGTGTGCAATTTCGTGCCATATAAGAACCAACGTTTCATATATGAAACAACCAACTTCCAACTACTAGAACCTAAATCACTAATATCAAAGGATATTTACTAATAGTTTGTAGGAAATAACCCCCTGGCATTGTTCATGCACTAAACGGCGTATCACCTATAAAACAGACCAGAGTACCTACCTGATGGCTGTGAAAGAGATGTACGCCGTGACGCCCCAATGGAATAACCAAGCTCTCAGGGAAGAGCTGGAGCCGACTGAAATTGAATTTCGCAATGTCGGTAAATGTTTCCCGGCCAAGGGTAAAGCAGACGCGCCCTTCGCCATTCGCGAGGTGAACTTCAAGATTCGCCGGGGTGAAGTGGTGTCGATCATCGGCCCTTCCGGTTGTGGCAAGAGCACCATTCTCAATATGGGCTCAGGCCTGTACCGCCCCAGCGAAGGTGAAGTGTTCGTTGGTGGCGAGCCGGTCACCGGGCCGGTGCCGCAGGTTGCGTTCATGTTGCAAAAAGACCTGCTGATGCCCTGGCGCAGCATCCGCCGCAACGTCGAACTGGGCCTGGAGATCCAGGGCGTACCCGCCGCCACCCGGCAGAAAGTCGCCCTCGACCTGCTCGAGCGCTGCCACCTCAATGGCTACGCCGATCACTACCCGTTCCAGCTATCCGGTGGCATGCGCCAGCGCGCCGCCCTGGCCCGCACCCTGGCCATCGACCCGCAGGTGCTGTTCCTCGACGAGCCGTTCTCGGCCCTCGATGCCCAGACCAAGATGATCCTGCAACAGGACATGGCGCGGATGCTGTTCGACGAGAAGAAGACCGCGCTGTTCATCACCCATGACCTGATCGAAGGCATCGCCATGTCCGACCGCTTGCTGGTCATGAGCGCCCGCCCCGGCACGATCATCGAAGAAATCAGTATCGACCTGCCGTTTCGCGACAACCCCCTGGAGCGCCGCAAGCTGCCGGAAATCGGCCCGCTGGTCGGCCGCCTGATGGAGTTGCTCCAAGTCGGCGCCGACACCGAACTGCACTGATCACCGCCCTTGCGGCCCCCAACCGATTCAGGAGTCCCCATGCTCAAGTCTCTGTTTCAACGTCTTTGCGCCCTCAGCCTGGGCCTCGGCATGGCCTGTGCCGCCCAGGCGCAGCCGACCAAGGTCACCTACCTGCTGCCGGCGCCGCCCAACTCGCCCGCGTTCGCTCCGTGGATCATCGCCAAGGAAAAGGGCTACTACACGGCCCAGGACCTGGACCTGACCTTTATCGCCGCCAAAGGTGGCGTGGACGTGGCCAAGCAGATCGGCGCCGGTAATGCGCTGATCGGCGGGGCCATCGGTGACACGCCGATCGTGGTGCGGGCCAATGGCATCCCGGTGCGCGCCGTGGCGGTGCTGGGCGACGGCGGGGTGACGATGATCGCCACCAACGCCAAGGACAACATCAACAGCGTCAGCGACCTCAAGGGCAAGACCATGACGGTGATGTCGTACTCCGACACCACCTACTACGCCCTGCTCGCCTCGCTGCGCAAAGCCGGGCTGGGCAAGAACGACGTGAACATCCAGGCCGCCGGCCCCGCCGGGGTCTGGCAATTGTTCTCCGCCAACAAGGCCCAGGCCATGGCGGGCGTGCCGGACTGGGTGATCAATGCCGAGGAAGCCGGGGTGCAGATCAAGCTGATCCCCCAGGACCAGATTTTCGAGAGCATGGCCCAGGCGATTCTCGCCTCCGACGACGCGATCAAGAACCAGCCCCAGATTGTGCGCGGCGTGGTCCAGGGCACCCTGCAAGGCATGCGCGACATCATCCAGGACCCGCGCGCCGCCGCCGTGACCTTCGCCAAGGCGGTACCGGCCTACGCCGGCAAGGAAGACTCGCTGGAGAAGATCTTCAAGCTCTACGTCGAACACGTCTACGCCAAGCAGGCCGTGCTCGGGCACATCGATCCGCAGCACCTGGACAAGGTCCTGCAGTTCTATGTCAGCGAGGGCATCGTCACCCAGGCGACTCCGCTTGAAGACCTCTTCACCAACCAATTCGTCGACAGCCCGGTCGCCGCACAGTGAACCACCGGGACATTGAGGTACGTACACGATGAAAAACAACAACTCCGTGCTCGGTAGCGTCGCGCTGCTGATCCTGTTCCTGGTGCTTTGGCAATGGGGCCCCGGCCTGCTCGGCATGCCCGAGTTCGTCATGCCCAAACTCAGCCGCGTGGCCCAGGAAGGCCTGGTGATGTGGCAAACCGGCGGCCTGCTGCAACACACCCTGATCACCGCCCTGGAGATCGTCGTCGGCTTCGCCCTCGGCGCCCTGCTGGGAGTGATGATCGGCGTCTCGCTGGGCCTGTCGCCGGCGGCCGAAGCCATGTTGTCGCCGTACATCCTGGCCTTGCAGATCGCCCCGAAAGTCGCCTTCGCGCCGCTGTTCGTGATGTGGCTGGGCTACACCATCTACCCGAAGATTCTGATTGCGATCCTGATCGTGTTTTTCCCAGTGATGATCAACGTGCTCTCGGCAATCCGCACCGTCGACCCGGACATGATCAACCTGGTACGCACCATGAATGCCAGCCGCTGGCAGATCTTCCGCCTGGTGGAGTTCCCGTCGGCCATGGCCGCACTGTTTTCCGGCCTGCGTATCGCCTCGACCCTGGCCGTGATCGGCGTCACCGTCGGTGAGCTGGTGGGCGGCAACCAGGGCCTGGGCTTCTTGCTGGTAGACGCCGAGGGCCAGGGCAACACCGCTGGGGTGTTCGTCGCCATTGTCGCGCTGACCCTGATTGGGGTGATCGCCTACGGCGCAGTGGTGTGGGCGGAAAAACGCGTCCTGCACTACATGCCCAAAGCCATGTTGAGCACCCAATGATGAGCCGCCATGACCTTTTGCTTGCAGGCCGCCGCGTGCTGGTCACCGGTGGCGCACGGGGCCTGGGCTATGCCTTTGCCCAGGCCATCGGCCAGGCCGGCGCCCGGGTGGTGATTGCCGATGTGCTGCACGAGCGTGTACAGCAGGCCGCCGGTGAATTACGGGCGCTGGGCCTGGACGTGCAGGCCGTGGCTGTCGACCTGGCGCAACCCACCTCGATCCAGGCCTGTGTCGACGCGACGATCAGCCTGCTGGGCGGCCTCGACGGCCTGGTGAACAACGCCTCGATCACCAACTCCGGGGGCAAGGGCTGCGAAGAGCTGAGCATCGACACCTGGGACCAGGTGATGCAGGTCAACGTGCGCGGCACCTGGCTGATGACCACCGCCTGCCTGCCGGCCCTGCGCGCCAGCGGCCAGGGCGCCATCGTCAACCTGGCCTCGGACACCCCGCTGTGGGGTGCACCGAACCTGTTGGCCTACGTCGCCAGCAAGGGCGCGATCATCGCCATGACCCGCAGCCTGGCCCGTGAGCTGGGCAGCGACAACATCACCGTCAACGCCATCGCCCCTGGCCTGGTGCTGGTGGAAGCCACCGCCTACGTGCCCGAGGCGCGCCACCGTTTGTACAACGACCAACGGGCCCTGCAACGCCCGCAATTGCCCGAAGACGTCAGCGGCGCCGTGCTGTTCGCGCTGTCCGACCTTGCCCGCTTTATCACTGGACAAACCCTGCCGGTCAACGGCGGGTTCGTCATGCCTTGATCTGGAGACTGTCATGACTGATCTATCTGCCCAAAACGACACCCCAAAAAGCTGGGACCGCCCTGCCGGCGCCAGCCTGGAAAGCTGGATGAGCACGCGCATCGCCCGCTACGAGACGCGCAAGTACGACTGGGATGCCCTGAAGTTCCAGGCCGACTACGACCCCAAGTTCCGCCGTGCGCAAATGCGCTACATCGGCACTGGCGGCACCGGCATCAGCACCGACATGAACACCATCCCGTCGGAGCACTTCACCTTTTCCACCATGGTCATCCCGGCCGGCCACGAAGGCCCGCCGCACCTGCACATTGACGTCGAAGAAGTGTTTTTCGTGCTGCGCGGCAAACTCAAGGTGGTACTGGAAAAGGACGGCGAGCGTTTCGAAACCATCCTCACCGACCGCGACGTGATTTCCGTGCCGCCGGGCGTGTACCGCGAAGAGATCAATATCGGCGACGAAGACGCGCTGATGTGCGTGATGCTCGGCGCGAAAAAGCCGATCACCCCGACCTATCCGCCAGAGCACCCTCTGGCCTCGATCAAGCGCGGGTAAGCCCATGTTGCCAGGACTCACCCAAGCCGCGCCGACGGCCGACCTGCAAGCCCAACTGCAGCGCGACTTCCCCCAGCGCCTGGTCGCCGCCGCCGGTGGCCAGCAGGCCCTGCGCGAATGCGGCACGGGGCCGGCGGTGGTGTTGCTGCACGGTATCGGCTCGGGCGCGGCGTCCTGGCTGCAAGTGGCACAGCACCTGGCGGCCCAGGCCCGGGTCATCGCCTGGGACGCGCCCGGCTATGGCGACTCCAGCCCCCTGGAGTCGGACGTGCCCAAGGCCGAGCAATACGCCGCCCGCCTGGTGCAGATGCTCGATGCGCTGGAGGTGAACGAGTGCGTGCTGGTCGGCCATTCCCTGGGCGCACTGACCGCCCTGGCCTTGGCCCGCAGTGCCCAGGCCAAGCGGGTGAGCCGCCTGGTGCTGATCAGCCCGGCTCGCGGCTATGGCGCACCCGAGCGCAGCCAGCAGCGCCAGCAAGTACGCCAGCAACGCCTGGATAACCTGCAACGCCTGGGTATCGCCGGCCTGGCCGCACAACGTAGCGCCCACATGCTCTCGTCGCGGGCCCAGCCCGAAGCGTTGGCCTGGGTGCACTGGAACATGGCCCGCCTGAACCCGCTGGGTTATCGCCAGGCCGTCGAGCTGCTGTGCGGCGACGACCTGCTGCGCCACGGCCAACCTGCAATGCCCTGCGAAGTGCATTGCGGCGAAGCCGACGCCATCACCACGCCCGACACCTGCCTGGGCGTGGCCAAGGCCCTGGGTGCCAGCTTCAACCTGATCGCCGACGCAGGCCATGCCAGCCCCATCGAACAACCGCTGGTGGTTGCCGGTCGCCTGGCCTACGCCCTCAAACAATCCCTGACAGGTAGAACCCTATGAACGACTCAGATCTGCTGAAGGATGCTCAGGACAAATACATCGTGCCGGGCCTGGAGCGCGGCTTGCTGCTGCTCTGCGAGTTCAGCCGGCGCAACCGCACCCTGACCGCGCCGGAACTGGCACGGCGCCTGGCGCTGCCGCGCTCGACCATTTTCCGCCTGCTGACCACCCTGGAAACCATGGGCTTCGTCACCCGCAGCGGCAACGAATACCGCCTGGGCATGTCGGTGCTGCGCCTGGGCTTCGAGTACCTGGCCTCGCTGGAGCTGACCGAACTCGGCCAGCCGCTGCTGGCCCGTTTGTGCGACCGGGTTAACTACCCCAGCAACCTGGTGGTGCGCGACGGGCGTTCCATCGTCTATGTGGCCAAGGTTTCGCCGCCGTCGGTGTTCTCCAACGCGGTTAACGTCGGCACCCGCCTGCCGGCCCATGCCACGGTGCTGGGGCGCATCCTCCTCGAAGACCTGTCACTGGCCGAACTGCGCGAGCTGTACCCCGAGGAACACCTGGAACAGCACTCCCACTGCACCCCCAAAACCGTGATGGAGCTGTTCGACATGCTCCAGGCCGACCGCCAGCGCGGCTTTGTCAGCGGCGAAGGGTTCTTTGAATCGGCGATTTCCACAGTGGCCGCGCCCGTGCGCGACCAGAGCGGCGACATCGTGGCCGCCCTCGGCGTGACCATCCCGACCACGCAGATCGGTCATGTGAATTTTGAAGAGCTGTTGACCCAGGTACGGCGCAGCGCCGACGAGCTGTCGCGCCTGCTCAACTACAACGGCGGCGCCCACAGCAGCCAGCCCCGCGTCACTGCCTTGATGAGAGATTGAGATGAGCCTTTATCCATTGCAGGGCCGCACCGCAATCGTCACCGGAGGCTCCTCGGGCATTGGCCTGGCGTGCGTCGAGCTGCTGCTGGAAGCCGGCGCCGCCGTTGCGTTCTGCGGCCGCGATGCAGAACGCCTGCGCCGTGCCGAAAGCGACCTGCGCCAACGTTTCCCCCAAGGCCAACTGCTGGCCCAGGTGTGCGATGTGCTCGATGGCGAAGCGGTCAACGCCTTTGCCAGCGCCAGCCAGGCCGCGCTGGGCGCCGCCAGTGTGTTGATCAACAACGCCGGGCAAGGCCGGGTCTCGACCTTCGCAGACACCACCGACAGCGCCTGGACCGAAGAGCTGCACCTGAAGTTTTTTTCGGTGATCAACCCGGTCCGCGCCTTCAAGCCGCAGCTGCAAAACCAGGCCGATGCCGCCATCGTCTGCGTCAACTCACTGCTGGCCAGCCAGCCGGAGCCGCACATGGTCGCCACCTCGGCCGCCCGCGCCGGGATCAAGAACCTGGTGCGCTCGATGGCCACCGAGTTCGCCCCGCAAGGCATCCGCGTCAACGGCATCCTGATTGGCCTGGTGGAGTCCGGGCAATGGCGCCGCCGCTTCGAAGCGCGTGAAGAACGCGACCTCGACTGGGCGCAATGGACCGCCCGCCTGGCCCAACAAAAACATATTCCCCTGGGGCGCCTGGGCCTGCCGATTGAAGCGGCCCGCGCGATCCTGTTTCTGGCCTCGCCTCTGTCGGCTTACACCACAGGCAGCCATATCGATGTATCCGGAGGCCTGTCCCGCCATGCGTAATGAAAACACTGTCACCGTGGGCGCTGCCATCACCGCCTTTCTCGAACAATGCGACGTCAAGGCCGCGTTTGGCGTGATCTCGATCCACAACATGCCGATCCTCGATGCCTTCGCCGTGCGCGGCAATATCCGCTTTGTCATGGCCCGGGGTGAAGCCGGCGCCGCCAACATGGCTGACGCCTATGCCCGTACCACCGGCGGCCTGGGCGTGTGCCTGACCTCCACCGGCACCGCCGCCGGCAATGCCGCCGGCGCCATGGTTGAAGCGCAGACTGCCGGCACCCCGCTGCTGCACATCACCGGGCAGATCGAGACGCCATACCTGGATCAGGAACTGGCGTATATCCACGAAGCCCGCGACCAGTTGAACATGCTCAAGGCCGTGTCCAAGGCCGCCTTTCGCGTGCGCAGCGTCGAGACCGCCATCAGCACCCTGAAGCTCGCGGTACAGACCGCCCTCACCGCGCCCACCGGCCCGGTCAGCGTCGAGATCCCGATCGATATCCAGTCGACCTTTATCCCGATGCCTACCGACCTGTCGCCGCTGCCGATCCCGGTCGCCGTGCCGGCACCGGAAGCCCTCGACCTGGTGGCCGCGCGCCTGGCCAGTGCCAAGCGCCCGATGCTCTGGCTCGGTGGCGGCGCACGGCATGCCGGGGCGCAGGTCAAGCGCCTGCTGGCGATGGGCGTGGGGGTGATCACCTCGACCCAAGGCCGTGGCGTGGTCAATGAAGACGACGAGCGCTGCCTGGGGGCCTTTTCGCAGAACAAACGGGTCGAGCAGTTCCTGCAAACCTGCGATGCACTGCTGATCGCCGGGTCGCGCCTGCGCAGCAACGAGACCTTCAAGTACGCGCTCAAGCTGCCGCAGAACACCCTGCGCATCGACGCCAACCCGGCCATCGAAGGCCGCAGCTATGCCAGCGAGCTGTTTATCTGCGGCGATACGGCCCTGGCCCTGGACGGCCTGGCTGACCGCCTGGAAGGCCGCCTGCATACCGATCCGCAATTCCTCGTCGAACTCAAGGCCGTGCGCGAGCAATCGCGCAACCAACTGGTGGCGGACCTGGGCCCGTACTCGGCGATGGTCGAGCAATTGCAGGCCAGCACCGGGCGCAACTTCTCCTGGGTGCGCGATGTGACCCTGTCCAACAGCATCTGGGGCAACCGCCTGCTCAACCTGTACCACCCGCGTGCCGGGGTTCACGCCTTGGGCGGCGGTATCGGCCAAGGCCTGGCGATGGGCATCGGCGCCGCGGTCGCAGCCGCTGAAACCGCGCCCGAGCGCAAGGTGTTCGCCCTGGCGGGCGATGGCGGTTTCATCCTCAACCTGGGTGAGCTGGCGACCCTGGTCCAGGAGCGCGCCAACCTGGTGATCCTGCTGATGAACGACCAGCGCTATGGGGTGATCCGCAATATCCAGGACGCGGTCTACGGCAGCCGGCATTGCTATGTCGACCTGCACACCCCGGACTACACCAAGCTCGCCGAATCCATGGGCTTGCGCCACGGCCTGGTCACCGACCTCAAGGATTTCGGCAAGGTGGTCGACAGCGCCCTGAGCCAACCCGGCCCGTTCCTGCTGGAAGTGGACATGCTCAGCGTGGGCAATTTCGCCACCCAGTTCGCCGGCCCGCCCAACAGCGAAACCAAAGCCCAGAAGGCCACCGCCTGAGGATCGCCGCATGTTGCATATCACCATGATCGGCTGCGGCGCCATTGGCGTCGGCGTGCTGGAGCTGCTGGAGAACGATCCGCAGTTGTGCGTGGATTACGTCATTGCCTCCGAGGGCTCAGAGGCGTTGGTGCGCCAGCGCCTGGCCAGTTTCAAGCGACCGCCGCAGGTGCTCACCGCCTTGCCCGCCGATACGCGCCCGGATTTGCTGGTGGAATGCGCCGGCCACCGCGCTATCGAGGAACATGTGCTGCCGGCCCTGGAGCGTGGGATTGCCTGCCTGATTGTGTCGGTCGGCGCCTTGTCCGAAGTGGGTCTGGTCGAGCGCCTGGAAGCAGCCGCTGAGCGCGGCAAGACCCGCATCGAGCTGCTGCCCGGTGCGATTGGCGGTATTGATGCGTTGTCGGCGGCCAAGGTCGGCGGCCTGGATTCGGTCAACTACACCGGGCGCAAGCCGGCCCGCGCCTGGAAAAACACTCCCGGCGAGCAGGCGTGCGACCTGGACACCATCAGCCAAGCCACGGTGATCTTCCAGGGCAGCGCCCGCGAAGCCGCGCGGCTGTATCCGAAAAACGCCAACGTCGCCGCCACCCTGTCCCTGGCCGGGCTGGGCCTGGATCGCACCCACGTCACGCTGATCGCCGACCCCCACAGCGACGAAAACGTCCACCACTTCGAAGCCCGTGGCGCCTTTGGCCGTTTCGAGTTGAGCCTGCGCGGCAAGCCGCTTTTGGCCAACCCCAAGACCTCGGCGCTGACCGTGTACAGCGTGGTCCGTGCGCTGGGCAACCACGCCCATGCCATCTCAATTTAGGAGCCCGTCGATGACTCTCGAACAGACTTTACCGATCTGCATCGCCGGCCACTGGCGCCTGGGCCGTGGCGAACGCTACGCCAGCCGCTACCCGGCCACCGGCGAGGCCGTGGCCTGGCTCAATGCTGCCGATTTGCAGGATGTGGAAGACGCCATCCAGGGCGCACACCAGGCCTTCCTGCACAGCGGCTGGGCCCAGCGCAAACCCCATGAGCGGGCCAGCGTGCTGTACCGCATCGCCGAGCTGATCCGCCTGCACAGTGAAGAGCTGGCGCAGCTGCAACGCCAGGACAACGGCAAGCCGATCAATGAAACCCGCGCGCTGGTGGCCAGTGCGGCCGGCACCTTCCAGTTCTTCGCCGCCGCCTGCGAAACCCTGGAAGAAACCATCACCCCCTCGCGCGGCGATTTCGTCAGCATGAGCGTGTATGAGCCGATGGGCGTGGTCGCCGCGATCACCCCGTGGAATTCGCCGATTGCCAGCGAGGCGCAAAAGGTCGCGCCAGCCCTGGCGGCGGGCAATGCGGTGGTGATCAAGCCAGCGGAAATCACCCCGCTGCTGGCCCTGCGCCTGGCGCGCTTGTGTGAAGAGGCCGGCCTGCCCAAGGGCCTGATCAGCGTGCTGCCCGGCAAAGGCTCGCTGCTGGGCGACGCGCTGACCCGCCACCCGCTGGTCAAGCGCGTGTCGTTCACCGGCGGCACCCGCACTGGCAAGCACATCGCCCATATCGCCGCCGACAAGATGATGCCGGTGTCGTTGGAGCTGGGCGGCAAGTCGCCGACCATCGTCCTTGATGACGCCGACCTCGACCACGCGGTGGCGGGCGTGCTCTACGGCATCTTCAGCTCTTCGGGCGAGGCCTGTATTGCCGGCTCGCGGCTGTTTGTCGCGCGCGCCCTGTACGAACCCTTCATGCAACGCCTGGTAGCCGCCGCCGCGAACCTGCGCATGGGCGACCCGGCCGACGAAAATACGCAGATGGGCCCGCTGATCAGCGCCAGCCATCGTGAATCGGTGGAACGCTACGTCGCCCTCGGCCTGGCCGAAGGCGGGCGCCTGCGCCTGGGCGGGCAGCGCCCCAGCGGTGGCCTGTATGACCAGGGCTACTTCTACCCGCCGACCATCCTCGAAGGCCTGCACAACCAACAACAGGTGTGCCAGGAAGAAATCTTCGGCCCGGTGCTGGTGGCCATGCCCTTCGACGATGAAGAGCAACTGCTGGAGCAGGCCAACGACAGCCTGTACGCCCTCGCGGCAGGCATCTGGAGCCGCGACTACAAGCGCGCCTGGGCCCTGGGCCGGCGCTTGCAGGCCGGCACGGTGTGGATCAACACCTACAAGCAGTTCTCGATTTCCACGCCGTTCGGCGGTTGGCGCGACAGCGGCCTGGGCCGCGAAAAAGGCCGCCTGGGGATCCTGCAATACATGGAACAAAAGAGCCTCTACTGGGGCATGAACCAACAGCCACTGGCCTGGGCCGGTGTGCCACACGAGGTAGCGTGATGAGCGTTTTAGGTATTGATGAAGTCACCTATGGCGTCGAGGACCTCGACACCTGCGTGCGTTTTTTCAGCGACTGGGGCCTGACCCAGGTCAGCGCGCAACCCGATGAGGTGATCTTCGAGACCCTCAACGGCTGCCGCGTAGTGCTCGCCGACCTGAACAAACCCGGCCTGCCGCCCGCCATCGAGGCCGGCTCGACCGTGCGCGAAGTGGTGTGGGGCGTGGCCGACGCGGCGGACCTTGCGCTGTACGCCGAACGCATCGCCAACGACCCGGGGTTTGTCGAGGGCAACGGGCGTATCGGCTGCACCGACCCCAACGGCTTGGCGATCCGCCTGCAAGTGACGCGCAAGCGTGAGCTGGAGATTGAATGCAGCGGCCACAACACCTGGCAGACCAAGGGTCGGATCAACAAGGCGGCGCCGATCTACGAGCGCGCCACGCCGATTGAAGTCGGTCATGTGGTGTTTTTCGTCAAGGACGTAAACGCCTGCGAAGCCTTCTACCACGAACGTTTCGGCTTCCAGGCCTCGGACCGCTACCCGGATCGCGGGGCCTTTTTGCGCACCGCCGAGGAAGGCGGCCATCACGACCTGTTCATGCTGCAACTGCCGGCGCCACGGGCGGGGCTGAACCATGTGGCCTTTACCGTACGCGATGTGCACGAGGTGTTTGGCGGCGGCATGCACGTGTCCCGCAGCGGCTGGCCGACCGAGATCGGCCCTGGGCGCCACCCGGTGTCTTCGGCGTTTTTCTGGTACTTCAAAAACCCCGCCGGCGCGCTGGTGGAGTACTACGCCGACGAAGACCAACTGACCGGCGAATGGCAGCCCCGCACCTTTGAGCCGGGGCCCACGGTGTTCGCCGAATGGGCGATTGCCGGCGGTATCGACGGCAATACCCGGCGCCAGCAACACGTCGAGGCGCCGCAAGGCAAGTTCCTCACCGACAAACCGAAACCTTGAGCAGGAGTCGCACATGCCTTCCTTAAATATTGCTATCGCCGGCGCCGGCATCGGCGGCCTGACCGCCGCGATCGCCCTGCACCGCGCCGGTCACCAGGTCACCGTGTTTGAACAGTCCAAGGCCTTTTTGCGGGTCGGTGCCGACATCAACCTCACCCCCAACGCGGTACGGGCGCTGGATGGCTTGGGAATTGGCGCCGCCGTGCGCATCCCGGCCGCGCGGCCGACCCACCGTATCAGCCGGATGTGGGACAGCGGCGAAGAGACGTCACGCCTGGAAATGTCCGACGCCGCCGAGCAGAAATATGGCGCCCCGCAACTGACCATCCACCGCGCCGATCTGCTGGCGGCCCTGGCCGAAGTGTTCCCGCTGGAGCAGGTGCAGTTCGCCAAGCGTGCCGAACGGATCGAGCACACTGACGACGGCATCTGCCTGCATTTCAAGGATGGCAGCCAGCACCACTGTGACGTGCTGATCGGCGCCGACGGTATCCACTCGGTGGTGCGCAACGCGCTGTTCGGCGAAGAGCACCCGCGCTTTACCGGGGTGGTGGCGTACCGCGCGGTGGTGCCGGCCGAGTTGGTGGCCCATGTGCCGAATATCCAGGCCTTCACCAAATGGTGGGGCCCCAACCCGCAGAGCCAGATCGTTACGTTCCCGCTGAACCAGGGCAAAGATATTTTTATCTTCGCCACCACCGCCCAGGACAGCTGGCACGAAGAGTCGTGGACCAGCGCCGGCGATGCCGACGAACTGCGCAGCCACTACCAGGCATTCCACCCCGACGCCCGTGCCCTGCTGGATGCGTGCAGCGATGTGCTCAAGACCGCGCTGTATGAGCGCGACCCGCTGCCGTTCTGGTCCAAGGGCGCGATCACCCTGCTGGGCGATGCGTGCCACCCGATGATGCCGTTCATGGCCCAGGGTGCTGGCCAGGCCATCGAGGATGCGGTGGTGCTCGCCCGTTACCTGCAAGACCTCGACAGCCCGTCCCAGGTCGCCGCTGCCTTGCAGGGCTATCAGCAGGCGCGCCTGGAACGCACCAGCCAGATCCAGATCGGCTCGCGCGGCAACCAGTGGCTCAAGGACGGCGGCAACGCCGATTGGGTCTACGGCTACGACGCCTGGACCATCCCCACCCAAAGCGCGGCCTGACCATGAGCGACACCTTGCTGGTGACCGTGCTGCTCAAGCACGACCAATCAAAAAACCTGGAAGACATTCAGCGGCATATGAAGCAGCAGGACTGGTGGGAGCGCTTTCCACCGCAAGGCGTGGAGGTGGTGAGCTGGACCGTGGCCATGGGCCTGGGCCAGATCGTCACCCTGCGCTTGGCGCCGGGCCTGCTGCCGTCCCTTAACGTGGAGCTTGAGCGCTCGGCGTGGGGCGTGTTCAGCACTGAAGTTTTCCCGACATACGACTTTATCCCGGTGCGCGAAACCATCCGCGAACGGGTACGCAACGGAGGTCAATGACATGAGCACTACCGAACGATTCCTCGAGCCCCATCAGGCGCGCAAACGGCCCAATACCCAGTTTGAAGAGCTGCTGGGCGACTCCATCGAGCGCGCCTTCGGCAACGGCGTTACCGAGTTGGCGGCCCTGCTCGCCCACCTCAACCTGGCCGGCCCGCCCTGCCCGCTGACCAGCGGCGAGTGGACGGCAGATGCCTATCAAACCCTGATGGCCCGGCTGGGCGAATGACCCGGCAGAAGGAATAAAACAATGACTATGCAATTGACCGTCGACCCTGTTGAAAACCATCTGGCCAATGGCCTCAAAGACCTCTGGTTCCCGGTATTACCCTCGGACCTGCTGGGTGAAAAGCCGGTATCGGTACGCCGCCTGGGCTACAAGATCGCCCTGTGGCGCGATAACGATGGCCGCGTGCACGCCCTCGAAGACCATTGCCCCCATCGCGGTGCGCCGCTGTCCCAGGGCCCGGTGTTGGGTGATCGCCTGCAATGCCCGTATCACGGCATCGAAGTGCGCTGTGACGGTACCGTGACCAAGGTACCGGGCAGCCCCGGCTGCAAACTCGAAGGCAGCCGCCCGACCCGCATGTTCCATACCCGCGAAGCGGCAGGCGCGATCTTTTTGTTCAATGCCACCGACCCGCATTTAGCGACCCCGCCGGACCTGGTGCTGCCCGAGCAACTGACGTCCCCGGAGTGGAGCAGCTTCGTCTGCTACACCGAGTGGAAAGGCGACTACCGCTACGTGATCGACAACGTCATGGACCCGATGCACGGCACCTACCTGCACAAGATGTCGCACTCGATGAGTGAAGGCGAAGCCACCGCCAAGTTCGTCACCCGCGACACCGACAACGGGTTCTTCTTCGAGAAGGAAGGCCAGCGCGGGGTGAACTTCGACTGGACCGAGTTCATGGACAACGGCTGCCATTGGCTGCGCCTGGAAATCCCCTACCCGAAAACCGGCGGCCCGGGCGGCAACTTCACCATTATCGGCAGCTACACCCCAAGCAGCCGCGCGCTCTCGGCGGTGTTCCACTGGCGCTGCCGACCGCTGACCGGCTGGCAGCGCGACACCTGGCGCTTCCTCTACAAAAACCGCCTGGAAGCGCGGCACTGGGCCGTGCTGGAGCAGGATCGGGTGCTGCTGGAGTTCATGGAACCGGACGCCAACCAGCGCGAAAACCTCTACCAGCACGACCTGGGTGTGGTGCGCATGCGCCGTTACCTGAAGAACGCGGCCAAGGCCCAGCTCGAACTGATCGACGCGAAGCAACTGCCATGAACCCGGTCGTGGTGGCGCCCGCCGGGGCCAGTTGGTCGAGTGCGCTGCTGATCGGCCGCGAGGTGGTGATGTCCGGGATGACCGCACACCCCGCCAGCCGCGAGGCGACCCTGGATTGCTACGCCCAGACCCTGGTGGTGCTGGGCAAGATCCAGGCGCTGGTGACGGCGGCCGGTGGGCATCTGGGCAATATCTACCGGCTGACGGTGTACCTCACCGATATCGCCGACAAGGACCAGGTGGGCCGCGCACGCCGCGATTTCTTCGCCGGGCAGGCCGTATTTCCCACGTCCACCCTGGTGGCCGTCAGCGCGCTGGTGTTTCCTGAACTTCGGGTCGAGATCGAGGCCAGTGCCCGGCTCGATGTCGACCTGCGTACCGTCACAGAGGTGAATGATGTCTAAGCCCTCCCTGCTCAACGCCCGCGTACACACCCTGCGCTATGAAGCCGAAGGCATCATCAGCGTGGAGTTTCGGCCGTTGGGCGATACCGTGTTCCCGCCGTTCGAGGCCGGCTCGCACATCGACCTGCACCTGGCCAACGGCCTGGTGCGCAGCTACTCGCTGCTCAATTCTCCCAGCGACCAGGGGCGCTACACCGTGGGCATCCTGCGTGACCGCAACAGCCGCGGCGGCTCGGAGTATGTGCACAGCCAATTGCGGGTCGGCATGGCGCTGTCGATCTCGGCGCCGCGCAACAACTTCGCGCTGGACCTGAGCGCCAGCCACAGTGTGCTGGTGGCCGGTGGCATCGGCATTACGCCGATCTACTGCATGTTTCGCCAACTGCTGGCCCAGGGCAAATCCGCCGAGCTGATCTATTGCGCACGCTCGCGCCAGGAAGCGGCATTGGTGGAAGCCTTGAACGGCCTGGATGCGCGGGTGGTGTACCACTTCAACGACGAAAAAGGCGTGCCGCCGGACCTCGCCGCCTACCTCGCCGGCCAACCTGCGGATACGCACTTCTACTGCTGCGGCCCAACGCCGATGCTGGATGCGTTCGAGGGCACCTGTGAGCGCCTGGGTTATCCCCATGCCCATATCGAGCGCTTTACCGCCGCCGAACTGCCGCCCAGCGAAGATGCGCAGAACCGCTATAGCGTGGAGTTGAAAAAGTCCGGCAAGACGCTGTCGGTGGAACCCGGCTTGAGCTTGCTGGATGTGCTGCTCGAAGCCGGTTGCGACATCGATCACAGCTGCCGCGAGGGGGTGTGCGGCTCCTGTGAAACCCGGGTGGTGGAAGGCCAGATCGACCACCGCGACGGGGTGCTGACCAAGGCCGAGCGCGCGGCGAACAAATCGATGATGGTGTGTGTTTCGGGCTGCAAGAGCCAACGGTTGGTGCTGGACCTCTAGCCCCCCTGTAGGAGCGAGCTTGCTCGCGAAGAACGTTAACGATAACGCGGTTTATCCTGAATAACCGCGTTACCCTCAAGTTCTTCGCTCGCGCCTACAGGATCACCCGCAAAGTGCCCGTTTCATTGGCAGCGTGCAATAAAGACGCACCTATCACGGGCAACTTTGTTACCGCACTTACGGATTGTTTCATGGGTTATACACAGCGCTTTGTTTCCCATATAAACAATTGTTTTTAAGCGGTTTTTTATAAAATCCAAACTAATTTACCGCCTGGCACACTTCCTGCTCTACTCCCGTGCATCCACTGATTAAACGGCGTTTCGCCGATAAAACAATAAGAACCAACACTTAAACCCGGTAAGACCCGCTCCCTCCTTAGTTGCCTTTAAAGGCAAGCGGACGAGTGTTGCCGATCACCCGGTAGAGAGGTCTCTATGAAGCGTGTCTTATGTGCAGGATTGATGTTTGCCAGTTTCAGCGGTTTCGCCGCAGAACCCATCCCTTCCGAGCCGGTGCGGGCCAACGCCGCCAATAAACCTTTCCCGCATATTGCCTGGCGCAGTGACGCCGGGGACGCCAGCCTGGACATCGGCGGCGCGCTGCGCACCAACTATCGCGACGAGCATTGGGACACCACCGAGAACAATGGCCGCTTCCTCTTCGACACATTCCGCCTGGACGTGCAGGCCACCTACAAGAGCCTCTATAGCGATATCGGCTACTGGTTCCAGGACGACGGCAAGCGCTCCATCGACCGTGGCTTCGTTGGCTATCGGCTCAATGCCAACTCCAACCTGCAACTGGGCGCACCGTTCAAGCCGTTTGGCCTGGAGCCGTATCCGCAATTTGGCTGGAGCTACCACCTGCCGTTTTTCATGGGCTATGCCTCGAGTGCCGGCACCGGCCTCAAGTACAGCTACAAGGATCAGGATTGGGACGTGCAGCTTGGCTTTTTCCCGCGCATGTTGCCCAGCGACCTTCGCTACTCGCCTGAAGTCGGGCGTTACGCCGACCTGAACGACAACGCGATTGCCTTCACCCAGTCGCGCCAGGACAACGAGAAGCGCAACCAGCTCAACGCCCGCGTGGCGCGCACCTTCAACAGCAATGGCTGGAAAACCGAGATCGGCGCCTCGCTGGCCACCGCCCAGCTGTACAACGCCACCACCAAGGACGATGGCGACTATTGGGCCGCCGGTGTACACGCCATCATCAACAAGGGGCTGTGGACCGTCACCACCCAGGCCATCCGCTACGAATACGATCCCGAAAACCCCACCGGCGTCAGCAAGGACTCGGTACTGATGGGCGGCAACGGCCTGACCCCGGCCTACCTGATCGCGTCCAAGGCCAGCCTGGCGTCGATCAACCTCGGCTACGACGTCTACACGCCTAGGCTGGGGCAGTTGAAGAAGGTCAAGCTGTACACCGACTACAGCCGGATGATGAAAGACAAGAGCGAATGGGATGATTCGCAGATGTTCACCGTAGGCGCGCAGTTCCTGGCCATGCCGGTGATGGCCTGGGTCGACTTTACCTGGGCGCGCAACGCCAACCCCTATGGCGGCGCAGAGAATGGCAGTGGTTTTACCAACACCAGTTCGGTGGGCAGCAACGAGTGGTATTACCGCACCAACGTGAATATTGGTTACTACTTCTAACCAGACAACAAAAGTCAAAGGTGGGGGGGGAGTACATATCCGTTGCTGCGGTCATGGCGGCTATTGGTTCCGCCCTTACGGCGGGTCACTTTCGAAAAGCGCGAAAGTAACCAAAGCGCTTTTGCCCCACCACTCGGTGCCTCGCCTAGGCTCGGCATGCCCGCAGTCAGGCATTGCTCCGTGGGCCCGCCGCGATCGGCCATCCATGGCCGTGTCGCGGCTACCCCGGCATCCTGCCGGGGTGCCCACTGCGCAATACCTGCCTGCGGCCATCGTGGTTAACGGGGCGCCTAAGATCAAAAGCCAGATCAAAAACAGAGCAACAGCAAAGCCAGAGCGCGAAGCTGCATTCCCCTGTAGGAGCTGGCTTGCCTGCGATGGCGGCAGGTCTGCCAACAGATTCATCGACTGATACACCGCTATCGCAGGCAAGCCAGCTCCTACAGGGTACGCGTACGCCTTGACGATCAGGTCGGCTGTCAGGCCGCCTCGCGTTGCTTGTGATTTTGATCCCAGCGCCCCGTTAAACCACGCTGGCCGTCATCCGATATTGATTTGGGGGGTAACCCGGCAGGACGCCGGGTTAGCCGCGCTGGGCCAGGGATGGCCCATCGCGGCGGCCCCCCAAATCAATGTCGGATGACGGGCACACCGAGCCTAGGCGAGGTGCCGAGTGGTGGGGCAAGAGCCCTTTGCTTACTTTGGGGCTTTTCCAAAGTGAGCCGCCGTAAGGGCGGAACCCGAAGTGGCCATGACCACAGCAACGGATATGTACACAAACCCAAAAAGCACCAGAGAAAAGAGTCACGTAGAGATTCATGCCTATCGCAGCCTCACCAAAGCTCCACAGCCCCCACATCAGGCCAGTGTGACGCTTCGTCAGTTGCGCTGCTTGCAGACGGCTGGCGCACACCTAGGTATAGTGCCGCCCCTCTTCGCATGCACGATCGTCAACCGCATGCGAACGCCGAACTAATAACAACCCGCGACTTGGAACCGGGACGAGCACTCGCCCCACCTATCGTGCTGCCTGCGCGACGGTGTGTAACGCGATGTTTCGACCCGTCCGGCTTTTGCCTTTACAAAAAAACAGCGAGGAATACTCCATGCTAGAAGTCATCAACGACTTCCTCTCAGGAAAAGTACTGATCGTGCTCATTGTCGGGCTCGGTGGTTACTTCACGATCCGCTCGCGTTTCGTTCAGTTTCGTCACTTCTTTCATATGTTCGCGGTGTTTCGCGACAGCCTCAAAAGCAGCGCCGGCCAACTCAGTTCGTTCCAGGCGCTGATGCTCAGCCTGGCCGGGCGGGTGGGCGCCGGTAACATCGCCGGGGTCGGCATTGCCGTGACCCTGGGTGGCCCGGGCGCAGTGTTCTGGATGTGGGTCACCGCGCTGGTGGGCATGTCGTCGAGCTTTATCGAGTGCTCCCTGGGCCAGCTCTACAAACGCACCGACGCCGAAGGCACCTACCGTGGTGGCCCGGCCTATTACATCCAGCACGGCCTGCAAAAACGCTGGCTGGGGATGGTCATGGCGTTCCTGCTGCTGGTGACCTTCGGGTTCGCCTTCAACGGCCTGCAAGCCCATGCCGTGACCCACTCGCTCAATAACGCCTTTGGTTTCGACACCACCTACACCGGCCTGGCGCTGGCGGTGTTGCTGGGCCTGGTGTTTATCGGCGGGATCAAGCGCATTGCCTCGATTGCCGACCTGCTGGTGCCGGTCAAGACCCTGGTCTATATCGCCGTGACGGTCTACGTGATCGTGCTGCAATTCGACCAGGTGCCGGCCATGCTCGCGACCATCGTCAAGAGCGCCTTTGGCCTGGACCAGGCCTTCGGCGGCCTGGTGGGCAGCGCGATCATCATGGGTGTGAAGCGCGGCGTGTTCGCCAACGAAGCGGGCCTGGGCAGCGCGCCCAACGTGGCCGCGGTGGCCTCGGTGGAACACCCGGTCGCCCAAGGTGTGGTGCAAGCGTTCAGCGTGTTCCTCGACACCTTCATCATCTGCACCTGCACCGCCCTGCTGATCCTGCTTTCGGGCTTCTACACCCCAGGCTTCGAAGGCGACGGCATTGCCCTGACCCAGAACTCCCTGGCAGCGGTGGTCGGTGACTGGGGGCGGATGTTTATCTCGGTGGCCCTGGCGTTGTTCGTGTTTACATCGATCATGTACAACTACTACCTGGGCGAGAGCAACCTGCGCTTTTTGGTGGGCAACAACCGCAAGGTGCTGATCGGTTATCGCGCGTTGGTACTGGTGCTGATCTTCTGGGGTTCGATCGAGAACCTGAGCACCGTGTTCGCGTTCGCCGACATCACCATGACCATGCTGGCGTTCGTCAACCTGTTCGCCCTGGCGTTCCTGTTCAAGATCGCCATGCGTATCCTCAACGACTACGACAACCAGCGCGCGGCGGGCATCAAGACCCCGGTGTTCGACTCCAGCCAGTTCCCGGACCTGGACCTGGACCGCAAAGCCTGGCCGGCCAACCCGGTGCAGCCTGAGCCAACCGCTCAAGCGACTGCTGAGCTGAACGCCCAAGTGCAACGCTGAGCCTAGATAGATGACACGCCGCCCGGCCTTGGGCATGCTCTGGGCCCGGCGGCGTTTTTCGTTCAGGAGATTGTTCGATGTCCAAAGCTAACACCCTCATGGTGCTCTACACCGGCGGCACCATCGGCATGCAAGCCAGCGCCAACGGCCTGGCGCCCGCTTCGGGCTTTGAAGCGCGCATGCGCGAACAGCTTGCCCACCTACCAGCGCCAGCCTGGCGCTTTCGGGAAATGTCGCCGCTGATCGATAGCGCCAATATGACGCCCGCCTACTGGCAGCACCTGCGCAGCGCTGTGGTCGAGGCTGTGGACGAGGGCTGCGATGGCGTGCTGATTCTGCATGGCACCGACACCCTGGCCTACAGCGCGGCGGCCATGAGTTTCCAACTGCTGGGCCTGCCGGCGCCGGTGGTGTTCACCGGTTCGATGCTGCCGGCCGGCGTGCCCGACAGCGATGCCTGGGAAAACGTCAGCGGCGCCCTGGCAGCGTTGGGTGAAGGCCTGGCGCCCGGGGTGCACCTGTACTTCCACGGCGCACTGATGGCGCCGACCCGCTGTGCGAAAATCCGCAGTTTTGGTCGCCATCCCTTTGCTGCACTGCAGCGCAACGGCGGCGTGGCCAAGGCCCAGGCGCTACCTGCCGCCCTGGACTACCGCCAGCCCAAGGCCCTGGCCAATGTCGGCGTATTGCCGCTGGTGCCGGGCATTGATGCCGGGCAACTGGATGCCCTGGTCGACAGCGGCATCCAGGCACTGGTGCTCGAATGCTTTGGCAGCGGCACCGGGCCCAGCGATAACCCGGCGTTCCTCGCCAGCCTGCAACGTGCGCAGGCTCGGCACATCGTGGTCGTCGCGATCACCCAATGCCATGAAGGCGGTGTGGAACTGGACGTATATGAAGCGGGCAGCCGCCTGCGTGGGGTCGGTGTGTTGTCCGGTGGCGGCATGACCCGCGAAGCCGTGTTCGGCAAGCTGCAAGCCTTGCTCGGCGCCGGGCTGCCCAACGACGAAGTACGGCGCCTGGTCGAGCTGGACCTGTGCGGCGAACTGAGCTGAGCGGCATATAACTTGCTCCACTTCCAGCCATCCCCTGGCTGGAAGTTCCCATGCTGCACTCCCACCTCACTACCCTCAACGCCGTTTCCCTGGTGCTCAGCACCTTCAAGGCCGAAGGCTTGCCCGCCGAAGCGCTGCTGGCCGGCAGTGGCATCTGTGCGGCGGACCTGAGCCGCGCCGACACACGCATCGCCACGCACCAGGAAATGCAAGTGTGCGCCAATGCCGTGGCCTTGCAGCGCGATATCGGGCTGATCGTGGGGCGACGGATGCACGTATCGGCGTACGGCATGCTCGGCTATGCCCTGCTCACCAGTGCCACTTTCGGTGACGCTTTGCGCCTGGCCCTGCGTTATCCGGCGCTGTTGGGAACACTGTTCGAACTGAGCCTTGAGCAAGACGGCGAGCGTATCTGGTTCACCGCCAGCGATTACCGCGAGAGCCCGGCGCTGACCGCCTTCAACGTGGAGCTGTGCCTGGGGTCGCTGAAGGTGATCTGCGACGACCTGCTCGGCCATCCGCTGCCCTTGCTGGGCGCGCGCTTTGAGCATACTGCGCCGGATTACCAGGCGCGCTATGCCGAGTGTTTTGACTGCCCGTTGCAGTTCCAGGCCACGGCCAATGCGTTCGCCTTCGACCAGCGCTGGCTCGCCCAACCCTTGCCCCTGGCCGACACCGTGACCCACCGGGCCATGGCCGAACGCTGCCGCAAGCAGAACACCGAATTCACCGGGCGCGAGGCCTGGCTGGGGCGGGTCCGCCAGTTGCTCGCGGCACAACTGCACGCCGCACCGGGGCTCGATGGCCTGGCCCAGCAGATGAACTGTTCGCCGCGCACCCTGCGCCGGCACTTGCATGACCTGGGCTGCAGCTACCAGGAACTGCTGGACGAACTGCGCTTCGAGCGCGCCAAGCAGTTGTTGGCGCAAGACCAGTGGCCGATCTACCGCATCGCCGAGCAGTTGGGTTTCAGTGAGACCGCGAGCTTCCGGCATGCCTTTGTACGCTGGAGCGGTGTAGCGCCGAGTCAATTTCGAGCATGACGCCCCATGCAGGGGCGAATTTCGGACAGACAATTTGGCCATATTTATCCCCTTTTGGCCGCTCCTGCCGTTCTCCAAACCTGCGCGCACCGCAACACTGCAAGGCATCCCAACCTGCCTGCGGAGAACAATAAAAATGCTGACGATCTACTCGCACGATCACCACCTGCACCATGGCCGTTGCGAATTGATGGACGGCCAGTTGATGCCCTGCTTCGAAATGCCTTCGCGCGCCGACCATGTGCTGCAACGGGTCAAGGACCGTACACTGGGCCCGGTGCAAGCGCCCCAGGACTTTGGCCTGGCGCCGCTGCAGCGCATCCACAGCCGCGACTACCTGGAGTTCTTCCAGGGTGCCTGGGCCCGTTGGGTCGAATTCGGCCAGGACGGCGACCTGCTGCCCTACACCTGGCCCGCCCGGACCTTGCGCCGCGTGCTGCCCACCAGCCTGCACGGCCAACTGGGCTATTACAGCTTCGACGGCGGTGCGCCGATCACCGCCGGTACCTGGCAGGCGGCCTACAGCGCGGCGCAGGTCGCGCTGACCGCGCAGCAGGCGATCCAACAAGGCGCCCACAGCGCCTTCGCCTTGTGCCGGCCACCGGGGCATCACGCCGCTGGCGACTTGATGGGCGGTTACTGCTACCTCAACAACGCCGCCATCGCCGCCCAGGCTTTTATCGACCAGGGCCACAAAAAGGTCGCGATCCTCGACGTGGATTACCACCACGGCAACGGCACCCAGTCGATCTTCTATGAGCGCAGCGATGTGCTGTTCACTTCGATCCACGGGCACCCGCAGGCCGAGTTTCCGTTTTTCCTCGGTTATGCCGACGAGCTGGGCGAGGGTGCCGGCGAAGGCTTCAACTTCAATTACCCGCTGCCGGCTGGTGCCGCCTGGGACACCTGGAGCGCGGCACTGGAGCAGGCCTGCCGGGAGATCGAGGGCTATGGCGCCGACATCATCGTGGTGTCCCTGGGCGTGGACACGTTCAAGGACGATCCCATCTCGCAATTCAAGCTCGACAGCCCGGACTACCTGGCCATGGGCGCGCGTATCGCCCGCCTGGGCAAGCCGACGCTGTTTGTGATGGAAGGCGGTTACGCGGTGGCAGAAATCGGCATCAATGCCGTCAACGTTCTCGAAGGTTTTGAAGGGGCAGCCCAATGAACATGCTCAAGTCGCTTGTGCTCTGCGCCGCCGTGCTCAGCAGCGCCGCCCACGCCGAAGAAAAAACCCTGCGGGTCTACAACTGGTTCGACTACATCACGCCCAAGGCCCTGGAAGATTTCAAGGCGCAGAACCCGGCGATCAAGCTGGTGTACGACATCTTCGACACCAACGAAGCCCTGGAAGCCAAGTTGCTGACCGGCAACTCCGGGTATGACGTGGTGGTGCCGTCCAATGTGTTCCTGGCCAAGCAGATCGAAGCCGGGGTGTTCCAACCCCTGGACCGCAGCCAGTTGCCCAACTGGAACCACCTCGATCCCAAGCTGATGAAGCTGATCGAGGCCAACGACCCGGGCAACAAACACGCGGTGCCCTACATGTACGGCACCATCCTCATCGGCTTCAACCCGGACAAGGTCAAGGCCGCCCTGGGCGCCGACGCACCGGTGGACAGCTGGGATTTGATCTTCAAAGAAGAGCACATCAGCAAGCTCAAGCAATGCGGCGTGGCACTGTTGGACTCACCGTCGGAAATCCTGCCCCTGGCCCTGCAGCACCTGGGCCTGGACCCCAACAGCAGCAACCCCAAGGACTATCTCAAAGCCGAAGCGTTGCTGATGAAGATCCGCCCCTACATCACCTACTTCCACTCATCCAAATACATGGCCGATATCGCCAACGGGGATATCTGCGTGGCCGTCGGTTACTCCGGCAGTTTCTCCCAGGCCGCCAACCGCGCCCGGGAGGCCAAGAACGGGGTGATTGTCGACATGCGCCTGCCCAAGGAAGGCGCGCCGATCTGGTTCGATATGCTGGCCATTCCCAAGGGTGCAAAAAACCCGCAGGACGCCTACACCTTCATCAACTACCTGCTGCAACCCCAGGTGATCGCGCCCATCAGTGATTTTGTCGGCTACCCCAACCCCAACAAGGATGCGACCGAGCACGTCGACCCGGCGATTCGCAACAACCCCAACCTGTATCCCACCGAGGCGGCGATGGCCACGCTCTACACCCTCAAGCCCCTGGAGCGCGACGCCGAGCGTGCGCGGACCCGGGCCTGGAGCAAGATCAAGTCCGGCACCTGATCGACCTTGGCCTGGGCGCGCCGGCCCCGGCCAGGGTATTTATCTACCGTCTTCGCCGCCGCCGCAGAAACTACCGTGCAGCTCTTCAAGCCTTCCACTGGCCAAGGAGCTGCAAATGCCCAACGACTCACCCGCCCCCCACAACCGTCCGCCAAGTGCCTATGAGCTGCTGATGCAATTGAGTACCGGCCCCTCCATCCGTGAAGTCGCCGCGAACCTGCTACGTGCAGCCCTCAAGGAGCAATACCCGACACTGAACATCGAGCCGGACCTGGCCATGGTCGTCACACCGCATTGGCGCATCGTCGGCGATGCGATCCAGGCAGCGCCGGCGTCTACCGAATCACTGACCTCGGTCCTGGCCAACCAGGCCCTGTCGCCTGAGCCGGTGATCTATATCGACGGCGAGCATTTCCTCACCCTGGAGCCCGCAGCCCAGCCCCCCGACCACCTGCCCGTGAAGATCGATGCTATCGCACGGCTGGTCAACGAGCTGTCGGCCCTGATCTTCAGCGCTTTCCAGGAGCAGCAGTTGGACTACTGGAATGCCTCCAACGGCCTGGCAGGCCCCCGCTGGCAGACACTCGCCCATTCCTTGCGCAACGTATGGAACGTTACGGCCCAGGAAGGCTGGGATGAGCAAGATTGCGCCATGGCCAGGACGCTGTTCCACTTCCCGCAGCTGGCCAGGCGCAAAACCTCCGATACCTTCCAGACCCACGCTTACCTGGTCGACATTGATGCCAGCCACGAAAACCAGTCCATTCACGTTGGCCTGTCGGATATCGCGGTGCTGATCGGCGTACACGAGCAACAGCAGCGCATCCTCACGTATTCGCTGAGCACTGGTTATGCGAAATTCGACTCCCTGGACGCCTTCGGCCAAGCCCTGCCCACAGGCCTGACGCAAAGTGCGGCGCAGGTGAACGTGCAATGGCGCCTGTACGAACCGCAGGGGGATTTCTTCGAGAGCCAGGCGTGTAACCTGGTCGCCCTGCAACTGGAGGCCATCGGCTCGGTGGGCTCGTCCGGCATCGAAGCACCTCCCGCAGCAGCGGTCGGCGGCCAGGCGGTCGCCCGCATCCTGCCGGTGATTGAGGACCTGAGCAGCCACTCACTGTCGAACATCCGCCAGATACATGAAGAGCTTCCCGAGTGGCTGACCGGCGCCTCAGACCTCGACATCTCGACCTACAGCCGCTACCTGATCGACCTGGCCGAACTGCACACCCACAACCACGGGCGCACGTTCCAGGACGGTATCCCGGCAATCCGCGACTACGCCCGGGAGCAGTTGCAAGGCACACTCAAACAGCAACCCAATGGCGCGAGCCTGAACCTGGACAAGGTCGAGATCAGCATCGAGAGCCCGGTGGTCTGGGGCACTTTTGTGCTGCCCGGGGCCAGCGACATCACCCGGCGCAGCCTGATCGACCTGGCCCTGGAAAACCTCACCGGGCTGCCCACAGGAACAACCAGCGTGCTCTACAACGGCGGCAAGAGCCCGACCTGGCTGACCTACACCTACCTCAAGGACCTGATCGAAACCCTCGATATCGGCGAACACTACCCGGCGCTGATCAAACGCACCCTGCTCGACGACCCTGCTGAGTCGAAGAGCCGGCAGACCCTCTACACCTCGCACTTGCGGGTGCAACTGCCGCTGCTGGCCTTGCAGTGGAAAATCCAGCGCCTGCATGGCATCGACGAGCGCGGTTACCGCTATGTGGCGGCGGCCGTGCAGGCAGAGGCGCACGAGCGCCAGGTGGAAGGGCAAGAGATCGTGTTCCGCCGCCTGGCCTTTGTCCCGACCTTGCGCCCCAGCAAGGAACAGGATGGGGTGGCGAATATGTTCGTGATCGGCCCCCGCGACCACACCCAGGGCCCGTGCCTGCTGTATCGCCCGTTGCTGGCTCCGGTGCTGATCCAGTTCCCGTCCCGGCAAAACCTGCTGTATGCGATCAAGCATCAGCGCACCCTGCGCGATTCGGTGCTGGCCTGGCTGGCCGAAGACATACGCTTTAACTACGAGCAGTACGTGTTCCCCGCCGCCCTGCCCTCGCCATGGACGGTGGTGCGCGCGCTGGTGGAACCGCAAGTGGTGCTGCAAATGAGTGGCCCCATGGCCCTGAGCGACGAAGTGCTGGGCAATGATGCCCTGGCGACGTTGTTCACGGACAACGCCAATGCGCTGGTGGAGCTGGCCAACCGCCAATCGGTGTCCAATGTGCAGAAGCGCTGGGCCAGTTACCGGCAGGCCGGCTGGATGATCTTCGGCGCGGCGCTGCCCTTTTTGGGGCGCACGGTGGGGATCGCCGCATGGATCTGGCAAATCATGGACGACCTGCAAGCCACGGCCCAGGCCGAACCGGGGCCCGATGGGGAGGTTTCCTGGACGGCTCAGGTCGACCTGCTGCTCAACCTGGGCATGGCCCTGGTGCTGCACGTGACCTTGCGCCATCCACCTGAGCGAGCAGCGCAAAAGGTGGCGCTGGTGGAGACTGAACCCACACCGGTAGAACCTGAAACCACGGTTCTGGAAAAGACGCAAAAAGCACTGCCGCCGTCGCCCAAAGTCCTCGTCAGCCAGCAAGCCAACGTGTCCGAGAGCGACCTGGCCGCACGTCATCAAGGCCCCCTGCACAGCAGCGGCGCACTCAGTCGTGCGCCCTCAAGCCTGGGGGCGACCCTGGATCGCTTCAAAATTGACAAACCCGAGGGGTTGGGGGAGCCGATCACGGAGGCCGGGGTGCACCTGCATCTCTATGCCCTTGCCGATAAATGGTACGCACCGGTCGGCCCACGCTGGTTCGAGGTGACGGTGGATGAGAACGACAACGTCATGATCATCGACCCCAAACGCCCCACCCACAACGGCCCCTTGCTGCTAAGCAACCTGGCCGGCCAATGGTTTGTCGACACCCGCCTGCGCCTGCGCGGTGCCGGGTTCAGGAACCGCCGCAAAGCCGCACAAGCCAAAGCACCTTCGCGCATCCTCGACCTGCGGCAAAAACTCAACGCGTTCAACGCCGACCAGCGACGCGGGCAAACCGAAATCACCCAGGCACATGCGGCGATAGAGCCAAAGCCAGGCCCCTCCTCCGAGCGCCAGCGCGAGGCGTACATCGACAAGGTCGACGCCCGCATGGCCGAATACGACGTGCCCATCCGCCAACTGCGGGCACTGAACATCATCGACACGGTGCCCAATTACCAGGGCAACATGATTGACTATTTGAGCCAACAACTGCTGCTGACCCGTTCGGCCGTTGCGCAACGCCTGCCCATGTTTCGCACCAAGCTATTGACCACGCTCCAGGAGCTGGAAACGATCACCTCGCGGGACGCCAAGCTTCAGGCGCAGCTCGCCGGAACGGTATCAAAGCTCAACCTGGACATGATCAAGCGCCTGCAATACGCCGAGTCGCGTTATCGCGAGCTGGAAAAGCTCGGTATCGAGGGCACCAAAATCATCCAGACCACGCTGCGCGCCTTGCCCCACTTCAAGCTGTACGACCTCAAAGCCCTGCAAATCACCCTGACCCGCTACCTGTGCATCACGCCAGGCACCGGCGAAGCGTTCACCGATGCGCACCGCCAGCTCGATGAAATCGTCAACTGCGCCGATATCAACATCCTGACCTGGGTCGAGACCCTGAGCGAATCGACCATCAGCAACCCGGACGAGCGCCTCGATGTGCTCAACAGCCTGGTAGAACAGTTCGCCATCATTGACCAGCGCTTGCTGGACCTGCACGCCGAATACCCTGAACACGTGCAGCGAGAGCCCCTGGAAGACCTGCGCCAGCGGATCGACGAATTCAACCAGCAGGCGACTCACGAACTGGTGCTGCTGCTGCGTGAGCGCAAGCCCCCGGAACCCAAGGCCGGCTCGTCCAGAACGCCGCAGACGCCGAAAAAAAAGGTTATCAAGACCCGTTTCAGCGGCGTGCTGGTGGGGGAGTTGCGGCCTGACGAGGCAGGCCTGCTGGATGTCAGGGCGCCGGTGACGGGCAAGGTCATTGCCACCTTCCACGAAAAAAGCCCCGGCGTGTGGGTGGAACGCGCAAGGCCTGCCGCAAAGCTGCCCAAGCCACAGGCTGCCGACCTCAATACCAGCATGAACGATGGTCAGCACCTGCTGGATGAGGAACCCGCCGCCACGCAGCGGGTGCTGGCGCATGCCAAAAAAGCCGGACGCATCCCGGTAGAGATCGAAGAAATGCTGCATCAGTACGCGGCACGCCTGGAGCAGGCGGTTAACACGGTCGAGGAGGCGCTGACCCAGCGCAACCTCACCGAAAGCGATCGTCCCTCTGCTGCCACACTCAACCGCAAACTCAACGAGGCGGCGCAACGCCTCTACCAATTGGGCACCAACACCCGTATCAGCATGACCAAGCAGCAACTGCCCACCGCCGAACGGGTGGAATGGCTGCACAGCCTGGGGCAGGTAAACATCGTCAAGGTGGTCACCCGCCGACGCCTCAAGGGGCCCGGCAAAAACTATCTGGATGAGTACGCCATCCGCGATCACCAAAGCCAGGAAGTGCTGTGGTATGCGCACTTCCACTACGAATCGCCGCAAGCCGAACTCGACAACTACACCGCCGGCCACCTCAAGACCCGCGACCAGCAAAAGCTCGGCGGCGCGATCCACCGTACGGGCTTGAGCGAGCGCGACCAGATCGCGATTTATCGCAGTGAAATCCGCCCGCCACTGGCGCGTGCCCTGTTCTTCCAGAACTGAGGCTCAACCGGCCTGCCAGGCCCGGCGCAACCGGGCCAGCGCCTGGGCAATAGCCTCTTCGGGCACGGCGGCAAACCCCAGCACCAGGCCGGCACGCAGCTCCGGTGCCGGCCCGGTATCGGGCAGCCAGTAGCTGCTCAGGGCGTTGATCTCCACATCCGCGGCCAAGGCCTGGGCCACCAGTTGCGCTTCACGGGCCAGGCCCTGCACCCGCACGGTGAGGTGCAAGCCGGCCGCGACACCGGGCAGGCTCCCCACGCCCGGCACATCGGCCGGCCAGCCGGCCAGCACGGCATTGCGCCGGCTCAGGGCGGCGCGACGCATGCGGCGGATATGCCGCTGGAAGTGCCCCGCTGCCATGAACTCAGCCATCACTGCCTGGGTGCTGACCTCAGAGTGCCGCACATCCACGGCGCGGCGGCGGGTGAAGGCACTCACCAGCGCCTGGGGCAAAACCAGATAGCCCAGGCGCAACGCCGGGAACGCCACCTTGCCGAAGGTGCCCACGTAGAGCACCCGGCCACTGCGGTCCAGGGCGGCCAGCGGGGCCAAGGGCGCGCCGCTGTAGCGGTACTCGCCGTCGTAGTCGTCCTCGATGACCCAGCCACCGGTGCGCTCGGCCCAGGCCAGCAGCTCCAGGCGCCGGGCCAGGCTCATCACCACTCCCGTCGGGTATTGGTGCGAGGGCGTGACGTAGGCCAGGCGGCAATCGCTGAGCGCGTTCAACGCGGTGCAGTCGATGCCGCCAGCGTCCACTGCCACGCCTTGGAGTTTCGCCCCGGCAATGGCGAACGCATGTCCGGCCGCCCGATAACCGGGATTTTCAATCGCCACTCCATCCCCGGGCTCCACCAGCAGCTGTGCACAAAGGCTGATCGCCTGTTGCGCGCCACTGGTGATCACTATTTGCTCAGCAGTGCACTGCATGCCTCGCGAGCTACGCAAGTAGGCGGCGATCAGCCCGCGCAGGCGCGCGTCCCCTGCCGGGTCGCCGTAGCACAACTGCTGCAGGTTCGGCTTGCGCCAAAAAGCCGCATTCAGCTTGGCCCACACGTCAAACGGGAACAGATCGAAGGCCGGCACACCCACGCGAAAAGCCCGTGGCGGGCCAGCCGGCGGCAAGGGTAAATGGTTGCTTTCCAGACGTCCCAAGGCGCCGCTGTGGATAACTGCACTGGATGAAAATCCAGGCAGGTCGGCGTGAATTGTGGATAAAGCTGGGGATAAGCCTGTTGATAACCCTGTGGACACTTTTGTGGATAGTTTTTTTTCCAATTGCGCCACATAGGTCCCGTCACCCACCCGCCCTTCGATAAAGCCTTCGGCATACAGCTGGTCGTAGGCCCGCACCACGCTATTGCGGGAAATCCCCAGGGCCGCTGCCAGGTCGCGGCTAGCCGGCAGGCGAGTGCCACTGGCCAGTCGCCCATCCAGCACGCGCTGGCGCAGCGCCTCGTACAACTGGCGTGTCAGGCCTTGGCGACGATCAAGCTCGATACCAGCAGGGTTAAACGACATGGGCGACATATTGGACCTATGAAATTGGTCTGAGATGGCTCTTACAACGGACCATTAGCCTGCCTAGGATGCACGTATTCGCCAAGGAAAATATTCATGTACACACCGTCCGCCTTTGCTCTCGACGATTTGCCCGAACAGCAGCAACTGATCCAGCACACGCGCCTGGCGCAACTGGTGACCTTTGGCGAACAAGGCCTGCAAGCCAGCCACCTGCCGCTGCTGCTCAACCCCGACGAGGGCCCCAACGGCACCCTCTACGGGCACCTGGCCAAGGCCAACCCTCAGTGGCGCGACCTACAAAATGGTAGCGAAGCGCTGGTGATCTTCGCGGGCGCCGAGGCCTACGTCAGCCCGGCGTTCTACCCGGCCAAGGCCGAACACGGCAAAGTGGTGCCAACCTGGAACTACCTGGCGGTACACGCCTACGGCAAGGCCCAGGTGTTTACCGATGCCGAGCGCTTGCTGGCGGTGGTCAGTGCGCTGACCGATCGCCATGAAGGCCACCGCGTCCAGCCATGGAAAGTCAGCGACGCCCCGGCCAGCTACATTGACGGCATGCTCAAGGCCATCGTCGGCTTCGTCCTGCCAATCGAGCGCCTGATCGGCAAACGCAAGCTCAGCCAGAACCGCAGCGCGGCCGACATTGCCGGGGTGCGCGAAGGACTGGCCGCCAGCGTTGATATGCGTGACCAAACCCTCGCCCGATTCATTCCCAAGGACCGCACATGAGCCAGATCGAAATCCGCCGGGTAGCAGCCACCGAGCACGCCGCCTGGTTACCGCTGTGGCAGGCCTACCTGCGCTTCTATAACACCGAGTTGCCTGACGCGGTCAGCGCCAGCACCTGGCAACGCCTGCTCGACCCCAGCGAACCGACCCATTCGGCCCTGGCCTGGCAGGATGGCAAGGCGGTGGGCATGGTCAACTTTATCTATCACCGCTCCAACTGGAGCATCGAAAACTCCTGTTACCTGCAAGACCTGTTCGTGGAGCCCGGCCAACGCGGCACCGGGGTTGGTCGCCAACTGATCGAGTTCGTCTACACCACCGCCAAGGCCGAGGGGTGCGCCAAGGTCCACTGGTTGACCCATGAGAGCAACGCCACGGCGATCCAGTTGTATGAACGCATTGCCGAACGTCCCGGCTTTATCCAATTTCGCAAAGGCCTTTAAGGAGTATCCCATGTCGACCTCACTTGCAGATTGGAAAGGCGCCCCCGCGCCCACCGCCCAATTGATCGAAGGACGCTTTATCCGCCTGGAAAAACTCGACCCGGCCCGCCACGCCGATGGCTTGTGGCAAGCCCTCCAGGGCCCCGGCGCCGACCCCAAGCTGTGGGACTATTTGCCCTACGGCCCGTTTCCCGAGCGCGCCGCGTTCGACGCGTGGTTGAACAACCACGCGGCCAACAGCGACCCATACTTTTTCAGCGTGATCGACCGCGCCAGCGGCGACGTGCAGGGCATCCTCAGCCTGATGTCGATCGTCCCGGCCCAGGGCCGCATCGAAATCGGCCACGTCACCTTCGGCGCACCGATGCAGCGCTCGCCCAAAAGCACCGAGGCCGTGTACCTGCTGGCGCGGCACTCGTTCGAGCTGGGCTACCGCCGCCTGGAATGGAAGTGCAACAACGGCAACGCCCGCTCCAAATACGCCGCCGAGCGGCTGGGATTCAGTTTTGAAGGGGTGTTCCGCCAGCATATGGTGGTCAAGGGGCAGAACCGCGATACCGCGTGGTACTCGATCCTCGATGGGGAATGGCCGAAGGTAGGCGCGGGGTTTGAGGCGTGGCTATCCGAGACTAACCAGACAGCGGATGGGCAGGCGAAAAGCCTGGCGCAATGCCGGGGCTGACGGTCAGTTCAGCGACCGCCGGACCTTGACCACACCCATCTGCAAACCGAACGGCCGGAACACCGCGTTCAACAACTTGAGCGTCTGATTGCCCTCGCCATGCTCGATATGCACCAGGGTGCGCAGGGAAATCTTGCACATCCTGGCGCATTGGCTCTGGTGCACTCCGGTGGCGTCCACGCCCAGCCGACGCACGGCTTCGCCGATCTGCAGGGTGCCTTCGGCCAGGCCCTGCTTTGCGCTCTGGATCAACAAAGCGCGTGTCCAGGCCACAACCCGCACGTATGTATTCGCCCCGGACTAAAGACATCTCCCTCCCACCTAAAACGCTGCTCCTGACAGTTATCCCTCCGCCGCCTCGCTAAATTCCCCGCCTCACATATCAGAGGTCGGACCCTATGCACTGCACATCCAAGCGACTCGCCCTTGCCATCACTTTCATGCTGAGTGCCTTTAGCATTCAATTGGCCGCCGCACGCGGGGATATGGGGCCACCGCCCAGCGAACCGGACCCGGCCAGCCCTTTTTATTTCATTGACTACGCCACCACCGGCAATGGCCGGGGCGTGGCCCAGGTGCTGGACCGTGCAGTGGATGCCTTGCTGGAGTCAGGCAACCTGAGCGTGCGCGAGCAGTATCTGATTGCAGATGACGCCCGCTATATGGGCAACCTGGCCCCCGGAAGAATCGGCGCGGTGCTTGAGCAACTGGCCGGCAGCCAGAACGCCAACCTGGGCAACGTCACCCAAAGCAGCCTCAAGCCACTGCAAAGCAGTTTGCTGTCGGCCATGGGCGAGATGAACGGCGACGCCAACAGCCGCGTCTGGCTGCAAGGCCTGGGCAACGCCGGCAGCCTGGACGGCCAGCACGGCGGTGGTGATTTGCAACAGCGTAACCAGGGCCTGGTGCTGGGCGCCGATTGGGCCGTGGACCCCGCTTGGCGCGTGGGTGTAATGGGGGCCAAGACGACCAGTGACCTGAGCGCCAAACGCTTCAAGGCCGCGCTCGACAGCTGGCACCTGGGGGCATACGCGGTGCGCCAGGACGGACCGTTGGCGTTGCGCCTGGGGGCAATCCACAGCCACCACGCCGGGCTGAACAAGCGCAGTGTCGATTTTGATTTCATCGACCATCAAGAGCAGCTCAAGGGCAAGTATTCTGCGCAAAGCCAGACGCTTTTCAGCGAGCTGGGCTATCGCGTGGACCACGGCAGTTTCACCGTCGAACCGTTCGCGGGCGTCGGTTATCAGCGTTACCAACGCGAGCGCTTCAAGGAAAAAGGCGGCCTCAGCGCCCTCAATGTCGGCGAGCAGACCCAGGCGAACCTCAACAGCACCTTCGGCCTGCGCATGACCAGCCTCTATACCCTGGACAACCAGATGACCCTCAAACCCCACGCCAGCGCCAGCTGGAAGCACTTGTACGGCGACGTCGACAGCCGCGTGCGCCAGTCGTCGGCATGGGTGAACAAGGACGAGTTCAACAGCACCTTCACCATCGAAGGCACGTCCCTGGACCGCGACAGTATGGCGCTGCAAGCCGGGCTGGGCCTGGGCATCTCCACCAGCCAAAGCGTCGGCCTGACCTACACCGGCGATTTTGGCGCCCGCAGCAACAGCCAGGCCGTCATGGGCCAATGGACCCTGAGCTTCTGATTGGCGCTTTATTACAGGCAAAAAAAAGGGGGCAACATGCCCCCCGAGGATTAAGCGGTAGTGTCGAAGGCTGGATATCAGCCTTCGATTTCGATCAGGATTTCGCCCGGGTTGACCCGGTCGCCCTTGGCTACGTGAACGGCGGTGACTTTGCCGGCGATGGCCGCCTGCACTTCGGTCTCCATCTTCATCGCTTCGGTGATCAGCACGGCCTGGCCGGCCTTGACCACGTCGCCTTCCTTGACCAGCACATCGACGATATTGCCCGGCATCGCCGTGCTCACATGGCCCGGCGCGCTGGCCTGCTTGCGCTTGCTGGTGCCGCCGCCGACAAACTCGTTGAGCGGTTCGAACACCACTTCTTCCGGCATCCCGTCGATGGACAGGTAGAAGTGGCGCTTGCCTTCGGCCTTGACGCCAACACCGGTGATATCCACGCGGTAGCTTTCACCGTGTACGTCGATGACGAACTCGGTCGGCACACCTTCACCGCCAGCACGGGCTACACCACCGGCTTCAGGAATCGGCAGCAGCACTTCAGGGGACAAGGTGCCGGCATCGCGCTCTTCCAGGAACTTGCGCCCGATATCGGGGAACATGGCGTAGGTCAGCACGTCTTCTTCGGACTTGGCCAATGCGCCGATCTCGCCGCGCAGCTTGGTCATTTCCGGCTTGAGCAGGTCGGCTGGGCGCACGTCGATCACGTCTTCGCTGCCGATGGCCTGGCGCCGCAGTTTCTCGTTCACGGTGCCCGGCGCCTTGCCGTAGCCGCCTTGCAGGTACAGCTTCACTTCATTGGTGATGGTTTTGTAGCGCTCGCCAGCGAGCACGTTGAAGAACGCCTGGGTGCCAACGATCTGCGAGGTTGGCGTGACCAGCGGCGGGAAGCCGAGGTCTTCACGCACCCGTGGGATTTCCGCCAGCACTTCGCTCATGCGGTTGAGGGCGCCCTGCTCTTTCAACTGGTTGGCCAGGTTGGAAATCATCCCGCCCGGCACCTGGTTGACTTGCACGCGGGTGTCGACGGCGGTGAATTCGCTTTCGAACTGGTGGTATTTCTTGCGCACGGCGTAGAAGTACAGGCCGATTTCCTGCAGCAGTTCCAGGTCCAGGCCGGTGTCGAATTCGCTGCCTTTGAGGGCGGCGACCATCGACTCGGTGCCCGGGTGGCTGGTGCCCCAGGCGAAGCTGGAGATGGCGGTGTCGATATGGTCGGCACCGTTTTCGATGGCCTTGAGTTGGCACATCGCGGCCAGGCCAGCGGTGTCATGGGAGTGGATAAAGATCGGCAGGCTCTGCTCGGCCTTCAGCGCCTTGACCAGTTCACCGGTGGCGTACGGGGTCAGCAGGCCGGCCATGTCCTTGATCGCGATGGAGTCGCAACCCATGGACTCCAACTGCTTGGCCTGGGCCACGAACGCCTCGATGGTGTGCACCGGGCTGGTGGTGTAGGCGATGGTGCCCTGGGCGTGTTTGCCCGCAGCTTTCACCGCTTCGATGGCCACCCGCAGGTTACGCACGTCGTTCATCGCGTCGAAGATGCGGAACACGTCGATACCATTTACCGCGGCCTTGGCGACGAAGGCCTTGACCACATCGTCACTGTAATGGCGGTAGCCCAGCAGGTTCTGCCCACGCAACAGCATTTGCAGGCGCGTGTTAGGCAACGCGGCGCGCAGTTTGCGCAGGCGCTCCCACGGGTCTTCTTTCAAGAAGCGCACGCAGGCGTCAAAGGTCGCGCCGCCCCAGACTTCCAGGGACCAGTAGCCGACTTTGTCGAGCTTGTCGCAGATCGGCAGCATGTCGTCGGTGCGCATGCGGGTGGCCAGCAACGATTGGTGGGCGTCGCGCAGGATGGTGTCGGTTACGAAGATTTTCTTAGACATTGGAATGTTCCTCACAGGCCTGCGTGGGCGGCGATGGCGGCGGCGATGGCCAGGGCCAGCTCTTCGGGTTTGCGCTTGATCGAGTAGTTGGTCAGCTCAGGGTGGCTTTCCACAAAACTGGTGTTGAACTGGCCGCTGCGAAATTCCGGGTTGCGCAGGATTTCCTGGTAGTAGGCGGCGGTGGTCTTCACGCCTTGCAGGCGCATGTCGTCCAGGGCACGCAGGCCGCGGTCCATGGCTTCTTCCCAGGTCAACGCCCACACCACCAGCTTCAGGCACATGGAGTCGTAGAACGGCGGGATGGTGTAGCCGGTGTAGATCGCCGTGTCGGTACGCACGCCAGGGCCGCCGGGGGCGTAGTAACGGGTGATCTTGCCGAAGCTTGGGAGGAAGTTGTTCTTCGGGTCTTCGGCGTTGATACGAAACTGCAACGCAAAGCCACGGTGCTGGATATCTTCCTGTTTTACCGACAGCGGCAGGCCGGAAGCGATGCGGATCTGCTCGCGGACGATATCAATGCCGGTGATTTCTTCGGTGATGGTGTGCTCCACCTGCACCCGAGTGTTCATCTCCATGAAGTACACCTCGCCCTCGGCGAGCAGGAACTCCACGGTGCCGGCGTTCTCGTAGCCCACAGCCTTGGCCGCACGCACCGACAGGTCGCCGATATAGGCGCGCTGCTCGGGGGTCAACTGGGGGCTGGGGGCGATTTCGATGAGCTTCTGGTTACGGCGCTGGATCGAACAATCGCGCTCGAACAGATGCACCACGTTGCCAAAGCTGTCACCGAGGATCTGCGCCTCGATGTGCTTGGGATTGACGATGCATTTTTCCAGGAACACTTCCGCCGAACCAAAGGCCTTGGTGGCCTCGGAGATCACGCGGGGGAAGGCTTGTTCGAGTTCTTCACGGCTGTTGCAGCGACGAATGCCGCGCCCGCCACCACCGGAGGTGGCCTTGAGCATCACCGGGTAGCCGATGCGGTCGCCTTCGGTCAGCGCCTCGGCGATGTCGGCGACGTTGCCTTCGGTGCCCGGCGTCACCGGCACGCCGGCCTTGATCATGCTGCGACGCGCTTCGGTCTTGTCGCCCATGCGGCGAATCACTTCGGCCGATGGACCAATGAACTTGATGCCGCGTTCGGCGCAGATATCCGCCAGTTCGGCGTTTTCCGACAGGAAGCCGTAGCCTGGGTGCAATGCATCACAGCCGGTTTCCACCGCCAGGTTCACCAGCTTGCGCGGGTTCAGGTATCCGGCCAGGGGCTCGGCACCAATGCTGTGGGCCTCGTCGGCGCGCTTGACGTGCAAGGCATGCCGGTCTGCGTCGGAATAGACCGCCACCGAACGGATACCCATTTCGGCACAGGCCCGCACGATGCGGACGGCAATCTCACCACGGTTGGCGATCAGGATCTTTGTTATCACTTGGAAATTCCCTTGAGCCGATTGCTGCGTTCATCGACCTGCTAGACCAGGTCGGCGCGTGACCAAATGTTTCAAGCCAGTCGCGAGACACACACTATGCGCACTTAGGGATTAACAAAAATCAATAATTATTGGGTTGTGTATAAGTAAAGACTTATAGTTGGCCGTACAAACCCAGCGAGCCGTCTTGAATTATGCGTAAGTCATTGATGCGTATGACATTACGCCAGTTGCAAATCTTCAATGAAGTCTGCGACTTGCGTTCCTACAGCCGCGCTGCCGAGGAAATGTCCCTCACGCAACCCGCCGTCAGCCTACAAATTCGCCAGCTTGAAGAGCTGATCGGCCAGCCGCTATTCGACTACGTCGGCAAAAAGCTCTACATGACCGAAGCCGCCGAAGCCCTGCAACGGGCCAGCCGGGACATTTTCGGGCGCCTGGAAAACCTCGATATGCAGCTCTCGGACATGCAAGGCTCGCTGCAGGGGCAATTGAAGCTGGCCGTGGAATCCAGCGCCAAATACTTCGTGCCGCACTTGTTCGCCGCCTTCAAGCGCCAGCACCCGGAGGTGCAGTTGCACCTGACGGTGGTCAACCGCGCCCAGGTGATCCGCCGGCTGTCGGACAACCGTGATGACCTGGTGATCATGTCCATGGTGCCCCAGGACATGGGCCTGGAATTCCTGCCGTTTCTCAATAACCCGATTGTGGCGGTGGCCCCGCCGGACCATCCGCTGAGCCTGCAAGGGCCGCTGCGCCTGCAGGACCTGGAGCCTTACACCTTGTTGCTGCGCGAGCCGGGCTCAGGGACACGGCTGGCCTGCGAGGAATACTTCAAGGAAAAGCGCGTGCACTTCACCCAGACGGTGGAAGTGGCCTCGGCCGAGGCGCAGCGCGAGTGCGTGGTGGCGGGGTTGGGCGTGGCACTGCTGACGCGCCACGCCCTGAATCTGGAGCTGGCCACCGGTGGGCTCAAGGAGCTGCCGGTGGAAGAGCTGCCGCTGTACCGCAGTTGGTGCCTGGTGCAGGCCAAGGCCAAGCGCCTGTCACCGGTGGCCCATGCGTTCCTGGGCTTTATCCGCAGCGAACGGGTGCAGATCAGCGCGCTGGCTGAACGTTTCGCTGGGCAGCCGCGGGTGCCTGCCAATGCAACTCCGGGTAGTCACTGATGCTTTGCAGCAGTTGGCGTTGTTCACAGCGATCTTCAATTGCACGTCGGAACGCCATGCGGCGCTGGTCTTCCTGCTGACGACGGGTCTTGACGGTGCTGGTGCTGTCTTCGTAGTGCCGGGCCATTTCGAGTCTCCCAATGCGAGTACGGGGAGTCCAGGATGGGCACGGGGGATGACGGTTTGGCGGCGCGAGGGTTACAGGACGATGAATCTTGCGGATGCAACACCGGCCAAAACTGTAGGAGCCGGCTTGCCGGCGATGGCGGTGCCTCGGGCGATAAGTGTGGGGCTGGCAGACCGCTATCGCAGGCAAGCCAGCTCCTACAGTTGATCGAGTGCGACCTTGGGTCAGTCGTCGAGGGCTTTGACCGATTTGGGCGAGAGACGCAGGCTGCGCAAGCTGCGCTTGACGCTCTTGAGGTGGTTGACCAGGCTCGGGCCACGCGCCATCGCCACGCCCATCGCCAGCACGTCGATCACCACCAGGTGGGCGATGCGCGAGGTCAGCGGCGTATAGATCTCGGTGTCTTCATGCACATCGATCGCCAGGTTGACCGTGGACAGCTCCGCCAATGGCGTCTGGCTCGGGCACAAGGTGATCAGCGACGCGCCGCTTTCACGCACCAGGTTGGCGGTGATCAACAAGTCCTTGGAACGGCCCGACTGGGAAATACAGATCGCCACGTCGGTGGGCTTCAACGTCACCGCTGACATCGCCTGCATGTGCGGGTCGCTGTAGGCCGCCGCCGTCAGCAGCAGGCGGAAAAATTTGTGCTGGGCATCCGCCGCCACCGCGCCGGAGGCACCAAAGCCATAGAACTCCACGCGCTGGGCCTGGGACATAGCGGTCACGGCTTTTTGCAGTTCGATCGGGTCGAGCTTTTCCCGCACTTCCATCAGGGTGTGCAGGGTGGTATCGAAAATTTTCAGGCTGTAGTCGGCGACGGAGTCGTCTTCGTGGATCGCAAACTGCCCGAAGCTGGCGCCGGCCGCCAGGCTCTGGGCCAGTTTCAACTTCAAGTCCTGGAACCCCGAGCAACCGATGGCGCGGCAGAAGCGCACGATGGTCGGCTCGCTGATCCCCACGCTGTGGGCCAGGTCAGCCATGGAACTGTGCATCACGGCCGCAGGGTCAAGCAGCACGTGATCGGCAACCTTGAGTTCCGATTTGCGTAACAGGTGGCGCGACTGGGCGATATGTTGCAACAGGTTCAAAGGGCAGGACTCTTGTTATTGGCAGGCGCCAGGGATGTAGCAAGCTTGTAGTTATACTACAAGAATTGCGGATTTGCCCGTTCGATGCATCACTAAATCGCCCTACTACCCCCTGAATCAGCGGGCATATGCGATGTAGCACCCGATGGCGCCTCGCTAGCAGCCAGGAAAATCCGCATTTTTCCGTAACAAATCCGCCAGCCCTTCGGCCTCGATCGGTCGACTGATCAAATAGCCCTGTACCTCATCGCAGTTTTCGGCGCGCAGGAAATCCAGCTGCTGCTGATCCTCCACACCCTCGGCCACCACCTTGAGCGCCAAGCCATGGGCCATGGCGATGATGGCCCGGGTAATCGCCAAGTCTTCGCGCCCCTGGCCCAGGCCCCGGATAAAGGTCTGGTCGATCTTCACGTAATCCACGGGGATGCGCTTGAGGTAGCTGAGGGACGAATAGCCGGTGCCAAAGTCGTCAATCGCCAGCTTCACCCCCAGGTCGCGCAGTTGCTGGAAGGTGGCGATGATGTGCTCGACGCTGTCGAGCAACTGGCTTTCGGTCAGCTCCAGCTCCAGGTACTGCGGGGCCAGCCCGGTTTCGTCCAGCACCTGACGCACCAGGCTGACCAGCTTGCCCTGGCGCAACTGGTGCACCGACAGGTTGACCGACACGCGGATCGGCGCCAGGCCCTGGCGCTGCCATTCACACGCCTGCCAGCAGGCCTGGCGCAGCACGAACTCGCCCAACGGCACGATCAATCCGGTTTCTTCTGCCAAGCCAATGAAATCACCGGGCGGCACACTGCCCCATTGCGGATGATCCCAACGCACCAGCGCCTCGGCGGCGTTCATCTTGCCAGTGGCCAGGCACAGCTTGGGTTGGTAGAACACCTTCAATTGGCGTTCATCGATGGCTTTGCGCAGTTGGTTTTCCAGCTGCAGGCGCTCAAGGGTGCTGGCTTGCAGGCTGTCGGTGTAGAACTGGAAGTTATTGCCGCCCAAATGCTTGGCGTGCTGCATAGCCATGTTCGACTGGCTGACCAACGCGGAAATTTCCCGCGCGTTATCCGGCAACAGGCTGACACCGATTGAGGCGCTGACCACCAACTCATGCCCCTCCACCGCCACTGGCACCCGCAACTTGGCCAGCAGCCGGGTGGCCACTCGCGCCAGGCTCGACAGGCTGCCATAAGCGTCGAACAACACCGCAAATTCATCGCCGGACAACCGCGCAATGGTGTCGGCCTCCGGCAACGCGTTGATCAGGCGCCGCGCCATTTTTTGCAGCAATTGGTCGGCGACTTCATGGCCCAGGCTGTCATTGAGCAGCTTGAAGCGGTCCAGGTTGATATGCAGTAACGCCAGGCTGCGGCCACCCTGGCGCACCCGCTGATGGGCCTCGCGCAGGCGCTCGCGAAACAGCGAGCGGTTGGCCAGGCCCGTCAGTTCGTCGTAATGGGTGAGGTAGCGCATGCGCTCCTCGGATTCGCGGCGCGCCGACAGATCGGCGAAGAAGCCCACGATGTGACTCACGTTTCCCCGAACATCGCGCACTACGCTCAGTTGCAGCCATTGCGGGTACAGCTCGCCGTTCTTGCGCGCCTCCACCAATTCGCCCTGCCAACTGCCGTGGCTCAACAACGCCTGGCGGATCACCGGGAAGTGTCGGCGGGCATCGCGGCTGCACGGCAACTCCACGACGTTGCGCCCGAGCATGTCGTCGATATCAAAGCCGGTCACGCGACTGAAGGCCTGGTTGACCGCAATCAGCACGTACTCCGGGTCCAGGATCACGATGCCTTCGCTGGCCGCCTCGAACACCGTGGACGCCAGCCGCAGCTGTTCTTCCACCGCCTTGCCGGCACTGATATCGCGCCGGGTACCGAGCATGCGCGTCACGCGCCCGCTGGCCGCACGCTCCACGGCGCGCCCACGGTCTTCGATCCACACCCAGCGTCCGTCGCCATGGCGCACGCGGTACTCCACCTGGTAGTCCTCGCTGCGCCCTTTCAAGTGCTCCACCAGCGCGCGCTTGAGCAGCGGCAAGTCGTCCGGGTGCAGGCGAGGCGTGAGGTCGCGCAACATCGCCGTGACGTATTCCGGCTCCAGGCCGAACAACTCCTTGAGTTGGGTGTGGTGGACCTCGTCGGTTTGCAGGTTCCAGTCCCACAAACCCAACTCACTGGCCTGCAATGCCATCGCCAGGCGCGCTTCGCTTTTGCTCAGGGCCAGGCTGGCGGCGTCCAGTTGCTGGCCGCGTTGTTCGACACGGTGTTGCAGGCCGACCTGGGCCTCACGCAACTCCTGCTCGACCTGGCGCCGCTGCTCAACCTCGCGCACCAGGTCCTGATTCAACTGCTCGCTGCGCTGACGGGCCTGCTGCAGGTGCTCGATCAGGGCCTGGTTCTGGAACCGGCGCAGCAAACCGCGCTGGATCAGGCGGTTGACCTGCCATGCCACCAGGCTCAGGGATGCCAGCAGAATCAGGCCCAGGTAACTCCAGCCCTGCAGTTGCGGTTCGCCGCTCCAGAATAAATAGAGGATGGTGGGCACCAGGCAGGGCAAGGCAAACGATAAAAACGCCGGCACGCTCACCGCGTAGGCCACGCTGGCCGATAAGGTGGCCACGCCAATCAGGCCGAAGATCCAGGCCTGCTGCACGAAACTGTCCAGAGGCACCAGGACAATGGCCGCGCTCGCCAGGGTCAGGCCGCTGGCCGCCGAGCCCAACATGAACATGCGCCGCCAGACCGGCTGCGCCTGCCGGCTGGGCAGGGCGCTATCGAAGGCCGCCACCTGGATCACGCGCATCGCCACCAGGGCCAGCAACCACACCAGCCAACTGCCGACCAGCACGTAGCGCTGCGGGCTCCAGAGCAACCAGGCGCAGACCAGACCGTTAATCAACATCAATAAAGTGGGCAGCAACGAACCTTGGTACAACAGACGCGTGCGCTCGACCGCCATCTCCATGGCGTAGTGCTTGCGGATAACTTGCGCCGGCGCGACAGAAGGGCCAGGCAAGTCGGTGCTGAGGGTCATAGGCAGTGTTCTTATAATGGTGAGCCCGAAACGTCGACGGAGCATACACAAGCGGGCGGGCAGACCAAACTGCTCTGGATCATAAAAATCGGCGAATAAACCATCGCAAACCTTGGGCCCAGAGGGGCTGAACAAGACAGGGCGCGGGCTACAGGCGATGACTTACCGGTCATCACCGTGGATCGATTATTAGCCGATTGAAGATCGTCGCGGATTATTTTGTGCCGACCACCCGGCAATGGGATTTGCCCCCCTTCCCCCGGCACCCTAGAATGCGCCGATGCGCGATGATCTCTCCCTTTTGCTGAATTCCCTCAACGATGCCCAACGCCAGGCCGTAGCAGCCCCCGTTGGCCGTCAGTTGGTCCTGGCCGGTGCTGGCTCCGGTAAAACCCGAGTGCTGGTGCACCGTATCGCCTGGTTGATCCAGGTCGAGAACGCGTCGCCGCATTCCATCCTGTCGGTGACCTTCACCAACAAGGCCGCTGCCGAGATGCGCCACCGCATCGAGCAGTTGATGGGCATCAGCCCGGCCGGAATGTGGGTCGGCACCTTCCACGGCCTGGCGCACCGCTTGCTGCGGGCCCACTGGCAGGAGGCGGGCCTGGCCCAGACCTTCCAGATTCTCGACAGCGATGACCAGCAACGCCTGGTCAAGCGGGTGATCCGCGAGCTGGGCCTGGATGAACAACGCTGGCCGGTGCGTCAGGCCCAATGGTTTATCAACGGCCAGAAAGACGAAGGCCTGCGCCCGCAACATATCCAGGCCAGTGGCGACCTGTTCCTGGCCACCATGCGCAGCATTTATGAAGCCTATGAAGTGGCCTGCCAGCGTGCCGGCGTCATCGACTTCTCCGAACTGCTGCTGCGGGCCCTCGACCTGTGGCGCGACAACCCCGGCTTGCTGGCCCATTACCAGAAGCGCTTCCGGCACATCCTGGTGGACGAGTTCCAGGACACCAACGCCGTGCAGTACGCCTGGCTGCGCCTGCTGGCCAAGGGCGGCGACAGCCTGATGGTGGTGGGCGACGACGATCAGTCGATCTACGGCTGGCGCGGCGCGAAAATCGAGAACATCTACCAGTATTCCGACGACTTCCCAGACGCCGAGACCATTCGCCTGGAGCAGAACTATCGCTCCACCGCCGGGATCCTCAAGGCCGCCAACGCCTTGATCGCCAATAACACCGGGCGCCTGGGCAAGGAATTGTGGACCGACGGCGGCGAAGGCGAGGCAATCAACCTGTACGCGGCCTTCAACGAGCACGACGAAGCGCGCTACGTGGTGGAAACCATTGAAAGCGCCCTGAAAACCGGGCTGGCCCGCAGTGATATCGCCATTCTGTACCGCTCCAACGCCCAATCACGGGTACTCGAAGAAGCCTTGCTGCGCGAGCGCATTCCGTACCGCATCTATGGCGGCCAGCGCTTCTTCGAGCGCGCAGAAATCAAGAACGCCATGGCCTACCTGCGTTTGCTGGAAGGTCGCGGCAACGATGCCGCGCTGGAGCGGGTGATCAACGTACCGGCACGGGGCATCGGCGAGAAAACCGTCGAGGCGATCCGCGAACATGCGCGTCACAGCGATGTGTCGATGTGGGAGGCCATGCGCCTGCTGATCGCCAATAAAGGCCTGACCGGCCGCGCTGCCGGAGCGTTGGGTGGGTTTGTCGAGTTGATCGACAGCCTCGCCGCCAAATGCCTGGAAATGCCGCTGCACCTGATGACCCAGACCGTGATCGAACAATCCGGCCTGATCGCTTATCACGAGGCGGAAAAGGGTGAGAAAGGCCAGGCTCGGGTAGAAAACCTTGAGGAACTGGTCAGCGCCGCCCGCGCGTTCGAGAACAGCGAGGAAGATGCCGACCTGTCGCCACTGGCGGCGTTCCTCGGCCACGCCTCCCTGGAAGCCGGCGATACCCAGGCCGACGAGCACGAAGACAGCGTGCAACTGATGACGCTGCACAGTGCCAAGGGCCTGGAATTCCCCTACGTGTTCCTGGTGGGCATGGAAGAAGGCCTGTTCCCGCACAAGATGAGCCTGGAAGAGCCCGGCCGCCTTGAAGAAGAACGCCGCCTGGCCTACGTGGGTATCACTCGGGCGATGCAGAACCTGGTGATGACCTACGCCGAGACACGACGCCTGTATGGCAGCGAGACCTACAACAAGGTGTCGCGTTTCGTACGGGAAGTGCCCAAAGGGCTGATTCAGGAAGTGCGCTTGTCCAATAGCGTCAGCCGGCCGTTTGGTGGCGGCCAGCAGCAGAACTCCAGCAACATGTTTGCCGGCTCGGAAATTCCCGAGACCCCGTTCAGCCTTGGCCAGCAGGTCCGGCATGCGATCTTTGGCGAAGGGGTGATCCTCAACTTCGAAGGCGCCGGGGCCCAGGCACGGGTGCAGGTGAACTTCGCCGAAGGCAGCAAGTGGCTGATGATGGGTTACGCCAAGCTCGAAGCGGTCTGACTGAGCGTTCCCACGCTCTGCGTGGGAACGATCGGGCGCTCTGCCTCGGTGTGATGGGTCGCCTTGCCCTTGTTTTTAACCAGTACGGGCCAATATCTGTAATTAGTCCTACAGACCATTCGCAAAGGTCTTACGCAAAAGCCCGAAACATTATGCCGCTAGCCACTGCCTCTGCACCTGTGCAACATGGCGCGCGTGCAATCCACAAATGGGAATTCCCTTTATGAAACGTTTTCTTAGCATCGCCATGGCGTTGTGCATCGGCCTGACGATGAGCCTCGACGCCAACGCCAAACGCTTCGGTGGCGGTAAAAGCTCCGGCGCAGCACCGAGCCACCAGACCAGCCAAATGGCCCCAGCCGCTGGCGGCATGGGCGGAGCGGCTGCCACCGCAGGTGCAGCCGGTGCCGCTGGCGCTGCTGCCAAGGCCGGCGGTGCTTCGCGCTGGTTGGGCCCTCTGGCCGGTATCGCTGCCGGTGGCCTGCTCGCTTCCATGTTCATGGGCGGCGGCTTCCAGGGCATGCAGATCTTCGACATCCTGATCATGGCGGTCATCGCTTTTGTGATCTTCCGCTTCATCGCCGCCCGTCGCCGCAAGCAGCAGGAGCACCTGGCTCCAGCCGGCGCGCCGATGCAGCGTGAAGTGTTCGAGCAAAAGCCTGCCATGGGTTCGATCTTCGGCGGCTCGGCAGCACCTGCTGCCGCTCGTCCGGTGATCAACGCGCCAGCCTGGTTCAACGAAGAGCGTTTCGTCGAAGCGGCCCGCAACCACTTCCAGTCCCTGCAGCAACACTGGGACGCCAACGAAATGGACAAGATCGCCGAGTTCGTGACCCCGCAACTGCTGGAGTTCCTCAAGCGCGAACGTGCCGAACTGGGCGACGGCTTCCAGTCGACTTACATCGACGACCTGCGCGTGCAGTTGGAAGGTGTGGATGATCGCGCCGACAAGACCATCGCTACCCTGACCTTCAGCGGTACGTCGAAGACTTCGCGCTTCGACCAGGGCGAAGTGTTCAGCGAAAGCTGGAACATGGAACGTCCACAGGGCGAAAACCAGCCTTGGCTGGTAGCCGGTATCCGCCAGAACGGCTGATCCACAAAGGCCTACAGCCTGCTGTAAGAAACACCCCGGTCTTGTGCAGCGCTTTAAGAAGCCTGCACAGCCGGGGTGTTTTTTTGCCTGTGGAAAAGTCAGCATGGGGTTTTGCTGGATTAATGAGAACGACTCTCATTATACTCGCCCTCCCCGGTTCTGCCCGAGCATAGGAAAGTGCCGCCGTGCTGGAAAAACTGTTCACTCAACATGCACCCGCGTTGCATCGGTATCTGTTGCGCAAAAAGTGCTCCCCAAGCCTGGCCTCGGACCTGGTACAGGACACTTTCCTGCGCATCGCCCAGTTGGAGAGCCTGGAGCGCGTGCTGTGCGCGCCGTCCTATCTGTTTCGGGTAGCGCACAACCTGATGATCGACCATCACCGCCGCTATGGTGAAAAGCGCTACGACAACGACCCCAGCGCCTTCTTCGCCACCCTGGTCGACGAAACCAGTTGCCCTGAAGAACAGGCCCTCGGCGCGTTGGAACTGGAGCACCTGGAAAGCCTGCTGCAGCGCATGCCACCGCGTACCCGCGATGTGTTCATGCTGTGCCGGGTGGAAGGCATGACGCACAAAGAGACCGCGCGCTATTTACGGATATCCACAAGCTCTGTACAAAAACACATGGCAATGGCCCTGGCCAGGATTGGCCGGGCGCTTGAGCCGGACCAAGAGGGCTGAGCCTTGTGTACGACAAAGAGCCAAAAGGTAAATAGACCGAACCGTGAACGCCTCCCCACAGACTATCGACCCGGTAGAGCGCAAAGCTGCCGACTGGGTGATGCGCCATCGCCAAGGACAGCTTTCGGCACGTGAACTCGAGGCGTTTCAGCGCTGGCTGGCCGCCGACCCTTTGCACGCCGCCGCCGCCGAGCGCGCCAATCGTGCTTGGCTGGCCACCGCGCAGCTCAAGCAACGTCCCGGCTATGTAAAACCCCAACGCCCGCCGCGCTCTGCCTGGCTGCGCATGCCGGTGGTCGGCGGCAGCGCCGTGGCGGCGCTGGCGTTGGGCTGCTGGATGCTGCTGGCACCACCTTTCTGGGTCCAGGCCCTGAATAGCGACTATCACACCGGGTTTGGCGAGGTGCGCCAGATCACCCTGGCCGACGGCAGCCAGGTGCAACTGGGCAGCCACAGCATCCTGAGCCTGGCCTACGACGATCAGACCCGTCGGGTGCGCTTGAGCCAGGGCGAGGCGGTCTTCACCCCTGCGCCAATGAATGAACAGGAGCGGCGGCCCTTCACCGTACAAGCGCCCGGGGCCGATATCACCGCGCGAGGCACACGTTACCTGGTCGGTGTCGGCAAGGATCGCGAAGGCTGGGTGGGTGTGCTGCAGCATCGGGTCGAGGTCAACCTGACCCAGCACGGGCGCGATGAAGCCGCAGGTTCCGCGCTACTGGAGCAGGGCAACAGCCTGCACTTCAGCCCCAGAACGGGCCTGGTGCCGCTGAACACCAGCCCCGAGGAACTGGCCAGTTGGCAGGAAGGCCGGCTGGTATTCCAACGCGAATCCCTGGCCGACGCCGCCGCCCGCATCAACCGTTACCGACCGGGGCTGGTGCTGGTCAAGGGCGAGGCCCTGCGCAACGTGCGGGTCAGTGCGGTAATGCGCCTGGATAACCTCGACGCCGCGCTTGAACACCTGGTGGCGCAAGTCCACGGGCGCATGTTCGAGCTGCCAGGACTGACACTGATCTACTGAGCCGCCTCGCACGGCGTCAATTTCAAAAAATATAAATAACGATATTTATAGATCATAACGATCTATCGCGTTTTTGCAGCTGGGCCGTTTCTACTACATGTGAATAAATCTTATTTACTTTAGTGAGGCCGGTTTTGCAGACGCAAGAGAACAACAAAAAACGCCAGGCAACAAAACGCACCCGACTGAGCCTGGGAATTGCGTCGGCCGCCATTGCGCTGGTCGCCAATGCCGCCACCATCAGCCCGGTGCTGGCAGCGCCAAGCGCAAACCACGCCCCGGCCACTGACGTGCACAACTTCGACGTGCCCGCCCTGGCGCTGGATCAAGCCTTGGTCCTGCTGGCGCGCCAGGCCGGTGTCGAGTTGTACCTGGGCAGCAACGACTTCACCAACAGCTACGGCAACCCGGTCAAGGGGCGCTTGTCCCTGGACACCGCGCTGCAAACGCTGCTGGCCAACCAAGGAGTCAGCTACAGCCTCACCGGCTCAGCCGAGCGCCCGATCATCCAGGTGCAATCGGCACCGAACTCGGCGGGTATCCAGGCCGGCGACTTGCACCCGACCTACGTCATGGGCATGGAAGGCAAGCAGTCCCGGGACGAAAAGGGCTACAACGATATCTACGACCATGACATCTCCTCGGTGTATGCCGGCAAGGAGCAGATCGAACGCTACAAAGGCGCAGCCCCCGCCGATATGTTCAAGGGCATGCTCAACGTGTACAGCGGCGACTCGCGCAACAGCGGCGCACTGGACCCAAACATCCGCGGCATCCAGGGCCCCGGCCGCGTGCCTGTGACCATCGACGGTACCGAACAGGCAATCACCGCTTACCGCGGCTACATGGGCGCCAACAACCGCAACTACATCGACCCCAACCTGATCGGCAGCATCAAGGTGCTCAAGGGCCCGAACCTGGAGCGTAACGTCTACAGCGGCATTGGCGGCGCAGTGGTGGCCAGCACTCTAAACGTCGACGATGTGCTCAAGCAGGACCAGGAATATGGTGGCGAACTTAAAATCGAAGGCAGCAACAACTCGGTGTCACCCAAACTACCGACGCTGATGACCGGGCAAATGCCCAGCCCCGGTTATGAATATTCACCCATCAGGGGCTATTACGATCACTCGCTGTACAAACACCCACGCACCAGCAGCAGTAACAAACTGCTGTCCAGCGATGACTCCGCCTACCGCCTGGCACTGGCCACGCGCCAGGAAAAATTCGAACTGCTGGCAGCCTACGCCTTCCGTGAAAAAGGCAACCACTACGCAGGCAAGAACAAGAGCGGCTTCTATTCCAGCGGGAAGAAAGTCAACGGCGAGTTTGACTACATTCCCAACCTCGCCACTATCTACAAACCGGGCGATGAAGTGCCCAACACCTCCAGCAAGATGGAGTCCTGGCTGGGCAAGGCCAAACTCAAGATTGATGAAAACCAGTCCCTGGAATTCGGCTATCGCGACACCGATGCGCTGTACGGCGAGATCCTGCCATCACGGATCTCGTTCTTTAAACCCGGCACGACTTACGACGCCGCCACCAACGGCGTGCCGCAATGGCCGTTGAGCCATGTACAAAGCAAAGCCTACAACCTGGAATACAACCTCAAGCCCGAAGGTAACCCGTGGGTGGATTTCTATTCCAACCTGTGGATGACCAACACCCGCAGCGATACCTACAGCAGCGGTGGCGTCCCCAATCAAACCACCATGGCCGACCCGGTGTACCGCAATACCGCCCTGGCCAACGCCAAGCATGATCGTATCGGCCTGACCGCAAGCAATAAGTTGAAGTTGCTCGACAGCCTCGACCTGACCCTGGGTGGTAGTTATCAGCATGAAAAGTTGGGATCGAACGACAACTATTACGACCCTATCATCAGCGACACGTTGCGCATGTACCCTCGGGCCGGGCGCCGCGAGGAACAGGAATACAACTTCAAATTCGACTGGCGGCCCGTAAGCTTTGCCAAGTTTGAGGCGGGGATGCGTTATTCGTCTTATTGGGCATTTGATGATTACTTGAAAAGTGCCCAGGACAAGAGTGGGATAACAACACAATTTGAAGAAACCGGGCGTCGGGTGGATTACACCACGCAAAAAACACTGACGGATGCAGAATTAAAAACAATCATTGATCAGAAAGTTGAAAACATGAAAGGGCTCTGGGATGTTTTCGGCGCCACAGAGGCCGAACGTTTGGCTGATATAGAAGTGATTAAGCAAGAAACATCACCCGTTCAAAAAACCCAACATAGGGTTAACTGGGAGAGCGATGGTAAAGGTCGCTATTCACGCGCTAACAACCCATGTATCAATGGCTTGAATGCAGGCGAGAATATTATTTCCTGCAGCTCTTCCGGAAACGGCAAGGGCTACGAAAAAGATATCAAAGCCAAACACCAGAAAGACAGTGGCTGGACACCTTCGCTTTCTGCAACCTTCTATACCTCGGAAAATGGCCGGGTCTACCTGCGCTACAGCGAGGCCATCCGTTACCCAAGCATGTTTGAAAGCACCATGGGCTTTTCCTCATCGGTCAACCCCTGGGGGCTTGAGCCAGAACATGCGCATAACTACGAAGCCGCCTACATCCATAACCTGGCCGGCTGGGGTGGCAGTGAAAGCGCCGACATCAAGCTGAGCTATTACTACAACACGACCAAAAACGTGATCGAACGTGACCCACAACTGCGCTTCAGTAACCTTGAGAAGCAAGTCACTTCCGGCGTGGAGTTCCAGGGCCGCTACGATAACGGACGGTTTTTCACCGACATGAGTATCGGCCACGTCCTGAAAAACAGAGTCTGCGATGAAAACTCGGCTGTCTCCGTCAGCACCGACGGTAGCACCCCCAACTGCGTGGAAGACGGTTTTGTAGGCGGATACCTGGTGAGCATGGCAATGCCGGAGTGGACTGCCAACCTCGGGTTAGGTGCGCGCTTCCTTGATCGCAAACTGGAAGTGGGCGGACGGGCTATTTATTACCGCCAACATGAAAACAAGTTCTATGACAACTACCCCAACAGCGCCATGGTCAGTTATTACCTGAATACGCCCATGTCATGGGACAAGATCATCACTTATGACGCCTACGTTAACTATAAATTGACCGATGACGCATCCATCGAGTTAACCGGCACCAACTTGAGCAACCTTTATTACATCGACCCACTCACGCGTTCGGCCATGCCCGCACCCGGTCGAACGTTGAAACTCGCTTTCACCACTACTTTTTAACTTGGGAGGTACTGCATGGGAGGCTAAAGAAGAAATTGGCAAACGCTTGACGTGTTGACTTAATTTAAATCACTCAATGGATGATGAAATGAAATCTTTCAACTACACAGTATTGGCAGTGGCACTTCTGGGTCTGGCTGGCGTTGCTCAAGCAGCCACTTCTTCTGGTCAAAGTTACGATGGCACGATCGTCGTCGACGGCTCCAGTGGTTCAGGCTCAACTAACCACCCAGGTTCCGCAGGCCAGCCAGCCATTGGCGTTAAGGCTTTTTACAACGGCACGAAAGTCGCTTTCAGCGGTTTGAAAGGTATGGCTGCCACCGATGCCAATGGTGTCTCCACCATTACCACCGCGATGATGCCACCCTCTCACTCCACACTGGGCAACTTCGACTTCAAACAAGTCGCCAACCAGCAGGTGTACTACGGAGAGTGGTCGCAGACCGGCGCCAACAATGATCCAACCCGCGTCGTGTACTACTCCGGCGATACCACCGGCCGCGTATTGCCAACGGCCAGCGTGACCTATGCGGTACAGGGCATCAACAACTACTCCGGAGCTAACGTGCTGTCTGGCGACCTGACCGCATCCTTCGGTACGGCCGCCCCGACGCTGGTAGGTTCGCTGAGCAACAGCACCTTGAAGGTCCAGTTGGTGGCCAACATCAACACCGCCGACGCCAGCTTTGCCGGCAACGCAGCTGCGCGCGATGCGGTCACTAACGCAAGCCTGTCAACCGGCACCACCCAAGGCAGCTTCTTCGGCGCAGGCGCCACCGCGTCGCTGGCGGGTATCGCCAAGTTCACCGACCGCAACTACGACACCGCCTTCGGTGGTGTCGCCAAGTAATCGCACGTTGAACCTGTTGTAGCACCACCCAAGCAAGTGCCTGCCCCCAGGCACTTGCTTTTGGCGTTTTGAAGCGATCCCGAGAGCCCGGTAATGCCCCAGCCCTATTGCATGCGATCCCTCACGCTCCACGCTTTACCCTTTTCCCTGCTGCTGTGCATGACCCCGGCGGTATTTGCCGCCGACCAGGACACCAGCCTGCGCCTGAACCAGACCATCGAGTACCGCGCCAATCAGCAAGAGCGCGAGTTGCTCAAGGATGAACTGCCCAGCGACGGCGCCCCGCCGCTGTTGAATATCGATGGGCAGACCTACAGTGTGGGCAACAACCTCGATGAACTGGGCCGCGCGGTGTACCTGTCCATCGAGCGCCAGCAGTGGCCACAAGCCAGGGATTACCTCAAGCGCTACACCGCCCTGCCCGGCCACGACCCGATGCTCACCGCCTATGCCAACGGCGGCCTGGCCCGCGCCGATGGCAACCTTGAACAAGCAGAAAGCTACTACCGCCAGCTGCTGGCGTTGCAGGGCGACTTCCTGCCGGGGCGCCTGGAGCTGGCGCGGGTATTGTTCGAGAACCGCAAGGATGGCGAATCCAACGCCGCGTTCCGGCAGATCAGCAGCAGCCTCAGCCCAGCGGACGCCCAAGCCATGGGCGTGGGCAAGACCGTCGACAGTTTTATCCAGGCCCTGGACCACCGTGAAGACTGGCAAGGCTCCCTGGCCATCGGCCCGACCTGGGGCTACAACCTCAACCAGTCCCCGGAAAGCGAGGTGACTTATCGCTACGTCACCCCCGACGAAACCATCTACGTCAAACGCTCACTGCCCAAGGCCGTGTCTGCCCACGGCGCGGACTACGAGGCCACGCTCAACAAGCGCGTGGCCATCAGCGGCCACCACGGGGTGTTCATGCGCTCGCTGCTCTATGGCCAGGCCTATGAAAAACAGAGCAAGTACAACGAAGGTACCCTCATCAATAACGCTGGCTACAGCTACCACGACGCCAAAAACCAGTACGCCTTCGGGCCGTCGTTTGAATTCAATACGATTGGTGACAACGCCATGTACAGCGCCTGGGGGCTGCGCGGCGAATGGATTCATACACTGTCGGCCACCCGCATGTTCAAGCTGGAAGGCGAATACAAGGACATGGCCTACAAACACCAGATCAATAGCAACCTCGACGGCGGCATCAGTTCGGTCTACGCCACCCTGTGGCAGGCCCTACCCCAGCGGTGGACGCTGTTCGGCGGCGTAGACCTGACCGAACGTAATACCCAGGACCGCACGGCGGCCTACCTGCAAAAGGGCGTGCGGCTGGGGGTGGCGAAGGATTTCGAAGTGGGCGTCAGCGCCGTGCTGTTCGCCTCGTACCGCAAGCGCCAATACGATGCCTACAGCGCTATCGTCGATGATCGACGCAATGAGAAAGAACAAGGCTACACCTTTATCCTGCGTGCCCCACGCCTGGCGGTGCTGGATGCGGTGCCCAGTCTGACGGTCAAGTACAACAAGGTCGTCAGCAATGTCGACTGGCTTTATTCCTACGACAAAAACAGCATCAGCCTAAAGCTGGAAAAGCAGTTTTAACCGACAACACCGGGTTTTCTATTTCGCGGTTGCACTTATAGCGAGCTACTGTATAAAACGCCCCTATAAACCGCGCCATCTAGCATGAGGATCCCGGCCGTGGAAGAAGTTATCGAACAATTGCGTGAAGCCAACGAACCGGTACCGGTTCCTCTGGAACTGCCCGACGAAGACCAGTTGGTGGAAGTCGAGGAACAGCTGTTTATCAACATCCCGTTTGTGTTCAAGGAATTCCTGCTGACCGTCAGCGATGTGGTGTATGGCAGCCTGGAGCCGGTGACCATCACCGACCCCCAGTCCCACACTTACCTGCCGGAAGTCGCCGCCAATGCCTGGGATATCGGCGTGCCTCGCGAACTGATCCCGATTTGCCAGGATGGCGACGACTACTATTGCGTCGAAGAAGACGGCACGGTGGTGTTGTGGTCCGGCGAAGAAGAACTGGTAACCGAAGAGTCCTGGGAGTCGGTGTGGCACTGGGCGCGGGACGTCTGGCTGGAAAGCTGATGCCTTTGTAGGCGCCGGCCGGCCGGCGCCTACGGTGGATCGCTCAGTTGAGGGTGGTGGTCAGTGCTCCGGTGTGTCCTTGTGATTGTCCAGGGTCTCCAGCAAAGCCACTTGCATGCGTGTATGGATGCGGATGAACCAACGCCAGAGCACAGCGGCCACCGCAGCCGTGACCACGGCAATCAACACCAGCAACTTGTTGGTCGGCAAAATACTGGCCGACAAGGCTGCCAACAGCAGGAAGATCACCAGTAGCGAGAGAATCGGGATCAGTTCGGCAATCACCCGCCGCACGCGCTGGGTATGGCGCCCGGCCATTTCCGGCTTCACGCTCATCTCCGCCAGCAACATCGACAGCGCCTTGAGCTTGCGATATGCGGCAATCAGAAAAGGCAGCGACAGCAGCAACGCACCGCCCCAGATCAATGCCTTCTGCCAACTCGGATCACTGATCCAACCTTCCAGATACCCACCAATGCGCGCGGCAAAAAAGCTGCCGGTGAAGAAGATCGCCACCACCAGCGCCAGGTTCACCCCCACCTGCAAGATGATCTTGCGGATCATCGACGCCAGCATCGCACCTTCGCCCTGGGGCGAAATACTGCGCAACCATTCGCCATACATGCCAAACACCCGGCTCAGGCGTTGCGGCATCACCGCCGCGATCTTCAAGGACAATGGGTCGGCGCCACGAATCAGGTAGGGCGTGAGCAACGTCGTGATGGCGGAAACGGCCACCGCCACCGGGTAGAGAAAGTCGCTGGTCACCTGCAAGGTCATCCCCAGCGCCGCAATGATGAAAGAAAATTCGCCAATTTGTGACAGGCCCATACCCACCCGCAACGAAGTGCGGCCGTCATTGCCGGCGATAAACGCGCCAAGGCCACAGGACAGCATCTTGCCCAGCACCACGGCCACGGTGATCACTGCAATCGGCCAGGCGTATTGCAGCAGGATCTGCGGGTCGATCATCAAGCCAATGGCAACAAAGAAGATTGCGCTGAACATGTCGCGAACCGGTTCGATCAGGCGCTCGATTTTCAGCAACTGCCGGGATTCGGCCATGATCGCACCGATCAGGAAGGCGCCCAGCACCATGCTGTATTCGAGCTTGACCACCAGCAGGCAGAAGCCGAAACACAGGCCCAGGACGGTGATCAGCAGCATCTCGTTGCTTTCGAACTTGGCCACGTAGGCCAGCAGCCGTGGCACCAGCAAAATGCCGATCACCAGGGCCACGATCATGAACAGCGAGAGCTTGCCGACCGTGGAAAACACCTCGCCGGAACTGACCGTACCGCTGACGGCGATGCTCGACAGCAAGGCAATGATGCCGATACCCAAGATGTCTTCGACAATCAACACGCCAAAGATCAGTTGGGCAAAGCGCTGGTTTTTCATCTTCAGGTCGTTGAGCGCCTTGACGATGATGGTGGTCGAGGAAATCGCCAGGATCGCGCCGAGGAACAGCGAGTCCATGGTGTTCCAGTCGAACCATTGGCCAATTTCATAGCCAATCCAGATCATCAGGATGATTTCCAGGAAGGCCGCGATAAACGCCGTGGCGCCCACCTTGAACAGCTTGCGCAGGCTGAACTCCAGGCCCAGGCAGAACATCAGGAAGATCACCCCCAGCTCGGCCAGGGTCTTGATAGTGTCTTCGTCGTGGATCAGGCCGAATGGCGGGGTGTGCGGGCCAATGATGAAGCCGGCGACGATGTACCCCAGGACGACCGGCTGCTTGAGGCGATGAAACAGGATAGTCACCACCCCTGCCACCAGCATGATCACGGCCAAATCCTGGATAAAGCTGATGGCGTGCATGGCGAGGGGCTCCTTGAGGGTACTGGCGCTGTCCCGGTTTCCACGCGGCCGCTACAACGGCGCGCAATGTGCGGAAGGAGAAGTCTGCCTTAATCGTAAGAAATGCCCTTGAAATGGGCTTTTCAAGGGTAACACCACGACTTCCGGCAGAAAGCCGGTGCAATATATGGAAACAGATCGCCTTGGGCGTGACGGCAAGGCCCGTCCCGGCGTCCCGTAAGGGATGACGCCGCAATGATTCCAGCATCCGCAGAGGTGCCCCCCCAACCAATGCCTACAACCGTGAGTGTGCTATGGAACCCGGAAACGCCCAGCTGTCGATGACGGTATTGATGACCCCTGACATGGCCAACTTCTCAGGCAATGTCCACGGCGGCACCCTGCTCAAGTACCTCGACGAAGTGGCCTACGCCTGCGCCAGCCGTTATGCCGGCCGCTACGTAGTCACGCTGTCGGTGGACCAGGTGATTTTTCGCGAGCCGATCCATGTCGGCGAGTTGGTGACGTTCCTGGCTTCGGTCAACTACACCGGCAACACCTCGATGGAAGTAGGGATCAAGGTCGTCACCGAGAACATCCGCGAGCGCTCGGTGCGCCATACCAACAGTTGCTTCTTCACCATGGTTGCCGTCGATGACGACCGCAAGCCGGCCGCCGTGCCCGCATTGCAGCCGCAGAACAGTGAAGACAAGCGCCGGTTTATCCAGGGCAAGCAGCGCCGGCAGATTCGCCAGGAGCTGGAGAAGCGCTACCAGGAAATCAAGGCCGACGTGTAACCCCAATCAAAATATGGGAGCGGGCTTGCTCGCGAAGACGGTGTACCAGTCAGCACATATATTGACTGATACACCGTCTTCGCGAGCAAGCCCGCTCCCACATTGGGTTGGTGGTGTCAGAGGCTGATCGGCGTGGCTTCAAAGCGCACGCGCGGATGGGCGATGCGGTCCTGGGCCCGCACCAATTCCAACTCGTAGCTGGCGCACGCCTGGGTTTCCAGCAGCACTTCATGCACAGCCGCCGCCGTAAATTCGAAGGCCGCCAGCAGGCTGTCGCCCAATAGCACCCGCGCCAGGAACAGGCCCGACGTCAAGTCGCCCACCCCCACCGGCTGGCGTGGAAACGCCAGCAATGGCCGACGCAGGTGCCAACTGCCTTCTGCCGTCACTAGCAGCATCTCGAAACCGTCCGCCAGCTTGCCCGGGTAATCCAGGTGCTTGACCAGCACCGCCTTGGGCCCACGCGCCAGCAGGGCCCGCGCCATGCCCAGGCAGTCGAACAGCGACTGCGGTTTACGCCCGCAAAAGCTGTCCAGCTCCAATTGGTTGGGGCACAGGAAGTCAGCCATGGCCACGGCTTCGTCGAGCAAGAAATCACTGACTTCCTGGGGCACGATGCAGCCTTTTTCCGGATGCCCCATCACCGGGTCGCACAGGTACAGGGCCTTGGGGTTGATGGCCTTGATCCGCGCCACACCGGTCAGGATCGCCCGGCCCTGGGCGGCGCTGCCCAAGTAACCGGACAACACCGCATCGCAGTTGCCCAGCTCGCCAATCGCCGCGATCCCCTCCACCAACGCAGGAATTTGCTGGGGCGCCAACACTTCTCCCGCCCACTGGCCATACTGGGTATGGTTGGAGAACTGCACAGTGTTCAGCGGCCAGACATTCACCCCCACCCGCTGCATGGGAAACACGGCGGCGCTGTTGCCGGCATGGCCGAAGACCACATGGGACTGGATCGCAAGCAGATGAGGCGTACGTTTCATGCAGGAAACTTCCGTAAAACCGTTAAATTCTGGCCGCGCAGTATGCGACTAAACGCAGCCTGTACGACAGACCGGAGACGCAGTTAAGCTGGCCTTACTTTGTTGGAGCAAATCGAATGCTGACCCTGGGAAATATCTTTGTGCTGATGCTGCTGGCGGCGGCTGCCGCCTGGGTGTGGCACAACCACGGCCTGCGCGAGCGCGCGTTGGAGAGGGTCAAACAGCATTGCGCCAAGCTCGACATCGAACTGCTCGACGGCGCCGTGGCCTTGAAACGCATCGGTTTCGTCAAGGACGCCAGCGGGCGCCGGCGTTTGGCACGGGTCTACAATTTTGAGTTCACGGTGACCGGCGAAGCCCGCCATCCCGGCACCATCACCCAATTTGGGGCCCACAGCGCGCAAATCGAACTGGCGCCCTACCCGTTTGAAATAAAGACGCCGCCGCCCAGCGCCGAAGTGATTGAACTGAGCCAGTGGCGCCAGGAGCACGGCAAGAGCCGTCACTGACGGCAAGCGGCCAGGGCTTTTTGCAGTTTTGCCACATCCTGCTCTTCGCCAAAGATCAGCTCGATACGCGAGTCCCGACGCCATTCGCTGGGCTGCCAGGTGAGTGTGGTGTTATCCACAGCGTTGGCCGAGACCCAGCCGTCGGCGCTATGGATAACCAATTTGGCGCGACGCCACTCCAGGTTCTGCAACCATTGGCACAGCCGCGTGGGGTCGAACTGCTGGCTTGGGTGCCAGCGCCAACCGATGCTCCAGCCGCCGGCCTGCGCCTGATGCAGGCAAATCGGCACGCACGGATCGCTCCAGATTGCCGGGATTTGCGCCAGCCCCTGGGGCACTTGAAAGTTATCCACAGCCGCCCCGGCCTGTGCGCCAAACCCCGGTAGCCGAACCAATGGCAGCTGCGCCTGCCGCGCCCAGTAAATCTCGCAGGCCGGCAGGGTCCTTTCGATTGCGCTACGTTGCGCAGCGTCCAATCCTTCAGCCTTGTTCAGCAGCAGCAACCCGGCACTGGCCAATGCTTCGCGTTGCGCGTCGGGCAACGGTCTGCCCGCAGCCAGTGCCTGGGCGTCGAGCACCAGCACACAAGGCTGGACAGCGAGCACGGTCTGCCAGGGCGCCTGGCGCAACTGCGCCAGCAATTGCGCCGGGTGCCCCAACCCCGAGGGCTCGATAAACAGCCGGTGCGGCTTGGCCTTACGCAGTAGGCGGCCTAGCCCTACCTGGAACGGCGCACCATTCACACAGCACAAACAGCCACCGGCCACTTCGCCGATGGCAATGCCGTCGTCATCCAGGGTCAGCAGCGCAGCATCCAGGCCAATCTGCCCGAACTCATTGATCAACACCGCCCATCGCTCATTGGCCGGGCGCTGGGTGAACAGGTGCTTGATCAGGCTGGTCTTGCCAGCACCCAAGGGGCCGGCAATCACATGCGTGGGAATATTCTGCAGCATCGTGGACATTATTCAGGCCGTGTAGAGACGCTGATCCTACCCGGTTATGCCAGCCAATCCAGCGTCAGAATCAGCCGCCGTTCGTTGGCGGCCAGGGCCGGCGAGCGGTGAATCAGGCCATGGCCCTCGTTGCCGCGCCACTTTTCGCCCTTGAGCAGGGCGACTTCGCCACAGTGGATCTGTTCGATGCGCTCGGTGGGCTCCGCGTCCGCCTGACTCAATTGACTTCGGTCCATCACCCCTTCGCGCAGCCATTGGCTGCCGATACCGGCATAGGTGGTAATCAAACGCACAGGCACGTGATCGACGTGAAAGCGCGGGCACATGGCCTTGTCCAGGAGCCTCAGCCGCACGCCAATGCGCTTGGCGCCCAACAGGCAGGAAAAAGCGCTGATCAGCCAGGCAACATCGGCGATAAAGCCTTCGTAGCCCTCAAGGTCACGACAGCCTGCGGCCAGCCCCTGCAAGTTGGGTTCGGCGTCTTCGCTGTCCAGCTCCACCACCAGCGACTCCGCCAGCGGCTCGCCCAGCGAGACCAGCAACGCGCCAAACTCGGCGATGTGCAGCGGCAACTGGCGCTGCCACAGCGCCAGGTTGACGCCGTTATCCAGGATGTCGGCGAGGGCCAACGGGGTTTCCCCACGGGTCTGGCGAATCACCGGGCGCAGTTGAATCACAGGTGCCAGCATCAGGCGGCTGCCTCCTCGTACCAAGGGCCAAAAGGATCGACCAGCAGGTGCCAACCTTCAGCGCCCAAGGCCATTTCATCGTCGGTCAGCAGGCATGCGTCCAACTCGGCGCGCAGGCGCACGAAGTCGATGTTCTGCCCGATAAACACCAGTTCCTGGCGGCAATCCCCGGTGCTCGGCTGCCAGTTACCCATGATCGCCGCGACACTTTCCTGATCCTCGGGCCATTGGCTCTTGGGCACAAAGCGCCACCAGCGGCCGGCAAAACCATGGCGCATCAGGCCGCCGGCCTGGGACCAACTACCGGCATCGCGGTGTTTGCTGGCCAGCCAGAAAAACCCCTTGGAGCGCAGTAGCTTGCCGTTGCTCCACGGGCGGTCGATAAAGTCGAAAAAGCGTTGGGGATGGAATGGCCGGCGCGCCCGGTAGGCCGTGGAGGCGATGCCATATTCCTCAGTCTCCGGCACATGCTCGCCGCGTAGTTCCTGCAACCAGCCCGGTGCCTGGGCCGCGCGCTCAAAGTCAAAACGCCCGGTGTTGAGGATCTCGGCCAGCGGCACCTCGCCCATGACCATGGGAATAATGCGCGCCTGGGCATTCAGGCGTTCAAGGATGGCCACCAGTTCTTCACGTTCGTGGCGGCTGATCAGGTCGATCTTGCTGACCAGGATGACGTCGGCGAACTCGATCTGTTCGATCAACAGGTCAGTGATGGAGCGCTCATCGTCCTCGCCCAGGGTTTCGCCGCGGGACGCGAGGCTTTCGGCGGCCTGGTAGTCGAGCAGGAAGTTCATGCCATCGACCACGGTGACCATGGTGTCCAAACGCGCAATGTCGGCCAGGCTCTGGCCGTTTTCATCGCGGAAGGTGAACGTTTCCGCCACCGGCAGCGGCTCGGAAATGCCGGTGGATTCGATCAGCAGGTAATCGAACCGGCCCTCCCTGGCGAGCTTTCCTACCTCGACCAGCAAGTCTTCACGCAGGGTGCAGCAGATACAGCCGTTGCTCATCTCCACCAGTTTTTCTTCGGCGCGATTGAGGCTGACGTCGCGCTGGACTGCGGCGCCATCAATGTTGATTTCGCTCATGTCGTTGACGATCACCGCCACCCGCAGGTTTTCGCGGTTGCGCAGGACGTAATTGAGCAGCGTGCTTTTACCGGCGCCGAGAAATCCGGACAGCACGGTAACGGGTAGACGGTCGGTCATCGGGTGTTCCTCATCAGGGTGGCCGGTCAAATCGCCCGTTGATGGCGTTCGCGCAGCTCTTCACGTTCTTTGGCTTCAATACACAGGGTGGCCGTGGGCCGCAGCAACAGGCGCTTGAGGCCAATCGGCTCGCCCGTCTCGCGGCACCAGCCGTATTCACCACGGGCGAGGTGCTCCAAGGCTTCGTCGATCTTGTCCAGCAGCTTCTTTTCTCGCTCCAGCAGGCGCAGTTGCCACTGGCGCTGTTCTTCGGCGCTGCCCACATCGGCGGGGTCGCTGTTGGGCTCCTGCTCGCGCAGCACGATGAATTCGGCTTCGATGCGCGCTTGCAGGTCATAGCGCTGGGCCAACAACAGCTCGCGGAAAAAGGCTTGCTGGGCCTCATTCATGTAATCAGCGGGCGGCTGGGCAAGCAGGTCTTGTTCAGTCATCGGGACGATTCACGGGTCAGGCTGTGCATTGATGTTATATTATAACAATACAAATAAGCCAACGCCCTCTTGCTCGACACGACGAAGGGCGTAATCCTTGATTCTCTCCAGGCCCCGAGAAGCGCGATGAAATACCTGATATGCAGCGTGTTGCTGCTGGTGGCGACCCAGGCCGGCGCCCAAATGCCCGGCACGCTGGCCACCTGCACCCGCAGCGCCACCCTGCTGGCCTGCGTCGATGCCCAAGGCAATGCCTACAGTGTCGCGACCGCAGGCAACACCACGTATCTGCGCGGGTTCGAGGTGATCGGCAAGCGCTATTGGGCGCAGACCAACAGCCGCTATGGCCAATTGACGTTCTTTACCGGCCTGGCTTCCGACGGCGAGGCGTGGGTGGGCTACACCCGGCGTGTGGGCTGGACCACGATCAACCGGTTCTCCAGTTCCGGAGGCTCCAGCGCCAAGTTCACCTGCAGCCGTATCAGCGGGTGCTAGGGCGGTCGTAGAAAAATCATCGTAGATCTAATTGTTATACTATAACATGTCAGATTATTTCCAACGATGGACCTGCTCATGAATGCGCTGACTCTGCCGGATATCGCCGCGCAGGCTTCTCGCCAAGCCTTGCCTCTCGACTGGGTGGGCATGTGCGGCATTGCCCTTCCTATCCTGATCGACGGCCAACGCTTGAGTGCCAAGGCCGATGCCGGCGTGAGCCTGGATGACGGCGAGGCGCGAGGCATTCATATGTCGCGCCTGTACCTGGCGCTGGAGATGCTCGAGCAACAAGACCTGCAACCCGTGTTGCTGCGCCAGGTTTTACAGCGATTCCTTGATAGCCATGAAGGGTTATCGAGCAGCGCCTACCTGCGGATTCACACCGACTTGCTGCTTAAACGCCCGGCATTGGTCAGCCCGCTATCGGGCTGGAAGACTTATCCGGTGACCATCGAAGCGCGTCTGGAAAAGCAGATGTTCCACGTGGAACTAAAAATTGACGTGACCTACTCGTCCACCTGCCCTTGCTCTGCGGCCCTCGCCAGGCAGTTGATTCAACAGCAATTTGTCGATGACTTCGGCAATAAGTCGTTGCAGCACGAAGATGTACTGGCCTGGCTCGGCAGTGCCAATGGCATCGTCGCCACGCCCCATAGCCAACGCAGCAGTGCGCTGTTGCAGGTCCAACTGCAACCCGGCGTACAAACGTTGCCCCTGGCCGACTTGATCGACCAGGCCGAAGCCGCCCTCGGCACCGCCGTCCAAACCGCCGTAAAGCGCGCCGATGAACAGGCGTTTGCCCTAGCCAACGGCCAGAACCTGATGTTCTGCGAAGACGCCGCGCGCCGTCTGAACCTGGCGCTAAAACGCTCGGATGCAGTGCAAGCCATTCACCTCAAAGTCATCCACGCCGAAAGCCTGCACGCCCATGACGCCGTAGCCGAAAGCCATTGGACGAGAAACGTCTCGGGCACCCCATGACGCTGACAATGCTCGACCTCGAAGCCGCCAGCGTGGGCAGTCGCTTTGCCCTGGCCCCGGTACTGAATGCCTTGCCGTGGAACCGCGACGGCCTGATCGCCGCCATCGCCCAGCAACACGGCAGCGGCGAGGTATTGATGCTGGCCTGGATGAATCGCCAGGCCCTCGAAGAAACCCTCGCCAGCGGCCAGGTCTGCTACTGGTCACGTTCACGCCAGCAGTTGTGGCGCAAAGGTGAAAGCTCCGGCCACCGCCAACAGTTGGTCGAAGCACGCCTGGATTGCGACGGCGATGCTGTGTTGCTGATCGTCGACCAACAGGGCCCGGCCTGTCACACCGGCCGCCCGAACTGTTTTTACAACGCTATCGAAGACGACCACGTGCATATCCTCACCGCGCCCCTCAAGGAACCTGCAGCATGATCCGCAAGAACCCTTCCGGCGATCTGCCGGTCATTGCCGAATCGGCCTACGTCGATAAAACCGCGATCATCTGCGGCAAGGTGATCATCGGTGAGAACGTATTTGTCGGCCCCTATGCGGTGATCCGCGCCGATGAAGTGGACGCCACCGGCGACATGGACCCGATCACCATCGGCGCCAATTCCAATATCCAGGACGGCGTGGTGATCCACTCCAAATCCGGTGCGGCGGTGACTATCGGCGAGTTCAGTTCCATCGCCCATCGCTCGATTGTCCACGGCCCCTGCACCGTCGGCGACCGGGTGTTCATCGGCTTCAACAGCGTGCTGTTCAACTGCGTGGTTGGCGACGGCTGCGTGGTGCGGCACAACTCGGTGGTGGATGGCCGCGACTTGCCCGCCGCCTTCTATGTGCCGTCCACCACGCGCATCGGTCCCAACACCGACCTGTCGCAGTTCCCGCCCGTGAGCGTCAGCGCCTCGGAGTTTTCTGAAGATGTGGCGCGTACCAATGTCGACCTGGTGCTTGGCTACAAAGCCCTGCAAAACGAGTTCTGAGCATGAGCCGCCTGCTGATCCGCAACGCCCGCCTGGTGAATGAGGGCCAGGAATTCGACGCCGACTTGCTGGTCGCCAACGGCCGTATCGAGAAAATCGCCAGCAGCATCCACGGGCAAACAGCCGCTATCGAGATTGACGCCCAAGGCCAATGGTTGCTGCCAGGCATGATCGACGACCAGGTGCACTTTCGCGAACCCGGCGCGCCGGACAAAGGCAGTTTCTACAGCGAGTCCCGCGCGGCGGTGGCCGGTGGCATCACCAGCTTCATGGACATGCCCAACACCCAACCGGCGACCCTGACCCTGGAAGCACTGGCCGACAAGAAACGCCGCGCGGCGCTGCACTCGGTGGCCAACTATGGCTTTCACTTTGGCGTCAGCAACGACAACCTCGACACCGTGGCGGCCCTTGATCCGCGGCAGGTCGCCGGGGTCAAAGTGTTTATGGGCGCCTCCACCGGCAATATGCTGGTGGATGATCCACGCGTCCTGGAGCGTTTATTTGCTGAGGTGCCGACCATTCTCCTCGCCCATTGCGAGCACACGCCGAGCATCCACGCCAATGAACAACGCTTGCGAAACCGGTTTGGCGAGGCGATCCCCGCTGTAGCCCACCCGCTGATTCGCGACGCCGAAGCCTGCTATCGCTCGTCATCCCTGGCGGTGGAGCTGGCGCGCCGCCATGGCACGCGCCTGCATGTGCTGCACCTGACCAGCGCGCGGGAATTGCCGCTGTTCGAAGACAAACCGCTGGCAGAAAAACGCATCACGGCAGAAGTGTGCGTGCATCACTTGCTGTTCGATGACCGTGACTATGCCCGCCTCGGCCACCAGATCAAATGCAACCCGGCGATCAAGACCCGGGCCGACCGCAATGCCCTGCGCCTGGCACTGCTGAGCAACCGGTTGGATGTGATTGGCACCGACCACGCCCCGCATACCTGGGCGCAAAAACAGCAGGCGTACCGTGAGGCACCGGCAGGATTGCCCCTGGTGCAACACGCGTTGCCTGCATTGCTGGAATTGGTGGCCGACGGTTTGTTGCCACTGACTACGCTGGTGGCAAAAACCAGTCATCGCGTCGCCGACCTGTTCGCCATTCCCCAACGGGGTTATCTGCGCGAGGGTTACTGGGCCGACCTGGTGCTGATCAAACCCGAGCCCGAAGGCAAGCCCGTGAGCAGCCAACCGATCCTCGCCCGGTGCGGCTGGACGCCGTTTGCCGGACGCAGCTTTCGCCATAGCGTCAGCACTACCCTGGTGTCAGGCCATGTGGCCTGGCACCAGGGGCAGGTGGTGGACAGTTGCCAGGGGCTGCCCCTGCATTTTCTGCGCTAAACGCAGGGGCCGGCTTGCCGGCTCCTGCAGGGCGTGTGATCAGGCGCGGGGCTTGACCGTGCCGCAGTCGTTGCCCAGCCACTGCGCCTGGGTGTCGAGGCTGCCGTTCTGCTGCACGCCGGTGGCATTGAAGGTGCCGTTGACCGTGGTGGTAAACGCCTTCTGGCTCTGGAACGTGGCCACGCCAGTGCCCTGGGCTTTCGGGCAGCTGAAGCGGAATTTCCACTGGTTGCCGGTCTTGTCTGTCACCTCTTGCTTGCAACCCGATTGCGGGTCGGTCAGCGGGATGGAATCGGAGGCCACCTGAGCCGGTGTCAGGCACACCTGCACGCCCTTGCCGGCCATGGTAATGCCTTGTTTTTCCAGCATGGCGCGCTGTTCCGGGGTCATCTGTTGTTTCAGCTGACCAAGGATCAACGACAAGTCCGGCAGGTTCTGGTTATCGACTTTCATATTGCTGGTGGTCAATTCCCACAAGCCCGGCGCCAACATCTGCGCCTGCGCTGCCACCGGCAGCGTCAAACCAACAACCATGGCCAAACCAAGCAGACGAGCATTCATCGGGTAACTCCTGGGTAATTGTCGGCGTTAGACGTCGTAAAGTGGTCGGCGTTGCATGCTCAATAAAATAGCGACAATCGCCGCCGAACATGGTCTGTTACGCATTGGATTGTCAGGAGTAATGTTGTCCATGGATTTCTTCGGCCCGCACTTGCTTGGTTACTTCATCGCCACCCTGCATTTTCTCGGCTCGCTGGCCGCCCTGCACGCGGTGCTGACCGTGCGTACCGCCCAAGGCTCGATTGCCTGGGCGCTGTCGCTGATGTTCATGCCGTACCTGACCCTGATCCCCTACCTGATCTTTGGCCGCAGCAGCTTCGATGCCTATATCCAGGCGCGCCGCCAGGCCAACCAGGAAATGCACAAGGCCATCACCGAATTGAACTGGCGCCCCTGGGTCGAAGAAGCCCTGGCCGCGCGCAACTCCCACGCCTACGCCTCCCTGCGCGCCATGCCCAAGCTGGGGCGCATGCCGTGCCTGGCCAATAACCAGGTGCGTTTGCTGGTCAATGGCGACGCCACCTTCAGCGCCATCTTCGACGCCATCCGCGCCGCCAAGACGGCTGTGCTGGTGCAGTTTTTCATCATTCATGACGACGAACTCGGCCGCCAGTTGCACAACCTGCTCAAGGCCAAGGCCGCCGAGGGCGTGGCCATCTACGTGCTGTATGACCGCATCGGCAGCCACTCCCTGCCCCAGCGCTATGTGCAATCGCTGCGCGACGCCGGGGTGCAGATCAAGGCGTTTGCCACCCGCAGCGGCTGGCTCAATCGTTTCCAGGTAAATTTCCGCAACCACCGCAAGATCGTCGTGGTCGATGGCCTGAGCGGGTTTGTCGGTGGGCATAACGTCGGCGACGAATACATGGGCAAGAAACCGCCGCTGGCGCCCTGGCGCGACACCCATGTGCACGTCAGCGGCCCGGTGGTGGCCTGCTTGCAGGAGTCGTTTGCCGAAGACTGGTTCTGGGCCGCGCGCGAACTGCCGCCGCTGATCCTGCCCGACACCTACGCCGACGATGGCGTGCTCTGCCAATTGCTGGCCAGCGGTCCGGCGGACCCCTATGAGACCTGCTCGCTGTTTTTCGTCGAAGCCATTCATGCGGCAACTGAGCGAGTGTGGATCACCAGCCCTTACTTCATCCCCGATGAGGCAGTATTCGCCGCGTTGCGCCTGGCGGTGTTGCGTGGCGTGGACGTACGCCTGCTGCTGCCGTCACGCCCCGACCATCGCATTGTCTACGCCGCATCCAGCCTGTACGCGATCGAAGCGGTGCGCGCCGGGGTTCGGGTATTCCGCTACAAGCCGGGTTTTTTGCATCAGAAAGTGGTGTTGGTAGACCGCGAAATCAGCGCCATCGGCAGTGCGAACCTGGACAACCGTTCGTTCCGCCTCAACTTTGAAGTGATGTTGCTGACGGTCGATAAAACCTTCGCCAGCGAAGTGGAACACATGCTGCTGGACGACTTCGCCCAGGCCCACGAAACCAGCCAGGAAGAAAGCCAACAGACCCGCCGCCTGCAGCAACTGGGCATGCGGGTGGCGCGGTTGATTTCCCCGATCCTATAGACCAACGCAGAACCAATGTGGGAGCGGGCTTGCTCGCGAAAGCAGTGGGTCAGTCAACATCAATATTTGCTGGGCCGACGTCTTCGCGGGCAAGCCCGCTCCCACATTTGATCTTCACTGCTTTGAGCATTGCGTTCGCTTAACTGATCGGCATTAGAGCAAGCCCGCTCCCACATTTAGTATTGCAGCGTAGCCAAGACCTCAGCGATAGAGATCTTCCCGCGTCCACGGCAACTCATGGCTGCCATCGGCATGGGGCTTGACCGCCAGGATCTGATGCAGGTTGATCCACCCGCGGGCAAACGCATACGCACATCCCGCCAGGTACAGGCGCCAGATACGCAGTGCCTGGGGCGGGACCATTTTCGCCGCCGCTTCCAGGTTGTCTTCCAGGCGTTCGCTCCAATGGTCCAGGGTGCGTGCGTAATGCAGGCGCAGGCTTTCCACGTCGACCACTTCCAGGCCGACTTCGCTGATCTCGGCGCTGATCATCACCAAGTGCGGCAACTCGCCATTGGGGAATACGTAGCGCTCGATAAAGTCCCCCGCGCCACGTCCCACCGGGCGGCCATCGGTATGTTTGGCGGTGATGCCATGGTTGAGCACCAGGCCTCCTTCGCGCACGGCGCCGAACAGGGTCTGGCAGTACTGCGCCAGGTTGGCGTGGCCAACATGTTCGAACATGCCGACGCTGACCACTTTATCGAACCGCCCGTCCTGGGGCAGGTCGCGGTAGTCGAGCAACGCCAGTTCCACTTGGTCTTCCAGGCCCTCGGCGAGCACACGCTCCCTGGCCAATGCCAGTTGTTCCTTGCTCAGGGTGATGCCGAACACCTTGACCCCGAATTCGCGCGCCGCATAACGCGCCAGCCCGCCCCAGCCGCAACCGACGTCCAGCAGATATTCCCCAGGCTGCAGGCGCAACTTGCGGCACAGGTGGCGGAATTTGTCTTGCTGGGCCTGGTCGAGGGATTCGCTGCCGGTCTCGAAGTAACCGCAGGAGTAGGCCATGTCACGGTCCAGCCAGAGCTGGTAGAACTCGTTCGACAGGTCGTAGTGGTAGGAAATCGCGGCGGCATCCGTAGCCTTGTCGTGGATCGAGCGCACCGGTCCGGCGTGCTCATCTTCATCCACCAGGGCGTGGCTCAGTTCGTCACACACCCGGATCACATCGCTGATGGAGCCTTCCAGCTCCAGTTTGCCTTCGACGAAGGCAGCGCCCAGGGAATCGAGCGTGGGATGGGTCAGTTGCGTCACCATCACCGGGTCCTTGACCACGATCGTGACGCTGGGCTCCGGGCCCAGGTTGAACTCATGGCCATCCCAGAGTCGCAGACGCAGCGGTAGCTGAAGATTCTGTAAGGCCGGTGGAAGTTGCGCGAGCATGAGTAGTCCCCCCTGTTTCAGACGTCTGGAATGAGGGTAGACCATCCACGAAAAAGTAGCTGGCTATCGATTCAATAGCCGCCTTCTATGGTGCCCGACGTTGCAGCAAACCGTCCTCAACCCACTGTTTCAACCACGTGACAGCTTGTAGCGGCGCGCCCTCTTGATAAGTGACTGCCAATTCGGCGCACAGTTCTGAAAAACTCCAACCGCCGTCGGCCATCCCGGCCAGGGCATAAGCCTCGGCGGGCTCCAGGCTACGGAAGCGGCACACCTGCTGGTCACGCCAGATCAGGCACACCTGGGCCAACGACAACGGCTGGCTGCCGGGAAACGTCGCCTGTGCCTTGACCCCGCGCCAGATCTCCAGGCTGTTGAAGCGACACAACACTTGCTGTACCGCCGGCACCCACTCGACCTGCAACACCGGCCAATCTTCAGGCGCCAGTTGCGCCATGTCGTGCAGGCTCAGGGGTTGGCCGGGGGACGCATCAAACGCCAGGGTAAAGGCCCATTCCAGGCACGCCAGCTCTGCCAGCGGCGCGCTTTGTTCGGCGACCAGATGCTCGCCGATAAAGCCTGCAAACCGTTGCCCCAACCAGCGCAAGCTGAAATGCGCCGATGGATATCGCTGCACATAGACCGCAACCAGCCCGGCAAACTCCTCATCCCCCAGCCAGTGCCACACAGCCGGGAAATCCCCCTGCATCACTTCCAGTAAACGGGCCCGATAGGCGTGGTGATAGATCGCCAGGCCCGTGTCGACATCCAGGGTCGGGCCACCGATCAAGGTGCTGGCAAAGCCGCTGGCGTCGGTGTCTGCCAATAGATGCCGTTCAAATGCCAGTTGCCAATCGATCAAGCGCATAGCGACCTCCGGGCCAGGGCGCCAGCCCCCAGCTCACGGGCCTTGCCCAGTTCGTCGAGCAACTCGGCAAACGGCGGGAAATGGTCATCGCGCTCCAACAACGTCGCCACCGGCCCCAGGTGTTCCAGGGTCTGTTGAAACAGCTGCCACACCGGATCGCATACCGGGTGGTCATGGGTATCGACCACGTAGTCGCCGTAGTCCATATGCCCGGCCAAATGCAGTTGGCGGATGCTGTGCGGCGGCAGGTTGCGGATAAAGGTCCAGGCATCGAAGCCATGATTGCGCGAGCTGACATACACGTTATTCACGTCCAACAGCAGCTCGCAACCACTGAGATGGCTCAAGGCGCTGAGAAATTCCCACTCGGTAAACTCATCGGCCTTTGAGCGCACATAGCTGGAGACATTTTCCAGCACCAGCGTCCGCTGCAGCACCTCCTGCACCTGCCGCACGCGGGTAGCAACGTGGTAGAGGCTTTCTTCGGTGTAGGGCAGCGGCAACAAGTCATGCAACTGATGGGCGTTGCCCCGGCTCCAACACAGGTGATCGGACACCCACGCCGGCTTGACCCGGTCGGCCAATTGCTTGAGTTGCGTGAGGTAGTCCCTATCGAGGGCATGGGGCCCGCCGATGGACAGGGACACGCCATGCATCACCAGCGGATAGCGCTCGGCGATGGCGTCCAGGTAGTACAGGGCTTTGCCGCCCTGGACCAGATAATTCTCGGAGACGATTTCGAACCAGTCCACCGCCGGCGACTGCTCGATAATCTGCTGATAGTAAGTGCTGCGTAGTCCCAGGCCGTAGCCCAGGCAAGGAACCGATGCCGACATGACGAACTCCTGGAAAGTGTCCGCAGCGACGTGCACACCGCTGCGGGATCACGTATTCGCGGTTATTCGCCGACTTTGCCGCCAGCTGCATCACAAGCAGCCTTGGTCATGGCCTTGAAACCATGGCCCTTGCAGACAGCCTGGCCTTTACAGGCGTTTTCAGCGGTCTTGCAATCGTTCATGCCTTTGCAGGAGGTCACGCCATAGCAGTGCACATTCGCTTCATCGGCGGCTTGTGCCTGGGTCGCGACACCGGCAAACAGCGTGGCGGCAGCGATGGCCAGGGCAGCACCGGAAACAGCGTTCTTGAAGTTCATTGTGGTATTCCTCATGGGTCTGTAGGGGGTCGGCTAAACGGTTTGTTCAGTCCCGACACAGCACTAGAGTGAGGTGCCGGAGGGGCGTTACAGCGCTGTGAAAATTTTCCTGGTTTCCTGAATCCTTGTAGGAGCCATCACTAGTGCGCACCGCGATTTATCGTCACACTCGCAGCAGCTTTTTCGCGGGATCACGGACAAGGAAGCGTCACTCTCATGATTTCGATCTATCAGCTCAAACCGCGCTTTCAGAACCTGCTGCGGCCCCTGGTGCAGCGCCTGTATGACAACGGCACCACCGCCAACCAGATCACCGTGCTGGCGGGCATCGTGTCGCTGCTGGTGGGCCTGCTGATCGCCGGTTTCGCCCAGCACGCCTGGGTGTTCGTATTGATCCCGCTGTGGATGATCCTGCGCATGGCCCTCAATGCCATCGACGGCATGCTCGCCCGGGAATTCGGCCAACAGTCACGCCTGGGCGCCTACCTCAATGAACTGTGCGATGTGATCGCCGACAGCGCGCTGATCCTGCCGTTTGCGCTGATCCCCGGGGTCGGCCTGGCGCCGGTGTTGCTGGTGACACTGCTGGCGGTGTTCAGCGAGTACGCCGGTGTGCTCGGGCCGATGGTCGGCGCATCGCGGCGCTATGACGGGCCCATGGGCAAGAGTGATCGGGCGTTCGTCCTCGGCGTACTGGCCACTGGCGTGGCCCTGGGCTGGCTCGGTGCCGGCTGGGTCGACGGGGTGATGTGGCTGGTGGCGGCCTTGCTCGCCTACACCCTGGTCAACCGTGTACGCCAGGGCCTCAAAGAACAACCAGACATCCCTCCGACGGCATAAGGATCTTGCGATGCGCGAACAGCAACAGCACACCTTCAGCACCCACGACGGCGTAGCGCTTTTTTATCGGCATTGGCCCGCGACCAGCGCCGCCGGGCCCGAGCCACGCCAGGCGATCCTGCTGTTCCATCGAGGCCACGAGCATTCGGGGCGCATTGCGCACCTGGTGGATGAACTGGACCTGCCGCACTTCGATTTCTTCGCCTGGGACGCCCGTGGCCACGGCCAGTCCCCCGGCGAGCGTGGCGACAGCCCGAGCTTTGCCACCAGCGCGCGGGATGTGCAGACGTTCTGCGACCATATCGGCGCCACCTATGGCATCGAGGCAGAAAACCTCGCGGTCATCGCCCAGAGCGTCGGCGCGGTGATTGCCGCCACCTGGGTCCACGACTACGCGCCGAACATCCGCGCCCTGGTGCTCGCCTCCCCGGCGTTCAAGGTCAAGCTCTACGTGCCCTTCGCCCGCCCGGGCCTGGGGTTGATGCGGCGCTTTCGCGGCAACTTTTTCGTCAACAGCTACGTCAAGGCCAAGTTCCTCAGCCATGACCCAGAGCGCGTTGCGTCCTACGACACTGACCCACTGATCACCAAGGCGATCTCGGTGAATGTGCTGCTGGGCCTGTACGAAGCGGCCGACCGTGTGGTCGCCGATGCCCAGGCGATCCAGGTGCCGACCCAGCTGTTGATCTCCGGCTCGGACTTCGTGGTGCATCGCAAACCCCAGCAACAGTTCTTCGAGCGCCTTGGCAGCCTGAAAAAGGAACTGCACATCCTGCCCGGCTTTTTCCACGACACCCTCGGCGAACGGGACCGCGCCGTGGCACTGGCCAGCGCCAGGCGTTTTATCCTGCAAAACTTTGCCCACCCGCTGGACCGCGCCAGCCTGCTGGACGCCGACAAGATCGGCGCGACCTGCGCCGAATCCGAATCCCTCGCCGCGCCGCTGCCGCGCAACTCCCTGCGTGACCTGTACTGGCGCATGACCCGCGCCAGCATGGGCCTGGGCCGCAAGTTGTCCGAGGGGGTGAAGCTGGGCTTCGACACCGGTTTCGACTCGGGCAGCACCCTGGACTACGTGTACCGCAACACCCCCACCGGCAAAGGCGCGCTGGGGCGGATGATCGACACCAACTACCTGAACTCCATCGGCTGGCGCGGGATCCGCCAGCGCAAACTGCACGTTGAAGAGTTGCTGCGCCTGGCCATGGCCAAGCTGCGCGACGACGGGCGCGAGGTGCGCATCGTCGACATCGCCGCTGGGCACGGTCGGTACATTCTGGAAGCCTTGCAGGGCGTTTCTCCACTGCCCGAATCGATCCTGTTGCGCGACTACAGCGATATCAACGTGCGCGACGGTGGCGCGCTGATTCGCGAGAAAGGCCTGGGGGATATTGCGCAGTTCGTCAAAGGCGATGCCTTCGACCGGGCCGACCTCGCAGCGCTGGCGCCCAAGCCGACACTGGCGGTGGTGTCCGGGCTGTATGAGCTGTTTGCCGATAACGCCATGGTCGGCGGCTCCCTCGCCGGCCTGGCCGAAGCCGTGGAGCCCGGGGGCTACCTGGTGTACACCGGCCAACCGTGGCACCCGCAACTGGAACTGATCGCCCGTGCCCTGACCAGCCATCGCCAGGGCCAGGCCTGGGTGATGCGCCGTCGCAGCCAGGCAGAGATGGATCAACTGGTGGCAGCGGCAGGCTTTCGCAAGATCACCCAGCGTGTGGATGAATGGGGCATCTTCAGCGTGTCGCTGGCGCAGAAGATCTGACCATGCGCGAACCGGGCCTCTTCAAACCAGCGTTGCTGTGGCTGCTGCTTCTGGCGCCGCTGTTTTTCAGCACCTACGGCTTTGCCACCTGGGTCACCAGCCAGCGCAGCGATGTCGGCACCCTGGTGTTCGGCTGGGAAACCCATATGCCGTTCTGGGCCTGGACCATCGTGCCCTACTGGTCGATCGACCTGCTCTACGGCTTCTCCCTGTTGCTGCCCAACAGTCGCCATGAGCTCAAGCAACATGCCCTGCGCCTGCTCAGTGCCCAGGTGATTGCCGTGAGCTGCTTCCTGCTCTGGCCGTTGCGGTTCACCTTTGAGCGCCCGGAAATGGACGGCGTGTTCGGCTGGCTGTTCGCGGTGCTGGCGGGGTTCGACAAACCGTTCAACCAGGCGCCGTCGCTGCATATCGCTTTGCTGGTGATCCTGTGGGTCATGTACCAGCGGCATAGCCAAGGCCTGTGGCGCTGGCTGGTGCATGGCTGGTTCGCTTTGATTGGTGTTTCGGTGCTGACCACGTACCAACATCACTTTATCGACTTACCCACAGGCGCCCTGGCCGGCTGGCTGTGCGTGTGGCTCTGGCCGGTGGATCATCCAAGCCCGCTGTTGCATGCGCGCCTGGCCAAAGACCCGAAACGCTGGCGCCTGGGTGTGCGTTACGCCGTGGGCGCCCTGGTGCTGGCGATAGCGGCCTTTACCGGGGGCGGCGCCTGGTTATGGCTGCTGTGGCCTGCCGTCGCGGTGTTGCTGGTGGCGCTCAACTACTGGCTGCTGGGCGCCGCAGGCTTTCAGAAACGCGCCGATGGCCGCCTCAGCCCGGCAGCACGCTGGCTGTATGCGCCTTATCTCGCGGCGGCGTGGCTCAACTCGCGGCTGTGGACGCGCAAGCATCCACAGCCTGACCGGGTTGTGGATAACGTGTGGTTGGGGCGAATTCCGACGCCAGCACAGCTGAGTTCATTCAATGCGGTGGTCGATCTGTGTGCCGAGTTGCCTGTTTATCCACAAGGCCGCGCTTACCATGCCCTGCCCGTCCTCGACCTGACTGCCCCCACACCGGCACAGTGCCTGGAGGCGGCCCAAGCCATTGAGCGCTTGCGCGAACACGGGCCGTTGTTGGTGTGCTGCGCCCTCGGCTACTCGCGCAGTGCCAGCGCCGTGGCGGCATGGCTGCTGCACAGCGGGCGGGCGAGCACGGTAGACGAGGCACTGGCTATTATTCGTACAGCACGACCGGATGTGGTCCTGCACGCCAATCACCGTCAAGCCTTGGGAGCACTGCCTTATGCCCGCTGACATGCACCTTCAGGTAGTCGCCAGCCTGCTGCGCCGCGGCCGTTCGCTGGATCAGTTATCCACAGGCCTGACCTTGCTCGGGGTGCTGTTTGGCCTGGCGCAATTGTTGATGGTCAGTATCACGCCGATCTGCCTGCTGCTCAGTCTGTGGATGATTATCCTCGGGCTGCTGCAAAAGTACTGGGCGCTGCGGGTGGCCTTCGACGCCGACCTGTTTGCGCTGATGGCCAAGGACATAGAACGTACCGGCGAACTGGACCAGACCCTGCAAGCCCTGGGCCTGCAACCTGCCAATCGCCCCAGCCGCCCCTGGACCGAACGTCGGCGTGGTGCCCTCAAATTGCTGCGCAAACAGGCCTACCTGCTGGGCGCGCAAGTGTTACTGACATTGGCCGTCATCCTGGCCAGCCCGTGGCTGCCCTTCGCCGGATAAGGAATCCTCATGTTCGAACCCGTGGTCGCGACCCTGATTACCTCCATGGCCCGCACAGTGACCGGTGCCCGCAGCCTGTGGCTGGGCTGCGCCCCGGAACCGGTGCAGCGCATCTATTTTGCCAACCACAGCAGCCACGGCGACTTCGTGCTGCTGTGGGCGTCGTTGCCGCAGACCCTGCGCAAAGCCACACGCCCGGTGGCCGGCACCGACTACTGGAACAAGAGCGCCTTGCGCCGCTACATCATCAACCGGGTGTTCAACGGCGTGCTGATCGACCGCGAGCGCAAAGACCCTGTGGATAACCCCTTGCAACCGATGCTCGAGGCCCTGGAACAGGGCGATTCGCTGATCATTTTCCCTGAAGGCACACGCAACCTCGAAGATGGCCTGTTGCCCTTCAAGAGCGGCCTGTATCACCTGGCAAAAAGTTATCCACAGGCGCAATTGATCCCGGTGTGGATCGCCAACCTCAACCGTGTGATGCCCAAGGGCCGGGTGCTACCGCTGCCGCTGCTGTGCACCACCAGCTTCGGCGCACCGCTGCAATTGCAGGACGGTGAAGACAAGGCCCTGTTTCTCGCCCGCAGCCGCGACGCCCTGCTCGCCCTCGCCCCGGAGCATTCCTGACATGGATAGCCAAACCCTGATGTTGTTCGGCGGCATCGGCATGATCCTGGTGCTCGCCTCGCTGATCGGCCTGATCCTCAAGCTGCGCACCCGTGGCACAGCCAACGCGGTGATCGACAACCTCAACGCCCGCATCAATGCCTGGTGGGTGATGGTGGTGGTGATCGGCATCGCTTTCTGGCTCGGCACCGGCGCGGTGATCCTGCTGTTCTACGCCGTATCGTTCTACGCCCTGCGCGAATTCCTCACCCTCACGCCCACCCGCCGCAGCGACTACCCGGCACTGGTCGCCGCGTTCTACCTGGCGCTGCCCCTGCAATACCTGCTGATCTACTTTGACTGGTACGGCCTGTTCTCGATCTTTATCCCGGTCTACGTGTTCCTGCTGCTGCCCATCCTGGCGTCGCTGGGCGGCGACAGCACGCACTTCCTGGAGCGCGCATCGAAAGTGCAATGGGGGCTGATGATCGCGGTGTTCTGCGTGTCCTTCGTGCCTGCGCTGCTGACCCTCGATATCGTCGGCTACGAGGGCCGCAACCTGCTGCTGATCGCCTACCTGGTGATCGTGGTGCAGCTCTCGGATGTATTGCAGTACGTGTGCGGCAAACTGTTCGGCAAACACAAGATCGCGCCCAACCTGTCACCGTCGAAAACCGTCGAAGGCTTTGTCGGCGGGATCCTGCTGTCCTCCCTGATCGGCGCAGCGCTGTGGTGGACCACCCCGTTCAACCCCTGGCAGTCCTTCCTGATTGCACTGCTGATCAACCTGCTGGGCTTTGCCGGCGGGATTGTGATGTCGGCGATCAAGCGCGACCGAGGCGTGAAGGATTGGGGACATATGATCGAAGGTCACGGCGGGATGCTGGATCGGTTGGATTCAGTGTGTTTTGCGGCGCCGATTTTCTTTCATCTGGTGCGGTATTGGTGGACCTGAGCAGCACCCCACAGGACTGAAACGACAAGACCCGATGTCCGCCAGAGACATCGGGTCTTGTGGGTTGCGAGCACCTTACATCAGTGCTGTCGCTGGTAGAGCCCCAGGTTATCGACCTTGAAACTGCTGCAAGCGCCGGCATTGTCCAGATCAATCCGGATGCCCTTCACATGCTGCAACGTCAACCAGCGCGGTGACGCATCCAGTGGCACGATCAACGTCCCGTCCTCTGCATTGAAACGAACGCTGGAGGCCTCGAACGGCCCCTGCTGCCCATCCCCCCACCAGAACACCTGCATACGCGGCTCGGCGGCGCGGCCGGAGCAGCGGAACTCGAACTTGAGCAGGCCAGCGTCGTGACCAGACAGATTCAACGCCGCAAGATCGAAACTCATCGACGGATCACCGCCATCCACTCGGTAGCTGCTTTCTTGTGCCACCAATTGATTGAGGCTCGGCTTTACGTCATCCAGACTGTTGATCAGTGCCATCTTGTTGTTCAGGGAGACTTGGGAACGGCCCCAGGCAACCGGGATTTTCTTCAGGTCCGGTGATGCAAAAGCGCGCTGCAGCAAGGCTGCCTGGTACTCGGCTATCGCTTCGGGGCGAGGTTCGATCAAGCGTGGGTGGCTGATCGGGTCAGCGTCGGAAACCTGCAACGCCGGGCCCTCCAGCCATATGCTTTGACCCGCGGCACGTATCTCGCGAATCCGGCGAATCTCGCTCTGGTTGACCTGAATCTGATCACCCACCTTCAACGCCGCCAACATACCCGGATCGGACACATAGAGCGCTGCGACAGTGCGATTGATGCCGTGGCTCCAGTTCGCATCGGTGAAGTCCATCAGGGGTATTTCGATACTGGTGACTGGCGCCGAGGCGCTGCCCTTTTTACGCCCGAGAATGAAGCCATCCACATAGACCGGGTCGTAGTGATCGACAACGAACCGATACAGGTACGGATTACGCAGCGCCAGGCCGCCGCCGTCGTGGATGATGTTCATCCCTTCCAGCAAGGCGATGGTCGGCAGGTCTTGTTTGAGGGTCTCGATAGCCCGCAACTGCTGGGATGGCGACACCATGTTGTACGCCGCAGTGACCGGCAGCAGGGGCCGATAACCCAGGTAGAAGTACTGGGCGTTGCGGGAAGTCAGGTCCAGATAGGTTTCGCCAGCCGGAACATTGTCCGCCAATACTCGCGACAAACGGGTCAGCCTGTCCCAGTGAAAAGGCTGTACAAAGGAGCGGCCGATATTCGGCAGGCCTGCCGCGGCGCCATCACTGATTCCCAACCCTTGAGTGCTGATAACAGCCGTAGTGGATTTGACCAGGTTATTGATCGATACCGGCGAGAACCCCAGGGATGCGCTCATGCTCGCAGCCAGGACAACCATGACCACTTTATTGCGCGCACTGAGCATGCCCCAACACGCGACAGGCAACAGGATCGCCCAGCCGAAACTCGCCGCCAACCCCGGACGAGACATACCACCTGGGTCGACGCGTCCCATCGAATAAGGGATCAACAACAGCGCAAAGAGGAACACCACCAGCAATGGCAGCAAGGTGTCGAGACGACGCTCGGGTGTCTGGAACCAGCGATGTACCAAGATCAGGCACGCCAGAGGAATAGCGATCCAGGACATGCGCAAGGCTTCAAACACAAAGCCTTTGCGCGCGCCCTCCCAGCTCAACGCCCATGGCACGCCGTAGGCAACCTGGTTGATAGGGCCATTTTCCAGGACATAACGGATAGCCCCCAACAGCATGATCCCTGCGGGCGTAACCACCGCCAACACCAGTAGCACTACGCCTGTAATCAGAATGCCCTTCAGCTTGCGGGGGCGTGGAGCTTTCCAGAGGTGCCAGGCGTAATAAGCAGCCATCACCCCAGACGCTGCCGCAAGCAGCAGCCCTTGTGGCGGGATTCCGAGGACTACCAGCGGCGCCGTGATCATCCAGACCAGCAGCCAGCGCTCGGGACGCTGGCGCAACGACGGGCTCAACCACAGGCAGAGAAACGGGATCAGAAACAGCCAGATAATATTGGCCGTCAGGAAGAAGATGGCGGCAAACGCCAACCCGATACTGCGCGAAAAATAGTAGAGCGACAGGAAGGCGGCAAAAGACAACAGCGCGATGCTGAGATTACCGACATGAATAATGCTGCCGGCAGAACCGTCATAAAACACAAATGATAAGAACTGGGTCAGGTCATCGCCGATGATGCCGTGGGCAGGAACGTAATCAATATAGGGAATAGCCCCCTGCATATAGGACCACCAGCCCAACAAGCTTTCACCGAAGTGATAATCGTCGGCGCTGATGTTGGGGAAAATGGTCGTGCCCATTTTCAAGCCCACCAGCAAGCCGAAAAACGCGATAGGCGAAAGCAGCGTGGCAATGTCGCTGGTTGATGTATACCGACGCAAACGCCGCAGTACATCCACCACGCCCCAAACCAGCATTCCGATAACCAGTATCTTCAACCAGACCGTGGTCTCGTATTTGGAAATACTGCCATCTGGCTCTTGTATGCGAGCGGGATACAGCGCCAGGTAAAAGGTCGACAGACCCAATTGACCAGCCATCAACAGCCATGGGGCAATTCGCGCAAAACCCTTGGGGCTCCACACGATGTATGCCATACCCAGGATCCATCCGACGATGGCTATCCCATAGGTGGGCTTGGCGTATCTGGACAACTCAACCCCATCGCTCCAGGCAGCTGGCGCGCGGCCCAGCGCCAACACCACCTCCAGCTGTACCAGCGCCAGCAACAGGATACCGAGCGCCCCCAGGCCGAATATCCGAGGGTCCACATTGATTTTTTTGACCGCGCCAACCGTGGCTGCCAAAGCGATAAACGAGACACCAAACACCGAGCAGTAGAGGACTTTCGGCTCGAAATCCGTGCCAAGCACCATGCATGCAATAGCGGTAATCGCAGGGAGCGACCACCACAACCATTGGTTGGATAAAACCAGTGCGCTGTCGCTACCGAATTGTTTCTTCTGGCGCCCCATCAAGGAGGTAAAAAACAGCAACGCACAGAAAAGAACGGCGATGAATACTGGAGCAACCACCTGGTCCTGAAACTTGGTATCTGCGGTCCAACTGATGTAGCCCACGATGAAGTCGGCATACTTGGGTGCGGTCGAGATACCCAGACATAACAACAGTGCAAACGCCGTGATAACCACGCACGCCAGCACTGAAGAAACCCTTTCATTCATTTCCAGATGCTTGAACATTTCACTACCAGATCTTTAGTTGTACTTGCCAAAACAGGCTCGGAACAATACCGCCAGCACCGAAAGATTGCCTTTTACGCTACTGATCTTGGTAGGTACTTCACCTTGGGGGTAGCGGCGCACGGTCGCCAGCTCTACGCAGCGATAGCCCAGTTTCGGCGCGCGATACGACAGGTAGGCAAGCAGCTCGTAGGTATCGAACACATCACGGAAGATCGCCATCTTCGGATCAATCAGCATCTTGCGGCTGTAGGCACGAAAGCCCTGGGTGGTATCTGTCCACTTGAAGCCGGAAAATAGGCTCAGCATCGGCGCATGGATAAAACGGATAGCAAAATCGCGGGACTTGGGGGTGTTCTCGGCAACACCGCCCTGGACAAAACGCGAAGCCTGGACAAAATCCACACCCTGCTGCAGCGCTTCGATAAAACGCGGGATGGCCTCTGGGTCATCCTTGTCGTTGCCATCGATGGTCACGATACCTTCGTAGCCCTGGTCCAGGGCGAAGGCGTAGGCGCAGCGCAACTGCGCGCTCAACTTGCCCGGGGCAGTCTTGACCAGCAGGCCGCGCACACCCACCTGTTGCAGTGATTGCAACTCGAGCGAGCCATCAGAACTGCCACCATCGACGATGATGATGTCGGCCATGTCCGCGATGTTGAACGCCGCCATACGGGCGAGCAGGTTCTTGATCCGGTCGCCTTCGTTGATGACCGGAATGACCACGCACCAGGGGTGCTGGCGACCTAGCCAGAGTGGCGTGTCATAGGACGGTACCTGCCAGCCGGCACGTACATCGGGAGCAATATCAGAAGAAGTCATTTTAATTTCCATCAAACGACGCGAGCTGTGATCAGCCCTACGCCAGCAATAACCAGGGCGATGCCGACTCCCGTGGTCCAGTGGAAGGACTCACGGAAAAACAGCAGGGAAAACAGGGCGACCGTCGCGATAGCCCCGGCCGTCAGGACCGGGTGTGCCACGTTCAGCGGCAAACGGGCCAATGCTGCGGCATAAAGCAGGAACGCAGCACCATACAGGACCAGCCCGACCCAGAACGGCCAGTTGCTGAGTGCCGCCATCGGGTCGCTCAAGGAAGGGAATTTGCGCGGGGGCATCATCGCCATCTTCACCAGGACGCTGGCGGAGGCGTTCGACAAGATACCGAGGATCAAGATGATCCATTTGATGCTCATGCCGTCACCTCGTCGCAGGCGCGGTAATGCTGGCGGGCAACCTGCAGCGCACGCTCGATCGATTGCGCATGGGCTTCGGTCTTGGTCGCCACCATCTCAATGGTGACCACATGCCCGGGCAAGTAGTGGGCTACGGCACGTGCCATTTTTTCATGGTCAGTACCGCCGTCACCCAGCGGGAGCAAGTCTGGTTCACTGGCGTGGATATGCCCGATCAACTCGGCACAGTCCTCAAGCACGGTGAATGGGTCTTCACCATTGATCGCAAGCGCCCCGGTATCCAGTTGCATGCGGATCGCCGGGTGGTCGATTGCCCGCACCACCACTGCGGTTTGTGCACTGTTGGTCATGAAGTTCGCCCCGTAGCAGGTGGGGTTGGGCTCCAGGCAGATTGTCACACCGCTCGCCTGGGCGATATCGCCCAATTGCCGGAAGAACGCCACAGCGCCATCCTGCGCCTGCTGGTCGGTCAAACCACTGCGATCTCGGTTCTTTGGCGAGCCAAATACAATCCGTGTCGCACCCAGGCCTGCGCCAATGCGGCACACGCCCGCCAGGTGTTGCAGCAAGGCCGCCTGGCTTTGTACGGAGCCGAAGACATTCAGGCCCGTCGTGCCAAACAACAGTGCCTGCATGCCGGTCAATGCAATACCACGTTGCGCCCACCAGTCCTTGACCCGCGCAATCTCTGCGTCCGTGGCCTTGGCAGGCTCGGGGAAGTATTTGCCCGGTGCAATATCAATCGCATCCACGGCAAAGCGCGCAAGCAGTTCAGCGATGACTTCGTCCTCGGTGGTTTCCCACGCGATATTGGAAATCGCCAGCCTCATGCCTGTGCTCCCGATGCGGCCTTGAGCGGCTCCGACTGCGCATAGGCCCGTACGGCCTGCACGGTTTCGCGAGCGCTGTACTGATAGCGCCCAGTGCCGCCAAACAGCTGCGCATGCTTGGTCTGCATGTCATAGGTAGCAGCCGCATTGGCCAGGGTATTGGTGAAAGGCTTGCCGAAGCCCTTCTGCGAAATGTCGGCGACACTCACTGCCTGGGCAGTCAGGTGGACCAGCTTGAGCCCCGCCTCGAGTGCGGTCTGGATGTCGTACCACAAGTTGATCATCGGGTAGAACTGGAACACGCCCCGGCTATCGATCGCCTGCAGGTTGTTGTCGTTGAGGAAGTCAAAAATCACGTTTTTACGCAATCCAGGCCCGACGAGCCCCGGCAGGCGAACGATCAAGTGATTCGGAAAATGACTTTCAACGAAGGTTTCCAACAGCCGACGGTGCAGGCCATAGGCATGCAGGCCGGACTCATCGACCGGGGTGTCTTCATCAACGCCGATAGGGCTTTTGAACACATCCACTGTGCTGATCAGCACGAAGGTCTTGCACTGGATGGTTTTCAGATGGGCGATCAGTGCTTCGATCTTCTGGCGGTCCGCCTCAGGCTCGCGGTTGGCAATCCATTTTTGCGCCGGGGCGCCGGCACAGACCACGAGGTCGAAGGATTTGCCTTCTATCTCACCGATGTTGGTGGACCGGTACAAGTCCTCGAAGCAAGCCTGCTTAAGAAGCGTGCCCCCGACAAACCCGGAGAAACCAATAAGCGAATTCATCTTTTTCCGCTCCAAACCTGAAGTTTTATTGACCTTGATGGGAAAAACTCTCGGTATCCAGTTTTTCAAGCACATCGTAAATGTTGTCTATCTTGCCACCCAGCACGGAAAAGCAACCTGGCAACTCGGCGTGCTTTTCGAAAAGAATCGGGCGTCCATCATCCCCTTCGTTCTTCACCAGGATGGTCTTGACCTCGAACAGCGAATCCTTGTGTTGGGCCTTGAGCACTTCGGGGATATACCGCCCGACGTCCCTGACCATGCGATCGACCCGTGTATCGCGCTCATAAAGCCGTAGCTTTTCGTAGGGGTCGAGGCCTTTTTCATCGTTCCAGTGCAAGTGCGGCGTATAGCGTACATGGGACAAGGTATGCAGCCCACGGGCCGGGAATGGCATCAGTGAAAAGAACGGGCCGTCCATCACCGTGACGCCCAAACCCTCGAGGGATTCGGGCATCTGCATCAAGGCCATTTCCGTGATCTCTTGCTTGAGGCCGGTACCGACCCCCGCGAAATCACCCGCAAACTGATTGAGGCCACTGTACGTACAGTTGAAGACGTAGCGACAAGTCGTCAGTGCTTCCTCGCCCTGGGAGGTTTGGGTGACCACCTGCAAAGGCGCCTCGGCGCCCCTGGAAATTGAAGTGACCCGTGTCTGGTAACGGATCTGCACAGCGCTTTCTGCCAGCTCGCGAGCCGCCCAGGCTGCCAGGCGAGTGGTGTCGAACGCATACTCTTCGACCAGGAATACTTCTTCGATCAAACGTGGTTCGAACAAGTCGCGCAGCGCTGGATCGGCGGGTTTGAGGTCCGCACCGATGTCCCGGCAAAAACGCTCGAACTGCTTGGCCGTGACCTTGGAGTTGCGCCGGGCAATGGCGTACAGCTTGGTAAAGTCCTGCTTGACCACCTGCGGCCAGTCCTGGACAAACTTGGGCAGGTTGACCCGGCTGCGATAGGCCGTGGTGAAGCTGCGCGGATAGTGATAGCCGTTATGCACACGTGCCTGGTTGTTGTAACTGGCGCGCATCATCAGTGCCGGCTCGCGCTCCACCAACAGGATCCGTTTCAAGCCCCGTTGCTTGGCCAGGTAGACCGCAATGGCTGCTCCGTAAAACCCCCCACCGATGATGACGGCATCCTGCTCAGGCTGGCTGGCTTGGGCGCTCGACATCAGGAAACTCGTTCGCTGGGCTGAGCCTTGGGCGCGACCGAACCTGGTGCTACCTCTTCAATGTTCAGCTTCTCGCGCCGGGTCATGCGCGCGCTGGTGAACTCCTGGCCTACATGGTAAAGCGGCCCTTCATTCGACAGGCTGGCCATGTTGAGGATGTATTCACCCAGCACCAGCAGCACCAGTGAGATCAGGAAAAACATGCCCGACTGCTGGAGCGAGAAACTGATCCAGCCAGGCGCTACATCAGCCTTGAAGATACCCACCGAGATCACATAGGCGCAGTACACCAGGTTGGCAACCGCGCCAAACAGCGAAAGGTAGGTCACCAGGCGCATAGGCGCGCGCGTGGTGGAAACCAGCAAGCGCACGCCACGATCAATACTGTCGCCCAGCCGCTTGGGGCTGGAGGCCTGGGGCACGGCGCTGTACTTGAGGTAGGCCCGGGCAAAACCACCGGTGGCCGGCAGATGCCGATACGTCATCGAAGGCTGGGGGTGTTGCAGGATGAAATTGATCACGCGCTTGCTGAGAATGCGGTACTGAGGCGCTTCCTTGGCAAGATGAACCCCGTTGAAGCGGTTGTACATGCTGTGGAACACCGCGTTGGCCCAACGATAGGCCAGGCTCTGGGTGCTCTTTTGTTCGTTGTGGGCAAAGACCACATCGGCACCGCTGACGGCTTGATCAAGCATCTGGGGGACGAAGTTGATGTCGTCCACCAGGGGATCGATGACCGCGACATAGTCACCCAAGGCGTTTTCCAGGCCGACCCAGGACGCTGTGTCGGTGTCCACTTCCTTGGTCAGCGCATAGACCTGCAAGTTGGCCAGGCCCTTCTCACTTGTCAGGCCCTTCAAGACCATGACACTGTCATCATCGGACGCGTTATCAACAACGATCAGCTCATAGTCGCTGACTGTTTTCGCAATGACTTCGGCAGCTTCGGACAGTATTTTTTCTATTTTATCGCCCTGATTACGAACGACAAAAACGACAGATAAAAAACAGGGAAAATAAGCCATCACCAACTCTCGCAAAAATTAATTAAAAGACTGGATGAGTCGTTTATCCGAGATCGCCATAGATAGCCGGAATACCTCACACCACTGACCGAGAGTTTCAGAGCCGCAGGGTCATCACTGCCGGGAAGGGGTAGCCATTGCCAAACGTTCAAATCGCTCTTCCTTGAAGCAGTTGGCTCAAAGCACGCCCGAAACAGCGGCCAAGCCAGGAAAACCTGGGGCGCGGCAAAATAGACAATCGCTATCGAACCTGGTGCCAGCCCAAAGTTGCGCAGGATCATAACACAAAAAAAGGCGCCTCAACGACGCCGAACTGGCGTTTTGCCAGCCTTGAAACCGGGATAATGAACATCTTGAGCCGTCCACTAAACCATCGTTTCAAAACAGTTAATTAATTATAAAGTTTATTCATTTCTATTGTTCAAGTCGGTCGGCGGTATTCCGTCAGGATAACTGTAAGTAGTTAATCTCAGATCAAGCACCAGGACTTATCGGGATGACCAGCGCAAATAAAACATCCCGCAAAGACATGGCACTCGCAGGGTATGGGGAAGATCAACTCACCGAGACTTCTGGAAGACTTGATGGAGCCGCTTACGGCGAGCCTCAGGGTAGGACCAAGGGACAGGGTTCGGCAAAAGATGATTTGCTCGACCTCTCCAGGCTGTTCGGCATTGCTTGCGTTATGTCTTAACATGGTCGGTTGCCCAAAGAGCCGTCATGGCCAAAGCCATGACGGGCTTCCATCCTTTACAAGTAAGTGTGATGAAGATGAACAAGCCTTTCATTTCGCTGTGCCCTGAAATTACTCGGGCCCACGCGCTGACGCTGATGGATTGGTTGGAGGATGAGCGCGTCACCTGCTATCTGAGCGATTCGCGTCATGTCTCCCGCTCCATCGAGCAAGCCATCGATCGGACTCAATCGCCGATCCTGACCCATCTATTCAACCAGGGCGGGCGATTCTTCATGGCCTATGACCGGCATGACGCCCCGGTGGGCTTTGTCCGTCTAATCAAGACCGGCTCAGATTGCGAGATAGTCCTGGTCATCGGAGACAGCGACAAGTGGGGCCAAAACCTTGGTGCCCGCACGATCCGCGAAGGCATGAAACTGGCCTTCCTCGACATGCGGGCCAAGAAGCTCATCGCCAAGATCCACCCGGACAACGCGCGCTCGCTGAAAGCCTTTCTGCGCAGCGGCTTTGTGCTTGAGAGCGAAACGCCGGCATTGAAGTCATTTTCCATGACGGCGGGGCGCTATCTCCAGCTCTTGCGCGAAGGTGGCGCTGGCGACTCCACCAGGATCTACATTACTGAAATCGACAAGGCCAGGCTCGAGAGCCTGATCGCGCTCGAGCAAGGCCCGACCGTTGTTGAACTCGAACATGAGCTTGAGCGAGCCATTGTCGTCAAACCGCAGCAGGTGGCGTGCAATGTCGTCACGATGAACTCCAGGGCCTTGCTGCAACTGGACGAAGAAGAGATCGAAGTGGCCCTGGTTTACCCTGAAGACGCGGACAGCACCGCAGGGAAGCATTCCGTGTATTCCGACATCGGCGCCGCCATCCTGGGCTATCAGGAGGGGGACGCCATCGACTGGCGAATTTCTGATCGGACCCGCCGCATTGAGATCAGGAAAGTGCTTTACCAGCCGGAGGCGGCGGGCGATTTCCACCTGTAATTGCGTGTTTTGCTAGGAGGGATAAGCACAGAAGGACGTCGTTTGGAGCCCCGAGGGGCCCCAAACGGGACCGTTTTTAATCCTGAAGACCGTGCCCTTGGTCTGGACGTCGATCAACGACGATGGTTGGAAGCAAGCCTTCAGCCGGGCGCTCCAGGATGCTGGATACGAAATTGATTGGAATAAGGTAATGCGCAACTAGGCAGGCTGGGCTACAGCACGGCATCGCGCAGCAAATCAACCCGCTCGACAGCATTGAAATGACCGGAGGGACTCCCTCTTTATAAGCCATTTCCCTTCAAATCACTCTTACGACTCCGGTAAATCTTCTCTGCCAACTCAATGAATGCTTGAGCTGCAGCAGTAGTCTCGCTGCAATCCAGCACCGCGATTCCGACTTGGCGCCTGACTGCCGGATCGAGTATCCTGACCACATAAAGCTTCTCGCTATCGTCGGGCAACGAAGACTCAGCCACAATCGTTACCCCATCTCCGCGAGCCACCGCGGCCAAGGTACTCATCAACTGAGAGGTCTTGTAGCGAATACGCGGCTTCAATTTGACAGCAGCAAAGAGCTGCGAGACCAGTTCGGCTGAACCAGCCTCGGTTAGTACAAACGGATCAGAACATAAGTCCTCCAATGTCACTCTTTCGTTTGAAGCGAGAGGGTGCGCAATCGGTAGCAAGGCAACCATTTGGTCCTCAAGTAAAGGCCAGGTATCAAACTGGGCTTCAGGTAAGGTGACAAACCCTACGTCCACCTCTCTGTCTAACAACCATTCCGTCACTTGGCGATCAGGCCCCTCACTCACATGAACTTCAATATTGGGGTAAAGGCGGCGGTAGTCTTTAAGAATCCGCGGCAACAAAAGCTGGGATGAGGTTGGGCCAAATGAACCAATTCGCAGGGTGCCAAGTTTCATGCCGCGGGCATCGCTGGCATCCTGCCTAATTGCATCCGCCAGACCAAGCATAGGTTGCACACGTAGAAGGATTCGCGCCCCTATGTCTGTCAGTTCAATCTGGCCTTGATGCCGAAGTAGCAGTTCAACACCCCACTCCTGCTCCAGAGCCCTTATTGCGTGAGAAACCGCAGATTGGGATATTTTCAGTTGGGCGGCTGCGAGGGTGAAGCCACGCCGCTCTGCGACAGCGACAAAAATTTCCAATTGGGTCAGCGTCATTTTTCATCCATGAGTAATCGCTCATTTTCATATGACCATGATTTTGCGTAAGCATAGATGAAACAGGCATAACGAGATAGGCCAGCCCTTTTCGCCAACTTATATCCAAGGATTGTTTTATGGTCGCCCAATGGAAGACTGATGGGATTTCGGCACTGTGGCCTGAAATCAACGGCCCATTCCTGTCCCTGCGAGGTATACCCGAGCATCTGATGCCGGTCACCCAGACTCAGGAACTGTACAAAGACCTTCTATTAGGGTTCGATGCAATCACGAGTTGCGAGATGAAAGAACTTTACAAGTTCAAACTGTTTCTCAATCGGATGCATCAACGATCGAACTTACCCCCGGAGTTGTTACTGATCCATAAGGCATTTATAGCTTGGGTAAACTTTGAATATGAGCGAGCACGTACACTCTTTACGCAACACCTGAAAGCGTACCCCTCCGACATCATCACAATTTTTTTTGTGCACATGCTCGACTTCTGTACTGGTAAGACGCCTAGATTAACGGCAGAATTTTCGTTTTGCGAACCACACATACCGCACACTCATGCCTTGTACTCCTACTACCTGGCAATAAAATCTTTTGTTTTGTGTGAAGACCAGCGCTTCCAACAAGCCCTTGAACTGGGCCTTGAGGCGGTTAGGCTGATTCCCCATAACATCTACGGCATCCATGCTACTGCCCACGCATTGCATGAGATGGGCCGCTGGCAGGAACTTTCGAGTTTCCTGATCGACTGCAAGCCTGACTGGATCGAAAATAGCGGCATGCGCATGCACGTCTATTGGCACATGGCTATAGCCTACGAGCGATGCAACGAGGTCGATCAGGCGCTCCAAGCGTTCGAGGAACTGTATGAATTAAAGGACAGCCCCTTCGCGAAGCAGGATCTGGATGCGGTGGGTTTTCTCTGGCGCCTGCGTTTGAAAGCCACAGACAGCAAGTTCGCCGCTATCTGGGAACGTCTCGCTCTTTTGTGGACCGGCAGCGTCTCTGGATCAACCTCTTACTTTCACAAAATCCATGCTGCGCTTGCCTTTTCTGCGACCAATCAGACTCTCCTCATCGAGAAGCAAATCGCCGAAAGCGACGGCTTTGGCATCGAGCCCGAAGCGCACCGAGCAGGCTTAGACGTGCTCAAAGGCATTCTACTGTTCACCTTGAAGCGTTATCACGAAAGCCTGGCGCTCTTGCGTACCAGCCGAGACCAGTGGCCGTTGTTAGGAGGGAGCCGTGCCCAACGCGAAGTCCTTGATCTGACTCTCGAATACATAGAACTCAAGACCCGACCGATCGTTGAAGAGAGGGCACCTGCATGACCAGCCATTCTCATCCACTGGTCCTTACTTCAGACAGCCTTACCTATCTTAAGCTTTCTCTGGTAGCAATGATCTGGGGAGGTACCTTTGTCGCTGGTCGGTATCTATCCGCAGACACACCCGCGCTATTAGCCGCCAGTGTCAGATTTATATTCGCCGGAATCACACTCGGACTGTTCCTAGGTTTCTTTTTAAAAAAGAGCTTTGTCCGGCTTGATCGGTCGCAACTAGTCAAGATCGTAGGATTGGGATTTTGCGGAATTTATACTTATAACCTCTGTTTTTTTTATGGCCTACATTACACAGCAGCCTCCCGCGCGTCATTGATCGTAGCCCTGAATCCCGCCGTCATGGCTCTTTTCTCTTATGTGTTTTTCCGAGAAAAAATGTCTGCAATGAAAACCGCAGGCATTTTCCTTTGCCTGATAGGGGCGGCTGTCGTGATTCTCAATAAGTCGTCAGGCACATTAATCGTGGATAAAAGCGACTGGCGCGGAGACCTTTTGATCTTTGGTTGCGTACTCAGTTGGGTCGCCTTCAGCGTATTCGGTAAGTCGGTAGTCAAAGAAATCGGCGCCCTACATACGGTGACCTACTCCATCTTCGCGGGGGCCGCGATGCTGACGGCGACCGCTATCGTCACTGGTCAATTCAATCAGGCATCACTGCGAGCTCTAACGCTTGCCGACTTTTCCAGCTTGCTGTACTTGGGTGCCATAGGCTCAGCGCTGGCATACATCTGGTACTACAAGGGAATCGAGCAGATCGGCGCAACACGTGCCGGAGTGTTCATCGCGCTCAATCCGCTGACCGCGGTGTTACTGGGTGCTATTTTGTTGGATGAGCAGCTCAGCGCTCCCACATTTATGGGGGGCGCACTGATTATAGTGGGCATCATGATCTGCAATAGGCCAGCCCGCCCTCAATATAACTGCGAGATGAAGAACGTGCGTACGCCATAATAAACTGAGTAAGTTATTTACCGTTTTAATTATCGAAACAGCCAGAGGCTCATAAACTAAACAACGTTTTAGATCATCTGTTTTTCGGACCAATCCACCTTTTCTACGCAGGCTATCTAGCAAACCTGCGAAGCTCCCATGCGCAGTTGCTATGACGCCTATAATATCCAGGCTGTACATGAAGATATTCACGATCAACCGCAATATACGACTTGCCAATCTCCGCGAATTTTTTTGTAAATCTGAATCTGGAAGGTGAGCCGCAACGTGGAGCACTCGCCACAAAAGGAGCGGGAGAGAAGATCGTCGCTTGGAGCCCACGGAGGCTCCAAGCGAGACAGACTTTAATGTTTACGATCACCCTTTCTCGTTACCGCTAAACATTACTCAACCGTCACCGACTTGGCCAAGTTACGCGGCTGGTCAACGTCCGTGCCCTTGAGCACCGCCACGTAGTACGACAGCAATTGCAGTGGGATGGTGTAGAGAATCGGCGACAGGGTGTCGTGGATGTGCGGCATGTTGATGACGTGGGTGCCTTCGCCGTTGGTCATGCCGGCCTTTTCGTCGGCGAACACGATCAGTTGGCCGCCACGGGCGCGAACTTCCTGCAAGTTGGACTTGAGCTTCTCCAGCAATTCATTGTTCGGCGCCACGGTGACCACCGGCATGTCATCGTCCACCAGGGCCAATGGGCCGTGCTTGAGTTCACCGGCCGGGTAGGCTTCGGCGTGGATATAGGAGATTTCCTTGAGTTTCAGGGAGCCTTCCATCGCCACTGGGTACTGCGCGCCACGGCCGAGGAACAGGGTGTGGTTCTTGTCGGCAAACAGCTCGGCGACTTTCTCTACGGTGCTGTCCATGGCCAGGGCTTCGCCCAGGCGGGTCGGCAGGCGGCGCAGTTCTTCTACCAGGGTGGCTTCCACGCCTGCAGCCAATGTGCCGCGCACCTGGCCCAGGGACAGGGTCAGCAGCAGCAAGCCCACCAACTGGGTGGTGAAGGCCTTGGTGGAGGCTACGCCGATTTCGCGACCGGCCTGGGTCAGCAGGGTCAGGTCCGACTCACGTACCAGGGAGCTGATGCTGACGTTGCAGATCGCCAGGCTCGCCAGGTAGCCCAGCTCTTTGGCATTGCGCAGGGCGGCCAGGGTGTCAGCGGTCTCGCCGGACTGGGAGATGGTCACGAACAGGGTGTCGGGCTGCACCACCACCTTGCGGTAGCGGAACTCGCTGGCCACTTCGACCTGGCACGGGATGCCAGCCAGTTCTTCGAGCCAGTAACGCGCGACCATGCCGGCGTGATAACTGGTGCCACAGGCGACGATCTGCACATTGCGCACTTTGGCGAACAGCTCGGCGGCTTGCGGGCCGAACGCGTTTACCAGTACTTGCTTGTCGCCAAGGCGACCTTCCAGGGTGCGTTGCACCACGGCCGGTTGCTCGTGGATTTCCTTGAGCATGAAGTGGCGGAACTCGCCCTTGTCGGCAGCTTCGGCACCGTCGCGGTATTGCACCGCTTCACGCTCGACGGAGTTGCCGTCGACATCCCAGATCGCCACGCTTTCACGGCGGATGTCGGCGATATCGCCTTCTTCCAGGTACATGAAGCGGTCGGTGACTTGACGCAGGGCCAACTGATCGGAAGCGAGGAAGTTCTCCCCCAGGCCCAGGCCAATCACCAGCGGGCTGCCACTGCGGGCGGCAACCACACGGTCCGGTTGGCTAGCGCTGATCACCGCCAGGCCGTAGGCGCCATGCAGTTCCTTGACCGTGGCCTTGAGGGCGGTGGTCAGGTCGCTGTGGTCCTTGAGCTTGTGGTTGAGCAGGTGGGCGATGACTTCGGTGTCGGTGTCCGAGGTAAAGACGTAGCCCAGGCCCTTGAGTTGTTCACGCAGCACTTCGTGGTTTTCGATGATGCCGTTGTGCACCACCGCGATATCACCGGAGAAGTGCGGGTGCGCATTGCGCTCGCACGGTGCCCCGTGGGTCGCCCAGCGGGTGTGGGCGATGCCCAGGCGGCCCGCCAGGGGCTCACCGGCCAGGGCCTGTTCCAGTTCGCTGACTTTGCCTGGGCGACGCATGCGCTCGAGCTTGCCCGCGTTGCTGAAGACCGCCACGCCGGCACTGTCATAGCCACGGTATTCCAGGCGCTTGAGGCCTTCGAGCAAAATGGCGGTAACGTTTCGTTCAGCGACTGCGCCTACAATTCCACACATGGTTTCTCTCCTAGATGACTGCCGCGCAAATCAGCGTAATGCCGCGGGCTTGAATCTGGTCGCGGGCCTCAAGCGGCAGGCGATCATCGGTAATAAGGGTATGGACGCTGCTCCAGGGCAGTTCCAGGTTGGGAATCTTGCGGCCGATCTTGTCGGATTCGACCATCACCACCACTTCACGGGCGACTTCGGCCATCACTCGGCTCAAGCCCAGCAATTCATTGAAGGTGGTGGTGCCACGTTGCAGGTCGATGCCGTCAGCGCCTATAAACAGTTGGTCGAAGTCATAGGAACGCAGCACCTGTTCAGCGACCTGTCCCTGGAACGAGTCCGAGTGCGGGTCCCAGGTACCGCCGGTCATCAGCAGTACCGGTTCATGCTCAAGCTCACTCAGGGCACTGGCCACATGCAGGGAGTTGGTCATCACTACCAGGCCGGGCTGATGGCCCAGTTCGGGGATCATCGCGGCGGTGGTGCTGCCGCTGTCGATGATGATCCGCGCATGTTCACGCAGGCGCTTGACCGCCGCCCGGGCGATGGCGCGCTTATGCACAGAAATCGGTTGGGCAGGATCGCCCACCAGTTCCTGGGGCATGGTGATGGCGCCACCGTAGCGACGCAGCAGCAAGCCGTTGCTTTCCAGCGCGGCGAGGTCCTTGCGGATGGTCACTTCGGAGGTTTCGAAACGCTTGGCCAATTCATCCACGCTCACTTCGCCCTGCTCGTTGAGCAAGGTGAGGATGTTGTGGCGTCGTTGTGGTGTATTTCGTTTCGACATGGTGATGATAAGTTTCGTTTCGAAAGATAACGAAGGCAATCAAAACCTATTGACGAAGGATCGTCAAGCAGAAGAATGAAATTTTATTGAAGCCCCAGATCAAAAATGTAGGAGCTGGCTTGCCTGCGATAGCGGTGTATCAGTCGATGAAAACGTGACTGAAATATCGCCATCGCAGGCAAGCCAGCTCCCACATTGATGGGTGGTGGCTGAAGGTTGTGGATAACTCAGGTCTTTTTGATTTTGACCGGGCGTTTCCAGCCGTCGATGTTGCGTTGGCGGGCGCGGGCCACCGCCAATTGCGACTTATCCACATCCTGGTTGATGGTTGAGCCTGCCGCTGTGTTTGAACCATCGCCAATGGTGACGGGCGCAATCAGTGAGTTGTTGGAGCCGATAAAGACGTCCTCACCGATCGTCGTCTGATACTTGTTGGCACCATCGTAATTGCAAGTAATGGCGCCGGCGCCAATGTTGCTGCGGGCCCCAATCACTGCATCGCCGAGGTAGGCCAGGTGCCCTGCCTTCGCATCGTCGCCCATCCGTGCGTTTTTCAGCTCAACGAAGTTACCCACATGGGCCCTGGCGCCCAGCACGCTGCCCGGGCGCAACCGCGCAAACGGCCCCGCATCGCTGCCCTCACCCATCACGGCACCGTCGATGTGACTGTTGGCCTTGACCACCACGCCTTTGCGCAGGGTGCTGTCCTTGATCACGCAATTGGGGCCAATCACCACATCGTCTTCGATGATCACGCGGCCTTCGAGGATCACATTGATATCGATCAGCACGTCGCGGCCCACGGTCACCTCACCGCGTACATCGAAACGCGCCGGGTCACGCAGTGTCACGCCCTGCGCCATCAGGCGGCGGCCTTCGCGCAGTTGGTAGTGACGCTCCAGTTCCGCCAGTTGCTTGCGGTCGTTGGCGCCCTGCACTTCCATTGGGTCGTGGGGCTGCTCGGTGGCGACCAGCAGGCCGTCGCTGACGGCCATCTCGATGACGTCGGTGAGGTAGTACTCGCCCTGGACATTGTTATTCGACAAACGACTCATCCAGTCTGCCAGGTGAGCCGCCGGCACCGCGAGAATCCCGGTATTGCCTTCGCTTATCGCCCGTTGTGCCTCGCTGGCATCTTTATGCTCGACGATGGCGGCGACCTTGCCGCCGGCATCGCGCACGATGCGGCCATAACCGGTAGGGTCGTCCAGTTCGACGGTGAGCAGGCCCATCTGGCCCGGCACTACGTGCTTGAGCAGGCGCTGCAGGGTTTCCACTTCGATCAGCGGCACATCACCGTAGAGGATCAGCACGGTGTCGGCCTTGATGAACGGTACGGCTTGCGCGGTGGCATGACCGGTACCCAGTTGCTTGTCCTGCAATACGAAATTCAAGTCATCGGCTGCCAGACGCTCACGTACCGCATCGGCACCGTGGCCAATCACTACGTGGATACGTTGTGGGTCCAGTTGCCGGGCGCTGTGGATAACATGGCCAAGCATGGAGTTACCCGCAACCGGGTGCAGTACCTTGGGCAGGGCTGAACGCATGCGGGTGCCCTGGCCAGCGGCGAGAATGACGATTTCAAGAGACATGAATGGCTACCAATCCTGGGCGGTCCGGCTTCAGACCAAAGAAGTGTTTTGCAAAAAAAGAAAAAGGGTAGCCGAGGCTACCCTTTTTAATCAATCGCGCATGAAGCATGACGGCTTGGCCGCTTACTTCTTGCGGATCTGCTGGAGCGTGCGCAGCTGGGCTGCAGCCTCGGCCAGACGTACAGCAGCAGCGCTGTAGTCGAAGTCTGCACCTTTTTCGTGCAGAGCCTTCTCGGCAGCCTTGACGGCTTCCTGAGCGGAGGCTTCATCCAGGTCGCCAGCACGTTGCACGGTGTCGGCAAGAACCTTGACCATGTTCGGCTGAACTTCGAGGAAACCGCCAGAGATGTAGAACACCTCCTTTTCCCCGCCCTGCTTGGTCAGAGTAATCGGACCGGGCTTCAAGCTGGTGATCAGCGGTGCGTGGCCCAAGGCAATACCCAGGTCACCCAACTCGCCGTGTGCAATTACCATCTCTACCAGACCGGAGAAGATTTCCCCTTCCGCGCTGACGATATCGCAATGGACTGTCATAGCCATCTGATTGCCTCAACCTGATGAGCGCCCGTTGCCGGGCGCCTGGATTACAGTTTCTTGGCTTTCTCGATCGCTTCTTCGATGCCGCCGACCATGTAGAACGCTTGTTCTGGCAGGTGGTCGTAGTCACCGTTGAGGATGCCTTTGAAGCCAGCAATGGTGTCTTTCAGGGAAACATATTTACCCGAGGCACCGGTGAAGACTTCAGCCACGAAGAACGGCTGCGACAAGAAGCGCTGGATCTTACGAGCGCGGGATACCAACTGCTTGTCGGTTTCCGACAGCTCGTCCATACCCAGGATCGCAATGATGTCCTTCAGCTCTTTGTAGCGCTGCAGCACGTACTGAACGCCGCGAGCGGTGTCGTAGTGCTCCTGGCCGATCACGTTCGGGTCCAGCTGGCGCGAAGTCGAGTCCAGTGGATCGACCGCTGGGTAGATACCCAGGGAAGCGATGTCACGGGACAGTACGACGGTGGCGTCCAAGTGGGCGAAGGTGGTCGCAGGCGACGGGTCGGTCAAGTCATCCGCAGGTACGTATACCGCTTGGATCGAAGTGATCGAACCTTCCTTGGTCGAAGTGATACGTTCTTGCAGAACGCCCATCTCTTCAGCAAGGGTCGGCTGGTAGCCTACTGCCGAAGGCATACGGCCCAGCAGTGCGGATACTTCAGTACCGGCCAGGGTGTAACGGTAGATGTTGTCGACGAACAGCAGAACGTCGTTACCTTCGTCACGGAACTTCTCGGCCATGGTCAGGCCAGTCAGTGCTACGCGCAGACGGTTACCCGGCGGCTCGTTCATCTGACCGTAGACCAATGCCACTTTGTCCAGAACGTTGGAGTCCTTCATCTCGTGGTAGAAGTCGTTACCCTCACGAGTACGCTCACCCACACCGGCGAACACGGAATAACCGCTGTGCTCGATGGCGATGTTACGGATCAGTTCCATCATGTTTACGGTCTTGCCTACACCGGCACCACCGAACAGACCCACTTTACCGCCTTTGGCGAACGGGCAGACCAGGTCGATAACCTTGATGCCGGTTTCCAGCAGGTCGTTGCCGCCAGCTTGCTCGGCGAACGAAGGTGCTGGACGGTGAATGCCCCAACGCTCTTCGGTATCGATCGGGCCAGCTTCGTCAATCGGGTTGCCCAGTACGTCCATGATCCGGCCCAGGGTCGCTTTACCGACCGGTACGGAGATGGCAGCGCCAGTGTCGACAACGTCCAGACCGCGCTTCAAGCCTTCGGTGGAACCCATCGCAATGGTACGAACTACGCCGTCGCCCAGCTGCTGCTGAACTTCCAGAGTAGTTTCCGCGCCTTGTACTTTCAGCGCGTTGTAGATGCTCGGTACGCTGTCGCGTGGGAATTCCACGTCGATAACGGCGCCGATGATTTGAACGATACGTCCGCTACTCATAGCTGGATCCTCTGAATATTTGAACCGTTAAACCGCGGCAGCGCCGCCGACGATTTCCGAGATCTCTTGGGTGATCGCAGCCTGACGCGCCTTGTTGTAGATCAGCTGCAAATCGCTGATCAGATCACCGGCGTTGTCGGTAGCGTTTTTCATCGCGATCATCCGCGCCGCTTGTTCAGCTGCGTTGTTCTCGACCACCGCCTGGTACACCTGCGACTCCACGTAGCGCACCATCAAGCCGTCAAGCAGCTCTTTGGCGTCTGGTTCGTAGAGGTAGTCCCAGTGGTGCTTGAGTTCCTGATCCGGGGTCGCCACCAATGGAATCAATTGCTCCACGGTTGGCTGCTGGGTCATGGTGTTGATGAACTTGTTGGATACCACGGACAGGCGGTCAATCCGGCCTTCCAGGTACGCATCCAGCATCACCTTCACACTGCCGATCAAGTCATTGATCGACGGCTCTTCACCCAGGTGGCTGATAGCTGCAACGACGTTACCGCCGAAGTTGCGGAAAAAGGCCGCACCCTTGCTACCAACAACACACAGATCAATCTCGACGCCGTTTTCGCGGTTTACCGCCATGTCCTTGACCAGGGCCTTGAACAGGTTGGTATTCAAACCACCGCACAAACCACGGTCACTGCTCACTACCACATAACCTGCACGCTTGACGGCGCGCTCGATCATGAACGGGTGGCGGTATTCCGGGTTGGCGTTGGCCAGATGCCCAATTACCTGGCGGATACGCTCCGCATAAGGACGGCTAGCCGACATGCGCATTTGTGCCTTGCGCATTTTGCTGACCGCCACTTTCTCCATGGCGCTGGTAATTTTTTGCGTGCTTTTGATGCTCGCAATCTTACTGCGAATCTCTTTTGCGCCTGCCATGTAACACCTATCAGGTTAGCAAGCGGGAGCCTTGCGGCTCCCGCTGCGGCTTACCAGGTTTGGGTGGCCTTGAACTTCTCGATGCCAGCCTTCAGGCCAGCGTCGATTTCGTCATTGAAGTCACCCTTCACGTTGATCTTGGCCATCAAATCGGCATGATCTCGGTTGAAGTAAGCAATCAGCGCTTGTTCAAAGCTGCCGACCTTGGCGATTTCGACGTCAGTCAGGAACCCACGCTCAGCGGCATACAGCGACAGCGACATGTCAGCGATCGACATTGGCGCGTATTGCTTCTGCTTCATCAGCTCGGTAACGCGCTGACCATGCTCAAGTTGCTTACGGGTCGCTTCGTCCAGGTCAGAAGCGAACTGGGCGAAAGCCGCCAGTTCACGGTACTGAGCCAGAGCGGTACGGATACCACCGGAGAGCTTCTTGATGATCTTGGTCTGAGCGGCACCACCCACACGGGATACCGAAACACCGGCGTTCACAGCAGGACGGATCCCGGAGTTGAACATGGCCGATTCCAGGAAGATCTGACCGTCGGTGATGGAAATCACGTTGGTCGGAACGAACGCGGAAACGTCGCCAGCCTGGGTTTCGATGATCGGCAGTGCGGTCAGGGAACCGGTTTTGCCGGTCACTGCGCCGTTGGTGAACTTCTCTACGTACTCTTCGGAAACGCGGGATGCGCGCTCCAGCAGACGGGAGTGGAGATAGAACACGTCGCCTGGGTAGGCTTCACGGCCTGGTGGACGGCGCAGCAGCAGGGAAATCTGGCGGTAAGCCACTGCTTGCTTGGACAGATCGTCATAAACGATCAGCGCGTCTTCACCGCGGTCGCGGAAGAATTCACCCATGGTGCAACCGGAGTACGGTGCCAGGAATTGCAGCGCAGGAGATTCCGAAGCACTGGCAGCCACGATGATCGTGTTGGCCAGGGCGCCGTTTTCTTCCAGCTTGCGAACCACGTTGGCGATGGTCGATTGTTTCTGACCGATCGCTACGTAGACGCAGAAAATGCCGCTGTCTTTCTGGTTGATGATCGCGTCGATCGCCAGAGCGGTCTTACCGATCTGACGGTCACCGATGATCAGCTCACGCTGGCCACGGCCGACTGGGATCATGGCATCGACAGCCTTGTAGCCAGTCTGTACAGGCTGGTCTACCGACTTACGCCAGATCACGCCTGGAGCAACTTTCTCGACCGCGTCGGTCTCGGTGTTGCCCAGTGGACCTTTACCGTCAACAGGGTTACCCAGTGCGTCGACAACGCGACCCAGCAGTTCCTTACCAACCGGAACTTCCAGGATGCGGCCTGTGCACTTGGCGCTCATGCCTTCAGCCAGACTGGTGTACGCGCCCAATACAACGGCACCTACGGAGTCTTGCTCCAGGTTGAGGGCCATACCGTAGACGCCGCCCGGAAACTCGATCATCTCGCCGTACATTACGTCGGCCAGACCGTGAATCCGCACGATGCCGTCAGATACGCTGACGACAGTGCCTTCGTTACGGGCTTGGGAGGTCACATCGAGCTTGTCGATGCGGCCCTTGATAATTTCACTTATTTCGGAAGGATTGAGTTGCTGCATTGCTCTGCTGCCCCTTCAAACTCAAGATTTCAATGCTTCGGCAAGATTCGCGAGTTTGCCGCGAATCGAGCCATCGATAACCAGGTCGCCGGCGCGAATGACAACACCCCCAATAAGGGATGGGTCTTCCGCAACTTGCAGGCGCACTTCCCGGTCGAGTCGTGCACTGAGAACCTTGGCGAGTTTGTCTTGCTGTTCTTGGTTCAATGCAAAAGCACTGGTCACTTCAACGTCTACCGACTTCTCTTGCTCGGCCTTGTACAGGTCGAACAGAGCGGCAATCTCCGGCAAAAGCGGGAGACGGTCGTTTTCGGCAACGACGTGGATGAAGTTCTGCACTTTCACATCAAACTTGTCGCCGCACACGTCAATAAACGTGGCGGCCTTGTCTGCGCTCGTCAGTCGCGGGGCCTTGAGCACGCGCTGCATGGTGTCGTCTTGCGACACTGCTGCAGCCAGGCCGAGCATGGCTGACCAAGAGGCCAGCTGCTGGTGGGCCTGGGCGTGCTCGAAGGCTGCCTTAGCGTAAGGTCGGGCCAACGTGGTCAATTCTGCCATGATCGCCCTCGCTTAAATTTCAGCAGCCAGTTTGTTTACCAGCTCCGCGTGCGCGTTTTGATCGATTGTGGCACCCAGGATCTTCTCAGCACCGCCGACGGCCAGAGCACCCAGTTGGGCACGCAGCGCATCTTTGACACCATTCAGTTCCTGTTCGATCTCGGCCTGAGCCTGAACCTTCACACGGTCAGCGTCGATACGGGCTTTTTCAACAGCCTCTTCAACAATCTGGTTACCGCGTTTCTTGGCTTGCTCAATGATTTCAGCTGCCTGAGCCTTCGCTTCGCGCAGTTGCTGACCCGCTTTATCTTGGGCCAACTCCAGGTCGCGAGCTGCTCGTGCGGCAGCGTCCAGTCCATCCGCGATCTTCTTCTGACGTTCGTGCAAAGCCGCGATGACCGGAGGCCATACGAACTTCATGCAGAAAACAACAAAAATCAAGAACGCTAAGGACTGACCAATAATGGTTGCATTAATGTTCACGCCAATACCTCGCTCGTTCGTTGCACAACACACCAATCACTCAAAAAAACGAGTGATTAACCGGCGAGTTGACCAACGAAGGGGTTCGCGAAGGTGAAGAACAGAGCGATACCAACACCGATCATGGTCACGGCGTCGAGCAGGCCGGCAACGATGAACATTTTAACTTGCAGCATTGGAACCATTTCTGGCTGACGCGCTGCGCCTTCCAGGAACTTGCCGCCCAACAGGCCGAAACCAATGGCAGTACCCAGGGCGCCCAGGCCGATCAACAGTGCAACAGCGATAGCGGTTAGACCAACTACAGTTTCCATCTTTCCTCCCGACTTTTACGTCGTATGGTTTAGGTTTTTTAGATTTTAAAGCGGTAAAACAAATCGTTTCATAGCCCTTTGGGGCCACCTTCCCGTTTCACCGGGAAGGACATCAGACTAGTCGAGACTGGTCTTAATGGTTCTCTTCGTGCGCCATCGACAGGTAGACGATGGTCAGCATCATGAAGATAAACGCCTGCAGGGTGATGATCAGGATGTGGAACACAGCCCACGCCCACTGCAGAACAATGCCCAGGCCGCTAAGCCAGAGCAGGCCGCTGCCGAACATCACAGCGATCAGGATGAACACCAGCTCGCCGGCATACATGTTGCCGAACAGTCGCAGGGCCAGGGAAATCGGCTTGGCGATCAGGGTGACGAATTCCAGCAGGAAGTTCACCGGGATCAGCAGGGCTTGAACGAAGATGTTCTTGCTGCCGAACGGGTGCAGGGTCAGTTCGCCGATGAAGCCGCCGATGCCCTTGATCTTGATGCTGTAGAAAATGATCAACGCGAACACCGACAGGGCCATGCCCAAGGTAGCGTTCGGGTCAGTGGTCGATACAGCGCGGAATGGGATGTGCGGGTCGCCGCTGATCCACATGGCCACTTGCGGGATCCAGTCCACCGGGATCAGGTCGACGGCGTTCATCAGGAACACCCAGACGAAGATGGTCAGTGCCAGCGGTGCAATCACCGGGCTACGGCCATGGAAGCTGTCTTTCACGCTGCCATCGACGAATTCGACCAATACTTCAACGAAGTTCTGCAAAGCACCTGGCTGACCGGAAGTCGCCTTCTTTGCCGCCATGCGGAAAATCAGGACGAAGATCAGACCCAATGCGACCGACCAGCCCAGAGTATCCAGGTGGAAAGCCCAGAAGCCCATTTCTTTGGCTTCTGCTGCGGAGTGGGCAAAGCCCCAGCCGCCGTTGGGAAGCTGACCGAAGGTCAGGTTCTGCAAGTGGTGCTGGATATAGCCCGAAGCGGTTGTTTCTGCCATGGTTGCCTCAAACGCCCTAAGGTTTCGAAAGTCTTGTTTTCATTAGCAGGGGAGCGAACCAGCTGACCAGTTGGGTCAACACGAAGACGCCGAATACAGCTAGCGGCGCCAATGGCTTCACACCTGCAAAGGTCAGTGCAAACAGCACTGCCGTCAAAATCAGTTTCCCTGCCTCGCCGGCATAAAAGGACCGGACGATAGCCTGGGCTGCCCGGGCGCCGGAAAACCGAAAGGCCCTGTGAGCAAAATACATATTGGGCAGCAAGGCTATCAGGCCTCCGCAGAGTCCTGAGTATCCGGCTACGACCCCATGCCAATACCAAAGCGCCAATGCGGCGATCAGCAAAATGACAAATTGGGCCAATAAAACCGGAAAAACGGCCAAGCGATGGAACGGCAACGTGTTTGGCGTGCGGGTTTCCATCACTCTTGCTCCTCAATGGTCGGCTGCCGGAAATCAATAACTTGGCATAATTTGTGCCGACAAAATGCGCGCAGAGTATAGGGGCGGTTCTGCCCCTATTCAACTGCCGGGTAGTGATTTCCGACTGCACGCTACATAAGCAAATGTTTCAGCGGATGTGGGAAAGAACGCCCTGAAGCTCATCGAGGGAGTTATATCCGATAACCAATTGCCCTTTGCCCTTCTTACCGTGGCGAATTTGCACCGCAGAGCCCAGCCGCTCGGCCAGGCGCTGCTCAAGGCGCGCAATATCCGGATCAGTTTTGACCGTCTCGACCGGTGCAGGTTTACCACTGAGCCACTGGCGAACCAGGGCCTCGGTCTGACGAACGGTGAGACCTCGTGCGACAACGTGTCGCGCCCCTTCAACCTGTTGATTTTCCGGCAAACCGAGCAAAGCACGGGCATGACCCATTTCCAGGTCGCCGTGGGACAGCATGGTCTTGATCACTTCCGGAAGCGCAATCAGGCGCAACAGGTTGGAAACCGTCACACGGGATTTGCCCACCGCATCGGCCACTTCCTGCTGGGTCAGCTTGAATTCCTGCTGCAGACGCTGCAGGGCAATGGCTTCCTCGATAGGATTGAGGTCTTCACGCTGGATATTCTCGATCAGCGCCATGGCAATGGCCGTTTCATCTGGCACATCACGCACCATCGCCGGGATGGTTTCCTGGCCGGCCTGCTGGCTGGCCCGCCAGCGGCGTTCACCGGCGATGATTTCAAACCGACCGCCGCCAATGGGGCGCACGACAATCGGCTGCATCACGCCCTGGGCCTTGATCGAGTTCGCCAACTCCTCCAGCGCCTGCGGGTCCATGTCCCGGCGCGGCTGGTACTTGCCACGCTGGATCAGGTCCAGGGGCAGGTGTTGCAGTTCACGGGAGTCGGCCTGCACCGCTTGCTCTTCCAGCGAAGTAACAGTCGGACCACTCAGCAGTGCATCCAGTCCACGTCCGAGACCTCGTTTCTTGACGGCCATGGGGATTCCTTAAGTTGGCTGGGCTGCAGCGGTGCGTGAGTTGCGACGTTGGCGACGAACCATCTCGCCGGCCAGCGCCAGGTAGGCAATGGCACCACGCGATGACTTGTCGTACGCCAGCGCGGGCATGCCATAGCTTGGCGCTTCGGCCAGGCGGATGTTACGCGGGATCACTGTGTCGTAGAGCTGGTCGCCAAAGTGTTGCTTGAGCTGCGCCGACACATCGTTCATCAGGCTCAGGCGCGGGTCATACATGGTCCGCAGCAGGCCTTCGACCTTCAGGTTCGGGTTGAGCAACTCGGCGATACGCTTGATGTTATCCACAAGGTCGCTCAAACCCTCGAGGGCGAAGTACTCGCACTGCATGGGGATGATCACCCCATCGGCGGCGACCAACGCGTTGAGCGTCAGCATCGACAGCGACGGCGGGCAGTCGATCAAAATGTAGTCGTAATTCTCGCGGATCGGCGCCAGGGCGCTGCGCAGACGGCTTTCTTTCATCTGCATTTCCAGCAGCACCACTTCCGCCGCGGTCAGGTCGCGGTTGGCCGGCAGCAGTTGATAACCGCCGTGTTCGGAGTAGTGCATAGCCTGGGCCAGGTCGCACTCGCCTATCAGCAAGTCGTAGACCGAGTTTTCCAGGCCGTGTTTATCCACACCGCTACCCATGGTGGCGTTGCCCTGTGGATCGAGATCGATCAACAACACCCGACGCTTGGTAGCGACCAGGGATGCTGCGAGGTTGATGCAGGTGGTGGTTTTGCCCACGCCACCTTTCTGGTTCGCTATCGCGAATACCTTAGCCATTCTTGCTTGTGTTCCCAATCATGCCGTGCGGCGCAGTATCAGCAGATGGCGTTGGCCTTGGCAACCGGGTACGGCCAAGGCGTGTTCGCTATCGAGGTGGAAGTCTGCCGGCAATGCTAACAGCTCGTCGCTTGGATGAACGCCCTTCATTGCCAGCCAACGGGTGTTCAGGTCGCCCAGGTGGCGGGTCCAGTTGCTGAAGTTCTCCATGCTGCTGAAGGCCCTGGAAACAATTCCATTGAAAGGCAGTTCAGGCGTGAAGGCTTCGACGCGGCTGTGGATAACTTGCAGGTTGTCCAGCTTGAGTTCGAGTTTGACCTGGGTCAGGAAGCGGGTTTTCTTGCCGTTGCTGTCCAGGCAAGTCACTTGCGACTCGGGAAACAGGATCGCCAGCGGGATGCCAGGCATGCCACCGCCACTGCCAACGTCCAGCCAGCGGCCGTTTTCGATGAAGGGCATCACGCTCAAGCTGTCGAGCAGATGCCGCGAGACCATTTCGTCCGGATCGCGCACCGCAGTGAGGTTGTAGGCCTTGTTCCACTTGATCAACAGGGCCAGGTAGCCCAACAGCAACTCGTGCTGGGCTGCGGTCAGGTCCACACCCAACTGGCGTGCACCTGTGGATAACTCTTCGGCGTGTTGCGAGGTGACCAACGAACTCAAGCGCTTTGCTCCAACTGACGGCCCGCGCCGCGTTTTTTCAAATGAATCATCAACAGCGAAATGGCTGCCGGGGTGACGCCCGGGATACGGGAAGCCTGGCCCAACGTCTCGGGACGAGTTATCCCCAGCTTGCTTTGAATCTCTTTGGACAGCCCGGAAATCCCGGTGTAATCGATATCCACAGGCAGCTTGGTGTCTTCACTGGCGCGCAGCCGGGCGATCTCGTCCTGCTGGCGGTCAATGTAACCGGCGTATTTGGTCTTGATTTCGACCTGCTCGGCCACCTGTGGATCTTCTGCACCGCCGCCGGTTACCGAGACTAGACCAGCGTAGTCGATTTCCGGGCGGGACAGCAGGTTCAACAGGTTGTACTCGTGGGTCAGCGGCGTGCCGAATTTTTCGGCAATGGCATCGCCCTGCTCGGTGCCCGGGCGGACCCAGGTACTTTTCAGGCGCTGCTCTTCCAGTTCGATGCTTTCGCGTTTTTTGCAGAACGCTGCCCAACGCGCGTCATCGACCAGGCCCAGCTCGCGACCTTTTTCGGTCAGGCGCAGGTCGGCGTTGTCTTCGCGCAGGATCAGGCGATATTCGGCCCGGGAAGTGAACATCCGGTACGGTTCCTGGGTACCCAGGGTAATCAGGTCGTCGACCAACACCCCGATGTACGCTTCATCGCGACGCGGGCACCAGCTGTCTTTGCCCTGGGCGCGCAATGCAGCGTTGGTCCCGGCCAGCAAACCCTGGGCGCCGGCCTCTTCGTAACCGGTGGTGCCGTTGATTTGCCCAGCGAAGAACAGACCGCCGATCACTTTGGTTTCCAGGCTGTATTTCAAGTCCCGCGGATCGAAGTAGTCGTACTCGATGGCGTAGCCGGGGCGCACGATGTGGGCGTTTTCCATGCCGCGAATCGACTGCACGATCTGGATTTGCACGTCGAACGGCAGGGAAGTGGAAATTCCGTTCGGGTACAACTCGTGGGTAGTCAAACCTTCCGGCTCGATGAAGACCTGGTGGCTTTCCTTGTCGGCAAAGCGGTGGATCTTGTCCTCGATCGACGGGCAATAACGCGGGCCGATGCCTTCGATCACGCCCGAGTACATCGGCGAACGATCAAGGTTGGCTGCGATGATTTCGTGAGTGCGCGCGTTGGTGTGAGTAATCCAGCAGCTCACCTGCTTGGGGTGCTGCTCCTTGGAACCCATGAACGACATCACCGGAATCGGCGTATCCCCGGCCTGTTCGGTCATCACCGAGAAATCTACAGAACGCCCGTCGATACGTGGCGGGGTCCCGGTTTTCAGGCGACCGACACGCAGTGGTAGTTCGCGCAGGCGATGAGCCAGGGCGATGGACGGCGGATCGCCGGCGCGGCCACCGGAATAGTTCTGCATCCCGATGTGGATAAGTCCACCGAGGAAGGTACCAGTGGTCAACACCACGGATTCTGCGAAGAAACGCAGGCCCATTTGCGTAACAACACCGCGCACCTGGTCCTGTTCGACGATCAGGTCATCTGCGGCCTGTTGAAATATCCACAGGTTGGCCTGGTTTTCCAGGGTTTCGCGCACCGCGGCCTTGTACAGGATGCGATCGGCTTGTGCCCGAGTAGCACGCACCGCCGGGCCTTTGCGGCTGTTGAGCACGCGAAATTGAATACCACCCTTGTCGGTAGCCATGGCCATCACACCGCCAAGGGCGTCGATTTCCTTGACCAGATGGCTCTTGCCGATCCCACCAATGGCGGGGTTGCAACTCATGGCACCGAGGGTTTCCACGTTGTGCGTCAGCAACAGGGTTTTGACCCCCATGCGGGCTGACGCCAGTGCTGCCTCGGTACCGGCATGACCGCCGCCGATGACGATCACTTCAAAACGGGAAGGGAAATCCACCACGCACCTCGTGCCTGCTTATGTAGGTAATCAGGAATTGTTTGTTGAAAGAGTTTTAGAGCTATGGCGGCAAGTATAGGGACTTAGCCGTTCCTAAAGAACCCTTTGCACAAAATTTAACCAGCTGTGGATGAATCACAGACAATAGAAATTAAAAGAGAGAAATTTATTAAATCTTTGTTTTTATGTTTATTTCTACTGAGCCTACTTTCTGTGGATAGATCTCTATATCCCTTTATTTACGTACTGTACAGAGATTCAAAAGTCTGTGGTTAGGTGCCAATGAGGCCCTTGGATAAGTGCTTTAAGCCTGTGGATTAAACAGGTGGTTATCCACAGCGGGGTTTTTACTCAGGTTTCAAGCCCTGTTATCAACTGGGCACAGGGGCGGTTATTCACAGGGCTTAATCCACAGAAAAGCATCAGCCGCGGCAAATTCCGTCCACGGCAAGGCCACCTCGGGGCGAGGTTATTGTCAGAAAATACTCAGGGGTGTCCTGAAACGGACAAAACAGACAGGCACTAATGGCCTGTCTGTGAACTACGAAGGGTTATTTACCGATGCAGAAACTGGAAAAGATCCTGCCGAGCAGGTCATCGGAACTGAATGCCCCGGTAATCTCCCCCAGAAGCTGCTGTGCCTGGCGCAAATCCTCAGCCAGAAGCTCCCCAGCACCTGCCAGGGTCAACTGCGCCCGGCCATGCTCAAGAGCGGCACTGGCATGGCGCAACGCCTCAAGGTGGCGGCGACGCGCACTGAAGCTGCTTTCCGAAGTCTGTTCATAGCCCATGCAGGCCTTGAGATGATCGCGCAGCAGTTCCAGGCCATCGCCGGCAGACTTGGCGCTGAGGCTGATGGTGACATGGCCATCGTCGCTGACCTCCAGGGCAATCGCCTCACCCGTGAGGTCTGCCTTGTTGCGAATCAGCGTGACCTTGGCCGGGTCCGGCCGTTGCTCAAGGAACTCCGGCCACAGGGCAAAAGGATCCACGGCCTCTGGCGCGGTGGCATCCACCACCAGCAACACCCGATCGGCTTCCCCGATGGCCTTGAGCGCCCGTTGCACGCCGATTTTTTCCACCTGGTCATCGGTGTCACGCAAACCGGCGGTATCGACCACGTGCAGCGGCATGCCATCAATGTGGATATGTTCGCGCAGGATATCCCGGGTGGTGCCGGCAATTTCGGTGACAATCGCCGCTTCACGCCCCGCCAGGGCGTTGAGCAAGCTGGACTTGCCGGCGTTGGGCCGGCCGGCAATCACCACGGTCATGCCATCGCGCAGCAATGCGCCCTGCCCGGCTTCCTTCAAAACTGTGGATAACTCGTCTCGCACCTTATCGAGCATGGCCAGGACATGGCCATCGGCAAGAAAGTCGATTTCTTCTTCCGGAAAATCGATTGCCGCCTCGACATAGATGCGCAAACTGATCAATTGCTCGGTGAGGTTATGCACACGCAGGGAAAATGCCCCCTGCAACGAGCGCAAGGCATTGCGCGCCGCCTGTGCAGAACTGGCCTCGATCAGGTCGGCAATCGCCTCGGCCTGGGCCAGGTCGAGCTTGTCGTTGAGAAACGCGCGCTCGCTGAACTCACCAGGCCGCGCCAGACGGCAGCCCAACTGCAGGCAGCGCTGTAGCAGCATGTCGAGGACGATAGGCCCGCCATGGCCTTGCAGTTCCAGCACATCCTCACCGGTGAAAGAGTTTGGGCCCGGGAAATACAGGGCCAGGCCCTCATCCAGTACCTCAAGATCCTCGCCGAAAAAAGGCCCGTAATGCGCATACCGGGGCTTGAGCTCGCGGCCGCTGATCGCTTGGGCGGCAATGCCCGCAAGTGGCCCGGAAATACGAACGATGCCGACACCGCCCCGGCCTTGAGCGGTGGCGACGGCAGCGATGGTTTCACGAGGAGCGCTCATCAGCGGTTTCCCAGACAAAAGTGACAGAATGCAAAACGCCCCACGAGGGGGCGTCTTGAGTGGTTATCCACAGAGTAAGTTACGCCTCGGCTTTTTTGGCAGCCGCTTCGATCTTACGTGTGATGTACCACTGTTGAGAGATCGACAACACGTTGTTGACCACCCAGTACAGAACCAGACCAGCCGGGAACCACAGGAAGAAGAAGGTGAAGATGATTGGCATCATTTTCATTACCTTGGCCTGCATCGGATCCGGAGGCGTCGGGTTCAGACGCTGCTGGATGAACATGGTTGCGCCCATGATGATCGGCAGGATAAAGAACGGGTCTTTGATCGACAGGTCAGTTATCCACAGCATGAACGGCGCCTGGCGCATTTCCACGCTTTCCAGGAGTACCCAGTACAGCGACAGGAACACCGGCATCTGTACCAGAATCGGCAAGCATCCACCCAGCGGGTTGATCTTCTCTTTCTTGTACAGCTCCATCATGGCTTGCGACATTTTCTGCCGGTCGTCGCCATGTTGCTCTTTGAGTGCAGCCAGTTTCGGCGCAACGGCGCGCATACGGGCCATCGACTTGTAGCTGGCGGCGGATAGAGGGAAGAAAATCCCTTTGATCAGCATAGTCAGGAAGATGATCGACCAGCCCCAGTTACCGACGATGCTGTGGATATGTTGCAGCAACCAGAAGATTGGCTGGGCAATGAACCACAGGATGCCGTAATCCACAGTCAGTTCCAGACCTGGGGATAACTCCTTGAGTACCGCCTGGCTTTTCGGGCCGGCATACAGGGTGGCGCTGGTTTCAGCCTTGGCACCTGGTGCAACGGTCAACGCCGGGCCAGTGAAACCAATGATGTAGTTACCCTGGTTGTCCTTGCGGGTCTGGACCAGGTTGGCTTCGCCCTTATTCGGGATCCACGCGGTTACAAAGTAGTGTTGCAGCCAGGCTACCCAACCACCTTGGACCGTTTCTTTCAGCGCGCCCTTGTCGATGTCTTTCATCGACACTTTCTTGTACGGCTCGTTACTTGTCCACAGGGCGGCGCCCAGGTAAGTCGCGGTGCCAGTGGCAGTGCTGGAAGATGGATCGGAACTGCCATCACGCTTGAGCTGGGCAAACAGGTTGCCAGTCCAGGCCTTTTCGCTGGTGTTATCGATCAGGTAGGTAACTTTCAGATCGTACAAACCGCGCGTGAAGCTGAAGCGCTTGATGTAATTGACGCCGTCGTGACTGAATTTCAGGTCGACGTTCAACTGGTTTTGGCCATCAGCCAGTTGATAAGTCTTCTGTTCGGTCGAATAAACCGGACGACCGGTAGCACGAGCATCAGGGCCATCAGTGCCAGTCAGGCCGCTTTGTGCCAGATAAACACGCTCGCCACCGTTATCGAACAACTGGAATGGAACATCCGGATGGTCTTGGCGACGTGGGTACAGTGGCAATTTCAGCTGGGCGATATCGCCGCCCTGTGGATCGATCGCCAGGTCCAACACATCCGTCTTGACGTGGATGAGGTCTTTATTGGTGATGACCGCGTTATCTACAGGGGTGCTGGTATCGGCATTCGCGCTGGGTACATCGGCACTGGCGGAAGCATTGTTACCCAACGGTGCATCTGCAATAGCAGGAGCAGACTGATTGGTAGCAACATTCTGAGTCGGCAGGGCAGCCTGGCCATAGTCCTGGTTCCATTTCAGAACCATAACGTAGGACACGATTGCCAGGGCGACGATCAGGATCGTGCGTTTAATATCCATGATTACTCGGCCATCGAAGAAGAACGGGAGGTAGGGATAGGCGGAACCGGGTCATAACCACCGGGATTCCACGGATGACAGCGACCTAAACGACGAAAGGTCAGCCAGCCACCGCGCAGAAGGCCATGATTTTCTATGGCTTCATACGCGTAGCAGGAACAACTGGGGTAGAAACGACAGTGGCTGGCCATCAGCGGACTAATGGCATAACGGTAAAACTGGATCGGAACGAGGGCCAGTTTACGCATCAGTGCTGTCTACCCCTACAGTTTCGGGGCTGACTGCTGGGGTCGGCTTGCTGGTGCGAGCCAAACGTTTCCAGAGCTTGCCGAAATGCTGAATCAATTCGGGGTTTTCTACGTCCCCCAAGCCTTTGCGCGCGACGATAACAATATCCCAACCAACCAGAGTCTCCTGGTGGAGGCGAAACGATTCGCGCATCAGACGCTTGAGGCGATTGCGCTCAACGGAGAGCTTTACGCTCTTCTTGCCGATCACCAACCCGAGACGGGGGTGATCCAGATCGTTGTTACGCGCAAGGAGCAGGAGATTTTTCCCCGGAACCTTGCCGGTGGGGGAGTCAAAGACTGCCTTGAAGTGCCGGGGGGTTAGCAGACGCTTTTCCCGACTGAAGTCCTGACTCACCACCAGTACCGGATTATCAAACTGCCAGACGCGCACGACCTTTGGCGCGGCGACGCGACAGGACAGCACGGCCGTTCTTGGTAGCCATGCGAGCACGGAAACCGTGGGTACGGGCGCGTTTGATGGTGCTTGGTTGGAAAGTACGTTTCATGGCGTGTTACCTGGTTCGTCCACAACGGGCCGGAATGGCCCCCGTTTTAAGAGACCGGGGATTCTAGAGAAAGCAAGCCTCTAGGTCAATTTCCAACCAGCTATTCCTTCAATTAGATATCTGAGGGCATCGAGACCGATTCCGGGCGGTTCGACTTTGACGAGCAATGCCATAGATATAAAAATAAAGAAGGAAGTTATTTAAAGCTTTTCTGTAAAGCTTATAAAAGCTAGGCACGCGATCTTCTGTGGATAACTACCTTGAGGCCATATTCCACGTGCTGTACAGAGAATGACAACACGGGGGAGAAACGGTGCTCTGCCTGTGCTGCGCTATCGGATAAGCTGTGTGTGGAATGGGTACTTATCCACAGGCCAGTTACCCACAGACTTTCGACCCCACTTGTACAACGAGCTTAGGGGCGCTTATCCACAGAGCTTATGCACAGACCATTTGTCGCCTTTTTTACGGTTAAGGCATTGATTCTTGGCGGCCTGTGAGCAACCTACATGTGGATAAGTGGGCCGCTCGCCGCTACAATGGCGGCTGTTTTTGCCTCACCGGCTTTCAACTTAGGGGATATCCGTGTCAGTGGAACTTTGGCAGCAGTGC